>JAUIEK010000004.1 GCA_030428865.1 Bacteroidia bacterium | reverse complement strand
AAAGTCTTCTACATCATTGTTTTTAGATAACAAAGTAGTTTTTGAAGCAGTTGATGCTTCTTGTACTACAATTGAATAATCTTCTACTTCACCAAAGAAATCATTTTCACAAGGATTAGGATCTGAATCATGTTTTGTTGTCACCCGCATTGTGGTTCTTCCTAAACTTGCATTTACAGGAATTCTTATGCCTAACGGGCTCCTATCTGTAGGATCACCGTCAACTACATTTACAGCCGAACCTAAATGATATGATTCATTTTCTTCATTAAAAACACAATCCTGATTCCAATCAATCCAAACTATTGTTTGAGTCATCCAATCTGCAATTGTTTTGGCTTGTATGCTAAGAGTATAACTATCTCCTCTTGTTACATTAGTTGAAATGTTTCGATAATCATTATATCCTAATTCTGTAGCAGATGAATTATCAATTGTATTAAAAACTACTTTGGTGGTTCCTACTTCAACATATTCTATCTCACCCGCAGATGGACAAATTGCACACAATGTGGTAGTAAAGCTATTGACACTAGAGAAGCGACTTTCAGTACAAGGGTTTTTAGATTTTACTCGCCAATAATACGTTGTATTTCTGTCTAAACCTTCACTAAAAGTGTAAAAATTATCAATAACACTCTCTCTTAGAATAATTGTATTAAAATTAATATCCGTAGCTACTTCAAGATCATAGAAAGCACTATTTTCATCAATATCCCACTTTAATTCTGGAGCTAAATTTACATTCGCTTCACCATTTGAAGGCGTGACTAAAGTAGGAGCTGAAAGATTATTATTATACACATTCATAGTAGCATCCGAAACACTTTTTATATTTCCTGATTCACCTTGTACTTGAAAAGTATACGACCCTACATCTATATTTTCTATTCCACTTATTGTGAGTGTTACTCGTGTTCCATCAGAAGAGGCAGAGGGCGGATTAAAATTAGCTACAGCATCTGACGGCAAACCAACTGTTGAAAATGAAGTAAATCTAGACCCTAAAGGTGTACGATAAGTAAATGTATACAATGCATTATTATCATAAGTAGAACAATTGCTTGTACTTACATTGTCTAAAAACAGTATGATTTCAGATTCGCCTATTGTAAAGTTAGAGGAGTTTACCGCATAAAAAATATGGTTATTTCCCTCAACCATGATTCTCGCTTTATTAGAATCTCCTCCTATTTTCGGAACTGTAATTGTATGGCTTCCATTATTTGGTACAGCGGAAGCTAAGGTGATCGGAAATGTTTGACCGCCATCTATAGACAATAAAATATTTACTGTTTGTGTATTTATATTTCCTGTATTTGTCCCCGAAACATCCCAAGTTACTTCTTGAGGAGTATTCACATACCATGTAACATTACTCGTTTGAGAAGTAACAACAAACGGACCTGCAGAATCATCTACAAGTATTGTCATGCCATCCATAGCAAAACTTCCTCCTGAAGGATTATTATCTCTTACTGTAAAAGCAAAATTTAATTCTCTTGATACAGAAGGAAGTACCTCCCAAGTAGATGCGGTTGAGCCAGCTATCACAGTAGCCAAATCAGGCATGTATCTATTAGGTGATGATGATGGTGGTAAGGATCGAAACATAGGACCTTCTACATTAGTAGGAAGTGGAGGCATCGGTGCAACTGCAGCATCTATTTGCTCCCAGACATAGGTTAAACTACCTGTTCCATCAATATCTATAGCATTTCCTCTAAGTACAAAAGGGGTAGATTTTGGAACTACATAATCATATTCATCAGCATCAGGAAGACCTACATTTGCGATAGGGACTGTATTACCCGTAATTACCTCAACACCACAAGCTGCCGAATTTTGAATAGTAGACCACATCTCTTCAATATTTTTCATATGAAAATAATAATCTGAACTTCCTTGCACACTTGGAGAACATACCCCTGCGTAACTCATAATTGTAGAACCACTACCAGGTTCTACAGATAGAAAACTTCTTTGACACGGATTATTTTGTGTATGATTAGCACCAAACTGATGACCCATTTCATGAGCTATAACTTTTATAAAATTATAGCCCGCTACACCTGTTGAAACTCCACGTGCTTTAGAACTTCTACAAACAGATCTCAATACTGCTAATCCTCCGTGAGGCCTGGCACCAAACATATGACCTATATCATAGTTTTCATCACTTATTCTATCATTACAAATAGATTGACATTGAGTTATCATTCGATATTTATCAGAGTCATCTATGCCATCAGTATCAGGGTCTAGAAAAATAATATCATCATTATTAGCAACCAATACCATTCTAACTGAGATGTCTCTCTCAAAAATTGCATTAACACGTGTCATCGTAGTGTTTATTGCCGATAAAACTGCTGCCTTCTTCTCCAAATCTGTAGCAGTATCTGGAACTCCTTGATTGCGCAAATGGTATTGAGAATACTCCCCACTTCCAACTACTGCTAATCTATAAACACGTAGTTTACCATCATGAAAACTACTGGTCTTCATTAACTTATCTTCTGTAGACTTTTTAGTAACTTCTTCTACATCACAGCTAAAGTTGAAGTCTCCCGGGTCTAAACTACTGGTATCATAAACAATATACATTTGGTTGTCTCTTGTATAAGGATCAACATATATTGCCCCTCTTGGTCCTGGAGAAATAACCGCATGAAAACCATCTGTACCTAAACTGATCTTAGCAACCATAGCCGGATCATCTACTCCTTGAGCAGTGTACGAATGAATCATTGGGAACCTTCTAGCTAGTTCGGGAGCTAGATAAGGTGTCTCTTCTAATACTGTAAACGGCATTAATTTTCCATTTACATTGGGCAAGTAAATTATACCTCCTTTACTCTTAAGTTGATTACCAAATGCAGATACATCTAACGAATACAAATCGTACTCTTGGGGTAAGTGATCTCTTTGGTAAGTCGCTTCATTTTGAAGTGAAATGCTATTCTTTTCTTCCTTATGCCAATACGATTCTTGAGAAAAGGAAATTAACGAATAAAAAAATAGAAAAAGGGTTATTACTAACCCATAGGTAGTAGTTGTTTTCATCGATACACACACTTTTAAATTTCCACCAAAAATAAGGGGTCTTTTTAAACGTGCAAATCAATCTGATAAAAGTAAAACAACCTTTACAAAAAGGTAATTTACATTTAACAACCTATGAAAGCTTCGTTAATTTTTGAAACAAAGAATCTAAATCTTCGTTCTTAGAATGAAGCTCTAAAATCTTTAATCCTTTCTCTTGTGCAAAATCAAAAAGAATTGGGCGCATATCTTTTTCTGAATTAAAAGTTATAAGCCATGTAGCATCAAAGGTATTTTTAAAGGATACTATATTAGGTAGTTGTTTGATGAATTGTTCTTCTATTTTGTAATTAAAACTTACTTCGAGAACTTGTTTGTTATTCTGTTTTATATCTTCTATGCGCTTATCTAGCAGTAATTCTCCTTTATTAATAATAATAACACGGTCGCAAACAGCTTCTACCTCTTGCATAATATGAGTAGAAAATAAAATCGTTTTTTCTTTTCCTAGTTCTTTTATCAACCCTCTAATTTCCTGCAATTGATTAGGGTCTAATCCTGTAGTAGGCTCATCTAGTATTAGCACATCTGGATTGTGCAAAATGGCTGCAGCTAATCCTACTCTTTGTTGATATCCTTTTGAGAGTTCTCCAATTTTTTTATGGGCTTGAGAAGACAATCCTACCTGAGAAATGGCAAATTCTACTGATTCTTGTTTTAGTTTGTATATTCCTGCTTGAAACAATAAATACTCTCTTACAAACATATCTACATAAAGAGGATTATGCTCAGGTAAATAACCAATCGTTTTTTTAACAGCTATTAGCTTTTCTTTTATATCAAGACCATTAACAGAAATAAAACCCTTATCTGCAGGAATAAACCCTGTTAGCATTTTCATCATAGTCGATTTTCCTGCTCCGTTAGGTCCCAGAAAACCAATAACCTCTCCTTTTTTAGCTTGAAAACTGATGTTATTCAATGCTAACTGATTACCATACGATTTTACTACGTTACTAACTACAATAGACATAAAAACAGAACGTATAGGTTTCTTTGTTTATTCTATTAAAAGTTTTCGAGTAGTCTGTTTATTTCCATTTTGAATCTGTAATAAATAAATTCCTGATGAAATATTCTCTAACATTACTCTTTCTGAAAAATCAGAAGCTACATTTTGATATGTGTTAGCAAAAACTGTTCTCCCTGCAATATCCATTATTCTAATTAATACATTTTCGGAAGAGATTGTTTTAAAACGAATCGTAAATGCACCTTGTGTTGGGTTTGGATATAAATTAAATCCTTCAAATGCAAAATCTTCTATAGAAGCTGTAACATCTTGTACAACAATTGAATAATCTTCTACCTCTGCATCTGCTCCATTTTCGCAAGAAGTAGGACTTCCATCACCAGCATATTTAGTTGATACTCGCATAATGGTTGATCCTAAGCTAGCATCTAAAGGAATTGATATATTTAGCGGACTTGAGCTGGTAACACCATTAGCTACATTTGTAGCCGTACCTAAATCATACGTTTCGTTTACATCGTCAAAATCACAATCTTGATTCCAATCGATCCATACTAAAGTTTGAGTGGTAAATTCTCCATCTGTATTTACCTGAACACTAAGATTATAATCTTCACCTCTTTGAACATTTGTGGATATGTTTCTGTAGTCAGAATAACCTCCTAAAGTTTTACTAGATGAATTATCAATAGTATTAAATATTACTCTAGTTGTACTTGTTTGAAAAGCTACATTGGCTACGGATGAACATACTGTACATGAAGTAGTGGTAAAACTACTAGTGTTAGAAAAATTACCTTCCAGACAAGTATTGCTAGGTCTTACTCTCCAATAATATGCTGTTCCTGAACTTAAACTATTACGAATAGTATATGAATTGCTCGAAACAATTTCTCTTAAAACCACCGTATTAAAGCTGACATCAGTAGCTACTTCAAGATCATAAGAAGCTACATTTACATCTGAAGACCATTGCAATGTAGGCGTTAAAGACACGCTAGTTTGCCCATCAGATGGCACATTTAAAGTAGGTGTAGAAAGATTATTATTATAGACATTAACTGTAGCACTTGCCGCACTTATTATATTTCCTGACTCCCCTTGCACTTGAAAAGGATAAGACCCAATAGCCACGTTTTCTATTCCAGTTATTGTAAGTGAAACTTGTGTTCCATCAGAAGAAGCAGAAGAAGGGTTAAAGTTAACTATTGCATTTGCAGGCAAATTAATTGCAGAAAAATTAGTTGTTCCATTAAACCCTAAAAAAGTGTTGTAGGTAAAGGTAAACACAGCACTGTTAGGAGTACATGTATTCACTACAGCATTATCTAATGCTAATGCAAACTCAGATTCTTCTATCGTAAAGTTAGAGGAATTTACTGCATAAAAAATGTT
The DNA here is from genome assembly GCA_030428865.1 of Bacteroidia bacterium. Lineage (GTDB taxonomy): Bacteria > Bacteroidota > Bacteroidia > Flavobacteriales > Flavobacteriaceae > Polaribacter. Next base: position 326,306 of record JAUIEK010000004.1, on the reverse strand, counting down.
GTTATTCCCTTCGACCATAATTCTAACCTGGCTGGAACCTCCACCTATTTGAGGGACTGTAATTGTATGACTTCCATCATTTGGCACATCAGAAGCCAAGGTTACGGGAAATGTTTGCCCGCCATCATGAGATAGTAATATATTTACGGTTGGTGTATTTACACTTCCTACATCTGTTCCTGCCACATCCCAAGTTATTTCTTGAGAGCTCCCTACATTCCATGTAACATTATTTGTTTGTGAAGTTACTACAAAAGGACCTGCAGAATCATCTACAGTTACCCTCATGTCATCTCTACCAAGCCCTCCTCCTCCAGAATTATTATCTCTTACGGTAAAAGCGAAATTCATGTCTCTTGATACAGAAGGAACAACTTCCCAAGTAGAAGCCGTAGAACCACTTATTACTGTAGCTAAGCTTGGCATGTATCTATTAGGTGAAGTTGTAGACGGTAATGATCGAAAAGCAGGACCAACTGTATTGGTAGAAAGTGGAGGCATCTGTGCAGTCTCATTATCTATTTGTTCCCAATTATAAGTTAAACTAGATGTTCCATCAACATCCGTAGCACTACCTCTTAATACGAAAGGTGTTGATCTTGGAATTGTATAATCCAAACCTGCATCTGCTACAGGAGCTGTGTTATCTGTAGTAGTATTGTTACCACAAGTTGCTGAATTTTGAATAGTAGACCACATCTCTTCAATACTAATTGCATGAAAGTGATCATCACTATTACTTTGAACATTTGGTGCACAAATCCCCGCATAACCCATTATTGTAGAAGCACTGCCAGGCTCCACTGCTGTGGAGTTATTTCTATTGCATTCATTATTTTGTGTGTGTTGTGCCCCAAACTGATGTCCCATCTCATGAGCTACAAAATCTATATCAAAAGGGTCTCCTATTGGTTGAGCTGTTGCAGTGATACCACTACCTTTTTGACCATTAACACAAACAACACCTAAGCCTGCCAACCCAGATCCATTTGTGCCAAATAAATGTCCTATATCATAATTTGCACTACCTATTCGGCTATCACAAATTGATTGACTTTGGTCTATCATAGCAGATGCTGAGCCATTTGTTATATCATCTGTGTCAGAATCCAAAAAAATGATATCATCATTATTAGCAACGAGAATCATTCTTACTGATAAATCTCTCTCAAAAACTCCATTAACTCGGTTCATAGTAGTATTCATGGCAGATAAAACTGCTGCTTTCTTCTGTGAATCTGTTGCTGAAACAGGAATCCCTTGGTTATTTAAATGAAATTGAGCATACTCGCCACTACAGACCAATGCCAATCTAAATGTACGTAACCTCCCATCATCTGGAGTTCTTCTAACAACATTGTTATTATTTAACGATTTCTTGGCAACTTCTTCTACTTCACAAGTAAAATCTAAAACTTGATCATTTAAACTATTCTTTTTGTAAACAAGATACTCTTGGTTATCTTTTGTATAAGGATCAATATAAACCGTGCTTTTATGTCCTGAAAAAATAGCTGCATGAAAACCGTCAGTTCCAACACTTATCTTAGCAAAAGCTGTTGGGTCATCAATCCCTTGAGCAGAATATGACTTAATCATTGGGAATTTCTGAGCTAGTTTTGGATCAAGATTAGAAGCTTCTTTAAGCAAATATTTTGTTATCTCTCCTTCCGCATTAGGTAAATAAACTATATTCTTACTGGCACTTCTATTATTGAGTTGCCCAGTAATGGCAGTTAAATCTAGAGAATATAGATTGTATTTTTTTGGGGAATTTTTCTTGTGATAAAGTTCTTTATTTTGGGTTATAAAATTGTTATTATTTATCTTCTTCCAGTAAGATTCTTGAGAAAAAGAAGCTAAAGAAAAAAAGAAAAAAAGGAACGATAGTTTAAAAATTATTTTTGTTCTCATTTAAAGCTATTTTACGGTAAAGTTAACAATAATATTACTCACTTAATTTTCTTATATACAATTATTTATAGTCGTAAAACTCTTTAATAACAAAATCTTCTTCTTTCTCCTTTTCTTTTAGCAAAGAGTATATGTAATGTCTGTGGTAATAACCATTTAAAACAACTATGCGTTTTCCTTCTTTTTCTTTTACAAAATGAAAGATATGTTTTGCCATGGTTTTATTTCGCAAGTCCCAGAAATCACCCGCGCGTTTAAAACCGTCATAGTAGCTTATACTATCTCCATCTTCTTTTACATGATATGTATTACGGAAAACAGGATAATTTTCCATAACCTTAAGAAGACTCTTATACTGAAGTTTTTGACGAAGTTTGGCAACACTGTCTGACTTAGAATTATTAAAATATTTAGCTCCTTTGTAAGCAAAGGAATTTAATGTATCGTTAACTCGTAGAAACCTTTTATAAAGATTTTCATCTTCTTCTGTCAATTTTCCATCATCATATAGACTTCTTAACAAGCCAGTGGCTTTATTATCTGTAGGCCTTGAACCTATTTTAAGCCTGTATTCATTTCTGCCTGTAAAATCATATGGTCTTACTTTAACATCATAATTATTCATGTACTTTATAGTAGCAATATTTTCGTTACTATCCCAAGTTTTAGTGAACTTAAAGCTTTCATCAAAAAAAGAAGAATCAACTTCAAAAAGAATCAAATCTGGCTTTATCTTTTCTAGTATGTTATAGAGCGTATCCGGTGAAAAGCTTTCAATAGGCCTGTGAACTGTACCTAGAAAAATCAGTTCAGTTTTATTTTTGTTACATGAATAGTAGAATAAACAACTTAGAATGGTTATAAGAATTAATCGCTTCACAATAAAAATTTTAACTTAAAAAATCAAAGTCGTCAAATATACTTATTTATTTAACTTTGTTAGCTGAATTGACATGGCAAATAAAACACTTATCACAAAAGATTTAGAGCTGGCAGATTATAAAAAAGTTTGGGATTACCAAACACAGCTTCTAGAAAAAACCATCTCCTTAAAAAGAGAGAATAGAGCAACTCAAGAAAAAAAAACAACTCCAAACTATTTTCTTTTTGTTACGCACCCTCATGTTTATACGTTAGGAAAAAGTGGAGACCTTAATAACTTGCTATTAAATAAAAAGCAACTAGAACAAAAAAGAATTAGTTTTTATAAAATTAATCGAGGCGGAGATATTACCTATCATGGGCCTGGTCAAATTGTTGGATACCCAATTCTTGATTTAGAAAATTTCTTTACTGATATTCACAAGTATTTGCGTTTTTTAGAAGAAGTTATTATCAAAACTATTGCAGAATATGGTTTAAAAGGTGAAAGAAGCAAAGGTGAAACTGGTGTTTGGCTAGACGTAGAAACTCCTTTTGCCCGTAAAATATGTGCAATGGGAATTCGCAGTAGCCGTTGGGTTACTATGCACGGATTCGCATTAAATGTAAATACAAATCTTGGATACTTTGATCATATTATTCCCTGTGGTATTCAAGACAAATCAGTAACTTCTCTAGAAGCCGAATTAGGCCAGAAAGTAGATGAAGAAGAAGTGAAAAAAAAGATTTTAAATCATTTTGTGAATCAGTTTGAAATAACAGATGTAATCATTCAAAATCAAACAAAACTGGATCTGGAAGTAACTTAAAAGACTTTCGATGATATGGCGTTATTCCATATTGCTTAATTGCCTCTCTGTGTTCTTTTGTTGGATATCCTTTATTTTTTTCCCAATTATAATTAGGATATTCTGAGTGAATTTTTTTCATAAATTCATCTCTATAAGTCTTTGCAAGCACTGAAGCTGCTGCAATGCTTTGATACTTTGCATCACCTTTAACAATTGTTTTGTGAGGAATGTTTTCATAAGTTGTAAACTTATTTCCATCTACAATTATAAATTCCGGCTGCTTTGTTAGAGCTTTTATAGAACGATGCATTCCTATAATAGAAGCTTGTAGAACATTTACCTTATCTACTTCTTCATTATGAACAAAACAAACTCCATATGAAATTGCATTATCTTCAATATATGGTTTTAACTCTAATCGTTGTTTTTCAGTCAGTTGTTTTGAATCATTTAAAAGTGGATGTGAAAAGTTTTCAGGAAGAATAACTGCCGCTGCAACTACGGGGCCAGATAAACAACCTCTTCCTGCTTCATCTGTTCCTGCTTCTAATTTAAAACCACTAAAATTTTTTAACAACATTTTTTGTATCTCTTAAAAGACGAATCAAAACCAAATTACGTTTAAAAGTTTACATTTGTCAAAATTTTGTCAATGAAAAATATCCTATTTTTTTCATTTTTACTACTTATTACAATTACATCTACTGTTTATGCCCAAAGAACATTAATAGGAGGTCCTACTTTTAATAATGGAGTGGATACGTTAGGAAATAATGGAGAAAGAAAAGTAACACTTAGTGGAAAAACAAAATACACCGACTACAAAATAATATCTCCCATCAATGACACTACTTACATAGACACAACGCTAACGATTACAAAAGAATACAAATTCAACTTTTTACGAAAAGATAATTTTGAGTTACTCGCCTTTCATAATCAAGGGCAAACGTTTAATAACCTGGCCTATAATTTTAGAAATCGGAAAACTTCACCAAGCTTTGGATATCGAGCCAAGGAGTTTTTTTACATGGATGTTGATGACATCAATTACTACCAAGTTCCTACTCCAACTACAGAGATTTTATATAGAACCGGAATGCAGCAAGGACAAGTTCTCGATGCGCTTTTTACACTAAATTTCTCTGAACGAATGAACTTTTCTGTTGCTTATAAAGGGGTTCGTTCTTTAGGGCAATACAGAAGATCATTGGTAAGTTTAGGGAATTTTAGAACTACATTTCGCTACGAAACCAAAGAAGAGCAATATACCATTAGAGCTCATATTGCCACACAGGATATGTTTGGGCAAGAAAATGGTGGACTTACCGATTCTGCCTTAGAATCGTTTATAGCAAACGATCCTAACTTTTCACAAAGATCAAGGTTAGATGTTAATCTTGAAGATACCGAAAACCAGTTTGACGCTACACGGTTTTATATAGAACACGATTTTAAGTTGCTATCATCAAAAAAAGATTCCATTAAAAAAAATACTGATTTTAGCAATCTAAAAATTGGTCATCGCTTTTTGAGTGAAAACAAAACATATAAGTTTATAGAAAGTAGCACTTCTTCTTTTTTTGGAAATGCGCACACTTCTTCTGCTATTAATGAAAATGTAACAAATCGATATTTGAGTAATCAATTCTATCTTGAATTTAATTCAAAATATGTGCTAGGCAAGTTTCGAGCAAAAGCTGATTTAAAAAGTGTAACGCACGCCTACGATAGTATTTTAAATCCGAATAATCCTGTTTCTACGCGTCAGTTAAAAGCTGATAATTTAGGATTCGGAGCAGATTGGAGAGCTCAAATAAAAGGTTTTTCTTTATACGCAGATGCTGGAATTACTCCTGGAAATAATACTCTTTCTGGAAATTATTTGTACGCAAAAGCCAGCTTTAAAAAAGATAGTTTATTCACTGTTTCTGGAAATATAAATATTCATTCAACAGCTCCTAATTTTAATTTTTTATTACACCAAAGCGCATACGATAATTATAACTGGGAAAATAATTTTGAAAATATTCAAACTCGAAACCTAGGAGTTAACTTAGAATCTAAATGGATAAATGCTTCGCTTGATTTTACAAATATTGACAACTATACATATTTTGGAAGTGACAACTTACCTTATCAAACTTCTGAAAGTATTGCTTATCTAAAAGTTAAAGCCTGGAAAGAATTCCGATCTGGAAAATTTGGATTATACAATACGCTTATGTATCAAAATGTAAGTTCTGGAAGCAGTGTTTTTAGGGTTCCTGATTTTGTTACTAGAAATACATTTTACTATAAAGATTATTGGTTTAAAGGCAATCCTATGCAAGTAATGATAGGAGCAACTTTTAACTATTTTACAGAATATAATGCCAATGCTTATAATCCACTTTTATCAGATTTTACGCTTCAAGATACTGATAAAATTGGCTACCCAACTCTTGATCTATTTTTTAATGCGCAAGTAAGACGAACACGTATTTACTTTAAGATTGATAATGCGTTATCTAATGTTAGCAGCAAAAACTATTTTTCTGCACCAAGGCATCCTTACCGAGATTTTGTTATTCGATTTGGAGTTGTTTGGAATTGGTTTATATAGAAGTTGTACACAATTAAAATGATAGATAAAACCAAAGGACATATACAATTGAACGACTCGTTAAATTTAGAGCCAAACTCAAGTTTTGAAATGATTGAAAGGCAAAAATTGGGAGTACTTCAAGAGATAAGGGATATGGGTAATGGATATAAATGGTTAGACATTAAAAATATTCAAATTGACAACCAGTATTTCATTATTTCTCTTTGCTTTAAAGAGGAAAAATTATCTCAACTCACAATGGTGATAAATGACAAACCATTTGAATTGAACTCTGGTTGGGACACTTGGAGTGAAAAAGTAGAAAAAGAAAAACTAAAGAAATTTGAAAATTGGCTGAACAAAGAATTAGATAAAGAGCGAAAATTTAATTGGGGAGAAGTATGGACTAATTATGATAAAAGAGGAGGCTCAAGCTCAATAGGAATAAAATATAAATAAAACTGTGTACAACACTGTATATAGCAAATAGGGCGTTCGATGGCCAACGAAAAGTTTAGTGCTATTTATAAAGTCAACCAAATCGTTGATTTGGCCTTTAAAATGAATAAGATAAAAACAAAATACAACGCTTTGGCTCAGTGCAAATTTGAAAGGTTATCGCTTTCTACTGCCCTACTTACCATATACTAAACGTTAGCAAACATTAAAAAATGAAAATCAAAATAAGACTATCAATATTATTATTACTCTTTTGCTCAACTGTATTTGGTCAAGGAAACGAATTATTAGCTGAAAATATAATCGGAGTATGGAATTATATAAAAACAGTTGATAAAAATAATCAAGAAGTAAAACATATCTATCGGATTTATCCTAATGGAGAAAAAATGAAAATAGTTGCGAACGGACCAAAAATCACCTTGAATCCAAATGGAACTTATCGAAAAAAGTTTACTGAAGAAAACACGGATAGGGGAAATTGGAAAATAATCTCTGAAAAAGAAATCGAGTATGAAATGGTTATCCCAAAAAACTCAAGACAAGGAAAACTGATCATTAAAACTCAAAAATTTATGACTGACAAAAAATGGCGAAAAGATGAAAACGGAAATTTTCTAGATGCATCTTCCGATAAAATTATTGAACTTACAGAGACTGAAATGAAAGTCGAATATGAAAAAGATTATATTTTGATTTATAAAAAAAGTAACTGAATAAAAACTACTCACAGCCTAGTATAAAAGAATAGCGATTTAAGCAATTAAATTTAAGTAATATAAAAGATTTCCTACTGTTTTTAAATAATCTTAAACTTTATAAGAAAAACCCAACTATTCAGAATTCTAGTTTTACTTATTAGTAACCTTTTTCTAGTGTTATTTTCTGAATTACATCTAATAATTGATGAACATATCCAGATGCAGAAATATCTACCAACTCTGGATCAATCAAATAAGTTCCTAAATAATGTACTTTCTTAAGAGATTCAAAATAATTTTCAACTTCGCTATGTTGTAGTAATTGGAGTAATTCTTTTTGTGCTAGAGTGAGTTCTACGCTTTTCTTTTCCATAATTTTCTATTTTAAATACTCTTACAAAGCTATTAAATTAATTTAATTTACTACTAATTAGTAGTAACATATTAATAGTTGCGTGAGTTTCTTTACTAAATGGATAAATCTATTGAAGTTAAAAAACTAGCAAAACGAATAAAGTCGTTGAGAATTAAAAAAGGATATAACAGTTATGAAACTTTTGCCTTTGAAAACGGGATTCATAGAGCTCAATACGGGAGATATGAAATCGGAACAGATATGCAATATACAAGTCTGCTGAAAGTAGCAAAAGCATTTGACATGACATTGGAGGAATTTTTTAGTGAGGGGTTTGATTAAAACAATTTACCAACAATGACTATAATTCAATTGTTAAGGAAAAATAAAACAAACGGCTAATTTCAGCTGCGTACTTTCCCGAAAAAAATCATAAAAAATGCGCTAATAAAAATGCTAAAAAAACACTGGAAATTATTTTTAATAGCTAGCCTTACTGTTGGATTAGCTCTTTTTAATCCACCACATATTATAGGTAAAATACAATGGATTTTAGGAGGCGAAGCATTTAGCGGTCCTAATGCTATGAAACCTATGGATTATTTTGACATTCTACTCCACGGAACTCCATGGATACTTTTATTAATATCTCTCTCAGGAATTGTAATAGGAAAATTACGGAAGTAAAAGTTCTAACGCTTAATCAGCTGCCTTATTTTTATATTAAAAGCAGCAAATAATAAGGTCATAAAAGGAGATAGCCAATTAAAAATTGCAAAAAGGAAATATTCTCCTACTCCTACTCCTAATACACTCGATTGATAAGCTCCACAAGTATTCCAAGGAATTAAAACAGAGGTAACCGTGCCCGAATCTTCTAACGTTCTACTTAAGTTTTCTGGTGCTAATTGCTTGTCTTCATAAGCTTTTTTAAACATTTTTCCTGGAATTACGATTGCTAAATATTGATCAGAAGCAATAACGTTTAAACCTAAACAACTTACAACTGTACTAGCAAACAAGCCAAAAACAGAACTTGCTAAAGAAAGTAACGCTTTTGTTATTTTAGATAACGCTCCTATTGCATCCATTACGCCTCCAAAAATCATTGCACAAAGAATTAGTAGAATTGTCCAGGTCATTCCCATCATTCCTCCAGCACTAAACAATTCTGTAAGTTTTTCGTTTTCAGTTGTTACCTGAACATCTGTAAAAACTGCTTGAATAACCGAATCTAATTTTGAATCGGATAAACTCATCAAAATATCTGGTTGATATATAAATGCGAAAACACCTGCTAGAACCACACCAACTCCTAAGGCAAAAAGAGGTTTTGCTTTTACCAAAATTAATCCAATAACAACTCCTGGAACCACAAATAACCAAGGTGTAATTGTAAATGTATTTTTTATGGCTTGTAGCAATCCACTTACATCTGCGTTTCCTGTTGTATCAATCGTAAAACTCATAATAGCAAAAGCAATTATTGTAATTATTACAGTTGGTACTGTTGTATACGCCATGTACTTAATATGTGTAAACAAATCAGTTCCTGCCATTGCTGGCGCCAGATTAGTTGTATCACTAAGCGGCGACATTTTATCTCCAAAATAGGCTCCTGAAATAACAGCTCCTGCAATCATCCCTGCAGGAATTCCTAGAGCGGTTCCTATACCAATTAAAGCAATTCCTACAGTTGCAGAGGTTGTCCAAGAACTTCCTGTTGCAATAGAAATAATTGCAGAAATTACCACAGATGCTGGCAAAAATATTGCTGGGCTCAATACTTGTAATCCGTAATAAACCATTGCCGGAATAATTCCACTCACCAACCAAGTACCTGCTAAAGCTCCCACTAAAAGAAGGATAAAAATAGGAATCATGATACTGCGCCAATTTTCCCAAACTTCCAATAACATTTTTACTACATGCACTTTATTAAAGAAACCTACGAAAGCAGCTGCTAATCCTCCAATAACAAGAATATATTGATTGGAATAATCTCCAAACATAGCACCATCAGCATAAAAGATGTTATACGCTAAAAATCCCATTAAGATAATAACAGGAATAAAAGCTTGAAAAAGGCTTAACTCTTTATTCTTTCCGATTTGCTGATTTTGCATACTTATTTTAGAATTACCTTCTTGTTCTTTCATATTTGTATTTTGGAAGCGTAATGTTACGATTTTAGAGGGAGCTATACAAATAGAAAAGATTTCTCTACATACAAAACATTATTAAATTAACAGAAATCTTCATTTATAACTTCAGTCATTATAATAAAATTTTCGTTTTTTTCATGCAACCTTTCATTAAAGAATACGTTCTTTCTATGTCATTATCTAGTCCAATAGAAAATCGAATTAATCCATCTGTTAATCCCATTTCTTGTTGTTCTTCTTCTGGAATCTCTGAAGAAGTAGAAGATCCTGGCGCAGAAAATAACGTTTTATAAAAACCTAAACTAACGGCTAAATAACCTAAGTTTTCGTGTTGCATTAGCTCCATTAATTCATTGGCTTTTTTAAGATTTCCTACATCAATCGTTAACATTCCTCCATAACCATATTCTGGATTCATCATAGTTTTAAACAACTCGTGAGACGGATGTGATTCTAAGCCTGGATATACTACTTTAAGCCCATCCTCTTCAAAACGCTGTGCTAAATACAACGCATTAGTACTATGTTGCTTCATTCTTATATGAAGTGTTCGTAAGTTTTTTAAGATAGATGAAGCTCGCAAACTATCCATAGTGGATCCTAGCAACATAGAAGCGCCATCGTTTACATTTCGTAGTTGATCAATAAACTCTTGCGTACCGCAAACTACTCCGCCAACCGTATCTGATGAACCATTTATAAACTTTGTTAAACTATGCACAACAACATCTGCTCCTAATTTTGCAGGAGCAACTGATAATGGCGAAAATGTATTATCTACCACAAGTTTTAAGTTATATTTTTTAGCCAACTCAGAAAGCGCTTTAATATCAGCTACTTCCAGAAGCGGATTACTTACCGATTCGCAATAAAGAACTTTTGTGTTTTCAGTGATTGCTGCTTCTACAGCTTCTAGTTTCGTGATATTTACAAAACTTGTTTGAATATTGATTCTTGGCGTAAAGTTTTTTAGGAAAGCATAGGTTCCGCCATAAATAGTTCTGCTAGCAACAATATGATCTCCTGCTTGACATAACTGTAACAAAACGGGAGTAATCGCTCCCATACCAGATGCTGCTACATTGGCAGTTTCTGTACCTTCCATAGCTGCTAATGCCTCTCCTAAATATAAATTGCTAGGTGATGAATGTCTCGAATACAAATAACAACCGTCTGCGTTACCTTCAAAAGTATCAAACATTGTTTTGGCTGATAAAAAGGTGTAGGTAGATGAATCTGAAATAGAAGGGTTTACGCCTCCAAATTCTCCAAAGTACTGTAAATCTTGAATCTTATCTGCGGGATTAAAGCTCATATTTTCGTATTTATTTTATTTAACAAAATAAGGATTATGCAGACTATTAATCAATTGTTACATTAAAATTTAGAATAAAAAACTATAACTTTCTTAATAAGTAGATTTTTAATTAAATTTACAGCTACATTTCTTTCTTTTACAGAAAAAAAACCTAGCGCATTGGATATAATTGATAAAAAACTCATTCATTTTTTACAAAAAGACAGTAAGCAAACCACAAAACAATTGTCGTTAAAACTTAACTTATCTGTTACAGCAACTTACGAACGTATAAAAAAACTAGAAAAAGAAGGTGTTATAAAAAAATACGTCGCACTTGTTAATAAGGATAAAGTAGCGCGGTCTTTTCTTATTTTTTGCCACGTAAAACTATCAAAGCATTCAAAAGAATACTTATCTCATTTTGAAAAAGAAATCTTAAAGCTTGATGAAGTTACAGAGTGTTTTCATGTAAGTGGAGATTACGACTACATACTAAAAATCTATGTAAAAGACATGAGTGCTTACCGAGAGTTTATGGTTACAAAACTAACTACGATAGAGCACATTGGAAGTACTCACTCCATCTTTACAATTGGAGAAGTGAAAAATACAACAGAAATTGTTTTATAATTAAAAACCCCTGAAAACAAAATTTTCAAGGGTTTTATATATCAAAAGTTAAATTTTTACTATTCCTTCGTTTTGATAACAAAAGACATTTCCATTAGGTCACTAATAAATTTATCTTTAAGATTATCAAAAAACTTTTTAGAGCCATACTTTACGTTAAATTCAGATCGGTCTATACTAAATTCATCACTTGTTAACGTAATAACCCCATTATCCTCTTCTTCTAGATTAGCAGGAATAGTTATACTTTTTGTAACGTCTTTAATTGTTAAATTTCCTGTAATAGCCAACTCGCCATCTTCATCTTCAACAGAAGTGATAACAAATTTAGAAACTGGATACTTAGCAACATCAAAGAAATCTGATGATTTTAAGTGTCCTTCCAGCTTTTTACCGTAATCAGAATCTTTAAGATCTAAACAAACAATTGAAGACATATCAATTAGGAATTCGCCAGATTGAATTTCTCCATCTTCTACAACCAAAGAACCTTTTTTAATTTTTACTGTTCCGTTATGAGTTCCTGTAGGTTTACTTCCTTCCCAATACAAAACAGAAGATTCTGTATCTACATTATTTTCAACAACTACCACCTCTACTTCTTCTACCATTTTATCATTAACTGCTAATTTTTCTTTTTTTCCTTCTTTACAAGAAAGAAATGCTACTGAAACCAGTGCTAAAGTGAGAACTATTTTTTTCATAATTTTTGTTGGTTTTTAAATTTTATTTTCCATGGCAAATATACAAAATAAATTCCATGGGAAATAAATAAATGAATTATTTTTTATCTTTTGTATCAATTATAATTGTTACAGGTCCGTCATTAATTAATTTCACTTTCATGTCTGCACCAAACTTGCCTGTTTGTACTTTTTTATTGAGCGTTTTTTCAAGATCAGCAACAAATTTTTCATAAATAGGCACAGCTACATCTGGTTTAGCAGCCGCAATATAACTAGGCCTATTACCTTTTTTAGTAGTTGCATGCAAAGTAAATTGGCTAACAACTATAACTTCTCCATTAATATCTCGCAGAGACAAATTCATAACTCCTTCTATATCATTAAAAATACGAAGATTTGCAATCTTAGTAACTAACCAGTTAATATCTTCTTGAGAATCTTCTGGAACAATTCCAAGCAAAATCAATAATCCTGATTCTATAGCGGCAACAATTTCTCCGTCTATAGTTACACTCGACTTTAAAACTCTTTGAATAACTACTTTCATAAATTTAATCCCAATTATCTGTTCTGTAGTTTTCTTCTTCTCCTTCTAGTATTTGCAGATAACTTTTATATCGAGACCATGAAATTTTTTCGTCTTCTAACGCTTCTTTAACCGCACATTGAGGTTCGTTAACATGAATGCAGTTATTAAACTTACAATTTTGTTTCAAAGCAAAAAACTCTGGAAAATAATCTCCTATTTCTTCGTTTTCCATGTCAACTACACCGAAACCTTTAATCCCAGGAGTATCTATAATTTTAGCATCAAAAGACAAGTCAAACATTTCAGCAAAAGTTGTGGTATGTTGCCCTTGTTTATGTTGTTCTGATATTTCTTGTGTTTTCAATTTTAAGGATGGTTCAATTGCATTTACCAATGTTGATTTTCCCACTCCAGAATGACCTGCAAATACATTCACTTTTCCTCGCATCATCGCTTTAATCTTATCTATGTTTTTCTCTTCTGTAGCAGAAACTTCAATACATGTATATCCAACTGATTCATAAATATCTTTTAAATACAGAACTTCTGCTTTTTCCTCTATACTATACATATCCATTTTATTAAAAACCAAAATTGCTTGAATCGAATAAGCTTCTGCCGTAGCCAGAAAACGATCAATAAATGTTGTTAATGTTGGTGGATTTGTGATGGTAACCAATAAAAATGCTTGATCAATATTTGCAGCAATAATATGTGTTTGCTTAGAAAGGTTTACTGATTTTCTTACAATATAATTTTTTCGATCGTGAATATGAGTAATTATTCCTGTTTCTTCATCTCCAATGGTTTCAGTATAAAAATCTACTCGATCACCAACTGCTATCGGGTTGGTGCTTTTAATTCCTTTTATTCGGAATTTCCCTTTTATCCTGCATTTGAATAATATTTCTTTGAACATTACCCAATACCAACTGCCTGTAGATTTATAAACGATACCTGTCATCATTGCTAAATTAGAAATTAAAGTAATATATTCGCCATTCAATTTTATTTAAAAGTTATGAGAAAAATTATTTTACTTTTTACATTTGTCCTTTCTTCTATTGCAGCAACTGCTCAAACAAGTTTATATGAAAATCCCAACTTTGATGAGATTGCTAAAAACCACAAAGTAATAGGAATTATTCCTTTTAAAGCAACAGTAAAGTTACGACCTAAACAAATGGCTAAAATGACTGAAGAGCAGCTAGAATCTTTAGCAAAAAATGAAGGAAAGATGATTCAAACATCTATGTATTCTTGGTTCTTAAAAAGAAAGAAAAGAGGAAAGTTAACAGACATAGACGTTCAAGACCCAGCAAAAACAACTGCAATTCTAGCTAAAAAAGGAATAAATCAAGACAACTTAGAGCAATATACACCTGAAGAATTAGCAAAAATAATTGGGGTAGATGCCATCATTTCAGGAACTTTTCAAACAAATAAACCTATGTCTGAAGGAGCTTCTGCTGCACTAGGTATATTAATAGGTTTTTGGGGAGCTACCAATTCTGCAGTTGTTAACATGAAAGTTCACAACGCTATAGACGGAGAACTATTATGGAATTACAATAAAAAAGTAGCAGGCTCTATTGGAAGCAGTCCTGAAGATTTAATAAATAGGCTAATGAGAAAAGCCTCAAGAAGATTAGCATATACTAAAAAGAAATAAAAAAGTGGCTTAGGCCACTTTTTTATTTTCTATCCTTTTATCACTTTTTCTTGATGATTAATAGATTCTTGATGTATTGCTTTAAAAACACGAAGCACAAATTCTTCGCTCAAATTATTTTGCTCTCCTTCTAAAATCATTTTTCCTAGTATTTCGTTCCATCTTCTTGTTTGTAGTACAGCTACGTTTTTCTCTTTTTTAAGTAATCCTATTTCATCTGCAACTTTCATTCGTTTACCCAACATTTCAATTACTTGATGATCGATTACATCAATTTGAGTTCTCAATGTATTTAATGCGTTTCTATAATCAGCTTCTGTATCTGTAGATTTTCGGATACGAAGATCTTCCATCATTTTGACAAGAGTTGCCGGTGTAATTTGCTGTTGCGCATCCGACCATGCTTTATCTGGATTATGATGTGTTTCTACCATTAATCCATCAAAATTCAAATCAAGTGCTGTTTGGCAAATATCAAACACAATATCTCGCCTACCAGCAATATGAGAAGGATCACAGATTAAAGGCAAATCTGGAAAACGTGTTTGCAATTCAATAGGAATTTGCCAGTTTGGATTGTTTCGATATCGTGTTTTTTCGTATGTTGAAAATCCTCTGTGGATAGCTCCTATTTTTTCGATATCCGATTTATACAATCTCTCTATTGCTCCTAGCCAAAGTGGTAAATCAGGATTAACCGGATTTTTAACCAATACAATTTTATCTGTTCCTTTTAACGATTCTGCAATTTCTTGTACAATAAAAGGACTAACAGTTGTTCTGGCTCCCAACCACAAAATATCTACATCGTGCTCTAAAGCTAAATCTACATGAGTAGGGTTGGCTACTTCTGTTGAGGTTAACATTCCCGTTTCGTCTTTGGCTTTTTTTAACCACTTTAAACCCAACGAACCAACTCCTTCAAAATTTCCAGGTCTTGTTCGCGGTTTCCAAATTCCAGCTCGCAATACTGTGGCATCTGTATTTTTTAGTTCATGGGCAATTGTTAGCACTTGCTCTTCTGTTTCCGCGCTACAAGGCCCTGCTATTACTAACGGATGGCTTAAGCCAAAATCATCTAGCCACGTTCGCAGCTCTTTTTTATTTTCCATGCGATTTAAATATTTTGTGTTGTTACTTTAACTCATTGAGCTTCTTACAAAGTTCTAATATATTTTTTGTTATAATCTGCTGATTGCTTCTTTAATTTGATTTTTCTCTACACATAATGACAAACGAATGTATCCTTCTCCTTTTGATCCAAAAACAGTCCCAGAAGCTACAAAAATACTTTTCTCATAGAGTAGTTTATCTGTCATTTCCTCTGACGAAATGCCTAACGGAATCTTTGCCCAAACAAACATACCAACAGAGTCTTTTTTATAACTACACCCTAGTTTATCCAAGAATTTCCAGATGAGTTTTCTTCGCTCTTTGTATATTTCATTGATCGAATCAAACCATAACTGATTTGTTTTTAAGGCTTCTATTGCACCTTTTTGAATACCATAAAACATTCCTGAATCTTGTTGTGTTTTTACTTTTAATACTTCTTTTAAAAATTGTTCATTTCCTAAGAGCATTCCTACTCTCCAACCCGCCATATTAAATGATTTGCTTAATGAGTTTAACTCTAAAGCAACTTCTTTAGCTCCTTTTACAGACAATATACTTGTTGGAGTATCATTTAAAATAAAACTATACGGATTGTCATTTATCAACAGAATAGAATTTCGTGTAGCAAAACTCACCAAATCTTGATAAAATTTCTTATTGGCTTTTGCACCTGTTGGCATGTGTGGATAGCTTATCCACATCATTTTAACTTTTGATAAATCTGTTTTTTCTAGTTCTTCGAGATTGGGAAGCCAGTTTGTTTTTGCGTCTAATTCATAAAAAACCGGAGTTGCGCCTACTAGTTTTGTTACAGAAGCATAGGTTGGATATCCTGGATTCGGAATCAGCACTTTATCTCCTAAATTTAAAAAGGCTAAGGAAATATGCAGAATTCCTTCCTTGCTTCCCATCAATGGTAATATTTCTTTTTCTGTATTTAATGAAACATTAAAAAATCGATTGTAAAAATCTGTGATTGCACTTCTAAATTCAGGCAATCCAATATAACTTTGATATTGATGTGCATTGGGTTCTACAACTGCCTGCTGAATTGCTTGAACAACTCGTTTTGAAGGTAATAAATCTGGGCTTCCTACACCCATATTTATAATCGGTTTACCTTGAGCCTGCAACATTTTTACTTCTCTAAGTTTTTGCGAAAAGTAATATTCTTGAATGGTTTGTAATCTATCTGCTGGTGTCATTTTCTTGCATTTTTATATTCACCCAACACTTTACAATCTTCTGCCATAATTTGTATAATAGATAACGCTTTTTGATAATTTGTATATGCATCAAAAGTAACATCTACAAAAAATGCATATTTCCATGGCGTATCGATTTTAGGTAACGACTGAATTTTGGTCATGTTTAACTTACAGTCACTCAGCACATTTAAAACTGCTGCCAAACTTCCTCGTTTGTGATCTAACATAAACTTTAACGATGCTTTGTCAATTTCTGCTTCCTCTGTTTTATTTTTCTTTTTTCTCTCTAAAATTACAAAACGTGTTGCGTTGTTTTTAATAGTTTGTATGTCATCTGCCAATACATTAAGTCCAAACATTTCGGCTGCAATTTTAGGCGCGATTGCCGCTACTCCTGTCAATTGATTTTCTGCTATTCGCTTTGCTACTTCTGCTGTGTCTGTGTCTTCTACTAATTTGATGTTTGGATATTGTTTAAAAAAAGTTTTACACTGTAACAACGCCATTGGATGCGAACATACTTCTTTGATATCTTTTAGTGATTGTTTGGATAGTGCCATTAAATGAAGATGAATTTGCAAATAATACTCTCCTACAATCATAAGATTATTTGCATCAATTAATGCATAATTAGGAATAATGGAACCTGCAATGGAGTTTTCTAACGCCATAATTCCGCAATCGCTGTGCTCATTTTTTAAGCTTTCTACCAATGCATCAAACGATAAAAATTCTTGTATGTCAGATTCTTCTTGCTTAAAATAATCTTTAGCAACTAAATAATGATTGGATCCTTTTACTCCTTGAATGGCTACTTTTTTTGTTTTCATTTTTACTGCAAAAAAAAAGCCTCGAAAACTTCGAGACTTTATTGATTTGATAATTTATTACAAATTATACCACACCACAAAGCCTCTGCTTCTGCATAAAGTAGAAGTAAAAATAAAAGCTTTGCCAAATGTTGTATAGTTTCATGTGCCTGTTACTTGGTAGCAAATCTAATTATTTAAATGGAATAACCAACTAGTTTTTAAAAAACTTAACAATCTGTTTTATTTGGCAAGATACTGGTCAAAAAGATTTTTAATTTCTTTTTCCGCTGACGGTCGAGGTGCATCAGCATCTATTATGTTGCCTTTCGCATCTATAAAAATAAACCTAGGAATTCCAACAACTCCATACGCTTTTGTAAAACTAGATTCCAGATTTTCATCAGCAAATAGCTGTACTCCTCCTAATTTTTTCTGCTTAACTAATTTCTTCCACTTTTCATAATCATTTTTATTATCTACAGAAATACTTACAAATTCAATATTCTTGTCTTTATATTCTTTTTCTAACTCTTTTAAAGAAGGGATTTCTTTAATACAAGGCATACACCAAGTAGCCCACAAATCTATGTAAACATATTTTCCTTTAAAATCATCTAAAGATGTTTTACCGCCTAAAAAATTATCATAATCTATAAATTTTGGTGAAGGAGCACCCTTGGCTATTCTTTTATTCTTTTTGGTTAATTCACTCAAAATACCCTGAACAGCTTTTTTTGAATCTGTATCTGTAATCACTTTTACTATATCTCTATAAAAAGATTCTTCTTTTTTACCGTAGGAAAAATATTTATCTCTAGCAAGATAAACCAGTAATGTGTTTTTAATTTTCTCGTTAGAAATATTGCTAAACACCTTAATACATTCTTGATCTTCATTTGTTTTTTGCCTGTAAGCATCATTTTTTGCTTTTTCACTGTAGTAATCATACACAAGTGCTCTGTAATCTTTTGAAAAACTAAAATGATTTACATCATTAAAATTAAACTCTTTTATCTCTTTTAGAAAGTTTTCTGACGGATTAAAATCTTTGTTTCCATAAAACCTGAAGAAAAACTCACAGGAAATAAGACTTTTCATATACGAATAATAGATACTTTCTTTCTCATTAGCTACAAGCCAACTTGGAAGGTTTTTAGTTTGCATTAAAAGTGCAGTCGCTTTTTCTCTTTGGTCTACATAGTATTTCTTATACCCTAATTCATCAGCCTTAACATTTAACTCTCTACGTATAGGACTACTCTCCAAATCCCAATATATCTGTCTTTTTTTAAATAAGTAGGCATTGATTGCGACATTATCTCCTTTATATTTTATGGTATTTTTTACATCACTTTCATCATAGCTAAATGATATTTTACTACCCTTAGTTATGTAAATTGGAATCGCTTTGTATGGGTCAGACAGCATAAATACGTATTCGCCTTCTGGGATATCAAGCTCTTTTTTAAAAGAACCATCTTTTTTAATCTGAAAATGAGCAACCTTTTTCATGAGACCTTCTCTTTTGTAATAAAGATCAACCTGAGCATTTTTAATGCTTTTAATATTCCCTGAAATAACTACATAGTTTTCCTTTTTTTCTGTGCTAGAAAATATTGCTAGTGAATAAATTAATAGAGCAATAAAGTTTTTCATTGTTTAACATGTTTTTAATTAATATTATGTAACACTCTTAAAACGTAAAGAAGTTATTTGTGTCTCATTTTGCAGGAAATTTTTACAACACGAAAAGATTATTAAAGTAAAAATTTTTAAAGACCCATTAATTTAGACTCAATGGTGAAGGACTCAAAAAATATATTTTTTTTGAAGTATTTAGGAAAAATAAAAAATCCTTAACTCTCTATTATCTAGATTATTAAGGATTCTTTAATTGGTCTGGACGGGACTCGAGTTTACTATTATAACCTTAATATTTATAGTATCTTGAAGAAGTATTCTAATTGATGTATACCTAAAAGCATGCCTATTTGCTAGAGTTCTCTCCAAATATTATGTTTGTTATAAGTCAATTCAATTAAGTTAGTCTGCTTCTCAATTACTCCTCGTATTGATATGTTATTTTCAACTTTATGAAATTCTCTGAAAGGAATTTTTCCTTGTTCCATATACATCTCAACTTGAAATAAAATATCAAGATTAAAATACAAGAAGATATCTGTAACTATGTATCCTTCAAATTCTTTAATATCTCCTTTTATGTATCTGTACATATCATAACTCTGAGTAAACTCTTCCACATCCAAATCAAATTCCCAGTTTTCATAATGCATTCCAATTTTAAAAGGTAATTTTTCTATTTGCATAATTATTGGGCATAAAAAAACCACCCTTAAAAGGATGGCTTCTATTATTAATTCTAATCTTTTTACTCCACTACTATTCTCCCTCCAACTGTAAATTGATTTCCAGTATTATCATTAGTTTGAAAAGTTAGATTTTGAAATGTGAAACTTGAATATCCTCCTACTCCTGGGACTAAAGTATATTGTGTAATTTGGTCTGGAATAGCAGTTCCTGCAATAATAATATTGTCATTTATATCTTTGAGTCTTATAAAGATTTCACACTTCCCTGATTTTTCTTCTTTGGGTATTGAATTAGCATTGAAAATAGTTGATACTTCTGCTGATGAATCAGGGAATCCATCACTAAAATAATCTACAAATAGCTCAACTTCAACACAGCTTGAATAATTTCCTAAACCTCCTATATATAATCTTTCTGGGTCATAGATATCCATTACAAATTGCACACCTAAAGGTTCATTAGATGTTTCATCAAAAAAGAATCTTGATAATTCCACATTATAAGTACCTGATGAAGTATTACTTGGAGTTCTTAAGTCTCCATTGACTTCAATAAATATATCATTGGAATTTTCAATAATGTCATCATTGGAATTGCACGCCACAAATAGGGCAAAAAATAGTACTAAGGTTAATTTTAAAGTTGTTTTCATGTCTGTTTATTATTTGAGTTTTTAATGTTCAAAAGAGTTGAAGTATTGGATATTCTGAGTAAAAAGAAATTCGTATTCAAATCAACCAGATGGATTGCTACACTTTCCTGAAAAGCATAGTATTCATGCTTTTCTATAAATGGGTCTTTATTCAACTTATTGTTTTGTGGTAATTCATCATTTATGGATTCAATAAAATGCTCTAAAAATCTATTATGAAATCTATACTCAATAGTGGTTAATTTGTTATCCATATACCATAAATAACATACAGACTCAAATACTTTTCCAAATAAATAGATTTCGGAGTATCTGTAACTACTGTAAAGTTTACCTGCGTCAAGTTTTTTTCGAAGTTCTAAGTCTATATTATTCTCTTCAAATGAAGTGCCTACTTGATAAAGTATATTACTAATAAAGTCCATCTAAAAAAGCAAGTCACTAAACAGTTTATTATAGACTTCTTTAGATTTACTAATATCTCTGCCAGATAACTCAAATATTTTAACTAAGCCTAAATATATTTCTTCAGCGATATACTTACCTTTTTTATTTATATAGTCCTCAACAAAAGACTCTAGATCTAGTTGTGTACATAATATATTTTCCCTAAGTGCAATTATACCTTTAGCAGATTGAATGTCTTTTTCACTAACTCCTTTAGTGGAGAGATAATTTAAATACTCTTTTGTCTTCACCCTTAATCCTACTTCATTTTTTAATTGGTCTGGTAATTGAGTTTCATAATAAATACGCTCTAAAGGACTGTATTTTATGCCTTTTTCAATCTCATCTATTGCATCATTGAATTGTTTTTCAGAGGTAAATCCAGCATCACAAAATTCTTCTTCTTCTGATGTAGAATTAAGTTGACCCTCTAATGTTAATACTCTATTGCTCTTCTCCAATTCTTTTATTCTTTTTTCATAAAACTCCTTTGAAGATTTCTTATCCTCTAGAATTAATGCTATTATAACTACAGCAATAAATATTATCCCAATTATTTGTATCACTTAACTTAATTTAAAAAACCTATCATTTACGATATATGTTAAAACAAATTTAAGAGATTTATTTAACCTATCAAACAGGATAGGTTTTGAATAGACAGGAAGTACTTCAAAAAGTAGGGCAAAAAATTAGAGAGATTAGAATTTCAAAAGGTCTGACTCAAGTAGAATTAGTTTCCAGAATGGATATTTCTACAGACCCAAATAATATTTCAAGACTTGAAGCAGGCAGAAGTAATTTGACCTTATTTACTCTTTACAGATTAAGTTCAGCACTTGAGGTCCCAATGAAAGAGCTTGTGGATGTAGATTTATTAGAAGCTTAGAAAGGCTGTCTGCTTTCACAAATTTTACAACATTCTAGACCAAGATTTTCTAGGTTAATTTCTTCAAATGAAATTTCATCAAAGTTATAAGTCCATTTAAAATATTCCTTGAGTAATTTTTCTGCTTTACTTTTAATATAGTAATGTTCAATCCAAAATACTCTGAGCCTATCAATTCCATAATTATCTATAAATTCCTCAGTAAAAGCATCTGTATTTTTGGCTGCCTCTTTAAAAACTGTGTATACCTCATTTTCTGGCTTGTCCCTTAAATAGTCTAGCCTAGAAATGGAAAACATTGATTTACTGTTATTACACAAATTAGACCTCACTTCACTTAATTGAACTAGCTTTTCATTGAAAGTTTTCAAGTTAAAATTGTACTGTGTGTATTCTATTCCTGAGCTACCACTTTCTTCAATAAACTCAAAATCAATAATTTCCTTTAAAGAATGTGTCTTTGCAAAAACCTCATTATAAAGTTTTAGAATATCATTGTCATTAATCTTTCCACACTCAAATAGTTCTCTGAACTTTCTAGTTTTAAACCAGCCCCTAAATACGCTTTTAAGCTCTTGTTTTTCATCACGTATTTCTGGAGGTATCTTATAATAAAAATAAGTGTCTTTGAATGAGTTACAATTAGGATATAGATGATACTTTAATTTACCTCCCACCATAAACACATATATTCCATTATCTGGTTCTTCCTCAACAATATTAAATGCAGGTAAAGAACCTTTAGACTCTAATAGATACCTGTAGATATATAACCTATTCCTTTCAAGATTATTGAACCAGTAAAACAGATTAAACTTGTCATAGACTTTATCCTCAAAAGCATCTTTAGTCCACCTTTCCTTTAAGTCATCTAGCCTAATTCTCCCTACTAACTTTTCAAATGTAAAATTAGTTACGAAAGCCACGTTTCATTTTTTTAGCAATATAAGAAAAGATGAAACTAAAATTTGGCTATTAGTTAGTTTTGGCTGTAAATCCCTCAAGGACATTAGCATAAATAATATACCTAATGTTCTAGCTCTAAAATCATCCTATTTTTGATAAAATTTGGCTATAATATAATATCTACAAAATCAGGTGAGACTAAAAAATAGCTCATTTAGGGGTATTTTACACTCTTTCACACATACAATTTTTGAAAAACTACTACCATAATAGAGTAAATAAAACTAGTTACAACTCTCCTACATCTTTAAAACTGTAATATCCCTCTTTGGATATTATCAAATGGTCTAGCATCACAATATCTACATACCCACAAGCCTTTTTTAACTTCTTTGTTAGGCTAATATCATTCTTACTTGGTTTTAAATTTCCAGAAGGGTGATTATGAACCAAAATTATATTTGAAGCATGGCACTTTAAGGCTACGCTCAATACAATTTTAATATCTACTGTACTGCTAGAAACACCTCCTTTTGAGAGGTCATAAATCCCTAACACTCTGTTAGCCCTATTGAGCAATAGTACCTTTACTTCTTCTTGAAATTCAATAGTATTATTATTCCAATGGGCTAGTACTAAATTATAGGCAGCATCACTATTTTTAATGAACACCTTGTTATTGCTATCACTAGAGTATGATACATTTATTTCTGAAACTTTCTTCATAATAAACTGAATTAATGAAACGTCTAGTCTTCGTACCCATAGTATATACAAGTACCAATTCCAGACGTTTCAAATTGGGTTAAACAGCCAATTCATCTTCTAATTGATGAACTCCATTTTGAGAAAATGCCTCTACATTAGGGCTAAAGGCTTGTGCAGGGCTGTGAGACTCCTTAGATGTAGTAGTTGAAGTTTCTTCAGGTACATATACCCATCTATGAGTAAGCACCAATTCTTCTCCTGTTTCCCTTACTACATAAGTATAAGGTTCTACTTCTTTCTTGGAAATACTTCCAGGAATTTCTGAACCTACAAGAGCCTTACAAGTAACCTCATCAAATGTTGAGGTAACATAAGCCTTTTTAGCAGTAGCATAAAACTGCCCCGTTTCTTTTGAAAGTAACATTTCAATACCTCCTTGTAATTCTAGTACAAAAAATGAAGTACCATCTTCATTTTCTCTTTGTTGGTAGCCAATAATTCTAACCATGATTTTAAATTTTCGAGTTGATAAAACCTGAATGAATATTCCAAATAACACATCATTACAACTATCACCTTGAATGAAATGGAATTAGAATAGAATCAGGCACAAATGGGATTCATTTGCACAGATTTGTGAGGGTATTTAGTGGGTGCCTCTGTGAGCTTGAGTGAGGGGTTGGGTTAGAAAGTAAAATCTATAGATATTTTTAAGCTCTAAAAGGAAAATGGATACTACGGATAGAGTAAAAGATTAGCTCAGATTTGAAAAATCCATGTAGCTAAAAAATACTCATAGGATTGAAAAAGTAGGTATACTCCCTCAAAAAATTGATTCTCTGTCAGATTGGGGTGGGGGAATGTTAGAAAATTTAGATAAAGGGGGTGTTTGTATAGGTACAATCACATGCACAGAATTAAGGAGCAAAATTTTTTATTATATATTTTTTTTAAGCCTTAATATGATTAGTTTTACTTCGTCCCTTTTATTATTAATCAAATTTTCAGAAATTTGATTAGACTGTTAAATTTATGAAGAAGAGCTTCAGGGACATAGTATTTCCATTAACCTTTAAATATAGTTCAGATTCTGTTCATATTCCCTTAGAGTTTTATGAAGAGGCTTTTCCTATTTCAAAAAACATTGACCTCTTATTAGGATATTTTAGTTCTAATGCTATAAAAGTATTATCTCACAGTATTGCTGAATTTATCTTTAATGGCGGAAAAATGAGATTAGTAACTAATCATGTTTATAGTGAATCTGACTATAAGAATTTAATAGAGAACACTAAAATTAATAATGAAGATAAAGTACTAGATATATTTGGAGACTTGGCTGAATTAGAAAGTAATTTAAGTCAAGAAGGGAAACATTTCTTCGACTGTTTAAAGTATTTACTTAAAGAAGGCAGACTTGTTATTGTTCCTGTAAAATTTAATGGTACGAATCTAGCTCATAGAAAAAAAATGCTTCTTTATGACGGTGAAACATATTTAAGCACCGAAGGGAGTATTAACTTCACCCTTCCAGCACTTTTAAAAAATTCTGAAAGTTTTCAAGTAAATGCTCCTTGGGTTAGTGGTGTAGCAAAAGCTATTATAGAAGAAGACAAAAAGCAGTTTGAATTAATAATAAATAAGGAACATAAGAGCTATAATTACATAGATAAACAGCAAATAGAAGTTGTAATTAATTCAATAGGTAAAGATAAGAATATTAATGACTTATTAGATGACTCTCTAAAACTTGGAAATGATATTTATGGTTCAAAAGTTAAAACTATATTCAATAGGAAAAGAGAAAGATTTGAGGCTAAACTTGAAGAAATAATAAATACTCCTAGATTTCCTTTTCCACAAGGACCAAGAGACTATCAAAAGGATGCCTATATAGCTTGGAAAAAAAATAACTATACAGGAGTTTTTGCAATGGCTACAGGAACTGGTAAGACCATAACCTCACTAAATTGTTTACTAAATATATATACTAATGAAGGAAACTATAGAGCTATAATACTAGTTCCTTCTATAGCTTTATTAAACCAATGGGAAGAGGAAGTAAAGTCCTTCAATTTTCGTAATATTTTAAAAGTAGGTGGTGGAAATAATTGGGAAAAAGACTTTGCCAACTACTGTAGTAATTTTTCTTGGGGGCTTAAAGAAGACTTGGTCATAATTTCTACTTATGGCAGTTTCACATTAGATAGATTTCAAAATCTTTACAAAAAAATTCAATCAGAATTTCTTCTAATTGCTGATGAAGCCCACAATATGGGAGCAAATAATATTAAAAATAAACTATCTAATATTGATGTTAACAGAAAAATTGGTTTGTCTGCAACCCCAAAGAGAATTTATGACCCAGAAGGAACTCGTATAATAGACCATTTCTTCAATGACAGCCCTCCCTATACATATAATTTTAGTATGGAGAAAGCGATGGAGTTTGGCTTTCTTACTGGTTATAAGTACTATCCAATAATTGTGGAATTAACTGAAGGAGAATTTGATGAATACTCCATTATTTCTAAACGCCTATTAAAATATTTTGACTTTAAAAATGGTGTTTTTAGAGATGACCCAATGGTAGAAATACTTTTATTGAAAAGAAAAAATATCATTCATAAAGCTCATAATAAAATAGACTTATTTAGTTCTATAGTTGAAGAATTAAAGAAAACTGGTAAAGACAAATATATCTTTGCATACATTCCAGAGGGGTACGCAAATAATGAAGAAGGTGAATCAACTAAAATATTAAATGAGTATTTGAAAAGAGTGCATAAAGATTTTCCAGATATAAAAATAAACTCCTACACTTCTGAAGACCAAGATTTAAATGACATCTTGAAAGGTTTTGAAGATGGAAAAATAGAAATCCTTTTTGCAATGAAAATGTTAGATGAAGGTGTTGATGTACCAAGGGCTGAAATAGGCATTTTTGCAAGCAGTACAGGCAACCCTAGACAGTTTATTCAAAGAAGAGGTAGGCTCTTAAGAAAGCATAAAGACAAGGCTTATTCAACAATATATGATATGGTAGTAATACCAAAGCTAGAATCATATACAAGTGATTTTTTTAATATAGAAAAGAATCTAGTCCGAAATGAATTAAATAGAGTTGCATATTTTTCAAGCCTATCAATGAATTTCTATGACTCAAAAGACACGTTAATAAGTGTTTGTAGAAAATATAACTTAGATTTAGATACCATAATTAACGATTTATAATATGGAAAGAAATGACATACTAAAAGAAATACTATCAGACCCAGATTTAATGGAAAAGTATGATATTAAAGAGAATGACCTTCAAGACTTGACTACAAATTCACCCTACAACAAAAAGATTATAGAAGTATTATCAGTCATTATTAATGAGAATGATAATCATTTGAATAGCTCAATGATTTACAAAAAGATTAAAAAAGTACATAATATAGGATAATAATATGGCATCAATTATAAACAGCATTTCATTTAAAAACTTCTTTAACTATTATGGAGATTATAATACTACAAAGTATGACTTCGAAGAAGGTGTAAATATTGTAGTAGCAGATAATGGGGCTGGTAAATCAAAATTTTTTAATGCCTTTTTATGGTTGTTTTATGATACCGTTCTTAATTCAGATGACAAAAGAACATATCCAGTAAAGGATTTTGCTGTTAAGATTATATCAGACAGAGCTAAAAATGAGACAGCAATTGGTGATTCTGTTGAAACTGGTATCAAAATAGAGTACTCTACTGGTAGATATAAATTCCAAATTATCAAATCCTTTGTAGCCACTAGAATTGGTGAAAAACTGTCTGATTTTGATAGTTGGCAAATAACTCTTAATGATGTTGAAGTTGATAAAACAGACCACGTATTACCTAAGTATAAACCTATCTATGATACAGAAGAGAAGCATAGAATAATTAATCAACTCATACTGCCTACTTTGAGACAATATTCTTTCTTCCAGGGTGAAGAGGTTGATAAAATGATAGACTTTACAAAAAAATCTAGTATTGAAGATGCTGTAAGAACACTTACCAATATTAGTAAGTATGAAGATATTGCAAAAATTGTTCAGGATATTTCTAATAAAGCTTATAATGATTTAAATAAACAAACCAAATCAACTAGTGACCATAATGATAGATTAGAGAGTGCAATAGATTTAAAAAAATCTCTTGAAACACAGTTAGAACAGGAAAATGAAAAGCTGAATATCCAAAAAGAACTTTATGAGACAGCAGAACAGGAGAAAAATGACCTAGAACAAAACTTTGCAAATGCTGAAAAGAGAAAGGAACTAGATGATAAAATTGCTCAAAAAAGTAGAGTTTTGCGAGGTGTAAAAGAAGACTATGATAATTTCCTAGAAGGTATTAATAGTAGATTTTTTGATGGTGGGTTCTCTTGGATTTCTTTAGGATTTGAGCAATCTGTGGTAGATTTTAAAGATAAAATAAAAGACTTCAGACAAAAAAGGTATGAGAAAAGAGCATTATTAAATGCTACTGAAAATCCAAATGATTACTTCACTATTCTTCCATCAGATTCACCAGATGCAGTTACATTGCAACAAATGATAGAAAGTGAACATTGCCATGTTTGTAATAGACCTGCTGAAAAAGGTTCTGATGCACATAATTATCTTTTAAAATTAAAAAATAGACCTAATGAAGCTGACTCAAAAAAGAATTTTGTTAAAAATGATTTAGAAGATTTTTTTGGTAACCTACAAATTAATGCATCACCATTTCTAAACAAGTTTGAAGTTATACCTCAAAGTGTTTTAAGAACACGAGAAAAAGAGCTTGAATTAAAAAAGAGATTAGATAAACTCAATTCAGAATTAAAAGCTTTAAAAGCTCGAAGAAAGGATATTCTAATTGCTGGAACAGAATCTGAAGGTACTGATAATGCTTCAGATATTATCAACCAGTACAAAGGTTCTATAAGAAGAATAGAGCAAGCTTCTGGTAAGATTGAAAGATTACAAAATAATATTAGTGAGCTTAAAACAAAAATCACTAATACAGATAAAGAAATTACTAATTTAAGACCAAAAGATATTCCTGAAGGTTATACCATAAGCTATGAAATTAGTCAAGATTTAGTTGAAGCAACTAATAAAGCTCAAGCTAGAGTATTTGACAAAATGGTAAGTCTATTAGAAAGTCATGCTAACGAACACTTTGAAAGTCTTATCAAGTATAATGATATAAAAGGTGGTGTTTTAAGCTTTGAAAAAACACCTTCTGGTGGTATTTCGTTAGATTATATAGATGAGTTAGGGAATGATGTTTCTGGAGCTTCTGAAGGCTTCCAGAGAATGAAAAAGTTTGCAGTAGTAATGGCTATTATTTCTGCCAATACTTCTCAATACAATTATCCTCTATTAGCTGATGCACCATTATCTGCATTTGGAAAAGCCTTTAATAAAGGTTTCTTTGAGGCAATACCAGATGTGTTCCCACAAAGTATAATCCTTGTGAAAGATTTATATGACAAAGACCTAGATGGTAAACTAACAGATTTAGGGCAAAAGCTATTGGAAAGTAGCACAATAAAAACATTATATCTTAATGAGGTAGATGAGGAATTACCACAGATAGAAAGAACCACTAAAATTGAAAGAAGAAAATAATGAATAGTCAAGAATTTAGAAATAATTTACTTCTTAAAAGACCTAGATACGCAGTAAGTAGAATACCTGTATTAGATGCCTTTTCAGAGAAAGGAAGCAAAAGTGCAGACTATAGTAGATTTGGACCTTACTATGAAATTTATATCTATGCTATGATGCTAGGTATAAAGAAAAAACAAAGATTACCATTACCTCCAAGAGACCTTACTAAAGATTTTATAGAAATGGGGAAATGGAAAAGGGATTCTTCTCTTATAGATTTTCTGTTGATGGTAATTTTCACTCAAACAGATGATTTGCAAATTGACTGGAATGAACTTGAGGATATGGAGCAAGAAGAACTAAATAAAGTAATTTCTAGCGTGGTAAATTTAATAGAAGAATATGCTAATGGAGGTTTAACATACCTTGAAGAATTATGGGAAAATGGCAAACTTGATAACTCCCATTATATGTTTATAGATTTATATAAGAATGCTTGAATACAATAAGTTCAAATGTGTTCAAGAACATAGTGCTGATTTAGCTTTAATTATAAATCAATTGGGATATGAAGATGTTCATAATTGGTTAATGATAGCATCTGGAATTAAAAGTGTAGACTTTAACTGGAATAGATTTGATAAAACTGGAGGAGAATGGTGTAGACCTGCATATGAATATGATGTTGCTAAAGGCAAAACCACTCAACTTTACTTAAATGAATTAACTGTATTCAATTATGTATGGGGAGGGTTTGAAAGCTTACTTTCAAAGATGTATTCTAAGAGTCAAATCAAAAAGAAAGGAAAAGTGAATCTATGTGTTGAAGAGTTTGAAGGTTTGAAAAAGTTTCCTGTTTCAAAATATGAGGTACTAAAAAAACAATTCTTTGTCTTATTTAAAAGCTCTTTACAGAAGAAATTAATTGAATACAAAAAAGACATTCCAAAGGAGGAAATAAGAATAATTTATAACATAAGAAATAAATTTGCCCATGGTGACTTTGAATTCCCTGAAGATATTGAATACAATACTAATTTGATAAACCCCATTAATTTAATCAAGCTTATAAACTATAGCTCTAGAATTGTTATTTGTCATATCCAAAGCTTAATCTTTCTATCTAATAGAAACAATACTGTTTATTCTTATTTAAGCGAATTATTTACAAATGTGGATATTGATGATTTTGGAGATGATTTATTTCAGGTTGACTTCATATTACCCAGATTACATTTAAAAGAAATAGATAAAAATGATATCCCTTAAAAGGTTAAGTCATCTGAAATTACAAAAAGAATTTGCAATTGAATTGAGTTCAATTAAGTATACCTCAAACATAGTTTGATTTGGATTGTTTAATGTTTGTAGAAATTGAGATGGTGTTTTGATAGATATCAATGCTGGATGATTATCTTCAAGGAATTTTTTGAATTTTTTATTAGCAGTAATACTGTTATGAGCAATAGCATTTCTCAATATAAAAACTTGATTCAAAATATCTTTTTGAGAATCATTTAAAACTGCAAAGGGGTTTTCATCTTTGTAGAACACTTTATAGTTTTTCTTTAATTTCTCAAATGGCAGTAAATCCAAGTACTTTTTTTGACCATTTAATAAAAGAAAATTTAATACAGTTTTTCTGTCTTCAAAAGCTATTTTTTGAATTTTTTTTCTGGTAGGTAAATCGTATTTTTCATACAATAAACCAATGAAAAGTTCTTCTACAAAAGATTCAAAAGAAGTAACTGTTTTTAAAAAAATGCCTTCATAAAAAGTATCTACATCACGTTTAGCTAAATAAACATCAGACTCTCTAACTTTTTTGACTCTAGTAGCAGTTATTAAAAATTTATTGAAGTTACTTTCCAATCTATTTGATAGACTAACTGCATCCATTAAAAAAGTTGTTTATTCAAAAAACTATATACAGTATCTCTATTCTCTTTAGCATTTGTCCCTCTAGCAAATGCATCGTAAACTTTTTCAGGAACTGAAGTTACCACCTTGTCATTTTTCCATTCATTTCTTGAACTTTCAATTAAATTTGAAGTCACTTCAAATTTCTGCTTGAAGTTTTTCTTGTTAAGGGACACCTTTGTGTCTTTAATATTTTTATCAAATTCTGTCTTATATATATTGGCAAAAAGAGAGTACAAAAGAGGTGTTTTCTTAAATTCAGATTTATTAAATAAAGAACCTACTGAATCATCTAAAAAAGACATAATGTTCTTTATTCTTTTAACAATAACTTCTTTATTTGGTATTGAATCCTCTTCATCATAATCTTCATAATATTTACTAATTGAAACTGGTGTTCTTTTTTCAATCCCATTAATTGCTAGAATAAGTAAATCATTAACAAATTCAACTTCATCCATACGAGATATTTTTTTATCAGTAAAAACACCCCATTTTATCCAATAGTCATAAAATTCATTGCCTAAACTAAAAGCTAAACTTTTAAACTCTCCATAGTAACTAGCATTTCTTAACTCTTGGTCATTTAATTTGACACCTGTGCTATTCATACGAGAAAAAATTTCTAAAATTTCTCTGTTTGTTACAGTAGATGGAAGAACATGTACAAAAAACTCATAGTCAAGTATGGTTTGTTTTGCTTCATCTGGAAGACTATTAAAATCTTTACCACCATATTTTTTATTATGAGTTTTACTTAATTTAAATTCTTCATTTTTAGCAAACTCATTCAAAACATATGAGATAACAGTTCTCAATCTTTGCTGTCCATCTACAACTTCTTTTTGGGGTATATAGCTTTTTAAATTAGTCTTAACATCCCTTAATATTATCACAGGAATTGGTAATCCTTTTATTATAGTATCTATTAGGTATGATTTAGATTTAGAATTCCAAACTGACCTTCTTTGAAAATTAGGATTAAGAATTAATGAATCTGTCTTAAACCAACCTACAAAATCACTTACCTTAAAAGTGGTTCTCTGTATATTATAGCTCATATTCGTTTTTATATTATTTTATTAAGGCTAGTTTCAATTTTTCTAGCTAAAAAATCAAACCCATCTATATTATTGTTGGAGTTAATCTCATCATTTAATAGTTGTAAACCATCATCAATATGTAGCTTTACATATTTTCCTAAATCTTTATCAGAAATATGGATACCATAATGTAAAGCTACCATACCTAGATAGTAGT
This sequence comes from Bacteroidia bacterium, assembly GCA_030428865.1. Classification (GTDB taxonomy): domain Bacteria; phylum Bacteroidota; class Bacteroidia; order Flavobacteriales; family Flavobacteriaceae; genus Polaribacter. The sequence continues at coordinate 293,756 of JAUIEK010000004.1, read as the reverse complement.
CTAAATAATCCCCAAATAGCACTGACCTACTATATTCCTTACCACTTGAGTTTTGAATATCTTTAATATTCAACTTTTTATCTTGTGATAAAGAATAGGTTAATGCTATTCTGGAAATTATATTTTCTGTCCCCAAATTAAGTTTACGTGTTAGTTGGGCAACTACATCTCTATTCTCTTTACTTGTTCTAATATGTGTAAACATCTTTTTCTTTTTTAAATTCTTTAAACAAACTATTCACAGGTAAAGCTTTTAAAGTAGAAGCTCCTAACTTATTCTGAATTAAAAATGTCTTGCTCAAGTTTGGCTTAAGCAGTTCATATTCTTTTTCAGACAGCTCTTTTTCTAATAAAGGAAAAAGCACCACTTGTTCAGAAATAGATGGGTAAAACTCTTTTATAATGTTTTTAGAGTGAAACTTATCAAACTTCTGCAATGGGCTATCAATAAATACTGGAAACCTAATGCCAGATTCATCAACTAATGCTTTCAGTAAGGCAGTAGCATATAATTGCTGTTCTCCTTTAGATAAAGAATCTTTATCAATCACATTATTATCCTTATCAAGTAAATCTATATCCATCACATCATCAACAATATTTACTTTTACATTGGTAATAAAGTCCTTCTTATGCATCAACTTACTCAAACCAAGTGAGACAGATTTTTGAAGTGAATATTTTTTCTCCTCTTTAATCTTCACAATTAGTTTATTCACTTTATCAAGTAATACTTTAGTTATTTTATATTTCTTCTTATCAGTCTCAACAAGATTGAAGTTTTTCTCATATTCAACTCGTACTTTCTTGTGAGATGTAAGTTTTAATTTCAAAGCACCTAGCTCCTCATTCAGCCTATCTCTCTCTGCAAGAAACTTATTTATTGAAGTATCTGTTTCAGTCTTTTCATTTCTGAATTGTCTGGCTAGATGATTGTCTTTACGTGCTTCAGCTTGCTTTATTTTGTTTATAGTTCTACTCAATAAAGCTCTATTAGTACGTTCCTCTTTAACTATAGTATTAAATTGACTTAAGAAAGTACTTTTGATGTTATTTAAGATAGCTTCAAACTCTCTATACCTTTCTTCTGTAAATTCCAATAGCACCTTACCAGACACATCACTTTTACTAGAGTTTAACTTATAATCAAGAGACTTTTCAATAGCCTCTTTGACTTTTGAGTCAATTGTTTTTTCTAAATCTAACTTCTTTAAACTTTTTAATATACTACTAGAAAATGCTTTTAATTCCTTTGATAAAAGCTTGTCATTTAAAGCACCATATAAAACATTACTTTCTGAATCAAGTTGTTCTTTTAAATTGTTTAAATGCTTTCCAGCAATAACTAGAGGTGTTAAATCCAGAAGCTTTTTTAAGCTATTTTTAATTTGAATAGATTCTTGCTTTAAATCATCTCTACGAGATTTTAATTCCTTAAGTTCATCTAAAGTAATTGAGTTTCCTTCTCTAATTAACTTCTCTTGAAGACTATCGCTTTTGGATTTAAGTATGGTAACTTGTTTATCAATATCAAGCTGTTTATCTTGATTATGACTAATAGTCTTTTCTAATTCACTTTCTTCATCTAGTAGTTGACTTAACTTTTCTTGCTGTAGCTCTGAAACCCCTCTTCTCTTTAGTTTCACTAATAAAGATTCAAGATTTTTCTTTAGCTCTTCATATTTCTTTATACCTAATACTTCTGAATAGGCTTTACTTAAACTCCGTAATTCATTTTTAGATTTTGCCTCTGCTAATGAGACTATTTTTTCTGCATCAAAGAAGAAGAATTTTGCTATTTCTCTAGGTAAGATAAAGTCATTTATAAAAACCTCATAACCTACAGATTTTGTAAGCTCATTTTCATCACCATCAATTAAAATAGTAACTATTTCTTCAGAATTTGAAAAATCATAAACACGTTTTATAGTAACAGTTTTACATGGTATGGATGGTATAAGTAAATCTTCAAGCTGAATCTCAACAGACATTTTACTATCCATTCCTTCTCCTAAAACATCTCTATTCAAAAGTAAATTGACATACTCCTCATAACCACCAGAATTTCTAATGTCTTGTTTATACTTATCCTCTACTTGAGACATTAATTTACCATAGAAACACCATATTAAAGAAGTCAAAAATGTAGTTTTTCCAAAACCATTCTTACCAGCAACGAGGCTAATATTCTTATCCTTTTTAGGGCTTAAGTCTATTTCATTAAGTCCTTTATATATTCTAAAATTTTCTAATTTTATTCTATCAATTCTCATTATTCAATTTCTTTCACAAAGCTTTCTATTCTATTTTCTACATCATTGTGTAAACCATACTTTGATAGCATAAGTGTTTTTGTTTCTTGCAACGTAATTAAGTTATCAATAAGATGATAGTAAGACATATCCTCAATACATATTTCCTTTAATATTCTCTTCTCTGTATCATCTAAAGACTTAATATTATTTGTGCTGATTTCTTTGTTATAAACTTCTCTGTAAGCATTGCCTACGTTGAAATCAAATATCATATCTCTATTCCAAACCACTTGAATTGCTATAAGCTCTTGATTAGTAATGAGTGTAACATGAGGTCTTTCTTCTTGTATATTCTTTTGAATTTGAAGAAGTTCTTTTAGTAACCTATGTCTATACTCTGGAGTATAATTACCTTGATTGTGTCCATCTTCTGTAACAGCTTTTTGTCCATTTCTCCTGGTACTCATTCTGTTTTCACTAAGATTTCTACCTTCTACTAGACTATCTCTAAAATCCAGTAAAGGTTTCATCCAGTTCTGTCCATTATCTATTAAGGCTGACATAGACTTATCTTTCTTTACAACTGTACAAGTCCAACAACCAAATCTACTTTGCCCACATGAAGAATGCTCCTTATTAGTCACTACAGTAGGACATTCATAATCATCTGCACTTGCATCTGCATAGATTTGAAAAAGTATTGAATTATCAAATCCCCAAGGAGATGGGACTGCATTAATGATATACCATACCTCTTCAAGCATTAATTCCTTGATAGGGGCATAAACATATGTATTAGCAGTAGTGTTATGTTTAGACAATCTATTACCTTTTATCTCATGCTTTCGCATTGACCTTTCTCTTGTAGCACTTTCTTCATACCTAGTACCTAACAACACTATAGCTTCTCCTTTTTCATCTATTTGCTCTAATAGAAAATTAGAAGTTGGTCTTATCTTTAGTTTATCAGTACACCATCTGAATGTATTGTTTGGAACTGGATAACCTTTACCTAGCACATTAATCCAGAATGATTCTTCTAATTTTGGAACTGTTTTCTTTACAATAATTGGTAGCCCTTGGTCTCTTGCAGCAGTTTCAATTTTTAACAACACATCTTCTACATAACTACTAATAATAGGGTTTTCAACCATTGTATCATTACAAACTACATATACAGGTCTTCTTAATTGATATGGGTAAGGTATTTCTTCCTTTATTCTAGTCAAGGCTTCCCAAACAAGAGTCAGTAATACTGTAGAATCTTTCCCTCCACTAAAACCAATTATCCATGGTCTTTCACTTTTATCTGAATATGCATACTGGTCAATTATTTCAGATATTATTGACTCTGCTTTTTTACTTTTTATCTTTATCATTTTTTATAATAATCTTTCAAATTTAACTTAAATATAAATAACTATCAATGGATGCAATTTTTAAAAGTCAATACATTATTAACACAAAAAAGTGATGTAAGGTTAAGCTTAAAGTAGCGTCTTAAATTCTATGAAATCAGAAGATTGGCTACAAGTAAAGAAGCTCAAAAAGAAGCTAAAATAAAGGCTTGTGATTTAATGCACTATAGGATACTCAGGCAGATTAGGATTTCAGAAGAAAGGAAATGCTTATTTATATTCTCTGGAAGATTTAAATAAATTAAAAAGCCCCTCAAAATAAGGGGCTTGAATCAACTCAAAAACCAAGAATAGTTAGAATCACCATTCAGGGTATTTTTAAGTCCATTAGTAAATTCAAATGCATTTACATTTCTATCACCAAAAGTGTCAATATAACTGCTCTTATTAGCAGATGTAAAAAGATTATACACATTCCAAAGATTAATATTTCCATCTTGGTTTTTACAAAACCTCTCATCTTGATAGTAGTCTTTAGCTATTGTAGAAATCTGCCCATCATTTAAAAGTAATTCTGGCAATATTTGTTTCTCACTTTTAGGCAAATAATAATATAGTCTAGTCCTTCCAATTAGCTGTGCAAATTGCCTTTCAGTAAGATTATATTCAGTTAATTGCTTTATTTGTAAGAGATGCTTTTCTGCATCATAGTTTTGGATAAGCTCCAATACTTTGTCTCCCAATTCCTGAATACTGCTTACCCTCATTTCAGAAGAGAATCCATCTGTGGAAATACACAAATTGCAACAAATCAAATTTTGAAACCCAATAAGCACTTGAAATCTCTCTACTGACTTTTTGGAATAAAGGTTTTCCTTATTATAAGCTCTCAGTCCACCAATCATAAGAGATAACTTATTTCCATTAATAGTTTCAGTGATACTTGGAACACGAATTACAAAAGCCATTCTTTCATAATAAATGGTCTTTTCATGTTCTAATAGGTCTTTAGCAGATTTATGAATGGCACTAGGAGTTCTCCCTTTAATCTGATGTGATATTCTAACTTCTGGTGCATCTACACTATGATGTGAAAATGCTTTTCCTACAGAGTTCTGAACTACCTCAATAAATTCTTGATGTGCTATAGTTTTCTCGTTATCCTTACTAAAGACTGGAATTATACAATCTTTTTGTAAATGAGAGAGGCTAACACTTTTGGTATTAGCCTCTATAAAAGGTGATTTTTCAAATCTTGGAAGATTTATTTCCTCATGAATAGGTGTTGTTTTAGCTACAGGAATTTCTTGCCTAACTTGTATAAGTTCCATTAGGTAATATATTTTGAGGGTTTAACAATTGCTTTTTAGATTCAATGGTTTCCTTTTGCAATCTGAAATCATTCTCTAATTGCTTAAAGTGATAATAGTCTTTATAGAGCAATCTTAATTCTTCAAGGGTTTTGCATTTTACTATGAGAGCCTTTACTTCATCTATAGTTTTACCATTGTTACACCAATCTAAAATTTTCTTTCCTGTAGTTGGATTAATTTTAAACTCAGGTTTTCCTGAAAATAAATTGGTTCTATCCTTGCTAGCAGTAGCAAAGTTTTTAGAATCTATGTCAAATACCAATGTAAATTCATAATCCACACCATCTCTCTGCACAGCTTTTAAACCTACTTTTTCAGGAATGTATTTTCCATCCTTTTGTTGGAGAACATAGTCCTGCTTAGTTCTCATAGTAGCTATAATATGAGTATCAGCTTGAAGTATCTTATCTACAAAAGCCTTTTGGCGTGGTGTGACCTTGCTCCAATTTGTGAAGCTATTTCCTGCTAATTTGGAATGAAAATCTAATAGCTCATCCCATACATGAGATATTGAATCTAAAATCACCACTTCCATATTAGCATTCAGGCATATATCAATGGCTTCAATGTAGCGTTCTGGGGTAAATGGAGGTTCTAGAGATAGCACATTGTAGTTCCCTAAATGCGCATATAAATCTGCACTTCCATTTTCACTATCTATAATAGCTACTTTGGATAAATCACCATTAGTGAGTCCTTTTGCTAGAAGTAAACTGGAATATGTTTTTCCACTTCCTGCACTTCCTTGAAGAGCCATTTTAATTTTAGCTCTTTTCCTTTCGGATTGTCTTAATTGCATTGTTTAAAATTTTAAAGATTAATATGTATTTTAAGTTGAATTAATGTTCATTTTAATATGAAGAATATTTAATATCAAATTGAACATAACTTATTGATATTCAATAAAATAAAGTGAAAATAATTATTAAAAAAGTTGCATATATGCGAAAAAAATAGTAGCTTTGTGCATCAATTCTTTGCTACAAAAAACTACTACTGAAGTAGTCCTCATCCATAGCTCTTACGTTGTTAAATTACTAGAATTTTGAAGGGATAGGAGTATTGTAAAAGAGGAAAGGGAAACTTTTGTGAAAGTATTGGTAAATTACCATTTACTAATAGACAAATAAATATTCCCAGAAAGATAATTGGCGTCTACTTTTCGTACTTCTATATTATATGTGTACAGAAAATAGACGTGTTGGATTATTCTTTTTCAATAGATTTTTTGATGGAATTTAAAAGTTTAGCTTGTTTTTCAGCATAGCTCTCATCTGAATGTATCCTTTCTATATGTGCCTGTAAAGAGTTTTCAGAATTTTCATGAATGTAGTCTTGTTGAGCTATTAAACCTATAACATCCTTGTAAGGAAGAAGTTTAGTTGACTGTACTTTCTTAATATATCTTCTAGCACCAGTTGGCATTCTAGACTCCTCTGAAACTATAAAATCTTCACACAATATTGAATAAAAGCTATTCAATTTACTTTTCTGTGATTTGTTTGATAATCTCCTTTTAAATTCAAATAAACCATTGACTAAGAACTCATCATATTCTATTAAACTTTCCAATTCTTCAAACTTTAAAATATCCTCCTCAGAGAAAAATCCACTCGGAGGTTTGTTATACAGAAAGCAAAAATTAACTGTATTAGTCTCATAACATTCTATATTAGCTAATAGCTTTACTCTAAAATCATTGAGTAATATGTAAAATCTTTCTCTGCTACTAATAGTCCTATTAGAAATATTGTTATTCTGAATAGAGATGCATTGTTTGATATTATCTAAGAAATATTCAGCCCTACTATATGGAACATCTTCCTCTTGGTTTGGATTCCAATATTCATAACTTTTCCCATAGTAATATTTCGCAGTAAATTGAAGTAGTTGAATCTCAAACTCTTTAAATTTCATAGAATAAGGAGTTAAGTTTTCATCTTTAGTAGCAGTATTTGTATCTTTTTTATACCTCAACTCAAACTCATTAAATAGTGTATTTCTAACATCATGATAGTACATAGAGAAATTACCATATTGTTTGAAGTAATTAAAATGGTCTTCTCCAAAATACAATTGATAGTAGTATTTTAAACCTTCAGAAATCCAACCCTTAGTAAATAGTACTTTAGGCTTATGATTAATTTCCTTTAGCTTACAGTTTATAAATTGATTGGTTATAGCTCCATAACTCACATAGGCACTAATATCCTCTCCAAAAAAGGGATAATTATTTGCTAAATAATCTTCTCCATGATTCAATTTAAATTGTTCAAAAGTTGGGAATTTTAGAATGGGCATATTCTGTCTTTTTCCTGTTTCTTGCAATGTATTGATATGTTCAATTTCACTTTGGAGATTTCCCTCTAAATGTTGTTCATAAAAGCTTCTAAGCATTAACATATCCTGTCTATTCAGCTTATGATAGCTCACTAGGTTTTTTGACTTTTTACTGTGTGTAATCTCCTTATAAAGAGATTCAAACTCAGCTTTTTGTTTATCTGACATTTGAGTATACCTTAAGGATTTAAAATTAAACTCATCTGGTTTAGGTAATATGATATGGATTTCTCCTTTTACTCTTTGCCTAGCTAATGCTTGAATTACTGAGTTGATTCCTCCAGAAAATACACCATACTGATTTCTAAACCATAGTCTAGTACTTCTTGGAGGCATAATAATAACAAAAGCATGGTTCTCTTTTTTGATACTAACACCAGTTTTAAAGTTTGTACCTACATTGCATACTGTATTATCAAATTGATTTTTGGGAGCTTCATTTTCAGCCCTCTGTCCAGCAATAAGTTCAGAGGTACATTCTTTTACTACTTCATAAGTGTCTTTCAGTAGCTTGCCTATTTCTTCTGTTGGTCTGATTAAACTCTTGGCTAAACTCTTTGAGTAACAAAGAATATCAATGTTTTTATCCCTTTGAATAAGGCTTTTTATGAGATTGACAATTTCAGGAGTTTTTGGATTGTATTTGTGTGCTGGAGAGTAATGAAGATATAAAGAACTCTGTTTTTGGGGAAATCTAATTCTTTTGGACTCTATTATTTTAATCTTTTTATCAGTTAGTTCTGCTAGATATTCTATCACAACTTTTGAAGCCTCATTATAAGTAGCACTTAGGATAAAGTTCTTGTGAATAATATCCCGCCATTTCCATAAATTGAATACATACTCCTCTTTGAAATTATAATAAGAGTCATGGATTTCATCATATACAAATACAACTTTTGTATTGGTTGCTTTGCAATGTTTTATTAAGTTATTTATGTAATCTCTTTTAACATTTGAATTTTTAAAACCATCTTCCCCTGGGTTTCCTAGAAGTGTATTAGCAGTAACTACCTGTATAGGTTTTCCTATATAAGGAACAAATGGAGTTCTTCCTAAATTATCATAATTGTAGATTTGATTTTCTGGAATTTCTGCATCTTTATGAATATCATTACAATACTGTTTTACCAAGCTGACAAAAGGAGAAGCCACTACAATAAGGTATTTCTGTTCTCCATTTTTCATTTCATCATAGTATCTCTTTATTGTCTGAATAATAGCATAGGATTTTCCTTGTCCAACTGCTGCATTAATAACTACCGTGTTTTTCTGGTCTAATTGAATGTTGTCTTGAAGAGCCTCATTTATGAAGCCAGTTTTTTTATCTGGACTTATGATAACTTTCTTTCCTACCTCAAATCCTTCCTTCTCTTGTTTAGAGCCATCCAATCTGAATATTAGATTAAAGTCAACTGGATTTACTTCTTTAAACTCTATTGGGTAATTTTCAAAGCTTTTATTTCTAATATTCATACATAAAGATTAACTGTGCCATAAATATATTACAACACAGTTAATTCGTTCTGCTTTATTTCAATTTCTTGCCTAATATAGAGATATGCTCACTCACTTTTTTCTGGACTATTTTACCATAGCTTTCTTGGGTGATACTCATTTTTGAATGTCCTAGTAGTTTAGATACTATTTCCATAGGCACATCATTATACAATAGTATTGTAGTGGCAAAAGTTTTTCTAGCAATATGGTGAGTTAACCTCTTTTCTATTCCTACTACTTGAGCTATTTCTTTTAAGAATGAGTTAACCTTTTGATTGGAAATTTCTGGAAATATCTTATTCCTATTAGTATCTGCCAGTTTAAATGAATTTAAAATTTCAAGAGCCTTTGGAAGTAATGGAACTGTTACTTTTGAGTTGGTTTTCTTCCTATACATATCAATCCATAAGTTCCCATCAAATCCTTTTATGATATGTTCTTCTGATAAGTTACACATCTCTGCATAGGCTAATCCTGTGTAACAACAGAATACAAACATATCTCTAACCTCTTTAAGTCTATTTTGTGCAAAAGAATGTGATTCTAAATCTTTCAATTCTTTTTCATCCAAATAAACAACTCTCTTATTATGTCTTTTAGGTTTATAGAGCATAAAAGGGTTTCTATCTAAATATCCTTCTGCTATTGCTAAATTGGTTATTTTCCTAACTCTTTGTATGTGTTTATTAATAGTACTTTGTTGCTGTCCAACCTCAACTTTCAAATAATAATCTAAATCCTTTAGAAACTTTAGAGTTAATTTATCTAGCAAAAAATCTCCTTTTTTATATTGGAATTTTATGAATCTAGTTATCAACTTTCTGCATTCTATAAACTTGTCATAAGTAGATTTAGCATATTCAATTCCTAGTAACTTCTGCACTCTCTCATTGTGTATATCAAATACTTCAAGGAGTGTCTTATTAGCTTTAATGCTTTCACCTTTGTACTGTAGGTAAATATCTTCTACATCAAAATTTTCATTGTTTACTTGTAGCAATAAAAAAACCTGATTAATTTCTTGTTTAATCAGGCTTAATTGTGTGTTTAAATATTCACTTTCCTTGTTAGATGGAGAAGCTTTCTGTTTCTTACTGTTCCAATAATCTGGATTAATAAATAACCCTGTTGAAAAAGGTTTTCTCTTTCCTAAATATGTAAGTCTACATTTGACAGGACAAGTACCTTGCTTATTCATTTTTGCTTTCTCTAGCAAAAACAATATGTTTATCTTTTTAGTGTTCATGGTGTTGTTTTGAAAGTGGGATACCTAGAAAAAATTTTGGGATACCTAATAGGATACCTTTTTTATCCTATTTGTGAAGTGGAAACAAAATGAAGAAAAACCTAACCCCTTGATTTTACTGCATAAAAAAAGAGAAGCTATTTCTAACTTCTCTTTAAGCGGTCTGGACGGGACTCGAACCCGCGACCCCATGCGTGACAGGCATGTATTCTAACCAGCTGAACTACCAAACCGTTGCATAAATGCGGATGCAAATATAAGTCAGTTTTTCTTTTTTGCAAAAGAAATACACTTTTTTATAGCATTTTTTGCCTTCTTAAAAAATAGGCTGTAAGCACTTGCTGTAGCTCTGTTCTAATATCTACAGGAACATAATCTATTTGATACTGCAAACACCTCAGCTTTATTTTGTAAAAATAGTCTGAAACAAGTTTTTTGTACTGATTCTTAATCGCATCAGGATATAAATTAATCGTTTCTCCTGTTTCTACATCAATAAATTTTTTAGGAGCATTATCAAATTCTAAATTGAGTTCAGTAGCTGCATCATATGTATGAAAAAGCACTACTTCGTGCTTATTATATTTTAAATGCCTTAACGCCTTAAATAGCTCTTCCTCCTTTTTATCCGTTTGAAATAAATCTGTGAATAAAAAAATTAAAGAACGCCTGTGTATTTTTTCTGCAATTTTATGTAAAAATTGATAGGTATCTGTTTGATTCGAATTTTTAGATTTTAATAATTGTTGTAGCTGATTTAGAATCATTTTTCGATGTCGATCACTTCCTTTTTCTGGCGCGTAATATTCATACGTATCCGAGTAAATACTCAACCCTACTGCATCTCGTTGTTTTTTTAAAACCTCCAATAAACAGGCTGCTGATATAGCAGAAAACCCTATTTTATTTAGCTGATTAAATGATTCATTATTGTTTTCAGGGTAATGCATTGATGCTGAATTATCAATAATAATGTGACATCGTAAATTAGTTTCCTCTTCGTATTTTTTCGTGTATAGTTTCTCTGTTCTAGCAAATAATTTCCAATCAATATGCCTTGTGCTTTCTCCTTTATTATACAGTTTATGCTCAGAAAATTCCACAGAAAACCCGTGAAAAGGACTTTTATGCATTCCTGTTATAAAACCTTCTACAACCTGCTTTGCAAGTAGTTCGAGGTTTTTTATTTCTGAGATGTTAATTTGAGATAAATCCACGCTTTACTAAAATAAAAAAGGCCTGAGTAAACTCAAGCCTTTTTCTGTATTTTTTTATTTAATGTTTTTACAAAGCTGCATCTATTTTGCCTGTGTAAACATCTTTAGGAGCTACACCTACTTGCTTATCTATTACTTCTCCGTTTTTAAACAATAAAACAGTTGGTATATTTCTAACGCCATACTTGGCTGCAAATTCTTGATTTGCATCTACATCTACTTTTCCTACAACAGCTTTACCTTCATAATCATTACTGATTTCTTCAATGATTGGTCCTACCATACGACAAGGCCCACACCAAGCAGCCCAAAAGTCAACTAAAACTGGTTTATCCGATTTTAATACAACCTCATCAAAAGTTGCGTCTGTAATTTCTAATGCCATGATATATGTATACTTTTAATTTAAATTTCTGTTACAAATGTAACTAAATATTTCCCCCTTAAAAGAGATCACAAATTAGTTTTTGCTATACATACATCAAAGCTTTCTATGTGTTAAAAAACTTGTGCTGCAATTGATTTTATGTTATCTGATTTCCCCATTGAATAGTAATGTAAAATAGGAACATTCTTTTTAATCAGTTCTTTACTTTGATTAATACACCACTCCACTCCTACTTCTCTTACTTGCTTATTGTTATCACATTTGATTATCTCTTTAATTAAATCGTCTGGTAAATCAACATGAAAACGATGCGGAATTACATTTAACTGTTTTTTAGTTGCAATGGGTTTTAAACCTGGTATTATTGGAACGGTAATTCCTTCTGATCTACATTTTTCTACAAATGCAAAAAACTTACTATTATCAAAAAACATTTGAGTTACTATGTAATTAGCTCCGTTCTTTATTTTTTGTTTTAAGAAATAAACATCAGAGTCTAAGCTAGGTGCTTCCATGTGTTTTTCTGGATACCCTGCTACTCCAATACAGAAACTTGTTTTAGCATTATTTAACAATTCATCATCTAAATAGTTCCCTTGATTTAGCTGTTGAATTTGACTAACAAGTTCTCCTGCATACTTATTCCCTTCTCTTTCAGGTCTAAAATAGGTTTCGCTTTTTACAGCATCTCCTCGTAAAGCCATTACATTTTTTATTCCTAAAAAATCCAAGTCAATTAAAAAGTTTTCTGTATCCTCTTTGGTAAAACCACCACACAAAATATGCGGAATTGCATCTACTTGATATTTATTCTGAATTGCAGCACAAATGCCTACTGTTCCTGGTCTTTTTTTAACTACTTGCTTTTTTAGTAATCCGTTATCAAGCTCTTTATAAACATATTCTTCTCTATGATACGTAACATCTACAAATGGTGGATTAAACTCCATTAAAGGATCTATATTATCAAAAATAGATTGAATGTCTTGCCCTTTTAAAGGTGGTAATATTTCAAAAGAAAAAAGTGTTTTTCCTTTAGCTTGTTGTATATGATCTGTAACTTTCATTTGTCTTAATTATCTGCAATTGATGGATGCAACCACTTTCTTGCTTTTTCTAACTTAATTTCTTTTCTATTAGCAAAATCTCTTACTTGATCATCAGTAATTTTTCCAAGGCCGAAATATTTAGCTTCTTCATTTGCAAAATAATATCCTGAAACTGATGCTGCAGGCCACATAGCTAAACTTTCTGTTAGCTTTACTCCGATTTGTTCTTCTACTTGTAAAAGCTCCCAAATAGTTTCTTTTTCTAAATGATCTGGACAAGCAGGATATCCTGGGGCAGGACGAATTCCTGTGTAATCTTCTTTTATCAGTTCTTCATTAGTCAAATTCTCTGAGGCAGCATATCCCCAATGTTTGGTTCGAATTCTATAATGCAGATATTCTGCAAAAGCTTCTGCAAAACGGTCTGCAATGGCTTGAGCCATAATTGCATTATAATCGTCTTGTTGTTCTTTGTATTGGTTTGCCAACTCGTCAGCACCAAAAATTGTGGTGCAGAAAGCTCCTATATAATCTTGCTTATCAGTTTCTTGTGGAGCAATAAAATCTGAAAGCGCAAAACTAGGTTTACCATCTCGCTTTTTCAATTGTTGGCGTAAGGTTCTAAAAACAGCAACTTCTTTTCCTTTTTTCTTTACAGAAATATCATCATCATTAACAGTGTTTGCCTCAAACAATCCGAAAACAGCTTTGGGTTTCAGTAATTTTTTAGCAACAATCTCACTCAGCATTTCTTGTGCATCTTTATATAAACTTGATGCTTGTTCTCCTACAATTTCATCAATTAAAATATTAGGAAACTTTCCATGTAAATCCCAACTTCTAAAAAATGGACTCCAATCGATATAAGGGATCAATTCTTTTAAACTCAACTGTTCTAAAACCTGAACTCCTAATTCGTTGGGTTTAGTAATTTTACTAGCATCCCAATCAATTTGAAATTTTCGTTTTCTAGCTTCTTTAAGAGAGATATAAGCTTTAGCTTTTCCTCTTTTTAAGAACTTCTCCCGAAACTCTTCATAATTTTTTTTGAGTGCTACAACGTATTCGTTTTTGGTTTTATCATTTAATAAATCACCAACTACGGTTACTGCCCTAGAAGCATCATTTACATGAACCACAGCGTTTTTATACTGCGTATCAATCTTAACAGCCGTATGAGCTTTTGAAGTGGTTGCACCACCAATAAGTAACGGAACATTAAAATTCTCTCGCTCCATTTCCTTAGCTAAATACACCATTTCATCTAGAGATGGGGTAATCAAACCACTCAAACCAATAGCATCTACATTTTCTTTTTTAGCAGTTTCTATGATTTTTTCTGGCGGAACCATCACACCTAAATCTACAATCTCATAATTATTACAGCCAAGAACTACAGAAACAATATTCTTTCCAATATCATGTACATCACCCTTTACAGTTGCCATTAAAATTTTTCCAAGAACTTTCTGCTCTTCACCTTTTTCGGCTTCGATAAACGGATTTAAATAAGCAACTGCTTTTTTCATAACTCGAGCCGATTTCACCACTTGCGGTAAAAACATTTTTCCGCTTCCAAATAAATCGCCTACTACATTCATTCCTGTCATTAAATAACCTTCAATCACTTGTAAGGGTTTATCAACACTTTGTCTTGCTTCTTCTGCATCTTCTTCAATAAATGAATCAATTCCTTTTACTAAAGAATGTGTGATTCTTTCTTGTAAAAAAAGGTTTCTCCACTCCAAAACTGTTGCATCATCTTCTTTCTTTTTACCTTTTACCGTTTCGGCAAAATCTAACAATCGTTCCGTAGCATCATCTCTTCTATCAAGAATTACATCTTCTACATATTCTAACAAATCTTTAGGAATGTCATCATACACTTCTAACATGGTTGGATTTACAATTCCAATATTCATTCCTGCTTGAATTGCATGGTATAAGAATACCGAATGCATGGCTTCACGAACCACATTGTTCCCTCTAAAAGAAAAAGACACGTTACTCACTCCTCCGCTTACACTTACATGTGGAAGATTTTTTCGTACCCATCGAGTAGCTTCAATAAAATCAATGGCATTTTTACGGTGCTCTTCCATTCCGGTAGCAACTGGAAAAATATTGAGGTCGAAAATAATATCCTCTGGAGGAAAGTTTACTTTATTAACCAAAAGATCATAAGATCGCTTAGCAATTTCGATTCGACGTTCGTAGTTATCTGCTTGCCCAACCTCATCAAAAGCCATGATAATTACCGCGGCTCCATATCGTTTGACTTGAGTAGCTTCCCAGATAAATTTTTCTTCTCCTTCTTTTAATGAAATGGAATTCACCACACATTTTCCTTGCACAACCCGTAATCCTGCTTCGATAATTTCCCATTTAGAACTATCAATCATCATAGGAATTTTGCAAATATCAGGTTCAGCTGCAATTAAGTTTAGAAAGCGGATCATGGCTTGCTTTCCATCAATCAAACCATCGTCCATATTTACATCTAAAATCTGCGCCCCACCATCTACTTGATGCCTTGCTACATCTAACGCTTCGTCAAATTTTTCTTCTTTAATCAGACGTAAAAATTTTCTAGAACCCGCAACATTAGTACGCTCTCCTACATTGATAAAATTACTTTCTGGAGTAATAATTAAAGGTTCTAAACCAGACAACTTCATATATTTCTTCTCTACTTTATTCATTTTTTAAAACAGTAGCAGCCAAATTTCTAGGTTGATATTTGGCTGCTACTTTAGCAATTGCTGATATATGATCTGGAGTCGTTCCGCAACAACCTCCAATAATATTAATTAAATCTTTTTTTAGATATTCTTCAATTTGCGCTGCCATTTCTTCTGGGGTTTCATCATATTCTCCAAAAGCGTTTGGTAATCCTGCGTTAGGGTGTGCTGAAACAGCAAATTGTGTTCTTGGCGCAATAGCTTCTAAATGTGGTTGTAGTAAATTAGCTCCTAAGGCACAATTAAACCCAACGCTTAGTAATGGAATATGCGATACAGAGATTAAAAAAGCTTCTGCCGTTTGCCCAGACAAGGTTCTTCCTGAGGCATCTGTAATGGTTCCTGAAACCATTACAGGCACTTCAATATTTCTATCTTCTTTTACCTCTTCAATAGCAAATAAAGCAGCCTTGGCATTTAAGGTATCAAAAACAGTTTCTACTAATAATATATCGGCTCCACCATCTAATAAAGCCTCTGCCTGCTGTTTATAAGCAACTCTTAATTCATCAAATGTAACTGCTCGATATCCAGGATCGTTTACATCTGGTGACATACTAGCTGTTCGGTTTGTAGGCCCAATAGATCCAGCCACAAATCGAGGTTTATGTGGTTCTTTTGCCGTGATTTCGTCAGCGACTTCTCTGGCAATCTTTGCAGATTCATAGTTTAACTCGTACACCAAATCTTCCATTTGATAATCAGCCATCGCAATAGTGGTTCCTGAGAAAGTATTGGTTTCTACAATATCTGCTCCTGCTTCAAAATATTTACGATGTACTTCTTTTACAGCTTCGGGTTGAGTTATTGAAAGAAGATCGTTATTGCCTTTTAATGGAGATGAGTGATTTTTAAACCGTTCTCCACGAAAATCTTCTTCGGTAAAACTATATTGCTGAAGCATGGTGCCCATGGCTCCATCTAGTACCAAAATTCGTTTTTGTATTTCTTGACGTATGTTTGACATTCCTGATATTTAAATAAGATGTTATCAGGAAAAGAGAAGAAAATTTCTTTCCGTTATCTCTCTATAAAACGATAAAGTTTTATAGTAGAATTTAGCACCTTCTTTAATAAAGAATAAAGGGTTGCTAAGGTTTCTTCGGGTCTAATCCCTCCACCTTTCTTGATAACAATACTACATTAATGAACTCTAGAGCACAAAATTATGGAATAAAATCGACTTTCTTAAAATTATACGAGTAATTTTAATACTTATTTGATAAACCCTACTCCAGCAGTATTATTAGTTTTAGAATCTATTAGTATAAAGGCTCCATTTTCTTTATTCTTATCATAACTATCGTAGAAAACAGGTTTACTTAGTTTTAATTGAACTTCTCCTATTTCGTTTAAATGCAATGCTGACGGATATTCTTCTTTACCTGAAAAATCAGTATGAATCAACGATTTTAAATCTATTACTTTTGCTTGTACATCATTTACGCCATGTTTTAAATAATATCTCGATGCAAGCCGCAATGGAGTTTTGTCCATCCAACAAATACGTGCGGATAATTCTTTTGTGATATTTGGCAATTCAGCGACCTTTACAATCATATCCCCTCGGTTCACATTAATATCATCTTCTAAAGTAATGGTAACAGAACTTCCTCTTTTTGCTTTTTGATATTGCTTATCGAAAAAATGAATCGCTTTAATTTTTGATTTGGTTGTAGACGGCAATATCATGACTTCATCACCCACTTCTAAATCACCTCCATAAATCTTTCCTGAATATCCACGGAAATCATGAAACTCATCAGTTTTAGGCCGAACTACTGTCTGAATAGGAAAACGAACTTGTGATTGATCTTGAGCATCTTCTTGTTTTAAATCTTCTAAATAGTCAAGTAATATTTCTCCTTGATACCAAGGCATATTCTCAGATTTAGAAGCAACATTATCTCCTTTAAGGGCTGATAAAGGAATGAACGTAATGTTCTGATTTTGGAAATTACTTTTAGACGCTAGATATTCAATCTCTCCTTTGATTTGGTTGAATTTTTCCTCAGAATAATCTACCAAATCCATTTTGTTAACAGCAATTATCACGTTTTTGATTCGAAGTAAATTATTAATGAAAAAGTGACGATAAGTTTGTTCTACCACGCCATTTCTTGCGTCAACTAAAACAATGGATGCCTGAGCTGTAGATGCTCCAGTAACCATGTTTCTTGTATATTCGATGTGGCCTGGTGTATCTGCAATAATGAAACTTGTATTTAAGGTTGAAAAATAAATATGTGCCACGTCAATGGTAATTCCTTGTTCTCTTTCTGCTATCAATCCGTCTGTTGCTAAAGAGAAATCTAAATAATCGAATCCACGTTGACGACTTTTCTCTACTATAGCTTGTAATTTATCTTCGGTTAAGGAATGTGTATCATACAAAAGGCGTCCAATAAGTGTACTTTTTCCATCATCTACGCTACCTGCTGTTGCAATCTTTACTACTTTCATTTCGTTTTTTTTCTACGATTAAAAATATCCTTGTTGCTTTCTCTTTTCCATAGCTGCTTCTGAGCGTTTGTCATCAATTCTAGCTCCTCTTTCTGAAATAGCAGATTCACGAATTTCACTCACAATGGTTTCCAAATCTGTTGCTGTTGACAAAACTGCTGCTGTACAACTCATATCTCCCACAGTTCTAAAACGCACAATGCGTTCTTCTACTTGTTCATCTTCTTCTCTATACACAATATCATCTGCTGCTGACCAAATTAACCCATCACGAATAAATGTTGGTCGTTTGTGTGCGAAGTAAATTGACGGAATTTGGATATTCTCTTTTTTAATGTAAGTCCAAACATCTAGTTCTGTCCAATTAGAAATTGGAAAAACTCGTACATTTTGACCAAGATCTATTCTTCCGTTTAACATATCGAACAATTCAGGTCTCTGATTTTTTTCATCCCATTGACCAAAATCATCTCGAATAGAAAAAATACGTTCTTTGGCTCTGGCTTTTTCTTCATCTCGTCTTGCTCCGCCAATACATGCATCAAAATTGAATTCTTCTATCGTATCAAGCAAAGTTTCTGTTTGTAGTAAATTTCGGCTTGCATATTTTCCTGTTTCTTCTCTCACTCTTCCTTTATCAATAGAATCTTGAACATGACGAACAATTAATTCAACACCCAACTCCTTTACCAAATTATCTCGAAACTGGATAGTTTCTTCAAAATTATGACCGGTATCTATATGCAATAATGGAAAAGGAATCTTTGCTGGATAAAAAGCTTTTTGAGCGAGTCGCACCAATGTTATACTATCTTTGCCTCCTGAGAATAATAATACAGGCTTTTCAAATTGTGCAACCACTTCTCTAAGTATATAAATGGCCTCACTTTCTAAGGCTCCTACTTTTAATATGTTTGTATTTATCATAATTTCTTGTTAGATATGCAATCCGCATTCTCTATTAGCTTCTACTTTAGTTGGATCAAAATATTTAAATTCATTAGGTAAATTATTCTCTATCAAATATTTATCTAGCTCCTGATCTGACCAATAATAAAACGGACTTACTTTTAAAACTCCACCTTTACTTTTAGAAACAATATCTATATTATCACGAAAAGCAGTTTGTCCTTTCCTCAAATTGGTAAACCAGACATCGGGCTGATGAATTTTCATAGCTCTTTGAAAAGGCTCTAATTTTACCTGATAAGTAAACTCAGAGTGTTTAGGATCATTAATGTTTGGTAAACCCATAAAAACAGCTCTATGAGCTACGGTTTGTTTAGGCACATACAGATGAATATTAAGATTTAATAATGATTTTAATTCTTCTGCATGTTTATAAGTTTGAGGAGTATTATAACCTGTATCACACCAAATTACATCTATATCTTTTTGCACTGATGTAACTGCATGTAAAATGGCAGATTCGTATGGTCTAAAATTGGTAGTAATTAGTGGTTTTTTCCCTATTAAAATTGCCCAGCTAATAATTTCTTTTGGACTCTTTTCTCTAAGTTCTTTGTTAATTTCTTCTAAGCTAATTGTTGTTATCATTTTTTACCCCATTTGATGCTATTCCAGATTCTTTCATGAAAGAAATACAACAGCATTTTTGTAAATAATTCAATACCTCCTATAGACAATGCAATTGATGTTTTCCCTGTAACAATCCAAGAAATTAAAATTGTATCGAGAGTTCCAAGAATTCTCCAACTTATAGATTTTACAATACTTCGAGAAGGTGTTTCAGAAAGTTTATCTTCTCTAAAATGTCTTCGTTGTTCTAGTATATGTTCAATAATCATTTAAAAATACATTATCCTATAGGATTACTAGGATTTAGTAGGCAAATTTATAACTTCGTGTAACATAAAAAAGTATTTTAAGAAAGTTTTATTATTTAAAATTATGCTTTTGAGGATACCTAAGTTTTAGGTAAAATTAATTGTGAATATGATATTAAATTCGATTTTTAGAGAGAAAATCTATACTAAATCGGCAAGAGTTGTATTTCTAAAAATATCTAGCGTGTTATCTCTAACTTGAACCATAAGTTTGTGTACCGAGCAACTATCTTCATTAGGACAATCGTCACATTTTTCATAATAATTTAAACTTACACAAGATAGCATTGCAATAGGGCCTTCAAGTGTTCTTATAACGTCAGTCATTTTTATTTCTGAAGGTTTAACCATAAGGTAATAACCTCCTCCTTTACCTTTTCTTGCACCAAGAAGTCCTGATTTCTTTAAACCAAGTAAAATACTTTCTAAAAACTTATGAGGAATATTTTCTTGCTGTGCAATAACACCTATTTGAACAGGATTCTCAGAATAATTCTTTGCTATGTATGCCAAAGCTTTTAATCCGTATTTTGTTTTTTTAGAAAGCATATCTTAAACAAAGATATATTTTTCTTTCTGCTTAATTTTCTAATGCTTGGTTAATATCGTTAATGATATCATTAATATCTTCTAAACCAACAGATACGCGTATAAGTCCGTCTGTAATTCCTACAGCAAGTCGATCTTCTTCACTTAATTTACTGTGCGTTGTAGAAGCAGGATGCGTTACAATGGTTCTTGTGTCTCCCAAGTTTGCAGACAATGAACACATTCTAATTTTATTTAAAAAAGCGCTTCCTGAAGTTAAACCTCCCTTTAGTTCAAAAACCACAATATTTCCTCCTTGCTTCATTTGTTTTTTAGCAATATCATATTGTGGATGAGATACTAAAAAAGGATATTTAACTTTCTTTATCTCTTTTTTAGTTTCAAGAAAAGATGCTAATTTTAAAGCATTCTCACAATGTTTTTCTACTCGTACAGCTAAGGTTTCTAAACTTTTTGAAAGCACCCATGCATTGAAAGGAGACATCGCTGGCCCTGTATTTCTAGAGAACAAATAAATGTCTCTTATTAGTTCTTTCTTTCCTACAACTACACCACCCAACACACGACCTTGTCCGTCAATCAGTTTTGTAGCAGAGTGAATAACTAAATCTGCACCGTATTGAATGGGTTTTTGCAAATATGGTGTTGCAAAACAATTATCTACTATAAAAACCAGATTGTGTTTCTTAGCAAAAGCGCCTAAAAAATCTAAGTCTAAGACGTCGAGTCCTGGGTTTGTAGGTGTTTCTACATATAGAATTTTTGTCTCTTTTTTCAGAAATAGCTCTAGTTGATCAACTTCATCAGCTTTAAAATAAGTTGTTTCTATCTTCCATTTAGGAAAATAAGTTGTAAACAAGCTATGTGTTGAACCAAATACGGACTGACAAGAAAGAATGTGATCTCCCGATTCTAACAAAGCCGCAAATGTTGAAAAAATTGCTGCCATTCCTGTAGCAAAAGCATATCCATCTTCTGCATCTTCTAGAGAAACCATTTTTGTAACAAACTCAGAAACGTTAGGGTTTGTAAAACGAGAATAGAGGTTTCGGTTTTTTTCTTCTGCAAAGGAAGCTCTCATATCTTCTGCATCTTCAAAAACAAAACTAGAAGTTAAATACAAAGGAGTAGAATGTTCTAAAAAATGACTTCTTTCTAATTGTGTTCTAATTGCTTGTGTTTCAAAATGAGTACTCATAATTATCCTTCTGAATTGGTTTCTATTAATCGTAAAATATCTCCGAAAACACCTCTAGCAGTTACTTGTGCTCCTGCTCCTGCTCCTTGAATTACCAACGGATGGCTGTTATAAGATTCTGTATAAATTTCAAAAATAGAGTCTGAACCTTTTAAAGAACCTAATGGTGAGTCTTTAGGAGCGGAAACTAAATCTACAGTTAATTTTGCTCCTTTCTCATCCGATAAATTTCCTGATAAATCACCCACATAACGAAGAACATGATCGGGTTTTTGCTTTTCTTTAATAGATTGAAAATTTTCATTCATTTCCTGCAAAGAATTTAGAAAGTGAGATACTTCTACATTCTGCAAATCAATTGGAATTAAATTCTGAATATCAACATCTTCTAACTCATTATGCAAATCTAACTCTCTTGCTAGTATCAGCAGTTTTCTTGCTACATCTTTGCCCGACAAGTCTTCTCGAGCATCAGGTTCTGTATATCCTTTTTCAATTGCTTCTCTTAAAATGGTAGAAAATGCATCATCTCGAGTAGAAAAATTATTAAACAAATAGCTAAGAGAACCCGAAAAAACACCGCGAATTCGTGTAATATTTTCACCTGAAAGATGTAATAATTTAATGGTATCAATCAATGGCAATCCGGCGCCTACATTTGTTTCGTATAAATATCGTTTTTGATATTTTTTCAACTTTAATCTTAACGATTTATAAAATGCTAAATCAATAGTATTTGCAATCTTATTAGAAGAAACCAAATCAAAACCATTTTTTACTAGCGAATGATAATTTGTAACAAACTCTAAACTTGCTGTATTATCAATCGCGATAAGATTTTCCAAATGATGTTCATTAGCAAAACTTAGAATGTCATTGATGGCATACTCTTTTCCATCTGTCTCTAATTCTGACCTCCAGTTTTCTCCAATTCCGTTTTCTTTCAGTAATGCTTTATTAGAATTTGCAATGGCAAAAATTCTTAATTGGACTCCTTTTTTACGTTCGATTTCTTTTGCCGATGAAACGATTTGATCAATTAATGTACCTCCCACTAAACCATGACCAAAAATAGCTAGGTTTACTTTTTTGGAAACACCGAACACTTCTCCGTGTACTACATTTAAAGCTTTATGAAGATCTTCTTTACGAACTACCAAACTCACATTTTTACCAGCAACTGTATTACTGAACAATACTGGAGTAATATGATTTTTTATGAGTCGATTAAATGGTTTATGAAAATTTTTTAATTCTAACCCAATAATTGAAATAACAGCTATTTGATCATTGATTTCAATGCTACTAATATCTTTTGTATGAAATTCTCTCTCAAACTCTTTTTGGAGAACTTTCTGTGCAATCTCTGCTTTCCCTGTTGGAATAACGAGTCCGATTCCTCGTTCTGATGAGCCTTGTGAAATAATGCTTACACTAATATTATTATCACTTAACACTTTAAATATTCTGGCATCAACCCCTACTTTTCCCAAAAGACCTCTTCCTGTTAGATTAAGTAATGCCACATCTTCTAAAACAGATAGCGATTTGATTCCTTTAATATTTGATTTTGTTGTGATTAACGTTCCGCTATCCTTAGGATTAAACGTATTAATAATTCGAAGATTGATGTTTTTCTCTAGTAACGGAACAATCGTTTTTGCATGTAAAATACTGGCTCCAAAACTTGCTAATTCATTTGCTTCTTCAAAAGAAAGTTGCTCTATTTTCTTTGCACCTTTAACCAGATTTGGGTCTGCCGTATAAATTCCATCAACGTGTGTGTAGTTTTGCAGTTCTTCTGCCTCTAAATAATTAGCAATAAGAGATGCTGTATAATTACTACCATTTCTACCTAATGTGGTTGTTTCGTTTTTGGAATTAGAAGCAATAAACCCTGTTACAATATTTACCGTTTCTCCATTAAACTTTTTAAAATAATCAACAACATTTTGTTTTGAAACAGAATCTATAGGCGTTGCTTTACCAAAAACATCATCTGTTTTTATTAGTTTTCTAGCATCTACAGCATTGGATTTGATTCCTTTATCTTTCAGTAATTTTTCGAGTGTTTTAACAGATAGGAGTTCTCCATATGCCAAGATCAAATCTTTAACTTTTTCGCTATACCCTCCTAATAAACTAACTCCTTCAAAAATATTTTCAAGAGCTAAAAAATCCTCAGAAAAATCAAGATTTGAAACGTCTTCAGATTGGTATTTTTTTATGTGATTAAATGCGTCTTTATAATTTTCTTTATTAGCTGCTTTTTCCAACACCTGCAACAGTTCATCTGTTGTATTTCCTCTAGCAGAAGCTACTACTACTATTTTTTCTTTCTTAACTAACTTTTCTTCTATGATAGAAAGAGCTGTTTTGATGCCTTTACCATTTGCTAAAGATTTTCCACCAAATTTGACAACCGTATATTTTTCATTCACGGTTTCTGAATTAAAAATACCAGCTATAATTTTTTGTAGTTGCTCGTGCTCTATCAAAAAAGCATCATGACCATAATCTGAGTGAATTTCGTGATACGTTACGTTAGCATGTTTACGAGCGAGTCGTTTTTGTGTTTCTCGGTTCTCTTCTGCTGTAAAAAATAAATCGGAATCTACTCCTACAATATGAATTTTTGATTGGATTTTATCTAAAACCTGTATATCTCGATCTCGAGTTACGTCAATCGTTTTTAAAAGTTGATTCATCAATTTATAAGCTGATAATTGGAAACGTTCCTGAAGCTTTTTTCCATGATGTAATAACCAGCTTTCCACATTAAAAATATTCAACTCATTATTTACTGATCGCTTAAAACGATTCTTAAACGACTTTGGAGTTCTATAACACAACATTGCATGCATTCTCGCATCATGTACAGGTTCTTTAGAGTTTACTAAAAGCTGTTCTTGAATTTGACAATTTGCTATCATCCAGTCAGTTGCCTTCCAATCAGTTGATACTGGAATAAGGTGTTGGATTAACGTTGGATTTAAAACTGCCATTTCCCAAGCAATTCCTCCGCCTAAAGATCCTCCAATCAAGGCAAAGAGCTTATGAATCTCCAACTGCTCAAGTCCTTTTAAAAAAATATGAGCAATATCTCTAGCTACAAAATCTTTGTAATTTTCTATAATAAACCCATCATAACCATTACCCGGAATGTTAAAACACAAAACTGTATATTGTAATGTATCAATCACTTTTTGAGGTCCGATTAAATTATTCCACCAACCAGACTTTCCAGACACATTGCTATTTCCTGTTAATGCATGATTAACCAGAACAACTGGAGCGGTTCCCAGTTTCTTTCCAAACAATTGATATGTTAATTGTAGGTTTGAAAACTGGAAACTACTTTCTGTTGTATATTCATCAATTATAACATGTAAAAGCTCCTCTCTCATTAGTATTTCGCTATTTAGATTTATGCAATAACTTGTTTTGGAATTTTAGAAAATGCCTCTTTAAGATCTGCTTTAAGGTCATCAATATCTTCTATTCCTACTGAAAGTCTAATTAAATCTTTGGTTACTCCTGTAGATTCTTGCTCTTGATCTGACAATTGTTGATGCGTTGTACTTGCCGGGTGAATAATTAATGATTTTGTATCACCTATGTTGGCAAGTAGCGAAAATAATTGAGTGGTATCTGCTACAGTTTTTGCAGATTCATAGCCTCCTTTTACACCAAATGTTACAATTCCGCTTTGTCCTTTTGGCAAATATTTATTTGCCAACTGTTTATATGAGCTTGACGGTAAGCCTGGATAATTTACCCAAGCAACCTCATCTTGATCTTGTAACCAAGAAGCGAGTGCCAGAGCATTTTCGCTATGTTTTTTAATTCTTAACTCTAAAGTTTCTAAACCTTGTATTATCTGAAAAGCATTAAACGGACTCAAAGCCCCTCCATAATCGCGTAACCCTTCTATTCTAACCTTTGCAATAAAAGCTGCTGCTTCTAATGCTTCTGAATATACCAAACCGTGATATCCAGGAGATGGTTCTGTAAATTCAGGAAACTTACCGCTTGTCCAATCAAAAGTTCCTGCATCAATGATTACTCCTCCTAATGCAGTTCCATTTCCGTTAATGTATTTGGTTAATGAATGGATGACGATATTAGCCCCATATTTTATAGGGTTTAATAAATATGGAGTTGCCACTGTATTATCTACAATAAAAGGTACCTTAAGTTTTTTTGCTTGACCAGAAATTGCTTCTATATCAATTACATCAAGCTTTGGATTCCCTAACGATTCTGCAAACACAGCTCTTGTATTTTCTTGCGCTGCTTTTACAAAATTTTCTGGATTAGAAGGATCTACAAATGTTGTTGTAATTCCATGTCTAGGCAAGGTTACACTTAGTAAATTGTAGGTTCCACCATACAAACTATTTGATGCTACAATATGATCTCCTGTACGTAACAATGTTAAAAGTGTTGTTGCAATTGCAGAAGTTCCTGATGCAGTAACTACTGCAGCAATGCCTCCTTCTAACGCAGCCAAACGCTGTTCCAAAATGTCGTTTGTAGGGTTGTTAATTCTTGTGTAAATGTTTCCCGTTTCTGCTAATGAAAATAAATTAGCAGCATGATCAGAATTATTAAACACATAAGCTGTTGATTGATAAATAGGAACAGCTCTTGTTCCTGCGTTTTGTGCCACATCGTGTCCTGCATGTAGCGATTTTGTTGCAAATTTTTGCGTACTCATTTTTCTTCTTTTAAATGATTAATAAATAAACTTTAAAAGTCAAAACTGGCTTGTAAAACCTGCTTACAGAAAAATGTTATTAAGAATTATAGTAAAAAGCGTAACTAGCGAACGAGTAAGCTTTTTTCTGTTATCTACCCAAAATAGTTTTGGTAGAATGTAGCACCTTCTTTGATAGACAAAGGGTTGCTAAGGCATCATAGGGTCTATTCCCTCAACCTTTCTTGATAACAAATTCGATAAGTGTTTGAACTTTTCTCGTGCAAATATTCAGTTAGAAAAATGAGAAAACCAAATATTTTTTTAATTTTTTTGATATACGTTTTATTTAAAATGAGTAAAATTCTATTTTTTAATTGACTTTTTATTTGGTAATTTTGCCCTGAATTTTTCGTAAGAGGACAAATTTGACTGATTGCAACCTCTTTTGCCAATGTTGTTCGGCAAACAAAAAATGCTAAAGCAGTATTATAGTTACTTCTTTACGCACGTCAATCATCTTTTTTCTCATACGCATTTAAAACAATGTAAATATGTCATATTTTTTTACTTCTGAATCCGTTTCTGAAGGACATCCGGATAAAGTTGCCGATCAAATTTCTGATGCTTTAATAGATCATTTTTTAGCTTTTGATCCTGAATCGAAAGTTGCTTGTGAAACATTGGTAACAACAGGTCAAGTTGTATTAGCAGGCGAGGTGAAATCAAAAACATACCTAGATGTTCAACAAATTGCTAGAGATGTAATCAATAGAATTGGCTACACTAAAGGAGAGTATATGTTTGATGGTAATTCTTGTGGTGTACTTTCTGCTATTCATGAACAATCTGATGACATTAACAGAGGTGTAGATAAGGCTTCGAAAGAAGAGCAAGGCGCTGGAGATCAAGGGATGATGTTTGGTTATGCTACAAATGAAACTGAAAATTATATGCCATTGGCATTAGATTTATCACATACTATTTTAAAAGAACTTAGTGCTTTACGTAGAGAAAATAAGGAAATTACTTATCTAAGACCTGATGCAAAAAGCCAAGTAACCATTGAGTATTCTGATGAAAATATTCCGTTACGAATTGAAGCAGTTGTAGTTTCTACTCAACACGACGAGTTTGGAAGTGATGATGAAATGCTTTCTAAAATTAGAAAAGACATTAAAGAAATTTTAATTCCTAGAATAAAGAGTAAGCTGCAACCCGAAGTTCAAGCTCTTTTTAAAGAGGACACAAAATATCACATCAATCCAACCGGAAAATTTGTAATTGGTGGGCCTCATGGTGATACTGGCCTAACAGGCAGAAAAATTATTGTAGACACCTATGGCGGAAAAGGTGCTCATGGCGGAGGTGCTTTCTCTGGAAAAGACCCTAGCAAAGTAGATAGAAGCGCTGCTTATGCCACGCGTCATATTGCAAAAAATTTAGTGGCTGCTGGAGTTGCTGATGAAATATTGGTACAAGTATCATATGCTATTGGTGTTGCTGAACCTATGGGAATATTTGTGAATACATACGGAACTTCCAAAGTAAATATAAGTGATGGAGAGATTGCTAAAAAGGTGCAAGAAATATTTGATATGCGCCCGGCTTCCATCGAAAAAAGATTAAAATTACGCAATCCTATTTACTCAGAAACAGCAGCTTATGGGCATATGGGAAGAACGAATCAAGTTGTAATAAAAACATTTAATCAACCTAATGGATTGACTAAAACAGTAGATGTGGAACTCTTTACATGGGAAAAGCTAGACTATGTGAATCGTATAAAAGAAGTTTTCAGTCTATAATATAAATCGAATATTAAATTACTATTTAATATAAAAAACTCATTGCTATAGCAATGAGTTTTTTATTTATATTTAGTTTTTAGTACACGAAAATTCAGTACAATTAACAATTTTACGATCTAAAAAGAAGGCATTGAAAAAAACGATAGAAACAAGAGAAGATATTCAGGTTTTAGTACATTCTTTTTACGATAAAATTAAAAAGGACAATTTACTAGGATCTATTTTCAATCGTTATATTTCTCAAGAGCAATGGCCAGATCATCTTAAAAAACTTACTGATTTTTGGGAAACAAATCTTTTGGGAAAAGCTAATTTTAAAGGTAGTCCATCTTATAAACATATAAATGTTGACAAAAATATGGATCACACCATGGAACAAAAGCATTTTGGACGGTGGATTCAACTTTGGTTTGAAACTATTGACGAATTATTTGAAGGAGATCTTGCTATAAGAGCAAAAGAATCTGCAAGACGTATGGCTCATGGACAATTTATGACAATATGGAATCATAGAAATAATGAAAGAGTAGTCAAATCAAAATAAATAAAAAGCCGCTAATTAGCGGCTTTTTATTTATTGTAAATTACAACTGATATATCATTCTAAAACTAATAAATCTGGGCTGAATAAAGGTTTGTGTTAGGTTAAATGCAAAATCAGAGTTATTTACATTATTTCGTGCTTGCGTATTTAACAAGTTTGTTGCTCGTATTTCATACTCCCACTTTGCATCATTGTTTTTTCGGTATGCTAATGATGCATTCCAAATATCAAATTCATTAATTACTTTATCTCCATTTGTAATAAATGTGTATGAATAATCTGTTTTAAAAGTTACTTTTTTCCAGATGTATGCATCAAAATCAATGGAAGGAGCATTCGTAAAATTCTTATTAGAAGATGTTCCTTGATTGGTATTATTGATAGAATAACTATAACGAATACTAAAATTTGGCGCTTCTCTAAAGTTAGATCGAAGTTCTGGAACATAACTTTGTCTATACGATTTAGTTATCGCTCTGTTTTCGTTTACCACTTGGTTAAACTTGCTATAATTCTGCGTGGTTCTAAAAGAAGCTCTTAATTTTCTAAAACTTTTAGAAATTCTAAAAGAACCAGTTAAGCTCTCATCTGCAAATCCTGAGTTAAAAGGATTTCGAATTCCTACAACACTTCCGTCTTCAAAATCAACTTGATTTCGAATTCGATCAACTACATTGCTATAATTAATAAATGCATAGATATTTGTGTAATTAAACATGTTAAAGTTAAAATAACTTAGATTGATATTGTTACTAACAGCACTTTCCAACTCTGGGTTTCCTGCAAAAATTGAATTATACCCATTTAGCACAATTCCTCTTGCCAACTGATTTACATCTGTAAATTCAGTTTGCATACGATATGTAAATGTGATGTTTTCACTTTGTTTTAGCTGAATTCTCATATTAAAATCAGGCAATACTCTATTGAACTGATCAACAAAATTTAGATTTTGCTGCGTATTTTCTGCTTTGTAAGTATGCGCTGTAAACCCTGGTGTAAATGTGAATATTCCTGTTTTAAATTGGTAATGAAGTCCTAAATAATAATCTGTGAATGTATATTCCGTGTCATTAGAATTCAAACCATCATTAATTGTTGGCGTAGGATTAAAAATATTTCCATTGTCCAAAAACTGAAAAATATCAGAATCAAAATTCTGCTTACTGTAGATCGTTCCGAATGTTAAATTGATATTACTCTTTTCATTAAGCACATTCCAATAATCTAATTTAGCATCTAATTGATTTGATTTTACTTTTTTACGCTGGTTAATATTGTAAACATTTTGATCAGAATCTAACCCTAAATCATTACCTGTGCCTTCGTAATTATCTATATCTTCGATGATTGCATTGTAAAAAGGATCTTCATTTTGCAATAAATGCTGTGCTGAGAGAGCAAAAATATTTGTTTCGTTTAGTGTATAATAATAATTCAAATTCTGATTTACACTATACGGATTAGAACGATCATATTGAGATAAATTACCAACTACAGAAGATAAAAAACCTTGGTCTTGCGTTTCTGTAGATAGCTTCCCTATCACATCATAATCTATTTGATTATTAACATTTGGTTTATATGACAAGCTAAGCTTGAGAGCTCCTAAATCTGATCGTTGTCTTGTAGTACTTTCCGTATCCTCATCAGGAGGCGTTTGTGTGGTTGTGCTCACATAGTCTATAGAACTATTAATTTGTGATTCAATTATACTGTTAGAGAAAATAGCAAACCCGTTTATATCCAACGTTTTCTTAGGCGAATAACTAAAGTTTGCAGCTCCAAATTTGGTGTTTATATCTTTAGCACGATTGTTTTGAATGGTTAAAAACCCAAGTGAATTATTGCCTAAATTAATATTTGTTCCACTATTTTGACTAGGTGCTCTAAACCCTCCTGTAAAGTTGAAATAATCTCTTCGTGTAAAGGCTGCTTCTCCTAAATTGTTTAAATCTCCAATAAAGTTAATGCTATATTTTGGGCTATAGTAAAATAGTTTAGGTTGCACAATGTATAGAGATTTATCATCTGAAGCATCTCCTCCTCCTAACTTTACATCTCCAAACCAAAAATTCTTTTTTCCTTCTTTTAACTTGATGTTAAGCGCCACTCTATCTTCACTATTTTGGACACCACGTAACTGATTAACGTCATTATAATTACGTAAAACCTGAATTTTATCAACTGCATTAGAAGGAATGTTTTTAGTTGCTAATTTAGAATCACCATCAAAGAAATCTTTTCCTTCTACCATTACTTTCTCTACTTTTTTCCCCTCTACCTCTATTTCTCCGTCCTCATTTACCTCTACTCCAGGAATCTTTTTTAAGACATCTTCTAGCTTTCTTTCCGATCCGTTTTTAAAAGAATCTGCATTGTAAATAATTGTATCACCCTTTATTGTAACCGGCATTTTAGATACAATGTTAATTTCATCTAGCATATTATCCGTATAGAGTGTAATGTCTTTTACCACATCTTCATTTGTTACCTCTATTGTAACATCAACAGCTTTCATTCCCACATAACTCACTTTAACAGTGTAAGTTGAATTTTTATCTAATGATAATTTATATCTTCCTTTAGAGTCTGTAAACCCATACGAAGCCATTTTTTTTGTTGCCTTATTAATTGCCAGAACATTTGCCATTTCTAGAGGCTCTCCTAATGTATCTTTTACTACTCCTGTTAAATTTATTTGCGCAATAGTTATCCCTGTAACCAACAACATGGCTACTACTAATATTTTTTTCATGTTTATGTGTTTGTTTTTACTAGAATCTTCTACCTCTACGACTTCTTCCTTCAAAGCGTTCTCTCATTTCTTCCATTTTTTTCTTAACAACCTCGTTGTATTCTTTTCTTGATATCTCTTTTCCTTTGGTGGGTTTTGTAATCTCTACCTGTTCTTTTGGGTTTAGCACAACCTCTGTACATAACATGGTAGTTCTACCTGAATTAACTTCTAAAATAAGCCCTGGAAGCCCCCAATAATTTGCTGGCCCTGTACTAACCGGTATTTCGGGTGTATACCAAGCGGTAATTAAAAGTTTTTTATCATCTGTTTTAGTAGAATCTTTTTCTTCATTGTTTCTTCTTCTCATCGATCTCCAATTAAATTCACTATTTTCTTTTACCAAAGTTGCCTTATAAACAGTATAGTTACCTATTTTTTTTGTGTCTCCTGTTAACTCCCATTGTGGTTGATCTACTTTTTCTGTTATTAAAAAGCGTTTCCCAAAGAACTCTTTATCTTCAATAATTTCCTTGTCTTTTAAATTTTTATAAGTAGATCCTTCTGAAGAACCTCCCCACATTCTACCTCTCGTATTGCTTCCTGGCGCATCTAACTTTTCATTTTCTTTAAAACTAGAAGCTACTCGATCAAAACTTAATGTATAGGTCTTCTCTAAAAAGTTTTTCATTCGCTCCATCATTTGTTTTTTTCTTTGCTCAGACATTTTATCTCCAAAACGACTCATATCCATTGTGGTTTTAGACATATAGACTGCTTTTCCTTGAAATGTTTGTTGAGAGAATCCTACAAAAATGTTTAATAGTAGTAAAATGGTAAAGGTTTTTTTCATTGTGTTTAGTTTTTTGGCTAAAGTATTACTTTAATTTAGGTCATAAGACTTAAAAAAATGCTAAAAGTTTAATTTACCAAACACTAAATATTTAACCTCCTATTCTAAGTTCAATTCCCCTTCCGTCTTTACTTCTATTACGCTCCATAAATTCGCGCATCTTTTTTCTAGAAAGCTCTTCGTATTTGTCTTGTGTTACTACTTTTCCTTTTTTAGGCTCTTCAATAACAACTTTATCTGAAGGGTTTAGCACTATTTCTGTACACACAACTGTTTCTCTTCCATCGTGAACTTCTAAAATTAAACCAGGTAAACCCCACCAATTTCCTGGTCCGTTACTTACAGGGATATCTAAAGTGTACCAAGCTGTGGTAGTTCTTGTTTCTTTCTTGTTTTCCTCTTTCATTTCTCCATCTCTTAAAGACATTGATCGATTCTCTTCTTCACGAGTCCAGGTAGCTTTGTATGCAGTATATGTACCAATATTTTTTGTTTCCCCTGTTAAAACCCAATCGTATTTAGGTAGTTGGTCTTTTATTAAAAATGTTTTACCCATTAAATCCGTTTTATTTGAATAACGAGTTTCTGCAAGGTTTTTATAAGTAACATCACCCATACCACCTCCTCCAAAAGACATTACCATCACTCCACTTGTTCCAGATTGGGGTTTTGGTTGATTTAATTTAGCTTGTTGTTTGTAGGTAGATTCACTCTTGGTAAAATTGAGTGTGTATGTTCTTTGAAACGCTCTTCTCATTTGTTCTTCAATTTGTTTTCGCATCTCATCACTGGTTGTGCTATCAATAGGAAAACTTGTAGAACGATGGGTTTTGTATGTTGCTTTTCCTACAAAACTTTGTTTAGAAAGCTTTGTGGTTTTACCATGAAGATTTTTTTGACTAAACCCTAAAGAAATACTCAATAGGAAAAAAGTTGTAATTGCTGTTTTCATTACTTTATCTTTAGTTAAAATATTAATTTTATTTGCTAATAAATACACTGAAATAATATTAGTGATCACCTAGAAATACTCTAGCGGGGAGGACTCCTTTGTTTCTTTCCAAAACATCATCTAATTTTTCATCAACAATTTTTTTGTACTTCTCTAGTGTTACTATTTCTCCTTTTTTGGGTTCCTTAATATTAATTTTCTTTGAAAGGTTTAGTATAACCTCTGTACAAACGAGTGTTTTTTTTCCATCATTAACTTCTAAAATCAAACCTGGTAAACCCCACCAATCACCCGGCCCATTATTGACAGGAATATCTGGTGTATACCAAACTATTGCTGTTCTTTCTTCTTCTTTCTGCGTTTTTTCTCCCTTCTTTTTTCTTTTGATTTTACGAGTCCAAGTGGTTTTGTACGCAGTGTAATTACCAATGTTTTTTGTCTCTCCTGTAAAAACCCAATCATATTTGAGTAATTTATCTTTTATAAGAAACTGCTTACCTAAAAAATTGATTTTGTTAGAGAATCTGTTTTCTTTTAAGTTTTTATACAACACATCATTTTCCTTACCATTACTTGATGTCATTGCCACATTCTGATTCGGAGAATTTAATTTTGCATTCTGTCTATATGTAGATTCTGTTTTTGTAAAATTTAATGTGTAAGTTTGATGGAATAATTTTCTAAATTCTTCTTCTAATGTATTTTTCAAATCAGGATTTTTAGCAAGGGTTGAACTGTCTATCCCCATATTTATTTTACGATGTGATTTATAAATTGCTTTTCCTTGAAATGTTTGCTGAGAGAATCCTAAGGAAACACTCAATAGCAGTATAGTTAAACCTATTTGTTTCATTATTGTTATTTCTTATTTGAATTTTTAACGAGACAAATATCTATCGAAATAGTGTTTATGTAAGTTAAGAAGTGTTAACGAGTGTTAATCGGTTATTTTTAATTCTGTAATCTCTCTATTTTTGAACCGTGAATACAAAAAAATACAATTGGGTTCTTTATATCATTACCATAACCATTATGGTAACAATTGCTGTTCAATTCTACTGGAATTATAATCATTATCTAGAAAACAAAAAAAGAGTTGCAAACGAAATACAAATCAGTTTAGATAATGCTGTAAACAATTATTATTCAATTTTATCAAAACAAAGTTTTTTAAGAGTCTTTTTACTTGATTCTGAAAATAAACCACTTACTGTATTTAAAACAAAATTTTTTGACACAAGAGATCTTTATAAAACGGACTCTTTAACTGTTCAAGATTCTAGTATTAGTAGAAAAAAATCACTTCATTCATTTAAGTATTCATTTAAAAAAGATTTTAAACATCCAAAAACTACCGTAATTGTAGATTGTTTAGCCGTTAAGGAGAATAAATTTATCTTAACAAAACCCATTGATTCATTAAAAGACTCTGATAAAGAGTTTTTAGAAAAAGGGCGAATAGCAAATAATCGTTTAAAATTAGAAAGAGGAATGCAAAGTGTTTATACTGCCTTAATAAACGACAAAATTGAGTTTAAAAAATTAGATTCGCTTTTTACTGCTGAATTAGAAAACAAAAAAATTCAGTCCGATTTTTACTTTACATATTTCATCAATGATTCTCTAACTCAATCTACCAAAACGGATAGTTTATCTAATTTACTGCTCTTTAAACTAGCAAATTCCGATTATTTAGATCAAAATCAGAAACTGTATGTATATCACAGTAATACAACTTTAAATGTGCTTAAAAAAAGCTCGATAGGTATTTTTATCTCGTTTCTTTTATCGCTTATCATAATATCTACCTTATTCTACTTACTTAAAATAATTAAACAACAAAAAGCGCTCGCAGAAATAAAAAACGACTTAATTAGCAATATTACACATGAGTTTAAAACGCCCATAGCAACTGTATCTACTGCTATTGAAGCAATTGAAAACTTTAATGCAATTAATGATAGAGAAAAATCGAAGAAATATTTAAACATTTCTTCTTCTCAATTGCAAAAACTGAATCAAATGGTAGAGAAATTATTAGAAACCGCAACACTTGATTCAGAAAAGCTATTATTAAAACAAGAACCTACTGATATTGTATCTTTTGTTGAAAAAATAGTAAACAAACACAAACTAAATACCTCAGAAAAAAATCTCATTTTTTCTACTAATACAGATTCCATGATGGTTTCAGCTGATTCTTTTCATTTGGAAAATGCAATATCTAACCTGATAGATAATGCTATAAAATATGGAGGAAATAACATAGATATTCAGGTAAACAAATTACTTTCAAGTATTCAAATTCTTGTCGCTGATGATGGTTCGGGAATTGAAAAAAGTCAACAACAAAAAGTTTTTGATAAATTTTACAGAATTTCTAAGGGAAATACGCACGATGTAAAAGGATTTGGAATCGGGTTGTACTACACAAAAAAGATTATTGAAAAACATGGAGGAACTATTACCCTAAAATCAACCAAACAAGAAACCGTTTTTACTCTAACTATTCCAAATGAAAAATAGAATTCGTGTTTTATTAGCAGAAGATGAACCTAACTTAGGCGAAATAGTCAAAGAGAGTTTAGAAACTCGAGATTTTGAGGTTTATTTAGCAAAAGACGGCAAAGAAGCATCCGAAGTTTTTGAAAAACAACAACCTGATATTTTGGTGTTAGATGTAATGATGCCTAAAAAAGATGGTTTTACGCTTGCCAAAGAAATTAGAGAGTTTAATAGCCAAATCCCTATTATTTTTTTAACAGCAAAATCACAAACAAAAGACGTGATAGATGGTTTTGAATATGGAGGTAACGATTATCTTAAAAAACCATTTTCAATGGAGGAACTAATCGTTAGAATAAAATCTTTATTAAAACGAATAGAAGTTAAACACGATATAGAGAACTTAATAATTGGCGATTACATTTTTAATTACACCAAACAAATATTGATCTACAACAACCAATCTGAATTACTTACACATAAAGAGTCTGAGTTATTGTATCATCTATTTTTAAAGAAAAACGAACTGCTCGATCGAACTTTAATTCTTAAAAAATTATGGGGTAATGATGATTTTTTTAGCACCAGAAGTATGGATGTATTTATAAGCAAACTTCGAAAAAAGCTTCAAAAAGACAACAGCATTCAAATTATTAATGTGAGAGGGTTTGGCTATAAACTCATATTTTAATTCCTCCACTATCTCTTTTTTTGATACCTTTAGCCTGTCATTTCAAACCTCAGAATTTTAGCCCATGCATGTAGCCATAGCAGGAAATATAGGTGCAGGAAAAACAACACTTACTAAACTTTTAGCAAAGCACTATAATTGGAGACCTCATTTTGAATCTGTTGATGAAAATCCGTATTTAGATGATTTTTACGGAGAGATGGAACGTTGGTCTTTTAACTTACAGGTCTATTTTTTAAACAGTCGTTTTCGTCAAATACTAGAGTTACGAGAAACAGGTAAAAACATCATTCAGGATAGAACCATATATGAAGACGCACATATTTTTGCACCAAATCTTCATGCTATGGGATTAATGACCAATAGAGATTATACTAATTACTCTTCTTTATTTGAACTTATGGAGCGTTTGGTAACTCCTCCAGATTTACTCATCTATTTACGAGCTAGTATTTCTACATTAGTCGATCAAATCCACAGACGAGGTAGAGAATACGAAAACTCCATCAGCATAGATTATTTAAGTCGTTTAAATGAACGCTATGAAGCTTGGGTAGCTACTTATAAAAAAGGAAAGCTTCTTGTTATAGATATAGATCAACTCAATTTTGTTGATAAGCAAGAAGATTTAGGGCATGTAATAGACCGAATCGATTCTCAAATAAACGGATTATTCTAAAAAATAGAAAAGCCATCGAAGTTTGATGGCTTTTCTGTGAATCACTAAATTTTGATAAATGTCCCCCAACACTATCAAGCTGTAAAAATAGCAAGAAGAAAATAGTATCCAAAAATCTTTTACATTTTTTTATCAGTTTTGTAACATTTTAAATAAAAGTAACGTACAATAGTTTGTAAAGGTTACACAGATCGTTCATTTAATTCCTCTTAAAAACAAAAATGAGACAACTTAAAATTACAAAACAGGTTACCAATAGAGAAACCGCATCATTAGACAAATACTTACAAGAAATAGGAAAGGTAGATTTAATTACTGCCGATGAAGAAGTAGAATTAGCACAACGCATCAAAGCAGGAGATCAAAGAGCTTTAGAAAAACTAACAAAAGCCAACTTACGATTTGTTGTTTCGGTGGCAAAACAATATCAAAACCAAGGGTTAACATTGCCTGATTTAATTAATGAAGGAAATTTAGGACTTATTAAAGCAGCAAAACGTTTTGACGAAACCAGAGGTTTTAAATTCATTTCATATGCTGTTTGGTGGATTCGTCAATCAATTTTACAAGCGTTAGCAGAACAATCTCGTATTGTCCGTTTACCTTTAAATAAAATTGGATCAATTAACAAGATCAATAAAATGTACGCTTTTTTAGAGCAAGAAAACGAGCGTCCGCCAAGTGCTGAAGAAATTGCTAAAAAGCTAGACATGACTGTTAATGACGTAAAAGAATCTATGAAAAATTCGGGTCGTCATGTCTCAATGGATGCACCACTTATAGAAGGTGAAGATTCCAATTTATATGATGTTTTAAATGCTGGAGAATCTCCAAATCCAGACAAAACCTTGTTGCACGAATCATTACGAATTGAAATCAACAGAGCGTTAGAAACACTAACACCCAGAGAAGCTGATGTTGTTAAGTTATACTTTGGTTTAGGAGATCATCAACCTATGACGCTAGAAGAAATTGGCGAAACGTTTGATTTAACTCGTGAGCGTGTACGCCAAATAAAAGAAAAAGCAGTGCGAAGATTAAAGCATACTTCTAGAAGTAAAATATTAATGACTTACTTAGGATAGTATTTTAATAATCATCTGAATAACAATACAAAACTCTCGAAAAAACTTCGGGAGTTTTCTTTTTTAGTTCTGTATTTTTGCATCAGAAAACAACACAACAAATAAATTTTCATGAATAAATTAATTGCTCCTTCAATTTTAGCTGCTGACTTTGGCAATCTGCAACGCGATGTAGAAATGGTAAATCAATCAGAAGCCGACTGGTTTCATATTGATATTATGGACGGCGTTTTTGTTCCGAATATTTCTTTTGGAATGCCTGTTCTTAAAGCGATTTCTCAACATGCAAAAAAAACAATTGACGTTCATCTAATGATTGTTGATCCAGATAGATACATACAAACATTTGCAGATTTAGGAGCTACTATTTTAACGGTTCATTACGAAGCTTGCACACATTTGCACAGAACCGTACAAGCAATTAAGGCGGCAGGAATGAAAGCTGGAGTAGCTTTAAACCCACATACGCCCATTGCTGTTTTAGAAGATATTATAAAAGATATTGACTTAGTTTGTATGATGAGTGTTAATCCGGGGTTTGGAGGACAGTCTTTTATTGAGAATACTTACAAAAAAGTGAGTCAACTAAAACACTTAATCGAATTTACTGAGTCTGATTGTTTAATCGAAATTGATGGTGGAGTAACTGATCAAAATGCAAATAAGCTGGTTGAAGCTGGTGCAGATGTACTAGTGGCAGGGAGTTTTGTTTTTAAGAATGAAGATCCTATTAAAACAATTGCTAATTTAAAATCAATAATAACCTAAAAATAATTCACTATCTAAACATATTAAATTTAGACTGGAATTATTACTGGTAGCAGTAGTGCTAAAAACCATCATATGCTTTTGGAATGATAACGGGTTTGTGTATAAAAAGTAGTGTCTTACTTTTTAGATGGCACAAGCAATTCTCTAACATCTACATTTAAAACTTTTGCAATTTGAAACAAATTTTCAATTCTTGGTTGCATTTCGTTTCTACACCATTTTGAAACCGTATTACTATTAACTTTCAACTTATCGGCTAGCCAGTTATTTGTTTTTCCTTCTTCAGCTAAAACGGCTTTAATTCTGTTGTATATTGGTTTTGGCATGGTGCTTTTTAAAGATGATTTCTAAATTTAACCAAGAATAAAATCCGTTTTAAGGATATAATTATGCTTTTAAAGCATTTTTAAAAATATTTTTATACTTTTACTATACTTTAAAAGAATATTTTTAACCCTTTAAGAATTAAAAATATTATTATGAAAATAAATTACCCAAAATATTTACCGCTAGTAAAGATTCCTAGAGAAACAGAACTTATTATATTTCTAATTAAAGAAGAATTAAAAAGCAGAACACTAACCAATAGTTTTAACGAAATGGGATTTGATGGCAGCGTTTGTAGTTCAGATTTTAGCGATGTTATTTTTTCAATGATAGGTTTTGATGAAAATTCAGATGAGTTTTATGAATGGTATCTAGAACAATTAGACGCTTTCTGTGAAGAAATTAATTTATCAGATAAAGAAACGCTTATAAAACAAGCATTTAAATTTTACATATTTCTTATAAATAAGAAAAATCAAGGATAAAACAAGGACTGAATATTATAATGAAGTTTTTGTTTTGATATTGTAAATACTATTTTTTAGCGACTGGCTTCTTTTTTTAGTTTTTCTAGCTCAAAAATTCTTTCTTCGAATTTAAAACCACTTTCGGCTAGTTTAAAACTTATTTTTATTCCTTGTTTGCCATCAAATTCATTTACTCCGTCAGTATATGGCCCTAAAAGTATTGAATCTCCTAAATCTGCTAAATACCAAGTTTTATTTTTTAAGCAAATTCCCCAATACGGATCATCATCATCAATATCTTTAAAAAAACTGTGCCTTGAACAAATACAATTCCATTTAAATTTTTCGTGGAATAGTTCACTTAATTTAATATCTGGATATTTTCCATATTTCTCTTCATTCTTTGGAAGATAATCAAACCGTAAACAGAACTTCCATTTTAAGTCTTTGGTCTTGTTTACTTCAAAACAGATAATTTCTTTGCCTTTACTTATTTTTTCGAAGTGTTCATCAATATTTTCATAAAATTCGCCTTTGGAGTTTATTTCATCGGGCGAAAAATTTTCTTTTAAAGTTTGAACAACCAATTTTTCAACAATCTCCTTGTCATTTTTTGTTTCGATATCTATTTCAAAGCTTTCAAAATTCATCACTGTTTACATTCTTTCTATATAACCAAAAGGTTAAGTTACTAAACTAGCAAGCGCACACCAAACTGAAAATCCTATCGGATTGTCAAAAGTAGACGAGAACAAGCAATTACTTATAGCTATTGTTGTGCATAGTTTTTATTTTTCCTTTATCATAACCTGAGGAACGAACAGATATGCTATCATTACCTATTGTTATCGACTAGCTATTTCCAATTTTTTATTAATAAGATTCTTTTCACTTTTTTTGATAGTAAACTTTAAAGCTTCACGTAAATACTTTCTTTCCATTTGATTATTACCATTGACTTTATGTAGTTCCGCCAATAAACAGTAATAATGGTTGTTCCCATCTAACTCTAATTTGTTTGCTTCTTTAATAGCTTCATTTACAGAGTTCGCCTTAGATAAAGCATAAGTTCTATTTAATGCAACAATTGGCGAATATTCAATAGTTAACAATCT
Organism: Bacteroidia bacterium; assembly: GCA_030428865.1. Taxonomy (GTDB): domain Bacteria; phylum Bacteroidota; class Bacteroidia; order Flavobacteriales; family Flavobacteriaceae; genus Polaribacter. The sequence continues at coordinate 252,996 of JAUIEK010000004.1, read as the reverse complement.
GTTGTAAAGTTGAAGAATGTTGTCCCATTTTTTTTGGTTATCCGTTGTATGCCAAAACGCTATCGCCGCTTCTAAATGATACTTGGATGTAACTCTTCCATGGGAAGCTAAGTTCAAATATTTTTTACCTTTCTCAATTAAAGGTTTATTCCATTTAGATCTGTCTTGATCATTGAAAAGTAGCTCTTCGTTTGAGCTGCTCATTCTTGCATGAATTCTTGAAGAATGAAAGGATATCAATGCGACTAATGCATAGGAAGCAGCTTGTTGTTCGACTTGTATTTTTGACAAAAGCAAAGCCAACCTTAGTGCTTCCCAACAAATTTCTTCACGCACGTTATGTTCTCTTATACTACTATAATAACCCTCATTGAACAGAAGATAAATGATTCGTAAAACAGTATCGTATCCTTGATTATAGTTTTCTAATTTGAGATTTGTATTTAGAACCCCATCTTCGCTAATTTTCTTTTTTGCTCTATATAGAATCTTATTAATTGCTTCACTATTTGATAAAAGTGCTTTTGCAATTTCATTAATATTAAATCCACATAAGATTCTTAATGCCAAACATATTTTTGCTTTATCACTTATTCTTAGATTGCAAACTACGAAAATCATTTTAAGTTGACTATCTTCAACTATGTCATAAGAAATTTCTTCAGGCTGGAAAGAATCTGTTTTTGATTCTAAATTGAAAAGGATTTTCTCCTTATAGATTTTACTCCTTTTATAGTAATCTTTTAAGTTGTTAACAGCCACTTTTCTTAACCAGGCAGCAGGTTTATCAGGAACTCCTTTATGAGCCCACATTTTCATTGCTTTTAAAAATGTTTCTGATACAATGTCTTCAGCTAATTGCACTTCAGCCACTCCATAATACTGACAAAGTACAGCAATTAGTTTACTGTACTCTGTCTTAAAAATTTCTATTAGCCGAGTATCGTCTATCATTATACCTTTCTTACAACATTACATGCCATCAAAATTCATAATATCTCTTACTTCTACTTTTCCACCATTTTCTAAGGCAGGACAACCTTCTGCAAGTTTAATTGCATCTTGTATAGTTTCAGAACATACGATAATAAAGCCTCCAACAATTTCTTTAACTTCTGCATAAGGTCCATCTGTGATTGACCCATCTGAGTGCATTATCTTTCCTTCGAAGCCTAATGCTTCTCCAGGATTTTTGAGTTTTCCTTGTGCACCAATGGATCCCATCCAATCTTGCCATGCTTTTACTTCAGCTTGAATTTGTTCTGGGGTTGGGTTAAAGTCTGGGTTAGGTTCGCTATGAAATAGCATCATAAAATCTCTCATTTTGATCTTTTTTATTTTTAACGTAAAGAATTATCACATACCTGACGATTGAAATCTATTCAATTGGACATTTTTTATTTTTTTTGCTTTCCGACGGTATCGTGTATGAGTAGTAGCGGATTATTAAGCACTAACTTTTCAGTAAGCAAGGTACTTAATTAAACACAAAAACGGTTCAAGTAATTACCTGAACCGCTATTTTTATATACTTTGTTGTGGCACGTTTTTTATTCATACACAGCATTTTCAGCAGTTTTTCTATTCGTTTCCAAATCCGATTTTACACTGTCCAATTTCATTCCGATGGTCATTAATGCAACCTTTCCAAGAGGTAAGCGAAGTGATGAATTTTCAGAATTGACCAAATCGATAATTGCTTTAGACGCTTTTATTGGGTCGCCTTCTTGTTTTCCGTCAACTCCTTTTAAATTGGTTCTAAATGCTCCTGCTGTTTTGGAATAGGCATCAATTACATTTTTCGCTTGCCCAAGTCTGCTTCCTGCAAAATTTGTTCTGAATGGTCCTGGCTCTACTATCGAAACTCTTATGCCTAAAGGTTCAATTTCTTGAGCCAATGCCTCACTAAAACCTTCTAAAGCAAATTTACTTGCATTATAAATTCCAAAACCTGCAAAAGCCTTTATTCCTCCGTGAGATGAAATTTGAACAATATGTCCTTTCCCTTCTTTTCGCATGAATGGTAGAACAGCTTTTGTTAATTGTAATGTACCAAAGAAATTTGCTTCAAACACTTCTCTTACTTCTTCCATTGAAGATTCTTCAATCGCTCCAACGAAGCCTACTCCTGCATTATTGACTAAAATATCAATACGACCAAATTTGGATATAATGGTTTCTATTGTTCTTTCAATGTCAATTTCATTTGTAATGTCAAGCTTAAAAGCAAAACCATTTTCCTTGTTTTGAGCATTAAATTCATCAACTTGTGATTGGTTTCTAAATGTTCCTATGACAAAACATTCCGATTCCATTGCAGATTGAGAAAGAGCTTTACCCAATCCACTTGAAATTCCTGTTATAAGCCATGTTTTCTTTTTCATAGTTACTGCTTTACGAGCGAATTAATAATTTCTGAGGCTTCTACACGATTTCTATAATCTCCGTCAATTGCCTTTGCAAAAGAAATAGTTTGGTCTTTTTCTATGATAAAAACTGCTGGAACTGGTAATTCTTGAGAATCGTCTGCATAATGGCTATCGAAATCAATACCTAAAGCTTTCATTGTTTCAATAGGTGTTTCTCTATTTTTGAAAACAGTTGTGAATTGTCGTGTTACGGTATTTCCATTGTCACTCAAGACCTCAAATTGCAATTCATTTTTTTCTTTGATGTTAAGTGATTCGTCAGGTGTTTGAGGTGAAACAGCAACCAAGTTTGCTCCTAAAGATTTAATATCCTCTAAAACTTGTTGATATTGATTTAATTGCAAGTTGCAATACGGACACCAAGAACCTCTGTAAAAGGTAAGGACTACTTTTCCTTTTTCTAAAAGTGATTGTAAAGTTGTTGTTTCTCCAATTGCATTGGATAGAGAAAAGTTTGGTGCTTTATCTCCAACATTTAACTTTAAAATATTTTGATGATTTGCTTTTAACGCATTTGCATCAACTTCAAAGACATCTAGTGCATCTTGAGGTAACATCGTACCTAAATTGTTTTGTAATTCTGTTAGACCTTCTGCGTAAGAAGGTATTTGTGCTTGTGTGCTCATTTTCTTTGTTTTAAAATTATGTCGTTATTGACATTACAAAGGTGAGACACTACCGACCGATAGAAAATGAACTGATTTAGGAAATTTACTTGAACTAGTTCAAGATTTTGTAGCTAAGCGTTTCCTTATTTTACTTAAAAATTCAGCTGACATACCAAGATAAGAAGCTAAAGCATATTGAGGTACACGTTGTACAATAGATGGATAAAGGTTCTGAAATTCAATGTAACGTTCTTCGGCTGATTTTCCTAAATTGGATAGAACCCTTCGTTGAGAGTATGCAAAAGATTTTTGAGCGACCAATCTAAAGAACCGTTCAAACTTTGGATTTTCAAGGCATAGATTTTCGACATCATTAAAAGCTATTTGTTGAACGATAGAATCTTCTAGCGCTTCTACGAATAGAGACGCAGGCGTTTGATATATATAGCTGTTAAAGTCACTAATGAACCAATCCTCAATGGCAAATTGAATGGTATGATCGAGTCCATCATCATTCACAAAATAACTACGAAAAGCTCCTTTCAACACATAAGTTTGGTGTGAACAAACAAAATTTGGTTGCACAATAAATTGTCTGCGTTTAACATTTGTAGTTCGCACAATTGAACTGAATTGTTTTTCGTCTTCTTCATCAAGAAAAACGTATCGTTTAATGTTATTCAGTATGTTTTCGTAATCTTTCAAGTTTTTTTTTCAAATGTGTGCCCAACGGTCTCGTATAACCGTCAGTTACAGAATTAAAGTTAATGTTTTTCGGTTAAGCACAAACCTTAGCAATTCCGAGTGGATTCGGACGTAGTCGAATCCGCCGTAATTGCGGTTATACATTGTTGGCAACAGTTATTTTTCCAAGTTAAATTTGTCATTATAAAGTGATTTTCCAACGTCAGAATTCCAAAACTCTTCTGGGTTTCTCAATATCTCTTTTTCAATTTTATCTTGTTGCTCTTTATTTGGAAGAGGAAAACTATTGACTTCCCTAATTCTATTTCCTAAAAATGATATTAACGGAAAGTACTCAAGTTTTTGAGGAATTTTAAAAACTCCACCATTTGGATTAATATTAACTTCTCCAAGTAACTCTTCGCCTCCATAATTTTTCAAAACACTCCAAAAAATAAATCTATTGAACTTACCATAAACTAAAAGACAGGTATGTGGTTCATTATCTACAATTGTTGCATCCATAACTCTTGTGCAATAGAAGTCAACACCTTTTAAATCTGTATTATTTTCCAAAACTCTGTCTGTAAAAAACAAGTTTGTTTTTGAAAAGGTTTTAGGTTTTGTTCCGTTTACTAAATATTCTCTCCATTCCTTTTCTGCTTCTACCAAAATGTCATAATACCAATGATTGCTCAAATTCGAGTCGATTTTGAAATTTAAAGCTAAAATTCGCCAGAGAAAAGAAATAGCAAAATAGTACATGTTTTCGTTGTATGGAAGTTCCAATTTTCCTCCTAAATAGGGAACAAAAATGTTTTCTGCGAACCATTTTTCTCTTTTTGAAAACTCTTGTTCAGCATCTTCACTTAACAAGTATAATTTAACTCCATCTTGCTCTCTTTTATTTGGGTTTACAACTTTTCTGAAGAATTTAGAACCAGTTTTTTTAGTGTGATTAACTACAAATCTCGGATAGATATGACTTTCTCGTAATTCAGATTCAATTTTGTATAATGCACATTCCCGTTTCACTTCGATTTGTTTTAATTGTTGCCAACGTATTTGTATAACTGTTGTTACGGGATTAAAGTTACATTTTTTGATTAAAAACTGGCTTTAGCAATTCCGAGTGGATTCGACTACGTCCGAATCCACCGTAATTGTGGTTATACATTATTGAGCTTAGTTTTTATTTTTTTATGTCTATCAACTTTTTACATAAGAATAAATATTGAGATTCTTCTTGTATACTTCTCTTATTTTTATCATTTAATGCTTGAAATTCTTGTTGCATATATTCTACAACTTCTTTGTATTCTATTAATTGCTCTTTGATTATTTTAAAAGTATTTATATTAACCCTTAATGATTGTTGATTACTCTCAATTAGCTGATTAGTTTGCTCGATTAGTTCTTCTACTTTTTCTAATTTGTTCATTTTATTTGATTTAATGAAATACTAAATTACAAAAATAACAGTTGTAAACAATCTATTGTTTACAATCACATTGAGTCAATCAGTTGCTTGTAAATTTCCGGTATGGAAAAACGAGTTCGAAAATCTAAAATGCCTAAAGAAATTATTGAGTTAGGTAAACGAATAGATAGAATAATCAGACAGAAAGGATTAAGACAAAGAGATGTCGCTCATGATGCAGAATTAGATGTTGAAAATCTTAGAAAATATATCAAAGGAAAACAAGAGATGAAAATTAGTACAATGCTTAGAATTGTCAAAGCTCTTGAAATAGAGGTAGGAGACTTATTTTAGATTTTACGAATTCCTTTTCTAAGTATTTCTATTCAAAGTTTTTCTTTTATATTTTTTTAATAATTATAAGTAATTAAGTCTATCAGAGGTTTTGTAGATATGGCGAGTTGAGTTGAGAGCGTAGCACTTCTAATAAATCATAAAAAACAAAAAAGATGAAACCACATTTGTAATTTCATCTTTAGTGACCCCGGAGGGATTCGAACCCCCAACCCTCAGAGCCGAAATCTGATATTCTATCCAGTTGAACTACGGAGCCATTAAAAATTAAGTGGATGCAAAAGTAAAAAAATAGATTGTGTAACTATAATTTTATTTATTGCAATTTAGATTTTACGATAGTTGAAATTGTTTTTCCATCCGCTTGCCCTGCTAACTTCTTGTTTACAACACCCATTACTTTCCCCATATCTTTCATTCCGCTTGCTCCTGTCTCAGTAATTACTTCAACAACTACTTTTTCAATTTCTTCCTCAGATAATGCTTCTGGTAAAAACTGCTCAATTACAGCTAGCTGAGCAATCTCAGCATCTGCTAGATCTTGACGACCCTGCTCAATAAACAAGGCTGCACTATCTTTTCGTTGTTTTACTTGTTTTTGAATTATTTTTAATTGCTGTTCTTCGCTTAATTCTGCTCCTGCTCCTACATCTGTTTTTGCTAACATAATAGCGGCTTTAATAGCTCTTAATGATTCTAAAGCAACCGAATCTTTAGATTTCATTGCTGCTTTCATCTGCTCCATTATCTGTTTTTCTATACTCATACTTTTTTATTATTTATTCAAATTTCTTATTCTTTCTTAAATATAAAACTCGCTTCTTATAATCAATAAGTGCTTTTCCTTTTTCTAAAACATCTGCCCCAATAATTCCTTGCACTTTTTCTGCTTTATGCTGCTCCAACGCTGAATTAACATGTGTTAAGTCAAATAAAACCAAATGACTTTTTTTTGTTTTCCATTTACCAATTTCTAACACATTGTTTTCAGATTGTTGCGTTTCCATGTCAGTCGCTCCTGCTCCTGCAGCTTTAGTCTCACTCTCTTTAGCTTCTAATTTAAAAAATGATATTTGATCTAAGCCCACACAAGAGTTTGAAGCTCCTGTATCTAAAATAAATTTTCCTTTTATACCATTTATTTTTGCATCTAACTCCAAATGATTTGTAGCTGTTTTCTTTAATTTGATAGAAGTGTACTTCTTTTTCTTCAATAATTTTTTGAGACTCGTCATTTATGTACTTTTACACTTTAACGTTTAGAGGTTACAAAAATACGTTTTCTTAATGATAACAGACACACATACACATTTGTATTCAGAGCAATTTGATTATGATAGAGATTTGATGATAAAACGAGCTTTAGATGCAGGAATTTCTCGTTTTTTTATCCCTGCTATTGATAGTTCTTACATACAACGCATGTATAAATTGGAAGCAGATTATCCAAACAAGGTTTTTTTAATGATGGGGTTACATCCTACATCAGTAAAAGAGAATTATCAAGAAGAATTAAACACAATAAAGCATGAATTAGATTCCAGAAATTTTTACGCTATTGGAGAAATAGGAATGGATTTATATTGGGATAAAACTTTTGTTGATGAGCAACGCGCTGCCTTTAAACAGCAAATACAATGGGCTAAAGAAAAAGAATTGCCTATTGTTATTCATTGCAGAGAAGCTTTTGATGAAATTTTTGACGTATTAGAAACAGAAAAAGATGATAGTTTAAAAGGTGTTTTCCATTGCTTTACAGGAAATTTAGAGCAAGCTAAGCAAGCTATTTCTTATAATATGAAACTAGGTATTGGAGGTGTAGTTACGTTTAAAAATGGAGGAATTGATAAATTTCTCAATCAAATTGATATTAAAAATATTGTACTAGAAACCGATGCTCCATATCTGGCGCCCACTCCATATAGAGGAAAAAGAAACGAAAGCAGTTATATTAGTTTGGTTGTTGAAAAATTAGTAGACATCTATAAACTTTCTTTTGAAGAAATTGCTAACATTACCACACAAAATTCTAAAGCTATTTTTGGCATTTAATACTATTATTATTTGGAACTACAAGAAGCATATTATAAAACTCCTATAGGGATTGCAAAAATAACTGGAAATGAAGAAGGTATTCAATCTATTTCTGTGCTAGATGAAGATATTAATCCCTCTGAACAAATTCCCCAAGCACTTCAAAACTGTGTTAATCAACTTAATGAATATTTCAAGGGTAAACGCACAGAATTTGATTTAAAACTAAATCCACAAGGAACTAGTTTTCAAAAAACAGTTTGGGAAGAACTGAATAAAATTCCTTATGGAAGTACTAGAACTTATCTAGAACAGACAAAACTGATTGGAGACCCGAAAGCGATCCGTGCTGTAGCTTCTGCAAACGGGAAAAATCCAATCTGGATTGTTATTCCTTGTCATCGCGTTATAGGTTCTGATGGTTCTTTAACAGGTTATGCTGGAGGTTTGTGGCGTAAAAAATGGCTGTTAAATCATGAAAATCCTGTAAAACAGCAATCACTTTTTTAGCAATAACAGGCAAACTATTTCTATTATTCCTACGTTTGTAAAATGATGACTAGAAAGGTAGTTTTTGGGTGGTTATTCTTTATATCTGTTTTTGCACAAGCACAAATTACTTCTTCTGATTTTCGCTCAAAAAAAATCATTATCACAAAAGATAGTATTCGTTTTGATTCAGTTCCTATAAACCCTCAAGAATTTAAAGTTTTTAACAGCACATTGCATTTAATTGAGCCTGAAAACTATCAAGTTTTATATAATGAAGCTATTTTAATAATTGATTCGAAAAAATACCAGGAGATAACCCTTGAATATTTCCGATTTCCTTCGTTTTTAACAGAAACATTTTCTCCCCTAGACGATCAGTTAATCGTTCCAAATAATACAAATACAGGAAAACTGTATAGCTTAACTACCAATAAAAAACCTTCTGATATTAAAATTTTTGACGGACTTAAAACAAGTGGTTTTATTTCTAGAGGTATAACTTCTGGCAACAATCAAAATGCAGTAACAAATTCTTCTATGGATTTGAACATAGAGGGAAAACTTTCTAAAAAAGTAGGCATTCGAGCGAATATTTTCGACACAAACATTCCATTACAAGAAAATGGTTATAGCCAAAGTATTACTGATTTTGACCGAATTTTCATTGAGTTATTTAGTGATGATTGGCGTGTAAAAGCAGGCGATGTATCATTAAAAAACGATGAAACTTATTTTCTGAATTTTGAAAAGCAAGTTTCTGGCATTGAAGTAGAAGCTGATATTAGCAAAAAAACCAATGTTTTAGCTTCAGGAGCTATTGTAAGAGGTCAATTTACAGCCTATAATTTTGTTGGCGTAGAAGGTAATCAAGGTCCGTACAAAATATTTGGACCAAACAATGAGCCTAATATTGTAATTGTAAGCGGAAGCGATCGTGTTTTTGTAAACGGATCTCCTATAAAAAGAGGAGAAAACGCTCAATACACTATTGATTATAATATTGGAGAAATTCGATTTAATACTACTTATCCCATTACAAATGATATGCGAATTCGCATTGAGTTTCAATATTCCGATAGAAATTATACTCGTTTTATTACTTATGACAAAGCTTCGTATAAAAGTGATCGCTTTTCTATTAGCGGTTATTTTTATAGTGAAAATGATGCAAAAAACTCCCCTATTCAAGTCAGTTTAACAACAGAACAAAAACAAATTTTAGCTAATGCTGGCAACAATCCAGACTTAATGGTTTCTGAAAGTGCTTATTTAGATTCTTTTGATGAGAATAAAATACTCTACAGAAAAGCTTTAATTGATGGTAATGAGGTTTTTGAATATTCAACAGATTCTAACGAAGAATTATACAATGTTACTTTTACTAATGTTGGAGTTAATCAAGGAGATTATGTAATAGACAGAACGTTAGCAAATGGATCAATCTATCAATATGTTGGTTCTAATATGGGAAGCTACGCTCCTATTATTCGATTGGTTGCTCCAACAAAATTACAAGTAGCTGTTGTTAATACTACGTTTTCTCCCTGGAAAAAATCATTTTTATCTGCAGAGTTAGCATTAAGTAATAATGATCAAAATTTATTTTCATCAATTGATAATAATGAAAATACAGGAAGCGCCACACAAATACATTGGCAACAAACATTAATTGATAAAAAATGGCAGTTAGAAAGTGCTGTAAACTATCAGTTTGTACATCATAATTTTAAAACCGTTCAACGTTTTCAAGCTGTCGAATTTAATCGTGATTGGAATATCACAAATACTTCTGGTAATTTACAGCAACTTCATGCTGGGGTTACACTAAAAAACAAAAAAGATAATCTGATCAAATACGAATATCAAACCTTAAAATACTCTAGTGGTTTTGATGGGAGCAAACACATTTTACAATCGAAATTAAACTTTTCTAAAACACATTTTTTTACCAACACTAGCTTTTTACAGAACGATTCTGATCTTTTTAACTACTCTTTTTTGAGAGTCAAAGCCAATATAGAACAGTCTTTTACTAAAAGCTGGGCAGGTGCTTCTATAAATATTGAAAAGAACGAAGGAATTGAAAAAGCAACTCAAAATCTACTTCCTGTAAATCACCAATTTAAAGAATACGAAGGATACTTTGGTGTCGGAGATTCCACAAAAGTCTACGCTAAATTCGGTGTAAATTACAGAACAAACGACAGCATCCGAAACAATTCTTTTACACAAATTAATGCTCGAAAAACATTCTACGCACAAAGCCAACTCATCCAAAATAAACGAACCAATCTTTCGCTTTTTGCTAATTACAGAATTACACAAAACACATTTACAGAAGATGAAAAAACACTCAATTCAAAAATTATCTATACGCAAAAATTTTTCGATAATTTTTTGAGCATGGGAAGCCTTTATGAAACCTCATCAGGAAATGTAGCTCGTCAAGATTTTATATATGTAGAAACAGAACCTGGACAAGGTTTTTATACTTGGATTGATTACAATGAAGATGGTTTGCAAGATTTTGATGAATTTGAAATTGCTGAATTTCAAGATCAAGCAAACTACCTACGATTACCGCTACCAAACCTTCGTTTTGTTGCTACGCAAAAAGCAAAGTGGAATCAATCTATTGCATTAAATGCTTCGCAATGGAAAAATAAAAACGGAATAAAAAAATTGCTTTCACATTTCTACAATCAATTGTTTTTAAGCATTGATAATAAACAAGAAAGAGAAGGAAATACGTTTAATTTCAACCCTTTTTCTTTACAAGAAAACAAACAAGTTTCGTTACTTTACTCTTTCAGGAATAGCTTATCGTTTAATCGAAACCTAAGAAAGTACAGTACTACATACACTTTTTCTAACATCAGAAATAAACAACAACTCATAATAGGTAGTCAAGAAAATAAAAACAAAACACATCAAGTAGATTTTGAACACAAATTGTCTTCATTTTGGTTATTTCAATTCACGGGAAAAGTTTACAAAAATGATTTAATTACTGAAAACTTTGATAATCGGAATTTTGAAATTAATGCCTACGATCTAGCTCCCAAGTTCCAGTTTGAATACAATGAAAATCATCGATTTTCTATATTCTATCATTTTGTCAATAAACAAAATAATCTAGCAGATTTTGAATCATTAACTCAAAATCAATTTGGAGTTGACTACTTTTTTTTAGGTAAGAAAAAACAACAATTTCAAGCTAATGCAACAGCCTTTGTGAATAATTTTGAAGGAAACTCTAATTCTCCTGTAGGCTACCAAATGTTAGAAGGATTACAAAATGGCGCAAATTATACGTGGAGTTTACTATGGAATCAAAAACTAAATTCTTACTTACATTTAAACATTAACTACAGAGGTAGAAAAAGCAAAAATACAAGAGCGATTCATACAGGAACAGTACAGTTACGCGCAATTTTTTAATGAATTTACACTAAGTTTGCACTCAAAACGTTATTACTTTCAAATTACCATTTCATGAAAAAAATTTTTGCTATTACAGCGCTATTTTTAGGATATTATAGCTTTGCTCAACAAGAAGTAAAACTAGATATTACAGACGCCTTAGCGTTACGAACGCTAGATTTTTCGTACGAATATTATTTAAGTGAAAAATCGTCTGTAGGAATTGCTGCTCTATTTAATTTTGAAGGAAGAAATTCTGATTTTCGGTACAATGAAGATAGAATGATTACTCCTTACTTTAGACATTTATTTACCACTGATAGAACTTGGAATTTTTTTGGTGAGATTTTCTTGGGCATTAATACAGGCGAAAAAGAAGTAATAACAAATGATGTGACTACGTATAGAGATTATACTGATGGAGCACTAGGTATTGGCATTGGAAGCAAGTATATCTCTGAAAGTGGCTTTTTGGTTGATGTACATGCTGGTTTAGGTAGAAATTTATTTGGATCGGATTCGCCAGCAGTAGTTCCTAGAATTGGGGTAAATGTAGGATATCGATTTTAATCATAAAAAAAGTCCTCGAAAATTCGAGGACTTTTTTACTATTCTAAATTCTGACTTTACATTTTCATTAACCAGGTTTTCACGTCAACTTCTTGTTGAATAATTCCTTTTAATTCATCAATCTTCACACGCTTCTGTTCCATAGTATCTCTATGTCTAATAGTAACAGTGTTATCTTCTAATGTATCATGATCTACCGTTATACAAAACGGTGTTCCTGCTGCGTCTTGTCTTCTATAACGACGACCAACAGCATCTTTCTCATCATATAATACAGTAAAGTTCCACTTTAAATCATCTATAATTTTACGTGCAATTTCTGGTAATCCATCTTTTTTAACCAATGGTAAAATAGCGGCTTTTGTTGGAGCTAAAACAGCAGGAATCTTTAAAACAGTTCTTGTTGTTCCATTTTCCAATTCTTCTTCTTTTAGCGAATTGGAAAAAATCGCTAAGAACATTCTATCTAATCCAATTGAAGTTTCTACAACATATGGCACATAATTTTTGTTTTCTTCTGGATCAAAATATTGAAGTTTTTTTCCTGAATATTCCTCATGAGCCTTTAAATCAAAATCTGTTCTTGAATGAATTCCTTCTAATTCTTTAAAACCAAAAGGAAATTTAAATTCAATATCTGAAGCAGCATCTGCATAATGTGCTAATTTTTCATGATCATGAAAACGATAATTATCAGAACTTATACCCAAGCTCAAATGCCATTTCATGCGAGTTTCTTTCCATTTCTCGTACCAATCTTTTTGAGTTCCTGGCTTTACAAAAAACTGCATTTCCATTTGTTCAAATTCACGCATTCTAAAAATGAATTGTCTGGCAACAATTTCATTTCTGAAAGCTTTTCCTGTCTGAGCAATTCCAAAAGGAATTTTCATTCGTCCTGTCTTTTGGACATTCAAAAAGTTGACAAAAATTCCTTGAGCAGTTTCTGGTCTTAAATACACTTGCATCGAATTCTCTGCTGATGCACCTAATTGAGTACCAAACATTAAATTGAACTGCTTTACTTCTGTCCAATTTTTAGATCCTGTTAAAGGATCTGAAATTTCTAATTCTTCTATTAATGCTTTTACATCTGCCAAATCTTCATTTTCTAAAGATTTAGCAAGTCTTGATAAAATTGTATTGATTTTTTCCTGATAGCCTAAAACTCTCGGGTTTGTAGCCAAGAACTGTTCTTTATCAAAAGCATCTCCAAATCGTTTAGCTGCTTTAGTAACTTCTTTATCAATTTTAGCTTCTATTTTAGCACAATAATCTTCAACTAAAACATCTGCTCTATATCGTTTTTTTGAATCTTTATTATCAATTAACGGGTCATTGAATGCATCAACATGCCCAGAAGCTTTCCACGTTGTTGGGTGCATTAATATAGCAGCATCAATTCCTACTATATTTTCATGCATTTGCACCATGGCTTTCCACCAATAGTCACGAATATTTTTCTTTAACTCAACTCCATTTTGAGCATAATCATATACTGCACTTAATCCATCATAAATTTCACTAGATTGAAAAATATAACCGTACTCTTTAGCGTGCGATATTACCTTTTTAAATTGATCTTCTTGGTTTGTCATAATGCCGACAAAGATACAGTATTCATCAAAGTTTTCAATACGATTTTTAATTGTGCTTTTACTAATAAAAACTTTCTTTTTGAAGAATTTGTATCTTAGCACAAATGCTATGATTTATGAAAAAACTGCAATCTGTATTTCAATTGTTTTTTCCATCATTTTGTTCCTGTTGTGAAAACACATTGCTTTTTAATGAAACGATTATTTGTACAGATTGCAGGCATGATTTACCTTTTTTTGACAATAAGAATTTTGTAAGTAACCCAATACAAGATGCTTTTATGGGGCGAATCAATTTAAAATATTCAGGCGCCTTGTTTGAATACAGAAAAAAAGGAAAAGCCCAGAAACTAATTCACAATTTAAAATATAAAGACAGACAAGATATTGGTGTATTTTTAGGAAACTGGCTAGGCACTATACTTACTCATACGAATACGTTTTCTGAAATAGATTGTATCATACCTGTACCTCTACATCCAAAGAAAAAAAGAAAAAGAGGATACAATCAGCTTACAAAATTTGGAAAAGCATTAAGTTATCACTTACAAATTGATTATGTAGAAGGTATATTACTAAGAACAAGCAAGACTGAAACTCAGACTTATAAGAAACGATTGGAGCGTTTTAGAAATACTGAAACAAAATTTGAATTAATTGATAATCTTGCTTTTAGAAAAAAGCACATTCTTTTAATAGATGATGTTATTACAACGGGAGCCACAGTTGAATCTTGCTACCAAGAACTTATAAAAACACCAAATATTACAATCAGCGTTTTAGCTATGGCTTTTACAGTATGAAATCAGTAAAAAAATACCCGATTTCAATCTAATTATTTAGTTACTTTGCAACTATGCGAAGTAATTTTTATTCATCTTTTTTAAAACTTTCTTTTTTAGTTATTGCACTATCGCTTTTCAATTGTGCCAAAAGAGGTTCTCCTACTGGTGGACCTAAAGATGAAGAAGCTCCTTTACTTGTGACTTCTAAACCTCCATACAAAACCACAAACTTCAAAGCTTCTGAAATTGAATTATTCTTTAATGAATATATAAAACTGAAAGACGTTGGTAAACAACTTGTTGTTTCGCCACCATTAAAATATCCACCAAATATAACACCTCAAGGATCGGCTAGTAAGCGTATTTCCATTGAAATTTTTGACACGTTACAACCCAATACAACCTATACATTTAATTTTGGAAACAGCATTCAAGATAACAATGAAGGAAATCAACTGGGAAAATTCAAATATGTTTTTTCTACAGGAAGTTATATCGATTCTTTATATACGTATGGAAAAATTGAAGACGCTTTAAGCAAAAAGAAATTAAAAGACATAAAGGTTTTACTATACAGAATGGATAGTACGTTTAACGATTCTATCATTTATAAACAAAAGCCTAATTATGTAACTAGTACGTTAGACAGCACCTCATATGATTTTACCAACATACAAAAAGGGGAATACCTTTTAATTGCATTACAAGATGCTGTCTCTGATTATATTTATGATCCTAGATCAGATAAAATTGCTTTTTATAGCCATACACTTTCGCTCCCTAGAGATTCTACTATTTTCAGTAATCTCAAACTGTTTAAAGAAATTCTTCCTTTTCAATTTAAGCGAGCAAAAGAGTTATCTAAAGGCCGCATCATTTTTGGGTATGAAGGAGATAAAAAAGATTTTACAGTGGAGTTAATAAGCCCTGTTGATGCTGATTTTAAAAGTTCTATTAATTTTGAAAAAGACACTGATACTCTAAACTTTTGGTATACTCCCATAGAGCGAGATTCTCTAATTTTTCACATAAAGAAGAAAACAATAATTGATACAGTTGTTGTAAAACTCAGAAAAAAAGAAATTGACTCATTAAAAATAACACTCTCAAAAAGAGGATCTATTCAAATAAGAGATACGTTTTTTTTACAAACCAATACTCCTATTTCAAAAATTGACACTAGCAAGATTAGCTTGATTGATCAAGATACTATAAGTGTTGCGTATCAGTATTTTGTAAACAATGCTAAAAATGCTGTTGGGTTTTTGTTTGAAAAGAAATTTTCTAGTAATTACACATTTTCATTTCTGCCAGAAGCTGTAACTGATCTTTTCAATGTTTCAAACGATACGCTTAACTACAAACTGGCTACTGGTAAAATAGATGATTTTGGTGCTATTCATATTAATTTACAAAATGCAAGAAAACAACAGGTAATTGTTCAATTAATTACTCCTGATGAAAAAGTACTAGAAGAACGTATTGTGCAAAACTCAACAACTGTAAAATTTACAGTGTTAAGCCCAAAAGAATATAACATCCGATTTATTATTGATGAAGATAAAAACGGAAAGTGGACAACAGGTAATTTTTTAAAAAGAATACAGCCCGAAAAAGTTTTGTACTTTCCTAAAACAATTACTGTAAGACCTTTGTGGGAAAACGTAGAAAACTTTACTATAGAATGATAAAAAAGGAGAATTTAAATTCTCCTTTTTTATTTTACACTTCAATCTTTATGAGCGTAATGCTTGGTCTAAATCAGAAAGCAAATCTTCTTCATCTTCAATTCCCACACTTAAACGGATTAATGAATCTGTGATTCCGTTTTTTAATCGTTCTGTTTCTGGAATACTAGCATGCGTCATTGTAGCTGGATGATTTGCTAAACTCTCAACTCCACCCAATGACTCCGCAAGCGTGAATACTTTGATATGCTCTAAAAATCGAAAAGCTGCTTCTTTGCTTTCATCTTTAAGCCTAAAAGAAACCATTCCTCCAAAATCTTTCATTTGCTTTTTTGCAACTTCATAATTAGGATGTGCTTTAAAACCAGGATAGTAAACTTCTCCTACTTTCTCATGATTTGCTAAAAATTGAGCTACTGCCTTTCCGTTTTCACAATGACGTTGCATTCTTACATGCAATGTTTTTATTCCTCTTAAAGCTAAGAAACTATCCATAGGTCCTGCAATAGCTCCTGCAGCAAATTGTATAAAGTGTAACTGCTTGGCTAACTCAGCATTGTTTGTCATTAAAGCCCCCATAACCAAATCTGAGTGTCCTCCTAAATATTTGGTAGCAGAATGCATTACAACATCTGCACCAAGAGTTAATGGTTGCTGTAAATACGGTGTAGCAAATGTGTTGTCTACTGCAACTAAAATGTTTGTGTTTTTTGATTTTACAGCTTTTGTAATTTCTTCAATATCAGCAATTTTCATAAGAGGATTGGTTGGTGTTTCTAGCCAAATCAACTTTGTATTCTTAGAAATTGCATTGGTTACATTGTCAATCTCATTCATATCTACAAACTGAAACTTCAATCCGTATTTTTGAAACATTTTTGTAAACATGCGGTAGGTACCACCATACAAATCATCTCCTGTTACTACTTCATCTCCAGGATTTAATGTTCGCAAAACACAGTCTATAGCTGCTAATCCTGAAGAAAATGCAAATCCATGTGTTCCATTTTCAATAGATGCAAAAGCATTTTCTAGAGCATGCCTAGTAGGATTTTCTCCACGAGAATACTCGTATCCTTTATGAACTCCTGGGCTTGATTGCGCATAAGTAGAGGTTTGAAATATAGGAGGCATTACAGATCCTGTTGCTTCTTCGTGCTTTTGACCTCCGTGTATGGTTTTTGTATTAAATTTCATGAATAATTTTCTTTTTATTAATCAATAATTATAGCGTTTTTCCTGCATAGCGTTGTATTAACTTCCCAACAGACAACCCTTGAACAATAATTGAGAAAACAACAACTATATAGGTAATTACCAAAAATAATTCTCGTTGCATCAAGGGTGTTAAACTTAAAGCAAGTGCAATAGATATTCCTCCTCGTAAACCTCCCCAAGTCATTATCATGCTTGTTTTAGGGACAAAATCTAGCTTTTTTGCATATAGCTTAGTAGGCAGAATTAAAGAAAAATACCTAGCGAATAATAGTAGCGGAACTACTAAGCATCCTGCTATAATATAACTTGTGTCAAAGGTTAACACTAATATTTCCATTCCTATCATTACAAACAAAATAGTATTGAGTAATACGTCAATCAACTCCCAAAACTTATCCAAGTATAATTCTGTGGTTTCACTCATTGAGGAACTTCTTACTTTTTCCGTTCCTATTAATAACCCTGCCGTAACCATAGCAAGAGGCGCAGAAACATGAAGTTTTTGAGCTAAAACCGTTCCGCCCATTACTAATGCTAATGTTAGAATAACCTCTGTATCATAATCATCAATTGTTTTTAATAGTTTATAAGTAATCCAACCCAGAATTAGCCCTAGAGATAAGCCTCCAACAACTTCAATTAAAAAGAGCTTGCCAATTTCTAATGCAGATATTTCTACTCCTCCTTTAGCAATTTGATAAATTGTTAAAAAAATAACCACTCCTACTCCATCATTAAACAATGATTCTCCTACTATTTTAATTTCTAATTTTTTAGGCGCTCCTACTTTTTTCATGATTCCTAAAACAGCAATTGGATCTGTAGGAGAAATGAGTGCTCCAAACAACAAACAGTAAATAAATGCTACGTCAAAACCTAGGAGTTGAAATGCGAAATACACAAAAGCTCCCGATAGAAAAGTAGAAGTAACTGTTCCTAGTGTAGCAAATGCAATAATGGGTTTTCTGTGAATTTTTAACTGTTGAAAATTTGTATGAAGAGCTCCTGCAAATAGTAAAAAACTCAGCATTATATCCAGCAAAACTGTCTTAAAATCAATACTATTAATTAGCTCTTTTTCTTTTATAAGAAGCGTATCATCAAAAAAACTAATCCCTAAAACAGCTAATGTAAATACAATGGTTACCACCATTAGTCCAATTGAACTAGGTAGCTTTATAAAACGAATGTTGATGTATCCAAAAATGGCAGATAGAACTACTAATACCGTCGCAATAACAAAATAACTCATTTTAAACGAGCTTTTTAATTGACATGATTATTCCTAAATGTATTCCTTCATGAATATTATTAAAATGAATCGCTGTTTCTAGAGAATCTAAATAAAACCCTGCACTAGTTTGATATTCTATAAACGATCCAAACACTTTTTCGTTGTAATCCTCTTCTAGCGTATCTGGTAAATTTTGAAATAATTCTAATATTTCACTCCACTCTTCTTCTGTAAACACATGATCAGGAAATGCTCCTTTTTTATATCCCTCTATAAGTTCGTCAGGAATTAAACAATCTTTTTGAGCAAGTTTGTAATGAAGTAATTGTTGTGTTACCACCAAATGAGCTACATTCCATGCGATGTGGTTTTTAAATCCGGTCGGAATTGTATGTAACTGTTCTAAACTCAAACCAGTAATTGTTTTCAAAACCAGCTCTCTTGTTTTTCTTAGAATATCAAACTGTAACTTCATAAAAACTAATTATTTTAGCAAATATAATGCTTTGTATATGAAGAAAGTTTATTTTCTACAAACCTGTGATACTTGCAGAAGAATCTTGAAAGAAATTGATACGCAGTCTTTTGAAAAACAAGAGATAAAATCTCAACCTATTACCGTGTCTCAACTTGAAGAATTGTATAACCATACACAAAGCTATGAGGCACTTTTTAACAAGCGTGCTAAAAAATACAAAGCAATGGATCTTAAAAACGAATCGCTTTCTGAGTCCGACTACAAACAACTAATTTTAGATGAATATACTTTTTTAAAACGCCCTGTTTTTCTTGTAGATGATGAGATTTTTGCAGGAAATAGCAAAAAAGAAATTGAACGTTTAAAAACAAAGCTAAATCAATAAATTACTTTTTAGCGTACAACATTGGATTTAGCTCATCATCATTATACATTTTCATTTGCTTGTATACTTTCATGTATTTGTTTCCCGACTCAATATCATTAATCAATTCTGCAATTGCTGTAGTCAAATCCTTTCGCTGTTCTAGAAGAATTGCTAGCTTGTCTTGACATTTTTCCCGATGCTCTTCAGAAGCGCTTTCGCGAGTTGCTTCTTCTTGCATGTGATAAATCTTTAATGCCAAAATTGATAGCCTGTCAATTGCCCAAGCAGGACTTTCGGTATTGATTTTCGCATCCGAACTAACAGCTACATTTTTGTACTTGTCTAAAAAATAACTATCGATATACTCAACCATATCAGTTCTATCTTGATTGGAAGCATCTATTTTCCTTTTTAGCTCAAGTGCTTCTTTCGGATCTATATTTGGCAAACGAATAATATCTTCGTAATGCCATTGAACCGTATCAATCCAACACTTTCTGTATAATAAATGTTCTAAAGTAGTTGTATCGTAAGGATTTTCAAAAGGTTGATCTACATTATCTAAGACATGATACTTTTTAATAACCTCATCAAAAAGTTGGTTGTATGCTGCTATTTTCAACTGTTAATTTCTTTAATGTGAAACAAAAATTAAGCAAATTTACGCTCAATTATTTGGATAAATCGTTCTTCTAGCTCTTCTTTATTAGTCCAGTCGTAATCTGGTTTTACCATTTTACTAACAAATCTCTTCGCTTCTTTTTCTGTTTTAAATGTATTTAATTGAGAAACAACTCTATTAAAATCTTCTTGGCTTCCACCAAAGAGATTCTTTACAAAGGCAATTCGATCATTCAATCCTATCTGAATGTTAGGTTGCAATGATTCGTTCAACGATTTTTTTGGAGCTTCTTCAAACATATCTGCTGCCACATCTACTGCTATTGCATCTTCCAGTTCATCTTCTAGACTCGTAGTTTCAGCAGCAGTATCTTTTTTAGATTCTTGTACAGTTTTCTCTGGGGTTTCATCAGCAAAATATTCTACCTGTTCTTCAGTTTTGCTAGTTGATTCTTCAAACAAATTAGGTTCAGGTTTATCAGATAATACTACATTTTCTTTCTTCACAAACTGTTCAGTTTTTTCAGTCCTAGTAACTTCTTCCTTATTGAACTCATTTTCTTCTGCAGCTTCAATCTCGGTTATCAATTCCTCTTTTGTTTTCTTCGGATTTGGAGTTTGATTTATATATTCTTCTACATATGCTAACACAGCTAACTTCTCATACACTTGATGGGCTTTTTGCTTAAGAGCAAACACATCTTCTTTATTCTTCATTTGTAAAATACTGTGTGCTAAATTAGTAAGATCAGCAGCTAATTTTTTGTGCATAAGTTTTTGCTTTGATTAATTTTTGACAACATTTTTCAGTAATTTTGCTTACTTTCAGCTTAGAAAGACGCAGCCTTTTCAAGGCTTAAAATTACAAAATGTTTCTCGAAAATACTGTAAATCACTCAGAACAATTTGGATGGATCGAAGTAATCTGCGGCTCCATGTTTTCTGGAAAAACAGAAGAGCTAATCAGAAGATTGAAGCGTGCTCAATTTGCCAAACAACGAGTAGAAATTTTTAAGCCGGCTATTGACACACGTTACGATGATGAAATGGTTGTTTCACATGATGATAATGAAATTCGATCGACTCCGGTTCCTGCTTCTTCTAATATCCGAATTTTAGCTAACGATGTTGATGTTGTTGGAATTGATGAAGCTCAGTTTTTTGATGACGAAATTGTGGCTGTGTGCAATGATTTGGCAAATCGAGGAATTCGAGTGATTGTTGCCGGCCTTGATATGGATTTTAAAGGAAATCCGTTCGGGCCAATGCCTGCATTAATGGCAACTGCAGAGTATGTTACTAAAGTACACGCTGTTTGCACAAGAACCGGGAATCTAGCTCATTATAGCTTTCGGAAAGCACAAAATGACAATATTGTTTTTTTAGGAGAAACACAAGAATACGAACCGCTGAGTAGAGCTGCTTATTTTAAGGCAATGAAGGAAGCTCAAAATAAGATAACTTCTAGTGATAAATCAAAAGATGAGTAACCACGTAACTGTTTTAAAAATTGATGGAAAAGCATTAGACCATAACTTGCAGTTTTTTAAAACAAGGCTAAATCCAAACACAATGATATTAGCAGTGGTTAAAGCTTTTGGTTATGGTTCTGATGGAGTATTAGTCGCACAACACTTAGCTTCTAAAGTAGATTATTTTGCTGTTGCTTATGCTGATGAAGGAATTGCTCTAAGAGAAGCTGGCATCAAAAATCCGATTTTGGTGTTACATCCTCAAATACAAAATTGGGAAATAATTGTTCGTTATCATTTAGAACCGAGTTTATATAATTACAAAACCCTGCAATCTTTTGCTGGTTTTTGTACAGAAAAAAAGCTATCCAATTATCCTGTTCATCTAAAATTTAATACGGGATTAAACCGACTTGGATTTTGGCATCAAGATATCAAAGCTATTTTTACTGTTTTAAATACGAATAATGCTTTAAAAATTAAATCTATTTTTTCTCACTTAGCAGCTAGCGAAGATCAAAATGAAGAGGCATTCACACATAAACAGATAACTGATTTCAAAGCAATTGCAAAACAAGTACGAGAACACATAGATTATCCTATTATTCTGCATATGACAAACACTTCTGGTATTTTAAATTTTCCAGAAGCGCATTTTGATATGGTTAGATTAGGTATTGGTTTATACGGATTTGGAAATGATGATAACATTACCAATCAACTACAAAATACTCATAATTTGTATTCGGTTATTTCTCAAATTCATCAAATAGAATCCGGAGAATCAGTTGGCTACAACAGAGCTTTTATCGCTAAAAAATATACGAAAACAGCCACTATTCCTATTGGTCATGCTGACGGAATATCTAGGCAATTAGGAAATGGAAACGGATATGTGCTTATTAACAATCAAAAAGCAATTATTCTAGGAAATGTATGTATGGATATGATTATGGTAGACGTTACAAAAATTGACTGCAATGAAGGAGATGAAGTTATTATTTTCAATTCTCAAAAAAGCATAGAACATTTTGCAGCAGCTTACAATAGTATTCCTTATGAAATTTTAACGGCTATTTCTCAACGTGTTAAACGTGTATTTGTTGAATAACTCTTATTTACTGGTTTTCGCAAACTTATAACTAATATTGATTATGATAAAAAAACTACTTAAAAAAGTTATTTCCGGTTTAGGTTATGAGATTAAAAAAGCAAAACTGCCTCAAAATTATAAGTTGTACAAATATGAAAAGCCCGATGGATCATTTGATTATGAACGATATAAAGAAGTTCAAATAAATGGAAACAAAAGAAAAATAGAAAGTGTATGGGTAACAGAAGAAAATGTAGCCTACTTGTCTGAATACATTAAAAAAAATCTTTCAAGAATAGAGTTTGGACTATGCCATGGAACACGCAGAGGAAAAGAACAAAAATGGTTTAGAAAATATCTTAAAGCCCATGTGATTGGAACCGAAATATCAGATACTGCTATAGAGTTCCCCCACACAATTCAATGGGACTTTCACAACATTAAGGAAGAGTGGCTTAATAATGTTGACTTTATCTATAGTAATTCCCTAGATCACAGTTATAATCCAGAAAAATGCCTCGATAATTGGATGAGCTGTCTTAGTAAAAACGGAATATGTATTATTGAGCACACCTCTGGACATGAATCAACTTCTGAACTTGATCCTTTTGGAGCACCAATATCCTTGATGCCATATCTTATCTTAGTTTGGAGCAAAGGAAAGTATTATGTAACTGAAATCTTAACAGCACCAAAGCAACACAAAGAATATGTTAAGTTTTTAATAATCAAAAACAAAAGGTAAACTTAGCTTCGTAAAGATCAAGCAAATTATATTTGGAGTAGAGGTGGAAAGTCCGTTTAAACCAGATTATTTATAGACACTAAATCATAGCTGACTTATAATTTTACAAATGCTCTTATTTTTAAGGAAATAAGAGCACTTTTCTTTTGTAAAAAGTTGAAATAGTTATCTTTGCCGAAAAATATTGCTATGCATTTCTTCAACAAAAAATTGCCTAAGTACAAAATGTGTGCAAGTAATTAATAACAACAGTTTTTTAATATTATAATAATGAAAAGAAGTATTTTTCTGATGATTTTTTTAGGATCATTTTTTACTGTTTTAGGGCAGACCGAATACCCTGTAACACAACCCACTCAAAAAGTAAATGAAAGTCCGTGGTATGGACTAGGACTGAGTAATAGTACATTCCCAGGAGCAAGTGGTTCTGCTGTTCAATTAGCAGGATATTATGGCTTGCTATTTAAAACAGGAAATGGTCAGTTTAGCCTTTCGCAAAATGGAAATGTGGGTATTGGAGTTGTAAATCCTAACAGTCCATTGCATATAAAATCATCTACAAATAGAATTATGGCTTTGGATTTTGTTATACCTAGTGGGACCTCTTATACATGGCAATCATTTCTAGCAAATTCAATAGAACAGTGGAGAATTATTGGAAGGAACATTGATAATGCCAATCTTGAGTTTTTTAATAAAGCTGGAGAAAGTAAGTTTAGTATAATGCAAAATGGCAATGTAGGAATTGGAACCAATAACCCTAGTGCTACATTGGAAGTGAAAGGTGATTTTAGATTAGGAAATGGGGATAATTATAATGATTTAGTGTTTAAAACTGGGACTACAATTTCAGGAAATAATGGTGTTTTTGAAATATCTCCCAAAACAATGCCTGGAAGTGGAACGGCTCAACAAATCACCTATTTTAGAAATGCATCCCATAGTAATGGCAAAACAGTGCATAACGTATTAGTAGACGGCAATGTAGGTATTGGAACTACTAATCCTGATGCGAAATTAGCTGTTAATGGAACCATTCATACAAAAGAAGTTAAAGTTGATTTAAACGGCTGGTCTGATTTTGTTTTTTATGATGATTATAAATTACCCACTCTGGAAGAAGTAGAAAGGCATATTAAGGAGAATGGACATCTAAAAGACATTCCAAATGCAAAAGAGGTCGAGAAAAATGGAATTTTAGTAGGCGTAATGAATGCCAAATTACTTCAAAAAATTGAAGAACTTACGATTTACACCATTCAGCAAGAGAAAAGACTTAATCAACAAAGTTCAACAATCAACAAACTTTCTAAAGAAAATGAAAGCTTAAAAACTGTTAATAAAACACTTTTAGAAATTAAGAAACGATTAAAAGCTCTAGAAAAACAAGCTAAGAGATAAGGTAAAAATAAGTTTAATAAAAGCTTTGGCGTTTTTAATAAATCATTAACCAAAACTTTTATTAAACACTTTTTCTTTTTAATATTTTTTTCGTGTTATCTACATTTCCTCAAAACTTATTTCTATAGATCTGTAGTACAATGTAGTGGTTGCTTCAAATCCAGAATCAATTGCAATCATTATCCATATTTCACCATCCGAGTTAGACATTATCTCTATAGGATTATTTAAATTATTTCTATTTATAAGCATAAATGGAGTAGGAATATCATCAGAAACACCTATTGTTCCTAAAACCTGAAACACATCATTCGATAAACCTGATTGCAGTCTTGATTCAAAGTTTGGACGATAATGATTAAGATTATCTATTGTATTAGTTGGCTCAAAACCAAGTCCTCCTGCGCCAATTGATAGATCCGGGCTACCACCAACACCTACAGCATTAGTTGGCGCATTTGATGCTAAATCTACATTAAACGTAATTGAATAATTTTTGTTTGGTTGAAGACCATCAAACTTTCTGTAAATAGCACTAAATAAATCGTCACTATGATTATTACCAGATATTTTTAACGCTCCAAGATTTGCATCTAACGGTTCTGGCAAGTTTGAATGCTCGAACTCTAATTCATAAAAAGTTTCTTCTCCAACAGGGTAATCAGAAAAAAGACTCATCCAATTTTCTGTTTCAATGTTATTGAAATCGAAGGAATAATCAATTTTTGGCGATCTGGAATTATCATTTTTACTGCAAGAAATTGCCCCTAAGGCTAGGATAAAAACCCCAATTATTTTTTTCATCACTTTATGTTTATTTAAGTAGATACTTAAACACTTATTTGGTTGCGTACAATTAAATACAAACAGAAAAAGACTTTACAGTTAATAAATTAAACTAGAATAAATTTTAAATATATTTGGCGCTAAAATAACATCGGAATATAATGAGCAAAATTATAGGGTATATAGCAATAGGAGTTATTGTGACATTATTAATGAATTACCTCAACAAACAATCTAAAACAAAAATAACTCCTAATAAAGGAGATCTTTTCATGCTCCGTTTAAATAAACTTTATTGGCATATAGGAATTGGGTGCATTATCATAGGTTTAGTCGGTTTTTTATTATCAGCTATAAGCATTGAAGGTATTGACGGATGGTTAATTGGCTTAATTTGCTTAGTCTTTTTTGGAGGTACAGGAGCTATATGTGCAATTTGGTATCGCAATCACCAGTTTTGTTTCGATTCAAATAAAATAGAAGCAATAAATGTTTATGGAAATAAAACTGTTATAGAATGGGCGAATATAAAAACTATAAAAGTTGATGCTTTAACTGGTCTTCTAGTATTTATTGATAATAGTGGTGAAAAAGCAAAAGCTCATCAGCATCTTATAGGTTTTAATGAGTTGTTAAAAGAAATGGAAAATAATACCAATTATAAAATCAAGGATTTAAAATTTCCTTACAGGTAATTATGTAAGAAAACGATATTAATTTTTTATTACCAAAAACCCACTATAAGGTTACTTAATATAGTCACGCCTTGGAATTGGTATTTTTTACGTAGATTGGTTCTGTTTTACTCTTTTAATTAAAAAAGCTAAATTATAACATGAAATATTTTTTGACAATCGTCTTAGGGACTCTAATTTTTATCAGTTGTTCAGAAAAACCAAGTAAAAAATCAGATGATAAATCTGCAAATTCTAAAGTAGTATCTTCTTCGAAGCCAGATATTGCTGTCGGAAAAATCAGTTTACTCAGCTCTAAAAATATTGATGAATACTTAGGTAAAAATTCAATGGATCGATTAACTAAGGTTGAAGAAAGCAAAGATATCCCTAATCTTAGTGTTCTCTCTAGCGACAAAAGTCAAAAGCTAACAGTATACTTTCATCCAGGAGGAAAAGCTAAAGAATTTTCTGAGTTTAAAGTAAATTACAATACTCAAAGTGATAAGTATACTAAGCCAATTTCTGAGAATGAGTTTGAAACAGAAAGCAAAATAAAATTAGGAATTAGTATTGATGATTTAAAAACAATAAAAGGAGAACCTAAGAATACTTATGTGGGAGAAATAACAACACTACTCTATAAGATAGATGATTATAAAAATTCTAAGTTCTTAAAGAAATATAACTACCCAAGTTATTATGCGCAATACAAATTTAAAGACAAGAAACTAATTGAATTTAAATTTGGTTTTGAATTGCCATAAATTTCTTAATGAACTTAAAAAAAGAACCTCTAAGAATAGTATAATTATTAAAAAAAGCACTGAAATATTTTTTACATTTAGTGCATATAATTCAAAATAAAAATAGTGAGATTACTTTTAATTTCTGCATTTGCTTTATTAATAACAAGTTGTAAACCTAGCTTTTCCCAAGATATTAAAATGACTAAAGAAGTAAAAGAACTTGTAGCATTAGGAAAAGATTCTTTAATTCAATTAGCTTTAAAATCAGCTAACCATTGGTCTAATTCAGAAAAAGTTAGCTCCAATACTTTTTTTAAAGTAGCAGTAAAAACAAATGGAGAAGAAGTTATTGTACAGTTTTTAAATCCTCCTATAATGTACGTGCCACTAAATACTGTTTTTCAAGGCAATATTGGTGTTTTTTTAATTAGAAAATCAGCTACTTCTGGAGAAGTTGAGAATTTATCAGAAAACCAAAGTACAGAAAAACCGAATGCTGTTTTTTATAAAGAAACTGAATTAGCTAAGCAAAATAAACAGTTTGTAATAGACGCGCTAGTTAAAAGTGGTGAATTCAGTGATGATGGAATTAAAAATTTTGAAAATCTTGGAGAGCAAATGATTATCCGCGAAAAAGAAAATTATTACTATGTTACCGTTGATGCAAAAGCATACAGCTATAGTTGTAATGTAGATAAAAAATCAGGAAAAGCCTCCAATATCATAACAGGACATAAAGCTTCTCCTCCATTTAAGGAGAATAACAAAAAATTTATAGAAATTTATTAATGTTAAAAATTACCTTACCTTAATGCAATTGTTTTATATATTTTGCTATATTTCGCCTCGAAAACAAACATAGAAAACTAACAATTTTTATTAACTAAATATTTTTTAAAATGATCTACGGAATAACATTAATCGTATTAGGAATTCTTGCAGCTCCATCGCTTTTACTTTCAAAAAAACCAAATGCTAAAGAGTTATTAGATAAAATAACTCCATACCAAGGATGGATTGGTTTAGCTTTCTGTATTTGGGGAATAATTGGCGTTATTCAGGCTATATTAGCTATGGGCTTACTAGGTTCTCATCCTATTTGGTGGATTACATGGTTAGCAGGATCAGCTGTGGAAGCTGTTTTAGGTTTTATTTTGGGTTACGGTATGATCAATAAATACCTTTTATCTAATAGTGAAGAAGCTAAGAAAAAAGGAGAGCAATTATTAGCAAAATTGGCACCTATCCAAGGAAAATTAGGTCTTGCAGGAATTGTAGTTGGAATATGGGTAATCGCTGCTAGTATTTTATTCTACGTATAAGATTAAACTATCTTTTTTATATAAAAAAGTTGAAAAACGCTGCATTTTACGATGCAGTGTTTTTTTATGTATTAAAATTTTAATGACTTAAAATATTTAGACTTATTTTATACGTTCTTTAACTTATTCAAACGTATCGTTTTCCTACATTTCGGTTTCATACTAAAATACACCAAACTTAGAAAGCAAAAAATGAAAAACTTTATTTATCTTTTTCTCTTACTTGCAATAATCTCATGCACAAAAAAGAACACTTCTAGTCAACATCAAAAAGAAGAACAAGTATTTAAAAATTTAAAGAACCTTCTTAAAGCTGATAACGGTAAGTTTTGGAGTGAAAATTTATACGGTCCTATATTACTAATTGATCCTGAAACTAGAACCTTTGTAGCTAATCAGAACAATAAATCTGAAACTTTTAAAAAGATCGGTTCTATTTATATAGACACACTTCCTAAGGAGTTAAATATTGCCAATACAGCAATAAACTGGCAAGATGAAAGATGGACTATGGTAATGAATCCGCTATCTGATGATAATTTTACGAGAAACAACCTGCTAATACATGAGTTGTTTCATAGGCTACAACCTTCTATTGGGTTTGCTAATCTATCCGAAAAAAGTAATGATCATCTAGATACATTTGAAGGCAGATTGCTATTAAAACTAGAATTAGAAGCGTTAAAAAAATCGCTAGAAACCGAAGGTTCTACACAAAAAAATCACCTGAAAAATGCATTAACTTTTCGTGCTATCAGACAAGATAATGAGGCTAAAAAAACAGCCGAAAATTCATTAGAAATCAACGAAGGACTAGCAGAATATACAGGGCTCATGCTAAGCGGCAGAAATGATAAGCAAATTCAAAAACATTTAATCAACAGCATTAATGATTTTTATCAAAACAAGACATTTGTTCGCTCATTCGCATATCAAACTATTCCTGTTTATGGTTATTTGCTAACCTTAGAAAAAGAAAATTGGCAACACAATATTGATAAAGACACAAACCTTACTGATTATTTTATAGAAACCTTTTCTCTTAAATTAAGTGAAGAAAAATCGTATAAATCAATCGCTATTGATAACAATTATAACTATCAAAAAATTGTTGATGAAGAACAAGAAAGAGAAAATAAGCGACTTGCTAAAATCCAGTTTTATAAAGAAATATTCCTTCAAAAGCCTACTCTAAAACTTTCTTTTAGAAACATGAACGTGTCCTTTGATCCAAGAGACATAATGCCTATTGAAGATATAGGAACTATTTATCCAAACCTTAGAATAACAGATGATTGGGGCATATTAACCGTTGAAAAGGGAGCTTTATTAAGTTCTGATTGGAGCTACGTTCTTGTTACACAACCATCCAGCATTAAAGATGATCTGGCTACGGGTAATGGGTGGAAATTAGAGTTAAATGATGGGTGGAAAGTTGTAAAATCAGGAGATATATACACATTAGAAAGCAAATAAGAAATTACTGTACAGAAGCCCTTTCTAACTTATCGTTAATTGTATTACCTATACCAAAAGCAGGAAAACGCTCGGCAATAATGTAATCTAAATTCATCTTGTCTAGCGTTTGCATTGCTTCATATAGTTGGTATGCAGCTTCCTCTAAATCACCAGCAGAACTCAAAACAATTTTATGAGCTATTTTTGGATTTTCTATTGGCTCTTTAAATAGCAAAAGACCAACTCTCTCTTTATCAATAGTTTGAATAGCTGTGTTTACATTATCTACCAAATACATTTTTGTTTTAGGAGCATAATGTTTTAATAACATTCCGGGAGCTTTAGGTGAGTTTTCTTCTTTATTTACAAGCAATGTTTTTTTACCAATAACACGTTCAATATCTTCTCTAGAAATTGAGCCTAATCTGTAAACAATCACATCTTCTCCTTCAAATCCAACTATGGTTGACTCCAATCCTTTTTTACATCTACCGCCATCTAATACCATTTTAATTTCATTACTAAAATAAGAATCTACCTGCTCCACAGTTGTAGGACTGATTCTGCCAAACGGATTAGCACTTGGTGCAGCAAGAGGAAAATCTAAGTCGGCCAACAATTGAATAGCTATTGGGTGATCTGGAACTCGAACAGCAACCGTAGGCTTTCCTGCTGTTATATAATCTGGAATATTAACTTGTTTTTTCAGAAGTAAGGTTAACGGTCCTGGCCAAAAATGAGCAGCAAGCTTATGAGCAATATCTGGTATTTCAGAAGCTACTGAAGATAGTTTTTCTACATTATTAATATGAACAATTAGCGGATTGTTACGAGGTCGTTTTTTAATAGCATAAATTGAATCTATTGCTTTTTTATCAAAAATATTTCCTGCCAAACCATAGACTGTTTCCGTTGGAATGGCAACTACTTCTCCTCGATTCAAAAATCCCACAGCTTTTTGTACGTCTTTACTAATCATTTTTTACGTATTAGAAGTACCTTCAAGAAAAGATTGTACTGCATTGAAAAAGATTATAGGTTGCTCTGCATGCAACCAATGCCCTGCATTTTCTATCGTTTTAATAACAGCTTTTGGAAAATGAGTTTGAATCAACAGAAAATCATTTTCTGTGATATAACCAGAATTTCCTCCTGATAAAAATAAAGTTGGACCATCAAATTCTGTGTCAATCGGCAAAGCTTTTCCTACTTCAGGGTTGTTTTTTGTTAACGAATCTAAATTAAAACGGAAATCTAATTTTCCTTTCTCTCTCCAGCATACATTCTTAAGCAAAAATTGTCTAACACCAATCTCTGGAATAAACTGTTGTAATTGCTCATCAACTAATTTTCTTGAGATCTGTACTGAAAAATCTATAGAGTTTAAACCCGCTAAAATTTCGTTATGATGAGGCTTATAAGTCTTCGGAGAAATATCTGCCACAATTAATTTATCCATTAAACTTGGATTTTTAACAGCAAACAACATTGCCGTTTTTCCTCCCATGGAATGCCCTAACAAGTTAATGTTTTCAAGTTTATGATAATCAACATAGGTCTTTAGATCATCAACCATTACTTCATAACTAAAATCATCTGCATGAAAGCTTCTTCCATGATTACGTTGATCAATAAGATGAACCTCATAGTGTTCTGCAAATTGATTCCCTAACGTTTTCCAGTTATCTCCCATACCAAAATATCCATGAAGAATTAGCAAAGGCTGACCCGAACCTATAATTTTAGAATGTAGAATCTCCATAATTATTGTAATCGATGTAAATACATACTAACCACATTTTGTAATCCTAAATATAGGCTTTCAGAAATCAAAGCATGACCTATGGAAACTTCTGCTAAATGAGGTACATTTTGCTTAAAAAACCGAATATTCTCTAAGTTCAAATCATGACCTGCGTTAACGCCTAATTCCAACTCGTGTGCTAGTTTAGCTGCTTCTGTATAAGGTTTTACTCCTTCTTTTTTTCCTGATTCAAAATCTCGCGCAAACTGTTCTGTATACAATTCAACACGATCAGCACCTGTTGTTGCGGCAGCTTCTATCAACTTTAAATCCGTATCAATAAAAATAGACGTTCTAATTCCCTTTTTCTTAAACTCAGTAATAATCTCTCTTAAATATGATTGATGTTTTATCGTGTTCCAACCTGCATTAGAAGTAATTGCGTCTTCTGCATCAGGAACCAATGTTACCTGAGTTGGTTTTACCTCAAATACTAAATCTATAAATCTTTGAATCGGATTTCCTTCTATGTTAAACTCCGTTGCAACTATTTTTTTTAAGTCTCTAGCATCTTGATAGCGTATATGTCGTTCATCAGGTCTTGGATGAATGGTAATTCCTTCTGCACCAAATTCTTGAATATCTCTTGCCGCTTTTAGTAAATCTGGAATATTACCTCCTCTGGCATTACGTAACGTAGCTATTTTATTAATGTTAACGCTTAACTTTGTCATAAAACTCTAATAAGACACAAAATTACAGTATTTGTAGATTTTAATCTATATTCGTAAGTAATGAATATGCAAGAATACATATTAAATGAAATAAAAAGCATTGGTTTGAATAGACAGGTAAAGCGTGCCAAAGAAATTTGCAAAGGATTACCTGTTACTCACATACCTGTAGTTGAAAACAATCGACTCATTGGTTGTTTTTTAGAGAGTGATATTCAAACTTATGAAAATGAAGAAACTTTGTTAAAAGAAATCTCGCACTTGTTAGATTTTTTTTATGTAAACGATGACATCTCTTTACTAGAGCTTATTAAGCAGTTTGCAGATCATGATTGTAATATTATTCCGGTTTTAAACAAAGAGAAAGAATACTTAGGGTATTTTGAATTGAGTGACATTCTTGACTTATTTTCAGAACATCCTTTTCTTCTTGAGCATGGAACTATGCTTGTAGTTGAAAAATTTCATAAAGATTACTCTTTTAGTGAAATTAGTCAAATTGTAGAAAGCAATAATGGCAAAATTTTAGGACTGTATATCTCTTCTAAAAATGGCGATACCACACAAATAACGCTAAAGATTATTTCAGAAGATATTAATGAAATTATACAAACTTTTAGAAGATATAATTACAATGTATTATCTGAACACGAAGATGATTTTTACTTACAAGACTTAAAAGATCGTTCTGAATACTTACAAAGGTATCTTAATATGTAATTATGAAAAAAGTAGCTGTTTACGGCCAATCATATTCTGTTTCTGCTCATAAAGAAATAGAAACACTCTTGAGTGCTCTTGATAAATGCAAAGTGGTTGTTTTTTTAGAAGATGCTTTTTACAAAGCACTTAAAAATGTCATTTCTTTAGATAAAAAATACCCTACATTTCAATCATTTTCAGATCTAAACAATTCATTTGATTTATTTTTTACAGTTGGTGGAGATGGAACAATGTTACGCGGCGTTACATATGTTAGAAATCTAGGAATTCCCATATTGGGAGTTAATACAGGCAGATTGGGTTTTCTGGCTACTGTAAAAAAAGATCGCATAGAAGAAGCCATTGAACTTCTCTTGCAGCATGAGTACACTATTCAAGAACGAACTCTCTTGTGTGTTAGTTTAAATTCTCATAAAGAGAAACTAAATGATATTTCATTTGCCCTAAACGAAATTGCAATTGCAAGAAAAAACACAACTTCTATGATTGGGGTAAAAACGTTTTTAAATGATGAATATTTAACCAACTACTGGGCTGACGGATTAATCGTTGCAACACCAACAGGTTCTACTGGATATTCTCTAAGTTGTAATGGTCCTGTAATTTCGCCTAATTCTAAGAACTTTGTGATCACACCCATTGCCCCACATAATTTAAACGCAAGGCCTATGGTGATTCCTGATGATACCAAAATTGAATTACAAATAAATGCTCGAGAAAAAAACTTTTTACTTTCGTTAGATTCAAGAATTAAATCGTTACCCAGAGATACAAAAATCTTTGTTGAAAAAGCTCCTTTTACTATTAATAGTGTTATTCTAAAAAATCAATCATTTTTAAAAACATTGAGAAGCAAGCTTTTATGGGGAGAAGACACTAGAAATGAGTCTATTCAATAGTAACCTAAATTCAAAATAACAAAAGAGACACCTAATAAAGATTCATGTTTAGAAAAAATCGTGTAATACAATATTTTATCTAAAAACCTGTTATTCAAAAAAACAACAATTTATCCTGCAAATAAAGCCAATAGAATTACCTATATTTGCACGCTGTTTAAAGAATGAAAAAAGCAGTATTAATTTTTGTACTATTTTGTGTTTCAAGTATTTGCTTTTCGCAAATTCATGAAGCTGGAATAGTGGCAGGCGGTTCAACTTTTGTAGGAGATATTGGTGCTACCAATTACATAAAGCCAAATGATTTTGCTTTAGGAATTCTTTACAAATACAACCTGAATCCCAGAATGGCGTTGCGTGGTAATTTTACCCACTTTCGTATAAAGGGGAATGATTTAGATTCTAATAATTCAATGAGGCGATTAAGAGGATTGACCTTTAATAATAATATAAGCATGCTAGCTGCCGGTATGGAATACAATTTTTTTGAATACGATCTCTCTAAAGAGAGAATGACTTCTACTCCATACATACTAGCTCAAATTGCTGCATACGGTTACAAAGCAGCTGGAGACAACAAATTAACCTTTTCTCCAACTATTCCTATTGGTATTGGCTATAAATCTCAACTATACAGAAAATTAGCATTTTCAGTAGAAGCTACAGTTCAGTATGCTTTTTCAGATGATTTAGATTCTGCCAACATTACTGATGGCTCTAATGATTGGTTTCTATTTACCGGTTTCTCAATTGTTTATACTTTTGGCAGGCCATCATGTTATAATCAAAGGTAGCTTATGGATAAAGAACTACGCATTGATAAAAATAACGTTCCGAATCATGTAGCCATCATTATGGATGGAAATGGTCGTTGGGCAAAAGGAAGAGGAATGAGTCGGATTTTTGGTCATAGAAATGGCTTAACCGCTATTAGAGAAACATTACAAGCAGCATCAGATATTGGTACAAAAGCCGTTACTATCTACGCTTTTTCTACAGAAAACTGGAATCGTCCTAAACTTGAAGTTAACGCTCTAATGAATTTAATTGTTTCTGCTTTAAATAGTGAACTTGAGGGATTCATGAGAAACAATGTTAGAGTGGAATCTATAGGGAACATAGAGAGTCTTCCTAAAAAAGCGCTAAAAACTTTAAAAAATGTTATCAAAGAAACCCAAAGTAACGATAGCATTACGCTAACGCTTGCATTGAGCTATGGTGCACGCGAAGAAATTGTTAATGCAGTTAAAAATATATCTAAAAAAGTTGTTAATAACGAATTACATATTGAAGAAATTAGTGAAAAAATTATAAATAGTCATTTATATACATTTAATTTGCCCGACGTTGACTTAATGATACGAACCAGCGGAGAGCAACGAATAAGCAATTTCCTTTTGTGGCAAATGGCTTATGCCGAATTATATTTTACAGATGTACTTTGGCCAGATTTTAGAAAAGAGCATTTTTTTGATGCAATTATAGAATATCAGAATAGAGAGCGAAGATTTGGAAAAACTAGTGAACAAATTACAACAAAAAAGTAGTAACTTTTTTTACTCTTTTTTATTAATAGCAATATGGTTTTCAGTAAGTGTTGGTTACGCACAAAACACAAACGATACTATTACCACAATAACAAAAGACTCAATACCCATAAAAGATCCTACGCTTGTTAAAGGGAAAGAATATATTCTTGGAGGAATCTCAGTAACAGGATTGCGTAAGTTTAGCGAGTCTACTGTAAAGGTTTTCACGGGGCTTAAAAATGGTCAGCCCATAAAATTACCTGGAGATAAGCTAACTAGTGCAATCAAAAAACTTTACGAAAGTAAACAGTTTAGCTCAGTAGATGTATATCTATCTAAATTAGATGGAGATACAGTTTACCTTCAGTTTGATGTTCAAGAGCTCCCACAATTAAACAATGTAGTTATTGAAGGAATCAAGAAGTCAGAAGCAAAAACCCTAAAGACAGAAGCCGAGTTAAAAACAGGCGCTATGGTTACAGATAACTTAATTGTAACCTCTAAAAATTACATTCGAAAAAAATATACCGATAAAGGATTTCTAAAAACAAGTGTTAGTATAGAAACCGAAAAAGATACAGCAGATGCTAATGCTGTAAACATGAAAGTTACTGTTGATAAAGGGAAAAGAATAAAAATTAAAAACATCAACTTCATTGGCAACAAAGCTCTATCAAACGGAGCGCTTAAAAAAGCTATGAAGAATACCAAAACTAAACTTTTGGGACGTTTTTGGAAAGCTTCTAAATACATAGAGGATAAGTACCAAGAAGATTTAGAAAGTATTCTAGACAAGTATAGCAGAAATGGTTTTAGAGATGCTCGAATTCTAAGTGATAAATTGACTTGGAACGAAGATAATACAATCAACTTAGAAATAGAATTAGAAGAAGGAAAGCAATACCGTTTTGGAGATATTATTTTTGTGGGTAACTCAGCTTTCTCAAGTGAAGTACTAAACTCTATTCTTAAGATTAGTAAAGGAGATATTTATAATGGTTCTGTTTTAAAAGAACGCGTATCTGGTAATGGCAGACCCGATTCTGAAGACTTACAAACACTGTATCAAGATAACGGATATCTTTTCTCAAGCGTTAATGCTGTTGAAACAAAAGTTGAAAATGACTCAATTACCATTGAAATTCGAATTC
Organism: Bacteroidia bacterium; assembly: GCA_030428865.1. Lineage (GTDB taxonomy): Bacteria > Bacteroidota > Bacteroidia > Flavobacteriales > Flavobacteriaceae > Polaribacter. Next base: position 216,513 of record JAUIEK010000004.1, on the reverse strand, counting down.
GTGAAGATGAGCAAGCCTCTATCAATAAAGTTACTGTTGTTGGAAATGACAAAACAAACGACCATGTTATTTTTAGGGAACTACGTGTAAAGCCTGGAGATTTATTTAGTAGAACAGCTATCATCCGATCAATTCGTGAATTAGGTCAATTAGGTTTCTTTGATAATAACGTTACTCCCGATATAAAACCGAATTATCAAGACAAAACAGCTGATATTGAGTTTACAGTAGTAGAAAGAGGCGGTAGCCAAGTTGAACTACAAGGTGGTTATGGTGGTGGTTCTTTTATAGGAACATTAGGTTTGTCATTTAATAATTTCTCTGTTAGAAATATCTTTAATAAAGAAGCCTATAAACCACTTCCTATGGGAGATGGTCAAAGTTTATCACTCCGTTTACAATCAAGTAGAACATTTAACACTTATAGCTTCTCTTTTACAGAACCTTGGTTAGGAGGTAAAAAACCACAATCATTAAGTTTCTCTATTTATAGTTCTAAACAATTCCGATTTGATAATAGAGGGAGAGTGGACAGAAGCCAAAGCTTAGGAATTGTAGGAGCTACAGTAGGATTAGCGAAACGTTTGCAGTGGCCTGATGATTTTTTCACTCTTTCACACAGTGTAAGCTACCAAAGTTTTAATCTTAATGACTATGGGTTTAGAGTTCCAGGAAGTGACCCTATTTCCAACGGATCATTAAACAATCTAGCTTATAATGTAACGTTAAGTAGAAACTCTGCAGGACCTAATTTGATATTTCCATCATACGGCTCTCAATTTAGTCTTAGCGCCAAAGCTACTATTCCTTATTCGCTCCTAAATAATAAAGATTATTCCACTCTAGAAACTGCAGAAAAATACAAGTGGTTAGAGTATTATAAATTAATATTTAAGGGGCAATGGTTTAATGGGTTTACAGATAAGCTTGTTTTAATGACAAATGCAGAAGTAGGTTACCTAGGAACTTACAACAAGAAAGAACTAGGTTTAACACCATTTGAACGATTTTTTGTTGGAGGTGACGGTATCGCACAATTCCAGTTAGATGGAAGACAAAATATTGGACTTAGAGGTTATCAAAACAATGAACTTTCTTCCATTGATGGAGGTTCTATTTATAATAAATTCCAGCTAGAATTACGTTATTCTATTACTGATAAGCCATCCGCTTCTATTTACACATTAGGATTTTTAGAAGCAGGAAATTCTTATGACAATTTTAGTACATTTAATCCGTTTGAATTAAAAAGATCGGCAGGATTTGGTATTCGTGTGTTTATGCCTGCTTTCGGATTAATTGGTATCGACTTTGCTCACGGGTTTGATCCTCCCACGCCAGGTCGAATTGAAAAATCTGGATGGCAAACACATTTTATAATTGGAAGACAGTTTTAAACAATTCATCTCTTGGCACGATTTTTTCTAAATACAAATCAGATGAAAAAAAGTTTAAGTTCAGTATTATTTTTAATTGTTATTTCTGTAACAGCTCAGAGAAGTCAACGATTTGCCTATATAGATATGCAGTATATTCTAGAGAATGTTCCAGAATATTTAACTGCTCAAAACACTTTAGATGATAAGGTTGCAGCATGGACCGCTGATCTAAATAAGCTAAAAAGTCATATTGAAACACTTAAACTTGATTTGGCAAATGAAAAAGAGATTTTAACCGAAGAATTACTTGAAGAGAAGGAAGATGAAATCACATTAAAAGAAGAAGAGTTAAATCGTTTAGAATCTTTATATTTTGGTCCTAATGGAGATATGTTTTTATTGCGCAAGCAATTAGTTAAACCTATTCAAGATCAAGTTTATAACGCAATTCAAGAAATTGCCACAAAAAACAAATACGATTTTGTTTTAGACAAATCTAGCGAACCTGTTATGCTTTTTTCTAATAAAAAATACGATATTAGCGAACTCGTTTTAAACACAATAGCTAGAGATAAAAAAATTAAAGAGAGAAAAGAAAAAAGAGAAGAATTTAAAAACAAAAGAGTATCACTTTCTAAGTCACAGAAAAGTAATACTATAGGAGAAAATAAGGGATCGCAAACAAAAAATGAAGATCCTAAAAATGAGAAACTTCTCTCTAAAGAACAAAAAGATACTTTAGCTAAAAAAGAGGAACAACAAGTAAAAAAAGAAGAAGAGAAAAATAACAAGAAAAAACAAATAGAAGAAGCTAGAAAAAAAAGATTGGCAGATTTAAAAGCAAAAAGAGATTTGCTTAGAAAGAAAAAACAAAAAGCTAGAGAGAAGAAAAAACAAGAAAAGAAAGAAGAAGATAACGAAGAAAATAAAGATAAAAACAATTAAATATTTGAAGATGAGACATTTTAAGATTTTAGTATTTGTAGCTGTATTTGCCTTAGGATTTAAAGGCATTTCTCACGCACAAAAACTTGGACATGTTAATTATGAAAGAGTTGTTGCAAACATGCCAGAGACAAGAAAATTGCAAGAAGATTTGAAAAAGATAGAAAAAACGTACAGAGATGACATTACTGCTGAGATAAAAAAGCTACAAGATCTTGCTAAAAAGTATGATGCAGAACAAAGCTCACAAACAAAAGAGTCAAATGCAGCTAGATCACAAGAAATTTATGAAAAGCGCCAAAACTTGGCAAAAGCAGAACAAGCTGCTGGGCAAGAGTTACAAAAAAAATATCAAGAAGGAATTGTTCCTATTTTTCAAAAAGCAACAAAAGCTGTTGAAGATGTTGCTAAAGCAAAAGGAGTTGTATATGTGTTAGATGCTTCTGCAGGAAAAGGACTTTTAGTTGCTAATGGCGAAGATTTATACGACGCTTTAAAAACTAAACTAGGTCTTTTAGCAGATCAAAAACAAGAAAAATAATATTAAAAAAAGTTTCTTTATATCTTTATAAACCTGCTTAAATTTAAGCAGGTTTTTTATTTACGTAAATTAATATGGAGTCTACTGGTTGCCCTATTGGAGTTTTCGATTCTGGCGTTGGAGGCACTTCTATTTGGAGAGAAGTTAAAAACTTACTCCCAAATGAAGATATTATTTATTTGGCCGACAGTAAAAATGCTCCTTACGGGCCAAAAGGAAAAGAAGAAATCATAAAGCTTAGTAAAAAAAATACCGACTTTTTGATATCGAAAGGTTGTAAATTAGTAATTGTAGCTTGTAATACAGCCACTACAAATGCAATCAAAGTACTCAGAAACCACTACTCCATTCCATTTATTGGAATAGAGCCCGCAATAAAATCTGCATCATTATTAACAAAAACAAATAAAATCGGGATTTTAGCTACAAAAGGAACGCTAAGTAGTGAATTATTTGAGGAAACATCACATACTATTGACAAGTCCATAAAGATTATTGAACAAAACGGAAAAGGAATAGTAGAGCTGATAGAGAATGGGAAATTGAATTCTAAAGAAATGTTTGGCCTTTTAAGCACCTATCTATCACCTATGTTGCAAGAAGGCATTGATGCTTTGGTTTTAGGTTGTACACATTATCCTTATTTAATTCCCCAATTAAGAAAAATTGTAGGAGAAAATATCTTAATTGTTGATTCTGGAGAAGCTGTTGCTCGCCAGACAAAAAGCGTTCTTGAAAAATATAAGCTTAACAATTCTGAACAGAGACTTGGCACTCATACATTTTACACAAACACTAAAAAAGATATACTTATTGATCTTTTAAATTGTAAAGAATGTAATGTTTCCGAATTTGATTTTTAATAAAATATAGTGAACTAAAAATTGTTATAACTGACTTTTATTAAAGATAACATCTTTCCAACTCACGGTTTTCAGTGATGCAAAAATTTCACGGTTTTCGGGGATTGACACGTAATCGATTGAACCTTATGTTTGTATCGAACAAATAATTACAAACTAAAAAAAGAACACAATAGCAAGTATTTAATTTATTTATAAGCCATATTTTAATACAAAATATGTGTGTAAATCTTTTATTCAAAAAACACATAATGTGTTGATAATTAGTGTATTAAATATTTTAAATATGTAAAAAAATTATAGATTGGTAAGTTAATTTTACGGTTAATTATTAACCAAAATTTTAAGTAAAATGAAAACTTACATCTATTATTTTTTATTAGTATCCGTATTATTTTTAAGCTGTACAGATAACGGATTAGAAGAATTAGAACTAAGAAATGAAAACAAAATTGAAAACATTGACCCTGTCAAGGATTGCCCAGAAAATGATAGGAATTGCAATGGAGTTGATGACGACGAAGAATAGTGTATATATATTAATATTAGCTTTAATAGGAGTAACAGCCCCTTTTTGGCATATATTTTATGGAATTAGAGATACAGAGGGCTTATTCGGTTACCGATTTATGTCCTCTTTTCTTAATTCATTGGGAACAAGACTTTGTATTTTATGCATGGGTCTTATGATGTTATTCTTTTCTAAACAAATTGCTAATGAGTATAAAAAGTCAGCTAGAGTTATTTCTTTAATGACCATTTACGTAGGGTGTTATTTTTTGATATTAATAGTTTTTCCTAAGAAAACCCTACTGAATACTTTTGGAATCAGAGATTTTCATAGATCGTTTTATTATATAAGCATGGTTGCTCTTAGTATAGGGTCAGGTTATCTTTTTTCTTTAATTCAAAAAGCAATAATTGTTACAGAAGAAAAGCTAAAACAATTAATTAGAAGCTTATTTGATTTTATATTTATAGATGTTCAGGAAGAAGAGATGATTAAAGATTCAAAAAAATCTTTATACCATGATAAGTCCGTTGAATTACTAAAAAATGCGTTGGATAATGAGTGACGGCAATTATAAAGATAAGCTTAACAGGTCAGAGTACTTATCTGACAGACTAAAGCAGAAAAAAGAGCTAATCGAAGATTTAGAAAAAAAAGCGAAAAAGCAAAAGAAAAAACTCTCAAAAGAGCTTAATAGGCTTTCTAATTCTGAAGTAGAAGCTATGTTTTTAACCTATATCCCTCTTAATAAATCACTTTTTATTTAATTTTAATGCCCACGATGCAGCTTTGCTCTCAAAATTTGCTTTAAATAATCTGTTTTTCATAAGCTCTTCCCAATTATCAAATACAGTAATAGCAACTTCTTCAAGCTCGTCACTAGATAATTTATCTGTTTTCTTTTTAGATTCACCTGTTATAAGCCACTCTACATCAACATCAGGAAATAAGCTACAAATATGTTGAATAAAATCAACCTTCGGAACAGATTCGTTTAAACATATTCTTCTTACCTGAACGTCAGAATACCCTGTTATTTTAGATAAAGAATTATAATTTAATCCTTTATTTGTCATTATTTTATTGATTCGATCACCTATTTTCATTGCTCAATTAATACGCTTTAATATACGCAACAAAAATGTTGTATATATTATATTTATGTTGTATTTTTATATTCGAAACACGGACGCAACACTTGCAAATGTAGACAAAAGTTAGTCTTTTAGAAAATGTACTCAGTAAACAAAGTATAAAGATGGTTACAAGGAATCCCGTTTAGATAAAGTTAATGTGTTTCTCAAAAATAGAACGGAGTTAAAAAATAGAAAATCAAATATCTAACATAAATCTAAAAAAATGTCATATCAAGAACTTCAGATTTTTAATGACCTTATTAATTCAGCATTACTATACAAAAGAAAATTAAAAGTAGGCTCAGAACTCTACGATAATGTATCAGAAATAATTGAAAAAGCTAAAGAAATAAAACAATCAAAATCAATTTACAACCAGTTTACAGCAGTAAATTTTTAAAAACCTTAGAAAAAAAAGGGTTTAAAGATGTTTTTTGATCCTACTAGTACCAAGCTAATCTTCACTTACATTTCTTTAGACAAACACAAGTTCGACGATCATAATTCTACAGGAAAAAATCTAGTATTAGGTATAGTTTTTTCACTTTTTTAAGAAACGAACATCTTTTGCGTCAGCAAAACCCCATAAAACCAAAAGCCTCTACATAATGTAGAGGCTTTTAACTTTAGGTAGCGGGAGCTGGACTCGAACCAGCGACCTTCGGGTTATGAGCCCGACGAGCTGCCTACTGCTCTATCCCGCGATTTGTGCTGCAAATATACAAGAATTAATTGCTTCTTTCCAAATTATGCTCTGTATTTTATTAAGAAACCTTGTAGCACTTTGGATAACAACTTTCTATCTTTTTTAATTGGCATGCAAAAAAACGACCTATCTTTGCTTCATGACACACAAAGCAGGGTTTGTTAATATTATAGGCAATCCTAATGTGGGAAAATCTACATTAATGAATGCTTTGGTTGGCGAGAAACTCTCCATCATTACATCCAAAGCACAAACTACTAGACATCGCATTTTAGGCATTGTTAATGGAGAAGATTATCAAATTGTTTTTTCTGACACTCCAGGAGTAATCAAACCAGCCTATCAACTACAAGAATCTATGATGGATTTTGTAAAGTCTGCTTTGGAAGATGCTGATGTGTTGATTTATATGGTAGAAGTTGGTGAAACTCAGCTTAAAAATGAGGAGGTTTTTAGAAAAATCATCAAAAGTAAAACTCCTACAATTCTTTTATTAAATAAGATTGACAAGTCAAATCCAGAAGAAGTAAAAGAAAAAATTGAATACTGGCGGAAGAAAGTTCCTAATTCTTTTGTTTATGTAATATCTGCTTTAGAACGGTTTAATGTTGAGACCGTTTTCTATAAAATTATAGAACTATTACCAGATGCACCTCCTTTTTTCCCTAAAGACCAACTTACTGATAAACCCGAACGCTTTTTTGTTAATGAAAGTGTTAGAGAAAAAATATTAAAACACTACAAAAAAGAAATTCCGTATTCAGTAGAAGTAGAAACAGAAAGTTTTCTAGAAGATGAAAAAATAATACGAATTCGGTCAAACATCATTGTAGAAAGAGACACGCAAAAAGGAATCATAATTGGCCATAAAGGAAATGCAATAAAACGCGTAGGCGCAGAAGCTAGAAAAGACTTAGAGTATTTCTTTGGAAAAAAAGTATACTTAGAACTCTACGTTAAAGTAAATAAGAATTGGCGTTCTAACGATAAAGAACTTAAACGGTTTGGATATAAGGACTAAAGCAGAAAAATCTTATTCAGCTTTATAGTCAAGTTTCATAGTTATAGATGCTGTTTTTTCTTTAGAAGAAGTATTAAACGTTCCTCCCCACGAGTAGTTTTCGTTTGAATTTTGACCCGTAATTTGGAAAATTCCCATTCTAGCTGAAATTAATTTCCCTAGTTTTCCTCCAGAATTTTCTGAGATTCGCTCTGCTCTAGCTCTTGCATCAGAAGTTGCTTGAGAAATCATTTCTACTTTTAAGTCTGCAAGCTTTGTGTAATAATAACGTGGAGGATCAGAATAAAATTGAATTCCTTTATTTAGTAATTCTGTTATTTCTCTTGAAATTTTTTCGATCCCTTCTACATTCTTTGAATCTATTTGTAGAGATTGTGTTAATATATATCCTAAAAACTCTTCTCCAACATATTTTCCGTTTTCATATTTCCCTCTAGTCTTTTTTCTACTCTTTACCGCTTTAAAAATCATTTCTTTTCCTTCTACACCCTTAGAAATCAAATAATCCGTTATTACTTTCTTATCTCTTTCTAAGTTCTTATACGCTTCCTTTAAATTACTGCTTTCACTAGAAAAAGAACCTTCCCAAACAATTAAATCTGAAATAAAGTCAGTTTTTCCTAAACCCGTTACAGAGATTACTCCATCAGAATTGTTTCGGTTCATAAAAGCATTCCCTAAAATGAAAGAAGCTACCACTATGGCTATTGAAAAAACAACGGCGGTTAAATTATTTTTCATGATTTCTAGTGTTTTGTGTTCTATAAATTTACAATATTTATCAAAACGTAATTCCTATCTTTGGCAAAATTTTTACCATGAGCAGTATTGTAGCTATTGTTGGAAGACCAAACGTAGGAAAATCTACTTTTTTTAATCGTTTAATTAAACGAAGAGAAGCAATTGTAGATTCTGTTAGTGGCGTAACGCGTGATCGTCATTATGGTAAAACAGATTGGAACGGAAAAGAGTTTTCAGTAATTGATACTGGTGGTTATGTTATTGGCTCTGATGATGTTTTTGAAGAAGAAATTCGCAAGCAAGTACAATTAGCCATAGACGAAGCAGACATTATTGTTTTTGTAGTGGATGTTGAGGATGGAATTACACCTATGGATGAGGAAGTAGCTAATTTACTACGTCAAGTAAATAAACCGTTGTTTATTGCTGTTAATAAAGTAGATAATGCAATGAGAGTAGCTGATGCTGTTGAATTTTATAATTTAGGATTAGGCAACTATCATACAATCTCATCTATAAATGGTAGCGGAACTGGAGATCTATTAGATGCAATTGCAGACGTAATTGCTGAACAAAACGAAGAAGAAATTTTAGAAGATGAATTACCTCGTTTTGCTGTTGTAGGAAGGCCTAATGCTGGAAAATCTTCTTTTATTAATGCTTTAATTGGGGAAGACAGAAATATTGTTACTGATATTGCCGGAACAACAAGAGATTCTATTGACACTAAATACAATCGCTTTGGATTTGAATTCAATTTAGTTGATACAGCTGGTATTCGAAAAAAGTCAAAAGTAAAAGAAGATTTAGAATTCTATTCTGTGATGAGAGCCGTAAGAGCGATTGAACATTGTGATGTTGCTATTTTGGTTGTTGATGCTACTAGAGGTTTTGAAGGTCAAGATCAAAATATTTTTTGGCTAGCAGAAAAAAACAGAAAAGGAATTGTAATCCTCATTAATAAATGGGATTTAGTTGAGAAAGAAACTAATACCTTACGTGATTTTGAAGCGAAAATACGGAAACAAATTGAGCCTTTTACAGATGTTCCGATTGTCTTTATTTCTGCTTTAACGAAACAGCGAATTTTTAAAGCCATTGAAACAGCAGTAGAAGTTTTTGAAAACAGAAAAAATAGAATTTCTACAAGCAAATTAAATGACACAATGCTTGAAATTATTAAGCAGAATCCACCACCAGCAACCAAAGGAAAATATATTAAAATTAAGTTTTGCACACAATTACCTACTAGAACTCCTCAATTTGCATTTTTTGCTAATTTGCCTCAATATGTAAAAGACCCTTATAAACGATTTATCGAAAATAAGCTACGTGAAAATTTCAATTTTACAGGTGTTCCCATTACTATTTATTTCAGGCAAAAGTAAATACCCAAAAAGCTTCTTTTTTGTAAAGTATCTAGCAGACAAACGACCAATTCTCAGCAATTTGTAACTTTGCATTATAATAGCTGATTATGAGAATCAACAGTCCACTACTTGATAAAGGCTTAGAACTACCCATACAAATCAAAATTTCTTTTGAAAAAGTTTACACTTTATTTCAAAAATATGCTAGTGAACAATACAAAGATCATTACTACCATAATGGAGCTAAAAGTGTAGTTGAAGAGGTCTCTAAATACCCAGAACTTATTGAAGGTTTTTCTGATGAGAGTTTGTTAGACAAATACAAGAATCAGATTGACATGCTTCTAGATCCGCTGTTTCCAGAAGCGCTCCAAAGCAATGAAATAAAAGCGGCAAGTATTCCTTTTTCGTTCACATCTTTCAAATTCTCTAATCGTTTTGAAAATATATTAAAAAATGCTGGTAACGACTATCAGTTTAGCATTAGAAATTTTGAAGAAGACATGATGTACATGATGAGTTGTGCTTTTATTCTTACTGTTGGTCATAAGTTTCCTGTTGATTTTAAAAGACCTTTCTTCTTTGATATTCCTGATAAAAATTCAGGTATTACTAGACATTATAAGGCCGCTTTTAATGGTGATTTTTTAGAGGTTATTCCCACCGAAAAAGCCCCAAAAATTACCAAAGAAGATTACAAAGAATTACTAGATAATTTTGATAATGTTGCTATTTGGAAAAAGAAGTTTCCTCCTAATAGTTATATTATGAAGGGTTTTGGAATTATGAACCTTTTTGATGTAACAGCAGATGAAACAATTGCTTCTATTAGTAACAACCTTCTAAAAAACAACGAGAATCTTCTAGAAGAAGTTCGTAAAAACTTACGAGAGTTTTTCAATATACCCGACTTAATGTTAGGTTTTTCAGTTTTTGATCTAAAAAAAGACTACACACAGTCTAAAATTAAACTAGCTGAGAGTTTGTTATTTTCTTCTGATGAAAAAACAACTTGTTCAGATTCATTTTGTCATCATACTGTAGCACAAATATTTAATTTACACAATACAGTTGCTATTTCAGATGTTCCTAAATATGGTGTAAAAAGCGATAAGAATGCTTTTTATAAACGGATGAAAAAAGCCAATATTGGTAGTATCATTTTAATTCCTATTAAATCTAGTGCGGGAAACGATTTGTCGGTTCTAGAAATTGCCTCTCCTAGACCATATGAGCTGAACTCAATCAATCAAAATAAACTAAAAGACATTATTCCTGCTTTTGAAACAGCAATTGATCGATATTCTGAAGAGCGCAGAAATCAACTAGAGGCAACAATTCAAGAACACTACACGTCTTTACACAACTCCGTTAAATGGCGGTTTGAAGAAGCTGCCGAGCAATATTTGTTTTCTTTAGAAATGGGTGATAAAAATGCAAAACCAGAGCAAATTATCTTTGAAAATGTATATCCTCTATATGGACAAACAGATATTAAAGGATCTTCTCAAGCCAGAAATGAAGCTATTCAAGAAGATTTAACAGTTCAACTTCAACTAGCAGTAAATGTGCTTAAAAAGGCATGTTCTGTTGAAAAGCTGCCTATTTATGAAGAACTGATGTTTCGAGTACAGCAATATGCCAAAGAAGTTAAAAAGGGATTAAATGCTGGAGATGAAATCGGAATTTTAGATTTTTTAAAACAAGAAATTTATCCTGTATTTAAACATATAAAAGTACTAAGCATCGATCTAGAAAAAGAGGTTGATGTTTATATGAATCGTTTAGATAACAGACTTCATGTGATTTATGACAAGCGTAAAGATTATGAAAACAGCGTTTCTTTTTTAAACGATAAATTATCAGAATTTATTGATCGAAAACAATTAGAAGCTCAAAAAATGTATCCGCATTATTTTGAGCGATACAAAACAGATGGTATTGAACATGATATGTACATTGGTCAATCGCTAGTTCGTGATAAGTCTTTTGATAATTTATATCTACAAAACCTAAGGCTATGGCAATTACAGCTAATTGTTGAAATGGAAAACATTGCCTACATCGCTCGTAAAAATATGCCAAATGATTTACGAGTAGCTTCTTTAGTATTAGTTCACAGCAATCCGTTGGCAATTAAGTTTAGAATGGACGAAAAACAATTTGATGTAGATGGTGCTTATAATATTCGTTACGAAATCATAAAAAAAAGGATTGATAAAGCACATATAAAAGGAACGGATGAGCGTTTAACAACTCCAGGAAAAATAGCTATTGTATATACTCAAGATAAAGATGCCAGAGAATACACAAAATACATAAAATACCTACAATCTAAACAATTACTTGGAGAAGTTGAAAGAGTGGAGTTAGAAGATTTGCAAGGAGTATCTGGACTTAAGGCTTTACGTGTAGAGGTACTCTACCAAAAAGATTTTGATGAACATAAAACCATCACTTTTCAAGATCTGATCAAAGAAATTAAAGCTTAATTGTTTATCTTAAATGAGATAGCAAATGCCAATACAGACACAATAATTCCTATCATAAAAACGGTGTAAGTAAGACGTAATATTCTGTATTTTTTATTTAACACTTTGCCTAGAAAATATAAATCTTTTGTCATAGATCCGTATAAATAATCTTTATCTTTCATCATCTCGTTCATAGCCCATTCAAAATTGTCGAGAGAAACTTTATGAAAGTTACCAAAAAACAACAGATTCACTTTTCGGTTTTTAACATCTTCTTTTGTAAACTGACCACTAGTAACATTAGGGCGAGTTGCAAGAATTGATAATACAACAGAGGTAACTGTAAAAATTAAAAAGATTATTGTAGGAATAATCAAATATGTATTAGACGGATTATCTAGCTTCGGAATTAAGTTAGATAATGCAAGAGAGACTATAATTGCATTTACCGACAGTAAAATATTGGCTTTTGTATCTGCTATGTTACTGAGTGTAATATGATTGCGCAAAGTAACTCGAAACATGGTTTCAATACCTCTTTCTGGCAATTTTGCTTTATTTGTTTTAAAAGCAAGCTCCTTAGCTTTATTCTTATTTTTTTTCTCTTCTTTTTCAGTTTTATTCAGCGCTTTAAACAACAAAGACAAGTTTTTATCTTTTCCTGATTGCCAATTCTCTAAAGCATGCTTTGTATAAAAACGATGGTGTTTTGTAAAAAAAGAAATGTTGGACTCAATCCATTTTTTTTCTGTATAAACATCGTTCTTTGTTAGTTGCCACTCTCTTCTTAATAGTTCGCTTATTTGATTGTAGTTTTTATCTTTAAAATGATTACTATCTGCATCTCGTATAATTTTTTCCAGATTATTCTCAGGCTCATATTCCATTTTTGTGGCTCGAATAATCGAAGAAACTTGCTGAATAAACTTATCTTCAGTATTCTTTGATTTAAGGAATTCTGTTGCTATATCAACACTTTTTTCTTCGTGATTTTCATTGCTTTTTACATAACCTGTATCATGAAACCAAGCTGCAATTAATAATACATCTTTATCACTGTCTATCACTTTCTCTGCCTCTACTATTTCATTAACAGCCAATACTACTCGCTGTGTGTGACTTAAATTATGATACACAAACTCATTAGGTAATTCAGTATTTAATAATGAGGTTACATATTTCTCGGTAGATACCAGTAAACTTTCCATACAAAGGTTTTTACGAAATTATGAAAATAAGCTGAGTAATTGATTCTGTTAGTAATCCAAAACAGAAACGACCATGTTTATTAAATTCGGTTTATTACATTAATTTAGTAGAATAAAGCTTAAAACATGATAACCTGGAAAGACGTAATTCATTTCTCTTTAGGAAATAATCCTAAACCTAAAAATAGAGTTGAAAAAACAAATGAGGAATGGAAAAAACTGCTAACACAAGAACAATATACAATTACTCGGCTAAAAGGGACAGAAAGACCTTTTTCTGGTGAATTATGTGCTATCTATGATATTGGAATATATAAGTGTGTCTGTTGCAAAACAGAACTTTTCGATTCTTCTATCAAATATAATTCTAGTTCAGGTTGGCCAAGCTTTACACAACCAATTGATAAAAACGCTATTAAATATGAAAAAGATGAATCACATGGAATGATTCGCGTAGAAGTAATGTGTAATACATGTGATGCGCATTTAGGACACGTTTTTCCTGATGGTCCAGAACCCAGCGGATTACGATATTGTATAAATTCAGAATCAATCACATTAAAAAGAAAAAATGAATAAAACAGCTACAGTAGGGGGCGGATGTTTTTGGTGTACGGAAGCTATTTTTCAAGAAATAACGGGTATTGAAAATGTGGTTTCTGGTTATTCTGGTGGCAGTGCTCCTGGAAAACCTACATACAGAGAAGTTTGTTCTGGATTAACTGGTCATGCAGAAGTAGTTCAAATTACTTTTGATGACCAAGTCATTACATATAAAGAAGTCCTAACAATTTTTATGACTACTCATGATCCTACTCAACTAAACAAACAAGGTGCAGATGTAGGCACGCAATATCGATCGGTTATATTCTGTCATGATCAAAAGCAAGAAGAAATTGCAAAAGAAGTAATTGAAGAACTAAAACCATATTATGATAAACCAATTGTTACAGAGATAAGTCCGTTAGAAATTTTTTATGAAGCAGAAGATTATCATCAAAATTATTATAAAAACAATCCCAATCAAGGATATTGCAACTTTGTTATTACACCCAAGCTACAGAAGCTAAGAAAGAGTTATGCTCAGAAATTAAAATAGATTAAATGCCTATTCAGTTCAAAAATCATTTTACGAGCAAACTCCCCGCAGATTCTATTTTAGAAAACACAAGAAGACAGGTAGAAAATGCTATGTTTTCTTATGTAAATCCCATGAAAACAAGCAATCCAAAACTATTGCATGTTTCAGACAAACTCTGTGCAGAATTGGGTATAAAACACTCAGAAACAAAATCGAATGAATTTCTTAAAATCGTAACAGGTAATAAAGTAGCAGAAACTAGTAAGCCTTATGCAATGAATTATGGAGGGCATCAATTTGGGCATTGGGCTGGTCAATTAGGTGATGGTAGAGCAATCAATTTAGGCGAAATTGAATACAATCAAAGAAGATGGTCACTGCAATTAAAAGGAGCCGGACCAACACCTTACTCTAGGCAAGGCGATGGTTTAGCCGTATTACGATCTTCCATCAGAGAATATTTATGTAGCGAAGCCATGCATCATCTTAATATTCCAACAACCAGGGCTCTTTCACTAGCTCTTACAGGTGATAAAGTTTTGAGAGACATTATGTACAATGGAAATGCTGCTTATGAGCAAGGCGCTGTTGTTTGCAGAGTCTCTCCAAGTTTTTTACGATTTGGAAATTATGAAATTTTCTCAGCCAGAAACGATATTACATCATTACAAACACTTGTAAATTACACGATAACAGAGCACTTCTCTTATTTGGGAAAACCAAATAAGAAGAGCTATGTTGAATTTTTTAGAGAAGTTGCAAATAAAACTTTACATCTTGTTTTAGAATGGCAACGCGTGGGTTTTGTTCACGGAGTAATGAATACTGATAATATGTCCATTTTGGGACTAACAATAGACTATGGACCTTATGGTTGGCTTGAAGGATTTGATTTGGGTTGGACTCCTAATACAACCGATAAACAAAACAAGCGCTACAGATATGGAAATCAACCAAGCATTGCACTGTGGAACTTATATCAGCTTGCCAATGCTCTTTATCCATTAATTGAAGAAGCTACTCCGCTTGAAGAAGTCCTAGAAAGTTATAAGCAAGATTATTTAGCAGATTCACTTCAAATGATGCGCAATAAGCTAGGGCTAATTAGTAATAAGCAAGAAGATGAAAAACTCGTTCAAAACCTGGAATCGCTTTTGCAAAAAGTAGAAACTGATATGACATTGTTTTTTAGAGAGCTGTCAAACTTCTCAGGGAAAAATTCTAAAGATGGTTTTAACATTATCCAAAAAGCTTTTTACAATTTAGATGAGTTAACAAAAGAACTGAAAGAGGAGTGGCATGCCTGGTTTGATCAGTATAAAAACAGATTGAGTGTTGAATCCACTTCTTTTGAAAAAAGAAAAAAACTGATGCATCAAACCAATCCTAAATATGTTTTACGGAATTATATGGCGCAATTGGCAATTGAAAAAGCAGAGAATGGAGATTATTCCTTGATTGATGAATTATATCAACTCCTTAAAAATCCTTACGAAGAACAACCCGACAGAGAAAAATGGTATTCTAAAAGACCTGAATGGGCACGCCATAAAATAGGATGCTCCATGCTTTCTTGTAGCTCTTAGGTTTTGTGAGATAATTAGTTATATTTAAGATTCATTTACAAAAACAAATGGGACTTCAATCCAAAACCATTATACTTGTTTCAGCAATCTTATTAAATGCTTGTGCTTCTCATAAATTACAAATAGCTGAAAATAAGTACCAAAAAGAAATATCCAATAAAGAAGTTGAACATACTTTCTATTTAATTGGTGATGCAGGAAACGCTAATCTAGGTTCTACCACTACTGCTCTACAAGCTCTGTCAGAAGAGTTAATTAATGTGAAAAAAAATAGTACGTTGCTTTTTCTTGGTGATAATATTTATGAAAAAGGCTTGCAAGATGATCCATTGTACAAACATAGAATTGACATTCAAATTGATCTGGCAAAAAATTTTAAAGGAAAAACCATTTTTATTCCAGGGAACCATGATTGGTACAGTGGTTTGAAAGCATTGAAAAATCAAGAAAAACGAGTAGAAAAAGCACTTGGAAAAAATACATTTTTACCAGAAAATGGTTGTCCTCTTAAAAAAGTTAGCATTTCAAAATCCATAGATTTAATTTTAGTAGACACACAATGGTATTTAACAAATTGGGATAAACACCCAACAATTAATGATAAATGCGACATAAAAACCAGATCAAAATTTTTGGATGAATTTGAAAGTTTACTAAAAAAAGCACAAGGAAAAACTACAGTTGTCGCTCTTCATCATCCTATGTATACACAAGGACCACATGGAGGAAATTATGATTTCAAAAGCCACCTCAATCCAATTCCTGTTTTAGGGACATTGAAAAACATATTGAGAAAAACAACAGGCATCTCTGCTGCTGATTTACAACATAAAAAATATAATGAGTTAAAACAACGTCTGGTAACACTTGCTCAACAGAATGAACAAGTTGTTTTTGTTTCTGGACACGAACATAGTTTGCAATACATTGTTCAAGATAATATTCCGCAAATTGTTAGTGGATCTGGCGCCAAAGAGAGCGCTACAAAATTATCTGATGGCGGTTTGTTTTCTCTAGGAAAGCAAGGATATGCAAAGTTATTGGTATACAAAGATGGTTCATCTCATGTGCAGTTTATAGACGCATATTCAAAGAAAGTTGTTTTTGAAACGGCAGTTTTTACTCCAATTAAACACATGCCTTTAATTGCATACCCTAAGCATTTTCAAGATTCTGTAAAAAGTAGCGTGTACAATCAAAAAGAAGTTTCAAAAGGAAGCCTCTATAAGTTTTTTTGGGGGAAGCGTTATAGGAAGTATTATGGTGATTCTATAAAAGCAAAAACCGTTTTGTTAGATACGCTATTTGGCGGTTTAAATCCTATTAGAAAAGGTGGCGGACATCAATCAAAGTCACTACGACTGAAAGACAAAAATGGACGCGAATATGTGATGCGAGCACTTAAAAAAAGTGCCGTACAGTATTTACAAGCAGTTGCTTTTAAAAATCAATATGTAGAAGGACAGTTTGATAAAACCTATACAGAAAGCTTATTACTAGATGTTTTTACTGGTGCGCATCCGTATGCACCGTTTGTTGTAGGCAAGTTATCAGATGCTGCAGGAGTTTATCATACCAATCCTGAACTTTATTTTGTACCTAAACAAGATGCGCTCGGTCATTTTAATTCTGAATTTGGCGATGAGCTTTATATGATTGAAGAACGCGCTGCCTCAGGTCATGGCAACAAAAAAAGCCTTGGATATTCAAACAAGTTAATTAGCACAGACGATGTACTGAAAGAAACACTAAAAGATGAAAGCATCATTATTGACGAAAAGTCATACATAAGAGCTCGTCTATTTGATATGCTAATTGGTGATTGGGATAGACACGAAGATCAATGGCGTTGGGCTCAGTTTAAAGAAAACAAAAAAACAGTATACAGACCTGTTCCTAGAGATCGAGATCAAGTATTTTCTAAAATGTCTGATGGCTTTTTAATGCGGTTTACCACAAAAGTAGTTCCTGCTCTTAGACTAATGCAATCTTATGATGAAGAGCTAAAAAATCCCAAATGGTTCAACTTAGAGCCTTATCCTTTAGATATGGCAATTTTATCAAATTACACTCAAGAAGATTGGAATAATGAAGTAACACATATTCAGAAAAATATGACTGATGATGTAATTGATATTGCCTTTAACTCGTTTCCAAAAGAAGTTCAAGATACTACAGTAGAAAGTATTAAAAAGAAACTAAAAGGACGTAGAAATAATTTACAAAAAATTGCCGATTCTTACTGGAAAACGCTTAATAAATACCAAATAGTAAAAGGAAGTCAAAAAGATGATTGGTTTGTTGTAGAACGTCTACCCAATGGAAAAACAAAAGTTGCTGTTTATCGAATTAAAAAAGGAAAAAAAGCTGATTTATTTCATCAAAAAATTTATGACAGTAAAAACACAAAAGAAATTTGGATTTATGGCTTAGATGACGATGATATCTTTGAGGTAAATGGAAAAGGTAATAGTTTAATAAAAATCAGAATTATTGGCGGGCAAAATAAAGATACTTACCAAATTGAAAATGGGAAAAGAGTGGTCATGTATGATTATAAGTCTAAGAAAAACATTTTTAAAACGACAAAAGGAAGGAAAAAACTAACAGATGATTATGAAATTAATGTATATAACCACAAGAAGTTAAAATACAACAGTAATCAATTTCTTCCCATTATAGGAAGCAATCCTGATGATGGTCTTAAAATCGGTGTAACAAACACATACATTGTTAACGGATTTCATCAAAATCCTTTTACTGCAAAACATGTATTATCTGCAAATATGTTTTTAGCAACAAGTGGTTTTGAATTGGCTTATAATGGAGAATTTGCTAACGCCATAGGCAAATCAAACTTAGGTATTACAGCTCAGTTTACCTCTCCTAATTTTGCGATAAATTACTTTGGTTTTGGAAATGAATCTATAAATCCTGAACCTGATAATGACAACATTGATAGAGATTTTAACCGTGTAAAACTAAAACAGTTTAAAACGGGAGCATATCTTAAGTGGATTGGGTTTCTAGAGTCAAAAACCCAAATAGGAATTACATATGAAAATATAACTGTTGAAAACACAACTAATCGTTTTATAAGCACAAGCCCAGATATTAACCCAAATGTATTTTCTGCTCAGCAGTTTGTAGGAAGTGAGTTTTCTTACAATTACAAAAATAAAGACAACGATGCTTTTCCTACTTTAGGAATGGAAACGAATATTCAATTAGGTTACAAAACAAATTTAGATACATCTAAAGGGTTTGGATATTTAATACCGTCTTTTTCTATTGATCATAAAATCAACCATTCAGGAACACTTGTTTTCGCTACTAAATTTGGCGGACAAATTAATTTTGGAAATAATTTTGAATTTTATCAAGCTGCTAGACTTGGAGCTAGAAATGGCTTAAGAGGTTATCGTTTTGACCGATTTATTGGCAAAAGTGCATACTACCAAAGTTCAGATATTCGATTAAGTTTAAAACGATTAAAAACAGGGTTGCTTCCTATTAACATTGGTTTATATACAGGTTTTGATTACGGAAAAGTATGGATTGATGGTTATAATACTGGCAATTGGAATACCTCTATTGGTGGTGGCTTTTTTGTTAATGCAGCCGATATGCTAAATGCAAATCTTGCTCTTTTTAATGGCGAAGATGGATTACGAATCGCGTTTGGTTTAGGCTTCGGGTTTTAATCTATTAAAAACTGGTATAAGTTTCTGCCTGAATTTTTATTTTCCTCATCAGCTATAGAGAGCAAAGAGTCAGATATAAAAGTAACCGATTCCTTTTGAGATATATAATCAAAAGGATATTCTTTTACTTCTCCCGAAAAAAAATCATTCCCTGTAAAATTATAAAAAACCCAAACTGCCTGATGCGTAATTAAGGCTACTTTCTTACCATCTCTAGAAATATCTGCTCCAGTAATTGAGCAGTTCCAACTATTTCCAGTAGTTTCAAATTGAGATAGCAACTTCGCTTTATAAGTTCCTGCTTTATTTGGCACTTGGTATAAAAATGTTCTTCCATAAGAACTTTTTACTCTGCTTTTTGTGAATATATAGAAGTTGCCTTCCCACTCAAAAAAAGCTTCTGTATCAAAATAACGATTCTCTTTCTTTGGCGGGAATTTTGTTTGCTCAGGATATAAAAATTCAATTTTTTCCGTAATAACTTTATCCTTACTGCTTAAATCTTTTAAATTGATTTTTAAAATAGTAAGATCTTTTCTTTTGTTTTGGTTATTTCCAAAATCTCCAATGTAAAGATTTCTTTTTTTATCTTGAGTAAGATCTTCCCAGTCTATATTTTTTGCTTGTACTTTTAACTCTTTTTGTATTTTTCCTTCTTTAGAAACTAAATAGACAGATGGTTTGTTTCCACTATCGTTCAACATCCAAAAAGCATTTTCTTTTGCATCATATTGAACTCCTGAAACCTCTTTTAATTTTTTAGGCAATTTTGCTACGTAGGATAGTTTACCAAAATCTGATTGGCAGCAAATAAATAGAAACAGAAAAATTACAACTTTACTTCTCATTACCAGCTACCTGTAGCGCCTCCTCCGCCAAAACTTCCGCCACCAAAGCCACCGCTAAAACCACCGCCAAATCCACTTCCACTACTACCACTAGAGGAACTGCTTCCAAAACTTCCTCTTCCTAAACTACTTAAAATAATGGCGTCTAAAATTGTGTCTGATGTAGAGCGTCTTTTCCAGCCTTTACCTCCTCCTCCTTTGCCTCTAAAGATGAACAACAAAATAATTATTATTATAATTACCACGACAAGAAAAAATCGGCTCTTTTTGGAAGTTTTTTTACTAGTTTGCTTTCTCTTTCTTGTTTCTTTAAACTCGCCTGTTAAAACTTCGAAAACACCTTCTACTCCTTTATTTAAACCTTCATAATAATTGTTCTTTTTAAACTCAGGAATAATTCGATTTTCTATAATTCTCTTAGACATCAAGTCCGTGAGTTTAAACTCTACTCCTTTACCTGTTGATATCGTAATTTTTCGATCACTTTTAGCTAGTAATATCAATACTCCATTATCTTCTTTTTCTTGTCCTATTCCCCATTTTTCTCCCCAGTTAGCCGCTAAGTAAGCAATATTTTCTCCTTCTGTGCTGGCAATAATAGAAACTACTATTTGAGTAGAAGTGGAATCTGAATAACGAATAAGTTTATCTTCAAGTGCTTGTTTTTGAGAGTTAGAGAGAAGATTTATATAATCATAAACACTTGTCTGTAATTCCGGTTTTTCTGGAATTGGATACTGAGCGTATGAAAACTGAAAAAAGAATAATCCGAATAATAATAAAGTTATAAAACGTTTCATTTATTCAGATTTAGAAATTTCATTAGGTAATTCATCTTGATCTCCTTCTTGATAAGGAAAAAACTCCTTAAGCTGTTTTCCTATCATCAGAATTCCTTGCACAATTCCTTCTTTAAAATTTCCCTTTCTAAAATAATCTTGCATAAGGTTTTTAGTAGCATTCCAAAAATCAGATGACACCATTTTATTTATGCCTTCATCTCCTAAAATAACAAACTTATGATCTTGAGTTGCAATGTAAATCAACACTCCGTTCCGTTGTTTTGTCTGGTGCATCTGTAGCTGTTGAAAAACTTTCTCAGCATGTTTATAATGTGACTCTTCTGTATGAGCTTCTATATGAACCCTAATTTCTCCCGAAGTATTTTTTTCTGCTTCTTGTATTGCTGCTACAATAGCATCTTCATCTTGTTTTGTTAAAAATGAATCTTTTACAGACATTATTCTTTTTTAGAAAAATCAAAATTAACATCTGGTACATTTTCTGACCCTGGAGTTGCTTTGTATCGAGTCATTTCTTCAAAATTAAAAAGCCCAGCTAACACAGAATTTGGAAATACTTTGATGTGTTTGTTATAAACATTAACATTCTCATTAAATCGATCTCTAGCAACATTAATTCTATTTTCAGTTCCTTCTAGTTGACTTTGTAATTCTAAGAAATTCTGATTTGATTTTAAATCAGGATATCTTTCTACCACAACCATCAACTTAGATAATGCATCTGATAAACCCGATTGCACTTGTTGAAATTTTGCAAGATTATCACTAGATAAATTTCCTGCATTAATGGTTGTAGAAGTTGCTTTAGCTCTCGCATTTATAACTTCTGTCAAAGTTGTTTTTTCAAAGTCAGCAGCTCCTTGAACGGTTTTAACTAAATTACCAATTAAATCATTTCGTCTTTGGTAGGCGCTTTCTACATTAGACCAAGATGTTTTAGCATCTTCTTGCATTATGACTGCTTTGTTATTAAAGCCTACTGCCCATCTATATAAGAAGAAAAAAATAACTCCAAAAAGCACTAAACCGATTATCCATTTTTTCATAATTGTGAATTTTATTTGGTTATTAAAGTTGATTTTTAATTTTTATTAACTCAGCTTTTACTGCTTCTAATCTGCTAATTATTTCATGGTTTTTAATCACCCTCTCAGGATCTACTTTTAACTTTTGTTTTGCTCCATCTAACGTAAAACCTCTCTCTTTTACTAAATTGTAGATTAATTTAAAATTTGCAATGTCTTCTGAAGTAAACATTCGATTTCCTTTTGCATTTTTTTTAGGTTTGATAATATCAAACTCTTTTTCCCAAAACCGAATTAGGGAAGCATTTACGGAAAAAGCTTTGGCAACTTCTCCTATTTTGTAATAACGTTTTTCAGGTAAATTAATATGCATTGACTAATCGTAAGATTGACCTTCTTCCTCTGCAACTTTTTGCATAGCTGAAAACTCTTCTGGAGTTAAATCTCCGTAATAAAAATATATCGGATTTACTGCTACTCCGTCTTTGTGCACTTCGTAGTGTAAATGCGGAGCCATAGATCTTCCTGTATTTCCTACATAACCAATTAAGTCTCCTCTTTTTACTTGATTTCCTTGCTGTGTTGCTATTTCACTCATGTGAGCATAAATAGTTCTATAGCCATATCCATGATCTATATATACTACTTTACCAAAAGTAGCGCTTCTTCTTGCTAGCGCAACCTCTCCGTTTCCAGAAGCATAAATAGGTGTACCTGTTGGAGCCGTAAAATCCATTCCTTTATGAAATTTCCGGATTTTTAGAATTGGATGCATTCTGTAATTAAACCCAGATGCTACTCTTGTCATATCTTCTTTTTTTACAGGAAGAATAGCCGGTATAGAAGCCAACATATTTTCTTTCTCTTTTGCTAAGTTTACAATTTCGTCTAGAGACATAGATTGCACTGCTATTTGTTTAGACAAAACATCCATCTTTTTAGTAAGATCTTTAACTAAAGAAGAATTATCATAACCATCTAAATAACCATACCTGTTTACTCCTCCAAAACCAGATGTTCGTTGCTCTTCTGATATTGGGTTTGCCTCAAAATAGGTTCTGTAAATGTTATTATCTCTTTCTTGTAGTTGAGCCAGAATCTGCGAACTTTCATCTAGCCGCTTTTTAAGTAAATCGTAATTAAGTTTTAAGTTTTCTAATTCTCTTTTTTGAGCTCTTTCTTGAGGCGACATTAAAATCTGACTAAAGCCAATAAACCCGAAAAAAGCGATGAGCAACACCGCTAAAAAAACCAGAATTCCACGCTTATAAATGTCTCCTTTTCTGATTTCTATTTTGCGATAGCTCAGCGTATCTGAGTCGTAATAATATTTTACTTTCGCCATAATAGTAAATGTACTACTTTTGTGCTATTAACAGCTATAAAATTCATTAGCTGTACACCTTGTAACTCACAAAATTACAAAATGTTTTGTTTCTTGTGAATTAGGTGGTTTTTTTAAAGATATATTAACAAAACACTTCTCAAAATAGAATTTCTTTCCGTATGAAATCTCAAGATATTCGTTCCCATTTTTTGCAGTTCTTTAAAAACAAGCAGCATCAAATAGTTTCTTCCTCTCCCATGGTTGTAAAAGATGACCCTACGTTACTGTTTGTAAATTCTGGTATGGCTCCGTTTAAAGAATACTTTCTGGGAAATGGAAATCCGCTAAATGCAAGAATTGCTGATACACAAAAATGCTTACGAGTTTCAGGAAAACATAATGACCTAGAAGAAGTAGGCTATGACACCTATCACCATACAATGTTTGAAATGCTAGGCAATTGGAGTTTTGGTGATTATTTTAAAAAAGAAGCCATTGAATGGGCCTGGGAATTATTGACTGAAGTATATAAAATTCCGAAAGATATTTTATATGTAACCATTTTTGAAGGCAGTTCAGACAATGATAACTTATTAATAGATCAAGAAGCGTTTGATATTTGGAAAAATATCGTTCCTGAAGATCGAATTTTGCTAGGAAACAAAAAAGATAACTTTTGGGAAATGGGTGATCAAGGACCTTGTGGACCTTGCTCTGAAATTCATGTAGATATTCGATCAGAGGAAGAAAAAAATAAAATAAGTGGAAAAGATCTCGTTAATAAAGATCATCCGCAGGTTGTAGAAATCTGGAATCTTGTGTTTATGCAACACAATAGAAAAGCTGATGGAACGCTAGAAGATTTACCTGCTAAACATATTGATACAGGTATGGGTTTTGAGCGTTTGTGTATGGTTTTACAGAACGTGCAATCAAACTATGATACAGATATTTTTACGCCAATTATAAGAGAAATAGAAGCTATTACATTTACTGATTATGGAAAGGATGAAAAAATAGACATTGCTATTCGTGTAATTTCAGATCATGTAAGAGCCGTTGCGTTTTCAATTGCTGATGGGCAACTTCCTAGTAATACAGGCGCTGGCTATGTTATTAGAAGAATTTTAAGAAGAGCTGTACGTTATGGCTTTACCTTCCTCAACAAAAAAGAACCCTTTATTCATCGACTCACTAGTGTATTGTCCGAAAAAATGGGCAGTGCTTTTCCTGAGCTGAAAACTCAAAAACAATTAATCGAAAATGTAATTAAAGAAGAGGAAAGTTCTTTCTTGAGGACCTTAGAACAAGGCTTATCTCTTTTAAATAGAATACTAGAAGAAACCAAAAACAACACAATCTCTGGAGACAAAGCTTTTGAGCTGTACGACACCTATGGTTTCCCTATTGATTTGACGCAATTAATTGCCAGAGAAAACGATTTTTCTGTTGATCTTGACGGATTTCATACAGAAATGGAGAAGCAAAAAGAACGGTCAAGATCTGCTAGCGAAACTTCTACTGATGATTGGACGATTTTAAACAAATCTAATCAAAACGACTTTGTTGGTTATGACACTTTAGAAACTCCTGTTTCTATTACTAAATACAGAAAAGTAAGTTCAAAAAAAGAAGGTGATCAATATCAATTGGTTTTTGATATAACTCCGTTTTATCCAGAAGGAGGTGGGCAAGTTGGTGATAAAGGATATTTAGAAGATGACAATGGAGACGTTATTTACATTTTAGATACAAAAAAAGAAAATAACCTAATTGTTCACTACGCAAAAAACTTACCTAGAGATTTTTCTGGAAAATTTAAAGCAGTAGTTGATAAAAAGCAACGAGAAAGAACGGCTGCTAATCATACAGCAACACACCTACTACATCAAGCTTTAAGAGAAGTTTTAGGATCTCATGTAGAACAAAAAGGAAGTGCTGTACACTCAAAATATCTTCGTTTTGATTTTTCTCATTTTTCAAAATTAACTGTAGAAGAACTAAGAGATGTAGAAAGTTTTGTGAATGCCAGAATTGCTGGAAAACTGCCTTTAGTTGAGAAGAGAGATATTTCAAAAGAAGAGGCTATAGCAGAAGGAGCTATTAGTTTATTTGGCGAAAAATATGGAGATCGCGTTCGTTCTATTCGTTTTGGACAGTCTATTGAATTATGTGGCGGAACTCATGTTAAAAACACAGGTGATTTATGGCATTTTAAGATTACGTCTGAAGGTGCTGTGGCTGCTGGAATCAGAAGAATTGAAGCCATTACACTAGATGCTGTTAAGGACTTTTATTTTGAAAACAATCGACAGTTTTTTGAAATGAAAGATTTACTTAATCATGCTAAAGAACCTGTTAAAGCTCTACAAAATTTACAAGAAGAAAACGCTACTTTAAAAAAGCAGATAGAACAACTTTTAAAAGAAAAGGCAAAAAATATAAAAGGAGAACTTAGAAATGAGCTTGAAGAAATAAATGGCATTCTATTTTTAGCTAAAAAAGTCAATTTAGATGCTAATGGGATAAAAAATGTTTCTTTTGATTTAGGAAATGAGTTTTCTAATTTATTTCTTCTTTTTGGCTCTGAAAATAATGGGAAAGCAATTCTTATCTGTTATATATCAAAAGAATTAGTCGCTAGTAAAAACTTAAATGCAGGAACGATAGTTAGAGAACTTGGCAAGTTTATTCAAGGTGGTGGCGGTGGTCAACCTTTCTTTGCAACTGCTGGAGGAAAAAACCCAAATGGAATAACAGAAGCATTAAAACAAGCAAAAGAATATATTGAATAAAGAAATTTGAGCTTTCAAACTAAATTACCGCTAATTAAAGAGACAAGAAATCCTATAGATTATAACTCTCATATTCTCTTGTTAGGATCTTGTTTTTCTGAAAATATTGGCAGTAAATTAAATTATTTTAAATTTCAAAGCACACAAAATCCATTTGGGATTTTGTTTCATCCTCTAGCAATAGAGAACCTTATAACAAGAGCCATTAATCAAGAAAAGTTTTCTGAAAAAGAAGTTTTTCTCTTTAATGAAAAATGGCATTGTAATCAAGTTCATTCTAGTTTGAGCGCTGTTTCCAAAACAGAATTGATAGACAATTTAAACCGCGCAATTTTCGCTACAGAAAATCAATTAAAAAAAACCACACACCTGTTTTTAACACTAGGAACAGCATGGGTATACAGGCATAAAAAATCTGATTCTATAGTTGCTAATTGTCATAAAATTCCTCAAAAAGAATTTACAAAAGAGTTACTTACTGTAGATGAAATAGTGGAAAGTTTGGCTTCTATTATTACTCTTTGCAAAAATGTAAATCCGAGTGTTCAAATTATTTTTACAGCATCTCCCGTTCGTCATTTAAAAGATGGTTTTATTCAAAATCAACAAAGCAAAGCACATTTAATTGCAGGTATTCATCAGGTTATAGAACCGCGAAACAATATTTTCTATTTTCCTAGTTATGAAATTATGATGGATGAACTGCGAGATTATCGATTCTACGCTGATGATATGATTCACCCTAGTGATCTGGCAATAGAATATATCTTTAGTAGATTTTCTGAAACGTGGATTGCCGAAAGTAGCCATCAAACAATGCAAATAGTTGATTCCATTCAAAAAGGATTTGCTCATAAACCTTTCTATTCAAACTCAAATACTCACCAAAAATTTATTGAAAGTCTTAACAAGAAGATAGAACTCTTAAAAGAAAAACACCCTCATATCAATTTTTAAAGTAACTTTAAAGATATCAATTTAACGAAGCAAATAAAATTATGGACTCAGATTTAAAAAGCGAAGTTCTAGAAGAGATCAAAAAGGAAATACTTTTCGGGTTTGAAGATCAAGAACAAGTTTTTGAAGATGTTTGTGAAATGTTTTACGGCGAACCTCTTGATAAAAGTTGGTTACAGGCTGAAATAGCTAAAGAATTTGACATTCGTAAAAAAGAAAGTGTAAGCTGGCAAAGACCTACTGATTTTGAAAAATTAGTAAAGGTATTTGATCAACTTAATAGAGAAAAAATAATCAGTTTACATAAAGCTGGACATACAAGACAAGATGGTGAAAGTGATTGCATAAGTATTATAAAAGAATTAGAATCAGCGGAAACTCTTAATATTAAAGGTTATTGCTATTACCACGCTCAAGATTTAGAAAGGGTTATTAAAAAAAACGGAAATTTATATATTGGGTATAACGGGTATAATCAAGATGATACTCTAGCCAAGCAAGTAGCCAACAGAATTGTTGAGCTTTTACAAACAGAGGGCTTTAAAGTTGATTGGTCTGGTTCATTAGATGATCGAATTAAAATTACCGAAATTGACTGGAAAAAACTTCCTGACACGATTGACTATAATTACGATAGAGTGTTTGAAAATGTTAAGAAAGGAGTTAGTCAAAAAGAAAAACTACAAAACCTTTTTGGAAATTCTGGTAGTAATATAAAAGGGGATATTAGCCTCTACAAAAATTACACTTGTTCTTTTTTAGCCGTTTTTACTTACATTTACTAAAAAATAAGTAGTGATAATAGTAAAAACTCTTATAGGAATTGTTGTTGGACTTGTAACAGGAATGTTTACGACATCTTTCTTTTTACAGCCCGATGCTTCTTTAGCAGAGATTTTCTTTACAAAAATTACAGCAACCTCTATTATTTCTGGTTTATGTTGTGGTATTTATGCCTCTTACTCAAACTCCAAATTCCAGATTTTTACGATTTCTATTGTATTAGGAATTGTAATTTTTTACTCTAAATACTTAATTACTGGCCATCATTTTGATCCAATTACAATGGGAGCTTTTACAGGCGGAATTATAGGAGCTTGTTTATCAATCACTCACAAAATAATGCATTCTTTAAAAGTTCAAAAGAAGTTAAGTGCATTAAGAAATAAAGGATTTAAGAAGTAAACTCTTATAGCACCTCAGCAACATTCTGCCACGGACCTCCATTAATTACATCTAATCCTTGAGCTGTTAAATATCGAGTTGCTTGCTCGCTTCTACCTCCGCTTTTACAAACGGCTATTATTGGCTTTTCCATTGATTTTAAGTCGTCTAAAAAATCAGGAATTGTATTTAATACAATATGTTTTGCCCCCTCAATATGACCTTCATTCCATTCCTCTTGTGTCCTTACATCCAATATTACTGCTCCTTTTTTAAGGTAATTTTTTATCTCTTCTTTAGATCCTGTTTGATTAAACATTCCAAATAATCCCATGATATAATTTATGCTTGAAATTCTTTACTATTAATGAGTTTTAATCCGTTTTTTATTAAAACAGTAAATTCTTTATTTTCTTCGGCAAGTTTAAGTAAATATTGTAATAATTCTGATTGTGAATTACATTCTTCAAGAACAAGAAGCTCATAAATCTCTAAAACCAATAACCAATCTCTAGTATATTTCTCTTTTAAAATTTCAAAAATTTCCAGTAGCCTTTTTTCATTAATACTCTTATTCTCCCTCATTTCTCTTACTTCTTGATACAAAGAATACAATGCCTGTTCTTTTGATGAATACTGAATTTTATGTGTTTTAGTTTCTGAAACTTTTCCTATTTCTTGAAATGAACTAGAATCTGCAGGGCCTGCGTAAGAACTAACTACTTTTACACCAATAGCCATGTCGTAAACGCCCCAAGACGGCTGAAACAAAACTTGACCTTTATATGTAACTGTACAATCTTCAAACGATATTAAAAGAATTTTTCCTTTTAAATCCCTGGTTCCTGTAACAACTTTTCCTTCTACTAACACACCGCTTTCAAATTCTAATTGCACAACTTCTCCTTCATAAATTCCATATGTTTTTAAGTCTCTCGGGCTCATATCCTCTATTGGTAAGTTAATTCCTTTAAGCTTACCTACTGGACTTCCAAAACCTTCCTTATGATAATTTGTTCCGTGCCCTATTAATTCTTTATCTCTAGAGGCGAGTGCCGTTGGTCCTGTTGTTTTTATGTAGGCAACGTTATCATTTTTGTCTTGTATTACGTTTGTAAACACGCCTGAAATTTGAATTCCTGTAGATAACTCTATAGTACCAAGATTATTTGAATTAACGAGTTTTTGAACACCTTTTAAACCTCCTTTTCTTACTGCCATTGTATTGGCAAATTCTTCTAAAACCATACTTAAATAAGCAAAGTCTGGTGTTACATACAACTGAGGTTGTGGTTTTGTTATATCAAAACTCTGATTAGCTGCTTCTATAGAATATGGAATCTTTTTAACACTATCTTGCAAACAACTCTTGCTTTCTCCTATTGAGGATAACAAACCTGCTCCATAAATTTTTGGGTCATTTACATCTCCTATTAAACCATATTCTACTGTCCACCAATGCAAATTTCTTACCTGAGCCATCTCTGACAGTTCGCCCATATCATTCTGCAATTCTTCTACTTTAGCCTGTGCTTTATCAATTTCCTCTTGACTAGAATTTGGATCTTCTTTTAAAATAGATAAAAGACGGATTGCCTCATACATTTCATAATCTTTAGCTGATGAGATTGCTTTACTTCCTATTTCTCCAAACCTTCGTAAATATTCAGCATATTCTGGATTTGCAATAATTGGAGCATGTCCTGCTGCCTCGTGAATAATATCAGGAGCAGGTGTATATGTAATGTGATTTATGGTTCTCATATCCGAAGCAATTACAAGCACATTATAAGCTTGAAACTCCATAAATGCATTTGGCGGAATGAATCCATCAACAGAAACAGCTGCCCATCCTATTTCTTTTAAAATACGGTTCATCCCTTCCATTTCTGGAATCTTTTCAATCGAAATACCTGTTTTTTCTAAACCCTCTAGATATGAGTTATGCGCAACTTTACTCAAATAATCCACATTCATTTGCATTACATAACGCCATACAGCATGGTTTTGAGCTGTATACTCTTCATAAGGCTGTTTTACGATAAACTTATGCAAATGCTTTGGTAATTTTTTTGTTACTTCATTAAGCTCAAAGTGGATATCCATAAAATCTCGACTAGTTTTTTTCCGCAAATAAAATTACGAATATTTTAGTGGAACATTTCGTTTAATTTCACATAATGAAATAAATTAGAAAAGCACCCAACAGGGTGCTTTTCCTTTAATTCAAATAATCAAAAAAGACCTTTATTTTTTAAGAGCCTCTTTCAATACTTTTGCAGCATCAACAGCTTTTGAACGCTTAGCATAATCTAACGCAGTCAATCCTTTATCTGTTTTTGCTTTAATTTTTGCTCCATTATCTATTAATAATTCTGCAATCTTTGCCTTGTTATGTCTTGCTGCAAACATAAGAGGTGTTAAACCATTTGATCGTTTATTAACATCTTCTCCTGCATCTATTAATGACTTTACGGCATCATAATCTCCCATCTGGATCAGTTTACAAAAAGTATTTATCTTGTAAACTACTTTTTCTGGTTGTGGAGATTCATTACTGTTGATTGAATTTGCAAATACACTAGTTAGTGTAAACAAACTTAGTACAATTGGAAGGACAAATTTTTTCATGATGTTTTAAATTTAAGTTAGTGTTTGTGTTCTGTTATTAATAGACTCCTTTAATCTAAAAATGTTTCACTATACATCATTAATTAACAATGTTTTAACTACTCAGTAATGATTTATAAAAATGTCCTTAAAAATTCGTTAATTTTTGATTCAACACACAATAATCCTTCTAAAAGAATATCAACACTTAGAGGTTTGTATATTTGTTTTGCTAAAACTAAGTAATGAACAAAAAAGTACTCTTGATGATTCTTGACGGGTGGGGAATCACTCAAAATCCCAGTGTATCTGCTATTGATAATGCTAATACTCCTTTTATTGATGCTCTATATGGAAAGTATCCTCATGCACAATTAAGAACTGATGGCGAATATGTTGGGCTACCCAAAGGACAAATGGGAAACTCAGAAGTAGGACACATGAATCTAGGAGCAGGTAGAATTGTTTATCAGAATTTAGCAAAAATTAATATTGCTGTAAGAGAAAAAACACTAAATCAAGAAAACACATTAATCGAAGCTTTTCAATATGCAAAAAAACAGCAAAAAAATGTTCATTTTTTAGGCTTACTGTCTGACGGAGGCATCCATTCTCATATTAATCATTTAAAAGGGCTTATAGAAACAGCTAATGATTTTGAGCTAGAAAGAATATTTCTACATGCCTTTACTGATGGGAGAGATTGTGACCCTAAATCCGGAAAAGGGTTTATAAAAGAAATTGAAGAATTCATGACAAATACTACTGGACAACTTGCCTCAGTAACAGGAAGATACTATGCCATGGATAGAGATAAACGCTGGGAACGTATTAAGCTAGCTTATGATGCTTTAGTAAATGGAAAAGGAAAACTATCTAATAATGCCGTACAAAGTATTGAGGAAAGTTATCATGATGGCATAACTGACGAGTTTATAGAACCTATTATTTTAACTGATAGGTATGGAAATCCAAAGGCTACTATAAAAGAAGATGATGTTGTAATCTTTTTTAATTTCAGAACTGATCGAGGACGACAACTTACTGAAGTACTTTCTCAACATGATTATCATGAGTACAATATGCATAAATTAAATCTGCATTTTGTTACTCTTACCAATTATGATGAGTCTTTTCAAAACATTCATGTTGTATACAAAAACGAAAACATCAAAAATACATTGGGAGAGGTATTACAAAATACAGACAAAAAGCAAATTCGAATTGCCGAGACAGAAAAGTATCCGCATGTTACTTTTTTCTTTTCAGGAGGTAGAGAAAAAGAGTTTATAGGAGAAAGGAGAATTCTGTGTCCTTCTCCAAAAGTAGCAACGTACGACCTACAACCAGAAATGAGTGCTTATGAAATCAGAGATGCTATCATTCCTGAATTAGAAAAAGGTGAAGCCGATTTTGTTTGCTTAAATTTTGCTAATGGTGATATGGTAGGACATACAGGAGTATTTGATGCAGCGGTGAAAGCATGTGAGGCTGTAGATAATTGTACAGAAAGCATTATAAATACTGCTTCTAAAAACGGATATACCACTATTGTTATTGCCGATCATGGAAATTGTGAAACTATGAAAAATGCTGATGGCTCACCAAACACCGCCCACACAACAAATCCTGTTCCTGTTATTTTGGTTGATAAAGATATTAAATCAATTAATAATGGTATCTTGGGCGATATTGCTCCTACTATACTGGATTTAATGGGAGTTGAACAACCAAAGGAAATGACTCAAAAATCATTATTAAAATGAAGATTAAATTAATTGTTTTTTTACTACTACTATCTACAAGTATTATTGCTCAAAAATCAAATTACACAAAAGATGCTTCTGGTAACTTAATAGGGAAAATAGAAAAATCCGCATTTGCTAAAGGTCAATTTAAAGGCTGGTTTAATAGATTTTACAATAGTTATTCACCCGATAAAAAAGTTGTAAAAAAACTAAAAAGAAAACTCAAAGGAGTCACTATCGTTGGTTTTATGGGGACTTGGTGTGGTGATAGCAAAAGAGAAACACCAAGCTTTTATAAGGTTCTAGAACAAGCTAATTTTGATTTTAAAAACTTAACACTGATTGCTGTAGATCGTTCAAAAAAAACACCTGATAATCTAGAGGAAGGATTAGATATTATTAGAGTTCCTACATTCATTTTCTATAAAAAAGGGAAAGAAATTGGGCGTTATGTTGAATACCCTAGAGAAAGTTTAGAAAAAGACATTCTGACGATAGTTTCTGGAAAAGAGTATAAGCATTCTTACCAAAAATAATTTTTATTGTATAGCGAGCAGCTATTCTTACCTTTGCTCTTTTATTTATACAAAGCATGATTATTCCTAAAAATAGTGAAGAGATTGAATTAATGAGAAAGAGTGCTTTAATAGTCTCTAAAACACTCGGCATGTTAGCTAAAGAGGTAAAACCTGGAGTAACTACTGCTTCTCTAGATAAACTTGCAGAAGATTTTATTCGTTCTCAAAATGCAAAACCTGGCTTTTTGGGTCTTTATGGTTGTCCTTCCACTTTACTCACTAGTGTAAATGAAGCTGTTGTACATGGCTTACCTACAAATCAGCCTCTTAAAGAAGGAGATATTGTTTCTATTGATTGTGGTGCTATTATGAATGAATTTTATGGCGATCATGCATATACTTTTGAAGTAGGTGAAGTAGATGCTGAAACAAAAAAATTACTATCTCTTACTAAAGAATCTCTTTACATAGGTATACGTGAATTTAAAATAGGAAATCGGGTTGGTGATGTAGGGTATGCAATCCAAAACTTTTGTGAAAATCATGGTTATGGTGTTGTACGAGAACTTGTAGGGCATGGCTTAGGCAAAAAAATGCACGAAGATCCTGAAATGCCTAATTACGGAAAAAGAGGCAGAGGCAAGAAATTTATTGAAGGACAAGTTGTTGCTATTGAACCCATGATAAATATGGGAACACATAAAGTGAAACAATTAAGTGATGGTTGGACTATTGTTACTAGAGATGGAAAACCTAGTGCTCACTTTGAACATAATATTGCTATTGTTGATGGAAAACCAGAACTTTTATCAACATATCAATACATTTACGAAGCATTAGGCATCCAATCTGATGAAGAAAAAGAGTTCCGAAAAAATCCAATAGCAGTATAACTTTAGTTATTTAGCTATATATTGATGCTTTTTAAAGCTATACTTAATACAATTCCAAGACCCTTTCTTATTAAAATAAGTTATTGGGTTCGTCCTATCATAAGTTTATATCTAAGAGGGAAAAAATATACAGATCCTATCGATGGGAAAAGTTTTAAAAAGTTTCTCCCATATGGATACGAAAAACAAAGACTAAATGTTTTATCACCTAGTACACTTTCTTTAGAAAGACATCGCTTGCTTTGGCTATATTTGCAAAATAAGACAGATTTTTTTCAATCTTCTAAACAAGTACTACACATAGCACCCGAGCAGTGTTTTTTAAAACGATTCAAAAAGTTAAATCATCAATACATTACAGCAGATTTATATTCTCCTATTGCTGATGTTAAAGCAGACATAACTAATTTACCTTTTGAAGATAACTCGTTTGATGTGATCTTCTGCAATCACGTGCTCGAACATATTCCTAACGATACGCAAGCAATGAAAGAATTATACCGTGTTATGAAGTCAGGAGGTTTCGGGGTTTTTCAAATTCCTATTGACTTAAACAGAGAAGAAACATTTGAAGACAACACAATAACAGACCCTAAAGAAAGAGCCAAAATTTTTGGTCAATATGATCATGTCCGAATTTATGGAAGAGATTATTTTGACAAGTTAAGAAATGTTGGATTTCTTGTTGAAGAAATAGATTATACAAGAGAGATTTCCGCAGAATTAGTAGAAAAATATCGATTAACTATGGGAGAAATATTACCTATTGTAAGAAAAATCTAATTTCTAAATTCTTTTAATTCTCCTTTCTCATCAGCATAAATAAAAATCACTTTTAGCTCAGGTTTTTCCTTTAAAAATTCTTTCGATTTTGCCAATCCCATAGTCATAAATGCTGTTGCATAAGCATCAACATTGGCACAATCCATATTTGCAATAACTGTAGCCGCTAAAAGATTGCTTTCTTTAGCCAATCCTGTTTTAGGATTAATCGTATGAACGTACTTTTCTCCATCTTCACCAATTCTAAACTTCCTATAATTACCAGAGCTTGCCATCGATTTATTTGTGATTTGTAGAACATCAAAAGCAGATCGTGTACCATCTGTATTTGGATTGTCTATTTGAACTGTCCATAAACTACCATCTGGTTTGCTTCCTTTACATCGAATTTCTCCTCCAATTTCAACTAAATAATTTTCTACTTTTTTATTTTCTAAAAAACGAGCAACCACATCAATTCCGTAGCCCTTTGCAATGGCATTAAAGTCAAAATATATTTCAGGAGATTCTTTTGCAATTTTATTTTCAATCATTTTCACTTTATCAAAACCAACAAATTGCAGCAATGAATCTACTTGATTCTTAGTTAAATTATTTAATCGCTTCTGGGGCCCAAAACCCCAAGCATTTGATAGAACTCCGATTGTAGGATCAAAATGGCCATCTGTCTCTTTATAAATTCGTTCTGATTTTTCAAAAACTTCTTTAAAATATTTATCGATTTTCACGCTAGTATCTCCTCTATTAATTTTTGAGATATCTGAAGTTGGTATGTATGTAGACAATGATTGATTTATTTTATCAAATAACCTTTGAATTTCTTGATTTAAATTGTCTGAATAATCATAGTAAATAATTGTGTAAGTCGTTCCAAAAACCTCTCCATATAACTTTACTGGCTCTTCTTTTTTACAGGATACTATGATTATAAAAAAAATGAAAATAAATCTAAGATGTTTCATTGTTAAGCTCTTTTTGCAAAGATAATTGTTAACTTCTCATAAATGGTTTATAAATAATTGTTAATCGATTACTAATTCATTACAATATTTATACATTTGCGTAAACAAAAAATCTAATCGTACCGCAATGAGAAAAATAGTATTATTACTAGTCTTAGCAATTGTAGGTTCTTCTTGTGTTTCTAAGAAAGAATATGCCGCTCTACAAGCTGACTACGACAAAACTAAAGAACAGTTAACCATAGTAAAAGATAACTTAACAAAATGTTTGTTAGAAAAAGAAAAATGCGAAGCGCAAGCTGCTGCATTAAACAAGCAAGTTACAGGTCTTAAGGAAGACAAGAAGAAAACGTTAGAATATGTAGATAACCTTACTGTATTAACGAAAGGAGCCAATGATAATATTAAAGAAACACTTTCTCAACTAAGCAAAAAAGATCAATATATCAATAGAATTCGTTCATTAGCATCAAAAAAGGATTCTCTTAATCTTGTAGTAGCTTTTCAGCTTAAAAAAGAACTTAAAGATGGTATTGATGATGAAGATATAGAAATTAACGTAGAAAAAACTGTTGTATATATTTCTATTTCAGACAAACTTTTATTTAAAAGTGGAAGCTACAACGTAACAGACAAAGCATATAAGGTATTAGAAAAAGTAGCTACTGTTATTAAAGGACAACCAGAGATGGATGTGATGATAGAAGGACATACAGATTCAACACCTATTCAAACTGATTTTATTCAAGACAACTGGGATTTATCTGCAAAAAGAGCTACTTCTATAACTAGAATTTTACAATATAAATACGGTGTAAAACCTAGCAGATTGATTGCTGCTGGAAGAAGCAGTTATGTGCCTATAGTACCAAACGACACACCTACTAATAAAGCTAAAAACAGAAGAACAAAAATTATTATCTTACCTAAGATTAATCAGTTTTTTGACCTAATAGAACAAAAAACAGAGTAAGTAAAAAGCTGCCAAAAGGCAGCTTTTTTGTTTTTAGAGAATTTTTATAAAATCGTCAAAGGCTACATAATAAGGTTGATTTCTAAAAACAGGGTTCTCTACGTTTTCTGCATTTGCAATTCCAACACCTGCATACCACACCCTTGCGTTTGATTTTTTTGCATGTTCTTTAAATGTTTCCATCCATAAAACATCATAATTATTTGGGTTTTGTAACTCAGATGTTACTTTTACCAATACAAAAATAGTGGGCTCTCCTTTTTTATATAAAACAAATTGAGGATGCTTTTTTAGCTTACTATTCACGGCAACAAATTCATACCCCATTTCTTGAAGTTTCTTACCCACTATATTCATAGCTAAATTGTGAAGTTCTTGTTCTGTAAGTGGTTTTAGCATAAAACAAATTTACTCTTAAAACAAATAAATTGAGTAATTTTAAATGTTGAAATTACTACATTATTATGGCAAATTTATCTAGAATTCTTACAATTGCTTTTTTATCTTTTATTGTGTCTTGTAATAGCTCAAAACCTACTACAAATAAAAAAAATGAGAATCTCGAAAAAGATGGTTATAGTCTTGGGGTTATAGAATTTCGAAATACAGAAAACTGTAATTGGATAATTTATGATAGCAAAAAAAACTTGAAATATGATCCTATAAATATTGAAGAAAAAAAATTCTCTCCTTTTTTAAAAGAAAAAAAGGAAATCTATTTTAAATATCTACCACTAAGAATGAAAAATAGGTGTGATAATATTACACCTATTAAATTAATTGAGGTCTTATCTATGAAATAATAATCAGATTAGAATTCTATTTTTTCTAGAAAATCACTCTACAACAAGCCTACCCATAACAGAATATTGATTTTCACCTAACCGCACTATATAAATACCAGCAGGAGCATAAGACATATCTAAATTGTAACTATACGTTCCAGATTCGTTTTTTAATGTTTTCCATAACAACGTTTGCCCAAGCATATTGTAAATTTTTAAATCTAGATTTTCTTGTATAGAATTGGTAGTTAAACTGATTTCAAATTGATTGTTTCCTTTATTTAAAATCGTAAAGTCTTTCATTAAATCATTATTGTCAGGCACAGAAAGTGAAGCGTCAGAACATAATTGTATAGACCAATTTAATAAAGTCCCTCCATCTGCATCAGCATTATCAGTTATAGACAAACGCCAATTTCCTATAGATTGCAAACCAATAAAATCACTAAGAGCTCCTTGTGGTCTAAAAACACCAGTAAAAGGTGCATTTACAAAATCTATATTTGTTGAAGCATCATCATCTAAAACTGTATTTGTAAAATTCTCTCCACTGCCACCAACTCTACTAAATAAAACAACTTCCGTTATTCCATCAGGAGCGAGTAACCGAACTTCTAAATCTCCATTATACGTATGCTCTATGTTAAGAGTTACATTAACATCACTAATAAGTACGTTATCAGGAATATTAATAACAGATTCTGTAACCGTACCAGAATTAGGCCCTATAGGCGTTTGTGTATTATTTGTTGAGGTATTACACGGTAAATTAACAATCTCTACTTGAGTAGAATTATTATTAGTATCCGAATCGTTTACAAGCATAGTACCAGCTACTAACGAATATATACCATCTGAAGAAAAATCTCCCAAAGTATTAAAAGTGTAAGACATGGTAGTTTGTGGTAATAAAGGCACTGTAACAGTTTCTTCAACGAGTGTTCCTTCATTAACAGTATAAAAAACATCAAAATTAGATTGAGAAGCGGTTCCAAAGTTTCTAATTTCAACTGTTACTGAATTCGTTAAATTATCTCCACTAACTGGCTGTGTAACCATTGTTACTCCTAGATCGTTTGTATATATGTGTGTAATTTCTTCGGTAACTCCATCATTAGTCATATCCTCATCATTAGTTAAATTTGTTGAAGAAGTAATAGTATACGTCTGCCCTTCAATTGATAAATCTGCGGTTGCGGTAAACGTATATTGAACTGATGTTTGAGAGGCTATTGTTTCTGTATAAGTCTCAGTAATAAGATTCTCTCCATTAACTTGATATGCTACATCGAACCCTGACGCTGGACTCTCACCAAAATTACGTATTGTAACAGTAATTGGTTCATTACTTGTTAGTGGTCCTGAAGCAGGTGTATCAATACTAATAACTCCTATATCATTATTAAAATTTGGAGCTAATTGAAAAACACCACAAACATTTTTCCTTCCTCCAGACATTACCTCATTAACAAACCAAAATTTCTTGTCGTTTGACGGATCAACATCTATTTTGCTATAATCCCCATAACGAGTTCCTGGTATATTTTCAGTCCCTGCTAAAATTACTTCTTCTGAAACTGTCATTACACCTAGCGGATCATTCGAAAAACGACCAGTATAATACGATCCAACTCTTATATTTGGATTTGAACTATTTGCACTAGACATACCTGTGTAACCCATCCCTATGTTTCCTTGTGAATCCATAATAAGACTTGCATTCCAGGCATGCCTATTATCCGGAGCAGTATATGTTCCTTCTTGATAAACAGTCCATGGTTGCCCATCTCCCGCTTGACGAAGTTCATACCAACGTACTCCTGCTTGGTTTGTTTCTGTCCCATCAACATCTACAACAAAATTAAAAACCGCAGAATTATA
Source organism: Bacteroidia bacterium (assembly GCA_030428865.1). GTDB lineage: Bacteria > Bacteroidota > Bacteroidia > Flavobacteriales > Flavobacteriaceae > Polaribacter. Next base: position 177,175 of record JAUIEK010000004.1, on the reverse strand, counting down.
TGTTGGGAACTTTCTAAATTGAGCTTGATTCATAATTGTTGCTTGTAATGCATCTATTAATGTACCTTCATCTGGTTGCTCAAGATTTGAAAAGCTTCCTCCATCAAATACGCTTACGAATGATGTTACTCCATCTGCAGCAGACAGTTCTATTGCCGCAGAAACCTGCGAATTTTCTGGGGTTTCCCAATCTAAGGTTACATTCCAAAGCTTAATATGATCTTCCAATACTCCAGCCCAAGCATCATCTTGCATGTATACTACTGTTGCTCCTCCAGATGTTGGCCAATTCCCTGAGCTAATATTTAAAACCTGCGGGCTATGGAAACCATCAGTTATTAAACCAGGTAAAGAAAAGGATAAAATTTGAGGGGTTGTTCCTTCATTTGCTGCGTCAATCATAGCCGCTCTCTCAAATACATGTAATTTATTTGCATTTGCTGTATTCTCTGTCATATAGTAACCATCTCTCCAAACAGATAGTTTTTGATAGTCGCTTACCACAGAATATGTATAAACTGTCCATCCATCATTTAAGGGATCAGACCCGTCAGATACTGCTATCTGTGTTCCTTCACCTTCAGAGCTCAAAAAAGATAAAACCCATCTATCAGCATTATTATCATAACTCGCTGTTAAGTCGCAACATCCTCCTGAAGGAAAAGTAAAAATTGTTGATGGACTTACCAATCCACCAGTTAAGGAGTTTCCGTTTTTATCAAAAATTTGGAAAGCCGTATTGATTACTGAAATATAATGATTTGGTCCTACAGCCCCAGAGGGGTCAGTTGGTTGTGATCCTGAAGCTCCCGTTTCAAATACCAACTCTGGAGTTTTTGTTGGTATTTTGCTTGTCAACCTATGTTTGTTTTTTGCCAAAGCATCATCTCCTGTAGACCCTTTTCCAACAACAACATTATACCTAGAAGATCTTCCATCTTTCATTTCTATTATTTTTTTCAAATCTGGTCTTACTAATCTACTCTTTCTAGAAGCTATAGAAGAAACTTTATCTACCCTCGAAGGTTTTCCTATTTGATAAGGCTTCTGAGGTTCGTTTTTAATTTGTTGTGAAAATATAATTTGAAATCCTAATAAAAATAGAACTACAAATACAGATTTAATTTTTGGAATCATACAAACAAAATTATTCAACGTAAAAGTACTTATTTAATTCTCTTAAAAAATGATAAAATAGATGTATTTTAAAAAATTTTGCAATCTAACATTCATCTTAAAATATGTTTATTCTTTTGTATATTAGTGTTTTACAAAAAAAGTTTCATGAACATTCCTAACCGATTAGAGCAAGCTCTTGTAAAACTCTACAATGCTTTCCATAATAATAATCTACATCCAGAAGATTGTACGGCTTGTGCTGTGGGAAATATTCTTGATAAAAAAGATTTTTGGAAGCACCTATCAGATGATCATGGAAGTTTAAAGTTAAATTCTGTGGGCATTATACATCAGCGATTAGGAAGAAGGTTTAATGGCTATACTCCAAAAGAATTACTAGAAATTGAACGTGTTTTTCTAAAAGCTTGTGGTTATAAAATACCTCTTCATTACAAAAATGAAAAACCTAAAAATCCCACCGACAAAGAAATATTATTTAATGGTTTGTGTGCTGTTGTTACATTTTTATGTGAATTGGATAATATTCCTGATGTGATGAATCTGTCCAAATTATTCAAACACGAAAAAGGTAAGCCAATGTATCTACTTGAAGATATTTTATAAGAAAAAAGCTCGTGTAAATTTACACGAGCTTTTTTCAAATTATTATATAATTTGATGATTTATCCTCCAAAGTCATCAAATCGAATGTTTTCGTCTGGAATTCCAAAATCTTCTCCCATTTTTTGAACTGCTTGGTTCATTAATGGTGGTCCACAAAAATACAACTCGATATCTTCTGGAGCATCATGATGATTAAGATAATTATCTATCACACAGTTATGAATAAAGCCTACAAAACCATCTCCTGCTTCATCATTAATGTCTTTTTTAACTTTCCAGTTATCTTCTTCTAATGGTTCAGACAAAGCCATATAGAACTTAAAGTTTGGAAAATCTTTTTCTAACGACCTAAAGTGATCGATATAGAATAGTTCTCGCTTAGAACGACCTCCATACCAATACGTTACTTTACGACCTGTTTTAACAGTTTTAAATAAATGATATAAGTGAGAGCGCATAGGAGCCATTCCTGCACCACCTCCTACATACAGCATTTCTGCCTCAGATTCATTAATAAAAAACTCGCCATAAGGTCCTGAGATAGTTACTTTATCTCCTTGTTTTCTTGAAAAAATATAAGATGATGCTACTCCTGGATTTACATCCATCCATTGATTCTTAGCTCTATCCCATGGTGGAGTTGCAATACGAACATTTAGCATAATATCTCTACCTTCTGCTGGGTAAGAAGCCATTGAGTAAGCTCTCTCTACAGTATCAGTATTTTTCATTACTAATGGCCATAATCCAAACTTGTCCCATTCTGCCTGAAATTTATCTGGCGTTTCATGTTCTTCTGGGTGTGCTGTAATATCAATGTCTGAATACTTTACTTCACATTCCGGAATTTCAATTTGAATATATCCTCCTGCTTTGTAATTCATATCTTCTGGTATACGAACCACAAATTCTTTAATAAAAGACGCTACATTATAATTACGAACTACTTCTGCTTCCCATTTTTTAATTCCGAATACCTCTTCTGGAATCGAGATATCCATGTCTTGCTTTACTTTTACCTGACATGCTAGACGTATTCCTGATTTTAATTCTTTTCTAGTAAAGTGAGGTGTCTCTGTTGGCAAAGCTTCTCCTCCTCCTTCGTTTACATGGCATTCACACTGTATACAAGATCCACCACCACCACAAGCTGATGGTAAAAAAATCTTCTCGTTACCTAAAGTGGTTAATAATGTACTACCAGAAGCTACTTCTATTTTTTTCTCTCCATTAATAGTAATTGTTACAGGACCAGATGGAGATAGTTTTTGTTTTACAAATAATAATAAAGCTACCAATAACAAAGTAATCAACAAAAAAGCTGCTACAGTTGCAATGATAGTTCCTAAAGTGGTTGCTAATATCATCATCTTACTACTCTATTTCTTTTGTTAAAGTTGCTATTTTTTCTTGATTTTTTTTGTCGTTCTTTTCATCTTCTATCTCATTTTTTTCTTTAGATACAACTTCTTTTTTCACTTCTTTTTCAGGCGCATCATCTCCACCAGTTAACATTCCACCAAAACTCATAAACCCTATAGCCATTAAACCTGTGATAATAAATGTAATTCCTAATCCTCTTAATGCAGGTGGTACTTGAGAGTAACGAATCTTTTCTCGAATTGCAGCAATTGCTAAAATTGCTAAAAACCATCCTATCCCAGAACCAACTCCGTATGTTGCCGCTAATCCTAAACTTGGAATTTCACGAGATTGCATAAATAAAGATCCTCCTAAAATAGCACAGTTTACTGCAATTAGAGGCAAGAAAATTCCTAATGAATTGTACAGAGCGGGAGAGAATTTTTCTACTATAATCTCTACTAATTGAACCATTGTGGCAATGGTTGCGATAAACATAATAAAAGACAAAAAGCTCAAATCATAATCTGCATACTCTTCCCCTAACCAAACTAATGCTCCTTCCTTTAAAACATATTGATCTAACAACCAGTTTAAAGGAACTGTAACAGCTAGTACAAAAATTACAGCAGCTCCTAAACCAACTGCCGTCGATACTTTTTTAGATACTGCTAGGTACGAACACATCCCTAAGAATGTAGCAAATACCATGTTATCTATAAAAATTGACTTAAAAAATAATTCTATGTGTTCCATGATATTCTAGTGTTCTTCTATTAATGCTTTATTTCTACTACGTTGTACCCATATAATAATTCCTACAACAACTAGTGCCATAGGAGAAAGCAACATGAATCCGTTGTTCTCATAACCAATAGCGTACAACCCTGTTTTCTCAATAGGATCTCCTAACACTTTAAAGCCAAGTAAGGTTCCTGAACCTAGTAACTCTCTAAAAAAACCTACAATAATCAATATTACAGCATATCCTAGTGCATTTCCTATACCATCTAAGAATGATCTCCAAGGACCGTTACCCAGTGCAAATGCCTCAAAACGTCCCATAATAATACAGTTTGTGATGATTAATCCTACAAATACAGATAAGGTTTTACTTAGTTCATAAGCAAAAGCTTTTAACACTAAATCAACTATAATAACTAAAGTTGCTACTACAATTAATTGTACAATAATTCTAATTTTTGATGGAATTATATTTCTCATTAATGAGATGACTACATTTCCTAACCCTAACACAAATAGTACTGAAATTGACATTACTATAGATGCTTTTAATTCAGCAGTAATTGCCAAAGCAGAACAAATCCCTAATACCTGAATTGTAATTGGATTGTTATCAGCTAATGGGTCTGTTATAAGTTTTGTATCTTTTTTTGATAAAAGTCCCATAAAATTAGTTCGTTTTTAATGTTTTAAAATAAGGTACGTATAACTGTAAATCAGACTTTAACATAGCCGTAACCCCATCTCCTGTAATTGTAGCACCCGCAATAGCATCTACTTCATAATCACTTTTGTCTTTGTTTGTTGGATCTGCATTACCTTTTGCAACACGAATTCCTTTAAAATTTCCTGCCGAATCTAACAACGGTTCTCCAGTAAAATCATCCATAAAAAAACGCTGTTTTATATTGGCTCCTAAACCAGGAGTTTCTCCTTTGTGATCAAAAAACACGCCTTTAACAACCATATTCTCATCCATCGCAACATATCCCCATATAGCATCCCAGAGTCCTTTTCCTCTTATTGGAGCTATGTAGTATATTTTCCCTTCTTTTTCTCCTACAAACAATGGCAATCTTCTAGTTTGTCCATTTTTTGCTTTTTCTTTCTCTTTTTTAACATCTATTAAATATGCCTTATCATTTTCAGCGATTTCATTACCAGTAATTACAATCTGTTTTTTGATGTATTTCGCAAAGGTTTCACCAACCTTATCTTTAGCCACAAAGTTTACACTAGAATCATCATTCTCATGAACGCCCATAGCATACAGAATATTCTGTTGTTTTTCAATTCGTTTGTTCTCATTTATATTTGGCTTTAAAGATGATGCTAAAAACGCAAGTAAAGCACCTACAATTAAAACCATAACTACAGCAAATAAGACGGTATAAATGTTCCCTTCTGTTCTCTTTGACATAACTTATGCAGTTTTAGCTTTTAAACGTTTTAATCTCTTTTTTACATTTCCTTGAACCACATAATGATCAATAGTTGGAGCAAATACATTCATTAATAGAATAGCCAAGAAGACTCCTTCTGGATAGGCAGGATTAAAGACACGAATCATAATTGAAATAAATCCAATTAAAAATCCGTAAATCCATTTTCCTTTATTTGTTTGTGACGCCGTTACTGGGTCGGTTGCCATGTATACGGCTCCAAATGCTAATCCACCAATCATTAAGTGTTCCCACCAAGGTGTATTCATTAAGCCATAAAATTTGCTAGATTCTGTAATAATATCTGCAGCAACAACTTGATTAAAAATAAATCCCATAACAGCTGCCCCAATAAATGTAGACAGAATAATCCTCCAACTTCCTATCTTAGAAAAAATCAATAAAGCGGCTCCTAAAAGAATCAAAAATGTAGATGTTTCTCCTACAGAACCTGGAATAAAACCAAAAAACTTGTCCCAATTAGAATATACAATCTCTTGATTTTGTGCATAACTACCTAAAATAGTTTCTCCAGAAATAGCATCTGCAGTTCCTGCTCTGTTTACTGCATCATATACCCAAACTTTATCACCACTCATCCAAGTTGGATATGCAAAAAACAGAAAAGCTCTAATGGTTAATGCAGGATTTAGAATATTCATTCCTGTACCTCCAAAAACCTCTTTTCCTATTACCACACCAAAAACTACAGCTACAGATAACATCCATAACGGAGTATCAACTGGCACAATTAAAGGAACAAGCATTCCCGTTACTAAATACCCTTCTTCAACTTCATGCCCTTTAATTACAGCAAAAATAAACTCTACTAAAAGTCCAACACCATAGGAAACAACAACCAAAGGAAGCACTTTAATGATTCCTATGTAAAAGTTATTCCAAGTAAAGAAATTTTCTAATGGTGCTGCTCGTAACGTATTATCTATTGCAGCGTAATGTTGATAACCTGCATTAAACATTCCAAAAATCAAGCAAGGAACTAAAGCCATAATTACCATATTCATGGTACGCTTTAAATCGTCTGCTGCTTTAATATGAGTTCCATTATGAGTAACCTCATTAGGCGTATATAAAAAGGTGTGGATTGCATTAAATGCAGGAGCCATTTTGGTGCCTTTGTATTTCTCTCTTAACTTATGTAAATTCGATTTTAACCCCATTTTTACTCTAATTTATCCTAGTTCTTCTATCATTATATCTAACCCTTCTCTTACTATTTTTTGATGAGGTTGTTTAGATACACATATAAATTCGGTTAGCGCAAAATCTTCTGGCGCAATTTCATATCCACCAAGATTTTCCATCTCATCTAAATCTTTATACATACATGCTTTTAGAAATTGCATTGGATACATATCTAACGGAAAAACCTCTTCATAAGAACCTGTAACAACAAATGCTCTATGCTCTCCATTAGTATTTGTATTTAAATCATATTTTTTCTTAGGGTTTAGCCACGAAAAAGTAAACGCTCTTGATATAGATATTTTGTTAAAAATTGGCTTATTCCACCCAAACAATTCATAATCATCTCCTTCAGGAATTGCTGTAATTTGATTATCATAATATCCTAAGAAACCTTTTTCAGAAACCTGAGTTCCTGTTAAAACATTCCCATTAATAATTCGCGCATTGCTATTGTCTAAATTTTTAGACACTAAAGAAGTTATTTCTGCTCCTGCAATAGCTGTAACATAAGATGGCTTTTTAAACATTGAACCCGTTAGCGCAATTGTTCTAGCAACATTGAAGTTACCTGTTAGTAGCAATTCTCCAATTACAACCAAATCTTGAGGTGTAATTACCCAAACAACTTCTCCTTTGTTTATTGGATCAATCTGCGCTATTTGAGTACTTACATTCCCTACAGGGTGTGGCCCTGAAACATTATGCAATTCAATATCTTTTAAATTGCCAAAAGGAGAATCTCCTTCTTTACCAATAGAAACATGTACCTTACCTTCTGTTAATTTTGATATAGCCGTAACTGCCGCTTGCAGCTCCTCTTCTTTTCCTTTTAAAGCATAATTATAATCTGCAGCTAGCGGTGCACTAGCATAGGCGGAAATAAAAATTGCTTTTGGGGATTGATTTGGATTGGCTACAATATCATAAGGGCGTTGTTTTATAAAAGGCCAACAACCAGCACTCATAAGATGATCTTTAATCTCGTTTCCAGACATTTCAGCAACATTTTGCTTACCAAAATCTTGATACTCTTGTTCCTTACCTGACTGGATTTTTATAGCCAATATTTTACGCTTAGCTCCTCTAACAACTTCTGTAACTTCTCCACTAACTGGACTCGGAAATAAAATACGCTCATCACTTTTTGAATAAAAAAGCGCTTGTCCTGCCTTTACTTTCGCTCCTTCTTTTGCTAATAATTTGGGAATGATACCGTGGAAATCTTCAGGTTTAATTGCATATGTTCCACTTGTAGAAATGTCAGTTGTCACTTGTTCTGCTTCGCCAACCAGCTTAATATTTAAGCCTTTCTTGATACGAATGTCTTTTGACATGATAAATGTGAAATTTAATTATCTAAAAAATCATGCAAATTTAACTATTTTGATAGTCATACAAGAACAAAAGACTTGATATCTTATATGCTTAATTTTATTTATATTTATTCTAAATAATTAAGTTTTACACTCTTAATTTATTTTATACGTTTGTAAAAAGCTTATCTGTAGTATATGTTTATCAAAAAAAAGGTACAGTTTAAATATCTCCCTGCGTTTCTTTTCATTTTATTTTTTGGCGAGAATCTTTCAATATTAGCTCAAGCTAGAGAACCTAATTATATTAAAACTGTACAAATTAAAGAAGTTGGAAAAGAGAGACAAAATAACATTATCGCACTTGGTAAAAAATTAGATATTTCTTTTGATGATTTAGAAGCAGATCAAAAAAATTATTACTACAAAATTCAGCATATGTCTCATGACTGGAAAGAAAGCGAACTACTTCCTAGTCAATATATTAATGGTTTTCAAAAAAATATTATTTTAAATTCAGAAAACTCATTCAATACGTTTCAAAATTACACGCATTATGAATTTACAATTCCGAATCAAAATACTGTATTGACTAAAAGTGGTAATTATCTTGTTTCTGTTTTAGACGAATATGATGAAGTTGTTTTTACTAGAAAAGTTACTTTTTATGAATCGCTAAGTACCGTAGGCGTTACTGTTTCTAGAAGCAGAGATGCTAAAAAAAGTAATCAAGAACAAACAGTTCAATTTACTGTAAATCATCCTGAAATAACCATGAATTTTCCTGATAGAGAAGTATTTGTGGCTGTATTACAAAATCAAAACTGGAAAACAAGTATAGAAAATCTAAAACCTCAATTTTATAAGCAAAATCAGCTCATATACAAATATGTAAAAAAATCAAACTTTTTGGGAGGAAATGAATATTTGAATTTTGACATGAAATCTATTAGAAACCAAAGTGTAACAATAAAAAAAGTAGTTAGAAAAGAACTATTTAACAACTATATTTACCCTATTGAAAGCAAACTTGTAAAAAACTATACGTACAGCCCAGACATCAACGGTCAATTTTTGATTAGAACAATAGAAGGAAAAAAAGCTACTGTAGAGGCTGATTATGTAATTATGCATTTCTCGCTGATTCCTCTGGAGGAAGAGCGCAATCTAGATTTGTATGTCTATGGCGGATTTAACAACTTTGAATTGAGTGATCAAAATCTAATGTCTTACAATGAGAGTAACAATTCTTTTGAAGCCAAGATTTTACTAAAACAAGGTTTTTATAACTACACATTTGCTTCCGTAGAAAAAAGTGGAACTCTTAACACAGGGGCTATCTTAGGAAATTTTTCCAAAACCGAGAATAGGTATGACGTTATTGTGTATTTTAGACCTATTGGCGGATTGTATGATCGTGCAATTGGTTTAGGAACCACTATATTTAAAGGCGAATTCTAGTCTTCTTTATTATTGTTTTTATGCTTTAAAAACTTTACTTTAGCTAGTATGGTATACCAAATTACTAAAGGCATAAAAATATCTGTAAAAACAAAATATGAAGGAACTCTAAACAGAGATCAAAGGTTATTTTACAATTTTGGATATTTTATTACTATTGAGAACAATTCACTAAAAACCATTCAGCTAAAAAACCGTTTTTGGAAGATTTTAGATTCTTTAAATCAAACGGAATATGTCCGAGGCGAAGGAGTAATTGGAGAAACGCCAATACTACAACCTGATGAAGTTTACACATATCGCTCTTTCTGCTTGTTACAATCACAAATAGGAGCAATGAATGGATTTTATACAATGATTGATATTCAGTCTAATAAGACTTTCAAAGTTTCTATACCAACATTTCAACTATCAACCTCGGCGTCATTAAACTAATTAAACGAAAAAATAGCAAAAAACCAGTTGTAGTAAAAGATCCTGCGTGTCTTAACTGTAATCATCCATTTTTTGGAAATGAAAAGTATTGCCCAGAATGCGGGCAAAAAAACAAAGGTAGTAGAATTACTTTTTCAAGCTTTATTAAAGAAGTCTTTAATGGTTTTATTTCATGGGATGCCAAGTTTTGGCACACTATTATTCCTCTAATCTTAAACCCCGGAAAAGTATCTAGTGATTATATTAATGGAAGACGATCTCGATATACAAATCCTTTTCAGTTTTACTTATCTATTTCTATTGTTTTCTTTTTAATATTAGGGCTGTCTTTTCAGTATGAAGAATACAAAGAATTAACTGGCGGAGGAAACGAAAATAACATTCAGAAATCTAATTTAATTTTTAATATCAATCCTGATGATAAAAAAGTATTAGACTCAATAACTGAAATTAATTTAAGAGAAGCCGGAATAGATTCAATAACCAGAAGTAATGTAAAACAAGTTATCACAAAAGGAAATGAAAGACCCGATCTTCTTACAATAGGAGGGAATAATTTTGATTGGGGTAAAATGGCGAAATTTCAAAGTCAAAACCCGACTGTAAGCATAGATAAAGCTCTAGACAGTTTAAAACTAGAGAAAAATTTTACCAACCGGTTTTTATATAGAAAATCAGGAATTATTAATAGCTTTTTTGACAATCCAGAAAAAACCAATCAAGAGTTTTTTAAAGAACTCATTTCTTATGCATCAATTTCTATCTTTATCTTTTTACCAATATTTACCCTTTTTCTAAAATTTATATACATAAGAAGGCGGTTTACTTATGTAGAGCATTTAATATTTGTTTTTCACACACAAACCGTATTCTTTATTCTTCTAATTATTTTCTTCCTTTTAAAGCTATGGTTAGAAAATAAAAATATTGGAGTTGTTTTTTCTTTGCTCTTTTTAATTTACTTGTTCATTGCCATGAAAAGGTTTTACAAACAAGGCTATATTAAAACGTTTTTTAAATTTTTAATCGTTAACAACATCTTTATATTTTTGAGTTTTATTGGTTTTGTAATTGTAGCTGCAATTGCTTTTGCATTTTATTAAAAGAGCGTTCTGTATTCTTTTCCACTTCTCACATCTTTATAATAAAAAGAAACAGTTTCTTTGTCTTTTATAACTGAGCTAATACTAACTGTCTCTACATAAGGTCTTTTCATTACGGGAGCTATTTCTTTTGATCCTAAATCTTTTCTAGAATGAAATTTTAGAATACTATCTTGATTAATTTCTGAATTTTTTCTTAGCCAATCTTTAAACCATATCTCTCTATCATGTTTCATTGAAGAATCGTAAAGTGGTGCAGATGACCATATTTTGGGAAATGCTGGCAACTCCTTAAAGTGTTTTTTATATCCATCCCAAACCAATTCATAAGCTTGTAGTTTTTCTTTCCAATCAATTAAAATGATTGTAAAAGGCTCTACTTCTGTAAAATCAAATTCGTCAACACAAGACATTACATCAATTATTGAAAGTAATTTCTTTACAATTACGCCTCTACTCATTTTATAAGGAGGTTGCTTTTCATGCTTTTCAAAAGCACCGTTTAACAAACAGATTAATCGTTTTCTATCACTCACTCCAATCCATGTGCCACCAGCAACTGCATCTTTAGGGTATAAAAGCCTAACTCCATTTTCTTCATAAACCTCAGGCAAAAGCGTTTTTCTAAGCGGAGTTTCATCTCTATTAGAAGTTAATATAAAACGCTCATTATCTATAGGAAGATAGGTTACTGTACACATAGTTTCGCGTAAAATCAGACTAATTACAAGCTCCTTATTCTTTCAAATAATTGTACCTTTGACAGCCAAAATTACTTGTTTACAAATTAAAAAACACACATAAAATGGGAAAAGGTTTTTTTCACGTACCAACTGCTATTAATGAGCCTGTAAAAAATTATGCTCCTGGCACATCAGAAAGAGAAGCCGTTTTAAAACAGTATAAAGATTATTTTAACAGTAATGTTGATATTCCTTTGTATATAGGGTCAGAAGAAATTAAAACAGGAAACACAAAAAAAATAACTCCTCCGCATGATCATCAACATGTGGTTGGGCAATATCATTTAGGTGAAAAAAGCCATGCTCAAAAAGCTATAGAAAATGCATTAGAAGCTCGAAAAAAATGGGCGCAAATGCCTTGGGAACAACGTGCTGCTATTTTTTTACGAGCTGCCGAATTGGTTGCCGGTCCTTACCGAGCAAAAATAAATGCAGCTACAATGATAGCGCAATCAAAAACAATTCATCAAGCAGAAATTGACGCTGCTTGTGAGTTTATTGATTTCTTACGTTTTAATGTAGAATATATGTCTCAAATCTATAGTGAACAACCAGAATCTTCTGAAGGAATTTGGAACCGTGTTGAATATAGACCTTTAGAGGGATTTGTTTACGCAATTACTCCTTTCAATTTTACTGCTATAGCAGGAAATCTTCCTGCCAGTGCTGCCATGATGGGAAATGTTGTTGTTTGGAAACCTTCTGATAGCCAAATTTTTTCTGCTAAAATTTTAGTAGATGTCTTTAAAGAAGCTGGATTACCTGACGGAGTAATTAACGTTATTTATGGAGATCCAGTAATGATTACGGAAACTGTTCTAGAGAGTCCTGATTTTGCAGGATTACATTTTACAGGCTCTACTTTTGTTTTTAAAGAATTATGGAAAAAGATCGGAGAAAACATTCATACATATAAAACCTATCCGCGAATTGTAGGAGAAACAGGAGGAAAAGATTTTATCATAGCACATCCATCTGCTAATCCGAGGCAAGTAGCTACGGGAATCACCAGAGGAGCTTTTGAATTTCAAGGTCAAAAATGCTCTGCTGCTTCAAGAGTTTATTTACCAAAATCGCTAGCGGAAGAAACCTTAAATTTTGTAAGAGAAGATGTAGCTTCTTTTAAAATGGGCTCTCCAGAAGATATGAGTAATTTTATCACAGCTGTAATTCATGAAGGTTCATTTGACAAACTAGCTTCATATATCGATCAAGCGAAAAAAGATTCAGATGCAGAGATTATTGCTGGTGGAAATTATGATAAATCAAAAGGATATTTTATAGAACCTACCGTAATTTTAACTACAAATCCCAAATACACAACTATGGAAACAGAATTGTTCGGACCTGTAGTTACTGTTTATGTTTATGATGATGCTGAATGGAACCAAACATTAAAACTAGTTGATGAAACATCTGAATATGCATTAACTGGAGCTGTTTTTTCTACTGATAGATATGCCGTTACAGAAGCTACTAAAGTACTAGAAAACTGTGCTGGTAATTTTTATATTAATGATAAACCTACAGGAGCTGTTGTTGGTCAACAACCATTTGGAGGTGCGAGAGCTTCTGGCACAAATGATAAAGCAGGTTCTGCTCAAAATCTACTACGTTGGGTATCTCCAAGATTAATCAAAGAAACCTTTGTTTCACCATCTGATTATCGATATCCTTTCTTAGGAAAATAATTAAAAAAGGCGTCTTTTAAAAGACGCCTTTTTTAATTATTAATTTACATGTCTTTTCTATCAAAGAACCTACCAATAGCCTCTTTAACATTATTTTAAGAATACTAGGTTTAAGCTTTAAGTATCTTCGAGAAATTTTATTTAACTAGACACGTAAACATAATACACAATGAAGAAAATTTTTACTCGTTTACTTGTTGTTCTATTTATAGTTGGGCTAACAGCAAATGCAGAAGCTCAGCGAAAAAAGAATAGAAAAAACAAGAAAAAAGGTAAAACTACGCAAGTAGTTAAACCAAAAGCAAAACCTAAAAAAGGTGGGATACAACCTTATAATGAGGTTGTGACGAAAGATATGAAAACAGACGAAGGGCTTTTTAAAGTTCATTCTAAAGACGAAACCTATCTTTTTGAAATTCCAAATAACCTATTAGAAAGAGAAATGTTAATGGTTACTAGAATTGCCAAAACTGCTAGTGGAATTGGTTTTGGTGGTGGTAAAGCCAACACACAAGTTCTTCGTTGGCAACGCAACGGAAAGAAAATTTTACTCCGTATAGTTTCTCATAATGTAGTAGCTGATACTGTATTGCCAGTACATGAAGCTGTGGTAAACTCTAATTTTGAACCTGTATTATATTCCTTTCCTATAAAAGCATTTAGCAAGGATTCTACATCCACTGTTATCGATGCCACTAAACTTCTTACAGATGATGTAAAACCGTTGGGTTTTCCTCAATTTAGAAGAAAAACATACCAAATTTCTAGACTAGATAAAAGCAGATCTTATATTGAGAGAGTAAGCAGTTATCCTCAAAATATAGAAATGCGACATGTGAAAACTTATTTCGCAAACAAACCTCCTTCAAATGCATCTGTAGGTTCTGTTTCTGTTGAAATGAGCAATTCTATGATTCTACTTCCTGAAAAACCTATGAAGCGCCGTTATTTTGATGAACGTGTTGGGTGGTTTGCAAGAGGACAAGTAGATTATGGATTAGAAGCTCAAAAAAGTAAAACTGTAACCTACTTAGACCGTTGGAGGCTGGAAGTAAAAGATGAAGATGTTGAAAAATTTAAACGAGGTGAATTAGTTGAACCTAAAAAACCAATCGTATATTACATTGATCGAGCAACTCCAGAGGTTTGGAGAAAGTACATTAAACAAGGTATTGAAGATTGGCAGGTTGCTTTTGAAGCAGCAGGTTTTAAAAATGCCATCATAGCAAAAGATCCTCCTAGTAAAGAAGAAGATCCAGATTGGTCTCCTGAAGATGTTCGTTATTCAGTGGTAAGGTATCTTGCTTCTCCAATTCCTAACGCGAATGGACCCCATGTAAGTGATCCTAGATCTGGAGAAATTTTAGAATCAGACATTAATTGGTACCACAACGTAATGTCTTTATTAAGAAATTGGTTCTTTGTGCAAACTGCTGCTATTAACCCAGAAGCACAATCAACAGAATTCAAAGACGAAGTTATGGGTCGTTTAATTCGTTTTGTATCTGCTCATGAAGTTGGTCATACTTTAGGTTTGCCTCACAATATGGGGTCAAGTGTTGCATATCCTGTTGATTCACTTCGTTCTGCTACATTTACACAGAAATATGGAACAGCACCTTCTATTATGGATTATGCTCGTTTTAATTATGTGGCGCAACCAGAAGATAAAGGCGTTGCACTAATGCCTAATATTGGTCCTTATGATAAGTACGCGATAAACTGGGGATATAGACCGATTTTGGATAAAACTGCTAAAGAGGAAAAACCAATTCTAGATAGTTGGATAAAAAAACACGCTGGAGATCCTTTATACAGATTTGGCCATCAACAAGCTTTAGGTGTTGTAGACCCAAGTTCTCAAACAGAAGATTTGGGAGATGATGCTATTAAAGCCAGTATGTATGGAATTAAAAACCTAAAACGTATTTTACCTAATCTTGAAAAATGGACCACAAAAGACGGAGAAACATATGAAGAGATGGCAACTATGTATAATCAAGTTTTAGGTCAGTTTAATAGATATATGGGACATGTTTCTTCCAATATTGGTGGTGTTTATGAACACTATAAAACTTCTGAACAAGCAGGAGCTGTATACACACACGTTTCAAAAGATCATCAAAAAAATGCACTACTCTTTATCAACAATCAATTATTTAATACTCCTGAATGGATGTTGGATAAAAATATTTTTGATAAAACTCAATTTTCTGGAGCTATAGAAACTGTTGGTAAAATTCAGGCAAGAACTCTTAACAATATATTAAGCGCAGGAAGAATGACTCGAATGGTTGAAAATGAAACACTAAACGGGAATAGTGCATATACTGTGTTATCTATGTTTTCTGATCTTAGGAGAGGTGTTTGGAGTGAGTTATACAATAGAAGATCAATAGATGCATATAGAAGAAATCTTCAAAGAGCACATATAAAACGTTTAGATTTCTTATTAAATAAAGCAAAAAATCAGCGAGGAGTAAACTCAGGCTATGTTAAAAGAACAGAGGTTGTTAT
Source organism: Bacteroidia bacterium (assembly GCA_030428865.1). Classification (GTDB taxonomy): domain Bacteria; phylum Bacteroidota; class Bacteroidia; order Flavobacteriales; family Flavobacteriaceae; genus Polaribacter. The sequence continues at coordinate 161,412 of JAUIEK010000004.1, read as the reverse complement.
TGATCAATCAGACATTAAGGCGACAGTTAGAGGTGAGTTAAATCGATTAAAATCTGATGTTAGAGTTGCCATATCTAGAGCGCCTAACACAACAACACGATATCACTTACAAGATGTTCTAGTTCGAATAAACAATGCTTTAGATCCTAAATAGTAAGGGATTTTCTTAATAAAAAACCTCGCTTTAAGCGAGGTTTTTTATTTAATGATCATGATTCTCATCTTTTTCTGTTTCTTCTGAAACTTTTTTCAATTTCATCTTACATACAGGACATTTACCTTCTTTTTCGTAAGTTTTTCCTTTCTCACAATCCATAGGGCACTTATATTTTTGTGCTACTTCAACCGAAGTTTTAGGTTTAGATTCTTTAGCTTCTTGTTTACAGGACACAGCAAATATTGTAAATCCTAAAAACAGCGTAATAAAAATATATTTCTTCATTATTAATTATTTTTTTTATGATTCTTAACAACCTCTTCGTCTCTGTATCTACAACAAGGATCTACAGATTCATAGGCTTCTTTAGTGGCTTTAACATCTTTTGTATCATGACCCAGTGCTGCAATATTTTGTTGAATCAACTTCTTATTTGTTTTACGTTCATCTATAATTAAACTAAGCATATGAGTTTTAACATTCCACAACGCAAATTTTACACCCTTTGTTTTTAAAGCTGCTTTTTCTATTCGTTCCTTACACATCATACAAACTCCATCTACTTCTATTGTAAGTTTAGCACTCTTTTTTAGCTTTTGAGCTTGAGTAACTGCTGCCACCATTAACGTTACTACTAAAATTATTTTTTTCATAATTAATCTATTTTATAACGCAATCCTGCATAAAACATCCGACCAAATATTGGACCATACACAATGGTGCTATCAAAATAATCACCAAAAGGATCGTCGCTAGCTAAGATAGGATTTTTCTGCTGGAAGTTTGTTATGTTTTCCCCTCCCGTATATATTTCAAACTTTTTGCTAAATACTTTTGTTACTTGAAAATTCAGCAAACTATAAGCTTGTGAATATTCATCCAATCGATAAATAGATGGGTTACCTGCTGTATTTGGTAAACGTTGTTCTCCTATAAAATTGTATGTAGCATCAAACTTCCAAATAGCTCCATTATCTTTTTGGTGGGTTTCGTATGATAAATTTGCGAAAAATCTATGGTTTGGCGTTAATGGCTTTACCTGTTTTCCAGAATCATAATCAGTTTCTATATTATAATACTTGTAGGCTAATCTCACATCAAAATGCCTTGCCAAATTGTAATTGATTTCTGTTTGAAAACTATTGGCATAGCTATCACCTTGTAAATTGTAAAATGATATTTCCTGCGGATTTTCCCAATCTACAACTACTTGATTTTGAAATTGAGTTCTATAAAAGTCTACAGAAACATCTCCTTTTTTATCAAACAGGTTAAATCCTTGCAAAAAAGAAACTCCATAGTTCCAAGCAACTTCTGGGTCTAAACCATAGATTTTACCACCTGCATCTTGAATATTAATTTGCCTTGAACTAGCAAATAATTGTTGATTCTCTGCAAAAATATTGGCACTTTTTCTCCCTTGACCTATTGATGCTCTTAAGACTCCTCGTTCCCAAGGCACATATCGCATATGTAATCTAGGTGTTAAAAAAGTTCCCAGTAAATTATGCGTATCAAGACGTAATCCTGCTGTAAAACTAAAATCTTCTAAATCATCGTATGCATATTCAAAAAAAAGTCCGCCTGAAGTTTCATTTCTAGAATAATCAATTGTGTTTACCAACTCATTATAAGTATCATGTGTAAAATTAATTCCTGTGGTAAACTTACTCCTTGTATCTCCAATAATTGAGTTGAATAAAAAATTAGAATATAAACTTTGATGTTGTATATCGTAGGTATTCAATCCAAAATACGAATCTTGGTCGTGAATGCTATATGCTAGTTGAAAGCCAAAACTTTGATAAGGCAGCTCTGGAAACACATATCCTAATTTGAATGAACTGTCAAATCTTTTTGTGTCAATTTCACTTCCCCAAACAGTAGTACTCCCTTTATCATTTTTAGGATCAAACACTTTTTCTCCTGTTTGTTTTTCATCATTCATAAATCTCACATTAATAAAACTCACCCATCCTTTTTCTGAATCTAAGTATTGCCAACGGTTCATTACGTTAATTTGATTCATTAACGGATTATCTAAAAAACCATCATCATTTCTATCATTTTTTTGGTTTCTCATATTACCATGCACGTACAAACCCGTATGCCATTTTTCTGATACTTGTTGATTTACATGTGCATTCAACTCAAATCTTCCTGATAAGTTTGCGTACGAATTCAAAAAAAATGACTTATCTGTAAACGGCTTTACCAACTCTGTATTAATTTGTCCTGAAATGCTCTCAAAACCATTAATAACACTTCCTGCTCCTTTCGTTATTTGAATACTCTCTACCCAAGTTCCAGGAATAAAAGTCATTCCATATACCTGAGAAGCTCCGCGAATAGATGGAATATTTTCTTGTGATATTAGCAAATATGGACTTTTTAAACCTAGCATTTGAATTTGTTTTGTTCCTGTTAATGCATCAGAAAAATTAACATCTATCGATGGATTGGTTTCAAAACTTTCTGCTAAATTACAACAGGCTGCCTTTAATAATTCATCACTGTTCACAGTAAACACATTTTGTGTTTGTAAAAAAGATTTTTGAGTTGCTTTCTTTTTACTCGTTATTGTAATCTCTTTTAAATCTCTCTCTGAACTTAAATAGTGAGTAATAAATTGTTTATCAACAACCTCTATTGTATCTGTTTTATAACCAACATAACTAATAATTAGTTTGGTATATGAAGGCTTGTAAGCAATTGAAAATTCTCCATTTTGATTTGTTGTAGTTCCTATGCTTGTATTTAACCAATAAACGTTAACTCCCTCTAGAGGAATGATTTCCTTGGAAATTGACTTTTCTAAAACTTTTCCTTGGATAAAATTTGTTTGCGCTATTGCTGTAAAAGATATCAGCATACATAAGCTGATAATAATATTTTTCATGGATTTTTATAATTTGATTTTTTTAATAACTATTTCTTTTCTCCATAAATTTAGCACAGAGAAAAACACACTGTTAGATGTTAAAAATCAAATTAAAAATGTTTGAAATAAGACCTGAAAATCTCTTTCAGAATCAGGTGGCGGAGTATCTTTTAAAGGTGGTTTTTCTAGATCTTGTTCTGGGTAAATAGCTAAATATGAACTTAGAAATAGAAAAACAACATTCTTTTCTATAAGATTTTTTTGATACTTTGGAGTAGATGAATCGAGTTCGTAGTCAATAACTTGCACAACATCTTTACAGCAGTTTTGAGAGAAATTAACTTCAGAATCACAATCATCACCAGACACATCCATACTGCAAGACGCAACATTTCCTACTAAAGAAACATCTACTAAAAAACTACCACAAAAGTGAGAAGTAATAGCATACGTGTTTGATGCTAAGAGAAGCAACAACGATAGTAAAACAGCTTTTATTTTTAGCAATGCTCTATTCACACGACAAAATTACAGCGTTTTTTCTAAAAACAATTGTTAATCTTCTCTAAACTTTTTCTGATAGAAAAAAGCAGGAATTAACAAAAACAAAAAGAGAGGATGAATTAAAAATCTTCGAATATAAAAAGGAAGTAAATACCCAATTTGAAATTTATTTAGCAGCAAAGCTGAAAACATTCCTATTAAAACAAAAAATGATATTGCATAAAACCTAACCGAAAAAACGAGATACCTTTTCTTAAATAAAATCCATAAAACACCTAGAGAAATTACTGTATTCATAAAGTATCTGAGAGATAAACTAACTAACAGTTTACCTACCAAAAAATCTGGAAATTCTCCGTATAGATAATCATTTTTGAAATATTCTTGTAGAGGATCGTAAAAAAGAATCGTTTCAAAATTCCTAATTAAAAACAAAAGACCCAACAGAAAAATGATAAATGCTATTTTTAATGGTTTACTCATTTTTTTAGGCTAGAAAATTTTTGAGCCCATAGAACCCATAGTAAAAAAGTAACTCCATATATAATAGCAGGAAAAATCAAATTATGAAGAAAACTCTCTTGATTTGGAAATCGATCTAGTAAAAATGTTAACAATGCTATTCTGCAAATATTAATTCCATAGATAATGGTAGATCCTATTATTCCAAATAATGTAGTATTAAGAATGGATCCTCTAAAAGCAACTATAAAAGACAAGAACAAAATGATAACACTAAGCGAATTGCAGCCTTCTATAACTCTAGCAACATAACGATTTTTGTAAATGATCTTAACAGATAATTCTTTTTCATGTTGTTGATAATAAGCATTGGCTTCAAGAACGTTCATTAATCCTACAGCTTGCTTTGCCACAAAAGTTGTAATAGAAGCACATTGATAAAAGGGCTCTTTTTTCTGATTTGATTGTAAATACCATGAGTACACAGAAAATAACAAGAAATAAACAGCAAAAAATCTGACTAAAAAAAGAACTGCTTTCCTTTGTTTGTTCACGAAGTTTTTGAATTACTTTTACGCTTAAAAGTAGCCAAAAAACATGAATATAGATTTTTTAAAACAAGAAGTACGTACAATTATTAACGACACCAGTAGTAAAGATGATACACTACAAAAGATTTGTGATTTACTTTCCTCACAAGTTTCGTATTACGATTGGGTTGGTTTCTATTTTAAAAACGGAGATAAAAATGAGCTAAAGCTAGCTCAGTATACTGGAGAACCAACAGAGCATACAATTATTCCATTTGGAAAAGGAATTTGTGGGCAAGTAGCTGTAAGTAATCAAAATTTTGTTGTGCAAGATGTCTCAGAACAAGATAATTATATTTCTTGTGGATGGAAAGTGAAGTCTGAAATTGTAATCCCCATTTTTGTTAATGGAGAAAATATTGGTCAAATAGATATTGACTCTCACACTAAAAATCCTTTTACAAAAAAAGATGAAGAGCTTTTGGAATTTGTTTGCAATGAAGTTTCTAAAATTTATTAAAAAACATAGTAATATCGTTGTGAGATGTTAAAAAAAATACTACTTTCAAGCCCCAGATAATCAAATGATTATAATTTATTTTCTTAACATTTATATTACAGTTTTATAACATTTTATCAAGTTATGGGGAACGAGCATTCATCTGGAACAAGCACTTTAACACACAATTCTAGTACTACAGAAAAAAAAGAATCTCTATATATGAAATTTGTTTACTGGTTTCGGTCATTCTTAGAAAACTCAGAATAATTTTAATCAATTATTAGTTAAATATTCAGTGATATTCTATTGTTCAAATAGTCGGGTTTTAGTAGCTTTGCTTGCTTAACAAGCAACACATGAGCAACTTAAAAAAAATTAAATCCGCCTTAATTTCTGTATTTCATAAAGATGGTTTAGAAGCCATTGTAAAACAACTTGATCATTTAGGTATTACTATTTATTCTACTGGTGGTACTGAAAATTTCATTAAAAATTTAGGAATAAACGTAGTTCCTGTAGAAGATGTAACCTCTTACCCTTCAATTTTGGGAGGAAGAGTAAAAACACTACATCCAAAAGTTTTTGGCGGCATCTTAAATCGTCAAGAAAATGAGAGTGACATACAAGAGCTTAAAGAATATAACATTCCTCAGATTGATTTAGTAATCGTTGATTTGTATCCTTTTGAAAAAACAGTTGCTTCTGGAGCTTCTGAGCAAGACATTATTGAAAAAATTGATATTGGTGGAATTTCTCTTATCAGAGCTGCCGCTAAAAATTTTAAGGACACAGTCATTGTTTCATCAATGAATCAATATCCTGATTTTTTAGAATTATTAGAAAATAAAAAAGGAGAAACTAGTTTATCAGACAGAAAAAAACTGGCTGCTAAAGCTTTTAACATATCATCACATTACGATACTGCTATCTTTAACTATTTTAATGAAGAAGAAACTACATTAAAAATTAGTGAATCTCAATCTATAACATTGCGCTACGGAGAAAACCCGCATCAAAAAGGATATTTCTATGGAGACTTAAATGCCATGTTTGATCAACTTCATGGAAAAGAATTGAGTTATAACAATTTACTAGATGTTGATGCTGCAGTAAATTTAATAAATGAGTTTGCGGGAGAATTACCCACTTTTGCCATTCTAAAACACAATAATGCATGTGGTTTTGCTCAAAGAGAAACTGTATACAAAGCGTATGTTGATGCACTCGCAGGTGATCCTGTTTCTGCTTTTGGAGGCATACTAATTACCAATACCAAAATAGATAAACAAACAGCAGAAGAAATTCATCAGTTGTTTTGTGAAGTTGTAATCGCTCCTTCTTACGAAGAAGAAGCGTTGAATATCTTACAAGAAAAAAAGAATCGAATTATTTTAATTCAAAAACCAACTACTGTAAGTAAGCAAACAATTCGCACAGCATTAAACGGTTATTTAGTCCAAGATAAAGATCAAGCAACAGATTCGATCAAAAATCTTTCTTATGCTACTACTAAAAAACCCTCAGAACGAGAATTAGAAGATTTGTTATTTGCTTCAAAAATATGCAAGCACACAAAATCAAACACAATTGTTTTGGTAAAAAATAAGCAACTGTGTGCCAGTGGAACAGGACAAACAAGCAGAATTGATGCTCTAAAACAAGCAATTGAAAAATCAACTAGTTTTAAATTTTCTCTAAATGGAGCTGTTATGGCAAGCGACGCATTCTTTCCTTTTCCCGATTGCGTAGAGATTGCAGCTAATGCAGGAATAACAAGTGTAATACAACCTGGCGGTTCAATTAAAGATCAACTTAGCATTGATTTTTGCAATAAAAATAACTTATCAATGGTTGTGACTGGAATCAGACATTTTAAACATTAAGATTAATTAAAAAAATGTTTACTTTTACGAGATTTGTAAAATTTTATTCACTTTAAACATTAAGTTTCTTTATGGGTTTCTTTGATTTTATGACGGAAGATATTGCTATTGATCTTGGTACTGCAAACACTTTAATAATACACAACGGAAAAGTTGTTATCGATAGTCCGTCTATTGTAGCTAGAGATCGCATGACAGGAAAAATTATAGCTACTGGAAAAGAAGCCAACATGATGCAAGGGAAAACGCATGAAAACATTAAAACAATCCGACCTTTAAAAGACGGAGTTATCGCAGATTTTCAAGCATCCGAAGAAATGATTAAGGAATTTGTAAAGAAAATTCCTGCTATTAAAAAGAAATTATTTCCTCCTGCATTAAGAATGGTTATTTGTATTCCTTCAGGAATTACCGAAGTTGAAAAACGAGCTGTACAAGATTCTGCTCGCCATATGAATGCAAAAGAAATTTATTTGATTTATGAACCTATGGCCGCTTCTATTGGTGTTGGAATTGATATCATGGAGCCCAAAGGGAATATGATTATAGATATTGGTGGAGGAACAACCGAAATTGCTGTAATTGCTCTTGGCGGAATTGTTTGTGATCAATCTGTAAAAGTAGCAGGAGATTTGTTTACCAGTGATATTATGTATTACATGAGAACACAGCATAATTTATATATTGGTGAAACTACTGCAGAGAAAGTTAAAATTCAAATTGGTGCTGCAACAGAAGATCTTGATAATCCTCCAGAAGATATGCTTGTGCAAGGAAGAGACTTATTAAGTGGTAAGCCAAAACAAATTCAGGTTTCACATAGAGAGATTGCCAAAGCTCTAGATAAATCAATTCTAAGAATTGAAGATGCTGTTATGGAAACACTCTCTAAAACACCACCAGAATTAGCTGCAGACATATACAATACAGGTATTTATTTAGCCGGCGGAGGTTCTATGCTTAGAGGCTTAGACAAACGTCTTTCTAGAAAAACAGATTTACCCGTTTATGTTGCCGAAGATCCTCTAAGAGCAGTTGTTAGAGGTACAGGAATTGCTCTTAAAGAATTAGATAAGTATAAAAATGTTTTAATGAAATAATTAAAACAACCTAAATTAGTCAATGCAATTACTCAATTATATCTTTAAAAAATATCGTTTTTTCATATTTTTTATATTTCTTGAGTCAGTTGCTGCTTTCTTAATTATTCAAAATTATAATTTTCATAGAGAGAAGTTTGTAAGTTCTGCAAATTTTATAACAGGTGGATTCTATGAAAAAGTTACTAACCTGAAAGATTATTTTTCCTTAAAGCAAGAAAATGAAGCATTAGCTAACGAAAATAAAATGCTAAGAGAGAAAATAGAGTACTATAAAAATGCCATTGACACAAATTTTGTTACTTCCAATAATTTTCCCCAGTTTCAATACAAAACAGCTAGAGTTATAAAAAACTCATACTCAGACTCTCATAATTTTTTAACCATCAATTCTGGGTTAAATGATAGTGTTAACACCGAAATGGCTGTTGTAAGTTCTTTGGGAATTATAGGCATTACTGAAAAAGTTTCCTCAAGGTATGCTCGTGTGCAGTCCATACTCAATCTTAACACTAAAATTAATGCCAAGTTAAAAAACAGCAACCACTTTGGTACACTAACGTGGAATGGAAAAAATTATAATAAAGTTCAGCTATTAGATGTTCCTAGACAAGCAGTCGTAAATATTGGCGATACTATTATTACAGGAGGAATGTCTACTGTTTTTCCTGAAGGGATTTTGATAGGAAAAGTCACTTCTGTCAATCAAAAAACGACCACTTCTAGTGTTTTAGAAATAGAACTCTTTAACGATATGAGCAATTTAAATCATGTATACGTTATCAGTAATAAACACAAAAAGGAAATCGAAAAATTAGAAGAAAATGAATAATTTTTCATTCATCATAAAATTATTATTTATTCTACTGCTACAAGTTTTGATCTGTAATCAAATCAATTTTTTAGGATATATAAACCCATATATTTATGTATCGTTTGTTTTCCTTTTTCCTTTAATTAAAAACCGGTTTACACTTCTGTTAAGTGCATTTATTTATGGTTTATCGATCGATTTTTTCTCTGACACTGGAGGAATTCATGCTTTTTCTCTTGTCTTTGTTTCTTATATAAGGCTCTTTTTTCTAAAAATCATTTTAAGAAACCCAAATATAGATTTTCTTAACTTTAACCTTTGGAAAGAGCCTTCTGATAAAATTTTTAGTTATGTCTTAACTTTAACAGTTATACATCACTTTCTTATGTTTTCATTGGCTAACTTTAGCCTTACAAATATTTTGAATACACTTTCCAATACAGTGTACTCAAGTATATTTACTATTTTAATTTATTTTTTAGGCGTATTTCTATTCCAAAAAAAAGCACCACTATAAATGCAACGTAAATACCTACTTTATTTCTTACTTGCTTTTGTGAGTTTTGTCTTTATTGCTAGATTATTCTACCTACAAATAATTGTAGGAGCTGATTACGATCCTGTAAACAATACTTCTTCTATAAAAGTTGAATTTGACTATCCCGAAAGAGGTTTTATATATGATCGAAATGGAAAATTACTAGTAGCCAATCAACTTTCCTATGACGTGATGGTGACTCCTGATGATGTGAAAGAGTTAGACACCCTAGAATTTTGTTCCTTATTAAAAATAGATAAGGAAGATTTTAAAAAACGGTTTAAAAGAGCAGAGAACTATGCTTCCTATTTGCCTTCTGTATTTCTAAAACAGCTTGCTAAAGAAGATTATGCTTACCTGCAAGAAAAGCTTCATAAGTTTGAGGGTTTCTTCATTCAAAAAAGAGTTATAAGAGATTATCCTATAAAATCCGCTGCTAATATTTTGGGTTATATTGGTGAGGTAAATTCAGAAGTAGCAAAGAATGATCCGTATTACCAACCAGGAGAGCTTCAAGGGAAAAAGGGAGTTGAAAAACAATACGAAGAAGTTTTAAGAGGTGTTAAAGGGAAAAAATATTTTCAGCGAAATCGCTTAAATAAAATTATGGGATCGTACAAAAATGGTATGTACGATACACTTGCAAAATCAGGAAAAGACTTAACCTTAACTATCGATTCTGATCTACAACAATACGGAGAATTTTTGATGAAAGGTAAGCGAGGTGGAATAGTTGCCATTGAGCCTTCCACAGGAGAAATTCTAGCACTGATTACCGCTCCTAACTATGACCCTAACATGATGGTTGGCAGAAAACGTTCTCCAAATTCTGTAAAACTTTTTGGAGATACTATTAACAAACCTATGTATGATAGAGGCTTACAAGCCACATATGCACCTGGATCTCCTTTCAAACTCATTAATGCATTAATTGGACTGCAAGAAGGCGTCATAGATCAACAGAGTTACTTCTATTGCTACAATGGTTTTCGATATGGAAAAAGAAAACATGAGTTTATGGGCTGCCATTGTGAAATCTATGGAAAGCCCATTCGTCTGCACACAGCTATTGCCAAATCTTGTAACAGCTACTTCGCTAATACTTACAAAAAAATTGTAGAAAAATCTGAAAATTCTTCAGAAGGACTAACCAAGTGGAGCGATCATGTAAAAAGTTTTGGGCTAGGTAATTATTTAGGATATGACTTACCCGACGGAAAAAAAGGACTCATCCCTAATGGAAAGTATTATGATGATTGGTATCGTTATCGATGGAATGCTTCTACAAACATATCAAATGCAATTGGGCAAGGAGAAGTTTTAACAACTCCCATTCAGTTAGCTAATGTTACAGCCGCCATTGCTAACAGAGGTTACTACTATACACCTCATATTGTAAGGAAAATAGAAAATCAAAAAATCGATGATTCTAATTATACCACACCTAAAAAAACAACAATCGATTCAACTTTTTTTGAGCCTGTTATTAATGGTATGAGAGAGGTTTTTAGAACAGGAACCGCCAATTGGACTCGCATCAAAGACATAGAAATTGCCGGAAAAACAGGAACCGCAGAAAATTTTATACGAAAAAATGGAAAAAAAATTCAGCTCCCTGATCACTCTATATTAGTTGCTTTTGCTCCAAAAGATAATCCGAAAATAGCCTTGGCTGTTTTTATTGAAAACGGAGGCTATGGTTCAAACATTGCTGCACCAATATCTAGTTTGCTAATAGAGAAATACTTAAAAGGAACAGTAGAAAGAAAATGGATAGAAAAAATGATGGTAGAAAAAAACTTATATTCAGTATATAACCAAGTAAATCAAAATCCAGAGGAAATTAATGCAGGAGAAAACTAATATATTTTACGGAATTGATTGGATTCTTATAATCATGTATATCTTACTGGTTGGTTTTGGATGGGCTAATATTTATGCTGCTACTTATTCAGAAACCAACCTTACTATCGTCAATACGTCAACAATTTATGGAAAACAGCTCATTTGGATTCTGTTGAGTATGCCTCTCATTTTACTCGTCTTGTTCATCAATACAAAATCTTTCGAGCGCTTTGGAAGCATTCTATATCTTGTTTCAATACTTTCTTTAATTGGGCTTTTTTTCTTTGGAAAAGAAATTAATGGCGCAAAATCCTGGTATAGCTTTGGGGGTATGAGCTTGCAACCTTCTGAATTTGCTAAAGTATTCACTGCTCTTGCTTTGGCAAAGTTACTCAGTGATCGAAAATACAATTTAAACTTAGTTAAAAATCAAATTAAAGCTTTTATAATTATCTTTTTACCTACTGCTTTAATAGGTGTTTATGACCCTGGATCTGCTTTAGTATTTTTCTCTTTTTTCTTTGCTTTAAATAGAGAAGGCTTAACCTTAAAATACTTAATATTCAGCACTATTGCTATTATACTTTTTTTACTAACGATTGCTTTTGGTGTCAAAATAGTTCTGACTTCGGCACTTATTATATTGACTTTTGGGGTTGTTTATATATTTTACAGAAACAAAAACTACTTTCGGTTTAATTGGTTTAAGGTTATTATGCTTTATGTAGTATCTAGCATTTTTATTTTAGGTATTAACTATACATATAATAACTTACTAAAGCAACATCACAGAGATCGATTTGAAATTCTGTTAGGTTTAAAAACAGATATTAAACGAATTGGCTATAACACAGATCAATCTATACAAACTATTAGCTCTGGAGGTCTTTTAGGAAAAGGATTTTTGCAAGGAGATAAAACAAGAGGACGGTTTGTCCCAGAGCAAGAAACTGACTATATTTTTAGCGTTGTAGGAGAAGAATGGGGGTTTTTGGGGAGCTCTCTTGTAATTTTTCTTTTTGCTGCTTTAATTCTTAGAGTTATCAATTTATCTGAAAAACATCCTAATAAATTTGGAAGAATTTATGGTTACGGAGTTGCCTCAATTCTGTTTTTTCATTTAATTGTGAATGTAGGAATGGTAATTGGTATTTTACCTACGATAGGAATTCCTCTTCCCTTCTTCAGTTACGGAGGTTCTTCTTTATGGGGATTCACAATCCTACTTTTTATTTTTATCAAAATTGATGCTAATAAAAGATATGACCTATAACAAAAAAACTCTAGTAAATTTACTAGAGCTTTTTGTTTGCTTTTGAAATACTTTCTTCTAAAGAGCAGCTACGTGCTTAGTTAGTTTAGATTTTAAATTAGCAGCCTTATTTTTGTGAACAATATTCTTCTTAGCCAATTTATCTAACATTGAAGTTACCTTCACCAACATTGTCTCTGCTTCTTTCTTGTCAGAAGTATTGCGTAAATCTCTAACAGCATTTCTAGTTGTTTTATGCTGATATTTATTACGTTGCCTTTTGGCTTCGTTACTTCTAATTCTCTTTAACGCTGACTTATGATTTGCCATTTTCTTACTTTTTGTTTAAAAAACTTGTAGTCCGTACGGGAATCGAACCCGTGTTACCAGGATGAAAACCTGGCGTCCTAACCCCTAGACGAACGGACCATTTTGAAACAAAAGAAAACTATTTCCTTTGTTTGCGGATGCAAATATACAATGTTTTACTTTTTCTACAATTTTTTTTTGAAAAATATTAGTACGCTTTTGCAAATAGCACTTTCCTTTTTGAAGGCTTCCCTGAATAAACACAAATTCCTTCTTCTATTTTTCCATTATTAGGAATACATCGAATTGTTGCCTTTGTAATTTCTTTAATCTTATTTTCTGTCTCTTCTGTTCCGTCCCAATGTGCCAATACAAATCCTCCTTTATTTCCTATAACCTCTTTAAACTCCTCAAAATCTTTAACCTCTGTAAGATAATTATCTCGATAACTTTTCGCTTTATCAAGCAAGTTACTCTGAATTTGTTCTAGCAACGTCTTCACTTTGAAAACAACATCTTCTCCAGAAATCGTCTCTTTCTCCAATGTATCTCTTCTGGCAATTTCTAACGTATTATTTTCTATATCTCTATTTCCTATTGCAATTCTAATAGGAACGCCTTTCAACTCATATTCTGCAAACTTAGCTCCAGGCCTTAATGTATCTCGATCATCAAATTTAATTGATATTCCTTCTTGTTTAAGTGATTCGATCATTGGCTTAATCTTATCAGTAATCTTTTCTAGCTGTTCTTCTCCTTTATAAATAGGAACAATTACAACTTGAATAGGCGCTAATTTTGGAGGCAATACCAATCCAAAATCATCAGAATGCGTCATAATAAGTCCGCCTATTAAACGTGTTGATACTCCCCAAGATGTTGCCCAAACATATTCTTGCTTTCCTTCTCTAGTTGTGAACTTGACATCAAACGCATTGGCAAAGTTCTGCCCCAAAAAGTGAGAAGTTCCTGCTTGCAATGCTTTGCCATCTTGCATAAGTGCTTCTATTGTATAGGTTTCGTCTGCTCCTGCAAAACGCTCACTTTCAGACTTAGTTCCTTTTATTACGGGCATTGCCATATAATTCTCGGCAAAATCTGCATAAACAGATTGCATTAACTCAGCTTCCTTAAGAGCTTCTTCTCTAGTTGCGTGAGCTGTGTGTCCTTCTTGCCATAAAAACTCAGCTGTTCTTAAAAACAATCGTGTTCTCATTTCCCAACGAACAACATTTGCCCATTGATTAATTAACAATGGTAAATCTCTATACGATTGAATCCATCCTTTGTAAGTGTTCCAAATAATTGCTTCGGATGTAGGTCTAACAACCAGTTCTTCTTCTAGCTTAGCTTCAGGATCAACACGCAGTTTACCTTCTTTATCAGGATCATTTTGAAGCCTGTAATGAGTAACTACTGCACATTCTTTTGCAAAACCTTCGGCATTTTTTTCTTCTGCTTCAAATAAACTTTTCGGCACAAATAAAGGAAAGTAAGCATTCTCATGCCCCGTTTCTTTAAACATTTTATCTAGTTGAGCTTGCATTTTTTCCCAAATAGCAAATCCATAGGGTTTAATAACCATGCAACCTCTTACCGCAGAGCTTTCTGCCAAATCAGCTTTAACAACAAGCTCATTATACCATTTTGAATAATCTTCTGATCGTTTCGTTAGCTTCTTACTCATATCTTAAAAGTTTGGCACAAATCTTGTTTTAATTTTAGGTGCAAATTTGTAGTGAATTTGTCTGAATCTCTAAAACATAGGCAAAACTACATTAATTTAGCAAGAGACTAAGTAAAAGAGATTCATTATTTGCTAAAATTTGTAAAGTTTTTAATCTTTAAAACACAGTATTATGGAACATTTTATCAATTTTATTAGAAATAATAGTATAGCTCCAGCTATCGTTGGCCTTTTCCTACTGTCTTCTTGCACTATCTATCAAAATGTTCCTGTAGAAGATGGTATTTACTCAAGGAATTCAAATAGAAAAGTGGTGGTGGTTGATAAAAAAGAATATGATAATTACGAAGATAACTACTTTACTAAACAGCTTAATTCGTACGAAAACTCTAATAATGAATTCTTTACTGACGTAGATTCCTATTCTGCTTACGATACAATTATCGAAAACAATAATAGTAACAATACTGCATCTACAAATAGACAGCCATGGGGTTACAACAGCTCTGACTCTGACATTGTAATTAACATTAACACATATAATGATAATCCTTATTGGGCTTGGTCTGTATGGGATCCTTGGGTTTATAATCGATCTTGGTGGTGGAGATATCGTGGATTTTATTATGGTGATCCTTGGTTTAATAATTGGGGTTGGGGTCCTTACGCTGGATTTTATAGCCCGTAC
This sequence comes from Bacteroidia bacterium, assembly GCA_030428865.1. Classification (GTDB taxonomy): domain Bacteria; phylum Bacteroidota; class Bacteroidia; order Flavobacteriales; family Flavobacteriaceae; genus Polaribacter. The sequence continues at coordinate 146,260 of JAUIEK010000004.1, read as the reverse complement.
TATACTCATTATTGGGGCTGGAGGTCTCATTATTATAGACCTTACAGGTATAATCGGTTTTATTATAACAGACGTTTCCTAGCAAATAATTATAGATATGGAAGGCGATCTTATTATAGAAGATCTACTGCTAATAATACTTATTATAGAAGAAATTCTATAAATAATAGCAGAAGGTATAATAATGGTCAACGAGTTAACTCTGGAAGAAGATACAACACAAATACAACACGATCAAGAAATACAACTGTAAGACCTACAAACTCTAGAAGAAATAATACTAGTAGTAGAACTCAAACTACAAGAACGAGAAGGTCCGATGGAACAAGCTCTGTAAGATCACGGTCTAATACAACTAGAAATAGAAGTTCTGTTAGAAGTAACAATTATTCTAGAAGCCGTAGTGGTGTATCTCGATCATCGACAAGAAGAAGCTCTAGTAGGAGTTCTGGTCGTAGAGGAGGAAACTAAATTACTAATATGATTATGAACAGATATGTAATCTTTTTATTTCTGATAATTCCTCTGCTCAGCTTTTCACAAGCATTAAGTTATGCTGATATTGGAGTACTTTTTTCAGGTAATAATCATAATGGCTCAGCAAGATTTACAGCAATGGGCGGCGCATTTGGTGCTGTTGGAGGAGATGTTTCTGCACTTACGGTAAATCCTGCTGGGTTATCTATATTTAATCAAAACAATATTACTGCTAGTCTAAATAGTAGAAATGCTTCTATCACATCATCTTATTATAATAACCAAATAAATTCAGAAAACAACTACTTTACCATTTCTAATGCTGGTATAGCACTAGTTTATGACAATCTTCGTAATCGAGATTGGTCTAATCTTGTATTAGGTTTTAATTACAGAATTTTAAACGATTTTGACAACTTCTTTTTAGCTAGAGGAAATAGTGGTTTTGCAACTTTTAATACATTCCCATCAGACACAAATGATCCTATAGAATATAACAATGCAGAAGAACAAATTTTTAGTAATTCTTACAGAGGAGAAATTAACGAATTTAATTTTGCTCTTTCGGCTATACATAAAAAAAATCTACATCTAGGTTTTGGAATCAACCTTTATGAACTACAGTTCAATCAAAGGGCTTTATTGAGTGAAGTTAACAATGATGGTAATGAAAATACTCTATTTGCTGATTTTTATCAAGAAATCTTAACTTCTGGCTCAGGCATCTCCATTAGTACTGGATTTATCTACAGAGTAAATGATAACCTAAGAATAGGTGCCTCTTATTTTTCTCCCACATGGTTTATTGAAGTTATAAGAGATAGCAACATAGGCAATGGAGATTATGGTGACACGCTAATTGAGGTTACTAACGATAATGAAGTTTATGAAGGAATTGCTCCTATTGAGTCTCTAATTTACAACTTAAGAACCCCTGGTAAATTTACAGCGAGTGCAGCGTATATTTTTGGAAAAAGTGGACTAGTAAGCATTGATTATACTCACAAAAGATATGAAGGTATTCGATTTTCCGGTGGTGATTTTTCTTTAGAAAATCAGTTTTTTGCAAATGATTTACGAAATACACATACCGTAAACTTAGGAACAGAATGGCGATTTGGGTCTTACAGTTTAAGAGGAGGTTACTCGTTTGAACAAAGTCCAGATAAATTAGCAATCGATTCAGATAACCTACAACGATATGCCGTTGGATTGGGTTATAGTTTTGGTAACACAAGATTAGATATAACATATAGTGATGCAAACAGAACAGGATTGTATGATTTCTACCCTCAATATAATGGAGTGGATGCAGCTGATCTTGATTTTAATACACAAAACTTTACTGCCTCAATAAGCGTTAGCTTTTAACTTTTTACTACTATGCAAAGAATATCCGATTGATTGCATTGTAGGTTCCTTTTTTGGCTTAATTTTGCAACTCACTTGAAAGTTTTAGGAATTATGAAAGCAGTGCAAGTAGAAATTCAGCCTACAAATTCGGAGTCAATTATAAAATTTACGTGTAATCAAATTTTAATTAATGGAGGTAGTTATGAATTCAACAACATAGATGAAGCCAAAAAGTCTCCTCTAGCTCAACAGTTATTTTATCTTCCTTTTGTAAAAAAAGTATTCATAACGGCAAATTTCATCGCAATTCAACGATTTGATATAGTAGAATGGAGTGATGTTCAAGAAGAAGTGAAACGACAAATTGAAAAATATATAACAGAAGGAAACCTCGTTGTTATTGAAGATAACACAAAAAAAGAAGCAATTGAGGTATATGCAGAAGTGACTCCCAATCCTTCAGTGATGAAATTTGGCACAAATAAAGCGCTGACAAGCACTGACGTAGAATATAAAAATATTGATGAAGCTAGCTCTTCTTCTCCTTTAGCTCAAGCTTTATTCAACTTTCCTTTTGTAAAGGAAGTTTTTATTTCCCAAAATTATATTTCGATTACAAAATATGATATGGTGGAGTGGAATGATATTTATGGAGAGGTACGGAATTTTATTAGAAATTACCTGCAAGAAAACAAGACAATAATTAGCGTGCTTCCAAAAGAAAAAGAGCAAGAAAAAGTTGATTTGAATGTTTCTTCTGAAAAACTAGAAGGAACTCCTGCTAAAATTGTAGATATATTAGATGAATATATTAGACCTGCAGTAGCTTCAGATGGTGGAAATATCGCTTTTCAATCTTATGATGAAAAAAGTAAAGTAGTAAGCGTTATTCTACAAGGCGCTTGTAGTGGCTGTCCTTCTTCTACTGCAACACTTAAAAACGGAATTGAAACCATGTTAAAAGAAATGCTACCAAATCAAATAAATGAAGTTGTAGCGATAAATGGTTAAGAATGACAAAAATCGTAAAACCTTATAAACACTCAGAAGCAGGAAAAAAGGAACAGGTAACTACTATGTTCAATAACATCTCTAAAAATTATGATGATTTAAATAGAGTCATTTCTTTGGGAATTGATGTTCGTTGGAGGAAAAGGGTAGTTAAAATGGTTGGCAAAAACAACCCAAAAACAATTTTAGATATTGCAACAGGCACAGGCGATTTAGCAATCATGATGAGTCAGCTAAAACCCGAAAAAATTGTTGGACTAGACATTTCTGAAGGAATGCTAGAGGTTGGAAAACAAAAAGTAGCTAAAAAAAACCTCAACAACATTATAGAAATGGTTGTGGGTGATTCTGAAAACATGCCTTTTCCAGATAATTTTTTTGATGCAATTACTGTTTCTTTTGGTGTAAGAAATTTTGCAGACTTAGATAAAGGGCTTCAAGAAATAAGAAGAGTTTTAAAACCTAAAGGAACTTTTGTTATTCTAGAAACATCCAATCCTACTAAATTTCCTTTTGCTCAGGGCTATAAATTTTACACCTCTGTTATTTTGCCTTTAATAGGTAAAATTTTCTCAAAAGACAAAGTAGCTTATTCATACTTATCAGAATCTGCCAATAGTTTTCCTTTTGGTAAAGCTTTTGACAATATTTTGAAAAAAAATGGGTTTATAGATACAAGTTACAAACCTGTTACATTTGGCTCTGCTACTATTTACAGAGCCTCTAAATAGTTTTATGAAAAAAATTATTATCACTTTTGTTTTAGCTTGTTGTACTCTAACTACATTTTCTCAAAGAAGAAATGTAGATTACCTTCCTAATTTTGATGAAAGAAAACTTCATTATGGATTTTACCTCGGATTAAATCAAAATGATTTTAAAATTGACTACAGGCTTAGCAATTATCCAAATGCCGAGATTAGGGTTGAACCTACTATTGGGTTTAACGTAGGACTTATAGGTGATTTACGATTACACAAAAACATAAACCTACGCTTTGAACCTGGTTTTATTAGCAACTCTAGAAAGTTATATTTCACGCATATTAATTCAGAAACAGACAGTGTTAGAGAAGCTAAATCTACCTATCTTCATCTCCCTCTAGTTCTTAAATTTAGCACAAATAGATGGAGAAACATGAGGCCTTATGTTTTGGCTGGTATATCGTATGATCATAATTTCTCTAGCAATGAAAACAACCAAGATGATAATTCTAGCGGTCAATTTCGGATGAAAACAAGCAACTTTATGTATGAAGTTGGTATTGGTGTTGATTTTTATCTCTATTTCTTTAAGTTTTCGCCTTCTATCAGAGGAGTTTTTGCCATGAACATAGAGTTGGTTGATGATAACATTCCCAATAGCCAATGGACTTCTCCAGTAAATGCTTTCGGCACTAGAGGGATTTTTATCAACCTTGCGTTTGAGTAACAAAGAAGGTAGAATTATAAGTCTAATTAAAAAGATATTTCTTTAATATCACAATAATTTAATCCTTCCTGCTGCAATATTTTCAGAGCTTTATCACTTGTAATTAGTAAATTCTCTTTAATTCCGAAATCAGATTTTTTTGCTTCTCCATTTATATCAATCCAAACAAATTTGGGTAAAATCAAATTTGGATACAGTTCATCAAAAGGGTAATCTTTTCTAATCTCTAATGATTTTATTGAAAAACCAGTTATATTATTTTCGGTAAGTTTTTTAGCTACTTTTTCCGTGATTAAAAAAACAGGAAAACACTCAATTAAGCAATCACCTAACCAGCCTTTAAAAACAAACTCTAGTTTCTCTACTTTTGGAGGATGTATTGAGTTATTTATAATGGCATTAGCACCTAATTCTCCCGATACTTCTGGCTCTAATTGAAAAAATTCTTTCATTTTTTCGATATATATATAAAATTACCGTTTTCTTCTAAACTCATTTAACAGAATAGCTGTAGCAGTTGCCACGTTTAAGCTCTCTGTTTCTTTCTGCATTCCAAATCTTGGTATTGAAATAACTTCATTGGCTAAAAGCTCAACCTCATTAGAAATTCCGTTAGCTTCATTCCCCATTATAAGAATAGATTGTTTTGGAGGAGAAAATTCATAAACAGATTTTCCATCCATATCTGCCGTAATGATTGGAATGGTTAATTTTTTCAAAAAATCAGAAAGATGTACATAATGAATAGACACACGTGTTAGGCTTCCCATACTTGCTTGCACAACTTTTGGATTGTAGCAATCTACCGTGTGCAAAGAGCAAAGTAGATTTTGCACACCAAACCAATCACAAAGCCTAATAATTGTGCCTAAGTTTCCAGGATCATTAACATCATCAAGAGCTATTGTTAGGTCTTTTAACTCTAATTCTTTTTCCTCTGGGATTTTAAAAATCCCTAAAACTTCGTTGGGTGACTTAAGCGCACTAATCTGGCTTAATTCAGTTTCTGAAATAACAGTTGATGAGTACGATTGAAAAATAGTTTCATCTGTTGTAAAAAGCGAATGCAATTGGAATGAAGAATTTAAGAACTCCTCTATTCCTTTTATTCCTTCAACAATAAATAATTTATGAAGGTTTCGATACTTTTTTCTTCGTAAACTAGTTATTAGTTTGAGTTGATTGTTAGATAAGCTCATTTTATCTCTGTAAACAATTCAAAAGTACTATTTTTGAACTTTAGTAGTGTTGGTTACTTCATGAAAAAAACTTCCTTTATTGTTTTTACTTCTATCTTTTTCGTTGCCTGTAACTCTACCAAAAGGCTTGAAGAAGGAGAACGGCTGTTGACAAAAAACACGATTTATGTTGATAATGAAAAAAGTTCAGACTCCAAATTAGAAGAGCTTGTAGCTTTAAAACCCAACAGTAAAACTTTAGGCATTCCTCTAGCACTTCATTTCTACAATTTAGGAAATCCAGAAAAACCAAAAACACCTAAGAAATGGGGGGAAAAAAATCCGAAAACCTATAAGTTTTTTAAGAGTATTTTTTCAGAAAAGCAAAGTATTTCTTTTGCCAATTCTATGATCGGAATTAATAATTGGTTCTTAAGAAATGGAGAAGCTCCAGTTATAATAGATGATAAAAAAATTGATAAATCTGCAAACAACTTGCGTCTTTATTTACAAACCCAAGGATATTTCAAATCGATAGTAACCTCAGAAAAAAAAGATATTGGTAATAAAAAAGGTTCCATTTCTTACAATATTACAAAAGGAAAGCCTCTGGTACTAGATACAATAAGAGTTAAAGTAGAATCTCCTGTATTAGATTCTATTTACAAAGCTCAAACTCAAAAATCATTTTTAAAATCAGGAGAGCAATATAACGAGCAAAGTTTTATTAACGAAGAACGTAGAATTACTAAACTGTTTAGAAATAACGGAATCTTCCATTTTAATAAAAACCTAGGGTTTTATGATATTGATTCTAGCGCTTATAAAACCAATGTAGAAGTTGTTATTTCTGGTGATAGAATTGTTGAGCAAAACGGATCATACATCTCCAAACCACTTACTATCCAACGTCTACGAAATATCAACGTTTTTACAGACTACTCTTTTACAAAAAGAAATTCATCCTATCTAGACAGCATACAGTATAATAGTATTACATACAAAGCTCATGAACGAGTTCGTTATAATCCAAAGTACTTATCTGAATCTATCTTTTTGAATGAAGGAGAGGTTTACAAAGACACTTTAAGGAATTTAACCAGAAAGCACCTTAAATCTCTCAAAAACTTTAAAACAACTAATATAAAATATGAACCTGTAGAAGGAAGAAATGATTTATTAGACGTCAACATTTTTTTAACGCCCATTGAAAAATACACGTTGAGTTTAGAAACAGAACTCACCCATTCAAATATTCGAGATCTTGGTGTTTCTGGTAAATTCTCAATTATAAACAGAAACACATTTAAAGGTGCAGAAGTTTTTAAACTATCTTTTTTAGGTTCTTTCTTTAATGCCTCTCAAGATGCCAATAGGTCTGGAAACTTTTTCAACTCATGGGAAATTGGAGCAGATGCTTCATTAGAAATACCAAGACTTTTTGCTCCATTTGGGTTAAATAAATTGGTGCCAAAAACCATGTCTCCTAGAACATTCTTAACTGTAGGAACTAGTATTCAAAAAAATATTGGATTAGATAGGCAAACCATTACAGGCATGATAGATTATCAATGGCAATACAATCCTAAAAAAACGATTCAGTTAGAAATATTTAATACGCAATATGTTCAAAATTTAAACGTAGATAATTATTTTGACATCTATAATTCTGAGTTTACAAAACTATCTAACATTGCTCAAGTTTATTACGACAACTCTTATGAGCTAGAAAAAGCAGAAGCAGTTAGTTTTATGCAAGAAGTTTTTAGTGATACTGCTTTTCAAAATAATAATCCACAAGAATACCAAGACAATTTAAATATACTTGATCGATATAATATTGTCACATCAGATTTTATAATTCCTACTATCGCTTACTCTTATACGTACAATAATCAAACGAATTATAAGGATAATGATTTTTCTTTTTTTAAAATACGATTTGCTAACTCTGGTAATATTTTGGGACTTATTAGCAATAAAGTAAACGAGGATAATAAAAAAACGCTCTTTAAAATTCCTTTAGCGCAATATTTTAAAACAGATATTGAGTACAAAAAATTCTGGGATACAGGCAATCGTTCTGTTTTTGGTTTTCGATCCTTTTTAGGAGCTATTATTCCCTATAACAACTCAAGCGTTCCTTTTATTAAAAGTTATTTTGCAGGAGGATCTAATGATATCAGAGCTTGGCAAACTTATAACTTGGGCCCTGGAAGAAGAAACAGTGGGTTAGAGTATAACATTGGAAGCTTAAAATTTTTAACAAGTGCAGAATATCGTTTTGATATATTTGGGAGTCTTAAAGGAGCTCTTTTTGTAGACGCAGGAAACATTTGGGATATCACCAATTCTATTTTTGCAAATGATGAGGCAAAATTTAATGGAATTGAATCATTACAAGATATTGCCATGGGTTCTGGTTTTGGGATCCGATATGATTTTAGTTTTCTCGTACTGCGTTTAGATTTAGCTTTTAAAATGCACGAACCCTACTTGTCTGGCAATAGATGGTTTAGAAACCACAACTTTTCCAACGCTGTTTATAATGTTGGAATTAATTATCCTTTTTAAGAAATTTATGTAGTTTTGTTTTTTTAAAATTGATTAATTAATTCAATTAAAAATATGATCAAATCTGGAGTAGCTACTGGTAAACAAGTGCAAGAAATATTTAAACTTGCCAAAGAAAAACAATTTGCGCTACCTGCTGTAAATGTTGTTGGATCAAATTCAATTAATTCTGTATTAGAAACAGCAAAAGAATTAAATGCTCCAGTGATTATTCAATTTTCAAATGGCGGAGCTCAATTTAATGCTGGAAAAGGACTTTCAAACAAAAATCAAAAAGCTGCCGTAGCAGGAGCCGTAACAGGCGCTAAGCACATTCACTTATTAGCCGAGGCATACGAAGTTCCTGTAATTTTGCATACAGATCATTGTGCAAAAAAATTACTTCCTTGGATTGATGGCTTGTTAGATGCGAATGAGGAATACTTCAAGCAAACAGGAAAATCACTATATAGTTCTCACATGATTGACCTATCCGAAGAACCAATCGAAGAGAATATAGAAACCTGCAAACAGTATCTTAGTCGTATGTCTAAAATGGGAATGACCTTAGAAATTGAACTTGGAATTACAGGTGGAGAGGAAGATGGTGTAGATAATTCTGATGTAGATTCTTCCAAACTATACACACAACCAGAAGAAGTTGCTTATGCTTATGAAGAGCTTTCTAAAGTAAGTGATAAATTTACCATTGCTGCTGCTTTCGGGAATGTACACGGAGTTTATAAGCCTGGAAATGTAAAGTTAACTCCAAAAATTCTAAAGAACTCTCAGGAATATATTTCTAAAAAATTCAACGTTCCTCATAACACCATAGATTTTGTTTTCCATGGAGGTTCTGGTTCTTCTTTAGAAGAAATAAGAGAAGCGATTAGCTATGGTGTGATAAAGATGAATATTGATACTGATCTGCAATTTGCTTTTACAGAAGGCATTAGAGATTACATGACAGAAAAAATCGATTATCTAAAAACACAAATTGGAAATCCTGAAGGTAATGATCAGCCAAATAAAAAATATTACGACCCAAGAAAATGGCTACGAGAAGGTGAACTTACCTTTAAAAAGAGGCTTAAAAAAGCTTTTGAAGATTTAAACAACGTAAATACTTTATAACAAACCAAAACAAATTAATTATGGCTTGGTTCAAAAGAAAAGATAAGGGAATTCAAACCCCTACAGAAGAGAAAAAAGACACTCCTAAAGGCTTGTGGTACAAAACTCCAAGCGGAAAAATTATAGATACAGAAGAACTTAAAAGAAATTTATACGTAAGTCCAGAAGACGGTTACCATGTTAGAATTGGTAGTAAAGAGTATTTTGAGATTTTTTTTGATGATAACAAGTTTAAAGAACTAGATGCTAAACTAGCAGCAAAGGATCCTTTAAAATTTGAAGACACAAAAAAGTATCCAGATCGTTTAAAAGAAGCTCAAGAGAAAACAAAACTAAAAGATGCGGTTAGAACAGCTGTAGGTAAATCTTTAGGCAAAGATTTAGTAATTGCCGCTATGGACTTTTCTTTTATTGGAGGTTCTATGGGTAGTGTTGTAGGAGAGAAAATTGCCCGTGCTATTGATTACTCTATCAAGCGTAAAATTCCATTTTTAATGATCTCTAAATCAGGAGGAGCTAGAATGATGGAGGCTTCTCTGTCTTTAATGCAACTAGTAAAAACATCTGCAAAATTAGCTCAACTAGCAGATGTTAAGATTCCTTATATATCTCTGTGTACAGATCCAACTACTGGAGGAACAACTGCTTCTTATGCAATGCTAGGAGACATTAATATTGCTGAACCAAATGCGTTAATAGCCTTTGCCGGACCAAGAGTTGTAAGAGATACTACAGGTAAAGATTTACCAGAAGGATTTCAACGCTCTGAATTTGTATTAGAACATGGTTTTTTAGATGCTATTTACGAACGAAGTGAGTTAAAGAAAAAAGTCAATTTATACATAGACTTAATACAAAATCAGCCTGTTAGAGACTAAAATATTAAGTTACTATTTTTAATCTTAATAACTCCTTAAAATTCAGCAACAAAAGACAAATCTTATTGAAAAATAGTTGTACATTTGCAGCTTCAATGAAAAACTCATTGAGTACATAAAAATCATTTTAATAATATTGGCATGTATTTAACTAAAGAAGTAAAAGAAGAAATTTTCAGCAAGCACGGTAAAGGGAAAAATGATACCGGATCTACTGAAGGACAAATTGCGTTGTTTACGCACAGAATTAACCACTTAACAAGTCACTTAAAGAAAAATCAAAAAGATTTTAATACAGAGCGTTCTTTGTTAAGAATGGTTGGTAAACGAAGAAGTTTACTAGATTATTTAAAGAAAAAAGATATCGAAAGGTATCGTACAATTATTAAAGAACTAGGAATTAGAAAATAATTCTATCAAAAAGAGGCAGGCTACAACTGCCTCTTTTTATTTTACTTCCCATTGGAATAACACACAACAACACACAACAACAAATTTTTAATGAAGTTAAAATTAACGTATGATTCCAAAAGTATTTAACCAAGTTATAGAGCTTGGCGATGGTAGAACCATCACATTAGAAACCGGAAAATTAGCAAAACAAGCAGACGGTTCAGTTGTTGTAAGAATGGGAGACACCATGTTATTAGCAACCGTGGTTTCTGCAAGAACCGCAGCACCAGGTATTGATTTTTTACCACTAACAGTAGATTATAGAGAAAAGTTTGCAGCTGCAGGCCGTTATCCTGGTGGATTTATGAAACGTGAAGCCAGACCTAGCAATGAAGAAATCTTAACCATGAGGTTAGTAGACCGTGTATTGCGTCCACTATTCCCAAAAGATTATCATGCAGAAACGCAAGTAATGATCCAATTAATGTCTCATGATGAAGAGGTTATACCAGATGCACTAGCAGGTTTAGCTGCTTCTGCTGCAATTCAACTTTCAGATATTCCTTTTGAAGCGCCAATTTCTGAAGTAAGAGTAGCCAGAATTAATGGTGAGTTTATTATAAACCCAAGCTATACGCAATTAGCAGAAGCAGATATGGATTTAATGGTAGGTGCTTCTACTGATTTTGTTGCTATGGTAGAAGGAGAAATGGATGAGGTTTCTGAGGAAGAAATGGCAGATGCAATTCGAGTTGCACATGAAGCGATTAAAGCTCAATGTGATGCTCAAGTAAAACTTGCAGAAGCTGTTGGGAAAAAAGAAACTCGTGAATATGAAGGTGAGGAAAAAAATGAAGAATTAGCGAAAAAAATCCATGATTTCTCATATCAAAAGTGTTATGACATTGCCAAACAAGGAACCTCTAAGCAACAAAGAGGAGAAGCTTTTGCTAAAGTAAGAGAAGAACTAGTTGACATATTTTCTGAAGAAGAAATAGAAGAATTTGGCGACTTGATTGGCAAGTATTATGGAAAAGCACAAAAAGCTGCTGTACGTGATCTAACCTTAAATGAAGGGTTACGTTTAGATGGCAGAAAAACAACAGATATCAGACCTATTTGGTGTGAAGTAGATTATCTTCCTAAAGCTCATGGTTCTTCTATTTTTACTAGAGGAGAAACTCAAGCTCTAGCTACAGTAACTTTAGGAACTTCTAGAGATGCTAACATGATCGATTCTCCAACAATTCAAGGAGAAGAACGTTTTTATTTACACTATAACTTCCCTCCTTTTTCTACTGGAGAAGCTAGACCTTTAAGAGGAACTTCTCGCCGTGAAATTGGGCATGGAAATTTAGCACAACGAGCTATTAAAGGAATGATTCCTGAAGATTTCCCTTACACAGTAAGAGTTGTTTCTGAAGTATTAGAATCTAATGGCTCTTCTTCTATGGCAACTGTTTGCTCAGGAACTATGGCGCTTATGGATGCAGGTGTTACAATGAAAAAACCTGTTTCTGGAATTGCAATGGGTTTAATTACTGATGGAGAAAAATTTGCTGTTCTTTCTGATATTCTAGGAGATGAAGATCATTTAGGAGATATGGATTTTAAAGTGACAGGTACGGCAGATGGTATTACAGCTTGCCAAATGGATATTAAAATAAAAGGTTTATCCTATGAAATTCTTGTTCAAGCGTTGCAACAAGCCCGAGAAGGAAGACTCCATATTCTTGATAAAATTACTGAAACAATTGCACAGCCTAATTCAGAGGTAAAACCACATGCTCCAAAAATGGTTACCAGAAGAATTCCAGGTGATTTGATCGGAGCCTTTATTGGACCTGGAGGAAAAACAATTCAGGAATTACAAAAAAATACAGACACTACAATTGTAATCAATGAAGATGAGGAAACTGAAGAAGGAGTTGTAGAAATTCTAGGAACTAATCAAGATGGAATAAATGCTGTACTCGCAAAAATAGATGCGATGATATTTAAACCTGAAAAAGGAAGCGTTTATGAAGTAAAAGTGATTAAAATGTTAGATTTTGGAGCTGTTGTAGAATACACCGAAGCTCCTGGAAATGAAGTTCTTTTACACGTTAGTGAAATTGCATGGGAAAGAACTAATAATGTTTCTGACGTTCTTAAAATTGGAGATATTCTAGATGTGAAATACTTTGGAGTAGACCCAAAAACAAGAAAAGATAAGGTTTCTAGAAAAGCGCTATTACCTAAGCCTGAAGGATATGTTTCTAAACCTCGAAATACCAATGATAGTAAGGATAGAAACTCAAACGGAGAGAGAAGAAATAAAAGTGTTTCAGACAGACATAAGAATTAATTAAAATTCTTGATAAAGTTTAAAAAGCACCAATATTCTTTTGGTGCTTTTTTAGTTTCTTTGTATCTCTTTCACTTTTATGAAAATACAAAGAAACATATATCTATCACTAGGCTCTAATTTAGGAAATAAGATTGAATGGCTTCAAAAAGCTATCGACTTAATAGCGGAAGAAATTGGAAATATCATAAAAATTGCTCCTATATATAAAACAAAATCTAATGGATTTGAAGGTGAAGATTTTTTAAATACATGCCTTGAAGTTTCTACTTATTTGCCTCCTGAATCGCTTTTAAAAAAGCTCTTAGAAATAGAAAAAACTCTTGGGAGGGTTCGGGTTAGTGATAGATATGAAAACAGAACAATTGATTTAGATATTCTTTTTTTTGAAGATGAAATCATTTTCTCTGAACAATTGAAAGTACCTCATTCTAAAATGTTAGAACGAAAGTTTGTTTTAGTACCTTTAAACGATATCGCCTCCAGCTTTATACATCCAATCACCAAAACAAATATTTCTAATTGCTTAAAGAATTGTACAGATAATCTACATATTGAGAAAATTAATTTAACGCTAAAAAGACCTATTCCTATAATAGAGAAATATAATTACATCGCTATAGAAGGAAATATTGGGTCAGGAAAAACGTCTCTTGCCAAATTAATGGGAGATGAATTTAACGGCAAATTGATACTGGAACGTTTTGCAGATAATCCTTTTTTACCTAAGTTTTATGAAGATCAAGAGCGATATGCACTTCCTTTAGAAATGAGTTTTTTGGCAGATCGTTATCAACAATTAAGTGACGATTTAGCTCAATTTGATTTATTTAAAAATCTTATTATTTCAGATTATTACATTTTTAAATCACTAATTTTTGCACAGATAACACTTCAAAAAGAAGAGTATGCTCTGTACAGAAAAATGTTTGACATCATGTACAAAGAGATTACGAAGCCCGATTTATATATTTACTTACATCAAAATACAGAAAAGCTTCTTGAAAATATTAAAAAAAGAGGACGAGAATACGAACAAAACATTGAGGTTTCTTATCTAGAAAAAATTCATAATGGTTATTCTCAGTTCATAAAAACCGAACAAAATCTAAATACTTTAATTATTGATGTTTCTGAGTTGGATTTTGTAAATAATCCTGATGATTATACAACTGTTCTAAAAAGAATAAAAAATTTTAGTTAAGCGGAGCTATTTTTGAATCAAATCTAATTTCTCGGCAAAGTAATGACAAAAATCTTTCATGGTAGCACTCATTTTTTCATCGTTAGTAGCTCTTTCAAATGTGTTAGCCATAGACACTAATGTTTGATGAAAAAACTGTTTCATTTCATCTACAGGCATATCTTTAGTCCATAAATCCATTCGAAGTGTGTCTTTCTGTTTATGATCCCAAACAGATAGCATTATTGCCTTGGAATCCTCATTATCTATTCCGCCATCTTCTGCAGACCACGATATTTCTTCTGGAATTTTATTCTCATCTAACCCAATTGTAAATCGTATTTCTGAAGTATGTTTTATTGCCATTATCTTTTAGGTTTGTATTTAGATTTTTGAAATAATTCTTGTTCATCCATTGTCAATAGTGTTTGCAAAGGTACATCATTCTTTTCCATAAAAGACCGCACAATTTGCCAACCCATCCAAACACCTATTTGACCTGGAGATTTACTATCTTCTAATAAATAGAATTTTGAAAAAGGAGCTAAATCAAGAAAACGTTGATTGAGTTTTGTATCTGTGCTATACAACAATTCTTTTTCTATAAAATAACGCCAAATCTGTTCTTCATTTACAACTGCCCAATCTAGTTTATCTTGGCTATAACCTGATTTTAGTTTATCCGAAACATGCGGTAAAAAAAGATCTAATAAGAATTTCTTTTTTCCTTGATAAATCATCTTGTCTAAAAAAACACTACTATTATTTGGCCTTATCAACTCATTAATAATTTGATTTGCAACTTCTACAACTATAAATTCTCTTGTATTATTTTCTTTAATGTATTTTGGATAATCTACATAAAATGAATGCTCTTTACCTAAAAACAAATCCAGTGAAACAATCAAATCAGTAGGCGTGTAAATTACTCGATAATCATAATCCAAATTATTAATTACTGTTGTTACTTTGGGTACTTGAAACTCTGGAAAATAGTATAAAATATGACGAAATAACAATGCTAAATCTTCTTCTACCATTGTAAAGTCATCGTATACTTTCTGTACTTCTTTGTGTAATTCTAATTCTTCTTTACTTTGTTTTTTCTGAATCCAAACACTGTCTGAAATATTTGCAGGAAAAAATCTTGGGTAATTCTTCTTTAAACTAGGCAATTCTTTTATAGCTACCTCATAAAAATCTTTATCAAATCTTTTCACTGTAAGAGAAACATCAATATTAGAGACATCTACTTTATAAGGATTTTCTTTTTTACATGAAAAGAAGACAACTAGCATAAGAAGAGAGACAGTATATCGCATAGGCTTTGTATCTTAGCACAAATTAAACGTCAAAAATAGAAAAATAGTTTGTCTATGCAGGTTCAAAAAGTAGCTGATTTTATTGTTAATTGGATGCGAAATTATGCTAAAAACGCAGGTGTAAATGGCTTTGTAATTGGTGTTTCTGGCGGAATTGATTCTGCCGTTACTTCTACTTTATGTGCTAAAACAGGTTTCCCCACTTTATGTTTAGAAATGCCTATTCATCAAGCCCAAAATCAAGTGAGTAGAGCGTTAAACCATATTAGTTGGTTACAAAGTAATTTTGATAATGTATCACTAACGCAAGTTAACTTAACTCCAGTTTTTGACAGCTTAGTTTCTTCATTACCTAAAGTTGAAAATGAAGAAGAACGATTTATGGCTTTGGCAAATACAAGAGCTCGCTTGCGCATGACAAGCCTTTATTATTTTGCAGGCTTAAAAGGATATTTAGTTGCAGGAACGGGAAATAAAGTAGAAGATTTTGGCGTTGGATTTTATACAAAATATGGTGATGGTGGAGTCGACTTAAGTCCTATTGCAGATCTACTAAAATCTGAGGTATATGAACTCGCAAAGTATTTTGGTGTTAATAAGGAAATAATTGATGCACCGCCAACTGACGGATTATGGGGTGATGATAGAACCGATGAAGATCAAATTGGAGCAACGTATGATGAACTTGAATGGGCTATGCAACAACAGGAGAACAATAGACTTCTTGATGAATTTGAAGGCAGAAAAAAAGAAGTTTATGAACTTTATTTAAAACTCAACAAAGCCAACCAACATAAGATGAACCCAATTCCGGTTTGTGAAATACCTAAAGAGTTAAAAGGCTAAACAACGCGTTTTAATTTTTCAAACAAACGCCTCTTTAAACCTGTGTAGTCATTAACCATTTCCAAATCTACAGATGATTGATCTTCTTGTTTTGCTTCTTCTAGAAGCTCGTTTATTTTTTTGTCAATTAAAATTCTCCTCAAATTCAAAACTGCATCTGTTACTAGCTTAGATAGCACTTCTTTAGCTTGCGTAACAAATATATTTTTTCGCTCCCAATCACTTAGCGCATAACGCTCATCATCCATTAAAATAGACGTAACCATAGATGCTATTTCTGGATTTTCATGATTTATAAAAGCATCAATATCAATCTGGTCTTCCTGATTTAGTTGATGAATCATTTCGTAATAGATTTCCCTAAAAATTTCATTCGTAAATTCTATCTCATCATCTTGAAGACTCACATATAACTCTTGTGAAACCTTATTTACATACACCTCTTTTTCCAAAATACTATTACCTTCTTCATCTTCTTTTTCTATCCAATCTGTGAAGGAACTTTCATAATTTCCGAATAGCAGTAAAATACGAATGATTTCTTTTTCTAAAATATAAAGAGAATCGACCTCACTCAACTGAGCCTCTTCTTGCTTTACAACTGCGAGCGGTTTTTTGATAGGCTTTTGATGCGACTGCTTACTAAACTTTGCTTGCAATTGTGCTAATTCACTAAACAAAACACGTTCGGAAATATCCATAATTCTAGAACATTCTTGCACGTAAACTTCTTGCTGAATACTGTCAGGAATTTTTGAAATACTCGTAACAATATCTCGTATTAAGCTTGCTTTTTTTATAGGATCGTTCTTAGTATCAACTAGAAGTAGAGAAACTTTAAAATTGATAAAATCTTGAGAGGATTTTTCTAAATATTCTTTTAACTCAGCATCAGAACAAGATTTAGCAAAACTATCTGGATCTTCTCCTTCAGGAAATGCCACCACTTTTACATTCATTCCTTGTTCTAAAATCAAATCGATTCCACGTAAAGAAGCTCTAATTCCTGCTGCATCACCATCAAAAAGAACAGTTATGTTTTTTGTTAAACGGCTAATCAATCGAATTTGTTCTGCTGTTAAAGCTGTGCCCGAACTAGCGACTACATTTTCAATTCCTGACTGATTAAACGAAATGACATCTGTGTAACCTTCTACCAAATAACAGTTATCTTGCTTTGCAATTTCTTTTTTTGCCTGATAAATTCCGTATAAGATTTTACTCTTGTGATAAATTTCACTTTCTGGTGAATTTACATACTTTGCTGTTTTTTTGTCATTGGAGAGTGTTCTTCCTCCAAACCCAAGAATACGCCCAGACATACTATGAATAGGAAACATAACACGTCCTTTAAAACGATCAAACTGTTTGCTGTCTTTAACAATTGTGAGTCCTGTTTTTTCTAAGTATGAAAGACTATATCCTTTATTTAAAGCTTCTTTCGTAAAGCCATCCCACTCATCTAAACAATACCCCAAATCGAACTTCTGAATCGTTTCTTTTAGAAACCCTCTTTCTTTAAAATAGCTAAGTCCTATTGCTTTACCTTGCTCAGTATCTAATAATGTTTTTTGAAAATAATCTTTAGCAAACTTAGAAACCAAAAACATACTCTCTCGTTCATCTGCTTGCTTTTTTTGTTCATCTGTTTGAACTGTTTCTTCAATTTCTATGTTGTATTTTTTTGCAAGATATTTAATTGCTTCTGGGTAGGAATAATGTTCGTGTTCCATAAGAAAAGAAACTACATTTCCTCCTTTTCCAGAACTAAAATCTTTCCAGATTTGTTTAACAGGTGACACCATAAAAGAAGGAGTCCGTTCATCAGAAAAAGGACTCAGCCCTTTAAAATTACTTCCTGATTTTTTTAGCTGGACAAATTCACCTATTACTTCCTCTACTCGAGCAGTTTCAAAAACACGATCTATGGTGCTCTTGCTAATCATAGATTAGGATGCGGCACGCAATTTTTTGAGTGTAGATTTGGTTAATTTACTTTCTGCATATTTTTTAGTTACTACCAACTCTTTTTCTTCTGAGCTTGGTAACTCAAACATGGCATCTGTTAAAATTGCTTCACAAAGTGATCGAAGCCCTCTAGCTCCCAATTTATATTCAATTGCTTTATCTACAATGTACTGAAGCGCCTCATTTTTAACAGAAAAATTAATTCCATCCATTTCAAAAAGTTTAGTGTACTGTTTTACTATGGAGTTCTTAGGTTCAGTTAAGATACGCCTTAACGCTTCTGCATCTAGTGGAATCATATAACTTAATACAGGAAGTCGACCAATAATTTCTGGTATTAAACCAAAATCTTTTAAATCGGACGGAATTATATACTGAACTAAATTGTCTTCATCGATTTTATCTTCTTTTATAGAGGCACTAAAACCAACTGCCTGCATGTTTAGTCTCTTACTGATTATTTTATCAATTCCAGAAAATGCGCCTCCTGCAATAAATAAAATGTTTTTAGTATTAACCTCTATAAATTTTTGTTCAGGATGTTTTCTCCCTCCTTTTGGCGCTACATTAACAACAGATCCTTCTAATAATTTTAGCAATGCTTGCTGTACTCCTTCTCCCGAAACATCTCTGGTAATTGATGGATTGTCTCCTTTTCGAGCAATCTTATCAATTTCATCAATAAATACAATTCCTTTTTCTGCTTTTTCTACATCATAATCTGCAGCTTGAAGCAGTCTACTTAAAATACTCTCTACATCTTCACCAACATAACCTGCTTGCGTTAAAACAGTTGCATCTACAATAGAAAAAGGAACATTTAACATTTTTGCAATGGTCCTAGCTACAAGTGTTTTTCCTGTACCTGTATCTCCAACCAAAACAATATTGCTTTTCTCAATTTCTACATCATTTTCATCATCTTTCACTTGTAAGAGACGTTTGTAATGATTGTAAACCGCAACAGCCATTGCCTTTTTTGTTCCTTCTTGACCAATGATATATTGATCTAGAAATTCTTTAATTTCCAATGGCTTTTTAAGCATGAGGTCTTTTGATAGACTCCCTGATTTTACTTCTGTAATTTCTTCTTTAACAATGCCATGTGCTTGCTCTATACACTGATCGCAAATATGGGCATCTAAACCAGCAATGAGCAAGTCTGTTTCTGACTTTTTTCTACCACAGAATGAGCATTCTAAGTTTTCTTTTTTAGACATCTTAGCTTATTTTCTTTCTAAAACTTCATCAATCATACCATATTTTTTAGCTTCTTCTGCACGCATCCAATAATCTCTATCGGAATCATCATGGACTTTCTCTACAGTTTGCCCAGAATGCTTAGCTATAATTTGATAAAGTTCATCTTTCAATTTTAAAATTTCTCTAGCTGTAATTTCTATATCAGATGCTTGCCCTTGTGCTCCACCAAGTGGTTGATGAATCATAATTCTTGAATGAGGCAATGCAGATCTTTTTCCTTTTTCTCCCGCACACATTAAAACTGCACCCATAGAAGCAGCCATTCCTGTACAAATAGTAGCAATGTCTGGTTTAATAAATTGCATGGTATCATAAATTCCTAAACCAGCATAAACACCTCCTCCTGGAGAGTTGATATAAATAGAAATATCTTTAGAAGCATCTACACTTTCTAAGAATAATAATTGAGCTTGAATAATGTTCGCTACTTGATCATTAATTCCTGTTCCTAAAAAAATGATTCGATCCATCATTAAACGCGAAAAAACATCCATAGCAACAGCATTTAACTGCCTTTCTTCTATAATGTTTGGCGTCATATTTGTAATTAGCGGCTGAAAATATGTGCTGCTAATTCCGTGGTGTTTTATAGCGTATTTTTCAAATTCTTTTCCTAAATCCATAAATGTTTCTTTTTAAATATACCTGTAAATATACTAATATTCAGAAATACTTTTCCGTTGTGTAATAAGCTAAAAAAACTCCTCAAAGTATATGAGGAGTTTTTATACACAAACACTAACTTTACTTATAAACTTCTTTTACAAAGTCTTCGTAAGTAACTTCTTTCGTTTTAAAAGTTATATTTTCTTTATAAAAATCTAGCAGTTTTTGACTAACTAATTGATCTTGTAGTCTTCTTACCTCATCTTGATTTGACAAAATTCTTGTAGCTATATCTTCTAATTCTTTCTCTTCTGGATTTAGGTTTCCAAACTGAGCCATTTGCGCTTTAATAAATCCTTTTGCATATTCTTTTAACTCAGCATAATCAATCTTGATATCGTTGTCTTTTAAAATTTTCTCTTGGATGAGTTGATATCTAAGTCCTTTTTCAGATTTGTTGTATTCTTCAACTGCTTCTTCTGTAGACAATTGTTTTTCTCCAGAGTTTGCAATCCATTTTTGCAAAAATTCAGCAGGTAAGTCAAACTTTGTGTTCTCTATTAAATGCTCTGTTACGGCATTTAATAATTGCTGATCTGCTTGTTGTTGAAACTGTTTTTCTGCATCTTCTTTAATCTTCTCTCTTAACTCAGTAACTGTTTTTACACTTCCATCAGGAAATAATTTGTTAAACAATTCCTGATCTAGGTCAGCCAGCTCAATTTCTGTAATCTCTTCAATTGTAAAATTGATTTTAATATCTAAGTCATGAATTTCATCATGTGATAATCCTAAAGCTCCTATTAGTTTATGATCGTCTGAAAACAATCCTTTTGTTTTAAGCTCTATTGTATCATCAACTTTAGTCTCTACAAATTTTTTCAGGTTGGTTTTTCCTTTTAGATCTTTAACACTAATAGTCGATTTTTTGTTGATGCCTTTTTCTTCTGAAGTAAATGTACCTGTAACATTTGTGTTTTCTGTTACAGCATCTACCGTAGACATTTTACCATATCTTGTTTGTAAATTCTCAACCTCTTTATCTATCAAAGAATCTTCTGCTACAATTTGGTACTGAGTAATTTTCTTTTTAGAATTCAGGTTTACTTCAAAATCAGGAACTAAGCCTAATTCAAATTCAAAAGAAAAGGTCTCTGCATCCCAAGAAAAATCTTCTTGTGCTTTAGGAAGTGGATTCCCTAAAATATCTAATTTTTCTTCAACCAAAAACTTGTTTAATGATTCTTGTAAAAGCTTGTTTACCTCGTCTATCATAACCGATTTACCGTATTGCTTTTTTACCATTCCCATAGGCACATGACCTTTTCTAAAGCCTGGGATGTTCGCTTTTTTACGATAATCTTTTAAAACCTCATCTACTTTTTCTTGATAATCTTTTGCTACGATGTCAACTTTTACAACAGCATTTAACGCATCAACAGTTTCTTTTGTAATATTCATTGTCTTTTGAATTCTAAAAAAATTGGGTGCAAAATTACGGTTTTTTTATGTAGCCGCAAAGTTTAACCGATTCAAATTCAGTTCATTTTGCAAGGAGAAGTTATTCTTCTAGTTTTCCCTGGTTTTCGTTATTTGTTTCTGAAGCTTTTTTTTCTAATTCCGCTTGAAACTCTTCCATTACCGGTTTTACAGTACTCTCTGGCAAATCTGTTATTTTAATATACATTAAACCATCTACAGAATTATTAAACTTAGGATCTACATTAAAAGCAATTAATCGAGCATTTTGCTTAACATACTTTTTAATTAGCACTGGAATTCTTAATACTCCAGGTTCTAGCTCATCTATCACTTTGTCAAATTTTTGCATATCTGCTTGGGTAGCATCAAATACAAAATCTTTATCAGCATCTTTAAGTTTTACTTTGTATTCTTTCTTAGGATGAATATATTGTGCTACATAAGGATCGTAGTAATGAGATTTCATAAATTCGATCATCAGCGATTTTGAAAAATCAGAAAATTGATTACTGATACTTACACCTCCCATTAAATATTTATGATCTGGATTGCGGAGAGTTACGTGAACAATTCCTTTCCATAGTAGAAAAAGAGGCATTGGCTTTTGTTGATATTCTTTTACCACAAATGCTCTACCCATTTCTATGGTATTCTGCATCATTCCATGAAGTTCGGGTTCAAACTTAAAAAGTGTTTGTATGTAATACCCTTCAAT
This sequence comes from Bacteroidia bacterium, assembly GCA_030428865.1. Classification (GTDB taxonomy): domain Bacteria; phylum Bacteroidota; class Bacteroidia; order Flavobacteriales; family Flavobacteriaceae; genus Polaribacter. The sequence goes on along the minus strand of JAUIEK010000004.1, from coordinate 124,120 downwards.
ACCATATTTTTTGTAAATCTCTTTTCCTAATCCCATTCTGTATGCTCCTACTAACGAATTCGCATCAGAATCCCACAAAAACAAGTGATAATAATAGTTATCAAACTTATCTAGATCTATCGACTTATTTGTTCCTTCACCCACTTCTCTAAAAGTTATTTCTCGTAGTCTTCCAATTTCATGAAGGATATTAGGAATTTGTTTTGCAGAGGCAAAGAAAACTTCATAATTTTTGCTTTCTAACAATCTACAATCATTTTCTCGCAACGCTTTTATCTCCTTAACAAAAGATTCTACAGTCTTTTGAGAAGCAATTTTTTTAGGAGTTGAGTTTATCTTTAAATTTTGAGCAGAGAGAATCTTTTGCCCTTTCTTTTCAAAAGGATTTGCCAGCATATATGTTTTTTTTCTAATAAATTCAGAAAAAGAATGCAAATCTTCGTATTCGGCTTGATCTTTAGGTAAAATTGGCTTTCCTATTCTTACCTTAATAATCCTATTTTTTTGAGACAATAACTCAGATGGCAGTTTAGCTGTTCGTAACGTGTCATTAATTTTAGAAAGTATATAAAATAACTTACTATTTTTTGCGTGAAAATAAATAGGAATTACTGGCACTCCTGCTTTTTTGATTAGCTTAACAGCTCCTTCTTCCCAAGGTTTGTCAATCATCAGTTTTCCATCACGATAGGTAGAAACTTCACCCGCTGGAAAAATTCCTAACGGATTACCTTCTTTTAAATGCATTAACGCACTTTTGATTCCTGCAACACTTGACTTAGCATCTTTATGGTTATCAAAAGGATTTACAGGCATTACATAGGGCTTTAGAGGCTCTATTCTATGCAACAAAAAATTAGCTATAATTTTAAAATCGGGTCTTTTTTCTATCAACAACTTTAAGAGCAAAATTCCATCAACTCCGCCTAAAGGATGATTAGACACTGTAATAAAAGGGCCTTCTTTTGGAATTCTCTTTAAATCTTCTTCAGGAATTTCAAACTCAACATCAAACTCGTTCATTATTCCATTTAAAAAATCAAGTCCTTCTCTTTCCTTGTTTCTATTATAAATCTTGTTGATCGTAGAAATTCTAAGCAACTGCATTAAAATCCAACCTGCAAAAGTTCCTAAAAAACCAAATTTATCAGCTTTAATAACCTTTGCTACTTCTTTAGAATTTACTAAACCCATTATTGTATGTTGAAATGGTTACAAACATAGTTAAAAATTTGATTTATGAGAATCGCTTGGTTTAATGACAATTTGCTTGGTTTCTTTGTTTACCTGAGTTAACAAAGGTTTTCCAACAAGTTCTATTTCTTTAATAGACTCAGTATTAAAGTGTCTTATTGTATACAAATCAACTTCTTTAACAAAATCTACCTTATAATGGGATTGAATAGCTTCTACAAAATTATCAAACTGATGAAATTTATTATCTACACAAATTGAAAAACTTATAGCCGAATTTTGAATTAATGAGGTTTTTAATTGAAAATCATGAAGTAGTTGAAATATCTCACTTATGTTGTTTTCTACAATAAACGAAAAATCTTTTGTAGCAATTGAAACTAGAATTTGATTTTTCTTGACAATAAAGCAAGGCATCATTGGCTCTAAAGCAGCTCCTCTTGTTACTTCTGTGCCTTGAGTTTTTGGATTCTTAAAAGAGCGTACAAAAAGTGATATGTTTTTGCTTTGCAGTGGTTGAATCGTTTTTGGGTGTATTACAGAAGCTCCATAAAAAGCCATTTCTATGGCTTCTTCATACGATATCTTTTTAAGCAATTTAGTTTCTTTAAAAGCTCTAGGATCTGCATTTAAAACACCTGCAACATCTTTCCAAATAGTTACATTTTTGGCATCTAAACAGTATGCAAAAACACCTGCAGTATAGTCTGAACCTTCTCGTCCTAATGTTGTTGTATTCCTTTTTTCATCAGCTGCTATAAACCCTTGAACAATGTTAATTTTTCCTATGCTAATATTTTTCTGAATATTCTTTTCTGTTTCTTCCCAGAGAACATTAGCATCTCTGTATGTTGAATCTGTTTTAATACAATCTCTTACATCAAGCCATTGATTTTTAACCCCTGATTGATTAAGGTATTCGCTAACTATTTTAGTTGACAATAACTCTCCATAGCCAACTATTTGGTCATAAACAAAATCATAATCTTTTGAGTTTATTTGTTGTATTTTGATGTAGAGTTCATCTAACAATTCATTTACAGTTTGATACTCTTGAGAACTAGGGTCAAATAATTTTGAGAGAATTTCCTCATGAAAATTTTTGATGTAATTAAAGGCTTTCTTTTTCTCTTCTGGATTATATAAAATAGCATTGACAAGTGCTTCAAAAGCATTAGTCATCTTTCCCATAGCTGAGACAACCACTACACAATTAATTAACTTTTCTTGTTGTAAAATTTTAACAAGATTTTTCACTCCTTCAGCATCTTTTACTGATGCTCCTCCAAACTTAAAAACCTGCATACTATTTTTTAACAAATTCTATAAGGTTATCGTGCGTCATGTGTACCACTCTCCACTCTTTAAGTACAGAAGCTCCAGTACTCTCATAAAAATCAATTGCTCCTTGGTTCCAGTCTAACACTTCCCAAGCAATTCTTTTATAATTATTTGTAAAAGCATAATTCATCAATTCTGTGTATAACGCTTTTCCTATACCTAAACCTCTTTTAGATTGTGTTACAATCAGATCCTCTAAATGTAATGTTTTCCCTTTCCAAGTTGAGAAACGATCGTAAAACAATGCCATTCCTACAATTGTATTCTCTTGCTCAGCTACAAAAACGGTAAAATTTGGGTGTAATCCAAAACCATCTCTCTCTAAATCTTCTACTGTAACTTCAACAGCATCTGGTTCTTTTTCAAAAACAGCAAGTTCTGTTATAAGTTGATGGACAGAAGTCATATCTTTTTTTCTTGCTAAGCGAATTATAAAATCCATAATAAATTCAAATTAGCTCAAATATAAATGAATGGTTTTTAATCAACTCATAATCTTTTCATCGAAAACATTATTCTTGTAAAAAAGTAGCATCTTTGTAAGCAAATTTCTATTTACCATGAGTAAAAACCAAACGTTAGGAGAGTTTATCATCGAAAACCAAGCTTCTTTTAAATATACCTCAGGCGAACTCTCACGATTAATCAACTCTATACGGCTAGCTGCAAAAGTTGTTAATCATGAGGTAAATAAAGCTGGACTAGTAGATATTATAGGTGCTGTAGGTAGCACAAATGTTCAGGGAGAGGACCAACAAAAGTTGGACGTATATGCCAACGAAATTTTTATTCAGACTTTAACAAATAGAAATATTGTTTGCGGAATTGCTAGTGAAGAAGAAGATGATTTTATTGTGGTCAATAGTCAAGATGAAAATCATCAAAATAAATATGTGGTTTTAATTGATCCGCTAGATGGATCATCTAATATTGATGTGAATGTTTCTGTTGGAACTATTTTTTCTGTTTACAGAAGGGTTACACCTGTTGGAACTCCCGTTCAGCTAGAAGATTTTTTACAAAAAGGAAATAAACAAGTAGCGGCAGGTTATGTAATTTATGGAACTTCTACAATGCTAGTTTACACGACTGGTCATGGTGTTAATGGATTTACACTAAACCCTGCAATTGGCAGTTACTATCTATCACATCCAGATATGCAGTTTCCAGAAGATGGAAAAATTTATTCGGTAAACGAAGGAAATTATACGCACTTTCCTCAAGGAGTAAAAGATTATATCAAATATTGTCAACAAGAAGAAGGAGACAGACCTTACACGAGTCGTTATATTGGTTCTTTGGTTTCTGATTTTCATCGAAATATGATAAAAGGCGGAATTTACATTTACCCTAAGAGCTCTAAAAATTCCGACGGAAAATTACGATTGCTTTACGAATGCAACCCTATGGCTTTTTTGGCTGAACAAGCTAATGGAAAAGCAAGCGATGGGTTTACAAGAATTTTAGATATTGAGCCTACAGAACTCCATCAACGTGTTCCTTTCTTTTGCGGAAGTAAAAATATGGTTGAAAAAGCAGAAGAGTTTATGAAAAATGCTTAAAAAAACAAACAATAAACTTCTCTTATTTTACTATAAGTTATCAAGAAGTTAATTGCTTGTAATGCGTCTATTTTATACTTATTTTTGCTAGACAAAAAATTAATAAAAACAAAACATTATGGCTTTTGAATTACCAAAATTAGGCTATGCATACGATGCATTAGAACCTCATATAGATGCAAAAACTATGGAAATACACCATAGCAAACATCACAACGGATATACAACAAAATTAAACGATGCAATTGCTGGAACAAATTTAGAAGGGCAATCGATTGAGGATATATTAGGAAACTTAGATATGAGTAATGGAGCTGTTCGAAACAATGGTGGCGGGTTTTATAATCACTCTTTGTTTTGGTCTGTAATGAATCCAAGCAACAAAGGAGAATTAGCAGGAGAATTAAAAGATGCCATCAATGCTGAGTTCGGTTCTTTTGATGCATTTAAAGATGCTTTCTCAAAAGCTGCTGCTACTCAATTTGGATCAGGCTGGGCTTGGTTATGCGTTCATAAAGGAGGAAAAGTAGAAGTTTGTTCAACTCCAAATCAAGACAATCCATTAATGCCAGGAGTAACTTGTGGCGGAACACCTATTTTAGGAATTGATGTTTGGGAGCATGCTTATTATTTAAATTACCAAAACAGACGTCCAGATTATATTGAAGCATTTTTTAATGTGATTAACTGGAACGAAGTAGCGAAGCGTTACGCTACTGCGAAGTAAACTTTTTTATCTACACTAAAAACAAAAAGCTGAAGTTTCTACTTCAGCTTTTTTCATTTAAAATTGTTCTAAAATTTGAATCCGTTTTTCAATTGGAGGATGAGTAGCAAATATATTTCCAAATATAGAAGCTAAAAAGCTTTTCTTTTTCTTGGTTGGGTGTTCTATGAACAGCTGTGCCACATCTTCTGATTCCACAGCTTCAATCCAAGGATCTGCAGATACTTTTCGTAATGCACTAGCCAACGCTAATGGGTTTTTTGTCAATTCTGCTGCACCTGCATCTGCTAGATACTCTCGCTTTCTAGATAAAGCGAATCGAAAAACAGTAGATAATGCTAAACCAATAACAGCAACCAAAAGTATAACTACAATAATTCCTTTTCCATCTTTATTTCTTGTCCCTCTAGTTGTCATAACTGATCTTATAGCAATTTCTGTTATAAACGAAAAAATTCCTACAAATATGATAGACACAATTAACAACCTTACATCTCTATTGATAATATGAGTTAACTCATGTGCTATAACTGCCTCCAATTCATTATCATCTAATTTATCTATCATTCCTCTAGAAAGTGTTATCGCAAAAGTTTTGTCATTTATACCACTAGCATAAGCGTTTAAAGAATCATCTTCTATAATGTATACTTTAGGCATTGTCAGTCCTCTTGATATACATAGATTTTCTGTTAAGTTATAAACTCTCTTATTTTTTTTCCGTTCTAAAGGTTTCGATCCTGTAACACTACTTATAATTGATGAATGAGAATACCAAGCTACTACAAACCATATCCCAACAACTATAACAACAAAGGGAGCCGTCTGCACAAAACTTTCATTTATCACAGAATATCCAAGACCTGTTTCTTCTGTTGTAGTATGATAGTTGAGAATAAAAAAGAAAAACCACACCAACCCTAACAGCAAAAGAGGAAATGCAGTGAGCAATAAGATCGATTTAAAATTATTACGACTTATTTGAGATTGTAACCCAACGTATTTCATTAATTAAAAGCTAATCTTTGGAGCTTCATCAAGTGCTTCTCTTTGAGCAACACCCAAATCAAACATTGATTCTTTTTTAAATGAAAACATCCCTGCAATAATATTAGAAGGAAATGTTTCTACAGCATTGTTGTATTCTTTCGTTGCCGAATTAAAGAATCTTCTTACAGCAGATAGCTTGTTTTCTACATCCGAAATTTCTTCTTGTAATTGCATAAAATTCTCATTTGCTTTTAAATCTGGATAAGCTTCTACCGCGATATTCAAACCTCCTAAGGCAGAAGAGAGCATATTCTCTGCTTCAATTTTTTCATCTATAGTGGATGCTTTTAACGCTCCAGATCTAGCTGCTGTAACATTTGTTAATACTTTATCTTCATGATTCATGTATCCTTTCACAGTTTCTACTAACTGCGGGATTAAATCATGGCGTTGTTTTAACTGCACATCGATATCTGCAAAGGCATTCTCTCTGCTATTTCGGAGTTTTACTAATCGGTTATATAACGATATAAGTAATATAATAATAAGAACAATTACTGCTAAAATGATTATAGTTGATGTCATAATGATTTACGTTTTTTTTATATTTTATTTTAAAAAAAATTAAAGATTCAAAATAGTTATGATTAATAAGCTCTTTTATCGTTTCCTTCATAGAAATTTATAAACGCTCTGTTTACAACTCTATTTCCTCCTTCTGTTGGGTAATCTCCTGTAAAATACCAATCTCCTTTATTTTCTGGGCAAGCTTTGTGTAAATTTTCTACCGTTTGATAAATAACTTCTACTTCCGCATTAATTTCTTCTGTTTTTAACATTTGAGCAATTTTAGCAGAAATTTCATCATCTGTAAAAGGAGCATAAATTGCTTTTACATAATTTATAGTATCTGAATTTTCTTCCTTTAGTTGACTTTTACAGTTTTGATAAACTTCATCAACAATATGATACTGGTTTGTTTCTTTTAACAATTCCAGCGCTGCTTTAAAAGCAATAAAATCACCTATTCTAGCCATATCAATTCCATAACAATCTGGATATCGAATTTGTGGTGCGGAAGAAACAATAATTATTTTCTTAGGATGTAACCTATCAAGTATTTTGATAATACTCTTTTTTAATGTTGTTCCTCGAACAATACTATCGTCTATTATAACTAGGTTATCTGTTGGTTTTACAACACCATAAGTAACATCATACACATGAGCAACTAAATCATCTCTACTAGTATCGTCCGTAATGAATGTTCTTAGTTTAGCATCTTTAATAGCAATCTTTTCAAACCGAGGACGTTCAGATAAAATCTCTGTTACTTTATCTGCACTCAATGTTCTTTGACCTGATAAAATTTTAGCTGTTTTTTGATCATTTAACACATCTTCAGCTGCTTCTGTCATTCCGTAAAATGATGTTTCTGCTGTATTAGGAATAAATGAAAAAACAGTATTAGTAATATCATTATTTATTGATTCTAATATTTGCGGAAAAACTAGTTTACCTAGTGTTTTACGCTCTTCATATATAGAAGCATCACTTCCTCTAGAAAAATAAATTCGTTCAAACGAACATGATTTTTTTTCTCTTTGCTCTAATATTTGATCTACGGTTGTTTTACCATCTTTTTTAATAATGAGTGCATGTCCTCTATCTAATTCTTTTATCTCTTCTAATTGAACATTAAAAACTGTTTGAATAACTGGGCGTTCAGAAGCTACTACCACTACTTCATCATCTTGGTAATAAAATGTAGGTCTAATTCCGCTCGGATCTCTTAACACGAAAGCATCTCCATGCCCCATCAAACCTGCCATTGCGTAACCTCCATCCCAATTTTTAGAAGACCGTTGTAAAATTCTCTGGATGTCTAAATTTTCTTCAATAAAAGGTGAAGCATTTAATTTTGATAATCCTTTTTCCTTTGCTTTTAGATATAAATCAGCTACTTCTTGTTCTAAAAAATGGCCTATTTTTTCCATTACCGTAACGGTATCTGTGAATTCCTTTGGGTGCTGACCTAGTTCGATAAGTTCCTCTAAAAGCTCCATTGCATTGGTCATATTAAAGTTACCTGCTACAATTAGATTTTGATGTTTCCAGTTACTTTGACGTAAAAATGGATGAACGCTTTCCATACTATTTTCACCAAAAGTACCATAACGAACATGCCCTAAAAAGAGATTCCCTATGTATGGCATATTCTCTTCTTGCCAAGAAACATCGTCAATTTTATCTGGATTTTTTTCAAAAACACCATTCAATCGCTCATTAATTTTTTTGAAAACATGCTGAATAGGCTGTGATTTGTTTGATCGCACCCTACTAATATATCTCTGACCTGGCTTGGCATTAAATTTTATACTTGCTAATCCAGCGCCATCTTGCCCTCTATTATGCTGCTTTTCCATCAACAAATACATTTTATTAAGACCGTAAAAGGCAGAACCATATTTGTCTTTATAAAATTGTAACGGTTTTTTTAATCTAACTAGTGCAATTCCACACTCATGCTTAATAGCGTCACTCATCGTACTGTTTAATTATCTACTAATTTATACTATTTATCAATATACTAACAACATTAAAATTTACTTCCTCCACTTTTTATAAGAGTAAATTTTGTTTTTAATTTTAAAAATACTGCCTCAAAATAATGATACGAAAGTGATGATATTACTATCGTTCCTAATAAAATAAGAGGGTATATAATTAAATCTGATTTTATGTTATATGCAGCAGCTAGTTTTAAAACAAGAATTAAAATAATAAAATGATACATGTATATTCCGTAAGAAATTCGCCCTAGATAGTTCAAAACGGACCATTCTAGTACATTTTTCAATTTAGGATTTGCGGCCAAGTTCAAAATGATAATTCCGAATAGAATAGAATATCCTAAATAATGAAAATATGGGATTATAAACCCTATCGCAATTAAACCCGTTGTTACTGATGAAACCACATAAAATACTGTTTGATTTACTATTAAATCTAATAGCTTGTGTTTTTGAAAAAGTAATATTGCAAAGAAGCCTCCAACTGCTATAGAATTAATATTAAAATGAGATAAGAATAGTGAAATTATTCGTTCATATGGAAGTTCAATAAAAGGCAACCAAAGAAATACTCTAACCATAATATAACTCACTATAATTCCTACCATTAACCTTAATCTATTTTTTTTGAATTTCCTCAATAATAATGGCCACAACAAATACGATTGCTCTTCTGTTCCAATTGACCAAGCTTGAGCGATATATGGTAAAAATCCGTAGATAGCCGTAACTAAATTAGGTAAGAAGAAAATATGTAATACTAAAGTAGTATAAAAATTATCATCTATTGGATCTTTCATATTTGGAATATCCCAAAACGAGAAGTGTTGTACAATAAAGAATACTACAAAAACAAAAAGCCCATAAAGAGGTACGATTCGAAGAAATCTTCTTGCATAAAATTTTCTTGTGTGAATGACTCCAAAAGAACGCTCTTCTGATAACAATAAATATGTGATCAAAAAACCACTTAAAACAAAAAAGAGCATAACACCCAGTTTACCAACAATTTTTGCAAACTGAGAAATAGGGTCTATATTTATTCGGTAAAAAATTTTGAGCTGCTCAGCATGATTAATTATGACTAAAAAAGCCGCTATGAATCGCAATCCGTTAAGATTTGGAAAATAAACCTTTTGATTGCTTAGCTTAATCATTAACTTTTACTAGTTCAGTTGGATATCAAATTGCGTTAACTCCTTAAAAGCTTCTAATCGCCGCTGAACTTCTTCTGGTTGCAAGTTCTCCATACGTTGTGTGCCAAACTTTTCTACACAGAAAGAAGCTAAATTCGATCCGTAAATGATTGCATTTTTCAAATTCTGAAAAGAAATATCTTCCGTTTTTGCTAAATAACCAGAAAATCCTCCTGCAAACGTATCTCCAGCTCCTGTAGGATCAAACACTTCTGCTAATGGAAGCGCTGGTGCAAAAAACATTTTTCCTTTGTTAAATAACAAAGCTCCATGTTCTCCTTTTTTAATTACAACATATTCAGGTCCCATTTCATGAATTTTCTTAGCGGCATTTACTAATGAGTATTCACCACTTAACTGACGGGCTTCTTCATCATTAATGGCAACTACATCAACTCTTTTTAGAACAGTATATAAATCTTCTAAAGCAGAGTCCATCCAAAAATTCATTGTGTCTAAAATAGTCAATTTTGGTTTTCTATCCATCTGATCTAAGACTGATAACTGAGTTAGTGGGTGTAAATTTCCTAACATTACAATACTTGCATCTTTATATGCTTCAGGAACTACAGGAGTAAAATCTGCCAGTACGTTTAATTCAGTAACCAATGTATCTCTTGAATTCATATCGTTGTGATAACGACCACTCCAAAAGAATGTTTTTCCTTCTTTTACAACCTCTACACCATCTGTATTGACACCTCTGCTGTTTAACATTTTTATATACTCTGATGGAAAATCACCACCAACCACCGACACAATTCCCACATCTACACCAAAATAAGATGCCGCCAATCCTACAAATGTTCCAGATCCGCCTAGTATTTTGTCTGTTTTTCCAAACGGAGTTTCAATAGCATCAAAAGCGACAGTTCCAACAGCCAACAGTTTGCTCATATTCTGTTTTTTTAACGTAATTTTGTGGGCAATATTCTTACCCTTTAAAAAGGGCAAAAATAAGTTTTAAAAATGACAATTAACGAAATACAAGAAGAAATTGTAGCGGAGTTTGACATGTTTGACGATTGGATGGAACGTTATGAGTACATTATAGAATTAGGAAAATCACTGCCTTTAATTGATGCCAAATACAAGTTGGATGAAAACTTAATTAAAGGATGTCAATCTAAAGTTTGGTTACATGCTGATTTATCTGGAGAAAAAATTGGATTTACCGCTGACAGTGATGCTATTTTGACTAAAGGAATTGTTGCATTATTGCTACGGGTATTTAATCATCAAAAACCAGAAGATATTCTGCAAGCTAACACTCATTTTATTGATGAGATTGGACTAAAGGAACATTTATCCCCTACTCGTGCCAATGGTTTAGTATCTATGCTAAAACAAATAAAAATGTACGCTTTGGCACAACAAGCAAAAGCTTAATTTACATAAACAAAAATTGATATGACAGAAGAAGCCGTACAAGAAATAGGAGATAAAATCGTAAGAGTGTTAAAAACTATTTTTGACCCAGAAATTCCAGTTGACATCTACGAGCTGGGTTTGATTTATGATGTTTTTGTAAATGAAAATAATGACGCTAAAATATTAATGACACTAACATCTCCTAATTGTCCTGTGGCAGAAACACTACCTGTTGAGGTAGAAGAAAAAGTGAAATCTCTAAAGGAAATTAATAACTGTGAGGTTGAAATCACTTTTGATCCTACATGGACACAAGATATGATGAGTGAAGAAGCTAAATTAGAACTAGGTTTATTGTAATAAATAAAAGCTTCAAAAACAGTTTTCTATGGCTAATGAAATTATAAATAGAGTTGCTAACAGTTCAATTGTAACGATTGATTTAGAAGATCTATATCCTGTAGAAAAAAGAATTCTTTTTGATATTAAAGATTGGCTGTTTGAAGGAATTATCCTTAAAGAAAAAGATTTTAGAAACTCTGTTGAAAACCATAATTGGTCTAATTATAAAGATGCATATGTTGCACTAACTTGCACTGAAGATGCTATTATTCCTTCATGGGCTTATTTATTAATTTCATCTAAACTTGCGCCGTTTGCAAAAAAAATTGCTGTTGGCAATTTAGAACTTCTAGAAACAATTATATATCAAGATTTAATTGAAAAACTAGATATAGAATCATATAAAGACAAACCTGTTATTATTAAAGGTTGCACTAACAAACCAATTCCACCTTCTGCCTACTCGTTTCTTATTCAACAATTACAACCCATAGCCAAAACATTAATGTATGGAGAAGCTTGCTCTACAGTTCCTCTATATAAAAAGTCAAAATAGTTTTTCTATCCTACAGAAGATGTTAATTTTGCAGGCTGAAAGTGCTTATGAGACTAACAATTCCAATCTTTTTGCTTTGTTGTTTTGCTTCTTGGGGGCAAGAGAAAAAAACGGACTCTATCAAAAAATGGTCGGGTGTAGGGAAATTCACTTTCCTTTTCAATCAATCTTCCTATTCCAACTGGTCTTCTGGTGGTGAAAACACAATAGCAGGAAGTGTTATAATTAATTATGATTTTAATTATAGAAAGAAAAAGTGGAAATGGGATAACAAAATAATTACCTCTTATGGAGCTAGTCATATAAGCGGGCAAGGTTTTCGAAAAACTGATGATCGTTTCGAGTACAATTCTGTGCTAGGTTACAACACTAAAAAATATTGGTATTTTTCATTTTTCAGCAATTTCATTACACAATACACCGAAGGTTATGATTATAGCAAAACTCCCAAGCTATTGGTATCATCCGCTTTATCTCCTGCCTATTGGAGTTTTGGTCCTGGTATTTTGTGGCGGAAAAACGAAAATTACCGAATTAATATCGCTCCAGCTACATCACGTTTTACATTTGTATCAAGTGCTTTTTCTGGCATGTATGGTGTGCCCGAAGGTAAAACTTCTTCATATGGATTAGGATTTAATCTTTCTGGTTATTTAAAATTTCCTATTATGAAAAATGTAGAAATGGAAAACATTATAGCCCTATATTCTGATTATCTGGATAATCCTCAAAACATTGACGTAAACTATCAAGTTAATGTTTCTGCTAATGTAAATGAGCACTTATCAATGAATATTACTTTACATCTTATTTCTGATAGCAACGCATCTAGTAGAGTTCAGTTTAGAGAAGTGTTTGGTTTGGGTGTTCGTTACACTTTTCACAAAATCTAATTCTGCAAAAGCTATTGTCGTTCTCTTTTTGGTATCTTTAAACAGATTTTTACACTATGACACTTCTTATATTATATGCTCTTTTTTCAATTCTTTTCTCCTTTTTATGCTCTGTTTTAGAGGCTGTTTTATTGAGTGTAACTCCTACATTCATTAAAGTTAAAATATCCGAAGGAATGCACTATGCTGGGACATTAAAACGATTAAAAAAAGATGTAGATAAACCGCTTATTGCTATTTTAACATTAAACACTGTTGCTCATACGGTTGGTGCAATTTTGGTAGGTGTTCAAGCAGAACAACTCCCTTATAAGTTTAATGTGTTAGGAGTAAATATTGTCGGATTCGTATCTGCAATTATGACCGTTTTAATTTTAGTTGTTTCTGAAATTATTCCAAAAACCATTGGGGCTACTTATTGGAAAAGACTTGCAGGAATTACTACAAGAATTTTATCTGTGCTTATTTTTGTCTTTAAATGGACAGGAGCTTTATGGTTGCTCCAACTTTTTACAAAGATTTTTGGCAAAGGACATCATTCTATATTGAGCCGAGAAGATTTCTCTGCAATGACAGATATAGCAGAAGAAGAAGGTGTTTTTCATGAGTCTGAAAGTAAGGTAATTAAAAATTTACTGAACTTTAAAGAAGTGGAAGTAAGAGATATTATGACTCCCAGAACGGTCTTAAAAATTGCAGATGAATCACAATCTATAGAATCATTTTTTGAAGAAAATCCAAACTTGCGGTTTTCTAGAATTCCCGTATATGAGGGAAACCCGGATAATATAACAGGCTATTTTTTAAAAAATCAACTGTTGGAAGCCATCGTAAAAGGAGATGGTAAAAAACCTTTATCTGAAATTAAGAGAGCTATATTGGTTACTAACAGAAACTTGCCAATTCCTAATTTATTTGAACAATTGATTGACCAAAGAGAACACATTGCGCTTGTGGTTGATGAATACGGTTCTGTTAGTGGCTTAGTGACGCAAGAAGACATGATTGAAACTTTACTAGGACTCGAAATTATGGATGAAAGCGATAACGTTGAAGATTTACAACTTTTAGCTAGAAAAAGTTGGGAAAGAAGAGCCAAACGCTTAGGAATTATTGATGATTTTAATATTGATGATTAATTATAACCTTCAACAAAAAGAAAACTCAATGAAAAAGTGCAAATGGGCAACTAAAAATAAACTTGAAGAAAAATATCACGATACAGAATGGGGAGTTCCTATTTATGATGATAGATTATTATTTGAATTTCTAATACTTGAAGGCGCACAAGCTGGACTAAGCTGGATAACCGTTTTAGCAAAAAGAGAACATTACAGAAAAGTTTTTGACAATTTTGATGCAAATAAAATAGTAAAATACAACCAGCAGAAAATAGATGAATTACTAAGAGATACAGGAATTATTAGGAATAAACTAAAGATAAATTCTGTAATAAGTAATGCTAAAGCTTTTCTAGAAATTCAAAAAGAGCATGGAAGTTTTTCAAAGTTTATATGGAATTTTGTGGACGGAAAACCGATTCAAAACAAATGGAAAACCTTTGAAGAAGTTCCTGCAAAAACAGAAATTTCGGATTTAATGAGTAAAACGCTAAAGAAAAAAGGATTTAAATTTATCGGGTCAACTATCTGCCATGCTTTTATGCAAGCAGTAGGAATGGTTAATGATCACACTACAGATTGTTTTAGACACAACGAAATCAAAAAAATGACATAAACTTATTCTTCGTACAAGAAATCATTATAAGGAAAACGTTGAATGTGAATTTTCTTTACCTCATTATATACTTTTTCTTTAAACGCTTCAAAATTCCCTTTATTTATAGCAGAAATAAAAATACAATCTGTATTTAATTTACTCATCCATGTTTTTTTCCAGTCTTCTAAAGTGTAATGTTCTTTAGTTTTTTCGGTAATCAAATCATCTTCATCTATGGTTTCGTGAGTATAAGCATCAATCTTATTAAATACCATAATAGTTGGCTTATTCGCACTATTAATTTCTCCTAAAATCTGATTAACAGAAGCTATATGATCCTCAAAATTAGGATGAGAAATATCTACAACGTGTAAGAGTAAATCTGCCTCTCGAACCTCATCTAAAGTCGATTTAAAGGATTCTACTAGTTGAGTAGGCAACTTTCTAATAAAACCTACAGTATCTGTCATTAAGAACGGAATATTTTTAATCACAACTTTTCTAACGGTTGTATCTAATGTTGCAAATAATTTGTTTTCTGCAAACACATCACTTTTGCTGATCACATTCATCAATGTAGATTTTCCTACGTTTGTATAACCCACTAAAGCAACACGGACTAGCTTTCCTCTATTTTTTCGCTGAACAGCCATTTGTTTATCAATGGTCTCTAGCTTTTTCTTCAATAAAACTATTTTATCACGAATAATTCGTCTATCTGTTTCTATTTCTGTTTCTCCAGGACCACGCATTCCAATTCCTCCTTTTTGCTTATCTAAGTGAGTCCAAAGTCTAGTTAATCTTGGCAAGAGATATTGATGCTGCGCTAATTCTACTTGGGTTTTTGCAGAACTTGTTTGTGCCCTTTGTGCAAAAATATCTAGAATTAGGTTGGTTCTATCAAGCACCTTACAGTCTAATATTTTTTCTACATTTCTCAATTGTGCAGGAGAAAGTTCATCATCAAAAATAGCTGTTCCAATATCGTGAGTGTCAATAAAATTTTTTACTTCATCTAATTTCCCTGCTCCCAAAAATGTTTTCGGGTTGGGTTTATCCAAACGCTGAACGAAACGCTTAATAGCTTCTCCTCCTGCAGTGTATGTCAAAAAATCTAACTCATCTAGATATTCTTCTAGTTGTTCTGCACTCTGATCTTGAGTTATCAAACCAATTAATACAACCTTTTCAGATATAGCTTCTATTCTGTCTATCATAAGTGCGCAAAGATACGCATAATCCCTATTTCGATATATCAAAAAAACCTCCAACTATGTGGAGGTTTGCTAGCTAACTTATACGTTTTAATCTGCTAAACTCTTTTTATCTTTAAAGGCAGAATAAATACTTTCATTTTTTCTAAGTTCTCAACAGAAACTTTTTTGTAATTCAGTTTTGTTTTTACATACGAAACTAATCCTTCATTTTTAGAATCTACAGAAAGTACAACAATTTCGTTGTTTTGATTTAACATCAATCGTACATTGGCTGTTAAATCTTCATTTAATTCTCTGTTATAGTTACCTAAATATTTGGTAATTTGAGTACAGAACTCAATACGAGTTTTTTCCTTCTTTGTTAATTTGCCTTTTTTTTCATTGGCAAAAGCAGAACTTGTACCTAGTACAATTGCGAAAAATAGAATTACTAACTTTTTCATTTTTTGGGGGTTTTTGGGGTTATTTGCGATTTTATTTCTATCCCAAAAATACCATACAATACTGATTATTAGATAACTGATGAGTTTACAAAAAGTTTTTGAATGTGTAATTCTTATGTAAATATCAATAGCTCTTTACCACATCTTTACATTGATAGATATGTAAAATTTGACACTTAATTTTATAAGTTTTCATGAAAAAACAAGAAGACGATTTAAAACCTGTACCTTTTGTAAAGATTAAGTAAAAATGTGTAAATAAACGATGTTAGTTTATTGTAAATAAAGCTATCTTTTTCAAGATTTTTTTTCTTTTTTAGGAAAAAACAAATCATCTTTTATTACATATTTTTTGTATTTCCCTTTTCTATAACGAGAGTAAATAAACAAAGGCATTAAAATAAAAGATAAAAATAAAACTCCCAAGCCTACCACTACTTTTCCTTTAGGATGCTCTGTATACTCAAGGTATATTCCTGTTCCCATCCAAACAAGAAAAGCAATAAACAATACTTTCAGCAACGTATTCATTTTCTAAAAAATTATGCTACGCAAAGCTACAAAAAGTTATACCTTTCGTTTACTATTAAAAATTATGCGATTTTTTATCTACTTCATTTTCGTTTTAACCATTGTAAGCTGCCAAACCAACTCAAATCATAAAATTTCTAAAAAGATAGTGATAGCACATAGAGGAGCTTCTGGCTATTTACCAGAACATACACTCGAATCAAAAGCAATGGCCTACGCTATGCATCCAGATTTCATAGAACAAGATTTGGTTCTTAGCAAAGATGATGTTCCTATTGTAATTCATGATATTTATTTAGATGATGTTACTAATGTAGCAAGTAGATTTCCTAACAAAAAAAGAGCTGATGGGCGTTATTACGTGATTGATTTTACGTTTGCAGAACTTAAATCATTGCATGTTACAGAACGATTTGATCCTGAAACCAACAAACAAGTCTACTCAAAACGATTTCCCAAGAACAAAAGTTCTTTTCAGCTTCATTCCCTACAGGAAGAAATTGAGCTAATTCAAGGGCTAAATAAAAGCACAGGAAATACTATCGGAATTTATCCTGAAATAAAAAATCCAAAATTCCATAATGAAAATGGAAAAGATATTTCAAAAATTGTATTGAACATATTGTCAAAATATGGATATAAAACCAAGAAAGACAAATGTATCTTACAATGTTTTGACGCACAAGAACTAAGAAAGATAAGAGAAGAATATCAATCTAAATTGTTTTTAGTTCAACTAATAGAATCTCCTGAAGAAACGCTACAACTTGCTGATTTTGCCTCTTATGCAGATGGTATTGGACCTTGGTATAAATTAATGTTATCAGAAAAAGTTGATAAAAAATTTACATTTACTTCTTTAGTAACAGAAGCTCATAAACTCGGATTAATAGTACATCCTTACACTTTTAGAACAGATAATTTAGCAGAATTTGATTCTTTTAAACAAATGGTTGATGTGATTCTTTATCAAGGAAACGCTGATGGCGGTTTTACAGATTTTCCTGATAAAATGAAACAACACATTAAGTAGCCGTTACTTCTATCAACTTATTTCTGTAGGCTGTTAAAAGTTTTGATTTAGAGATAAAGCCTGCATATTTTCCGTTTTTAATCACAGGTAAATTCCAGGCGTTGGTTCTTTTAAATTTCTCCATGACAGCTTCCATAGAATCAGTGTAATTAATAATTCCTGGTGCTGCCTTCATAAACAGAGAAATTGTAGTATTATCATACAAAGATTGATCAAACATAACAGAGCGAATATCATCTAACAAAACAATTCCTAAAAATTGGTCTTTTTTATCAACTATCGGAAAGATATTTCTGCTCGATTTTGCTACACCTTTTTTTAGCATTTCTCCTAAAGTCATATCACTTCGTAACGTAACAAAATTTGTTTCGATTACCTGTTCTATACGCATCATCATCAATGCGTTTTTGTCTTTATCAGTAGTTATTAATTCTCCCCGTTTAGCCAATTCTGCCGTATAAATAGAGTTAGGCACAAAATACCTTGTAAATCCGTAAGAAATTATTGAAACAAGCATAAGTGGCACAAAAAGGTCGTAACCACCCGTAATTTCTGCAATTAAAAAAATAGCAGTAAGTGGTGCGTGTAATACCCCTGCCATAAGTCCTGTCATACCTATTAAGGTAAAGTTAGATTCAGAAACTCCAAATCCAAATTGATTGATAATCTTAGCAACCATATTACCCAAAGCGCTTCCCATAAATAATGTTGGTATAAAAACACCACCAACGCCGCCAGCTGCAAAGGTTGTTGTCATTGCAATTGCTTTAAAAACAACAATCACTAATAATATTACAATAACAATCCAAGCATTTTCTAGGTTAATAGAAGTTGAAATTCCTCTTAATGCTTCACTCGTATTTCCATTTAGTAAGTTATTTATTAAACCGTATCCCTCTCCATATAATGGCGGAATTAAGTACAGCATTAAACCAATGGCCGCTGCTGCTATTCCTATTTTAGTATAGGCACGAGTAAATCGAGAAAAAAAATTTGTGATAGAAAAATACATCTTAGAAAAATACACTGATGCAAATCCTGTTGCAACACCCAACAAAAGATAAAATGCAATGTGTTTTACCTTCCATTCATCTACAAGCCTAAAACTAAAAAGCACATCTGTATCTCTAAAAAAGTATGATGTTATTACTGCTACAACAGAAGCAAAAAGCAAAGGTGCTAAAGAAGAAAAAACGAGATCTAAACTAAAAATCTCTATCGCAAAAATGATTGCCGCAACAGGTGCTTTAAACATAGAAGACATGGCTCCAGCTGTAGCACACCCAATTAAAAGCATTCTTGTTTTTGTATTCATATGAAACAACTGAGCCACGTTGGACCCTAATGCTGCACCTGTACTAACAGCCGGCCCTTGCAACCCAACTGATCCTCCAAAACCTACTGTTAAAGGCGCAGTCAATAAAGATGCATACATTTTATAACGCTCTATAATTCCGCTTCTTTTAGAAATAGAATACAAAGTGGTAGAAATTCCGTGACCTATTGGCTTCTTAACTAGATATTTTCTTACCAGATAAACCAAACAAAGACCAATAATTGGAAGTATAAAGTAGAGAGAAAATCGATAATCTTTAATAAAGTTACTTTCTAGAAGTCTTGCCACTAAACCTGTGAGATACTTCAAAAACACAGCTCCTAAACCTGATAAAAACCCTACAACAATACTAAGTACATATAAAAACTGCTTTTCTGAGATATTTTTATACCTCCAGACAAGAATTTTAATAAAAAAATTTCTCTTTTTAGTAGGCATATATTTTTATCTAAGTACTTCAGTAATAACGTTTTTCAAATTTAGTGTTTTTATCTACCTTTTTTGTCTTTAACTTTAATAATTCCTTTCCGATAAAAATCTAGCGCTTCATTTAAAATAGAATCAATTGTTTCTATATCTATATCTTTATTAGGGTTTACAGATAAAATTTTCATTCTAGACCGGTTTCCTTGCTCTAATTTTGGGTGGTTTATTCTGTTACCTTCAACAACTCCTATGTATGGTTCTCGGGTCTTTTTATTTTTCCACAAATAACAAAACATTTTACCCTTATAACAGAAAAAAGGAAGCTTGTACTTCCATTCTTGTGTAATGTGCTCATCTAAAGACAAAATTACATCTCTTAAAATGATAAACACAGCTCTTTCTGGTTCTGGTTGATTTAGATAAAATAAGTCGATTGGTTTCATTAATTATCTTTTATGCCAACAAAAATTTCAACTTCAGCATTTTCTGGATTTTGAGCTTTTTCTCCATATATTTCAAAGTCTGCCAAAAATGATCTATTAATTTTAGCATTCCAAATTTCTTCCCAAGTATTGTATACAACTCCTTGACTTAAATTTCCTTTTGAGATGAACCTTACATACTCTCCTCCTTCAAAACTTTTGGCTATCATTCCTTCTTCCAATTTGCCTATCGACTTCACTTTACAGCCTAAAATTACATCGTAAGGTTTTGTATGATCTCCTTGATAATTCGTATAAATAGACAGAATAGAATTATCAACTTTATTTGGTATTTTATCAATAATTCTCTCTGATAGAAATCTTTCCCACAACTTCCCTATATCTATGGCAGATTGACTGTTTTCGTTTGTAGTAGTTATTTTAATTCCGATAACTTTAAATGGCGCTACTTTACTAGTTTTCATTTTTTGCGTATTTATGATTCTACTACAAAATTGAATTACGATTGTGACAAAGGTATGTCAGGAGTGTAAAGTTTTTTTCTGACACTGTAAAAAATATTCTTCTAACGTTATTTTATGTGGTTCAAATTTTTCATTCTGAACAATTATGTTTTGAATCAAATCAATTCTAAAACTTCTGTAATCTTTTCTTAATCTACAAAAAGCAATAAGTAGCCAATTTCCTTGTGTATTGTATATTGCAAAAGGCTCTATTACACGATTTGTTACATTATTTTCTAGAGATTTATATCGAATAGAGATTAATTGAAAGTTCGTAATACACGTTTGTATAGACATCAAATATTTACTTGTGTTTTTGTTTTCTACCTGCTCTCTATATTGTATTCGATTGTTTAAAAAATCTATTTTCTCTTTTTGTGAATGTTTTAAAACGGATTTAATCTTCGTTATTGCATTCTCATAATTCTCAACTAAAGACCTATCTTTATTCTTATTAATTATGTGTTCTGCTGTAATTAGCGCGTTGGCTTCTCCTTCTGTAAACATTACAGGAGGAAGATTGTATCCTTTCATTAAGGAATACCCTCTACCTTCTTCTACTACAATAGGTATTCCTGAATTTTCAAGCGTTCTGATATCTCGATAAATAGTTCTAACACTTACCTGATATTTTTCGGCAAGAGTCCTAGCTGTTACAAGTTTATTAGATTGAAGTTGAGTAACAATTTGTGTAAGTCTTGAAAGTCGATGTTTTTCTTTCTCCACCTTTGTTTAGTATAAATCCTATCTTACTTAGAGATATCTAACCCAATATTAAGCTCTTTTAGTTGTTCATCATCTAATTTTGAAGGAGCATCAATCATAACATCTCTACCTGAATTATTTTTAGGGAAAGCTATATAATCTCTTATTGTTTCTTGCCCTCCTAAAATAGCAACCAATCGATCAAAACCAAAAGCAATACCTCCATGAGGTGGCGCACCATATTCAAAAGCATCCATCAAAAAACCAAACTGTTCTTTTGCTTCTTGCGGAGTAAAACCAAGATAATCAAACATCATTGCTTGTACTTTTTTATCATGGATTCTTATAGAACCGCCTCCAATTTCATTCCCATTAAGAACTAAATCGTAAGCATTCGCTTTTACCTTTCCTGGCTCTGTTTCTAACAATGAAATTTGCTCTGGCTTAGGCGATGTAAATGGATGATGCATTGCATGATAGCGCTCTGTTTCTTCATCCCATTCTAATAACGGAAAATCTACAACCCATAAAGGCGCAAATTCATCTGATTTTCTCAACCCTAATCGTTCTGCCATTTCCATGCGTAAAGCACTCAGCTGTGTTCTTGTTTTATCTGTTTGTCCAGAAAGTATACAGATTAAATCACCTACTTTTGCGCCTGTTTTTTCTGCCCATTTTGCTAAATCTTCTTGATCATAAAATTTATCCACCGAAGATTTGAAAGATCCGTCTTCATTGCATTTTACATATACCATTCCTAACGCTCCAACTTGTGGTCGTTTTACCCAATCAATCAACTGATCAATTTCTTTTCTCGTAAAAGAAGCTGCTCCAGGAACTGCAATTCCTACAACTAACTCTGCATTATTAAAAACATTGAAATCTCTGTGTTTTGTTACTTCGTTTAACTCACCAAACTGCATTCCAAAACGAATGTCTGGTTTATCATTTCCGTACAAACGCATAGCATCATCATATTGCATTCTTGGAAACTCTCCTATTTCAATTCCTTTTAATTCTTTTAGTAAATGACGTGTTAATCCTTCAAAAGTATTTAAGATATCTTCCTGATCAACAAAAGCCATTTCACAATCAATCTGCGTGAATTCGGGCTGACGATCGGCACGTAAATCTTCATCACGAAAACACTTTACGATTTGAAAATACTTATCCATTCCGCCTACCATTAATAACTGTTTGAAAGTTTGAGGCGATTGTGGTAATGCATAAAACTGACCTTCATTCATACGCGAAGGCACCACAAAATCACGAGCTCCTTCTGGAGTCGACTTGATTAAATACGGCGTTTCAACTTCAGCAAATCCTTGATCTGACAAATATTTACGAACTTCCATAGCTACTTTATGTCGAAACAATAATTTTTCTTTTACAGGATTTCTACGAATATCTAAATATCGGTATTTCATTCGCAAATCTTCTCCGCCATCCGTTTCATCTTCTATGGTAAATGGCGGTAACTTTGCTTCGTTTAATACTGTTAACTTTTTTACTAAAACTTCTACATCACCTGTTGGTATATTTGGATTTTTAGATTGACGCTCTATAACGGTTCCTGTAACTTGAATCACAAACTCACGACCCAGTTTTCTGGCACTTTCTAATAAATCTAAAGACGTTCTTTCTTCATCAAAAATCAGTTGAGTTATTCCGTACCGATCTCTTAAGTCTACCCAAATCATAAATCCTTTATCCCGAGATTTTTGCACCCATCCTGCTAAGGTAACTTCTGAGTTGATGTGCGAAGCTCTGAGTTCGCCACAAGAATGTGTTCTATACATGTTACTTTGTTAATTAAGCTGCAAATTTAATCAAATACCAAGAATAACCTCTGTCAAGGCTTTTCTAATTCTAACCAGATTTTTTGTTAGTAAACCTAAAAGTTTGTCTATTTTTAAAATTTACAACGCAGTATTAAAAATAATGAGCAAACTATACGTGGTTCCTACTCCTATTGGGAATTTAGAAGACATGACATTTAGAGCGATTTCTGTTTTAAAAGAAGTCGATATCATTTTGGCAGAAGACACACGAACTAGTGGGAAATTGCTAAAACATTTTGATATTACTACTCCTATGCTTTCTCATCACATGCATAACGAACACAAAACTGTTAATTCTATTATAAAGCGTATTCAATCTGGTGAAGTATTTGCTTTGATTTCTGATGCAGGAACACCAGCTATTTCTGATCCTGGTTTTTTATTAACACGTGCTTGTATTCAAAATAATGTAGAAGTGGAATGTTTGCCTGGCGCTACCGCTTTTGTTCCTGCTCTGGTAAATTCAGGTTTTCCAAACGACAAGTTTGTGTTTGAAGGTTTTTTGCCCGTTAAAAAAGGACGTCAAACTCGTTTAACTTTGTTGGCAGAAGAATCGCGAACCATGATTTTTTATGAAAGTCCGCATAAATTGGTAAAAACACTTACTCATTTTATAGAATATTTTGGAGAAGAAAGAGGTGTATCCGTTTCTAGAGAAATAACAAAACTATACGAAGAAACAATTAGAGGAACTACAAAAAGTGTTCAAGAACACTTTACACAGAGCCCTCCAAAAGGAGAAATTGTGATTGTAGTAGAAGGGAAAAAATGAAACAACTTCTTAAACAAATAAAAAATTGCACAATTTGCGAACCTCATTTAGCTTTAGGAGCCAATCCTGTTTTACGTGCAAGTAAAAGTTCTAAAATTGTCATTATTGGGCAAGCTCCAGGAACTCGTGTCCATAAGACAGGAATTCCTTGGAATGATCCTAGTGGAGTTCAGCTTCGAAAATGGCTTAATGTTTCTGAAGAGACTTTTTACAATGAAAAACTATTTGCTATAATTCCTATGGGATTTTGCTATCCAGGAAAAGGAAAAAGTGGCGATCTACCTCCTAGAAAAGAATGTGCTCCTACATGGCATGAGCCTTTGTTTAATCTAATGCCTAATTTAGAAATGCTTATTTTAATTGGGATGTACGCTCAAAACTACTACTTAAAAAATGAAGCAAAACAAACATTAACCGAAACGGTAAAAAATTACCAAGAATATTTACCTAATTACTTTGTACTACCACACCCATCACCTAGAAATCGTTTATGGCAAAAGAAAAACCCTTGGTTTGAAAAAGAAGTTGTTCCTAAACTACAGGAAACGATTCGTTTTTTAGTCTAGCGTCA
Source organism: Bacteroidia bacterium (assembly GCA_030428865.1). Lineage (GTDB taxonomy): Bacteria > Bacteroidota > Bacteroidia > Flavobacteriales > Flavobacteriaceae > Polaribacter. The sequence continues at coordinate 99,835 of JAUIEK010000004.1, read as the reverse complement.
GAGCTCTATGTTTTTCGCTCTTCTTATACAATTTAAAATCCTGAGTTATCTAGTTCTTCATTGATCAGCCCATGCAAATACAACCATAAAATGTACTTATTTGCTTTTCTCATCCTGCTCTTTAGCCCATTTTTTAGCTCTTTCTACACGGTCATCTGTTGCTGGGTGACTAGACATTATAGAGCCTTTCCCTCCATCACCACTTAATTTTTTAAGTACTTCAAAAGCCCCTGCAAGCGCATGATAATTAAGCTTGTTTTTCACTAATAAACCAAAAGCGCATTTATCAGCTTCAGATTCTTGAGTTCGAGAAGAAACAGCTCCAAAATAATTCTCTGTAAAATTACTAAGCCCCGTATCGTTTAAAAACTCTCCTGTATTACCCGTATTGGCAACTAATACATCTTTTGTAGCACTTCTCATGTATGCTTTTTTGATTCCTTTTTTAGAATGTTCTTTTTTTACATGACAAATTTCATGCGCAACAACTGCTGTTACTTGATCATTGTCCATCACATCCATTAACGGAGACAAGATACGTGTATAACCTTTTTGAGGAGTTCCCATCGCAAAAGCATTAATAGGTGACTTTACCCAATAGCCTCCAAAATCCATGGAAATCCCTTCTAAATCTTTAAATCCTGCCACAATCTCTGCGAGTCTTTTTTCATAAACACTTCCCTCAGGAAAAGCTGCATTATTCTTGTCCATCCAATCAATTGCTTCTTTTGTGAAAGCATTTACATCAGCATCGCTTAATGTAGCTGCCGTTAAGACTTTAGTAATCGCATCTTTATTCCCTTTCTTTTTCAACAATTTTTTAAATTGTGCATGACTACTTACCGTTAATAAAGATGTTATAAATAATAGAAATGCTACTTTTTTCATTTTTTTACGATTTTGGTGTTTCACAAAGTTAATTTTTTTAATCAAAAAGTAGTTTTCCTATACGTTAAAAAACCAGTACTTTTGAAAGTATATATAATTATACATTTTCATTATGACAAACACTGTTACCACAGAGTGGAAAGAAAACATGCAATTTGCATCTGATAATCCTAGCGGTCATTCTGTATTAATTGATGCTTCTGAAGAACATGGTGGAAATAGTTCTGGGCTAACCCCCAAGGCAATGATGCTTTCTTCTTTAGCAGGATGTTCTGGGCTAGATGTTGTTTCTTTTCTGAAAAAAATGAGAGCTGAAGTAGCTAATTTTAAGATTGTTGTACATGGTGAATTGACTGATGAACATCCAAAATACTATCATAAAGTTGCTGTTGAATATCATTTTACTGGATCTGATTTGCAAGAAGACAAAATAAACAAAGCTGTTAATCTATCTATAGAAAAATATTGTGGTGTAATGGAAATGTTTCGTCAGTTTGCAGATGTAACAACAGAAGTGTATCTTCACAAGCAATAAATTGCTACGTTTTTCATGCGGTGGACATTAAAACCTGAGCCTGATTCAAAACTAATTTCTGAACTTTCTCAGTCTTTATCTATCAATTCTATCCTGGCAAAAATTCTTGCACAAAGAGGCATTAAAAACTTTGATGAGGCAAAACGATTTTTTCGACCTTCATTAGAAGATTTACATGCTCCTTTCTTACTAAAAGACATGGATAAAGCTGTTGATAGAATTGAAACTGCTATCAAAAACAAAGAACAAATTCTTATTTACGGCGATTATGATGTAGACGGAACTACTGCAGCATCATTAGTTTACACATACTTAAAAGAATGGAATGCATCTGTTGCAACGTATATTCCAGATCGTTACGAAGAAGGCTACGGTATTTCTTACCAAGGAATTGATTTTGCACACGATAACGATTTTACATTAGTTATTGCATTAGATTGTGGTATCAAAGCAATTGATAAAATTGAATATGCAAAAAGTAAAGGAATTGATTTTATAATTTGTGATCATCACAAACCTGGATCAAACATTCCTGCAGCGGTAGCCGTGTTAAATCCGAAAAGAGAAGATTGCAAATATCCTTTTGATGAATTGTGCGGATGTGGTGTTGGTTTTAAACTGATTCAAGCTCTAGAAGAAAAAAGAGGTGGATCGTTACAAAACTTAATTCCTTATTTGGATTTGGTTGCCATAGCAATTGGAGCTGATATTGTACCAATAACTGGAGAAAACAGAATACTTGCTTATTACGGATTACAAGTTATTAACTCCAATCCAAGATCAGGAATACGAGCGCTAATTAACCAAGTAAAAAAGAAAGAATTGACTATAACAGATGTCGTTTTTCTTATTGCTCCAAGAATTAATGCTGCTGGAAGAATAGAACATGGAAACAAAGCAGTAACATTATTAACAGAAACAAATTTTGAAAAATCACTGGAATATGCAGAAGAAATACATACATTTAATGCAGATAGAAAAGAACTCGATAAACTAATTACACATGAAGCTCTACGACAAATTGAAGAAAATAATGAACAGCAAAACTTTTCAACTGTTGTTTATTGTGAAACTTGGCATAAAGGCGTTATTGGTATTGTGGCTTCTAGATTGATAGAAACCTATTATAGACCTACATTAGTATTTACAAAAAGTGGTGATAAGTTAACTGCTTCTGCACGTTCGGTTTCTGGTTTTGATATTTATGATGCGTTAGAAGCTTGTAGTAAATTCATTGAACAATTTGGAGGACATAAATATGCTGCTGGTCTAACCATTCTTCCAGAAAATTTTCAAGCTTTTAAAAAACGATTTGAAGAGGTTGTATCAAAAACCATTACAAAGGACTCACAAATCCCAGAAATCTGTATTGATGCAGAAATTGATTTTTCTGATATAACGCCCAAATTTTTTAGAATTATACAACAAATGGCTCCGTTTGGACCTAAGAATATGACACCTACTTTTAAAACATCAGCTGTAAGAGATAACGGGTTTGGAAGAAAAGTTGGAGCAGATGAAAGTCATTTAAAACTGAACTTATTTCAAGCAGATAACACAACTACTTTTAATAGTATCGGTTTCAATCTTGGTAATAAAATCTCTCAAACAAAAAATAGTTTTGATATTGTTTACTCCTTAGAAGAAAACGAATGGAACGGCTCAAAATCTATTCAATTAGTTTTAAAGGATTTACAATAACCCTTTTTAGTTTGTTTCTTTAATCAAGTAAATATAAACTGGATAATGATCGCTATAACCGCCTGTATAATTACCGTAAGAAAAACTTCTAAAAGGATATCCTTTAAACATCCCTTCACTTGTAGTTAAAAAGCGTTTATTAAAGATTCCTGCTTTAAACATTTTATAACTACTAAAGTCTTTTTTTCCTTTATCCAAAAGAGGTTCTGAAAAGATAATTTGATCAAATAGATTAATATTATCTCTGTAGCCTAATGTATTAAAACCCCTTCTAAACATATCTTCATAAGGATTATACAAATCTCCTTCTTTAACTTTTTTTATTTGCGATTTTGTTTTTAGCACATCTTTAAAGCTAGCATTAATAGGATCATCATTAAAATCACCCATCGTAATGATTTTCGGGTTTTTTTCTTTCTTTTTTAACTCCGCTATAATTTTTGTGTTTTGATAGGCTGCTTTTTCTCGCAAAGGTCTGCTTTTTGCTTCACCGCCACTTCTAGAGGGCCAGTGATTTACAATAATATGAACTAACTCATCATCTAAATATCCAGATACTAAAAGCTGATCTCTGGTATATACCTTTCTATTTTGATTGTAAATGTTAGGATTAAAAGCCTCATGGTATACAGGTTTAAAATATCGCTTTTGATATAATAATGCCACATCAATTCCTCTTTTATCAGGCGATTCGTAATGAATAATATCATATCGTTTTGATTTCAAATGCTTAGAGTTGATTAAGTCTTCTAGCACACTTCTATTTTCTACTTCCGCAACTCCTATTATAGCCGGACTAGTATGTGACTTTTCTTCTCCTATTTGAGAAATTACACTTGCCAGTTTATCAATTTTATCCCAATATATTGCAGATCGATTTCCTTTTAACTCCATGATGGGACTTGCCTCATCATTTTTATTTACGTCATTTATAGTATCAAAAAGATTTTCAAGATTATAAAAAGCAATCGTTCGGATTTTATATTTTTTGCTTTTTGCCTGCGAATAAATAGACAAAGATCCTAATAATAGTAAGTACAGAATTGTTTTTTTCATCCTTAAGAAATTAAATGCAAACATAAAAAACAAAAACTATGCTAAAGTTTAGATAATGTAATTTTAACGAAAACAAGCTATAAATTATCTTCAAATTATCTAGGTTTGCATTTCGAAAATAAATTAAAACTAACAAATGAAAAGAATCTTATGTACAATACTTGGTGTTTTTTTACTATCTTTTAGTTTAGATGCCCAAAATGTTGTAAAAGGAATTGTTCTTGATGGCAATTCAGAAAGTCCCCTTCAAAATGTTAGTGTTTCTGTAAAACGTGGAAGTCAATCAACCATAACCAAAGCTGATGGAAGCTTTGAGTTAAGTGGTTTTTCAGACGGAATCTACGTGCTTGAAATTACCTTAAAAGGTTTTGAAACACAAAATTTTCCACTAACATTTAAAGGAAATCCTATTAATTTAGGAACTATTTATCTATTTGCAGATCTTTCTATAGATCAAGACTTAAGCATTATCACAATAACAGATGATGAACTTAATGAAGATGCAAGCGCTGCAGATAACATATCGGGTTTATTACAAGCTACGAGAGATATTTACTTACGAACAGCTGCTTTTGAGTTTAGCGGCTCTTTCTTTAGAGTACGCGGATTAGATTCAGAAAATGGTACTGTTATGATTAACGGTATTGAGATGAATAAACTTTTTAATGGGAGACCTCAATGGGCTAACTGGGGAGGTTTAAATGATGTTACTAGAAATCAAGAGTTTAGTAATGGATTGGCTCCATCTAATTATACTTTTGGTGGTATTTTAGGGTCTACTAATATTAATACAAGAGCTTCTGGCCAGAGACCTGGAACACGAATCTCATACGCTTCTTCAAACAGAAGTTACGTACACAGGGTAATGGCAACATACAACTCAGGTATTTTAGAAGATGGTTGGGCCTTTAGTATTTCTGCTAGTAGAAGAGATGGTGTAGAAGGGTTTAATGATGGTAGTTTTTATAACGCAACTTCATTATTTGCATCTATAGAAAAGAAAATTAATGATAAACATAGTTTAAACTTAACATCTATAATTGCTCCTAATAAAAGAGGTAAATCTTCAGCTAATACTCAAGAAGTTTATGACTTAAAAGGAATTAAATATAATTCTTATTGGGGTTATCAAGATGGTAGAAAAAGAAATTCTCGTCACAAAGAGTTGGTTGAGCCTATTATTATGTTAAACCATTATTGGAATGTTAATGAAACTACCTCTTTAAATACTAATGTGGCTTACCAATATGGTAAGTTAGCAAATAGCAGACTAGATTTTGGAGGTACTGATCTTGACCCTAGCACAGGATTACCAATTGGAAATGGATCAAACCCAGACCCAACTTATTATCAAAAACTACCGAGTTTTCAAGCTCTAAGATTCCCTAATGACCCTTCAAGGGCAGCGACAGCAGCGGCAGATTTTATTGAAGATGGTCAAATTAATTGGAATGACATGTATAGTGCAAACATCATCAACGCAAATAATGGAAGAAATTCTACCTATGTATTATACGAAGACAGAGTTGATGACACGCAGTTTACTATTAATTCTATTGTTAATAGTACTATTAATGAAAATATCACTTTTAATGGCTCTGTAAGTTACCGTAATTTAAAATCAGAAAATTTTGCGAATATGGTAGACTTGTTAGGAGGCACTGGTTTTCTGGATGTTAATCCTTTTCAAGACAATGCAGAGCAAGCTCAAAATGACATATTAAATCCAAACAGAATTATACAAGAAGGAGATCGTTTTCGATACAATTACAATATTTTTTCTAGTGTAGCTAACGCCTTTGCTCAGGCTGTCTTTAAATATAAAAAAGTAGATTTTTACACATCTGCTAGCTACACATACACATCATATCAAAGAGAAGGGTTGTATCAAAATGGAAGATTTGCAGATAACTCTTTTGGTAAAGGAGAAAAATTAAACTTTTCTGGTATTGGCTTTAAAGCAGGTGCTACCTACAAATTAACAGGAAGACATTTATTTGATGTAAATGCAGCATATATAACCAAAGCACCAACAATAAGAAATACGTTTACAAATTCTAGAGAAAATCATGATATTGTAGAGGGTATAACTGAAGAGAAAATTATGTCTTTTGATGCTAGCTATATTTTACGTTCTCCCATTTTGCAAGGTCGTTTAACAGGTTATTTTACCCAAATACAAAATGCTAATGAGATTTCATTTTTCTTTGCTGATGGTATTGGAGACCAAGGTAGTGAAGATGGAAGGTTTTTTGTTCAAGAAATTTTACAAGGTGTTGACAAAAGACATGTAGGAATGGAATTAGGATTGGAAGCACAGGTAACACCTACCATAAAATTAAAAGGAGTTGCTTCTATTGGTCAACATATCTATAGTAACAATCCTAATATACATTTAACTTCAGACGAAGGACCTCTCCTTAACGAAGGGACTAAATCTTTCTTGAAAAATTATAAATTATCTAATGGACCACAAACAGCGTACTCTGTTGGTTTTGAGTATCGAGATCCTGATTATTGGTGGATAAGTTCTACTTTTAACTTTATGTCTAACGCTTATATTGATGTGAGTCCTACACAACGAAGCCCTAATTTTTATACTGATTTTGATGGACTTCCTTTTAATGATTATGACCCTGCAGTTGCTAGACAATTATTACAACAAGAAAAAATTGACGACTATATGGTTGTAAACCTTATCGGAGGAAAATCATGGAAAATAAACAATACATATATTAGTCTTTTTGCAAGTATTACAAATTTATTTAACCAGCAATATAGAACAGGTGGTTACGAACAAGGTAGAAATGCAAATTATAGACAATTATTAGCAGATAAATCTTTAGACACACCTGTATTTGGAAATAGATATTGGTATGGTAGAGGCACTACTTACTTCTTAAACTTAAACTTACGATTTTAAAAAATGAAAAATTCATTTACAATGAAAACAACAATTATAAAAGTACTTGCTCTTATTGCAATTACTACATTTACTTTCTTCTCGTGTGTAGAAGATGGAGATTTTAATACTCCTGATGTAACTATTCAAGAACCAGATTTGACTGACTATACAGAAACAACCTTTCGATCGGTTGTAGCTGCATATCAACAAGCACAAGGTGATGGAGATGATCATGTTACTTTCGATCAAAATTTATATATAACAGGATATGTTATTTCTAGTGATCGAGCTGGTAATTTTTATAAAGAATTGATTATTCAAAATAAGGAAGATGGCAGTACTTCGGCTGAAGATCCTAGACTAGGCTTTAGAGTAAGTGTAGATGTTACATCTCTTCATAATACATATGATGTAGGAAGAAAAGTATACGTAATGCTTAACGGATTATCTTTTGGCGAATCTAATGGAGTGTACGTGATCGGGAAAGGTTCTGATCTTGATGAGATTGGGCGTACAGAGTTTGATAACTTTATCGTAAGAAGCTCTGAAGTTTCGGAGATTACTCCTAAAGTTACTACTATTGATGAATTAACAGAAGCTGATGAAAACACATTAATTCAATTAAGTGATGTACAATTTAGAAGAGATCAGTTAGGATTAACTTACTCTGGTGAACCAGGTGATGATTTTGACGGTTTTAGAACACTTGAAACCTGTGGTGGTTCTACTACAATTCCACTACAAACAGCAAGTGGGTTTTCAGATTTTACTTATGCTTCTGTAAATCCAAACAGAGGTTCTATTCAAGGAATCTACAGTAGAGATTTTGGAGATGATTTTAGCGTATTAATTATTAATACTCCTGCTGATATTTCTTTTGACGATATAGAAAGATGTGATCCTATAGAGTTAGATTGTGGAATTGCTGCTTCAGAAGGCTCTAATATACTATTTAGTGACAACTTTGAAACTCAGACAACTTTTCAACCTGTTTCTGGGAATGGTTGGACAAATTATATTCAAGAAGGAACACAAAACTGGCAAGCATATACCTCAACTGGCAGCAATCCATCTCTAGGTGTTTCAGCTCGAATAGGGTCTTTTAGATCTGATGATGCTAGCACAATTGCGTGGCTAATTACTCCACTTATTAATCTTGATAATCAAGATGGAGAGACATTAACATTTCAAACATCAAATAGCTTTGCTGATGGAAGCAATCTAGAGCTTCTTTTTTCAAGTGATTGGGATGGAAACCCTGATAATATAACAAGTGCTACTTGGGGAGTTTTACCCGCAGCTTATATTACTCAAGACTCAGATGCATTTGGTTCATGGTTTGAGTCTGGAATTGTAGACTTATCTTGTGCTAGTGGATCAATCTACATTGCTTTCCGATATACAGGTAGTGGAGATGATAATTCTGATGGAACGTACGAGCTAGATGAAATTAATATCAGAAGTAATTAATAAATCCATCTGTTATAAACAAAAAAACCACTGAAAATTCAGTGGTTTTTTTTATATATCATTATTTTAAAAAAATAGTTTCTTAACTAATCAACTAAAATAATTGCTTTGTTGTCTTTCAGCTCAATAGTTCCCGAAGTAATTTCTAAAGAATAATTAGTACCATTAGCAATCATTTTATTACTAACTTTTTTTATGCTTCCTGACGCTTGCACCTCTACTGTTCCTGAAGTTAAAACAGAAACAATCGGCGCGTGGTTGTTTAACATTTGAAAACTTCCATTAACACCTGGCACATAAATAGAGTCTACTTCTGATGAAAATAAAACCGCTTCTGGAGATACAATTTCTAAATACATAATCTTCTTTTTAAGCCTCTGCTAGCATTTTTTCTCCAGCTTCAATAGCTTCCTCAATTGTTCCTTTTAAGTTGAAAGCAGCTTCAGGTAAATGGTCTAACTCACCATCCATAATCATATTAAAACCTTTAATAGTTTCTTTAATATCTACCAAAACACCTGGTATACCTGTAAATTGCTCTGCCACATGGAATGGTTGTGATAAGAAACGTTGCACACGTCTTGCTCTAGATACGGCCAACTTATCTTCTTCAGATAATTCCTCCATACCAAGAATAGCAATAATGTCTTGTAATTCTTTATAACGCTGTAATAACTCTTTTACTCTTTGAGCACAGTTGTAGTGATCATCTCCTAAAATCTCTCGTGTTAAAATTCGAGAAGTAGAATCTAACGGATCTACCGCAGGATAAATTCCTAACTCTGCAATTTTACGAGATAATACTGTAGTAGCATCTAAGTGAGCAAACGTAGTTGCTGGTGCAGGATCTGTTAAATCATCCGCTGGTACATAAACCGCTTGCACAGATGTAATTGATCCTTTTTTAGTAGATGTAATTCGCTCTTGCATCGCACCCATTTCAGTTGCTAGTGTAGGTTGATAACCTACTGCAGATGGCATACGACCTAAAAGAGCCGATACTTCTGAACCTGCTTGTGTAAAACGGAAAATATTGTCTACGAAAAATAACACGTCTTTACCTTGTGCATCTCCAGCTCCATCTCTAAAATATTCTGCAATTGTTAAACCTGATAAAGCTACTCTAGCACGCGCTCCTGGAGGTTCGTTCATTTGTCCAAAAACAAAAGTAGCTTTTGAATCTTTCATTTGTTCTTTATCTACTTTAGATAAATCCCATCCTCCTTCTTCCATAGAATGCATAAAATCATCGCCATATTTAATGATGCCTGACTCTAACATCTCTCTCAACAAATCATTTCCTTCACGCGTTCTTTCTCCAACTCCAGCGAAAACAGAAAGACCACCATGACCCTTTGCTATATTGTTGATAAGTTCCTGAATAAGAACTGTTTTCCCTACTCCAGCTCCTCCAAATAATCCAATTTTTCCACCTTTTGCGTAAGGTTCAATTAGATCGATTACTTTTATTCCTGTAAACAGTACTTCTGTTGAAGTTGATAAATCTTCAAACTTAGGTGCCTCTCTATGGATTGACAACCCATTTTCTCCTTCTTTTTTCAAATCACCTAAGCCATCAATAGCATCTCCAGTAACATTAAATAAACGTCCATAAATATCGCCTCCTATTGGCATTTGAATTGGATTACCTGTAGCAACAACTTCTTGACCTCTCTGTAACCCATCTGTTGCGTCCATCGAGATAGTTCTTACGGTATCTTCTCCAATATGTTGTTGTACTTCTAGAACCAACACAGTTCCATCTGATTTTTTAATTTCTAAAGAATCATAAATCTTAGGTAACTCTGCTACCTCTGTATTAAACTCAACATCGATAACCGGACCGATAATTTGCGATACTTTTCCTGTTATTTTAGACATTATTTTATCTTTAAATTGTACTTAAGATGTAGATGACACGCCCTGCGTCATTTTCGGGGGCAAAGGTAATTTATTTCACTGAAAATGAAAAGCTTTTAAAATAAAAAAAGACCTTGTTTAAACAAGGTCTTTTTAAATATCTCTATTAATCCTAGAGTTAATGTATGTTTTAGTTCGCTATATAAGCTTACTGCTTTTCTTGATTCGTAACTAATATCTCAACCCTTCTATTTATTGCTCTACCAGTACTAGTTGAATTACTTTCGATTGGACGCTCTTCTCCATAACCTTTAGACTCTAATCTAGAAGCATCAATTCCTTTAGAAATTAAGTAATCTAATACCGCTTTTGCTCTTGCAGTTGATAATGTTTTATTACTAGAAGCTCTTCCTACGCTATCCGTATGACCTTCAATTACGAACTCTGCTCTTGAGAATTCTTTCATAATTGTTACAACTTCATCTAATTTTTGAGAAACGCCAGGTCTAAAAGTAGACTTCCCTGAATTAAATAAGATAGTTTTTGCATACTCACCTAATTTCTTTTGCGCTACTACAGAAATAACTTCTTTTTTACATCCATTGTTAGAAGCAGGACCTACTTCATTAGGACATTTATCATCTTTGTCTAAAACTCCATCTCCGTCTGTATCTGGCCAAGGACATCCATTGTTTGCGGAAGGACCAGCAACATTTACACATTTATCGTTTTTATCTATTACTCCATCTCCATCTGTATCTGGACAACCTTTGTTTGCTTTTGTTCCTTTTGCATTTGGACACATATCGTCTTTGTCAGCAATACCGTCTCCATCCGCATCTGGACAACCGTTTAAAGAAGCTAAACCAGCTGTATTAGGACATGCATCATCAGAATCTTTAACGCCGTCTCCATCTGCATCTGGACAACCATTAAATTCTTTTAACCCTGCTGTCTCTGGACATGCATCATCTTTATCATATACACCATCTCCATCAGTGTCTTTTCCTCCAAAACGGATTACTAACCCTAGAGAATGTTGGAAATGATCTTGAACTTTATCAGCAAATTCTTTCTTAGCCATAGACTGGAATACAACACCCATATTGTCATTAAACCAAAGGTTGAAACCATAACCAATATTTAGGGTCATTTCTCCTGTACCATCAAGAGAAGCATAACCACCACCTAATGAAACAAAAGGATCAAACCAGTCAGTGTCTCCAAACAAATTATTTAAGTCGTACTTAGCATTCAAGTCTAAGCTCCAATATAAAGCATCTGTATCATTCTCAGTACTAAATGTCTCTATATCACTTAAGGACCCAGCAAACTGCAAAGTAAACCCATCTTTAATATATTTTTCTGCAGAAATTCTTGAAACCATTGGAATGATATTCCAATCACTTGTTCCGAAATAATCTTTGGTAATATCTCCAAATCCATCAGGAATTCTAAAATCTACCGCATTTGTACCAAAACTAACAGCCCATGGATTATTGGAATCCTGAGCGGTTACGTTACTAACTGCTACTAATGTAAGCAAAGCTACCACAGCTAATTTTAATTGTTTCATTATTTTAAATTTAAATTAAAAGTTCTTTACTATATATACGACAAATGTACTTTGTTATAACAAATAAACAAAAAAATAATCAAAAATCTTAATTAAGTACTCGTTATTTAGGCAATAACACCCAATTCTTTTCCTACTAAAACAAAAGATTTTATCGCCTTGTCAAGGTGCTCTTTTGTATGTGCTGCAGATAATTGCACTCGTATTCTCGCTTTCTCCTTAGGCACAACAGGATAGAAAAACCCTATTACATAAATTCCTTCTTCTAGAAGTTTATCTGCCATTACTTGAGAGAGCTTAGCATCATATAGCATAACTGGAACAATAGCTGCATCTGCACCAACCAAATCAAAACCTGCTTTTTCCATTTCAGTTCTAAAATAGTTAGTATTCCACTCTAACTTATCTCTTAAAGTTGTATCCTCAGATAACAATTCAAAAACTTTTAACGATGCTCCTACAATTGCAGGTGCTAACGAATTGGAAAATAAGTAGGGTCTCGATCGTTGTCTCAATATTTCTATGATTTCTTTTTTACCTGTGGTATAACCTCCCATGGCACCACCCAACGCTTTTCCTAATGTCCCCGTAACAATGTCTACTCTTCCCATCACTTTTTTTAATTCCAAAGTCCCTCTTCCTGTTTCTCCAATGAAACCTGCTGCATGACACTCATCTACCATAACCAATGCATCATATTTTTCTGCTAGGTTACATATTTCATCTAGTTTAGCCACAATACCATCCATAGAAAACACACCGTCTGTGACTATAATTTTAAAGCGATGGTTATTCTTATTAGCCTCAATTAATCTATCTTCCAAATCTTGCATATCGTTATTCTGATAACGGTATCTTGCAGCTTTACACAACCTAACCCCATCAATAATTGACGCATGATTTAAACTATCTGAAATAATGGCATCTTCTTTTGTAAGCAGTGGTTCAAAAACACCTCCATTAGCGTCGAAAGCAGCGGCATACAGAATTGTATCTTCTGTTTGGTAAAACTCCGCTATCTTAGCTTCTAATTGTTTGTGAATATCTTGAGTACCACAAATAAATCGCACAGAAGACATTCCAAAACCATGAGTATCCATAGCATCTTTGGCCGCCTGAATTACCTCTGGATGATTGGAAAGCCCTAAGTAATTATTAGCACAAAAATTGATCACTTCCTGACCTGAAGAAGTTTTAATAACAGCATCTTGAGGTGTAGTAATTATTCTTTCAGATTTATACAATCCTGCTTCTTTAATTTCTTCTATTTCTTTCTTTAAATGTTCTTTGATTGATCCGTACATTTTATCTTGTTTTTCAAAAGGGTAAAAATACTTTAAAATTTGACTACTGATATGGTTTCATCTATATAAACTAATATTTTAGAGCAGTGAACAAACCCCATACTATTTAAGACACGCTCATACTTTAGGAGTTGCTGTTTATGACTTTCATTAAACGCTCCTGTTTTATAGTCAATAATAGCAACTTGTTCTTGTTTAAAAACAAGTCTGTCTGGAACAAACACTTGACCATCTTTATCAATTAGGCTACGCTCATTAAAAATCTTCTGACCTTTCATAAAATATTCTTGTAACTTTTTGTGAGTTACAATAGACTGAAGTATTTTTCTAACTTTTTCTGTCGCTGAGTTTGATAATAGTCCTTTTTCAATTTGTGACTGAATCACTTTCTCTACATCTTCTTTGTATAGAATTTTCGACATCAGCTGGTGAATATAGTTACCATATTGTATAGCTTCTTCTTGAATTGTTCCCCATAATTTAGAAGCGCTTGCTAATAATTCTATTTGATGAGATTCTCTAGACACAGAAATAAATTCATTTTGAGTTTCTCCAAAGGATTGTTCTTGCAACTTTTCCTTCTGTTTTCGTTCTGAGGTCCCAAATGAATAGTGCAGCTTATCTTCTTCATACGATTCTTTCTGCTTAAGAAAAGAAACAAAGAATTGAGAAGAATATCTGATTTCTTTTATTTTTTTATCCTGTTTATTTGTAACCACAAATAATTGCTCTTTGGCTCTGGTTAATGCTACATATAATAAGTTTATTGCATCTAATTCTAGTTCATGCTGTTTTGTGTCATATAGTTTTTTTGCATGAGCACCTCCTCCGGAAAGTGTTTTCTGATAAGGAATTAAGAAATCATCAAAATTTTCTATTTTTTTATCAATCCATATTTTTGGTTGGATTTGTTGATATACATCCAAATCTCCTGGAAAAATAACCACAGGAAATTCCAATCCTTTGGACTTATGAATAGTCATAATTTGAACAGCATCTGAACGATCTGGACTAACAATGCTTAATGAATCTTTCTTTTTTCCCCAGTAATCTAGCGCATCTTGAATTCCCATTTCTTTTTGTTGAAAACGCAGTAATTCATCTAGAAAAAATTGAACGTACGCGTCTGATTTTTCTAATAAACGAAATTGTCTAATTGCATATTCCATTTTTTCATACAGAGAAAGTGTTAAAAATTTCTGTAAGTTAAAGTCAATTGAAAATTTTTGTAACTCACTCCAGAAACCTTCTGCAGCACTTTTTGAAAAAGACAAGAAAAAGGAAGAAACATTCTCATCTAGCTTCAAATGATCATGTAAAAAGTAGAGTAAGCTAAATTTAGCATCATCCGATTTATGCTCTACATATTCTAGCAATGAAATTAAAAACAATACTTTTTTACTATTTTTTAGCAAAAGCGTTTCTGAAGAAACAATTGGAATATCGTTCTCAGATAGATAATTCGCGATGATTTCTCCTTCATTTTTTTTACGAACCAGAATACATATTTCGCCTAAAGAAAACTGAGTCGATAAATCCTCTATGAGCTCTAAAGTTTTTTTTGCGAATTTTTCATTCTCTATTTCTTTGTCTTCCTCTTTTGATAAAAAATCTATGGACACAAAACCACCCGTTTTTGAGTTTGTGTTTTGGTGAGATTTATTTTTAAATAATTCTCTATAAGATGAGTTATTCAAAAACTCTGATGCGTGAAGAAAAAACTCATTGTTAAATGTTACTATTTCAGATAAGCTTCTGTAATTTGTTTCTAGCGTTTTTACTGTTTTTGGAATAGTAAATGGGTTTTCTGTATCATTTTCTGTACCTAAACCAATAAATTGTTCTGCTTTTCCTCCTCGCCAGCGATAAATAGATTGTTTAGCATCTCCCACTAACATCAGACTTGTATCTTTTTGAGACAACGTATTATGTAAAAGTGGAACCAAATTCTGCCATTGCAATAATGAAGTATCTTGCATTTCATCAATAAAAAAATGGCGGTATTTTTGGCCAATTCTTTCATAAATAAATGGTGCTGGTTGTTCTTGAATACCCTCAGAAATCAGTTCGTTAAACTCAGAAATTAACCGAACATTATTGTTGTTTTTTATCTGAGTTAGTTCTTCATTAATATAAGTTAAAACGGCCAGCGGAATAATACTTTTTAAGAACAGTGAGTTGAGTTTATATATTCCATCATATTGCTCAAAAAGCATCTTAGATTCATAATACAAATCATAAAAATCTTGCTTATGGGTTTCTATGGATTGTTTTGCTTTTTCAGAAGATTTTTTAGGATACAAATCTTTTTCTTCTTCAATGTTTTCATTCAATCTTCCATAAAAATTTAATGTATTCTTTTGAGTCGAAACCTCATAGTTTAATAACTTATCGAATAGATTTGGTAAATCACGATACGAAAAATCAGCATGTTCTAATCCCAACGATTCTATTAACTCTAGACCTTTTTTACCTATTTCATAGAATTTTTGGGCAACTGTTTGATTCTCTTTTCTTAGCTTTTTTTGAAGCAATTCAAAATCAGATAGATTTTTATCTGCTATTTTTTTGAATTTTTGAGCATCTTCTTCTCGTAGTAAAATCTTAGCAAATTCCAACAAGTCTCTTGTAACATCCCAAGATTTATCATCTTCTATTTTATCTAATGAATATTGAACTAAAACATTTGTTACTTCTTTGTTTGATCCTATTTTTGAAATTAGCGCATCAATAGCTTGCTCTAACAATTCTGCTGCATCTAATTCAACTTCAAAATTCTGATTCAATCCTAAATCAAAAGCAAAACTCTTGATAATCTTATGTGTAAAGCTATCAATTGTTGTAATAGAAAAAGCAGTATAGTTTTGAAGAATAGCATCTAGCACATTCTTACTTCTTAGAGAAAGCACATCTGAATCTAACTGTAAATCTTGCTGAATTTGATCATACAAATCATTCTTTTCACCTTCAGAAAAAAGTTTGAGATTCTTTATTACACGATCTTTCATCTCTGCGGCAGCCTTATTGGTAAACGTAATGGCTAAAATTGTTTGGAAACGAAAAGCATCACTACTTTCCAATAGAATTTTAAGATATTCTTTTACAAGCGTAAAAGTTTTTCCACTTCCTGCTGAGGCGTTATAGACTTGAAAAGTTGAAGCTAATTGCAATGCAAAAGTTTTACTGCAAATTACAAAAAGACTAGGAATTTAGCTTTTATAATTTTACGCTTATCCTAACCCAACATCTAGGCTCATCATTACAATAAAGCCGCCAATAAAACCAAGTGTAGCTACATCTGTGTATTTGTCTCGCTGAGTTTCAGGTATTACTTCTTCTACAACTACAAAGATCATTGCTCCAGCAGCAAATGCCAACGCATACGGTAAAATGGGAGTAAAGAAAGAAACTGCCAAAGCTCCAAAAACTGCAGCAATCGGTTCTACTATTGCAGAGAGTTGACCATACCAAAAACTTTTCAATCGGCTTACTCCTTGTCTTCGCAATGGCATTGCAACTGCGAATCCTTCTGGAAAATTCTGAATTCCAATTCCAATCGCAAGTGAAATAGCTGCAATAATCATTTCTGTTTGCTCAATTCCTACCATAGTAGAAGCAGCACCAAATAAAACACCAACTGCCAATCCTTCTGGAATATTGTGTAGCGTGATAGCCAATACCAATAAAGTTGTTCTGTGCCAATTTGTTTTAACTCCTTCTGCTTCAGATTCTTTAAAATTGATATGCAAGTGAGGAAGCCATTTATCCATTCCAAAAAGAGCAAGAGCTCCCAAAGAAAATCCAATAACTGAAGGAATCACTTTTACAAAACCTTCTCCAGGACTGTTATCTATTGCAGGAGATAATAAACTCCAAAAACTAGCTGCTACCATAACACCACCTGTAAAACCCAACATTCCATCTAGCACAGCTCTATTCATTTTTTTAAAGAAAAAAACTAACCCTGCTCCTAATGCTGTTAAACCCCAAGTAAATATTGATGCATAAAAAGCTGCTTGAATAGGGTGCTCTTTACTAAACTCAACCAGTTGATTAAATAGACTCATTATTTTTCTATGTATAAGTTATTTGCAATTTTATGAGATATCGAAATTTTTTTCCCTTCCACTTCTACAATTAAAGAATCATCAAAAGGTTCTTTTTCTAAAACTCTTATTTGTTTTCCTAAAGCAATATTGTTTTTATCTAAGAATTTTAAAAAGTTAGAAGATGAATCGTTTACCCCGATACAAACACCCAATTCTCCCTCTTTTAAGTGATGAAGTAACCGTTTTTCTACCACCTGAATATTTCCATTTTTATCTGGAATAGGATCTCCATGAGGATCTTTCTTAGGGTAGTTTAAAAAAGCATCTAATTCATTAATTAATTTAGGAGATTTTATATGCTCTAGTTGCTCTGCAACATCATGTACTTCATCCCAAGAAAAATTGAGTTTTTCTACTAAAAAAACTTCCCATAACCGATGTTTTCTAATAATATTAGCCGCCGTTTTTCTACCTAATTCAGTTAACTCAACCCCTTGATATTTTTGATATACCAACACTTTTTTATCAGCTAACTTTTGAATCATATCCGTAACTGAGGATGCTTTTGTATTTAACTTTTCAGCAATTGCATTGGTACTAACTCCTTTCTTGGAGTCTGTCGCCAAGTGAAAAATTGCTTTTAAATAGTTTTCCTCAGAAAGTGTAAACATATTTTTTTGGCAAATATACATTTTTAAATGAATTAAAATATTTTTTTAGACAAGACTAAAATTAATTATTACCTTTGCGAAAAATAATTTTAAATGAAAGTAATTAACACTCTTGTCTTGTTGTTCGGTTTTGCATTTTTTTCTTTTATAAGTAATGCTCAAACGGGTCAAATAACAGGAATTGTTACATTTGAAAACACTCCAATTGAGTACATTGATGTTTATATTTCCGGAACTAAAATCGGAACTTCTACCAACTCAAAAGGAGTTTTTGAATTAAATACTGTCCCTTTTGGAACTCACAAGATAATTGTATCAGCGCTAGGTTTTAAAACCATTGTAAAAACAATTACACTTTCTGAAAGAAAAAAAGCTGCTACACTAAGTTTTACTATTCAAGAAGATGCAAGTACGTTGAATGAAGTTGTTATTTCCGGCACATTAAAACCTGTTAAAAAATTAGAAAGCCCTGTGCCAATAGAAGTTTACTCGCCTACTTTTTTTAATAAAAATCCTGCTCCTTCCATCTTCGAATCTTTACAAAATATAAATGGAATAAGACCTCAAGTAAATTGTAGTGTTTGTAACACAGGAGATATCCATATTAACGGACTAGAAGGCCCCTACACATTTGTTTTAATTGATGGAATGCCTATTGTTAGTGGTCTTTCTACAGTTTATGGTTTAACAGGAATTCCTCAATCACTTATAGAGCGAGTTGAAATTGTAAAAGGTCCGGCCTCTACATTGTACGGCTCAGAAGCCGTTGGTGGTGTAATTAATATTATTACCAAAAACTCAAGCTCAGCTCCTGTTTTAAGTACTGAAACATACGGCAGTTCTTGGCTTGAAGTAAATACTGATTTAGGATTTAAATACAATCTGGGTAGCACAACTGAAGGTTTACTAGGAATTAACTACTTTAACTATCAAAATCCGATTGATAACAATAATGATGGGTTTACAGATTTAACATTACAAGATAGAATTTCAATCTTTAATAAATTTTCATTTGAACGAAAGAGCAATAAAGTTTTTACTGTTGCTGCCCGATATGTTTATGAAGATAGATGGGGAGGTGAAATGAACTGGGAGCCACAACACAGAGATGGGACAGATGTATATGGCGAAAGTATATACACAAGTAGATGGGAGACTTTTGGAACATATCAACTACCAACAACTGAAAATATACGTTTTCAATTTAGCGCCAATGGGCACAATCAAAATTCCGTATATGGAAATACCTCATACATTGCTGATCAATACATTGGATTTGGTCAGTTTTTATGGGATACTAGCTTTGGAAAAAATCATGATGTCTTGTTTGGGCTTGCTTATCGATATACCTACTACGATGATAATACGTTTGCAACTATGAGTTCTAACGGAGAAAACAATCAACCTTCAATTACACATTTACCAGGCTTGTTTGTACAAGACGAAATTTCTTTATCTTCTCAAAATAAATTACTCTTAGGAGCACGATACGATCACAACAGTATTCACGGAGGCATCTTTTCTCCTAGAGTTAATTACAAGTGGAATTCTTATGACAAATCAGATGTTTTAAGAATAAGTGTTGGAAACGGTTTTCGAGTTGCCAATGTATTCACAGAAGATCATGCTGCATTAACAGGTAATCGAGAAGTTGTATTTGAAGGTGATTTGTCTCCCGAAACTTCTTGGAATGCTAACATTAACTACGTAAAAAATATTGTGACCAGCAGTAATACTATTGTCAATATTGATGCAAGTGCATTTTACACATATTTCGATAATAAGATCATCCCTGATTATGAAACCGATCCAAGCAAAATCATTTACAGCAATTTAGAAGGAAATGCGGTATCTCAAGGCGTATCTTTAAACATAAATGCAACATTTATTAGTGGTTTTTCTATAATTGCTGGCGCTACTTTAATGGATGTTTCTACTACAGAAAATGGTGAGAAAGAAAGACAGTTACTAACAGAAAGTTTTAGTGGCACTTGGAACATTTCCTATAACTTTAGATCTATTGGGTTAAAGGTTGATTATACAGGCAATGTATATGCGCCTATGGATTTGCCTCTGCTAGGAGATAATGATCCAAGAACTCCAAAATCTCCTTGGTATAGTATTCAAAATATTCAGTTTTCAAAAAAGTTTAAACGTTTTGAATTGTTTGGTGGAGTAAAGAACCTGCTAAACTTTACACCTCCAGCAAACAGTATTTTACGCTCTTTTGATCCATTTGACGAGAACTTAGATCCTGAAAATCCGAATTTAACATTTGATCCTGCGTATGTTTTTGCTTCCAACCAAGGAATTAGAACATTTGTAGGATTGCGCTATAAAATTATTTAAAGTATGAAAAACTGGGTTCTTCTTATTGTCTTTATAACTGTATTTTCAGGTGCTTTTTCTCAGCAAAAAGTTTCACTTCCAAAAGCCTATACTTTTGAAGAGGTTAGTCAATTACAGTTCCAAGAAGGGAAACCTGTTCTCGTTTACTTATATACAGACTGGTGCAAATTTTGTTTTGCTATGAAAAAAAACATTTTTTCTGATAAAGAAGTAATAAGTACGATTAATGATTCTTTCTACTTTATTATGTTCAATGGTGAACAAAAAAAAGACATTCAATTTAATAATCGATTATTTCAATTTAAGCCTTCTGGAGTTAATACTGGAATTCACGAATTAGCAGAAGCCATAGCAACCATCAATGGCAAGGTTAGTTACCCTTCATTAATCATCTTAAATACTAAAAATGAAATTCAATTTCAAGTTGATTCTTTTTTAAACAAGAATCAATTATTAGGTTTACTGAATAACTATCTCAATAATAAAGAAAAGTCTGCTAAATCAAAATAGAATAATTGATTTATAAGCCACATACCATCCAACCCTTTCTTCTCTCAAAAAAGTACTGATTAGGCTCTCGTTTTTTAAAACTATAAACCAATCCTAAAGAAAATTTACCGTGCGATTTCATATTTTCAAAACTCCCAGGAGAATGCTTATAAACTATCTCAGTATTTATACCAAGCCTAGGAGCAACCCAAAAGATCGCACCACCCATTAAATCTCCTGTATAACTCATTCTTGAGCCTGGAACTATACCTGGGTCTGCAATTAAACTAGCCCCTAAACCTACGTAAGGCGTAATTTTTTCCTCATACTTTTTAAAGTTATATCGAACAGAAGTATTGTAGGAACTATAATGAAATTCATTCTTAAATATAGTTTCTGCAACAGAGAAAGAAACACCTGCATTTATTGAAATTCCAGAAGAAAAAGTTACGGAAATGTCTAAATTAGGGATTTGAAGTTGATTTTTGTCTGCGACATTAGGAGCTACTTTTTCAGTAAAACTAACAATAGAACCTCCTACGCCAACAGCCCATTTTGGGAGCTTTTCTTGAGAATAAATATGCATACAAACAAACAACAAACAAAAGCAAGTAATATTCTTCAGCATAATAATCCATTAACGGGTGCAAATTTATAAGTATTCTTTTTTAAACCAACATATTAGCCAATAAATAATTGTGAAGATTTATCTTTGCGAAAATTTTTCCTCATTGAATCTACAGTCCATTAGAAAGCAATATCAAGATCATCAGAAGCTACCTATACTCCTTGATGAAATTCAAAAACCAACACACCATTTTCAGTTACTGAATTTAATTGGTTCTTCATTGTCTTTTATTTGCTCGGAAAGTTTTTCTAAAACAGAAAAACCTTTTTTATTTCTTTTTAACGACAAAGAAGAAGCTGCTTACTACCTGAATGATTTTGAACGATTATTAGGAAATAAAAATGTTTTATTTTTTCCTAGCTCATACAGAAGACCTTATCAAATAGAAGAAACTGATAACGCAAATATTTTATTACGATCTGAGGTACTCAATCGTATTAATTCTCAAAAAAAACCAGCTCTTATTGTATCATATCCAGAAGCTATTTTTGAACAAGTAGTTACAAAAAAAGAGCTTGATCGATTTACACTCTCTGTCAAAATTGGTGAAAATGTACCACTTGATTTTGTAAATGAAACCCTATTTGAATACAATTTTAAACGTGTAGATTTTGTTACAGAACCAGGAGAATTCTCAGTAAGAGGTGGAATTATTGATGTGTTTTCTTATGCCAATGAAGAGCCTTATAGAATTGAATTTTTTGGAGATGAAGTGGATAGTATTCGTACGTTCGATATAGAAACCCAACTATCTAAAAAACCACTAAAAAAAATTCATATTTTACCTAATGTAGAAAACAAATCTCTGGAAGAAAAAAGACAAAGTTTTCTTCAATATATTTCAAAAGAAACTCGAGTTTTTGTAAGAAACATAAACTCTCTTAATGAAAAACTAAATCAACTTTTTGAAAAAGCAGAAGAAGCTTTTGATCAATTATCAAAAAGCATTAAACATATTAAGCCCGAAGAGCTTTTTTGTGATGGAAATCTTATTCTAAAACAACTAGAATCTTTTACTTTAATACATCTTAGAAAAACTTCTGATGACTTATACAAAATTGAATTTAATACTTCTGCCCAACCTCCATTCAACAAAAAATTTCCATTATTAATTGATGATTTAAAAAACCATCAAAACGAAGGTTTTCAAAACTATATTTTTTGTGCAAATGAAAAACAAGCACAACGGTTTCATGATATTTTTGAAGATTCAGAAGTCAATATAGATTACAAAACACTGGTTTCTCCTATTTATCAAGGGTTTATAGATCAAGATCTGAAAGTTGTTTGTTATACCGATCATCAGATCTTTGAGCGCTATCAAAAATTCTCTATAAAAAACGGGTATGCAAAAAAACAATCAATTACGCTCAAAGAGTTAAATAATCTAGAAATTGGTGATTATGTAACACATATCGATCATGGTATTGGCAAATTCGGTGGTTTACAAAAAATTGATGTAGAAGATAGCAAACAAGAAGCCATCAAACTCATATACGGAGATCGAGATATTTTATATGTAAGCATCCATTCATTACATAAAATTTCAAAATATAATGGAAAAGACGGCAAACCTCCTAAGCTATTTAAATTAGGGTCTGGGGCTTGGAAAAAAATCAAGCAAAAGACCAAAAAAAGAGTAAAGGAAATTGCATACGATCTTATTCAGTTATACGCTAAGCGAAAAATGCAAAAAGGTTTTGCTTTTGGTCCAGATACACATATGCAGCACGAGTTGGAGGCTAGCTTTTTATTCGAAGACACTCCCGATCAATATACCGCCACACAAGATGTAAAAAAAGACATGGAAAGTGAGCAACCCATGGATCGACTGATTTGTGGAGATGTAGGTTTTGGAAAAACTGAGATTGCAATACGAGCTGCTTTTAAAGCTGTTGATAATGGAAAGCAAGTAGCTATTTTAGTTCCTACAACCATTTTAGCTTTTCAACATTATGAGACTTTTTCTAGCAGACTAAAAGACTTTCCTATAAAGATTGACTATCTAAATCGGTTTAAAAGCACCAAGCAAAAAAATGAGGTAATCAAAGGAATTAATGATGGAGCCATTGATATTGTAATAGGAACACATCAACTTACCAATCAAAAAATACAGTTTAAAGATTTAGGTTTGTTAATTATTGATGAAGAGCAAAAGTTTGGTGTTGCTGTTAAAGACAAATTGAAAACATTAAAAGAAAATGTTGATACACTTACTCTAACAGCAACACCTATTCCTAGGACATTACAATTTAGCTTAATGGCCGCTAGAGATTTATCAGTAATTAGCACACCTCCTCCTAATAGACACCCTATTGAAACCCATGTGATTCGGTTTAGTGAAGAATTAATACGAGATGCCATTAGCTATGAAATTTCTAGAGGAGGTCAAGTATTTTTTGTTCATAATCGAATTGAAAACATTAAGGAAGTTGCTGGAATGTTACAACGCTTAGTTCCTGATGCAAAAATTGGTATAGGACATGGGCAAATGGACGGTAAAAAACTAGAAGAACTCATGCTTTCATTTATGAATAACGAGTTTGACGTTTTAGTTTCAACAACTATTATAGAAAGTGGTTTAGATGTAAGTAATGCAAATACCATTTTTATAAATAACGCCAATAATTTTGGTTTATCAGATTTACATCAAATGCGTGGTAGAGTTGGTCGTTCTAACAAAAAAGCCTTTTGTTATTTTATTACTCCACCCTATCACATGATGACGGATGATGCTAGAAAACGAATACAGGCTTTAGAAGTATTTTCTGATTTAGGAAGTGGAATCCACATTGCCATGAAAGATTTAGAAATTAGAGGTGCTGGAGATTTATTAGGTGGTGAGCAAAGTGGTTTTATTAATGATATTGGGTTTGATGCATATCAAAAAATACTAAGTGAGGCAATAGAAGAACTTAAAGAAGATGAGTTTAAAGAGTTATATCAAGCTGACTCAAAAAATAAAAAAGAGTATGTAAAAGACATCCAAATTGATACAGATTTTGAGTTACTTTTTCCTGATGATTATGTCAATTCCATTACAGAACGTTTAAACTTATACAATCAGCTTGCTACTTTATCTAAAGATGAAGAATTAAAGCAATTTGAAATAACACTACGAGATAGATTTGGGAAGCTTCCTAAACCTGCTGAAGATTTGTTAACGAGTGTTCAATTGAAATGGATTGCAAAACAATTAGGGATTGAAAAGTTGGTACTAAAACAAAAACGACTGATTGGTTATTTTATAGCAGATCAGCAAAGTTCTTACTACCAAACAAAAACGTTTAGTCAAGTATTACAATTTGTGCAAAATAATCCTGAAAAATGTACTATTAAAGAAAAGAAAACGCAAAAAGGATTGCGCTTGTTAATCACGTTTAAGAACATTGACAATGTAACTAAAGCGTTGGAGATTCTGAAAAAAATCTAAGCTTATTTGATGATTTATTAATGTGTTTACAAAGATTAAACTTCAAATAATTTTCCTGGCAATGGTTTAACAATGCCTTTTAATTCCATTTGTAAAAGAATTGAAGACAGTTCATGAATAGGAATACTACAAGCCAAAGAAATTACATCAAGTAGCTGTTTTCCGTTTTCTTGCAAGTATATATAAACTTTCTGTTCATTTTCATTCAGGTCAATTGGAGGTCTTTTTGCAATCGATTTTCCTTTTTCAGATGAGCTATCCCAGTTTAACATTTTTACAATCGTCTCAGCAGAATCTAATAAATGAGCTTTATTGTCTCGTATTAAATTATTACATCCTTTACTAAACACATCTGTAGTTTTTCCTGGTATAGCAAACACATCTCTACTATACGAGTTTGCAATATCTGCAGTAACTAAACTACCTCCTTTTTCTGCAGATTCTACAACAATGGTAACATTAGCCAACCCTGCAACAATTCTATTTCGTTTCAAAAAATTCTCTCGTAACGGATTTTCATTATGCCAAAACTCGGTTATAAAACCTCCATTTTTCATAACCTCATGAACATATTTTTTGTGAGATTTTGGGTAGATTTGCTCAAACCCATGCGCCAACACACCAATTGTTTGCAAATTGTTTTTAATTGCCGATTTATGTGATTCAATATCTACTCCGTATGCAAAACCACTAATAATAACAGGATTGTAAGGCGTTAAATCACTAATTATTTCTTGACACCTTTCTCTTCCATAAGAGGTTATATTTCTCGTTCCTACAATAGAAATAATTCTATCATTAGTAAAATCAATAGATCCTTCGTGAAAAAACAAAATCGGTCCGTCTACACAGTGTTTCAAGAGATACGGATAATC
The DNA here is from genome assembly GCA_030428865.1 of Bacteroidia bacterium. Classification (GTDB taxonomy): domain Bacteria; phylum Bacteroidota; class Bacteroidia; order Flavobacteriales; family Flavobacteriaceae; genus Polaribacter. Next base: position 74,046 of record JAUIEK010000004.1, on the reverse strand, counting down.
ATCATCTAAAAAATAAGAATAGTTTATTTTCTGATTTTGCAAATAAGCTAGTTCTTTCTCTGCAATTTTTATGGCAGAATTATCTTGTAACGCTTTTATAACAGCACTACCAACACCATCAATTTTAATCAGGTTTTGAATAGATTCTCTAAAAATTTGTTCTACATCACCAACAGCGGCTATTAGTTTTTTAGCCAGAATATCTCCAACAGATTTTGTTTTTTGCAGCCGTAAAATAGCTAGTAACCTTTCTTCTCTCAATCAAACAATTTTTTGGTTTTCTATGCTACAAATTTAGTGCTGATAATTAATTTTTCAACTTTATCTATAACGTTTTCTAAAATTATTATCTTTGTTATATGCAGCTGCAAAACTACATACAAGCATTGCTTTACCGATATGATTGTGTAATTATACCCAATTTTGGAGGATTAATTACAAATACTATTAATGCTAGAATAGATGCTGATCATTCTTTTTATCCACCCACGAAGGAATTAGGTTTTAATAGTAATTTGACCAATAATGACGGGCTACTTACGAATGAAGTTGCTATTGCTGAAAATATCTCGCAGAATGAAGCAAATATATTAATTACCAATACAGTTAAAAAGTGGATAACTCAGTTAAAAAGTGGCGCGCTTTTCCTTGAAAAAGTTGGAAGTTTCCAACTAAATGAAGAGAATCAAATTGAGTTCACTCCTCAAACATCTGTAAATTATTTGCCTTCTTCCTTTGGCTTAAGTACTTATAAAAAACCTCAAATAATACGGGCTAATGCTCAACCAACTTTAATACCTAAACAAAAGGAATCTTCTGGAGTTCCTGCGTTCATAAAATATGCTGCAACAGCTGCTATTTTACTAACTCTATCAGGGTTAGGTTGGGTTGGTTATCAAGACAAACAACAGGAAAAACAGTACGTTAAGCAACAAGAAATGCTGCAAAATAAAATTCAGTCAGCTACATTTACTATTGACAATCCTTTGCCTACTATTGAACTGAATGTTACCAAAAAACACAAATCTTACCATGTTGTTGCAGGAGCTTTTGAGTTTGAGAAAAATGCCCATAAAAAAGTAAATCAACTTAAAAGAAAAGGTTATAACTCTGCATATATTCTAGGAAAAAATAAGTGGGGGCTAACTCAAGTTGTATATGATAGTTATGCGAATGAACAAGATGCACTCGAAAGCTTAAAAGTTATTAGAAAAGCAGACGCTAGAGAGGCTTGGCTTTTTGTAACCGCTTCTGAGTAAAATTCTTTTTTCTACTTTACCCCTTCTTGTATGGCTAGTTCTTATCTTTGTTAAAAAAATTACAGATGAGACCCAAAACACCTAGTGAATCTTTAACTGTGCTAACTGATTTGGTTTTACCAGGAGAAACAAACTATTTAGATAACTTGTTTGGTGGTGAGTTATTAGCTCGAATGGACAGAGCTTGTAGCATTGCAGCAAGGCGTCACTCTAGAAGGATTGTGGTAACTGCATCCGTAAATCATGTAGCGTTTAATAAATCTGTTCCTGTTGGTAGCGTTGTTACTGTAGAGGCAAAGGTTTCTAGAGCATTTAAGTCTTCTATGGAAATTTATGTAGATGTATGGATAGAAGATCGTCAATCTGGAAATAAAACGAAGGTTAACGAAGGTATTTACACTTTTGTTGCTGTTGATGAAACAGGAAAACCTGTAGAAATACCTCAAATTACTCCCGAAACAGATTTGGAAAAAGAACGCTATGCGGGCGCTTTAAGAAGAAAACAGTTAAGCTTAGTTTTAGCTGGAAAAATGAAACCTAACGAAGCTACTGAATTAAAAGCATTATTTGAGTAAGTCGTCTTAACGCTTTGCAATCCAATCTAGCGGATTTAAACGTTGCCTATTCTTAAAAAGAACAAAAACTAGCTTAGTTTTGCCTGTAATTTTGTCTGTAAATATTTTACCTAAGACCTGATTCGTTCTTACTTCATCGCCTTTATTTACATACACTTCTTCTAAATTATTATAGGCCGTAATATAGTTTCCATGACGAACCATTACTGATTTTTTTCCTTCAGAAAGCGTTAATACTGCCAAAACCTCTCCGTTAAAAATAGATTCTGCATCTGCATTTTTATTCGTTACAATATGCAATCCTGTACTTTGAATTGTAATTCCTCTTAAAGTAGGATGTGGCTGAGATCCAAAACGCCTAACAATCAAACCGTTTTCTACAGGCCATGGCAATCTTCCTTTGTTCTGTTCAAACCGTAGAGCTAGTGCTTTTGTTTCTGGTGTTAACGTAAAACTTGTGGAACTTTTTGAGCCTGCTTTTGCATTGTCTTTACGGATTTCTTCTTTAATTAATCGATCAATTTTTGCAATAATGGTTTTTTCCTCGCGCTGTTTTTCCTTAAGTTCTATTTTATAAAAATCTTCTTTCTCTTTAATTTGAGCCATTAGTTTTTCTTGCTCTTTCATTTCAGATTCAATCTGATTTTTTTCTTTAATTTCTGACGTTAATAACGTATTTTTTTGTTGTTTTTGAACAAGTAAAGAATCTTTTAGTTGGTTTAATGCGTATGTTTTTTGCTGAATCCGAATTCCTTGTTTTTTTTGATATGAGGCATATTGCTTCATGTATTGAAGCCTTTTATAAGCTTGATAAAAGCTTTCTGAAGATAACAAAAACAACGTACGATTTTGTAAAGACTTGCTTTTATACGATTTGTAAATCATCGCTCCATAATCACTTTTTAGCTTTTTCAGTTCTTTTGATAATTTTTGTAATTGTTTTTCATTCGTTTCAATTTCATTGATGAGTGCTTTAGTTTCTAACCTAATTGTATTGATTAAACGCTCTCTAATCTCAATCTTTTTGTTTAAGTCTTTGAGATCTTCTAATATATTCTTTTCTCTTTTTTGTGCATCAAACAAAAGCTTATTTACCTGTTGAATCTCTTTTTGTAATTTTTTACGATGCGCCTCTAACTCTTTACGAGTAGATTGTTGTGCTGAAATCTTGAAACTTAGCAAAAGAAGAAGAAACCCTAAAAAAGTATGTTTTTTTAATTTCATTTATTTGCTAAAATCAATTCGTTTGTAGCCCTTGGGAATTTCATATGGCATTGATACAGGAACATCAATTTCTATTGAGCGAACATCTATGTCAATAAAAGTATTATTACGCCCTTCAGAAGCGTTAATGCTAATTTTTTGTGGAAAAAGTTGATTGTTCTTACTGATATAATTCGGATAAAAAATCTCTAAAGATTTTAAACTATTGTTATTATCATTCAGCACCTGTTTTTTCAATCTAAAGCTTGTGGGATGAAAATAGAAAAAAATGGAATAAATAGCTTCTTGGTTTTCGGGAGTAAGTTTGTATGATTTTCCTTCTATTTCTGCCATAAACTTCTGGCTACGCAAATCCCAAACACTCTCTCCTAAAAACAAACTTTGTAGTTGAGTAAATGAGATATCAACTCCTAATAGTTCTTTTAGAAAAGTATAATCTCCTGTAAAATATTCTTTGGTAATTGGAGAATAAAAACTAAAAGAATTGGGTGTGATTTTTGCCTTAAAGGCACTAATGATTTTACTTCCTTTTAACCAAATAGTAGCGTCTTTTTGAATATACAATCGTACACTTAAACTCTGACTGCTCTTTTTCCCTTCTTTATAGCTAGAATAAGCTACTTTTAATCTCGCTTCTATTGTCTTTGCAGAAAACTTACTAGCTTCATGCTTTTTAATGATTTTTTTAGCTGATAGTTTTCCTAAATTTGTTTTTTCAGTCACAACACTATTTTTAGTAGACTTACACCCGGCAAGAAATAGTAAAAGAACAATTAATGCTACAACTTCTATTCTTTTCATTTATCATTGTATTTTATCTTCTCTAGAAACTCCTTGTACTTATTTGTATTACCTAAAAGTTTATACGAATTTGCCAATTCTTTATAAAATTCATTTAACACACTTGGATTATCAACAACAAAATCTAAGCCAGTTTTAAGTACTTGTATTGCTTTTTGATATTGATTTTTTTGATTTAATGCTTTTGCTCTGTACACATACAACAAAGGTTGTACAGGAAATAAAGAAAGACCTTTTTCTGTGTATTGATAAAATACATTGCTGTTTTCTTTTTCTGCCAAATTTAATAGTTCAAACAAAACTTCTAAACTGTTATTGCTCTCAAAATCAACAATATAATCTTGTAAAGTTGTCAATTTCTTCTTAACAGAAATATTTCTATTATCATTTACTTTTAATAATCTTTCCTTAATCTCTTTCAGATTATCAGAGAGCCCTACTTCTGATTCCATTTTCAGCATTAAACGTAAGGCGTTGTCATAATCTTCATCTTGTAAATACAGATAAACTAAGTTTTCTTGCTTATTCGGTTTTTCTTTAACTAATTGCTTTTGTAGCTTAATTGCTCTTTTAAAATTTTTCTCTTTTTTTAAAATCTCAATTAAATGGAGAAGCATCCAGTAATTTTTACTGTCTTTTTCCAGTGCTTTATTAACGTATAATTTAGCTTCTTGATTCCTACCTAAAAGATAATAGTTCTTAGAAAATTCAAAAAAAACAGTAGTGTTTCCTGGAAGAATTTCATTGCATTTTTCTAAATACAGAATTGCTTTTTGATAATTTCGAATTGCTTTTTCTGATAGCGCTTTAAAAAAAAACTCTTGAAATTGCAGGTTTTTCTCTTCACCTACATCTTTGCTTACAGGAATGCTGTCTTGCGAAAAACAAAAAGAATTAAACCCCAGAAATAGTACAATAAGGAGAATAACTCTTTTCATTATTATGCTATTATGTTAACTCAGTATAATCTCCAATACTTACAGAAGTGAAATTTCCATCAAATTTAGCATGGTTTCCAATCATTGCATTTTCTAAGCGTGCATTCTTAATCAAAACATTTGTCTGAATTAATGAATTTTCTATTGTTGAGTTTTCTACAATACTGTTTTCACCTAGAGAAACGAAAGGACCTATTTTTGTATTCTTCAATATAACATTAGAACCAACATAGCATGGTTGTATAATTTCTGAATTTTCCAAAATAACAGAATCATGTACTAAATTTTGTCCTTTTTCTTGAGCAAAACGCAATATTTGCTTATTTGTATCTACTGTTGGATCTTTCTTTCCACAATCCATCCAAACATCTACTTGCCCCGGAACAAACTTTGCTCCTTGCTCTTTTAAAGATTCTAACACTTCTGTTAGTTGAAACTCTCCAGATGGTCGTATATCATTATCTATTAAGTAATTGATTTCATGTAATAACTTGTCTCCATCTTTAAAGTAATAAATCCCAATAATAGCTAAGTCTGATACAAACTCTTGAGGTTTTTCTACAAAATCCGTGATATATCCATCTTGAAGTTTAACAACTCCAAACGCTCTTGGATCTTCTACTTTTTTAACCCAAATAGCTCCATCTGCCTTACTATCAAGGGTAAAATCTGCTTTGAATAATGTATCTGCAAAGGCTACTACACAAGGCCCTGTTAATGATTGTTTTGCACAGTAAATTGCATGGGCCGTTCCTAGAGCTTCTTCCTGAACGTATACAGAACCTTTTGCTCCTAATTGAGTGGCAATATTCAACAATTTTTCTCTTGTGTTTGCAGGAAATCCTTTTTCTGGCGGACCTACTATAAATGCTATTTCATCTATTTGCTGTTTTACAACAGCTGCTATGTCTTCTACTAATCTTTGAACAATTGGTTTTCCTGCAATTACCGTTAACGGTTTAGGAATCGTTAGTGTATGAGGTCTCAAGCGAGATCCAACACCTGCCATCGGCACAATAATCTTCATAAATAAATGTCTTCCTTTTCGGACTGCAATATACTATTTAACAATGAGGCTAGAAAACTTATCTTATAACCCTTTAGGAATTGCTTCAATCAACCTCTTAGTGTATTCTTTTTTTGGGTTTTCATAAACAGCATCTGCTTCTCCTAATTCTTCTATTTTTCCTTGATTCATAACTGCCAATCGATCTGACATAAACTTTACAACGGATAAATCATGTGAAATGAACAAATAGGTAAACTGAAATTCTTGTTTAAGTTGATTAAGTAGATTCAGAACTTGTGCTTGCACAGAAACGTCAAGTGCAGATACTGACTCATCACAAATGATAATTTTAGGCTGTAATGCTAAGGCTCTAGCAATTCCTATTCGTTGTCTTTGTCCTCCTGAAAACTCATGCGGATATCTGTTATAAAAAGCAGAACTCAAGCCTACCTTGTCTAGTAGTTGCAACACATAGTCTTTTCGCTCTGATTTTGTTTTGAGTATTTTATGAACCTGCATTGGTTCTATGATCATTTCTCCTACTGTTATTCTGGGGTTAAGTGATGAAAAAGGATCTTGAAAGATAATTTGAATGTCTTTCCGAAAGTTTTTTAACTCACTATTTGATAACTTCGTAACATCTTTTTTTCTATAAAAAATCTGACCCGATGTTGCTTTTTCTAGTTGTAGGATAGTCCTCCCTAAAGTTGTTTTACCACATCCTGATTCTCCTACCAAACCTAAAGTTTCTCCTTCATAAATATTAATAGAAACTACATCTACTGCTTTTATGATAGTTCCTTTCTTTAACCAAGAACCTCCACTTATAAATTCTTTATATAAATTTTTAATTTCTAGTATCGGCTCTTTACTGTATAATTTTTTATGAAACTTTTTTCTTTCTTCTTTATCAAAAACCTCTTTTTTAAAATAATCTTCTGTAAAATCTGCCACAGTAGGCAGTTTCTTTAATCGTTCGTTCAAAGACGGTTTTGCATACAATAATGCTTTGGTATATTCTTTTTTGGGATTTGTAAAAAGCTCTCTCGCTGTACCTTTTTCTACTAATTCTCCACGATACATAACAAGCACTTCGTCGGCTATTTCCGAAACCAATGCCAAATCATGCGAGATAAATAAAATAGCCATTTCGTTTTCTTCTTGCAACTCTTTTAACAATTGTAAAATTTCTCTTTGCACCGTAACATCCAGAGCCGTTGTAGGTTCATCTGCAATAAGTAGTTTGGGCTTACACGCCAAAGCCATTGCAATCATTATTCGTTGTTTTTGCCCTCCACTAATTTGATGTGGATATGAAGAAAAAATTTGCTCTGGCCTAGGTAATTTTACTTTTTTAAATAACTCTATAACCTCATTATAAATTTCTTTTTTAGATAGTTGAGTGTGTCTTTTTAATACTTCCGACACTTGATATCCACATTGTAAGGTAGGATTTAATGAACTCATCGGTTCTTGAAAAATCATGCTAATTTTTCTTCCTCTAATTTCTTGAAATTTTTTGTTTGTAAGATTAAGTAGATTCTCTCCCTCAAAAAGGATTTCTCCTTCAACAGATGCTTTCTTTGAAAGAAGCCCTAATATAGCCAATGAACTTACCGATTTACCACTACCTGATTCTCCTACAATTCCGAGTATTTTATTTTTAGAAAGTGAAAAAGACAGGTTTTTAACTACTGTGTTTTTGTTTTCTGCATCAGAAAATGATATAGTAAGATTACGAACCGCTAACATGAAGAGTTTTTATAAAGGTAGAATTTATATCTAAACTTAATTCAACGATTAAATTAAGTATAAAAAAGTATAATTAGCAATCTTTGACGTTCTTCTAATACAGTAAAAATTCACACAAACCAATAAGTACTGATTATTTAAAATCACAAACAATTGTTTTTCAGATATTTAAATGCATTTTTTCATTCTCAATTCACTGAAAACCGTGAGGGAAAAATTTCACTGTTTTCGGGGATTGACTGGTATATTATCTAAGTGTACTTTTACACCGTTAGTCATGTCTTCATAATGACATATATTTATGTTGAGATTTTAAGATTTTCCCCGATCTTAATTATCTGAAGAACCGAGCCCCCTGGCTCGGTTTTTTCATATTCTAATAATTTCAGTTTCGTTTAGTAATTCTTGGCCTGTAAAACGTAGAAGAATCTGAGCTACCGCGATTGTGTCTTTTTCACAATAATCAGCTATTTTTTTAAGATTTTTTTCTTTATAAAATACGCTAGCTACATTACTTCCATCAATTTCTTCTTTTGGAGAAGGAATGCCAAGTAGGAAAGTTAACAGCTCGAGAGATGTATAATGTTTGTAATCTCCAAACTTCCATAATTCCATGGTGTCTAAATGAGGTATTTCCCATGGTTTTTTACCAAACAAATTTAATTTTTTGGGAAGTGAGATGCCTTGAACGATCATTCTTCTAGCTAAAAAAGGAAAATCAAACTCCTTCCCGTTATGAGCACAAAGCACATGATCTTTTTTATCAAAATGATTTTGCAACAACTCGGCAAACTCCTTTAAAATTTTCTTTTCGTCAAAACCAAAAAAAGAGGTAACTCTAAGTTGTCTACCGTTTTCATTTTTGGTAAAATAGGCTACAGAGATGCATACCACTTTTCCAAACTCTGCCCAAATGCCTGCTCTTTCGTAAAAATCTTCTGGAGTAATTTCTTCTTTTCTTTGGTATGCTGTTTTTTTATCAAACAATTCTTTTTCGTGATCTGAAAGAACTGACCAGTTTTCATAGTTAGAAACCGTTTCTATATCTAGAAACAAAATGTTTTCTAAAGACTTTGTTTGAATCATTACAATTTTTTTAGCAAAATACAAAAAAGCCTCAATTAAATTGAGGCTTTTAATTATTACTAAAGAATTTAGTTTTATTGAATTACTAATTTTCTAGTAGATATACTATCTCCTTGAGTTACTTTAAGAATGTATATCCCTGATTGAATTTTTGAAACATCAATTGTGTTGGTCAATCCGTTTACTTTTTGATTAAAAACCTCTTTACCAAGAACATTGTATAAAACAATTGTTTTGGTATCCGAAGAATTGCTAGTAATAGAAACTGTATGGTTTATTACTGGGTTTGGATAAGCAGAAAAACCTTTTATATCATCTATTTTTACACCTAATACAATTCCGCCTAAATCAATTGCTATTACCTGTGGATCTCCATCAAATTCTGCTCCAAATACAGTTAAATTTACAGAACCTGTAGGAATAGTTTCTCCAATATAATCTGCTTCTGAAAAATTAGTTCTGAAAGTAGATGTTGTAGCTCCAGTAGTAATATCATAACTTGTACTTGCTGCAAATGTGCTTCCTGCATCAGTAAAAGTTACGTCTTGAATTTCAATTAATTCTGACTCGTAATTTTCTGAATTTGCTTCAAAGTCTGCCAATGTAACAATCTCTGGAGTGATTCTGTTTCCTGTAGATGAAGGTGCTCCAGGGTCTGTTTGAGGGACAAACTGTAAAATACCTCTAAATGAACCAAGAACTCCTCTAATTCCTGTAATTCCATCTCCAACGTTATAACTAGTTGTTATATTACCAGAGCTGTCATCAATTAAAATTCCCGCTGTTCTGTCTTGAATATATTTTTGGTTCCTGCTACTACGAGCATATGTCAAAACTACTTCTCCTGTTAACTCGTAATACTCTCCTTCAGTACCCGCTCTTAATGCTGATAAGTCTGCTACTTGTGTATAAGACGCAATTGTGAAAGAAACAGTTTCGGTTACTGGTGTAGATAGAGAGTTTCCTCCATTATCAACTAATTCAATTACTACTGAATGTTCTCCTTCTGTTAAACTATCAAAAGTAATATCACTCGTGTCAAACTTATCAACTGGAGTTCCTCTATCTATAGAATACACAATATATCCATCTCCTGTACCGCCAGAAGCTACATTAAAATTATCGACAGTAAAAGAAACATCTACAGCAGTTGTTTCTGGATTAAATATCTGATTTTCTCTTGGAGAAGTGATTGATAATCCTGCAGCTGAAGAAGTATTGTTTTCTGCTCTAAAAGTAGGGGCCAAAACTTGATACGTTCCATCTGTATGCCTTTGTATTGACTCAGTATCTTTATTTCCATTTAAGCCTTCATCATACTGAACAGATAGTCCAAAAGCTGTTAATAAACCTGTATCATCAGGATCATTTGTTCCGTAAACAATTGCATCAATTAAGCCTCTATCTGAAACAGCTGTTCCGTTAGGAAAATCACTTGCATCAGCTTGATAAATAGCAATTGCATCAGCTCCGTTTTGCAAGGTGTTATCTGCTCCCATATCAATATCTGAAGCAGTAGCCTGTGAGGTTGTTGTTAATATAAAAAATCCATTTGCATCGGTGGAGTAACCATCTAAATCATAAGCAGCATAACTAGTGTCTGAACTTCCATTGAATAATACAACAACATAACCATTTAAAGAGGTGTTCGCCGTCCATTTTAGTTCGATAAATTCTGAAGTATCTGTACCTGCTTGATCTGCATCAACTTCATTAATAACTAATTGCCCGTAAGTAATTGAGGCAAAAAGTAGCGTTAATAAAAAAGTAAAAAAGTAATTTTTCTTCATAAGATATAATATTTATTGTTGAGGCGCACAATATAGAAATAAAATGAAAACTATTTGTCTTACTTATATTTAACTTATGGTTAACAATAAAAAAGCAGGCATTTAGCCTGCTTTTGTCCACCTCAATAAACTATTTACTCTTCTATTAGAATTTTTTGGGCATCTCGCTTGCCTTTTATTAGGTATAATTTACCCTTTTTCAATTGACTCAAGGCTTCTTTTTCTTCCTGTTTATTGTTTACAGTTATTCTAGAAAAATCTTCTAAATCGAGTATTACTTTAGGGAATTCGGTTCTTAGGCTGGTAGTATTAAGTTGTTCAATTGAATGGTTATTATCTTGATTTGATTCTTCCATAGAAGAATGAATTATCGCATGAATCATGGTATATCTTGACAAGGTATTTCCTGAGTAGTTTTCGCCAAGATATAGACCCGAACACACTTCTAATGTTTTATCGGGCATAATAATCGAAGAATTGTGTATTAACATAAGATTTGCTACTATTGGAGCATTAACTAAATCTGTACCATTAGCTAATATTAATTCTACGCGGCTAATAGCACCTTCTACATTTCCTTGATTTTTAACTTCGATACAGAAGTCATTTTGTGAATTCTTCTTTAAAGCAAGATTTGGTGCAACTTTATTATTTACTTTGATTTTTGTAACAATAAAATCGGGCAACCCAGGACAACCGTTGTTAGAAACTGGTCCAGCTTCATTTGGGCATATATCATCATGGTTTCTAATTCCGTCATTATCAAAATCCCGATCATCTTCATTATCACAAGCATCACCTTGCCCATCTTGATCAAAATCTGCCTGATCAGGGTTATACACATCATGACAATTATCATTTACGTAATCGATTCCATCTCCATCATAGTCACAGCTAAAATTAAGGGGTTGTTCAGTAAACTCATTTATATCGTACAAATCTCTATCTGCAAATACACTTGTATTAAATCCAACAATATATACATACCTTACTTGGTTATCTTCAGTAATTTGCCTATAAAATGATCCTACTTCAAGACGAGAAGCACTTTGATTAGATCGAACATTTAGCTGATATCTTTGCCCCGCATTACTTTTGTTAGCATTACTACAATACTCAAATTGTGCTGAACTTAAATCATTACCTAAATTTCTAGCAATATAACCTATTTCAATAATGTCATTTGGATTACTATTATCCTGATTACTATTTCCATCTGGACATATAAACTCAATTATATTAACGCTAGCAGCAGGAAAGCCATCTCTATCACTGAAAGGGTTACTTCGTTGACTAATTACATAAATATATCTAATATTATCATCTTCATCAATTGTTTCGTATAAAGTATTCTCTTGAAGAGGGGTTTGAAATTGATCAAATGTATAAACATTTAATTCATAATCAGTTCCTGATGCTGATGGATTTCCATTACAAAATATATTTTGCGCTTCAGTGAATGAGCTTCCTAAATTTCTAGCATTATAACCTCTTTCTATTATTTGAGAAAAAGTACTTGTACTAGAGAAAATGATAAATAGAATGAGTAATGTTTTTTTCATAGTTAACTTTTTTAATTTCTTAAAATTAAAGAACATAAAAACGTGCACCTATTAACTTAAGTTAAAAAAGAGATATCCCAATTAAATACAAAAAACGCCTCAAAAAATGAGGCGTTTTTATAAAAAAGATTTTTATCTGCTTTACATTTATTGTCTAGCAACTGCAGGGTTTACCCAGTTAAAGTCCGCTTCTACAGTAGTAGATGTATTGTATGTAGTAGCTTCATTTGCATTTGCACTATCAATTTGTAAATCAGTAGTAGTAGAAGTACCAGGGAAATCGAATTTAGTACCATACCCTGTTAATGTACATCCATTTATTGTAGCTCCAGATGCATTTTTGATTTGAATTCCTAAACCTCCTGTTGTAGAAACAGCTGTAAAGTTTACTAACGTTGGATTGTTATTTACTCCATCAGCCTCTATAGCTGTAGAGAATCCATTGATTGTATGCTTAACAAAAGTATTTGTTAATGTACCATTCCATCCTTCTGTCCAATCCACAGCATCATCCTCTAAGTTCTCCGCATAAAAATTTGTAACAGATACTGTACCTCCAAAGAATTCAACTCCATCATCAGCACCATCAATAACAGCAACGTTATCAATAGTAGTACCAGATCCTACCGCATAAAGCGTTAAGCCATTAAATTGAGAGTCTGAATTAATTTGAGCTCCTGTATTTCTTAAAATTAAGTAATCAATGTTTCCTGAAGAATCATTATCTGTAGTTCCTCCATAAACAAGACCTCCTACTTCTGCAGTAGCATTAACTCCCTCTGTAGTTGTTGCATTACCACAAAGTAATAAACCTCCCCATGCGTTACCATCTGATGAACGCATCTCTACTGGATTTGCAGCAGTACCTTGAATATCTATACCAGCACCTTGTAACACCGCTAAATAATTTGCTGTTCCTGATTCTGAAACAATTACTGTTCCTGCAGGAATAGTTAAAGTAGCTCCACTATTTACTAATACAGGACCACTTATAGTATATTGTACACTTGCATCTAAAGTAACATCAGCAGTAATATTACTTGGCAATTGATTGTTTACAATATCAGTACTTGTTGCCCATGAAAAAGAACTTGAATTTGTGTTTGAAGAGGCATATACAGCATCATTTGCAGTATCTGCGTCTGCATTGTCAATCTGTAATGCAGTAGCTGTAGAAGTACCAGGGAAATCAAATAAATCATCAAACCCTGTTGCAGAAAAACCATTAATAGTTGCGCCAGATGCATTTTTGATTTGCACTGCCAATCCACCTGTAGAAGATATTGCAGTTAAGTTGTTAATTGTAGGATTATTATTTTGACCATCAGCTTCAATAGCAGTCGAAAATCCTGAGATCGTATTTGTAACATAAGCCGTGTTTATCGTTCCATTCCATCCCTCTGTCCAATCAATAGCATCATCTTCATTATTTTCTAAATAGATATTACTAACGGAAACTGTTCCTCCAAAGAATTCAACTCCATCATCAGTCCCATTAATTATAGCAATATTCTCAATAGTAGTTCCAGAACCTACTGCATACAAAGTAAGTCCATTAAATTGAGAATTTGTATTGATTTGAGCTCCAGCATCTCTAATAATTAAATAATCAATGCTTCCTGAAGAATCGTTATCTGTAGTTCCTCCATAGACAAGACCTCCTACCTCTGCAGTGGCATTAACTCCTTCTGTAGTTGTTGCATTACCACAAAGTAATAAGCCTCCCCAAGATCCTGCTACACCATTTGAACGCATTATAACAGGATTTGCAGCAGTACCTTGAATGTCTATACTACCACCTTGCAATACTGCTAGATAGTTTTCAGTACCTACATTAGATACAATCTCTGTTCCTGCAGGAATTGTTAATGTAACTCCAGAAGCAACCAATACAGCACCTGTAAGTGTATATTGCTGACTTGGATCCAGAGTTAAATCAGCAGTAATAGTACCAGTAAAATTACCTGCTGGTGGAAATTGGGTGTTATCATCATCATCACAAGATGTGAATAACAAACTAGCTGTGATGGCTAAAGCTAAAAATTTTCTCAACGTTTTCATTTGTTTTAATTTAGTTTGATTTAAAATTTATAATTTATTCCTACGGAAGCATTAACTCCCCTTGTATATGTTAACACTGTTTGTCTTGTAATTGCAGAAGAAACAGCAGGTTCTGCAGAAACATTTTGGTATCTGCGTATAACAGGGTTTAATAAGTTCTTAGCAGAAGCATTAATACTTAAACGTTTGCTAATATCTTTTCTCATAATAAAATCTAACACAACAACTCCTTTTTCGATAATCTCTCCATTAAAAAAAACATTAGATTGTAGTTGGTTTCTAGTAGCTCCTAGAGCAAAAATTCTATCAGAGGCATAGTTTGCTGCTAGAGTGGTTTCAAAAGGAAACTCTTTTCCAGAATTAAAAGTAATTGCTAGATTAGCTGTCCAATCTGAAGCACCTTCAAGGCCTATCTTAGTAAGACCCCTATATTGAAATGTTCTTGGCTGACCATTGAAATTTAATCCGTTTGATTTCAAATCTTGCTTGTGATTAACATAAGAGAGATTCCCTCCTATTTTTAGATTTGGTGAATCATCTTGTTGTTTTATTATATGCAACCTACCTTCTAGTTCAACTCCAAAAATCCTTGCATTATCACCTGTATTAAAAAATGACATAACTTGCCCATCTCCTCCAGTCCTAATAGTCATATTAATTGGATCTTTAATGTTTTTAAAATAGGTAGTGATAGATAATAACTCCTCACTTGAAGGAAAAAACTCAAACTTTAAATCTAGATTTATGTTCCTTGATGCTTCCAATCTAGGATTTCCAGATACTCTTTGACCAACTGGAGGAACATATTCAAAAGGGGCAATCTCTTTAAATTCTGGTAATGTTTGACTTAAGCTACCTGCAAAACGAATTGCCGCTTTATTATTAAAAGAGTATTTCAAATTAACTGCAGGGTAAAATCGTTGATAAGACTTATCGATACTTCCTAATCGGCCTCCAGGAGCATTAAGAACATTATAGTCTATATCAATTTCGTCATTTTGATAACGTAAGCCTAATTGAGCTGTAAATTGATTAAACACTCCAACAAAATCTAAAAACCCTCCATAAGAAAATAATGTCC
This sequence comes from Bacteroidia bacterium, assembly GCA_030428865.1. Taxonomy (GTDB): domain Bacteria; phylum Bacteroidota; class Bacteroidia; order Flavobacteriales; family Flavobacteriaceae; genus Polaribacter. Next base: position 58,908 of record JAUIEK010000004.1, on the reverse strand, counting down.
CATCATATAAATCAGTAGCTTGACTTGTTTGCCTTAATATTCCATTATCTATATTCTGCTGTGTAAAAATTTCAGTCAAATTATCGATTGAAGCGGGATTTATCGAACCTCTAATAACTTCATCAAAACCATCAACTTTGGAAGCGAAATCACGAGTTTTATAACGAGCACTCCCTCCAAACTTTATTGAGTAAATTGATTCATCATCTTCGTCTTTTTTTAGGACAATAGCATCTTTAAAACGCCCATTCACTTCGTTATCAGATATTTCTTGTGACCTTTTACTTTGCTGATAATCGCCTTGATTAGCCAATATAATTAGGCCTTCAGGAAAACCAGAACTAGCGTTCATAATATTCACTTCATTTCTAATTCGGTTAGGTTCATTAGCCACTAACATATTGTACCCTACTGCCCATTCAAAATTATTATTCTCCGATAACTTATGTGACCCTAAAAGTTGTGTAACAGTTAAAAAAGTACTTTTAAGATTTTGATCTCTCACAAATTGATTCCCTGTAGAAGCAGGTGATAACTCCTCAAAATAGATAGTGTTTCCTTCTCTACCAGCCTCAAAAACTTCTTCGAAGACCCTACTAATAGAAAAAATGTTTAAGTTTAGTTTATTGTTTTTATTTATTTTATACTGACTAGTCAATATCCCACTTGTATTAACAGTTCTTCTCCAAAATCTATTATCATTGTCTGGAACTATATCATTTAGTTGTCCTTGATCAAACGATCTAAACTCTCCTTCCCTATACTCATGGTTAACTGACTGGCCTCCACTAAAATATAGTCTAAACTTACCTTCTTCATCTAAAAACCCTCCTGCATTAAAACCAAATGAATAATTAAGTGGAGCGTCAATTGTTTGCGGATTCCAGCTTTGATTTACTAAAGCACTTTGTAAATTATTATTTTGATAAGGTTTTGAAAAAAACCCAAAACTAATATCTCTATTAACAGCCGTCGCTTTAAAATCTCCAAAAACATCACCAGCATTGGTGTTTATACCATTACTAAAACTTAATGCAAACTCTTTTCTCTTATTTATGGTTTTCGAGATGATGTCTATATTACCAGAAGCTTGATCTGAAGAATTATCAGGTGAAAATGTTTTACTAATTGAAACATTTTCTATAAATCTAGTAGGAAATAAACCTAGATCTATATTTTTTTTGTCAATGTTGTCTGAAGGTATTGGCAATCCGTTCAGAGTTGTAGTTAAATAACGATCACCTAAACCCCTAACATATATTTGACCAGCACCGTCCGATTTAGAAACTCCAGCAATTTTTGTAGTTGCAGCCGAAACATTTGATACACCTAGCTTCTCAAGCTGTTGCGTACCAATACTTTCCTTAATATTCACAGCTTTTTTTTGCTCGATTAATAAAGCACTTTCACTTTCTTTTCCGACAGTAGCTTTTATTTTTATCTCTTCCAATGCAACACCTTCAGAAGCTTCCATCAATCTATTGATTGTTTTAGTCTGTCCTGCTTGCAATGTAAATGGAACTTCAACAGTTTTGTATCCTAAGAAGCTAAAAACAATTGTATATGAGCCTGGTTCTAGTTTTAATTCATAAGAACCATCCATTTCAGTTGTTATACCTATAGTTGTTCCTTTTATAAGTACATTAGCAAAGGATAATGGCTCATTGTTCATCTCCTTATCAGTAAGAACTCCTCTAACCGTTCCTTTCGATTGAGCCGATATTAATTGGAACGTTAGTAATAGTAATAAAACAATAATTTTTTTCATGTATCTATCTCTTAACCTTATATCGGCTACAAAAGTCCAAGAGTTTTGTAAAAAAAAGGTTACTTACAGATTAATCTTGCGTTACTCAAAGATTAAGAGAATGTTATCAAATTAAATGTTCACTAAGCCATGATACATATTGAACAAATATTTTTACTTTTGGACTTATTATAAGTAATCATTTCTCGATGAATAACAACGACATTAAGATTCTACTAGTAGATGATGAGCCTGATATATTAGAAATTGTTGGCTATAATCTTAAACAAGAAGGCTATCAAGTTTTTACGGCAAACAACGGTTTAGAAGCCATTAAAGTGGCTAAGAGAGCTGTGCCTCATTTAATCTTACTAGATATTATGATGCCTGAGATGGATGGTATTGAAGCTTGCGAAAAAATACGGGATATTAAAAATTTAGAAAATGTTGTAATTGCTTTTTTAACAGCTCGTGGTGAAGATTACTCTCAGGTTGCAGGTTTTGAAGCAGGTGCAGATGATTATATAACCAAGCCTGTAAAACCCAAAGTTTTAGTAAGCAAAGTTAAATCATTACTAAGAAGGCTTAAAACAGACAATTCTTCTGCTGAAACGGCAACAGAAATAGGAGATATTACTATAAATAGAGAAGAATACGTTGTTTTTAAGGGAGATGAAAAAATAATTCTTCCTAGAAAAGAATTTGAACTTTTTTCTCTTCTTACTTCCAAGCCAGGAAAGGTATTTAAAAGAGAAGCTATTCTAGATACTGTTTGGGGCAATGAAGTTGTTGTTGGAGGTAGAACTATTGATGTACACATAAGAAAACTCCGCGAAAAAATAGGCGATCACCACTTTAAAACAGTAAAAGGTGTTGGTTACAAGTTTGTGTTAGAAGGAACAGATAAGTAATTTTGTTCCATGCGCTTTAAAAAAACATATTCTTTTGCGCTTTGGTCTGCTTTTTACTTAACTATCATTGCAGTATGTATTGCCCTTCTTTCTTATACTCTTTTTTTTAACAGTAAACAGTGGATTTCGCTTCTCATATTTGGAGTTGTTATTTTCGTTATTTCTTTTTTTATTATTCAATATAGAGCAGAGCATTTTATTTATAGACGTGTTAAAAAAATATATAAAGACTTATCTATAGATACTACTAATTTAAAAAGAGATTCTATTACTACCGATATAGAAACACTATCAAAACAAGTTAAAGATTTTGTAGAAGGCAAAAGAGTTGAAATTCAAGGGTTGACCGAACGCGATTCTTTTAGAAGAGATTTTTTAGGAAATGTTGCTCACGAATTAAAAACTCCCTTGTTTACGGTACAAGGATATTTGTTAACACTTATTGAAGGCGCTGCTGAAAACAAATCAATAAGAGAGAAATATTTAGACAGAGCCAATAGAGGAGTTGATAGGCTGGTTGCTGTGGTGAAAGATTTGGATATGATTGCTAAACTGGAAACGGAAGGAATGAAGCTAAACAAGGAAGGGTTTAATATTATCGAGCTCATCCAAAATGTTTTTGACTTACTGGAGATGAAGGCTAAAAAAAGGAATATCAGTCTACAATTTGACCAACACTACGAATATCCTGTTTTTGTAAGAGGAGATATTGAAAAAATAGAGCAAGTATTAATTAACCTTGTAGTTAATTCTATCAAATATGGAAGGCCTAATGGACATACTATTGTTGGAGTCAGTTCTTACAATGAAAATAAATTCTTAATTCAAGTTATCGATAACGGAGAAGGAGTGAAACAAGAAAATCTATCTCGTTTGTTTGAACGTTTTTATCGGGTAGATAAAAGTAGATCTCGAGAACAAGGTGGTTCAGGCTTAGGACTATCTATTGTTAAGCACATTTTAGAGGCTCATAATGAAATTATACTGGTTAAAAGCGTATACGGAGAAGGTTCTGAGTTTTCATTTACCTTAGAAAAGGTAAAATAAAACACTTTTTGCCATTACTTTTTTTTCAAATCAAAACCAATATCTTTTCTAAAGTTCATTTTTTCAAAATGCACTTTAGATATAGATTGATATGATTTTTCCAATGCTTCTTCTATTGAATCGCCAAGAGAAGTAAAAGCCATTACTCTACCACCACTGGTTATAGTTTTAGAATCTTTTTGTGTAGTTCCCGCATGATAAACAATAGAGTCCTGAACACCTTTTAAGCCTTGAATTTCCTTTCCTTTTTCATACGATTCTGGATAGCCACCAGAAACTACCATTACTGTAGCGGCTGTTTTAGAGCTTATCTTTAATTCTTTTTCATTCAAATTCTGATGCGCTACACCTTCTAATAAATCATATAAATCAGACTCTATTCTTGGTAAAACAACCTCTGTTTCAGGATCTCCCATTCTAACATTATACTCAATTACAAAAGGATTTCCATTAACATTCATCAATCCTATAAAAATAAAGCCTCTATAATCTATTGCTTCTTCTTGCAAACCATTAATTGTAGGTTTAACAATTTGCTCTTCTACTTTGGTTAAAAAATCATTAGTAGCAAAAGGCACAGGGGAAATAGCTCCCATTCCGCCTGTATTTAAACCCTGATCTCCCTCTCCAATTCTTTTATAATCTTTTGCTGAGGGTAAAATTTTATAATTTTTACCATCTGTTAACACAAAAACAGACAATTCTATTCCTTTTAAAAACTCTTCAATAACAACAGTTGCAGAAGCATCTCCAAACTTTTGATTTGTTAGCATTTCTTCTAACTCTTTCTTAGCTTCTTCTAGTGAGTTTAAAATCAAAACTCCTTTTCCTGCAGCTAAGCCATCTGCTTTTAATACATAAGGCGGCTCTAAAGTTTCTAAAAAGAGAAAACCTTCTTTAAGTGTTTCTTTTGTAAAAGATTGATACTTTGCTGTAGGAATTTGATGACGCATCATAAATTGCTTCGAAAAATCCTTACTGCCTTCAAGCATTGCTCCATCTTTTTTAGGACCAATAACAGGAATATTTTTTAAGCTTTCATCCTGCAAAAAGAAATCATGAATCCCATCAACTAATGGAGCTTCTGGACCAACAACAACCATTTCAATAGCATTCTCTAATACTGCTCTTTTAACAGCTAAAAAATCTGTTGGATTGATAGAGATATTTACTGCAATTTCTTGTGTACCTGCATTTCCAGGAGCAACAAATATTTTTTTAACCTTTTCACTCTTCACTAAAGACATTGTAAAAGCGTGTTCTCTACCTCCAGAGCCTAAAATGAGTATATTCATATTGATATTTTGTAGGGCAAATATATTTTTAATTTTTCTTTCTAAAGAAGAAACTCCATTTTATAAAGTACTTAATTACAGAAATTGTATGCCGAATAAAAAGCTTCCACTTTTTAGAAGATTCTTTTTTTAATACATGGTGGATGTAAACCTTGGGGTAATACAATTTTTGTTTTCCTATTACATCTATTTTTCTACATATATCAACATCTTCCATATACAAAAAGTAACGTTCATCAAAACCTTTAATAGCAATTAAATCTTCTGTTTTATACAAATGAAAACAACCAGTTAGATACTCTGCTTCAAATGGTTCTTCTAGATTTTTATCTTTATAAATTCCTCTATTAATTACCGATTTAGATAAGTTTTTAAAAAGAGGAAATCGTCTTAAAAATAATTCCAGAATTGTTGGATAACGTCTACACGAATTCTGAAAAGAACCATCAGGGAATAATACTTTTGGTGATATTAAAGCAAGTGTTTTATTTTGTTGTAATTGAAAAACTAATTCACCTAGAATTTGACTATCAAAATATGCATCAGGGTTTAATATCAAGTGAAAATCTGATTTGTTTTTTATTCGTTCTAGAATAGTGTTGTGCCCCGAACCAAACCCTATATTCTTTCCTAGATACAAGTATTCTATTTTTTGGTTTTTTGTAAAGCCTTTAGTTTTATTAGGAGAATTATCTATAATAAATAATGTATCTACCATATCACTCCCTAAGACAGACTGAACAGCCTTAGATAATAAGGCAAAGTCTTCTTTAAAGATAACAATAGATGCTGTAATTATTTTTCTCAAACTGTATTAATATGCTTTCTCTTCTCCTTTAAATACGTTAAAAATTGTCATTAAAATAATTTTTACATCTAAAAGAAAAGACCAATTTTCTATGTAAAAGATATCCATTCTAATTCTATTTTTAATATCTGAATAGGCTTTTACCTCACCTCTATACCCAGAAACTTGTGCTAACCCAGTAATTCCGGGTTTCATAGCGTATCTTTTTATATAGTTTTCGAGATCAACCTCTTGCTTGTATTCTTTTGAAAATGATTTAACATGAGGTCTTGGCCCAACTACACTCATATCTCCTTTTAATACATTTATAAACTGAGGCATTTCATCTAAACTCGTTTTTCTTATAAAAGCTCCTATTTTTGTAATTCTTGGGTCATTCTTGGAAGCATGTTTCTCTTCTTTGTTATTGTTTATCTTCATAGATCTAAACTTATAACAAGTAAACTCTTCTCCATGCAAACCTTCTCTTTTTTGTTTAAAAATAACAGGTCCTTTAGATTCTAACTTTATAAGAACCCAAAGAATAGGGTAAAGCCAACTGTAAACAACAAGAAGAACTGCTATTGAAAACACAATATCAAAAACTCTTTTAATTATATAATTTTCGAAGTGTTGAAAAGGTAACTTATCAACCTGTATTACCATCAAAGCATTATCATAATATTGCGGCTTCCTATTTTTACTATAAAGCTGCTCAAAGTCTGGTATCAGTTTTAAGTTTATATCATTTGTGTTTGCAAATTTTGTTATTTCTTTAATTTCATTGTTATTAAACTCAGATATAGCACAATAAATCTCATCAATTTGATTTTGTGTTGCATAATGAAAACTTTCGTTAACATTGCCCAACCTACCTTTCTTTTGCTTTTTAGTAAAATATCCTTGATATCTTATTCCGTATGATTTTTTTTGCTTTATTAATTTTATGATCCTCTTTGAAGAAGCATTATATCCTAAAACAATTGCTTTCCTATAATTCCTCCCCTTAATTCTATAAAGTTTGATGGAAAAAAAAAACAAATATTTTAATGTAGAAGTAGTTAAGAGCAGAAAAAACAAAACATTAAACTGATTATGTACTATTTCTCCTTCTTTAAAAATGCCAAAATATGCAAAGAACCCGAAACTAAATATTACAATCTGCTTAAAAATTAACGACGTTATTCTGTATACGTTTACATATCTATACGATTGATAGTAATTAATTATAAAGCTAGTAGCTATCCAAAAAGATAGCGTGTAAACAATAAATCCAATGTTATAAAACCTACTATCAGCAATAAAAAATAACACCAAGAAAATTGAAACACAATCTAGTATTAATTGCAAAGGTTTTATTAAAAACGAATATTTATTTTTTTTGTAAAACACTATCGGTTTAAAGTAATCTTTAACTTATTCTAATATTTTCTTATATATATTCTCTAACTCTCTTATGTTTTTATCGATAGAAAATTTTTCTAAAAAAAGTTTTTTTGAATTACTAGACATCAATTTTAGTAACTCTGGTTTAGTATACAATTCAATTATCATACTACTTATTTCTTTATAATTTTCTTTAACCAAAAAACCATTATAAGAGTTTTTAACTAAATCTTTGTTGCCGTCTACATTCGTTAATAAACAAGGTTTACCCAAAACCAATGACTCAAGAACAGCATAAGGCAACCCTTCATATCTAGAAGAAGAAACAAAAAACAGACTTGCCTCTAAAATGGACAACATTTCTTCTCTTTTTAACCAGGGAACTAAAGTAATATTTTCTTGAAGATCTAATTCTGCTATTAGCTTATTAACAGATGATAGGCTAGGAGAGTGATATCCAACCCCTAAAACTACCAAATGAATAGAGTTCAACTGTTTTTTAGCCTCATGAATAGATTGTATTAGTAATTCGGTATTTTTTTGATAAGACGGCCTTCCTATTGTGCAAATAAACTTTTTAGGTAAATTACTTAATATCTCTGATTGTTTAATTTCTAATACAGGCTCAATTGAATTACTCCATAAAAGAACTTTATTTCTATCATACTTTAAATCTTTAACTACCCTATCTTTTTCAGAATTTGAACAAGCAAGAACTTTGGGTTTAAAATATCTAAAGCTTTTTTCAATAGCTATGTATAGATTTCTTTTTAATTTACTCTGAGTACTTAAGTAAGAATATCCATGTGGCGTATACAACGTAGGTATGTTAAAAAAAATTCCTGATAGTCTACCAATAACACCTGCTTTTGCGCTGTGACAATGAATAATATCTGGTTTTACGTTTTTAATAATTCTTCTTAATCGAAAAAAAGCGTTTAAATCTTTTAGCGGATTAATTTCTCTTTTTATAGGCAAGTGGTATAATTTAATTTCTTCTCCTTTTGAGTTTACAGGATTAAAATTGGTTGAACTCGCATCACATGTTACTTGATTAATAAATAAACCTGAGTTTATATTTCGGCATAGTAAACCTATATATACTGCAATGCCCGAAACCGGTTTTCCTACATGAAGTATTTTAATCATTTTGTCTTATTAAAGACTTGTATTTTACCCCAGATCTTTTTAAAATCCTTTCTTTTATATCTGTATCGTTATCAATTAAAAAGATAGAATCTATTTTAGTAGGTCTAAAAAACTCTCCAACATCAAAGTTAATAGAATAAACACCTTCGGAATTTTTATTATTAATCACAACTTTACCTATAGATGAGTCAAAACTGTTTTTTATCCACAATCCGGAAAACAAGAATTGCTCTCCTTGAATTCCTCCTTCCATAGGGTTAGTATCTTTTCTTTCTCCTAACCCAAATTTATCAATAGAAATATAATTAAACGACAACTTACTCCCTGTTAAATAAACTCCATGCCTATCAGAAGATTTAACAATTAAGGTATCTACGTTTATATTTTGAGGTTCGTTGTTATGACCATGACATATAAAAGCAGCTTTTACATTGCCTAATTCTTTACCCGAAGCCAACTCTTCTATGACTATTTTTTTAATATTAACTTTCTCGGATCCTGAATGTATACTACATCCTAAATTTCTTTTTTTATTACCACTTAACGCTGTATTACTCTTTAAGTATAGATTATCTAAATTAACATTACTTGATTCTTTTGTGTAGAACTTTACATAAGAAATCAAATCTCCTAATAAATTGATGTTATTTGAGTTCCTCACTTCTACTACACCAGAAAAAGCAGAATTATTAAACTTAAGTTTTACGTTCTCTCTACCGTTAATTTTTAGAGAGTGATTGTAATATCCTTCTGGAAAAACAAGCTCATATCCAGATTCGGCTAAATCTAAGATTACATCTAGTTTATTCTTTTTTAGCTTTGGATGTAGTCCTACTTCATTACTTGGTATTACACCATATCTTCTAACATCGTTTACAGGATAATTATCATTAAGAGTGTACAAACTATCTAGCGTAACTTGATCAATCTTTTTTTTAGTTTCTACCTTTTTACAGTTGAAGAAAAATGTTGTAAAAAGAATTATAAAAACGACATTAGTTATTCTCATACTTATAATTATTGTAGGCATAACTTAAGACTAGACTTACGAAATACACACCCATTTGCCTTTCTAATAAATTCTCAACAAATAAAAATAATGATACGGAGAGAAGCAACAGAAAACCAAAAATATCATTCTTTTTAATTAGCTTAACAAACGACACTAAGATTAAAGACAGAAACAATATTAAACCTAGTATACCGCCTCTAATAAATTCATTTAAGTATTGATTGTGAGTATTATAATTTTTATTTACGAATCGTTGTTTTTCAGGATTGTATTCAAAGTTTGCTTCATTTTTATAATAATCTAATAAGTTCTCGCTAATTTTACTCTGGCTACCAATACCAAAAATATACTTTTCAGTAGTGTTAAGCTGCTTAATACTTCCTTCCCATATAGTTACTCGAGCATCAAATTTTATCATTTGGAACCTGTGTTTTAATGGCGTTTCTAAAAAGCCTAATAAAGTTAAACCAGTTAATGCTGTGCTAATAATAATTATCTTAAATTTTCTTGATTTTATTTTTGAAAATAATAAAACAATAGTCGCTATTAGAAGTACTAAAAACGGCAATCTAGCAGAGATTATAACTATAATAAATAAAGAGACAAACGAACTAACTATATAAAACCATTTTTGTGATTTCTTATAAGAGAAGTAAGATATTATTAAACTGATCGCTGAAAAAAAACCTAAATATGGCCTTTCAAATCTCAAAATTTCATTTACTTGATTGTAGTTTGCTAAAGCAACTTTTTTTCCTTCGGAGAAAAAATAATACTCAACAATACCAAATGAGGCTATTATTTGCGCTATAAAAACACCTAACACAAAAAAATTATACGATTTTATTATTTCTCCTTTTGTAAAGCTCTGTAATGAGAAGGGTAAAATTAATATTGGCAATAAAAGTATTATGTACTTCTTATCTAATTCAAAACTATTTTGAAAGACAATTAGAATGCAGAAGTAAAACATATAAAGAAAAAAAGGATATAAATTCTTAATATTTAATCTTCCACTTTTTTTAGCATCATATAAAGAAAACAGAAATAAAAATCCCAGCAATATATTATCCCCTGTTCTCCACAAAGGCATAAAAAACATTAACAGATACAGAATGTATAATTTAAAATTCACATACTGTTTCATTCAGTTCTCGTTTTATAATTTAAAAAATTAAATAGCATATATATAAACGCTAAGGCAAAAGGAATAATCAATTTTTTAAAATAAGACATTGTATATGCGTAGCTAACCCACGTTAACAATTGAAAGAAAACGATACTTAAAATGTATGATTTGTTCGTTATAAATTTTTTAAGCAACTCTTGAAAAAAACCTACAACAAACAATAAAATTACATTGGCAACCAAAGCTAATGGCAATGGAAAAATTCGCAATAAAATTGATGGGTAACCATTAGTCCAACTTACACCTCTTGATGTAACTGATAGATAATCTTCATAACTCCATGGCCAAAAATCTAACATTAAGTGATGCATTCCGTTCCATAACTCACCAATGTTCCAAGTATTTGGAGTGTTCATGTAGACATATCTTTCAGAAACTCCCCAAAAAACATGTCCTTGTAAACTAAACGCTCTGTAAAAAACCGACTCTAGAGGGGTCATCCCTAAATATTTAAATGGATTTTTTATTGAATATTTATAATAAACTAGCGCAAACAAAATAAAAACAAGCCCTAAAACATATTTGTTTAATACCCATTTAAGTTTAAAATTAATTTTAGTTTTTGAAGAAAAGAATAACGCTAAAAGTATTCCGTATATCGAAATCAAAAAGCCTGTAAACTTTTGCCCCATTAGTATTAAATAGATTATATACAATAGAACAAACAAAACACTTAACACCTTATTCTGTCTATACAGCAAAGCACTACCAAAACCAACAAAAGCCATTATATTGCCAATAAGCGGTCTTAGCTGAGGGTATTTTGCAAAATCCCAAAAGTTAAATTTATCAACTCTTTCTGAAAACAAAGGAATTGGAGATGATAACAGATTAAAATAAGCTACAAATAACACTAAAAAAATAAGGATAAAAGCTATTTGACCATCAACTAATGGTTTTAATTTAAACTTATAAGAACTCAATGGTTTTAAAAAAACTTGAAATACTTTTTTATAAAAGATTAAAGCGCCTAAAGAAGATATATAAAAAAGAAACAATATAATATTTGCACCTACAAAGTATCCATTTCTTCCTTGTTCGTTTATTAATACTCCATTCTCGATTGTTGTGATGGAAAAAAACATCCATATATATTGAATTACAATCATTAAAGAGAGTAAGAACAGGCCTAGATCTTTTTCTAAAAATTTAAAAAGAACAACAACTCCTATAAGCGCTATAAATATGTTTAATAATAAAGTCACTCAACGATATTAAAATCAAATTTCTCAAAAATGTATCTTAATTCTTTATTATAATAAAGAAAGACATTAAAATTTATTTCTTCCTTCGAAGTTTCATCAGATTCAAGGTAAAGATTCAAAAAAACACTCGAATCAAATCCAAAAATATATTTCGATTTTAACTCTTGAAAATACAAATCTTCCAAAGGCAAATCAGAATTTAAAACTATTATTTCTTTTGCAGCAAATTTGCTATCAAGCAGCGTATAATTAATTCTTGCTCCGTTTCTATGAGGTTTGTAATAAATCTTAGTAATCTCATCATAAAAAGGTTGATTTAATACATAACTAAAAATCTTATTCAATCTTTCTAGATATAAATTTAACCCATGAGTATTTATGTATGCTTCTTGACCAATAATTAGAATAGATTTGTTTAACTCAACCTTCTTTTTACTATAATCTAGTTGAACTGATTTTTTAGGGAATAAAGCCAAATCAGGGCTTTTAACGTACTGTTTAACTACATGATCATATTCAATTCCGCTAGAATGTCCTTTGTAAAATTTAAAAGGAATTCCATTTAAATAACACAATATTTTTTTTGCCCAAATTTTCTTTTTGGAAAGATTATGAATTGTGTGCGAATAATAATTTAATGTTCCGTCTTCAACCACAATTCCTTGAATATTTTTATTGAAAGAAAACAATAAATAGTTTGTTAAAATATCTTCTATGTATGTAAAATACAATGTAAGTCGCTCTTCTTTTCTTAAATGATTTATTTTTTTGAGTATTAACTTATAACTCTTTATTTTCTGTAAGATATTCTTAATTGAGCTTATTAAGCCTGATGATTGATTATTAAAAGACCTGTCAACAATAATAACTTGCGAAAAAGAATGCTTGTCAAAAGGAATGGTATTGTTTGTAATCAAAATATTATTTTGATTAGATAAATCTTTTACTATCCTAGTATAACTTAATACTTGATTGTTTGAGAGCCCAATAAATAAATTAGTCATATTGATATCTCTTTGATTCATAAACTCTAAATAAGCCCATTAATGCTCCTGATATTAGAAAACCTATAGATGCGCCATATAACCCATAGAATTTAATTAACAAAACAGAAACTATTACTCCTAATAATCCTGATAGAACAGTAACTTTTAATATCGATTTGTCTTTATGTTTAACGTACAAAATAAAGTGATGATATAACGAGTAATTCATTATAACCACACCTGCCAACAGAATGAAGAAAGTAGGTAAATATGCTTCAAAAGTAGGCTTATCTTGCCACTTAAGAATTGGTTTAATTAAGACAGTTAAGATTAAACTAATAGTAATTACTTGATATAACAATGATCTTTTGAACTTTTTAAATAATACCGTTCTTTCTTTATTATCTGTTGCTTTTATTAAAGCAGGTACTTCAAAAGAAATCACTATTGTATTAATGTATAAAGTAACTACAATTGCCATACTAGAAAAGAGTGTAAAAATTCCTGCCTTCTCTTCACCTAGATAATAATCAACAATAAATCGGTTTGAGTACTCTATTATTTTCAAAAAAACAGTTCCTACAAAGAATAAAAAAGACACTTTAAGTCCTTTTTTAAACCAAGAAGAATAAAATTTAAGTTTTGTAAGTAACTGCCAGTTTTTTACAAGAAGTACTCCAAATACTAGGGCGATTACTAATATATCGCTCAACAACCAGATTTTTAAGATAAAATGTATTGATATTGTATTATTTTGATAGAGCAAAAACAACACTATTGCACCCCAACCCATAGTTCTAAAAAAAAGTAGTGTGTTGGCCCAAAGGATTTGGTTAAAACCTATTTGAAGTCGATAAATTTCCTGGTTTAAATGTTCTGAGGCACATAAAAAGAAAATGATTATGAAATAATCATTTATATAATCAATTTGTATTAAAAGCCATTTTGAGATGAAAAAAAACAGTGCATAAACAACAAGATAAAATGTAAAAGAAGTAAATAGTTTATTAGCAATATTTTCTTTACTAGCTGTCTTTACAATATCTCTAACACTGTAATTGTAAAAATCGAAACCAAGTAAAAAAATCATTATTGTAATAAATGATATTATTAAACTATAGTTTCCATAATCAGAATCTGTTAAATACTTAGATAAAACAGCAAAAACCAAAAACTTACCTCCTACACCAGAAATGCGTAGAAAAACGTTGAACAGTTTAAAAAAAGAGAAATGAGAAGACAAATTAGCGGCTCTATTGAATTATACTTTGTATAACATTATTCTTTTTAAGCAACTTAACAATAGATATGTTATTTTCAGTGATTATTCGTTCTACAAACTCTCTAAAAACTCCTTCGCCGCCTTTTTTTTCTAATGTCCAATTAACAATTGACTTTATATAACTTGGAGCAGATGATGGGCATGCACTTATACCAACATTACTTAAAACAGCAAAATCATTTATGTCATCTCCTAAGTAAGCAACATTTTTCCAATCAATTTTCATATCGTCAATAAGATTCTTAACTATCTTTTGTTTATCTTTTATTCCTAAAAACAGATAATCTACTTTTAATTTGTTTGCTCTATTTTTTACCGAAATAGCAGCTTCTCCTGTAATAATTCCAACAGGAATTTTTAAAAGTTTACAAAAGAGAACTCCAGCACTATCATAAGTATTGAATTTTTTTAATTCATTACCTTTCTCATCATAGTACATTCCCCCGTCTGTCCATACACCATCAATATCTGTTAAAATTAATTTAGGTAACATTATTCTATATTTGACTTATAAATAATCTCATCTTTAGGCAAATCTACAGATAATCGCTTGCCAATAATAATGTTTTTATCTGCCCATTTAACTCCATTTCCTGGACTTAATAAATGAATATCTTTATTCGATATTACTTCGCCTTTTTTCATATCTCTAATTGTAGCTATTGATCTTTCTAATTTTTCTCTAGAGGCAATAACTGAATCGTCTATAAAAATATCTTCTACACCTATTGATTCTTCTAGATTCCGCACATCTCTCACCATTCTATATATACCATCTATTCCTAAAGATCCAGATTGATCTGTTCCTTTCATTCTTCTGTCAATAGTTATGTGCTTTTCTATTATCTCTGCTCCCATAGATACTGCCGCAAGAGGTGTAGCAATACCAATAGTATGATCTGAATATCCAATCTTGTATTGCGGATAGTTTTTCTTGAGATACGTAATTGTTTTAAGATTAACATTATGATATTGTGTAGGGTATTCTGACACACAATGTAATATTGAAATATTACTATGGTATTTGGTTATGGTATTTAGAGCTTGGTCTAATTCTTTTTTGCCAGCCATTCCTGTTGATATTATAATGGGAATTTTAGTTTCTGAAAGAGCCGATAACAAAGGAATATTTGTTAAATCTCTTGAAGCTACTTTTAACTTATCTGGCGTAAATAATCTGAGCATGTTTACGCATCCAATAGCGCATAAAGTTTCCACAAAGTCTAGACTTTTACTTTTAGCATATTTGTAAAGTTCAAAATGCTCTTCTTCATTTAACTCTAAAAAAGATCTATGTTCTCCATAAGTTTTACCAAATGAGTTTGGCGAATCATAAATTCTATTCATTTGCGATGAAGAAAGCTCTTGGTTCAGATCTCTTTTAGTAAACTTAACAGCATCCATCTTTTTTAATTCCTTGCCAAACAAATTGTCCTTTACTTTTCTAGAAGCAACGTCAATTATAAGTTTAGCTATATCTATAGAGCCATTATGATTTTGTCCTATCTCCCCTATTATGTAAGTCATTTTTCATTGGTTTTTATTTCTTTCTCCATTTTTTTCAGCAGATCTTCATCTTTTATTATTTGTTCAATTATTTCATGATAACCAAAATTAATTTTGTCTTTAAAAAACTTAAAATAATTAGTATAAAAGTATTTCAAATTTTGTAGATCATTCATTGTATCTAGAGTACATCTAATTCTTTTTTCTGATATCTTTTTTTCTATAAAAGAAACATTAAATTTTTCAGGTTGTTTATATATGCAATTTGTAACATGTTCTTTGCAAGAATCTTTATTTACTATTTGTTTAATAGCATCTAGCTTTACAATTTCAGTAAAAAACCCATAATGAGTAAGAATTGACGGTTTTCCATTTATTTTATAAGATAAATAATCTTGCTCATCATAAAGACTGATTAGTTTCTTTATTTCATTAATATCAATAAACGGGTTATCTGAACAAACTCTGATGATTGTATCAATATTAAACTTAGAAGCCGCATCTACAAAACGTTTACTAACATTATCTTCTGATCCTCTAAAAAAATTAATCTTATAACGATGAGCATATTTCTCTAAAACATCATCTTTAGGATTTAATGAAGATGCTAAAGCAATCGGGATGTCTTCTTTTAGCAAATTTAACCTAGACAACAACAAATCAAGAAATGTAATATCCTCATCTATTTGATAAACTATCTTAGAAGGCAGTCTAGTTGAGCCTATTCTGGCTTGTATTATTATTCCTAAATTCATTTGCTAATTAAAAAGTTGACTAATAAAAGAAATAACATTGAATATAGCCCAAGTGCAAAATTATATTTGGTTAATATAATCTTTAAAACTTGGTAAAAGTTTATCTTTTTTCGACAAAACTGCCTCATGCTCTAACAATCCCCAATTTATATCCAAATCTGAGTCAAAAGGAAAAATCCCGCTTTCTGACTCTTTGTTATAGTAATTATCGCACTTATAAGAAACAATTGTATTCTCTTTTAAAACAGAAAATCCATGTGCAAACCCTCTTGGTATAAAAAGCTGTAATTTATTTTCTCCACTTAGCTCTATTGAAAAATGTTTGCCATAAGTAGGAGAATTCTTTCTAATATCTACAGCAACATCTAGAACTTTTCCTCTTATTACTCGTACCAATTTAGCCTGCGCCCATTCTCCCGTTTGAAAATGCAACCCTCTAATAACACCTCTGTTAGAGAAAGACTCATTGTCCTGAACAAAATCAATATTTAATCCTGTTAACTTTTTGAATTTTTTCTTATTAAAACTTTCAAAAAAATATCCTCTGCCATCTCCAAAAACGGCAGGCTTTAGTATAAAGCAATCTTTTAATGGTGTTTTTTTAATGTTCATTAAATCTTTAACAAATTAGATCCATAACCACTTTTTAAAAACTTTTTAGCCAAGCTAGTTAATTCTTCTTTAGTAATAAACCCTGATTGATATGCCGCTTCTTCAATTGAACCAACTTTTAAACCCTGTCTTTCTTCGATAACCTGAACGAACTGTGCTGCTTGCATAAGTGATTTAAATGTTCCTGTATCTAGCCAGGCTGTTCCTTTATCTAAAATACTTACTTGTAAATTTCCTTTTTTAAGATATACCTTATTAACATCTGTTATTTCCAATTCTCCTCTGCTACTCGGCTTCAAATTCTTAGCTATATTAACAACCTCATTATCATAGAAATAAATTCCAGGAACGGCATAATTAGATTTTGGTTTCTTAGGCTTCTCTTCTATAGAAACGGCAACTCCATTAATATCAAATTCAACCACTCCATATCTTTCTGGATCTTGTACATGATATGCATATACAATTCCTCCATTAGGGTCATTATTCGCTTTAAGAAGTTGAGATAATCCCGTACCATAAAAAATATTATCACCTAAGATTAAAGCAACTTTATCTTTTTTTATAAAACTCTCTCCAATAATAAAAGCCTCTGCCAACCCATTAGGGTGTTCTTGAACAGCATATTCAAACCGACAACCAAATTGACTCCCATCGGATAATAGTTTCTTAAATAATGGTAAATCATTTGGAGTAGATATGATTAATATTTCATTAATACCAGCTGAAATAAGTGTTGATATTGGATAGTAAATCATTGGCTTATCATAGACAGGCATTAATTGCTTACTAACACTTAATGTTAGTGGATGCAATCTTGTTCCTGATCCTCCTGCTAAAACAATCCCCTTCATTTTTTATATTTTTTTAAATACCAATCAACTGTTTTTTCAATTCCAGACTCAAAGTTTTCTTGAGCCTTCCAGCCTAATTCTGATTCTATTTTAGTAGCATCAATAGCATATCGGAAATCATGACCAGGCCTATCTTTCACAAATGTAATTTGTTTTTTATACGATTCCGATTTAAGCTTCTTTTGATCTAGAATATCACAAATTATATGTGCAATTTCAAGATTTGTTTTTTCATTTTTTCCTCCTACATTATACGTTTCTCCTGGCTTTCCTTTATGATAAGCCAAATCGATTCCTTTACAATGATCTAGCACATAAAGCCAATCTCGCACGTTTTTCCCATCTCCATAAATAGGAATCTCTTGATTTTGAATGGATTTTCTAATAATGGTTGGAATCAGCTTTTCATCGTGCTGCTTAGGACCGTAATTATTTGAACAGTTTGTTGTAACAACATTTAATCCATAGGTATGAAAATAACTTCTTACAAAAAAGTCTGAAGAGGCTTTTGACGCACTATACGGACTATTTGGCGCATAAGAGGTTTCCTCTGTAAAGAATCCTGTTTCACTTAAAGTTCCATAAACCTCATCAGTAGAAATATGAAGAAACCTTGCTTGTTCAAATTCTTTTTTCGATTTATGTGGAGCTTGCATCCAGTATGACTTTGCTACTTCTAGCAGAGTAAACGTTCCTAAAACATTCGTACTAATAAAAGCATCAGGTTTATTTATGGAATTATCTACATGAGATTCTGCCGCAAAATGAATGACTCCTTGAAATTTATATTTCTCAAAAAGTGTTTCTATCAAATTTTTATCACAAACATCTCCTTTTACAAATTCATATCTTTCATGAGATTCAACATTTGAAAGATTCTTCAAATCTCCCGCATAGGTAAGTAAATCTAAATTAACAATGCCAACATCTTTATATGAATCTAAAAAATAAGGAATAAAATTAGACCCTATAAAACCTGCTCCTCCCGTAACTAAAATTTTCTTCTTCAACACTTACTGTTTAAATGTATTTAGATATGAATTGAGTTTCTTAAGTAAAAGGAAGCATATAACCAGTAACATTCCTAAAGCAGAAAGCAAAAATATATAGTTTCTATCTAGCGATTTTATTTCGTATCCAACTGGCTGAAAATTAGAAACTACGTTTATGATTTCTGATTCTTTCATTATATCTTCAGATATTTCTTTTAAATCTTTATTAATTGTTCTACTAATTTCAAACAACTCTAGCTCTTTCACATTTACTTCTTTATCTCCTAAATTTAGGATTGTTCCTTGACTATTCTTTTTCGACTCTTCTTTCATTACTTCCATGTAAACTTTTCTCAGTGTGTCTAATTGATATAAGTTTTTTCGAAGAATTGAATCCGACCGGTAAAGGTTTTCCTTGTTTAGACTTTTTAATTTATTAAAATATTGATTTGACACTACAGAGGCAAGAATGCTCTCTCCTAACTTAGAAAAAACGGTACTATTTACTGACTCTACATGTAGCTTGTGGAACTTGTAATCATATTCTGTAAAGGAACTTTTAAAATCATTATACGAATAATTATTAATTGCGGTTGAGTCTATTGAATGAATTAAGTTATAATACGATTCAACCACATCATTATCAGACAATAAAGGTTCTATTTCAAATTTTCGCAAACTAGCAGCTTCTTCTTCTGAAATATTAAAAGCGGCAGATAAAGAACTTATACTTTCTTGTTCTACTAAATGATTATAAAATTCTATGTTATTATAGAGCTGTCTAGAACTTTTAAAATTAGGTTGCAACACCATGTCTGAAGCATAAATCTTATCTGCTTTGCTATATTCTAAAACAGCTCCTACAGAAGCCCCTATAAGTCCAGCTATTATAATTTTAAGAAAGTGGATTTTAACAAAAAGGAGAATGTAAATAAAGAAAAAATAGATTTTTTTAAGAATAAAACCTATGAAATTGAAAAATCTAGAAAATCCTCTACCAATCAGAATAAATAAAGATCCTAGATCTATTTCTTCTTCTCTGCTTTCTTGATGTTTTGACATAATAACCCCTTATTTATTTCTTAAATATTTGTTCTAAAATTCTTTTTGTTATGCTATAGGTAGGAATAACTCCTGTCATCCCCAAGCCTCCAGAAGCTAGTGTTGCACCCGTTTCTAAAGGATTGTCTGAAGCATAATAAGCATATCGAACTTTTACGTTTTCTGAAATATTACCTCTAATCTTTGATGCTGCTTGAATCGCTTTTTGATAATGTGCTCCTTCCATTTCTAAACCGATTACTTGCCAGGTAGATTCATGAAAAAACCTCAACACATCTTTGTTTTGAAGCGATGTGCCTAAAACAGTAACCATAGCTCCATCATACACATTAACACCAAAGCCTTCTAAATCTTCTTTGGCAAGCTCATTTTTAAAAGGATAATTGTCTGCTGTTCCTTCAAAAATGTGAGCATTAGGAATCATAATATCTCCTTTTCCTCCTTCTAAAATACCAGCTTTTCCCATAATCGAAATTGAATCAACATGCAAGTGTGTTTGTTTTTTCTTTTGCTTATATGGTTTTAAAAGTTCGTCCATCGTTTCGTAAGCTTGTTCTCCAAAAGCATAATCCATTACGATAATCACTGGTGCTTTATCCAGATCAAATGAAAGGTTAAAATCAGTTTTAGAAAAGTCAATTTTAGCACAATCTATAATCTGAACATTAATATTTGTTCCTGAATCATCTTTAATATAGATCAGTCCATTTTGAGAGGCGTATTCTTTTACTTTCTTTTGTAAAGGTTTACTCGCATCATCACTTAATAATTGAAATAACTCAAAGTTTTTTGTTTCTTGGGCTTTTCCTGGAAGCGCTCCTTTAGCGTAAATAGAATTCATTACACTGTGCATATTAGCACTAATAATGTGGGTAGGCCTTTCAAATAAATTATTTTTACTTAAAACATCTTTAATTTTATTTGCCCAAATTTCTCCATAAATATGATGTCCTATCTGCTCGTTTAAAACGGAACTAAATGTTACAGTTCGCTTTTTTTGATAGCAACTTTCATTAATCGCGAGTTTCCCTAACCAGTAAATTAGTTGAAAGAAGCGATCAGGGTTTTTCTCAGACGAAAATGCTTTATAAGCCGCTACAACTTCACTATACGTTCTTCCTAAAATATTACCTAAATGAACGATGATTATCTCTCTTTCTTTATCAGTTAATACCTTGTTATTTAGCACAACTTCTTCTAAGTTTTCCCATTCACGAGTTACTTCTTCTCCATCAATAGAAATTAATATTCTATCTTTTATCTTATGAGATTCTATAAACAAAAATGTTAAATGCGTAAGGATATCATAAATTTCAGAACGACCTCTCGTGATCTCTATATTCATTTGGTCTTTATCAATCCTGTAACAATTCCTTCTACGTTTTGGCGGAATAATTGGTCTAAAATGAGAACTTGAGTAGCCTTCATCTGCTGTTAAATTAATAAACTGACATTCTTCAATCCCTTCTGGCAATCGTTCTATTACGTATACCAGTCCATTCAATTCAATTTTGTCTTCTGCAATAGACCCGTAGATTTCTGGTCTTAAAGACAGTAATGATTTTCTTAATGTTGCGCCAGAAACACCCATAGGTTTATAGAATCCTCTACTGAATAAATGCCTCATAGATATATACAGTCTTTCTATTGCATTTGTAGATTCTTGAGCTCTTGTTCTTTCTTTATTCTTTAATTGAGACATAATTGTTAAAAGTGTTGGTAAAGATACCATTCTTTGCTACTCTCTAGCTAATGTTTTGTGGTATTTATCTTTATTATTAAGCACATTAACCGCTTTTTCTATTAGCTTATCTTTTTGTAATCTATTTTGATAAACTCCTTCTTCATAATAATACCTGGAAATAATTTCATCCTGAATTAAAGATATGATGCGCTCTTCATTTTTTTTAATCTCATCTATTTTGCTTTCTTTTAGTTTCTTTAGGATTAAATTTTCTTCTTTCCGTAAATCTACTGTCGAAGCAAACGCTTTACTAAATAATTTTTCCTGTTCTGTTTTAAAGGAGGTATCTCTAGAAATTAAAAAAATTTCAAAATCTCTAAAGTCTCTATTTGTAAACTCAAAATCTTTCGCTGTAATAATATTTTTGTTTTGGTGATAAAATACTGTTCCAAAATCAAAAATTGCAGAAGATTGTAACAGAGATTCTGTAGCAACTGTAATTGGTTTAAAGTGAGATTTAATATCAGGCGTAATTCCTCCTCCGTCATAAACAACTCTACCATTTTTTGTTTTAAAAGCATTTACTGAACCATCCGAAAATTTAGGAACATCTCCATTTTTATTTCTATTTGCATAGTCCAATTCTTGAATACATCTTCCGCTAGGTGTATAATATTTAGAAATCGTGAGTTTTAACTGTGTGCCATACTCTAGCTCTCGGTATCGTTGCACTAATCCTTTTCCAAAAGAGCGTTCTCCCAAAATAACAGCTCGGTCGTAATCTTGCAATGCTCCGCTAACAATTTCTGATGCAGAAGCAGATTTTCTATCAATTAAAACCGCCATTGGCATTTCTAATGTTAAAGGATCATTTGTGCCTCTGTATGTTGTGTTAAATTTTTTCACTTTCCCTTTTGTGGAAACAATAGGAGCTTTTTTAGGAAGAAAGAAATTTGATATTATAATTGCTTCTCTTAGAGAACCGCCAAGATTTCCTCTCAAATCAAAAACCAACTGTTTCATCCCTTTTTCTTCAAGCTCTTCATACGCTTTTCTAAATTCAGATGATGCTTTTAAATTGAATCGACTTAAGGCAATGTAACCTGTAACGTCATCAATCATCCCATAAAAAGGAACGGGATTATACACCACCTTTTCGCGTATAACAGAAAAATTGAAATTTTCTCCAAGCCGATCTACCTCCAATTTCACGGATGTGCCTGGAGCTCCTTTTAAAAACTCAGATAACTGCTCTCTACTTAAACCCTTTAGTTGTTGTCCATCTACTTTTGTAATTATATCTCCAACTTTTAATCCATTCTTATCTGCTGCATATCCTTGATATATTTCTGTGAGAATAATTCCTATATCGCTATACCTTACAGAAACTCCAATACCTGCATATTCTCCTTCTCTGCTTATTTTAGCTTCTTCAACATCTTGTTCATTGTAGTAGTTTGTATAAGGATCAAGGTCTTTTAATGTGTTTTTGATCGCCTTATTTGTAAATTCTGCAGGATTAATTTCTTCTACATAATACATATTGAGTTCTTTAAAAAGACTCGTATAGATTTCTATCTGCTTCGCTATTTCAAAAAAATCTGACTTAAATGAATAAGATGTAAATGCTACTATACAAGCAACTAATATTGTAAGTTTTTTGTTATTTCGGAGAGTCTTCATCTTGCTTTATTTTTTCTATAAAACCATTCAATAATTTTTTAATTGCCTTTTCTAGTTGATCATACTCTGGCATCTTATCTCCCATAAAGATAATCATAAAAATATATGGCTTTTGGACCTTACTATATAAAGCAGGTTTCTCTTTTCGATAAACTTCTCTAAGAAGTCTTTTTATTCTATTTCTATAAACCGCTTTTTTAAAATTTCTTTTCGGAACAGAAAAAGCCACTTGAATAGGAAAGTTAGATGTATGATTTGTTTGTAGGTATAATAGTTTTATAGGAAAAGCCTTAATTTGCTTTCCTTCAGAAAAGAGCGATGCAATTAACTTCCTGCTTTTTAGCTTTTCTGGTTTTCCTAAAGTAAACTTCATAATAATACAAACTTAGCGAATCAAACTATTTTAATCATTATTATTTCTATTTTTGAAAACTCAAATTACAATGACGATGAAAACCGATTTATTTCAAGCTCCAGATTATTATCAATTAGATGAATTATTGAATGACGAACATAAATTAGTTCGAGATGCTTCAAGAGAATGGGTAAAAAGAGAAGTCTCTCCAATTATTGAAGAATATGCTCAAAAAGCTGAATTCCCTAAACAAATTATTGGCGGATTAGCTGAAATTGGCGCTTTCGGACCTTACATTCCTGAAGAATATGGTGGAGCTGGATTAGATCAAATTTCTTACGGTTTAATAATGCAAGAAATTGAACGTGGTGATTCTGGCGTTCGATCTACTGCATCTGTTCAATCGTCATTAGTAATGTATCCTATTTGGAAATATGGAAATGAAGAACAACGAAAAAAATACTTACCTAAGTTAGCAAGTGGCGAATGGATCGGTTGTTTTGGGCTAACAGAGCCTGACCATGGTTCAAATCCAGGAGGAATGGTTACCAACTACAAAGACATGGGAGATCATTATCTGCTAAACGGTGCTAAACTTTGGATTTCAAATGCTCCTTTTGCGCAAGTTGCTGTTGTGTGGGCAAAAAACGAAGAAGGCAGAATTCATGGATTAGTAGTTGAGCGTGGAATGGAAGGGTTTTCTACACCTGAAACACACAATAAATGGTCTTTACGAGCTTCTGCAACTGGTGAGTTAATTTTTGATAATGTAAAAGTTCCAAAAGAAAATCTTTTACCTAATAAATCTGGGTTAGGCGCTCCATTAGGTTGCTTAGATTCTGCTCGTTACGGAATTGCTTGGGGAGCAATTGGCGCTGCTATGGATTGCTATGACACTGCTCTTCGTTATAGTAAAGAACGAGTTCAGTTTGGAAAGCCTATTGGGCAATTTCAGCTACAACAAAAGAAATTAGCAGAGATGATTACAGAAATCACCAAAGCGCAACTGCTAGCTTGGAGGTTAGGCACACTAAGAAATGAAGGAAAAGCCACTTCTGCTCAAATTTCTATGGCTAAACGAAACAATGTAGATATGGCATTAAAAATTGCCAGAGATGCTAGACAAATGCTTGGAGGTATGGGAATAACAGGAGAATATTCCATCATGCGTCATATGATGAATCTAGAGAGTGTAGTTACCTATGAAGGAACTCATGATATTCATTTACTAATAACAGGATTAGATGTTACTGGGTTAAATGCTTTTAAATAAAACAGCTTCTTTAGTTTAGGAAACTTGTTTTAAAGAAACTTCTTGATAGGTTTTTGGGCAACGTTTGCAGTTTATTCCTTTCTTTTTGTATTTGTAGCAACAATTCTTTTTAGGCTTAATGCAATTACCTTGTTGGCAGCTAATAACACAAATATCAACAACATTTGTTGTGGATTTGTTACTACCTGTTGATGTATAAAAAACAATCATGCTGCATTAAAAAAGTCGTGCAAATATAATCATTATTTAGAATAAATTAAAATAATTGATTTTTTAGCAATATTTTTCATATCTTCTATTAATTTTGTCGCTCAATATTAAAGGGGAGTTTTTGTCAAAACTAACGTCTATCTTTTTCATTTTTCTTTACTTGGTAGCCATGTTAAAACCTATAGCTCCTTTTGTTGAATATGTAATTGATAAAGACTACATAACAAAATTTTTATGCATCAATCAAGATAAACCCGAACTAGAGTGTGAAGGAAAATGTCACTTAATAAAACAATTAAAAAAGCAAGAGGAAAGAACACCTGTTGGTTTAACCGTTTCAATGAAAGAATATCCTGTAGGCTTTGTTAAAATCTATTCTAAAAAGGCAAAAAAGCAGTTATTAGCTTTAAAAGATAAAGAATTGTTTTTCTATCCATCAAATTACACATTTTTATACACTGCTGATATTTTTCACCCTCCTACTTGCATTAGTTAACAACTCGTTTTTTCAATAAAAATTATTAACTAATTAATTTATCAAATTTTAAAGAGATGGAATTAAAAAAAATCATCTTAATGGGTCTCGTTTGCCTTATCTCAAACGTATTTTTAAGTGCACAAGAAAAAGAAAATATATGGAAAGGAAGTAGGCCTGATGGGCATGCTCCAATTAGCGTTATGGGAGATCATTACCATTCAAAAGGTAACTGGATGTTTTCTTATCGATATATGTTTATGAACATGGAAAATGTTCAATCAGGAACTAATGAAATAACACCAAATCAATTACTAATGCCTAATGGAGGAACCTATATGGTAGCACCTACTAAAATGCCAATGAATATGCATATGATAGGCATTATGTATGCCCCATCAGATAGAATTACCTTAATGGCAATGGTGAATCATCTTTCTCAAGAAATGGATCACATTACTGCTATGGGAGGATCATTTACAACAGAATCATCTGGTTTTGGAGATTTAGGCATAAATTTGATTTATAAGCTTTCAAATAAGAATAGAAATTCTTTCCATGGCCAGCTTGGGTTTTCTTTACCTACAGGCAGTATTCAAAATAGAGATGTGACACCTGCGTCTAACGGTAATGAAGTAATCCTACCTTATCCTATGCAAATAGGAAGTGGAACTTTAGACACTAACTTAGGGTTAACATATTTGGGACAATCCGACAATTTTTCTTGGGGTAACCAACTTAAAGGAATCGTTCGGTTTGGAGAAAACAAAAATGGATATAGGCTAGGTAACACAATGAGTTTGAATAATTGGTTTGCTATAAAAGCAAGCAAATGGATTAGTTTTTCTGCAAGAGTTGAAGGTAGATTAGTTGGAAAAATAAAAGGAGAAAACCCTGATTTAAACCCCACAATGATCTTTACTGCCGATGCAAGTAATAGTGGCGGAGAATTCGTTTTTGGCGGATTAGGATGTAATTTTTATGTTCCTAATGGAGGATTAAAAAACCTACGATTAGGCTTTGAATTTGCAACACCTTTATACCAAAATGCAAATGGATTCCAGATGAGAAATCAAGAAACAATAACTATAGGAATGCAATATGCTCTATAAATAAAAAGGCGAGTGTTAAACACTCGCCTTTTTTTATCTTTATAAGATTAAACTATTAGCTTGAACTGCAAAACAACTCCACTTTCTATAGCATTTTATCCATCTGTAAATCAAATTTCGGCTAATGTATGGAATGATTTATCTTTTGGCGATAGTCCTTATTTTGAGCGAGAATATTTACTAGCGTTAGAGGAAAACCATAATTCTATCCTATTTTTTTATGCAGCTGTTTTTAATAGAGAAAAAGAAGTGGTTGCTTTTGCTAGCATTCAAATTGTAGACTTTTATCCAAATACTATTCTGAACGACTGGCAAAGTATTTTGAAAAAAATCGCATCAATAGCTAGAAAAATCAGGCTCATTCCAAAAGAAAAGCCACTCAAAATTCTTAATTGTGGTAATTTGTTTGTCAGTGGAAATCACGGAATTTATTTAAAAGAAACTATTGATGATAAAAAAACTGTTTTTAAATTTTTACTAAAAAAAATCACAAAACACTTTCAAAACAATAAAAAAACACCCGTTGATATTTTTATTATCAAAGATTTTACTAAAAATGAAGTTTCTATAACTAATGAGCTTATCGGTCTAGGTTATTATGCATTTAATGTAGAACCTAACATGAAACTAGTTTTAGATTCTAAATGGAAAAATTTTGACGATTATCTACAATCTTTAAAAACAAAATTTAGAGTTAAAGCCAAAAAAGCGATTCAGCTTAGTAGTAACCTAGAAATTGATTGGGTAAACAGTGAATCTCTCCCTAAAGATGTTTTAGAAATGACAACCCTTTATAAAAAAGTGACTTCTAGAGCTGGTTTTAATTTTTCAGATTTTAATCTAGCAACATATTTAGATTTAAAGAAAAACTTTAAAGACGATTATTTTATCAAAACATACAGACTAAATTCGAAGTTAATTGGGTTTATGTCTGGGTTAAAAACTAAGCAATCAATTGATGCGCATTTTGTGGGAATTAACTACACTTTTAATAGACAATATGCTGTATATCAACGTATGCTTTATGATTATATTTCTCTAGCTATTGAATCAAAAGTTAAAAAAATTAATTACGGTAGAACTGCCAGTGAAATTAAGAGCTCTGTTGGCGCTATTCCAGAACACTTAACAGTTTACATTCGGCATAAAAAAAACCTAGCAAACAAATTTTTAAAACTATTTTTGTTACACATTCAACCTTCTGAGTTTAATCAAAAGTATCCGTTTAAAAACCAATTATAGATCATGAAAGACATTCACGATTTAATCGATATACTTGTTCTTGAAGAACATGACAACCTTACTTATTCTGGAGTTAGTAAAACGATTGGAAGCCCAAATGTTTTTGGCGGACAAGTATTAGCACAAGCTTTAAACGCAGCATACAGAACAGTCCCCAAAGAACGAATTGTGCATTCACTCCATTCTTACTTTTTATTACCCGGAAATTTGGAGGTGCCTATCACATACAAAGTTCATGAAATGAGAAATGGAGGTAGTTTTTCAACCAGGCGTGTAACTGCTATACAAAACGATCAGACTATATTTATTATGGCTGCATCTTTTCATAAATCAGAAGATGGTCATGAGCATCAACTGCCTATAAAAAAGAATTTAAAACAACCCGAAGAACTATTGAGTTGGTCAGATATGTTAAAACAATATGGCAACTTTCTTCCAAATACGCTTAAATCGTTCTTAGAGATTGAACGTCCTATTGATTTTAAACCTATTGAGATTCTAAATCCTATGGATAAAAAAGACTTACCTGCTTCAGAAGACGTTTGGTTTAAATTAAAGGGAGAGGCATTGGATTTAAGCTTGCCTATTAAACAGCAAATCTTAACCTACATTTCTGATTATAATATTTTAAACGCAGCATTAAAACCAAATGCTAGTAAAGCCAATTTTGGCAATACGCAAATGGCAAGTTTAGATCATTCTATGTGGTTTTCTAGAGATTTTGATTTTTCAGACTGGATGCTATATTCTGCTGTTTCTCCTAGCACCTATGGAGCAAGAGGCTTGGCAACCGGAAACATTTTTACAAGAGATGGAAAACTTGTAGCCAGCGTTGCACAAGAAGGATTGATGAGACCTAAAAAGAAATAAATTTTATGGAAGCGTATATTTATGTTTTAAGTGTAAACGGATTAATTTTTCTCCTTAGTTTGATTTTTTACTTTTTTCCGCCGAAAAAAATCAACAATTTCTACGGATATAGAACACATAAAAGTATGTTGAATCAAGATGTTTGGGATTATTCCAACACATTATTTAACAAATCTCTTCTTATTTATTCTGTTATTTGTTTTGTAGCTGCTATGCTACTTACTTATTTCAATCCTGAGCAGATGCAATCTTGGATTCCTATGGGCTTGTTATTGCTTACTATTCTGGTTTGTGTTATTAAAACCGAACAGGGAATCAAACAGAATTTTGATGAAAATGGAAAACGAAAAAAATAAAATTCCAACCTCATCATTACCGAAATATACTTTCTAATACCTTAATTGATCTAGGAGTTTTAAATCCTTCTATATGCAATTCGTAGTACTGAATTAAGCTTTCTAATAACTCTTGCTTTTGAGTCTTAGAAAAGACACTTATTTCTAAGTCAGAAAATGTTACGCTTAGTAGCTTTTTAAATAAGCTTAACTTACTTCCTTGTAATACATGGTTATTTGATACAATCTCAGTAAAACTTCCTTCCAAAAGGTTAAATCCTTTTGCTTCTGTATTGGAAATGTCTGGGTAAAAACCTAAGTATTGTGTTAACCTTAACAAGAAAAACAAATGAAAATTTCCCACTTTTTCGTGGTGCTCCAACCAATTCAGCAAAGTTTCTAAATACTCGTATAGCTTCTTATTAGATTCTTCTTCTTTTATAACAGAAGACAACACCTCTGAAATGAATAAAACAAGCGATTGTTTAACAACATTTGTAGTGATAGAAACATAGTTTTTCTCCACTCTAACTTCTCTTAATGATTGAAGGTTTTTATTTGGCAAATAAGATGCTACTACTGTTAGCTGACTCAAAGGTTGAAAATACGCAGCTTTAAACTTTCCTTTTTTTGCTGTAAAAACACCTCTTACTAAATATGATTGCAATCCTTTTTCCTGTGTATAAAGTTTTGTAATTAAACTACTATCTCCATATTTTAATGAGCTTATTACGATTGCCCTGCTTGAAAAAACACCCATTAATTTATAATCGCAATCTTAGTTGTGGTAGTTTCTGAGGCATCATCATTAGATAGCAAAACAATATATATTCCTGAAGCAACAGGTTTTCCTGCCAAATTCTTTTTATCCCAAACCACTTTACCTCCTTGTAACTCTTGCCCTTCAATTACATTTGTTTCAAAAACTAAATTTCCTGCTACATCTACTATCTTAACATTGGTTCCTCTAGGTAAATGCGTTCCGTTTCTACCGTCTATAGTAACTGTATTATGAAAATTTCTTACCGGATTTGGATAAGCATAAACCGCTCCTAAAGTTTCTCCAAAAGGAGACACATTGCTATTGTAGGCAACCACTCCTTTATCAGTAGCAAAAAATACTTTTCCATTGCTCTCATCTACAGTGATTTTGACAATCTTATTTGAAGGAAGTGGCGAATTTTCTTTACTAAAATTGGCTAGAGTTGTTTCTCCATTAGGACTCGTATAAACTACTCCGCCGTTATCTGTTCCAAACCATTTATTATCTGCTCCATCTACCACAATGCTATTAACTGTTTGATCTCCTAACAAACGCCTTGCAATACCATCTTCTGAAAAAATTATAGGTTCTGCATCTATAGTACTCGCATTAAAAACGTTATTGGCATTAGTAAACACAACAAGGCCCGATAGTGTTCCTATCCAGATTCGATTGTTATCATCTACAGCAATAGTTCGCACATTTCCACTAGGCAAACTTCCTTGTGTTGAATTTGTTGTAAGTGATCGTAAACGAGATCCGTTTTCATTAAAAACAATTGCTCCGTCATTTCTAGAACCTATCCATATGTTGTTAGATTTATCAACTACAATTTCATACAATCCAAATGAATTTTGAAATTTAACAGAGCTAATATCATAGCTTGTCCAGGCTCCGTTTGCAAACTTTTTTAGTTCTCTAGATACTCCAATATTAGTCATCCACAAGTTTCCTTGATTATCAAAAGCAGATCCACTAACACGAACAGTAACTCTATTGGGATCATTAGGAAGAATATCTTGTAATCCACTATTGGTTTGGTTGTAAAAATTAGTTATTACATCATCTTCTACAACTAGTAAGCCTCCTGTTCTTCTACTATTCACATCTCCTGTATCTCCAAAAGAACTTATATAAACTCTATTAATATTTTCAGGATCAAAAGTAACATCAACTAAATCTGGAATAGGATTATTAGGATCGTATGGTGTATTTACCCAACTCTCTCCATTAAAATGACTATATCCAGCTTGGGTGTTTGAAACAGCAAATGTCCCACTATATCCTCCATAAACAACCCAAAGATTATTCTCTTTAGCAGTAAGAGAAAAAACATCGTTAGATAAAGGTCCTTCTGGATGAATCTCTGTAAACTGATTACTTGTAGAAATAGTTGTATTTAAAACTCCGTACTGTTGAGTTGCTAAATATACTTGATCGTTATTAATAAATGCAGAGTTTAATGTAAATGGATAATCAGTAGTTCTACTAACTGTAGCTATTTCTGAAATTGTTTGGTCAAAAACATGAGCAGATGTTGATTCTGAAACTACCAAATTCGTTATTGAAGATTCTACAGAGATAATATTAGAACTAAAAGATCTGATTGTTGTTAGCGTTCCGTTAGAAAACCTTTGTAAATTATTATTACTGGTTAGAAACAACGTATTGTTAAACCATTCTATACTGCTAAAATTTCCTGCTTGCAGTAAAGACCAATTATTAAAATCTATTAGGTTTGGATTTGATAAATCTGCTTGATACAATCCGTTTTCGGTAGCAGCATAAATGTCGTTATCAACAATAATTGTTTTATTAATTCTTAATGCTTGCGAATTAGGTCCTATAAAAAATGTACTACCAAACTCTAAGTTTTCTAAATCATATTCAACAATAGCAAAAGGAGTTGATAGATAAAGTGTAGACCCATTGGCTGAAATATGATTAATACTTTTTTCTCCTGATTGAGTAAAGTTTAGAATATCAGGAGAAACCCTAATAGATCTATCTTCGTTAACTATCTCTATAAGCCCGTTTTGATATCCTATAATTAATCTATTTAAATTAGGATCATAATAAACCGCTGACGTAGCCTCACCAGAAAGTCCATTTACAGATGAAATTTTTTCAGTTTCCTGATTAGCGAAATTATACGTAAACACAGCGTTATCGGCTATTGCATATAATTGATTCTGTGCAAAGGCAACATCTTTAACATTGTTGTAGGAGAAAAAATCTTCCCATCGATCGGTATAATCAACTTGAGAGTAAATTAGAGTGATCTTTAAAACAAGACAGAAAAACAGTAGTTTTTTCATAAAATTATGTACTATCCAAAGATATTTAAATCTGTATAAAATAAGAGGAAAAAGAGTTAGATTCGTATTTAAAACAATCTTAATGGGAGTAGAAATAGAAAGAAAGTTTTTAGTGCTAACAGACGAATTCAAAAAAAGTAGCTATAAAAAATCAATAATAAGACAAGGTTTTTTAAATACAGACAAAGACAGAACTGTACGAGTGAGAATTACAGATGAGGTTGGGTTTATAACCGTAAAAAGCAAAAGTAATGCCACTAGCATTTCGCGAAAAGAATGGGAATACGAGATTCCAAAACAAGAAGCAGAAGAAATATTATTGATATGCGAACCTTCTATAATTGAAAAAGAACGATACTTTGTAAAACACCATGGTTTTATTTTTGAAATTGATGTTTTTAAAGGAGAGAACAAAGGATTGATTGTAGCCGAAATAGAATTAGAAGCAGAAGATCAATATTTTGAGAAACCTTTGTGGTTAGGAAAAGAAGTTACAGGGAACAAGATGTATTATAATTCTTATTTAAGTAAGCATCCTTTTATAAAGCACTGAAAAATAAAGTAAAAATCAGTTATTTACGTTTTTTCTGTTGATTTTTCTTTTAGTATTCTTAGCCAACTTCGAAAATCTCTAGTTACCGTTTCAACATCTTGAAGATCATCATCTTCATCTGCAAATCTTGCCATGTCGAATTTGTAGCTAAACTCTCTAAAGCAGTAATAGATGACTCAATATAAGATTCAAGTTCCGTATGCGTTATTCTATTGACAAGATACTTTTCAAGCGTCAATTCTAAACGATTAATGATTCTTGAGTTTACATCATATTTCATTTACCTTAACTTACATTGTTAACACTATTCAAGCTTTCTTATAAATTTTACTGGAACTTCATCTGTTAACCAAACACCGTTTTCAGACTCATAGAATTCAAATCCTTCTTTAATCATCTGTCCTGTGAGAATTTCAAAAACAACAGGTTTTCCATGTCTTTGCCCAACGGATAATGCAGTTTTAAAATCTTTACTTAAATGGACGTGATGTCTATTCTTTTTCTTAATTCCTGTTTTATAAATACTGTCTACATATTTAGCTGCCGTTCCATGAAATAATTTCTTTGGCGGAATTTTAGTTTTATATCCTAAATCAATATCGATAGAGTGTCCTTGGTTTGCTCTAATTAAGGATTTATCCTCATTAAAACTAAATCGTTTTTTATTATTGGTTTTAAGAATCTCTTCCAGGGTTTCGACATCTATATTTTTCCCATAAGAATTCATCTTACTAATTAGAATAGTAACATTTGTCCATCCATTCGGATCTAGTTTAATTCCGATTTCTTCTGGCTTGTGTCTTAATACTAAACTTAAGAACCTACTGAGTTTGGTGTGGTACTTTTTATCAATCATTATTCATCAATTATAAGCAATCACTTAATAAACATACCAATAAATACACAAAAAATGAGAGAGAGAGCCTAACAAAACAAAGACGTGAAAAATAGCATGATTATAAGGTAGTTTTTTAATAGAGTATAAAACAGCTCCCAATGTATAAAAAGCGCCACCTATCATAATTAGGTTTAATCCTTCAGCAGATATATTTTCAATTAGTGTTTTTCCTGCAAAAACAATTAGCCAGCCCATTAAAACATACATTACGGTAGATAACTTA
Source organism: Bacteroidia bacterium (assembly GCA_030428865.1). Taxonomy (GTDB): domain Bacteria; phylum Bacteroidota; class Bacteroidia; order Flavobacteriales; family Flavobacteriaceae; genus Polaribacter. Next base: position 25,137 of record JAUIEK010000004.1, on the reverse strand, counting down.
TCGTACTTTCCTGTATAAAAAAGTTTTAAGATAATTCCTGTAAGTGCAAAAAGCCACGTAAAGCCAAAAATAAACCAACCTAACGATCCTTTAAGCACAAGTAATGAAACGGGTGTATATGTTCCTGCAATTAAAACATAAATAGCAGCATGATCAAAAATGTTAAGTCTTCTACGTAATTTGGGTTCCTTAGAAGCGTGATAAAATGTAGAAGCAGCATACAAAATAATCTGACTAACTCCATAAACAGAAAAGCTAAAAACCGCTAATCTAGCTTCTAATTCCAGCGCTCTTAAAATCAACAACGGAAGCCCAATAAAACTTAAAACTAAACCTAATCCGTGACTTAAAATGTTTAATTTTTCTTCGCGTTCTGGGTAAAAATGAACAAGCTTTTCTTTCATTTTTTTCTTAGTGTATCTTGCATATATAACTCGTCATTTACGAGTTCATTATACAAAGTAACAAAAGTTTTTTGTCTTATATTTTTTACATCTTGTAAAGTAAGTCCTTTGGTTTCTATAAATTTATGTTGTTTTATTCTTAGCTTGCCCATTCCTCCTTTAAAATAATCCCAAGAAAAAAACCGTTTACAATCGTAGTAAGTTTGCGGAACAACAGGAATTTGAAATTCAATTGCTAAATTGAATGCTCCATTTTTAAACGGACTTAAAATAACATCTTCTTCAGGCACAAGACCTTCTGGAAATATCCCAACACTAACTCCATCATGAAGTCTTTTTTTGGCCATATCATAAACTCTTTTTTTACTTCTAAGACTACTTCTATCTACCATAATAACCATGCGTTTATAGAAAAAACCAAAAACAGGAATTTTAGCCAATTCTTGTTTTCCTACAAAAACAATTGGGTTTTTGCTTAATGCTATCAGCACAAACGGATCTAGAAATGATGCATGATTTGAGCAAAACACATAACTCTTATCTCTTTCCGTTTTTTGCTCAAAATCTACTTTAATCCAAAAGCCCATACTATAAAGCAACAGATGAGACCAAGCTCGAATGAGTTTCCACAAAGCTGGGTAATATGATTCTTTTGCTGTTAAAATCAAAAGAAGTGGAGACATAGCGAGAATAGTAACGAACATAAATACATAAAACCATATTCTCCAAAGCAGCAAAAAGGGAATTTTTATATACCTCATATATGCGAATGTAGTAATTTCTTTTGCTTATTTATTTATTTGTAAAACTGTATTTTTGCTCAAAAATCTAACGTAATTTCTAATTACCATGCCAAGAATTTTAACAGGCGTACAAAGCACTGGAACACCACATTTAGGAAATTTATTAGGAGCTATTCTTCCTGCCATAGAAATGGCAAACGATGCCAACAATGAATCTTTTCTTTTTATTGCAGATATGCACTCACTTACTCAAATAAAAGAAGGAAACGTATTGCGAGAAAATACATACAGCACTGCTGCAACATGGTTAGCATGTGGTTTAGATATAAATAAAACTGTTTTTTACAGGCAAAGTGATGTGCCTGAAGTAACTGAACTAGCTTGGTATTTAAGTTGCTTTTTCCCTTACCAACGACTTACACTTGCTCATAGTTTTAAGGATAAATCTGATCGGTTATCAGACGTAAATGCAGGACTTTTTACGTATCCTATGCTAATGGCTGCAGATATTTTACTGTATGATGCAGAGGTTGTTCCTGTTGGTAAAGATCAATTACAACACCTAGAAATTACCCGAGATATTGCTAACAGAATCAATCATATTGTTGGAGATATACTGGTTCCTCCTCAAGCAAAAGTGCAAGAAAACACACAATTAGTTCCTGGGACAGATGGTGAAAAAATGAGTAAGTCCAGAGATAATATTATCAATATTTTCCTGCCTGATAAAAAACTGCGGAAACAAATTATGGGTATCAAAACAGATAGCACACCTTTGGAAGAACCTAAAAATCCTGATACAGATGCTGTTTTTGCGATATATAAACTTATTGCTGATGAATTAAAGGTTGCTGAAATGAGAGCCAACTACATCAATGGGAACTATGGTTATGGACATGCTAAGCAAGCCCTTTTCGAGTTAATCTTAGAACGTTTTGAAGATGTAAGAAACAAGTATCTTCATTTTATGAATAACAAACAAGAAATTGATAATGCCTTAGCTATTGGGTCTGGAAAAGCAAGAAAGGTAGCTCAAGAGGTATTATTAAGAGTTCGAGAAAAAATAGGATATTAAAAAAGGCTTCAGTTGAAGCCTTTTTTAATATGTTTTTATGCCCATTGGCAAATAATGCCACCCATAAGAGCAATGGTAATTACCCAATATCCTGTATTTATTAAAACATATTTTGCTGTTTTTCTCTCAAACATTGCTTGTGTTGCCAATACAGGTAAGATTAAAAATATTCCTGTAATCGCTCCATGTAATGCTCCATGTTTAAACGTTCTGTAATTACTTCCATACTTTGCCATAAAATCAGAAAAATATGTGGCTGCTTCTCCTTGTAATTCAGTTGCTCCCGATTCCATCAATGTAGATTGAACCCCAAACTGATGAATAACTATTGTCTGCAATAAGAAGGCTAATAAAAAGCTAAACACATACGATAAGATAAAAATTAACCCCATATTAGCACCTTTCATAGATTCTTCTGTGAAACCCATCTGCTTCATCCATGCGTTTTTAAAAAGTAGTGGTCCGTACCATAAAAAGCCCATAAATAGAGGCACTAGAGCTGCTAAAGCTAGAACTAAAAAATTTGTTTCCATGAAAATTGTTTTTTGTTGACTCTCAAATATAGAAAAAATAAGGTACTGAAAAACAATCAACTACAAAAACAGCATTGCCCACTAAAAGCGGGCAATTTAAAATTAAACTGATATAATGTATATCTATAATATTTTAAGGCTTTTCCCTATAGCTTCTAGTTCGAATACAAACTCTCGCTTATTAACAGAGGGACAATATGTAAAGCCTTCAAAAACTATCAATCGATTATTCTTTTCATCAAAAATTGTGTAGTTTAAAAAAGGACCTGCCATAAAATCATTTTTTACTTCCCACTTTCCACGGGTTTCGAAGGCTTTTTTACCATTAATAACAGCATCATAAGTAGCTGGTGTATATGCTTTTTCAGTTATCATGTACATTCCTTCTTTGGATCCAGGAATATATTTCTCACCAATTTTGTCTCTGTTGGCACAAATATTTTCCTTTACATTATCAGGATCATCTAACGGCAATGTATAGACTAAAATATTATTACTTCCTGCACCTCTAGCTATTCCACTTTTTAAATGCTGTCTTAACCACAAAAACTCTCCTGTATCGTCAACTGTTCTATATTCTTCTGGTATTGTTAATGATATTCCTAAACTGGATAATGTTTTATAAGTAGATTCATCAACGCGTTTTTTCTCAAATACACTTTGAGTTAGTTTTATATCAATCGCTTTAAAAATCTCAATGATTTTAGGCGCATATTTTTCTGTTTGTTTTATTAGTGATTCTTTGTCTTTCGCAGAAACATAAACTATTGTTTGTGGTTTTGCATACTTGTCTTTATTAATAGTAAAAGCAACTGTGTCAGAGATTTCTAAAACCAAGACACTCCGTTGGGTTTTCATCATCTTTTCAAACCCTTCTGGCGCTACTTGAGAAAGTGTTAAATGTGGTTCTGGCTGAGGCAACCCAACCATAGGTTTGCCAATGATTTTACGCAACGCATCACCTACTTGGTCTTGCCACAAACTACCTTTTGTTACCACCAATAACCTATTGGTATTACCTACTGAACTAGGTAAAACGTAGTTCTCTCCACTTCCGCCAATGCACGAAGACAGAATGATCATAAGAAACAATACAAAAGCACTTACTTTTTTCATTTTTTATCCTTTATAGATTTTTAATTTTGTACCAGGTTTAATGCCTTTTGCACTCCAAATATTGTTCCATTTTTTAATCTGATCAGCAGAAACTTTTGGAAATTTTTTTGCAATTGTCCAAAGTGAATCTCCTTCTTTTACAACATAAATAGTGTACTCTCCTTTTGGTTTAGAGCTTACTTTGGTTTTTGGCTCCTTTGTTTCTCTCAGCCGCTTTGGATAGATTGATAGTCGTTGTCCTACTCTCAATCGAGATGATTGGAGGCGATTCCAGTTCTTTATATCACTTACTCTAACACCATATTTATTAGCTATTTTCCCTAAATAATCACCACTTTTTACCTTATAACGAATTAATTGATTCATTTCAAAATACTTAGGAAGCGGCTTTTCTCTCTTAGCATCATCCGAATCAGCTAACGCATATAATTCTTCTTCTTTTGACAAAAATGTTACAGTATATGCTTTAGGTAAACGAACTTTATATTTTTTATCTTCTACAAAAGGAATAATATCTAGTTTATAAGAAGGATTTAAAAATTCCAATACATCACTGTTAACACCAATGGTCTCTGATATTTGGTCAAAACTAACAGTTCTTTTTATTTGTATTGTGTCTGTTTCAAAATGTTGTACAACAGGCAAATCACTTCTTAATCCGTGTTCTTTGGCATATGTAAACAAATACATAGTCGCATAAAATGCAGGTACGTAACCCGCTGTTTCTTCTGGTAAAAAGGGTCTTATGTTCCAGTAATTTTTATATCCTCCAGAGCGCTTAATTGCTTTTGATACATTTCCTGGCCCTGAATTATATGCTGCTAAAGCCAGATCCCAATCACCAAAAATTCGATATAAATCACTTAAATATTCGCATGCGGCTATTGTAGATTTTACTGGGTCTTGACGTTCATCAACATAACTACTTATGTTAAGATCATATTGTTTTCCTGTTTGATACATAAACTGCCAGAGCCCTGTTGCTCCTACTCCAGATTTAGCCCGCGCATTTAAAGTAGATTCTACAATTGCCAAATATTTCATTTCTAGTGGAATATTATAACGATCTAAATGTTGTTCAAATAAAGGAAAATAGTACTGAGCTTTTGCAAATAAACTTGTATAATATCTTTTTCTAGTTTTTAAATATGTTTTTATAACCCTCTCTAATACTGGATTGTAACTTAAATGAAACGGTGTTCTGGCATCAATAGTTGCCAATCTTTTTTTAAGTTCTTCTGTGTTGAGTTCTGGAAAGCTAATAGAATCAGGAATTTCTTTAATTACATATGTTAACGTGTCGTATAGAGGAGAATTGAATTTCGCTTCTATTAATAAACTATCGATTTTAGCTAGCTCTTTATCAGAATATAGAGACTCTTTTTTTACTGTATCAATAGAGTCTAAATGAATTGATAATTCGCTAATTTCTATTTGAGCCAAAGAAATTTGGCTGATTATTAATAGTACAAGAAACAATCCTATTTTTTTCATCTTAAATATCTAATTCTACCGCAATTGGGCAATGATCTGAATGCTTTGCTTCTGGCAAAATATATGCCCTTGCTATATTCTCTTTTAACGGTTCTGAAACCATGTGATAATCAATTCGCCATCCTTTGTTATTAGCTCTGGCATTTGCCCTGTAGCTCCACCAACTATAATTATGTGGCTCTTTATTTACATGTCGGAAACTATCTATAAATCCGTTATTTATAAAGTTACTAATCCACTCTCGTTCAACGGGTAAAAACCCCGAAGTATTTTTGTTTTGCTGTGGATTATGAATATCTATTGCTTCGTGACAAATATTATAATCACCACAAATAACAAGCTTTGGAAGTTTTTCTTTAAGTTGATTAACATATTCTTGAAAATCTGCCATGTAATTGAGTTTAAACTCTAATCTATCCATATTTGTTCCTGATGGTAAATACAAACTCATAATAGAAAGTTCATCATAATCAATACGCAAGTTTCTTCCTTCAAAATCCATACTCTCAATACCTGTTCCGTAAGTAACATTTTCAGGTTCTTTTTTACAAAAAATAGCTACTCCAGAATAGCCTTTTTTCTGCGCTGAAAACCAATATTGATAAGGATAACCTGCTAATTCAAAATCCATGGAATTTACTTGGTCTTGAGAAGCCTTGGTTTCTTGAACGCACAATACGTCTGGATTAGCCATTTGCAACCAATCTAAAAATCCTTTTTTTATAGCTGCTCTTATTCCATTGACATTATACGATATGATTTTCATAATTATAAAATCATTTCAGGAATATTACCTTCAACAACTAGAGTTCCTTCAGTAGCTTTTTGAATCTCTTCCACACTTACTCCTGGTGCTCTCTCTATTAAATGAAAGGCATTATTTTTTACTTCCAAAACTGCCAAATTGGTAACTACTTTTTTTACACATCCTACGCCTGTAAGAGGAAGCGTGCATTTTTTTAAAATTTTTGAGTCTCCATGTTTATTTGTATGCATCATTGCCACGATAATATTTTCTGCTGATGCCACTAAATCCATAGCGCCTCCCATACCTTTTACCATTTTTCCTGGAATTTTCCAGTTGGCAATATCTCCGTTTTCAGCCACTTCCATTGCGCCTAAAATAGTCAGATGAACATGTTGACCGCGAATCATAGAAAAACTAGTAGCTGAGTCAAAAAAACTAGCTCCTGGAAGTGTTGTGATGGTTTGTTTTCCCGCATTAATAATATCGGCATCTTCTTCTCCTTCAAAAGGAAAAGGCCCCATTCCTAAAACACCATTTTCACTTTGAAATTCAACTTCTATATCATCTCTTACAAAATTGGCTACTAATGTTGGAATCCCGATTCCAAGATTCACATAGTAACCGTTTTGTACTTCTTTTGCAATGCGTTTTGCGATTCCGTTCTTATCTAACATAATTTAATTTCTTTGTCTAACGGTTCGTTGTTCAATGCGTTTTTCATAATTATTTCCTTGAAAAATCCGTTGAACGAAGATTCCTGGAATATGAATTTGATTTGGGTCTAGCTCTCCTACAGGAACCAACTCTTCCACTTCAGCGACCGTTATATTCGCTGCTCCACACATACAAGGGTTAAAATTTCTTGCAGTTCCTTTGAAAATAAGATTTCCTGCTTCGTCTCCTTTCCATGCCTTTACAAAAGAAAAATCAGCTTTATAAGCTGACTCCAACACATACATTTTTCCATCAAATTCACGTGTTTCTTTTCCTTCTGCAACCTCTGTCCCATAACCTGCTGGAGTATAAAATGCCGGAAATCCTGCTTGAGCCGCTCTACATTTTTCTGCTAATGTGCCTTGCGGCGTTAATTCTACCTCTAACTCTCCTGATAACATTTGACGTTCAAACTCATCATTTTCACCCACATAAGACGAAATCATTTTTTTGATTTGTTTTTGCTGCAATAACAATCCAAGACCAAAATCATCTACTCCTGCATTATTTGATATACAAGTTAAATCGCTAACTCCAAGTTTAACTAATTCTGTAATGGCATTCTCTGGTATGCCACATAAACCAAAGCCTCCAAGCATTAAAGTCATTCCGCTTTTCACCCCTTGTAAAGCTTCTTGAATAGTATTTACTTTTTTATTTATCATATTTTGTAACAGTATTAAAAGTCCGTCTCGTCATCTATCAGATCTTCATCTTTATTATTAGTATTGCAGTTGAGGTCAATACCAACATAACTCGGTCGTTCAAACCTATCTTTACTAACGTTTAATGTAGAATCTGCATAACATTTTTTCATAAACAAAGCCCATGTAGGCAAAGACATGGTTGCTCCTTGCCCATTACCAATCCATCTAAAGTGTGTTGCTCTGTCTTCTCCTCCTGTCCAGACTCCTGTTGCTAAATTAGGAACAACGCCCATAAACCAACCATCTGTGTGATTTTGAGTAGTTCCTGTTTTTCCTGCAATAGAATTAGTAAACTGATAGGGGAATCCTGTTAAAACATCTTCCTTTGGATGCCGAGATAATCGCAATCGAACACCTGATCCTGATTGAGTTACTCCTTTTAATAAGTCTAGAACTACATATGCTGTTTCTTCACTCATTGCCTCTCTTGTTTTAGGAGTAAACTCTGCTAAAACAATTCCATTTTTATCTTCTATTCTACTTAACACATGCGGTTCTACTCGCAATCCTTTATTAGCAAAGGTTGCATAGGCACTTGTAATTTCCATTAATGATAGTTCCACCGTACCTAAAGCAATAGAGGGGGCTTCTATAAGATCACTTTCTACTCCTGTTGCTTTTGCAAAACGCACCACATTAGACGGCGTAACCATATCAATTAAACGAGCTGTAATTACGTTGGTAGAATTTGCCAGTGCTCCTTTTAATGTACGTTCTCCTCCATATTCATTATCTGAGTTTTTAGGTGTCCAATCTTCAATAAGTCCATATTTACCTTTTGGAATTGTATACGGCGTATTGGGAAATTTTTCACAAGGAGAGAGTCGTAACTGATTAATTGCTGTGGCGTATACAAATGGTTTAAATGTAGAACCTACTTGACGTTTTCCTTGCTCTACATGATCATATTTAAAGTATGTGTGATTGATTCCTCCTACCCAAGCTTTTATATGGCCTGTTTGAGGCTCTATTGAAAGTAATCCTGATCTTAAAAAGTATTTGTAATACTTTATAGAATCCATAGGAGTCATGATGGTATCAATATCTCCTTTCCATGAAAATACTTTCATTTTGGTTTTGGTTTGGAAAGCTCTGTCGATTTCTTCGTCTGTGCTTCCCTCTTTTTTCATTCTTTTATAACGGTCTGAATTCTTTTTTGCTCTTTCGTATATTGTCTCTATTTGACTGTCTGTCAGGCTATAAAAAGGAGCTTTTTTATTTCTTTTTTGCTCTTCAAAAAACACACGTTGCAGATTAGCCATATGTTCAGAAACCGCCTCTTCTGCATATTGTTGCATACGAGAATCAATAGTTACATAGATCTTTAAACCATCTCTATTAATATCATATTGTTCTCCATTTGCTTTTGGATTCTCTTTTACCCACTCTTTTAAGAAGCTTCTTAAATATTCTCTAAAATAAGTTGCTAACCCATCATTATGACTTTCTGGAGTATAGTTTAATTCAATAGGCAGAGTTTGTAAAGAATCTTTTTCTTCTTTTGTAATGTATTTGTTACGTAGCATCTGGAACAATACTACATTTCTTCTTTTGGTTACTAACTCTTTTCTTCTTAGCGGGTTGTATAATGATGAATTTTTTAACATCCCAACAAGCATAGCTGATTCTTGTTGATTAAGTTCATTGGGCTCTTTTCCAAAATATATTCTTGCAGCAGAACGAATTCCAACAGCTTGATTCAAAAAATCGTACTTATTGAGATACATGGTGATAATCTCTTGTTTTGTATACTGGCGCTCTAGCTTCACAGCAACCGCCCATTCTTTCATTTTTTGCAGTACTCTACGCCCTATATTTCGAGAAGCTTTTCCTGTAAAAAGCATTTTGGCAAGCTGCTGTGTAATTGTACTTGCTCCACCACTTCCTGGTTTTAAAAATGCTCTTGCCGTGCCTCTAAAATCGATTCCAGAATGTTCGTAGAAACGTTCATCCTCAGTTGCCACAAGTGCATTTATTAAATTTTTTGGTAAATCTTTATATTTGACTGGAGTTCTATTCTCATAGGCGTATTTACCTAATGTAGCTCCGTCTGAAGAAATTATTTCTGTTGCTAGATTTTTTTCTGGATTTTCCAACTCTTCGAACGTTGGAAGCTTCCCAAAAGTGCCTGAAGAAGCCATCAAAAACATTGATATAACTAGCAAGAATCCGCTTAGTACTGTGATCCAAAAAAGTTTGATGTATTTTCTGAAATTCTGATTTTTTTTCTTCGTCATTTTTTACTGACTTTTTCTATTCTAAGACCTACGTCTGTTATCCCTTTTAACTCTTTAATTCCTTTAATTTCTCCACTTTTTCTCATTGCCTGAGAAATATTTACTTTGTATTCTCCTTCAACAGGAAAGATACTATTTTCTTTATAAAAAAGCTTACTTTCCTTGATGGAAGACAGTCCCGTTCCTAGAAATTTTCCTCGAGAATCTGTCATTTCATACTCCAATGTATCAACTACTTTTTTTCCATCAGGAAAACGCATTTCTGCAATTAAAAACAAGTTACTATAAGCATACTCCTGATTATTCCGTAATGAGAAAAACAGATTGTGTCTATTCACAGTATCTTGCATTAAAAACACAAATTTAGCCGGCTCATTTCTCTTCCATATAGCGTTTTCCATCGATTGATACGAATTAAAAACACCATTATCATCACAAGAAATACAGCTTATCAAAGCTAACAGAAAACATGCAATGATGCTAGCTCTCTTTATTCCCATTTCTATTGTTATTTCTTCGCTTTCTTCGGTTATTTCTTCTTGTTTTATTTTCCTTTACCAAATTGTTTGGTTGATGATTTGCTTCAACTTTTGTATTTTTTGCTCTTCCCTTTTGGTTTCCTTTTCTTCTTTTTTTAGGGGCATCAAAGCGGGTAAGACTATCTTGCCCTACTACATTTTCAAAATCCACTACAACGTCTTCCTCTATTTCAGACTCATAATCTTCCAACGAAGACGCCAACTCTTTATTTTTGTTTAAGTTAATTATTTCATGCACTTGATCTAATGTTAGCTTAAACCACTTAACACTATTTTCTTTGTACATATACCAAAGCAACCTTTTGAAAATATCCATTTTTACAAAAACCGCCTCTCCTTTCTCAGTTTTTAGCACAGTTTCTTGCTTTGGAAATTCATCTAGCGCATCTAAGTACGTATCTAACTCATAATTTAAACAGCACTTTAATTTTCCACATTGACCTGCTAGCTTTAACGGATTTAATGACAACTGTTGATATCTTGCCGCAGTAGTAGTTACTTTTCTGAAATCTGTTAACCAAGTAGAACAACATAACTCCCTGCCACAAGAACCTATACCTCCTAACCGCGCCGCTTCTTGTCTTGAGCCAACTTGCTTCATTTCTACGCGAATGGAAAATGCTGCAGCTAAATCTTTAATTAACTGCCTAAAATCAACTCTAGAATCTGCCGTATAGTAGAACGTCGCTTTACTTCCATCTCCTTGATACTCAACATCAGAAAGCTTCATTTTTAAATCTAACCTACTAATGATTTCTCTTCCTCTTGTTTGGGTTTCTAATTCTTTTTCTCTGGATTGCTGCCAAACATCAATATCTTTTTGCGAAGCTTTTCTGTATATTTTCTTAATGCTTTCATCATCAAATCCTACACTTCTCTTTTTCATCTGGACTTTTACTAATTCTCCCATTAACGACACAACACCTACATCATGTCCTGGATTAGCTTCTACAGCAACTACATCGCCCATAGAAATTGTCAAGTTTTCTAAATTTCTGTAAAAATGCTTACGTCCGTTTTTAAAACGTACTTCATATATATTGAAATGATTTTCTCCCGTTGGTAAAGTCATATTCGAAAGCCAATCAAATACAGAAAGTTTTTCGCAACCTCCAGTTGTACAACTCCCATTACTTTTACAACCTCTGGGTTTACCATCTACACTTGTTCCGCAACTACTACATCCCATAACACGATTATATTTTGAGTAATATAATTAATTTGTAAATATAGAAATTCCTAGCGTAACTCTTTTAGTGACTTTACTCTCATTGAACTTAAAAAATTTAACATTTATTAAAAAGCTGTTTTTGTATATTCGCCCCATCTAAAATGGTATTTCTAGATTAGAAAAAGCCATAAAGAAAATTGCTAAAACATCAATTTCTTTTTTGACTTTGACAAGGATGGAATTAAATCTTTCTAGTTACAAGTACTATTTAGAAAACTATGTATAAATTTAAATCTTTACAAATGAAAAAATTATTGTTTATTGCCTTTGCTGTTACTTCGATGAGTATTTTTGCGCAGGCACGTGAAAAAGGAACCATTGAATTAACCCCTCATATTGGTTATACTACTTCTTTCTGGACTGGAGACAATGCTAATTCCGATGATTCTAGAAATTCATTACGCATTGGAGCATCAGGTGATTACTTCTTCAATGATCGTTGGAGCTTACGCTCTGGAATAATATATAATTCAATGGGAGTTGATGATAGTTTTGATGAAATAGCTCTGAATTACATCAACATTCCAGTGAATGCAAATTGGCATTTTGGGAGCACAAGAAAGTGGAATTTAAACTTTGGGTTAACTGCTGGTTTTTTAGCAAGTGCTGAACTTGACGGAAACGATGTAAAAGATTTCATCGAAAACTTTCAATTAGGAATATCTTATGGTATTGGGTATAAATTAGAAATCACAGAAAATTTTAGCTTGTTGTTCGACCTTCAAGCGTTAGTTGGTCTTACTGATATCATTGTAGAAACAGCTTTTACTAATCAAAATGTTGGAAGTAGTTTAAACATTGGTGCAGTATTTAAACTATAAAGATATAATATCACGTAACTAAAAAAGCCTCTTTAAAGAGGCTTTTTTAGTTTTTGTATTTCAGTTTTTCCGATCGTCCTTTTTTAAATATTTTATTACTCGCGTGCTTACCTTTTCGTAATTCTTTTTGTTTTTCATAAGGCAAGTGAATAACCTCTTGACATTCTATTGAACAAGTATTTTCCATTTTTTCAGCACATTCATCGCATTGGATAAATAGAAGATGACAAGCTTCATTCGCACAATTTACATGTATATCACAAGATTTTCCACATTGATGACAATGAGCAATTACGTCTTCTGAAATCTTTTCTGCTCGTCTATGGTCAAACACAAAATTTTTACCAACAAACTTGTTTTCTATTCCTTCTGATTGTATTTGACGTGTATATTCGATAATTCCTCCTTCTAATTGAAAAACGTTTTTGAATCCTTTGTGTTTATAATAAGCAGAAGCTTTCTCACAACGAATTCCGCCTGTACAATACATTAACAAATTTTTATCTTCTTTATGATCTTTAAGGTCTTCTTCAATAATATCTAGCGAGTCACGAAAAGTATCTACATCTGGAGTAATTGCTCCTTTAAAATGACCAATCTCGCTTTCGTAATGATTTCGCATATCAACACAAATAGTATTTGGATCTTCTAGAAGCTTATTAAACTCCTCTGCATTAACATGGATTCCTTTATTGGTTACATCAAACGTATCATCACTTAAACCATCGGCTACAATTTTATCTCGAACCTTTACTTTTAATTTTAAAAATGATTTATTGTCTTGTTCAATGGCAACATTTAATCGAATTCCTTTCAAAAAATCAACAGAATCTAATTGATCTTTAAGCGCATTAAAATTTTCTGCAGGAACTGAAATCTGAGCATTAATACCTTCATAAGAAACATAGGTTCTACCTAAAACATCTAATGCATTCCACTCCAAAAAAAGCTTATCTCGGAATAATTGCGGATTTTCAATCTTGTGATACTGATAGAAAGAAATCGTTATGCGGTCTTTACCCGCATCATCTATTAATTTAGCGCGTTCTTTTGCGCTTAACTTATTGTACAGTTGCATGCTATACGAATTTAGTTAAGGTTAAACATTGCAAAAGTAGTTCTTTTTGCGCTCTAAATATTAATATTTACTACACTAATTGAAACGAACGATTTTTTTTCAGTTAAAATTCAAAGAAACGATATCTTATTGTTAAACCTTTAAAGTTATCGCCAAACTGATAACCAATTTGCATTTTATTATATTCAAAACCAGCATCGAAAAGATAGCTAGCATTTTCTTGGCTGTATTTATATGTTCCTGCTCCTATAAGTAAACCAAACTTCCTTTTATTATAGATTGCTTTTAAATCATTATAAATGCTTTTATAACCCTTAATTAAAGAATCAGAATGAGAAATAATATTTTTTTGGTTATTAATATGAGTCTCTGCTCTTTCGTTTGCTTCTTTGTAAGCAGTTATCTTTCTATTTTGTCTTTCCATTTCGCTTTTTAAGAATTCTACTTGAAAAGTAAGCTTCTTTATGCTATCGGTTATGGCAAGTAGTTCTTTATAATCCAGAGCTACTATGGTGTCTTTACTGTCTGAAAAAACCCAATAATTAGGTTGTGCTTCGGTTCCATTTATTACTTTTCCTTTAACTCTTAACTGTTGCGCTCTAGAAGAGAGTGTAAAACAAGAACATATCAAGAATAAAATTATTGGCTTGGCTTTTTGCGAAGTTCTAAAATTAGATTTTCTGGACTGGTTTTTTTTGATTCTTCCTCCCATTTCTTTAAGTTTTCTTGATATTTATTTAGATTGCTGATGCTATCTTGAACATCTTGTTTTAAACTTTCATTTAGTTTTTCTTTTGCTTTTTGATAAGATTCTTCAGAAATTTTCCCTTCATTTTTCAAATCCTCTAAATTCTTTTCCATTTCCTTAAGTTTTTCTTCTCTCTTTTTAAAAACTTCAGGAATTCCGCTTTTTTTATTAAACCGATAATAAATAGCTGCGCCTAAAGCAGACAAGCCTAGTAAAATAAACCAAGAGCGTTTATTTTTTATATCGAAATCTCTTAAAAAAAGAATCAAAACCACCACTAGTACAACACCCATGATTATCAAATCAATATTTCTGCCTATTTCTTTCCAAATCATTTTAATCGTTTTTTTTTCGTTTGTCCAACTCTCTCAAATCGCAGAATTAACTGATGCAAAGGCTCTACACCAACAGCAAGTAAAATGGCTGTTACCAGTATTTTAATCCAAGTCTGTTCAACCTCTATTTGCATCTGCGCTATATTATTTAAAATAGTTACTAAATCTACATTAAGATACTTATACATAAGTATGGAGAATACTATGGATACAGCAAGTGCAAAAGATCTACTTATTATTTTGTAATACTGTGTTCTCACAAATCTAGCAGCTATAATTTTTTTTCCTCCCTCATTAGGTGAATCAGAAATATAATTCCACAAGATCCAACTAAAAACATCCTTTTTGTCTTTGGCATCAGAGCCTTGAGCCGCGAATAAAACATCAAGTCTTTTTCTTATTTTTTTAGTTTTTCTGTTCCAAATAAAAAACCAGTTGTTTTTTAAATCTATGAACTTAATGATGCTTACAAATATTTCTGTAGCTCTTTCAACAAAAATGGCTAGTATTAAAAACAAGAATGTTATATACACTAATTTGGTTATAACCGCTATTTGTGTTTCTTGATATAGAAAAATTGATAAATGTTCCATACTTATTTTGACATTACTCTGGGTTTGTTTTTGAATATTTCTAAGGCATTTCCAAATTCTGCATCATCTTTCCAATCGTTATAATAATGCGTAATTAATTTTTCAAATTCTATATACGGAAAATTGTTGCCAGGACAGGTTTTACTTGATATCACATTATGAGGTATAATGCCTTTTACAGTTTTTCCTTTTTCTGCCACATTAGGGAAGACAAAAGGAATGTTATGCATTAGTGTATACATAGCTATAACTCTTGCCGCTGCTTTTAACTGCCTGTCTGTTGGTGTTATATTACCGAGTTTACCATCTGGATTAGAAAAACTTACATTTGGATTGGTTTCAAAATTGCCCTGAAACGCAATACCAAATGAACGGCTATTATAGCCTTTTGCATGGTTGCCAAACCGATCCCACCTGCATAATACTCTTATAGTTCCGTCTTCAAAAACTACACAATTATAGCCCGTTAACCACCCTTTATCATCAAATACTTTTACCAAATCTGTAAACGGAGCATTGCTGCGCAAACAAGTATGATGATAAACAATTAAGTCTATTTCTTTTGTATATTTATGAGTATTCTCAAGCCTATCAGGTCTATCACCTTGATCATAGACAAAACCCACTATTTCTTCAATAGTCAACGATTTATTTATCGTTAAATCTGTTGTGTTTTGTACAAATTGATTTGCTGTTTCTTGTATAGTTTCACATTGTTCTTTATCTACCTCTTCTTTTACTTTTTGCGTTTCTAAAATGATTTTTCTGTTGGTTAAAAAATTCATCAAAAAATTGATCGGTTTGCTCCCCGAACCTATAATAACTCCTGTAAAGATGCATCCAAAAAAACCAGGATCTGGCGTACTAGAAGTTTTGGAAAGATCATATAAGAAAAAGTCAAAAATCGAAAAATCTAACGCTCTACAAACAATGGTTGCAATAAGAACACCTATAATTTGCATCCAAAACTCCTTAACAATCGTATTGTTTTCAAGATATTTTTTAAATCGTAATTGATCATCTACAATTTTTTCTAGAGGTTTAATTAGTTGTATATCAAACTCAGAATTAATTTTTTCATATTCGGGTAAATTAGGATGAAAGGGTATTTCTTCTTCAGTATTGTCATAGTTAGCGGTTTCGTCTTGTAATATTTTATCTTCTTCAAAAGCCTGATTTTGCACAATAAGTTCTTCTTGTAGTTTATCCAATTGCGTGTACTTGTTAGAGTATTTCCAAATGAATAATCTATTTATAACTACGTTAAAAAAACTAAGTATTCGTTCAATTACAAACGAAGCTCCTAACACTGCTGTTAGTTTAACAATCAGTTCAGACAGGGGGATAAGTTCTTGCATGATGTCTGTAGTCTTATTGTTTTAACACCACCCCCAAGATACTAGCCCTAAAAAGACTAGTGCCGGAATAATAGTAAAGATAAAATCTAGGAATTCAGCATTTCCTTTGCCAGTAACTTTGTCTACAATCTCTTTGATGGCAGCCAATGTTATGGAAGGAAGGATAATGATATATATCCAATGGATTACAAAATGATATAGTAAAAGACTTGCTAAAGCGTACCAAAAACCCCAGTAAAAATGACCTAACTTGTCTGGCTGAGGGGTTAATTTTTGTTGGAGGGCTAAAATAAAATTCATGGGGTTAGTGATTATTGTTGAACTTAAAGATACATTTTTTGTTTTAATTTAACATACGCTTGACACAATTTCAATATTGATTTTCAGTAATTTATTTGGTTTTAAGTAGATTAAATCTAACCCACGTTTATTATTGGTGCAGTCAAAGTCCATTTAAAAGAGTTAGTTTTTTAGACTTTTCGGTTTATATAAAAATCAAAACAATTACCATTAAATTACAACGTTTTATGCTTTGACTTAATAATAAATAAACAAATAAAGAAAATTAGATAAAGATTATACAAACCGTCTTTTATAATGTCTTTTCTTCGGATATTTGCATTCTAAATTTTAATTCATGAGAATAGCTGTTATAGGTGCTACTGGAATGGTAGGAAATGTAATGCTAAATGTATTAGCAGAAAGAAATATTAAAATAACAGAATTAATACCTGTTGCTTCTGAACGCTCAGTAGGTAAAGAAATTTTATTCAAAGGAAATAATTATAAAGTTATTGGTTTACAAGACGCTGTTGTAGCAAAACCTGATATTGCTTTATTTTCAGCTGGAGGTAGCACATCTCTTGAATGGGCTCCAAAATTTGCTGCTGTAGGCACCACAGTAATTGATAACTCATCTGCTTGGAGAATGCATCCAAATCATCTACTTGTTGTGCCAGAAATTAATTCGCACCTATTAACCAAAGAAGATAAAATAATTGCTAACCCAAATTGTTCTACTATCCAAATGGTAGTTGCGTTAGCTCCGCTTCACAAAAAGTATAAAATTAAAAGACTCGTTATTTCCACCTATCAATCGATTACAGGAACAGGCGTAAAAGCTGTGCGTCAATTAGAATCTGAGTTTAAAGGAGATGAAGCGGATAAAGCGTATCATTATCAAATTCATAAAAATGCTATTCCGCATTGTGATGTTTTTGAAGAAGATGGATACACAAAAGAAGAACTAAAATTAGTACGAGAAACTCAAAAAATATTAGGAGATAATTCTATCGCTATAACTGCAACAGCTGTTAGAATTCCTGTTGTAGGAGGACATTCTGAAAGTGTAAATATTGAATTTGAAAACGATTTTGATTTAAATGAAGTTCGAAAAATTCTGTCAGAAACTGAAGGAGTTACCGTACAAGATGATATTGACAACAACATTTATCCAATGCCTTATTACTCAGAAGGAAAAGATGATGTTTTTGTGGGAAGAATCCGAAGAGATTTATCTCAAAAAAACGCCCTAAATTTGTGGATTGTTTCAGATAACCTCCGAAAAGGAGCTGCAACGAATACTGTTCAAATAGCCGAGTATTTGATACAAAAAAACTTGATTTAAAAAAATGAGTAAATTCCACACCTTAACCATACAAAACATAATTCAAGAAACCGCATTTGCGGTTTCTATTGTTTTTACTATCCCTGAAAATTTAAAAGAAAATTATCGCTTTAAAGCAGGTCAATATGTAACGCTAAAAGCAGTAATTGATGGCGCAGAAATAAGAAGAGCTTACTCTATTTGCTCTTCTGTAAAAAGTAATGAGTTAAAAGTTGCCATTAAAGCCGTTAAAAACGGAGCATTTTCCGTTTACGCTACACAACATCTCAAAATAGGTGATACAATAGAAGTGCATGAGCCTGAAGGAAATTTTATTCTAGAACCCAAAAATAACAAAAATTATATTGCTTTTGCGGCAGGAAGCGGTATTACTCCTGTTTTATCTATGATTAAGACTGTTTTAGAGGATAATGAAACTGCTTCATTCACATTAATTTATGGTAACAGATTGGAAACTGATGTGATTTTTAAAAAGGAATTAGACACATTACAACAAAAATTTCCCCATCGTTTTAATCTTCATTACATCTACAGTGGGCAACATATTACTAACGCTCAATTTGGCAGAATTGACAATACAATTACCACCTATTTTATAAGAGATATTTACAAAAGTATTCATTTTGATAATGCCTACTTATGTGGACCAGAAGCAATGATCCAAACTGTTTCTCAAACACTAAAAGATAATGGGTTTTCAGATTCTCAAATCTCTTTTGAGCTTTTTACAAGTTCATCTGAAAATAAAAATTCAGATTTTGTAAAAAACGGAGAAGCCCAAGTTACTGTTTTGTTAGATGATGAAACGTTTTCTTTTACTATGAATCAATCAGATTCTGTTTTATCAGCAGCTTTAAGAAACCAACTAGACGCTCCATATTCTTGCCAAGGAGGTGTTTGTTCTAGTTGCTTAGCAAAAATAACTGAAGGAACAGCCATCATGGCTAAAAACACAATTTTAACAGAAGAAGAAGTAGAAGAAGGTTTTGTACTAACTTGTCAAGCACATCCAACCTCTTCAAGAATTGTTGTAGATTATGATGATGTGTAAAATTCTGTATCTTTAGTACGTGGATTTCTACGATTTTAAGAATGCTTTTCTGATAGGTTTTTTCATGGCTTTTATGATTGGGCCTGTTTTTTTTGCTCTTATAAAAACCAGTATTTTAAAAGGAGCCAGAGCGGCTATTGCCTTTGATATTGGCGTTATTCTGGGAGACATTACTTTTATGCTAATTGCTTATTATGGTAGTAGAAGTTTACTGGAAGAGATAAAAGATGATCCTAGGCTTTTTTTGATTGGAGGTTTGGTTCTTATTGTTTATGGAGCTTTTACTTATTTAGATAAAAACAATAAAAAAGAATTAGCAGAAGAAGATGTTGTTGTTCCGCAAAGCAAAAATTATTTTACGCTTATTATAAAAGGTTTTTTTCTAAACTTTATAAATGTAGGCGTACTTGCTTTTTGGCTAGGAATGATTGTAGTTGTAGGACCTACTTTAGACATGAACCCAACACACATTTTCTACTATTTTGGCACTGTCTTAGTCGGTTATTTTTTAACAGACTTAGGAAAAATTTTTCTAGCAAAACAATTAAAAAGAAAATTGACTCCGCTTGTTATTTTTAGAATTAAGCGAATTATGGGAATTTTACTAATTGTTTTTGGTGCTTTTTTTATGATGAAAAGTTTTTTACCAAAAAGCAACATAAACAACTTAATAGAACAGGTAGATAAAAAATAAAAGAGTGTTTAAAAAACACTCTTTTATTTTTCTGAATCAGAATTTATTTATTCTATTTCTCCTTCGGATACATATTGTTACTCCTATCGACATCTGCCATCAACTCAGAAGTATCTATAATAACAGAAGCTACTTTTTTACTAGTTTTGAAAGTATAAGTAGGATGTGCCCACGTCCAATCTTCTAGCTTTTTAGCTTGTGTTGTTTTTTCTCCTCTCATCATACGAAGCGGAATATAATAATTTTCTTTTGTTCCGTCTTCATAAGTAACTTCTACATCAATTGGCATTGGCATTTTACCAATCCTTTCTAACGTAATCGATTTCTCTTCTACTGATTTTATTCCGTAATCTACGGTATGTGTCGTTTGTGCCCATTCGTTTAAATACCAATCAAGATGAATGCCAGATACTTTCTCCATGGTTCTTTTAATATCGTTGGGTGTTGGATGTTTAAAGCTAAATTCTTTAAAGTATTTTTTAAGTCCTGCTGCTACTTTATCAGCGCCAATAATGTATTCTAGCTGCGATAAAAAAATCAATCCTTTGCTATAGCTACCCATGTTGTATGCTAAATTGATATTATATCGATCAGCATGTGTGGAAAGTGGTTCTTCTAAGTTATTTTTTACGACATACTTGTAATATCCATAAGATCCCTTAAACGGGTTTTCTTGCTTTTTTTGTAGTACTGCATCTTCTGCTTTAGCAGATATATATGAAGTAAAACCTTCATCCATCCATGGATGTTTGCTTTCATTTGTTGCTAACAGAAACTGAAACCAAGTATGTGCCATTTCATGAGCAGTAACTCCAAACAAACTCCCAAAACTTCTTTTACCCGTTATCAATGTAGCCATTGCATACTCCATACCTCCATCTCCTCCTTGAATTACGGAGTATTGTTTATAGGGATATTGACCAACATGTTCGCTAAAATACTTCATCAGTTCAGCTGTTTTAGGTTGTAGGTCTTTCCAGTTCTTTACGTATTTTTCTTCCATATCTTTTTTGTAGTAGAAATGAAGATCAATACCATTATTCATTTTGTAAGTATCATGCTGAAAATCAGGATCGGCAGCCCAGGTAAAATCATGAACATTTGGCGCTTTAAAGTGCCATGCTAATTTGTCTCCTTTTGGTAATTTGAGTTTTTTAGAAGCATCTTCATATCCGTGTCCTATTTCTTGCGGATTTTGAAGGTATCCTGTACCTCCAACAACATACTTTTTATCAATATGAATGGTTACATCAAAATCTCCCCAAACCCCGTGGAATTCTCTACCAACATAAGGTGGTGTGTGCCATCCTTCAAAATCATATTCAGCCATTTTAGGATACCATTGTGCCATGGATAAAGCAACTCCTTCTGCATTATTCCTACCTGAACGCCTAATCTGCAATGGAACTTGTGCATCAAACTCCATACTAAATGTCGCTTTTTTTCCTGGTTTTATTGGTGTGTTTAACTTCACTTCTAAAATAGTTCCTACGGTTTCAAAAGAGACTGGTTTTCCGTTTTGTGTTAACGAGTTTACTTTAATATATCCTATCTCAGAAGGTGATAACTTGCTAATTCTATCTCCAACTCTTTTATCTGGATCTTTGATATTTCTAGAGCGAATATCCATTTGAGAGTTCGGTTGAAACGCATTAAAGTACAAGTGGTAATATACATGTGTTAATTCATCTGGTGAATTGTTTGTATACACCAGCTTCTGTTTTCCTTTGTACTGATAGGTATTCACATCAACATCAATATCCATTGTATAATCTACTTTTTGCTGCCAATACCCTTTTTGAAAAGCTTGTGCTTGTAGAGATATTATTGCCACAAATACTGCTAAAATGTTTCTTTTCATTGATTTGTATTTTCGTATTACTATTTTTTCTTATTCACTAGAGCGTCTGCCATTCTTAGCGCGTTGTACGCATTTACAATTCTACCCGTAACTGACAATTCAGTAAAAGGAACTTTTGTTCCGTTTGGATTTGTTTGAGAAGCAGAACCAGGCTTAATAACATCTAAGTCTAATTTGGAGCCCGAATTCATTAAGATTTTCTTTACCTGAGCAGCCGTTAACTTAGGATAATAGGAACGGATTAATGCTGCAACTCCTGCAACAGCTGGAGAAGCCATAGAAGTTCCTCCTTTAAAAGCATATTCATTTTCTGGCGTTGTTGAATAAATTTCAACACCAGGCGCAAAAACATCTACATTTAATTTTCCATAATTGGAAAAACCTGCTACTAAATTTTCGTCATAATTTGAACTAATTGCCCCAACAGTAATAAAATTATTGGAGATTTCGTTTACCAAATCAGGAGCATCGTTAGGATATGTAACTTTTTCATCAATATTCTTACTGTCATTTCCGGCAGCATTAACAATTAACACATCTTTCTCTGCAGCATATTTAATAGCCTCATAAACCCACTCTGATTTAGGAGAATATCCTTTTCCAAAACTTGTATTAATAACTTTTGCTCCGTTATCAACCGCGTATCGAATTCCAAGCGCCACATCTTTATCATACTCATCTCCATCAGGCACTACTCTGAGTGCCATTATTTTTACGTTTGTTGCTACTCCTTTCATTCCTAAATTATTATCTCTAGAAGCCCCAATGATTCCACTAACATGTGTTCCGTGAGATTCAGATTTTACATGATGACCTGAATTAGCATCTCCATAAAATTTGGTTTCCATTGTGTTTTCATCATCGCCTAGAACACTTCTGTAGTCTTTTTTTATAGTATCTCCGCTAAGCAACATAGTATTTTCTTCTACTAACTTAGTAAGCTCGTCAATTGCTTCTTGCAGTGAAGATAACCCAAACCCGTACATTTGCTTAGCAATTGATACAGCTCTTTGTAGGTCTTGTGTATCTGCTTGTATGTTTTCTACATCTTTTTCTGAGTAATCTTTTTTGTTTAGTTGTTTGCTTATTGTCTCATCAGCATTTTTGACTGCGTGCAAGATATTTTCGTATTGGAACTTTAGTTGTTTTGCTTTCTTGACTTTTTCATCATACGCTTCTTTTGCTTTTTTATACGTTTCATCATCTACTAAAGACGGGTCTTTAATAATTCGGTATAACTCTGCATTTTCCTTATATATTTCTCCTAAAAAATTCCAACCATTAATATCATCTACATATCCATTTTTATCATCGTCTTTTTTATTCCCCGGTTTCTCTTTGGGGTTTTGCCAAGCATTTGGTTTTAAATCTTCATGCTCTAAGTCCGTACCAGAATCAACAACAGCCACTACAACTGTTTCTCCTTTTTTATTTGCTAAAAACTCATAGGCCATATCTACACTCATTCCTGGAATTGAGTCTTTTACCAAATCATAATGACCCCAATTTTGTTTTTGCTCTTCGGTTAAAGGCATTTTCTTTTTTGTAGCAACTATGGCATTTTGCGATCCCTCTGGCACAACAAGATTGCTAATTTTGGTTGATGAACAACCCAACATCACAAGTGATAAGGTGATTAAACTCACCCCTACATTTATTCTTTTCATCTATTTATCTATTTTACATTTATCAAAATCTTCTCCTAAGAGATTCTCTTTTTCATTATAAATTACCCAAATACTTCGTTAAAAGTAAAAACATCTTTAAGTCGTACACCTTTTTCTGTATGTTGTACCGTGCAAAGCGGATGATACGCATCGTGCTCTAGAAACAAAACATATTCATTATCAGCAGCTTCATTTAAAAATTGCTCTTTCTCTTTTAAAGTCAACAAGGGTCTTGTGTCATAACCCATTACATATGGCAAAGGAATATGACCTGTTGTAGGCAACAAATCTGCCATAAATACCAATGTTTTTCCTTTATACTGTAGCTTTGGAAGCATTTGCTTTTCTGTATGACCATCAACATAGATC
Organism: Bacteroidia bacterium; assembly: GCA_030428865.1. GTDB lineage: Bacteria > Bacteroidota > Bacteroidia > Flavobacteriales > Flavobacteriaceae > Polaribacter. The sequence goes on along the minus strand of JAUIEK010000004.1, from coordinate 1,394 downwards.
ACATCAAATCCTAGCTGATTTTCCCCATTTTCCTCTACAAAATTCAATTGTCCGCTTTCTTGAATGGGAAGAATATTTTCTTTTAAAAAAGAAGCTTTTTCTCTAGGGTTTGGGTTTACAGCCCAGTTCCAATGATTTTTGTTAGACCAAAACCTGGCATTTGGAAAAGCAGGCTCATATCCTGTTTTCGTTTTATTATGTTGAATTGCTCCTCCGCAATGATCAAAATGCAAGTGTGTTAAAAAAACATCGGTAATGTCATTTTTATGAAAACCTAATGAAGCTAATGACTTTTCTAGAGAAAAATCTCCAAATAAATAGTAGTAACTAAAAAACTTGTCTGGCTGTTTACTTCCTAAACCTGTGTCAACTAAAATTAATCGATCGCCATCTTCTATCAACATACAACGCATGCTCATAGAGATCATATTATTCTCATCTGCCGGATTGGTTTTTTGCCATAAGCTTTTTGGTACAACTCCAAACATGGCACCTCCATCTAGCTTAAAATTTCCTGATTCTATAGGATAAATTTTCATAGAAAGCAAATATGCAGAAAAAAGCGCAATCTTTCCGTTAAAGAAAATAAAAAAGCACTGAAAATTCAGTACTTTTTATGCTTACAACTAGTAATTTATTTTAATAAAATAACAGGTTTTATTTGGTCTAGTTTTTAGGGAGACTTACACATTCATGTGTGTTTAACCCAAGGTCTTCTGTAAACTCTTGATCTTGGTATTGCTTTAGATTGTTCTTTACACCTCTAATTACTTGGTTATAACCTCGATGCTCAAGGCCGCCAGGGTAATAATTCTGTTCCCGAAGTATCTCTGTAGCTGTTTCAATAACACCATTATTGTTTAAGTCTGAATACGAGAGTCTTACGTTGTTCCAGATGTCTTTGTATTGGTATACGTGAGTAAAGTTTCCGTTACTATTTTCTACATAACCCTCTGGATGATAAAACTGTTTTAAGGTGTTATTCTCATAAACATAATTTCCATTGTAATCTGTTGTAGTAACAGCTCCGTTGTCATTTACAGCTTTTCTAATTTTTATACCATCAGCAGTATACATGTAATTTATCTTTTGTGTATTGGAGTTGTTAAATGCAATCTCCATTGGCATATTCAAGTGATTATACACAACGCTAGTTATCTGTTTGTTAACATCTGATAGTAAGTTTCCATTAGAATAATACTAAGTTTCATCATCATCATCGTTCTCATCTTCATCACGAAGAATATCTTTTTGTGCTTTATATAGCATATCTTCTGCTGATGACCAATCAAACCTCAAACCATCTTCCCATTCTTTACCATTGATTAAGTTCTCTCCTACATCTTTTAAAAAATAGGCATAGCCAGAAATAGAAGCTTCCATATTAGCTTTAA
>JAUIEK010000009.1 GCA_030428865.1 Bacteroidia bacterium | reverse complement strand
TCTTCGATAGCATATCCTCGATACCGTAAAATACCTTTTTCTCCATCTAAAAAAGTAATCGCGCTCTGACAAGAACCCGTATTCTTATAACCAGGATCTATTGTAATAACTCCGTCGGTACTACCTCTTAGCGAACTTATATCAATGGCAACTTCATTTTCTGAGCCTTTGATAATAGGAAACTCATATGTACTATTGTTGATTTGTAGTTTTGCTGTATCTGACATTTTTATATCTATGTTTTTAACCTGTTTTTTTGAAGTGTCACAAAGATAGCGATTTTAAGAATCTTTTAAAAAGACATTATATAGTTTTTAAATATAGTAACATAGAAGAATTCTTATTGTTCAAAACAACAGCATCCTTATACTATTTTGCTATGATTATTTACTTTTTTTGAATAAAACAAAAAGCACTTAACTCACGGTTTTCAGTGAGAAAAAAATTTCACGGTTTTCGGGGATTGACTGGTATTATATCTAACCTTTATGTTTGCAGCAAGCAAAGATAACTACATAAAACTGAAATTTTTCAAAGCTTTTTGGCAAGATAATTATAAATGTATATTTCGAGTTCTGTACTCATTAATCAATATCGTTCTTTCCTTGATTCATACATTTTCTTGGACAATAAATTAAACTCATCCTCAGAAAGAATTTTTTCTCCTTTCGGGGGAGCTATTTTTAGTTTAGAATTTGATAATTTTATCTTTTCAGCGTAAAATATATATTTACCAATATGTAACTCTATTATTAAGCCAGGGAGGTTTCCATATCCAACAGGTCCAAACGGAAAAGGAATCTCATTTGTATACCATGCTGTTACTAATCTTTTCTTTTTCCCTTTACTTGTATAAATGTCTTGAGAGAAAGTAGCTTTTTGACATTTATATTTACCTACAACTTTTGTCTCTTCATGAATTTGCCATTGGAGTTCTTTAAATGAGCTTTTGACTATGAAATTTGAGCCAAAAGACTGTTTTTTGTGCAAACGTAAGTTGTTTTTTATATTACCATAGTATATTCCTTTACCATTACCAAGAGAAAGAGCTAGTTTGAAATCTCGATTATTATCCATTTCCATTTTTTCTTGATGACTAAAAGAGTACTGACTTCTATTAAATTTAAGAGTAAATACTAGATTATTGATTTGTTGATAAATTCTGTCTTCGAAGTCATTAAAGCTTTTCTTTTTTTTACTTGCACTAGATTTTACATACCTTTGCTTATAAATAACCTTTCCAGAAACATCATTCTGTCCACTTAATATTTGAACAAAAAGCAAAAGTGCTAGCAGATAACAATTTTTTGGTAAATTCTTCATTTTAAAACATTACGTTTTCATATAACACCTTTTTTAGTTTACCATCCTTAAACTCAAACCTTACACTAGTAAATTCATCTTCGTAAATAATTACCGAATCTTTTCTAGTTAATTTTAAATTAAATATTTCAGTGAAATCTGAAAGGTTCATACCTATATAACCTCCGTTACTAAATGAAAACCCTTTGAGAGATAAATTAAGTAAGGTGACTTTTTTTGTATATCTATTTTTGAAAATTTGAATGGTATCTCCTTTTTCGGAGCTATAACTTACAAGCGTGTCAAAATCTTTACTATATGTTATGGAATCTGAGTATTTATTCCTTAATACTTTATATTGTCTACCAAAGGATAGATTCTTGAAATTTAATTCCACCTCTTTTTTATATTTCAACGGAAACTCGAGAAAAGCATTAAAACTAGTATCTTTTTTAATATTAGTTAACTCTAGCTCTTTTTTAGGTTTAGCTGGTTTATTAGCACTTTCTTTACAAGAAAGTACCACTAAAAAAAATACTAGTACGATTTTTTTCATATTCAATATATTATTTAACCTTGGAACTGTTGTAATCCTCCTGTACAGAAATCATAAATATCTAGCCATAAATCATGCTCCTGCTCATAGGTTAAAGGCTCTCCAAAATCAGGATCTGTCACTATCTTCTCTAGTTGCTCATCAGCCCAATCAAAACATGCAGGAGTTTCAAAATTTAAATTAGGATTAATAGTAAACGAGCTTAATGCAAAAAGCATTGAAAATAAAAAAAGTGTTGTTTTCATTTTGAATATTTTAAGTTTTGATGTTAAAATTAATTATTTTTCCCAATTATTAATCAAAAAAATTATGAACAAAGGTATAATTTTAAAAATCTCAAAAGTTGCTAGATGATATGTTGAAGAATAGATACATTTTTTTAACAGTTATATTAATCCTTATCTCTTTATTTTTAAATGATCTAAAATGTCAAACAATCACTTTAAGTGGTAACATAAGAGACAATATTAAAACTCCTTTACCTTATGCAAATGTGATAGCAAAGCCTAAAAACACCTTAAAAAATTTACAATTTACCATAACAGATGAGGAGGGTTTCTATAAACTTTCTTTTCAAAAAGGAGATACTGTAACTATTTCTATTACCTATTTAGGATATAAGCCTATAAATTTTGATTTTATTGCTAAACAATCTATAACTAAAAATTTTGTCATGCAAGCTGCTTCAGAACAGTTGGATGAAGTAGTAATAGAAATGCCTGTAGTTGTTAAAGGAGACACTACAATATATAGAACTGATAAGTTTGTAACAGGAGAAGAACGAAAACTAAAAAATGTTCTTAAAAAATTACCTGGTGTAGAGGTAGATAAAAATGGAACTGTTACTGTACAGGGAAAAAAAGTAACTAAAATGCTTGTTGACGGGAAAAAGTTTTTCGGTGGAAACTCTAAACTGGCTGTAGATAATATTCCCGCTGATGCAGTAAATAAAGTACAGGTTATTGATAACTACAATGAAGTTGCCTTTTTAAAAAACCTAACTGATTCTGACGAAATGGCCATGAATATTGAACTAAAAGAAGATAAAAAACGTTTCGTTTTTGGAGATATAGAAGCTGGTAAAGGAAATAAGGAGTTTTATAAAACTCATGCAAATCTATTTTACTACTCACCTAAAACCAATCTAAATTTTATTGGAAACTTAAACAATATAGCAGAAAAGACATTTACATTTAAAGATTATTTAAGTTTCCAAGGAGGAATAAATGCTGTTTTTAACGGTAATTTTAATTGGAGTGGTGGCAATTTTACTCAGTTTTTAGAAAATCAAGATGTGCTAAAAAGCACACAACAGTTTGGCGCTATTAATATTACCAAAGTAGCAACAAGTAAGTTAGATGTTTCAGGTTATGCCATTTTCAATCGATCTAACACAAAAAATCTTCTTCAAACACAAAATGATTATTCAACGTTTAATGAATTTAGAGAAAACAACACACAGTCTAACAACATCCTAGGTATTGGAAAGTTGAATCTAGAATATGAAGCCAGTAGCACAGAACAATGGTATGTAAGAACTCAAGTAAAAAAAACAGATAACGATCTAAGTAATGGTATCATATCGATCATTGCTGATCAAACAAACACTATTTCAACAAATCAAAATCTAGAAATTATAGACATAAATCAAAATATCGAATGGCATAAAAGATTATCAGAAAAACATACATTTTCTACTATTCTTAATTACAACTTTACTAAAAACAATGGTTTTTTTTTCTGGCAAACAGAAGATGATATCTTACAAGGGTTAATTCCTGTTGAAAGCGAACAAGATTTGTTAAGATTATTCCAATCTAAGAATCATGAAGAACATAATTTAGATGCTATTTTTAAACATTTCTGGGAAATAGACAATAATAATCATATCTATACAACTCTAGGAAATAACTATTTACAAGAACATTTTTCAACCAATGATAGGCAAGAGCTAGATGATGGAAGTATTAACAACTTTTCTAACGATGGGTTTGGAAATGATTTAGATTTTATGTTGAATGATTTTTTCTTAGGAGTTCATTATAAGTTTAGAACGGGGATTTTTATAGTAAAACAAGGAGTTAATTTTCATAACTACAGTTGGAAAGTAAATCAACAAAACCAATTCAATCAAAATAAATGGGTGGTTTTACCTGATTTTTCAGCAAAAATTGAATTTAATAAATCAAGAAAACTTCAATTTAATTATAAATTACAAACTTCTTTTTCCGACGCTAGCAAGCTTGCTAACAGATACTATTTGCAATCGTATAATTCTGTCTTTAGAGGAAATAATCGTTTGGAAAATAACCTCTTCCATTCCGCAAGATTGTATTACAGCAGATTTAGTCTGTATCGTGGTTTAATGATACACATGAGTGCTGATTACTCTAAACAAATTAAAGGTGTAAGAAATACTGTTGAATTTGATGGGGTTAATCAATTTCTTACGCCTCAATTGTTTAACAACCCTTATGAAAATTTGAATTTTAAAAGTAGTGCGCACAAAAAAATCAACAAAGTCAGATATAAGTTTAGTGGATCAGCTTCCTTTTCAAAATATATACAAGAAGTAAATAATGTATTGCAAGAAAACAAAAACAATAATTATTCTTATAGTATTGGGTTGGAAACATTATTTAAAAATTTCCCTAATATAGATGTTGGATTCAAAAGAAGTATAGGTCAATTTACATCTAGCAACAACACTTCAAAGTTCATCACTAATGAGCCTTTTATTAAAATTGATTACGATTTTTTTAAAGGGTTTATTTTTTCACTTGAATACAACTTGTATGACTATCAAAATAGAGCCTTAAACCAAAAAAATCGATTTGATGTAGCAAACTTTTTCTTATCATACCAAAAAGAAAATAGTGCATGGACATACAAAGTCTTTTCAAATAACTTATTTAATACTGCTTTTAAAAGAAACAATTCTTTTTCTCAATATTTAATTTCAGATACCAAAACTTTCATCTTACCTCGTGTAATAATGATTAGTATAGGATACAATTTGTAGAAATCCTTATAACAGAAAACAAAAAACTCATAGAATTTCTATGAGTTTTTTGTTTATAAAATCCATTCTCAACTAAATTTTAAACGCTTTTTCTTGCGGAAAATAGGCAGTATCTGCAAGTTCTTCTTCAATACGAAGTAATTGATTGTATTTTGCCATTCTGTCAGAACGTGAAGCGGAACCTGTTTTTATTTGCCCTGTGTTTAGCGCAACAGCTAAATCTGCAATTGTGTTATCTTCTGTTTCTCCAGATCGATGACTCATAACAGACGTGTAACCTGCATTTTTAGCCATGTTTACAGCTGCAATTGTTTCGGTTAATGTTCCTATTTGATTTACTTTTATCAAAATAGAATTAGCAATTCCGTTTTCAATACCTTTTGAAAGTCTTTCAACATTTGTTACAAACAAATCGTCTCCTACTAATTGAACTTTATCTCCAATTTTTTCTGTTAAATATTTCCAACCTTCCCAATCGTTTTCATCCATTCCATCTTCAATTGAAATAATTGGATATTTTTCTACCAATTCTGCTAAGTAATCTGCCTGTTCTTGGCTTGTTCTTACTTTTCCTGACTCTCCTTCAAACTTTGTGTAATCATATTTTCCGTCAACATAAAATTCAGCAGCAGCACAGTCTAATGCAATTTTAATTTCTTCTCCAAACGTATAACCTGCATTTTCCACAGCTATTTTGATGGTATCTAAAGCATCTTCTGTTCCTGCTAAAGTGGGAGCAAAACCTCCTTCATCACCAACTGCAGTGGATAATTTCCTATCATGAAGTACTTTCTTTAAATGATGAAAAATTTCTGAACCCATTTGCATAGCATGGGTAAAACTATTCGCCTTTACTGGCATAATCATAAATTCCTGAAAAGCAATAGGCGCATCAGAATGAGAACCTCCATTTATAATATTCATCATAGGAACAGGCAATGTATTTGCAGATACGCCACCAATATATCGATATAAAGGTATTCCTAATTCATTAGCAGCTGCTTTTGCTACTGCAAGAGAAACCCCAAGAATTGCATTAGCTCCTAATTTAGATTTATTGGATGTTCCATCTAAATCCATCATCATTTGATCTATTTGTTTCTGTTCAAAAACAGAAACACCTATTAATTCTTGTGCTATGATTGTATTGACATTTTTTACAGCTTTTAAAACTCCTTTTCCCATATATTTCATTTCTCCATCTCTCAATTCTACCGCTTCATGTTCTCCTGTAGATGCTCCAGAAGGAACAGCTGCTCTTCCTAAAAAACCATTATCTGTAATTACATCTACTTCTACAGTAGGATTTCCTCTAGAATCAAAAATTTGTCTTGCATGAATGTTGATAATAATGCTCATTGTAAAATATCTATTATTGGGTTGTTGTTAATTTTTTAGATTACTAATTTAAGTAAAGATGATACGTTTATTCTTATCCTATTTATTGAAACTACGAAATCGTTTTCTATAAAAAAGAGCGGTTAAACAACCGCTTCTTTTGACTTTTTTATGTTTTCTATAAACTGATCGAAAAGGTATTCTGCATCGTGAGGTCCTGGACTTGCTTCTGGATGATATTGAACGGAAAAACAGTTTTTGTTTTTCATCCGAATTCCTGCCACCGTATTATCATTTAAATGCACATGTGTTATTTCTACATCAGGATGTGCTTCTGTTTCTTCTCTGTTAATAGCAAAGCCGTGATTTTGTGACGTAATTTCTCCTTTTCCTGTTAATTTATTGATAACAGGATGGTTAATTCCACGATGACCATTGTGCATCTTATAAGTAGAAATTCCGTTTGCTAGTGCAATTACTTGATGACCTAAGCAAATACCAAATAATGGTAAATCTCTTTCAATTATCTCTTTTGCTGCTTCTTGAGCTTCTTTTAGAGGTGCTGGATCTCCAGGTCCGTTAGAAATAAAATAGCCATCTGGATTCCATTCTTGCATTTCTTGAAATGTTGTATTGTAAGGAAAAACCTTTACATACGCGCCTCTTTTTGTTAAGTTTCTGAGTATATTTTTTTTGATACCAATATCTATTGCTGCAACTTTTATAGGTGCATCTTTTTCCCCAACAAAATAAGCTTCTTTGGTAGAAACTTTAGAAGCCAACTCCAATCCTTCCATACTAGGAATATCCTTTAATTGCTTCTTTAACAATTCTATATTTTCTACCTCTGTTGATATGACAGCATTCATAGCTCCATTATCACGTATGTAAGAAACCAATGCTCTTGTATCTACATCTGATATTGCTACCAAATTGTGCTTTTCAAACCAATCTTTCAAATTTCCGTCTGAATCTACTCTGGAATGGTCAAAACTGAAGTTTCTAACAATTAATCCTGCTATTTTAATTCCGTCTGACTCTATTTCATTATTGTTTACTCCATAATTACCAATATGTGCATTGGCTGTAACCATAATTTGACCAAAGTATGAAGGATCTGTAAAAATTTCTTGATACCCTGTCATTCCTGTATTGAAACAAATTTCTCCAGTAGCAGTACCTTCTATTCCAATCGATTTACCATAAAAAATGGTTCCATCAGCTAGTAAAACAAGTGCTTTTTTTCTTCTTTGATATTTCATAATTGTGTGGAAAATGGTTTTTCAAAAATAAGAATTCAGATTGATTTCAAATTCTAATAAATACTTCAATTTATTTACAAAAAAAGGATAAACAAAATTGTTTATCCTTTTTATATTTAACGTAGAAAATTTTCATTCTATTCTTCAGATTTTCCTTCCGTTTCTTTTTCTTCTGAAGCAGCTACCTCTTTTACAGGAGCTTGAGCTTCGTCAGATTTCTTTTTTCTTCCTGCTCTACGAGTAGACTTTTTAGCTTTCTTACCTTTTGGATTGTATAGTTCATTATAATCTACCAACTCTATCATTGCCATAGAAGCGTTATCTCCTTGACGATTTCCTAACTTGATAATACGAACATACCCTCCTGGTCTGTCACCTACTTTTACAGAAATTTCTTTAAACAACTCTGTTACAGCATATTTGTTTTTCAAATAGCTAAAGACAACTCTTCTGTTGTGTGTTGTATCACTTTTTGATTTTGTGATTAATGGTTCAACATACTGACGTAAAGCTTTTGCTTTGGCTTCAGTTGTATTGATTCTTTTATGCTCTATTAAAGAACAAGCCATATTTGCCAACATAGCCTTTCTATGTGCCGACTTTCTTCCTAAATGATTGAACTTTTTTCCGTGTCTCATGACCGTTTTGTTTTAGCTTCCATCTTGCTACAATTCAAACTTTGCTGAAGAGCAAAATATGGAAGGGTTCATTTTTTATTAATCTCTATCTAATTTATATTTACCTAAGTCCATTCCAAAACTTAATCCTTTAACGTTCACTAACTCTTCTAATTCTGTTAATGACTTCTTACCAAAGTTTCTGAATTTCATTAAATCACTTTTGTTAAAAGAAACTAAATCTCCTAATGTATCTACTTCTGCCGCTTTTAAACAGTTTAAAGCTCTTACAGAAAGATCCATATCAATTAATCTAGTTTTTAATAACTGACGCATATGCAATGATTCTTCATCATATGTTTCAGTTTGTGCAATTTCATCAGCCTCTAACGTAATTCTCTCATCAGAAAACAACATAAAGTGGTGAATTAATATTTTTGCAGCCTCTGTTAATGCATCTTTTGGGTGTATAGATCCATCTGTATCAATATCAAAAACTAATTTCTCGTAATCTGTTTTTTGCTCTACACGGAAATTCTCGATAGCGTACTTTACATTCTTTATAGGCGTGTAAATAGAATCGGTAAAAATTGTACCAATTGGCGCACCTGATTTTTTGTTTTCTTCTGCAGGAACAAATCCTCTACCTTTTTCAATAGTAATCTCCATATTTAACTTTACAGAACTATCCATATTACAGATTACTAACTCTGGATTTAATACTTGAAATCCAGAAATAAATTTCTGAAGATCTCCCGCTGTTAATTGTTCCTGTCCTGATACTGCTAACGATATTGTTTCTCTATCAGAATCTTCAATTTGCTTTTTAAAGCGAACTTGCTTAAGGTTAAGAATAATTTCTGTAACATCTTCTACAATACCACTTATAGTAGAAAACTCATGCTCTACTCCATCAATTCGTAATGAAGTAATAGCAAAACCTTCTAAAGAAGATAATAACACTCTTCTTAGAGCATTTCCTACAGTTAAACCAAATCCTGGTTCTAATGGTCTGAATTCAAATCTACCAGAAAAATCTGTAGATTCTATCATGATCACTTTATCGGGCTTTTGAAAATTTAAAATTGCCATATTATGTTTTCTTCGTTTTAATTGTTATTTAGTTGCGCGGTCTATAAGTGTGAAGAAATACGAACAGACCCTTTGGCTAAATACCAATATGATTAATTTATTATTTAGAGTACAACTCTACGATTAATTGTTCTTTGATGTTTTCTGGAATCTGTAGCCTTTCTGGCACTTTTACAAACGTTCCTTCTTTTTTATCTGCATTCCAAGTTAACCACTCATATACAGCACTGCTAGAAGTTAATGATTCTTCGATCGCTTGTAATGATTTTGATTTTTCTCTTACAGCAACTACATCTCCTTCTTTTAAAGAATATGATGGAATATTTACAATTTCTCCATTAACAGTAATATGTCTGTGAGAAACTAATTGGCGTGCTCCCCTTCTAGAATTTGAAATACCTAAACGATATACCACATTATCTAAACGAGATTCACATAATTGTAATAATACCTCACCTGTAATCCCTTTTGATCGAGATGCTTTTTTAAATAAATTACTGAACTGACGCTCAAGAATACCATACGTATACTTAGCTTTTTGCTTTTCCATTAACTGAACAGCATATTCAGATTTTTTACCTCTTCTCTTTGCTGCCCCATGTTGTCCTGGGGGGTAGTTTCTTTTTTCGAAGTTTTTATCTTCTCCGAAAATTGCTTCGCCAAACTTACGAGCAATTTTAGTTTTTGGTCCTGTATATCTTGCCATCTTACTTAAATTATGATAGGGATTATGAATTAAGGCTTCCTCCTTCGATAATCGTGATTCCTATCTGATTAGAATTTTTATTATACACGTCTTCTTTTTGGCGGACGACAACCATTGTGTGGAATAGGAGTTACATCAATAATTTCAGTAACCTCAATACCTGCATTGTGAATAGATCGAATAGCGGATTCTCTACCATTACCAGGTCCTTTCACAAATACTTTTACTTTACGTAATCCTGCTTCATGAGCTGTAGAGGCACAATCTTCTGCTGCTAATTGGGCTGCATAAGGCGTGTTCTTTTTAGAACCTCTAAAACCCATTTTACCTGCAGATGACCAAGCTACTACATCTCCTTTTTTATTCGTTAAAGAGATGATAATGTTGTTAAAAGAAGCCGAAATGTGTGCTTCTCCAACTGCATCAACAATAACTTTACGCTTTTTTGAACTTGTTTTTGCCATAATTGTATTCTTTTAGAGACTGATAAAAATATCAGCCACTAACCTTATTTTTTCTTGTTAGCTACCGTTTTTCTCTTACCTTTTCTAGTTCTAGAATTGTTCTTAGTTCTTTGACCTCTAAGAGGTAATCCTAGTCTATGACGAATTCCTCTCTGACATCCAATATCCATCAAACGCTTAATGTTTAATTGAACTTCAGAACGCAACTCACCTTCTATAGTATAAGTTCCAACTTGTTCTCTAATTGCAGCGATTTGAGCATCTGTCCAATCTTGAACTTTGATATTCTCTTCTACTTTAGCATTTGCTAAAATTTCTTTAGCTCTGCTTTTGCCTACACCAAAGATATATGTTAAGCTAATAACGCCTCTCTTATTCTTTGGGATATCTATACCTGCTATTCTTGCCATTACCCTTGTCTTTGTTTAAATCTAGGATTCTGTTTGTTAATTACATATAATCTGCCTTTTCTGCGTACAATTTTGCAGTCAGCACTTCTTTTTTTAATTGATGCTCTTACTTTCATCAGTTCTATTTTTTTAGTATCTATAAGTAATTCTAGCTTTTGTTAAATCATAAGGACTCATTTCTAGCTTTACTTTATCTCCTGGTAATAATTTGATATAATGCATACGCATTTTTCCTGAGATATGAGCCGTTACAATGTGTCCATTCTCTAACTCTACTCGAAACATAGCATTTGATAATGCTTCTGTAATAGTTCCGTCTTGTTGAATTGCTGGTTGTTTAGCCATAAATTTACTTAGATGATTTTCTATTACTTGTTCCTGTTTTCATTAAACCATCGTAGTGACGATTTAGTAAATATGAATTAATTTGCTGTAAGGTGTCAATTGCAACTCCAACCATGATAATTAATGACGTACCCCCGTAAAAAAGAGCCCAATTTTGCTGAACTCCAAATTGTACAACAATTGCTGGTAAAATTGATAACGCAGCCAAGAATAATGATCCTGGGAATGTAATTCTTGACAAAACTGAATCTAATCTATCAGCTGTATCCTTTCCTGGTCTAATACCAGGAATAAAACCTCCGTTTCTTTTTAAGTTTTGAGCCATTTCATCAGTACGAACTGTAATTGCTGTGTAGAAAAAGCTAAATACTATAATCAACAGAGCAAAGATCGCATTGTATTGCCATCCGTTAGGATTTGTTAAACTGGCTAATGCAGGAATTCTTTGTCCTAAGGCTAATGGTAAAAACATAATTGCTTGGGCAAAAATAATTGGCATAACACCTGCTGCATTCAACTTTAAAGGAATATAATCTCTAGATCCTGCAACGTTTTGAATATTTCCTGCCACAGTTCTTCTAGCATACTGAATTGGAATTTTTCTTACTGCAGTTACTAAGAAAACCGTTAGCAAGATAACCACAAACCAGATAATTGCTTCTAATAATATCATCATCCAACCTCCAGCGGCAGCTCCATCCGTTTTAGATACAATTTCTCCTAAAAATGCTGCTGGAAAATTAGCAATAATACCTACTGTAATTAGCAATGATATTCCATTTCCAACTCCTTTATCCGTTATACGCTCTCCCAACCACATAGCGAAGATTGTTCCTGCTGTTAACAATATCATAGATGATATCCAAAAAGTAGCTCCGCCTACCAAAAATGCTTCTTCTGGCAAATTAAACCCTGACTGAATTGCCGTAATATAAGTTGGTCCTTGAACCATTGTAATAGCAATTGTTAACCAACGAGTGATCTGTGTTATTTTCTTTCTACCACTTTCTCCATCTTTTTGCAACTTCTGTAAATACGGAACTGCAATTTGCATCAACTGAACTACAATTGAGGCAGAGATGTAAGGCATTATTCCTAATGCCATAATAGATGCTCTCGAAAAAGCTCCTCCTGTAAATGCGTTTAATAATCCTAAAAGACCATCTGCTGTGCTTTCTTTTAAAGCAGCTAATTGTAATGGATCGATTCCTGGTAAAGGAACCCCTGCCATAAAACGATATACTGCAATTAAACCTAGCGTAAGAAGAATTTTATTTTTTAACTCTTCTATCTTCCAAATGTCTTTTATTGTGCTGATTAATTTCATCATTTACACGATCTTATAAAGTTACAGCTTCACCACCTGCTGCTTCAATAGCTGCTTTAGCAGTAGCAGTAAATTTGTGTACAGTTATAGTTAATTTAGTTTTTAATTCACCTCCACCTAAAATCTTAACTAGATCATTTTTACCTACTAACTTATTTTCTACTAAAATATCTAGGGTAACTGTATCTGTAACTTTTCCGTTTTCTACTAAAGTTTGAAGTTTGCTTAAGTTGATACCAACGTATTCTTTACGATTTCTATTTTTGAAACCGAACTTAGGCACACGTCTTTGAAGTGGCATTTGCCCTCCTTCAAATCCAACTTTTCTAGAATAACCTGAACGAGATTGAGCTCCTTTATGACCTCTAGTAGCTGTACCACCTTTACCAGAGCCTTCTCCTCTTGCGATTCGTTTCCCGTTTTTTACAGATCCTTCTGCTGGTTTTAAGTTATGTAAACTCATCGTAATATCTTATATTAAATTTCTTCTACAGAAACTAAGTGTTTCACTTTATTTACCATACCAAGAATTTGTGGAGTAGCTTCATGCTCTACAACTTGGTTCATTTTACGTAAACCTAATGCCTCTAATGTTCTTTTTTGATTTTGAAGGCGACCGATTTGACTTTTTACTTGCTTTACTCTAATTTTTGCCATCGTGTTAGATTTAACCGTTAAATACTTTCTCTAAAGAAACTCCTCTTTGCTTCGCAATTGTAGCAGCACTTCTTAATCGCAATAATGCATCAAAAGTAGCTTTTACTACATTGTGAGGGTTTGAAGATCCTTGAGATTTTGATAAAACATCGTGTACTCCAACAGATTCTAGAACCGCACGAACGGCTCCACCTGCGATAACTCCGGTACCACTTGAGGCTGGCTTGATAAAAACTTTTGCTCCTCCAAACTTACCTTTTTGTTCATGTGGTAATGTTCCATTTATAATAGGAACTCTTACTAAATTTTTCTTAGCGTCTTCTACTGCTTTTGCAATAGCGGAAGAAACGTCTTTAGATTTTCCTAAACCATGTCCTACTACTCCATTACCATCTCCTACAACAACAATAGCAGAAAAACCAAACGCTCTACCTCCTTTTGTTACTTTTGTTACACGTTGTACACCAACAAGTCTATCAACAAGCTCTAATCCACTTGGTTTAACTCTTTCTACGTTTTTATATTTATGATACATATTAATCCGAATTAAAATTTTAAACCAGCTTCTCTTGCAGCATCTGCTAAAGCTTTTACTCTACCATGATATAAATATCCATTTCTATCAAAGGCTACAGTTTCTACTCCAGCTTTCGCTCCTTTCTCTGCAATTGCTTTACCAACTGCAACAGCGGCTTCTTGTTTTGTACTTGCTTTAATTTCTTTATCTCTAGACGATGCAGATGCAATTGTAACACCATTTACGTCGTCTACTAACTGAGCATAAATCTCTTTGTTGCTTCTAAAAACCGTTAACCTTGGTTTGGTTGCTGTGCCCGAAACAATTTTTCTGATTCTATGCTTAATACGTTGTCTTCTTTCTAGCTTAGATAATGCCATAACTCAATTCAATTATGCAGATTTACCTGCTTTTCTTCTAATTTGTTCACCTACAAACTTAATTCCCTTTCCTTTGTACGGCTCTGGTTTACGGAAAGAACGAATCTTTGCCGCAACTTGACCTACTAATTGTTTATCATGAGAAGTAAGTTTTACGATTGGGTTTTTCCCTTTTTCAGAAATAGTTTCCACCTTAACTTCTGGTGCTAATTCTATAACAATATTATGAGAAAATCCAATTGCTAAATCAAGTTTTTGTCCTTGATTAGAGGCTCTGTAACCTACACCTACCAACTCTAACTCTTTGGTAAAACCTTTGCTAACACCTTCAACCATGTTACTGATTAATGATCTGTACAAACCGTGTTGCGCTTTGTGTGGTTTACTATCAGAAGCTCTTTCTATAGTTAGGCTTCCTTCTTCTATCTTAATTGTTACAGCATCAGAGATTTCTTGTGATAATTCTCCTAATTTACCTTTTACTGTAACTACATTATCGTTTACATTAACTTCTACACCTTGTGGGATGTTAATTGGGTTGTTTCCTATTCTACTCATTTCAACAACTTTTTAATAAACGTAACATAAAACTTCTCCTCCAACATTTTCTTGACGTGCTTTCTTATTAGTCATCACGCCTTTTGATGTTGATACAATAGCAATTCCAAGTCCGTTTAATACTCTAGGCATTTCTTTTGAGCTAACGTACTTACGTAAACCTGGTGTACTGATTCTTTGAATCTTTCTAATAACCGATTCTTTTGTGTCAGTGTCATATTTTAAAGCTATTTTAATGGTACCTTGTACAGTATCATTTTTAAATTGATAGCTTAAAATATACCCTTGATCAAACAAAATCTTTGTCATTTCCTTCTTCAAATTTGAAGCTGGAATTTCAACAACTCTGTGTCCTGCACCGATTGCGTTTCTAACTCTAGTTAGAAAATCTGCGATTGGATCTGTATACATATAACTAGTTTGCGATTTCGGTTTTTAACTGCCTCTATTTACCTACAGATTTCTCTGTGACAATTAAACCTAAAATCAATTAATAATTCTTTTTTTACCAGCTTGCTTTTTTAACTCCTGGTATCAATCCTTGATTTGCCATCTCACGGAAAGTCACACGAGAAATTCCGAATTGACGCATATACCCTTTTGGTCTTCCTGTTAATTTACAACGATTGTGCATTCTAACAGGTGAAGCATTTTTTGGCAACTTCTGTAACGCTTCATAATCTCCAGCTTCTTTTAAAGCTTTTCTTTTTTCAGCATACTTAGCAACCATTTTTGCTCTTTTAACCTCACGGGCTTTCATTGATTCTTTAGCCATCTCTTAATTTTTTTTGAATGGTAATCCTAATTCTTCTAATAATGACTTCGCTTCCTTATCAGTATTTGCAGATGTTACAAAAGTAATATCCATACCATTGATTTTTTTCACTTTGTCAATATTGATCTCTGGAAAGATAATTTGCTCAGTAATTCCTAAGTTATAATTACCTCTACCATCAAATCCGTTAGCTTTAATTCCGTTAAAATCTCTTACACGAGGTAAAGAAGCCGTTATTAGTCTATCTAAAAACTCGTACATTTTATCTCCTCGTAACGTAACTTTAACGCCAATAGGCATTCCTTTACGCAATTTGAAAGAAGCTACGTCTTTTTTAGACAAAGTTGAAATTGGCTTTTGACCTGTAATTGCTGCTAACTCTTCTACCGCATAGTCAATTAACTTCTTATCTGCAATAGCAGCTCCAACACCCTTACTAACAACTATTTTCTGTAGTTTAGGCACTTGCATAACGTTACTATAGCTATATTCATCAGTAAGAGCCTTTATAACTCTTTCTTTATATTCTGCTTTTAATCTTGGCACGTAACTCATGATTATATTGCTTTTTCTGATTTCTTTGAAAATCTTACTTTTTTATCTTCTTCCATTCTATAACCCACTCTTACCGCATCACCACTTTCTGATAGTGATAAGTTTGAAATGTGAATAGAAGCCTCTTTTTTTACAATTCCTCCTTGCGGATTTTGAGCACTTGGCTTCGTGTGTTTAGAAACCATATTTACACCTTCTACAATTGCTCTGTTTTTATCTCTAAGGATTTGTAAAACTTTTCCTTCAGACCCTTTGTTATCTCCTGCGATTACTTTAACAGTATCTCCTACTTTAATTTTAAACTTTGTCATGGTCTTTAATTTTAAAGCACCTCAGGTGCTAATGATACTATTTTCATAAACTGCTTTTCTCGTAACTCACGAGCAACAGGACCAAACACACGAGTTCCTCTCATTTCCTCTGTAGGATTTAAAAGAACACATGCATTATCATCAAATCTAATATAAGATCCGTCTTTACGTCTTACTTCTTTTTTCGTACGAACAACTACGGCTCTTGACACCTGACCTTTTTTTACAGTTCCGTTTGGAGTTGCAGACTTAACCGTTACAACAATTTTATCTCCAACGCTGGCATATCGTTTTTTAGTTCCACCTAAAACTCTAATTACAAGAACTTCTTTTGCTCCCGTATTGTCTGCTACTTTTAATCTTGATTCTGTCTGTAACATAATTATTTAGCTCTTTCTAGGATTTCTACTAATCTCCAACGTTTCGATTTACTTAAAGGTCTTGTTTCCATGATCTTTACAGTATCTCCAATGTTGCAATCATTCTTTTCGTCATGAGCAACATACTTTTTCGTTTTTAATACGAATTTACCGTACATTGGGTGTTTTACTCTTTTTACTTCTGAAACAACAATAGATTTCTCCATTTTATTGCTAGAAACAACACCTATTCTTTCTTTTCTAAGATTTCTGTTTTCCATCTTTTAAACTGACTTAGAATTATTGTAATTCTCTTTTGGTTAATTCTGTTGCAAGTCTTGCTACAGTTCTTCTCAACGTTCTCAACTGCAAAGGATTTTCCAATGGAGTTATAGCATGCGCCATCTTAAGATCTGTGTAATCTTTTTGCAACGCTCCAAGTTTCTCTTGTAAATCAGCCGTTGATAATTCTTTAATTTCTGATTGTTTCATAATTTTAGAATTAAGCGTTATAATCAAAATCTCTTGCAATCACAAACTTCGTTTTAACAGGAAGTTTTTGTGCTGCTAAACGCAATGCTTCTTTTGCTATATCCATTGGCACACCACCAACCTCAAACAAAATTCTACCTGGTTTTACAACAGCTACAAAATGATCTGGAGCTCCTTTACCTTTACCCATACGAACCTCTAGTGGCTTTCTAGTTATTGGTTTGTCTGGGAAAATTTTAATCCAAAGTTGCCCTTCTCTTTTCATATAACGAGTTGCCGCAATACGAGCTGCTTCAATCTGACGAGAGGTAAGTAGGTTTTGGTCTAGAGACTTAATACCAAACATTCCGTTAGAAAGTCGGTGTCCTCTACCCGAATTACCATTCATATTTCCTTTCGCCTTCTGTACCTTACGGTATTTTACTCTTTTTGGCTGTAACATCTTTAATTTCTAATTTTTAAAAATTATTTTCTTCTACGAGGTTGACGTTTGTTATTACCTCCTCCTTTATTGCTACCTTGTTTCTTAGATAGTCCTACTAGCGGAGATAATTCTCTCTTCCCATAAACCTCACCTTTCATAATCCATACTTTCACACCAAGTCTTCCGTATGTAGTATGTGCTTCAACAAGTGAATAATCAATATCTGCTCTAAAAGTAGAAAGAGGTATTCTTCCTTCTTTATAATGCTCTGAACGTGCCATTTCTGCACCGTTTAAACGACCTGAAATTTGAACTTTAATTCCCTCTGCATTCATACGCATAGCAGCTGCAATAGCCATCTTAATCGCTCTCTTGTAAGAAATTCTATTTTCAATTTGACGAGCAATACTCGCTGCAACTAACTTGGCATCTAGTTCTGGTCGCTTAATCTCAAAAATATTAATTTGAACTTCCTTTCCTGTAATCTTTTTAAGCTCTTCCTTTAACTTGTCTACCTCTTGACCTCCTTTACCAATGATGATACCAGGACGCGCTGTAGTGATAGTAACGGTTACAAGTTTAAGTGTACGCTCAATAATGATTCGAGAAACACTTGCTTTTGATAATCTAGCATCAATATACTTTCTTATCTTATCATCTTCAGCAATTTTATCACCGTAGTTTCTTCCTCCGTACCAGTTAGATTCCCATCCTCTGATAATTCCTAATCGGTTTCCTATTGGATTCGTTTTTTGTCCCATCTCTACTAATGATATTAATTACTCATGTTTTTTGCTCCCAACTCTATTGTAACGTGATTAGAACGCTTACGAATTCTATGCGCACGTCCTTGTGGAGCAGGTCTTAATCTCTTTAACATTCCTGCGCTATCTACACAAATAGACTTCACAAATAATCCAGCATTTTCAATACTTGCATCTTCATTTTTAGCTTGCCAATTTGCGATAGCAGACATCAATAACTTTTCCAAATTTCTAGAAGCTTCTTTTGGACTGAACTTTAAAATTTGTAGTGCTTTTTCCACCTCTACTCCTCTTACTTGATCTGCTACCAAACGCATCTTTCTTGGTGACGTAGGACAGTTAGTTAGCTTAGCAAAAACACGTTGTTTTCTAGCTTCTTTTAACTGTTGTGCCATGTTGTGTTTACGACTTCCCATAACCTACTTATTTTTTTCCTTTATTTTTTGCACCTGCATGCCCACGGAATGAACGTGTTGGTGAAAATTCGCCTAACTTATGACCTACCATATTCTCAGTTACATAAACAGGTACAAATTGACGACCATTATGCACTGCAATCGTTTGACCTACAAAATCAGGTGTAATCATACTTGCTCTAGACCAAGTTTTAATTACTGACTTTTTACCCGACTCTACATTAGCCAATACTTTTCTTTCTAATTTATAATGAACGTAAGGTCCTTTTTTTAATGATCTTGCCATGATTTCTTATTTCTTTCTACGTTCGATAATATATTTATTACTAGCCTTAGTCTTAGATCTCGTTTTGTATCCTTTTGCAGGAATACCATTTCTTGATCTTGGATGACCTCCTGAAGAACGACCTTCACCACCTCCCATTGGGTGATCTACAGGGTTCATTACAACAGCTCTTGTTCTTGGTCTTCTACCCAACCATCTACTTCTACCTGCTTTACCAGATACTAATAATTGATGATCTGAGTTTGATACAACTCCTATTGTAGCCATACACGTTAACAAGATTAATCTTGTTTCACCTGAAGGCAATTTTACAGTTGCATACTTACCATCTCTCGCCATCAACTGAGCAAATGAACCTGCGGAACGAGCCATTACTGCCCCTTGCCCTGGACGTAATTCTATACAAGAAATAGTTGTTCCTAAAGGAATTTCACTTAATGGCATTGTATTTCCTATCTCTGGTGCTGATCCAGAACCAGAAACAATAGTTTGACCTACTTTTAATCCATTTTGCGCAATTACATAACGCTTTTCTCCATCAGCATAAACTACTAAAGCAATAAATGCAGTACGATTTGGGTCGTACTCAATAGTTTTAACTGTAGCAGGAACACCATTTTTATCTCTTTTAAAATCGATAACACGGTATTTTTGTTTATGACCACCACCGATATTACGCGTAGTCATTCTTCCCTGATTGTTTCGACCTCCAGATCTTTTTTTCGGAGCTAACAAACTTTTCTCCGGCTTATCAGTTGTTATGGTGTCGAACCCATTTACAACTCTAAAACGCTGACCTGGTGTTATTGGTTTTAATTTTCTAACTGACATTTCGTCTTTTCTTACAGATTGTTATAAAAATCAATACTTTCTCCTTCAGCTAACTGAACGACAGCTTTTTTATATCCACTTTTAGCACCCGATACTAAACCTTTTTTAGTATACTTTGTACTTCTTTTAATTGGATAGTTCATTGTCTTTACACTTAAAATTGAAACTCCATAAGCTGTTTCTACAGCATCTTTAATTTCAACTTTATTAGCTTTTTTATCTACAACAAAAGTATAGCGGTTATTTAACTCACTATCATTTGTCGCTTTTTCCGTAATAATAGGTTTTACTAAAATACTCATCCCTACTTACTTAAATTCTTATTAATCCCTTCTAAAGAACTCTCTGATAAAACAATTTTATTAGCATTTAAAATACCATAAGTGCTTAATTCTGATGAGTTTACAACTTTAGAACTCTTTAAATTTCGCGACGACAAATATACGTTATTATTTGACGTTCCCAAGACAAACAGTGACTTTTTAGAATCTAACTCTAAAGCCTTTAAGACATTGATAAAATTCTTTGTTTTTGGTGCTTCAAAATTAAAATCTTCAATTACCACTAAATTGTTCTCTTTTGCCTGAATACTTAAAGCTGACTTACGCGCTAAACGCTTTAAGTTTTTATTCAATTTAAAAGAATAATTTCTAGGTCTTGGTCCAAAAATTCGACCTCCACCTCTAAAAACAGGAGACTTTATACTACCAGCACGTGCAGTACCCGTTCCTTTTTGTTTTTTAATTTTTCTTGTACTTCCTGTAATCTCTGCTCTTTCTTTAGATTTATGCGTTCCTTGTCTTTGATTTGCCAAGTATTGCTTTACATCTAAATAAATAGCATGATTATTAGGCTCTATTTCAAATACTTCTTTAGAAAGTTCTACTTTTCTCCCAGTATCTTTTCCGTTAATGTCTAAAACTGCTACTTTCATTACTTCTCAATAGTTATGTAAGAGTTTTTGTGACCAGGAACTGCTCCTTTAACAACAAGTAAGTTCTTTTCTGGAACCACTTTTAATACTCTTAAGTTTTCTACCTTCACTTTCTCACCGCCCATTCTTCCTGCCATTCGCATTCCTTTGAACACTCTTGCAGGATATGAAGCAGCACCAATAGAACCTGGCGCTCTTAAACGGTTATGTTGCCCATGAGTTGCTTGACCAACTCCGCCAAAACCATGACGCTTCACAACTCCTTGAAATCCTTTTCCTTTAGAAATACCCGATACATCTACAAACTCACCTTCTTCAAAGTGTTCTACAGTAATTGAGTCTCCTAATTTATACTCTCCTTCAAAACCTTGGAATTCAATGACTTTTCTTTTTGCAGTAGTACCAGCTTTTTTAAAGTGGCCATCTAACGCTTTGTTAGAACTTTTTGCTTTTTTGTCATCGAAACCAAGTTGTAACGCATTGTATCCGTCAACCTCTTCGGTTCTGACTTGGGTTACAACGCATGGACCTGCTTCGATTACTGTACAAGGGATATTCTTCCCATTTTCATCAAATAAGCTGGTCATTCCGATTTTTCTTCCTATTAACCCAGACATTTTAATTATTAATTAATTATTATTTACTTATTTATTTACTCCTTTTGATCTCTTTGAAAAAAAACAGGGTCAAAATACGTTCTAACCCTGAATGTATTTTTACCGTTTTTCCTTCGCGAAACCCTCCGGACATGTCAATGCCAATCTCTTGGCATTGTCGTTCTTTCTACTTATACTTTAATTTCTACTTCTACACCACTTGGTAGTTCAAGCTTCATTAGTGCATCAATAGTCTTAGAAGAAGAACTATAAATGTCTAACAAACGCTTATATGCAGAAAGCTGAAATTGTTCTCTTGATTTTTTATTTACGTGCGGAGAACGTAATACCGTAAAAATCTTTTTATTTGTTGGTAAAGGAATAGGACCATTAACAACTGCTCCTGTACTCTTTACTGTTTTTACGATTTTTTCTGCCGACTTGTCAACCAAGTTATAATCGTAAGATTTTAGCTTTATTCTAATTTTTTGACTCATCTTTCTCTAATTAACCTTTAGCTTTAGCAATTACTTCCTCTGAAACATTAGAAGGTGTTTCTGCATAGTGAGAGAACTCCATTGTAGAAGTAGCTCTACCAGAAGATAACGTTCTTAAAGAAGTAACATATCCAAACATTTCTGATAATGGAACAGTTGCTTTTACAACCTTAGATCCTGCTCTATCTGACATATTAGACACTTGACCTCTCCTTCTATTTAAGTCTCCTACAATATCTCCCATATTTTCTTCTGGGGTAAGAACTTCTAATTTCATAATTGGCTCCATGATTACAGCTTTTGCCTGTTTAGCAGCAGATTTGTAACCTAATTTAGCAGCTAATTCGAAAGAAAGTTGATCAGAATCTACAGGATGGAAAGAACCATCTAATAGAGTAATCTTCATCGCATCCATTTCATAACCCGCTAAAGGACCATTTTTCATTGCTTCTTTAAATCCTTTTTCTACTGAAGGAACAAATTCTTTAGGCACGTTTCCTCCTTTTATCTCAGAAACAAAATCAAGACCTTGTTTTCCTTCCTCAGCAGGCTCCATTCTGAACACGATATCTGCGAACTTACCTCGTCCTCCAGATTGCTTCTTATAAACTTCTCTGTGTTCTGCAGTAGCCGTAAGTGCCTCTTTGTACTCAACTTGAGGTTGACCTTGACTTACATCTACTTTAAACTCACGTTTTAAACGGTCTATAATAATATCCAAGTGAAGCTCTCCCATACCAGAGATAATGGTTTGACCAGAAGCTTCATCTGTTTTTACAGTAAATGTTGGATCTTCTTCAGCTAATTTTGCTAAAGCCATCCCTAATTTATCTACATCTGCCTTTGTCTTAGGCTCCACAGCAATACCAATTACTGGATCTGGGAAATCCATAGATTCCAAAACAATTGGCGACTTTTCTGCAGATAATGTATCTCCTGTTTTAATGTCTTTAAATCCAACTGCAGCACCTATATCTCCTGCTTCAATATATTCAATCGCATTTTGCTTATTTGCATGCATCTGATAGATACGTGAAATACGCTCTTTGTTACCTGAACGATTATTCAACACATATGATCCTGCATCTAAACGACCTGAATATGCTCTAAAAAATGCTAAACGTCCTACAAATGGATCTGTAGCAATCTTAAACGCTAAAGCCGAAAAAGGTTCTTTTGCATCTGGTTTACGTGTAATTTCCTCACCTGTATCTGGATCTGTACCAATAATAGCATCTTTATCTATTGGTGATGGCAAGTAACGACATACAGCATCTAATAAAAACTGCACACCTTTATTTTTGAAAGCAGAACCACAGATCATTGGGATGATAGACATATCCATTACTGCAGCTCTTAATGCAGCATGAATTTCATCTTCCGTAATTGAGTCTTCATCTTCCATAAACTTCTCTAACAGATTCTCGTCGTAAGCAGCTACCTCCTCTATTAACATTGCTCTATACTCAGCTGCCTCCGTTTTTAAATCATCTGGAATGTCAATAACATCAAATGTAGAACCTTGCGTATCTTCATGCCAAACAATAGCTCTGTTTTTAACCAAGTCTACAATACCCTTAAAATCAGCTTCATCACCAATAGGCAAAACGATAGGCACTGCATTTGAGCCTAACATTTCTTTTACTTGGCGACAAACATTTAAAAAGTCAGAACCTTGACGATCCATTTTATTAACAAAGCCCATTCTTGGAACCTTGTAATTATCTGCTAACCTCCAGTTAGTTTCTGATTGAGGCTCTACTCCATCAACAGCAGAAAACAAGAAAACAAGACCATCTAAAACACGTAATGATCTATTTACCTCAACTGTAAAATCTACGTGACCTGGAGTATCAATAATATTAAAGTGGTAACCTTGTGCATCTGCTGTAGGCTTCCCATTTTCTGTAGGAAACTGCCAAGTACATGTTGTAGCAGCAGAAGTAATTGTAATACCTCTTTCTTGCTCTTGCTCCATCCAATCCATTGTTGCAGCTCCATCATGAACCTCACCAATCTTATGAGAGACTCCAGTATAATAAAGAATTCTCTCTGTTGTAGTAGTTTTACCTGCGTCAATATGAGCAGCAATTCCTATATTTCTAGTATATTTTAAATCTCTTGCCATTTTTTAGAATCTAAAGTGAGAGAATGCTTTGTTTGCTTCTGCCATTTTATGCGTATCCATTCGCTTCTTAACCGCCGCACCTTCTTCTTTAGCTGCAGCTAAAATTTCCGCTGCAAGGCGTTGCGCCATGGTTTTCTCATTACGCTTTCTAGCATAAGATATCATCCACTTCATAGCCATAGAAACCTTACGGTCTGGTCTAATTTGCATTGGAATTTGGAATGTTGCTCCCCCAACTCGCCTTGAACGAACCTCCACATGAGGCATTACATTAGATAATCCATCTTCCCAAACTTCCAAAGCCGACTTTTCACTATCTTCTTTCTTTTGCTCTACAATATCAATTGCATCATAAAACACTTTAAATGCTACAGATTTCTTACCATCCCACATTAAATTATTAACGAATCGAGTTACTAATTGATTGTTAAATCTTGGATCTGGCAACAAAACTCTTTTTTTAGCTCTTCTTTTTCTCATGTTTAAAACATTAAAAAGTTAATACTTACTTTTTAGGGCGTTTTGCACCATACTTTGATCTTCGCTGAGTTCTTCCCTCAACTCCCGCAGTATCCAAAGCTCCACGAACAACGTGGTACTTAACTCCTGGCAAATCTTTTACCCTTCCACCCCTAACTAATACTATCGAGTGCTCTTGAAGATTATGTCCTTCACCTGGGATATACGCGTTAATTTCGTTTCCATTCGTTAACCTTACTCTCGCTACTTTACGCATTGCTGAGTTCGGTTTTTTTGGAGTTGTTGTATATACACGCGTACAAACACCACGCCTTTGAGGACAAGACGTCAAGGCAGCCGATTTACTCTTCTTAGTTGTTTTGGCTCTTCCTTTTCGAACTAATTGTTGAATAGTTGGCATACTAAAATGTTACTAATTTTCGTTTGTACTTAAATTTTACTCTCTATTTAAGAGAGCGCAAATGTACGATTAATTTCCATTTATTCAAATAGCATTGGATTATTTTTTCGCCCCCTTTATTAAAATCAGCTCATCTATTGATTTTATATTACATTTAGCCCTGTTTTAAAATACTACTTTGAGATTTTTTTCCACTATATTTTTATCAATAATCTTCTTCTTCGGTTTTTCAAAAGAGGTTTTTTCTCAAAACCTCACTTTAAAAGTGAACTCGAAAAAAACAGACAACTTACATTTTATAGAAAAAATCTCTTACCAAAAAACTCACCCATCTGTAAAAAGCATTAATCAGGAGCTGTTTAAAATTTTAGACTCTTTAAAACTAGAAGGTTTTTTCACAGCTCATCTAGATACTATGGTAAGACAAGATAACAACACTTATCTAGCTACTTTCCTTTTAGGAAAGCGAACAGAAGAGTTAGTTGTAAATATTCCTGAAGAATTCTTAAAAATATTAGGAGCAATAAAAAAACAAAAACGGTTTTCCATTAAAAGCTTGAGCACTTTTAAAAAAGAAGTTTCTAAAACGTTGAGTAACTTGGGAGTCCCTTTTTCAAAAATTTCTTTTCAAAATTATAGATTAAAAGAAAATAAACTATTTCTTGATTTAGTTATTTCAAAGTCAGAAGTAAGATTTATCAATAAAGTATTAGTTAAAGGATACGAAAAATTACCTAAATCATTTATCAAACATTATTTAGAAATTGATTCTAATACAGTTTTCACAAACGATTTGCTTAAAGAAACAGATCAGCGATTAGACAATCTTTCTTTTATAAAAAAACAAAAGCAATCTGAAGTTTTATTCAAACAAGATTCTACCATTATATATATATATGTAGAAAAAAGAGGAAATAGTAGTTTTGACGGTTTGCTAAATTTTGGAAATAATCCTAATGGAAATGGAGTCATCTTTAATGGAACTCTCGATTTGACACTCAACAATAATTTAGATTTTGGTGAGTCTTTTTCTGTTTTTTGGAGAAGCTACGGAGAAGACCGTCAAGAATTCAATACTAAGATTACACTGCCTTACTTATTTAGTTCACGTTTTCAACTAAACACATCTTTAAACATTTACAAACAAGATTCCTCTTTTCTAAATACTAAATTCTACGGAAATGTATTTTATAATTTGAATCACAAGAACACTTTAGGCGTATCATACAACTCTGAGATTTCTAACTTGATTAACGACAATCCTCAGCAAAATAATATTGATGATTTTAGTAGCAATATGGTAGGCGTTACTTATGAATATAAAAAAGCCAACTTAAATTCTCTTAATAATCAGAATTTGCTACTCTTTTCACAAATAGCTTTTGGAAACAGAAAAAAAATAAGTGAATCAATCAACCAGTTTAAATTTGATTTAGAAGTGATTTCTCAATTTAAATTGAGTTCTAAAAATTCCATATACATAAGAAATCAAACTGGTTTTTTACAATCAAAAAATTACTTATTTAATGAACTATACAGAATTGGCGGAATTAATTCGTTAAGAGGCTTCGCAGATCAAAGTATTTTTACTCCAAAATTCAGTTACATAAATCTTGAGTACAGACATTTAACAGATTCACTATCTTACCTTTATTTATTAACAGATTTTGGTTATATAAAAACTATTACTCTATCTAATGAGTATTATATCGGATTGGGATTTGGTTATTTTTTTAATATCAAAACTTCTCAAATCAATCTTAGTTATGTATTGGGGAAAAGCCAAAAG
Organism: Bacteroidia bacterium; assembly: GCA_030428865.1. Taxonomy (GTDB): domain Bacteria; phylum Bacteroidota; class Bacteroidia; order Flavobacteriales; family Flavobacteriaceae; genus Polaribacter. Next base: position 46,050 of record JAUIEK010000009.1, on the reverse strand, counting down.
ACAAACTTTAATTTTGATGCATCTAGATTAAATATTAGCTTCAAAAGTTTCTTTTAACCGACTACAACACCTTTACCAATTAATTATTCTTAGTTATTTAATAAAAAGATTGTGATTATGTCTTTTTTTTAACTTATTCATTTGTGTATTTAATATTATTTTAACACATTTGCCGCTAATTTAATTCAAATAATCATAATATGAAGACAACGTTAAACGGATTTTTAACGCTATTTCTGGCGTTGGTAGTGCAAGTTTCATTTGCACAAGAGAAAACCATCTCCGGTACTGTTACTGACGAATCAGGAGGTTTACCAGGAGTTAGTGTAATAATTAAAGGCACCTCAAAAGGCATATACACAGATTTTGATGGTAAGTACTCAATTAATGCCAAGATGGGTGATGTGCTTGTATTCTCATTTATCGGATACAAAACCATTGAAAAAACAGTAGGCTCTTCTAATTCAATAAACTTGAAAATGGAAGAAAGTGGAGAGATTTTGGATGAAGTAATCGTTACTGCTTTAGGAATCTCAAAAAAAGAAAAAGCGATTGGTTATGCAGTACAGAAAATTTCTGGCAAAAAAATTGAAGATGCAAAAGAACCAAATCTTGTAAACTCCTTGCAAGGTAGAATTGCAGGTGTACAAATTCAAGGTAGTCCTTCTTCTTTAGGGGGAGCTTCTAGAATAACAATTCGTGGTTCAAATTCTTTCTTAGGAGACAACCAACCTTTGTTTATTGTAGATGGTGTTCCAATCAGTAATGCAGAGTATTCTAGTAGTGCTCAACAAACAGGTTTCGGTGGTGGTGCATATGACTATGGAAATGCTGCATCAGAAATAGACCCTTCTAATATTGCTTCTATGAGTGTTTTAAAAGGTGCAGCAGCAACTGCTGCTTACGGATCTAGAGGCGCAAATGGTGTTATCTTAATTACTACTAAGTCTGGAAAAAATCAAAAAGGAATGGGAGTTTCTTTTGACTCAAGTGTTACTTTTGATAAAGTTAGAAATCTAATCCCTATTCAAACAACTTATGGTGGGGGCTCTATATATGATACTGACAGTGGATTTAATGAGTTTATTCAAGATGGTGTTGCTTATTTAGCCCCAAACTATGCTAAAGACGGGTCATGGGGACCCAGGTTTGATCCAAATGTACTTGTAAGACACTGGGATTCTTGGGATCCAGGTGCTAGTAATTACAAAGAAACAAGGCCATGGGTTGCTCCAGAAAATTCATACGAATCATTTTTTAACACTGGTGTTACTTATATTAATACAATTGCATTATCAGGAAGTAATGAAAAAGGATCCTATAGATTATCTTATACAAATTTAGATCAAAAAGGTACTATTCCGAAAGGAGAGTTACAAAGAAACACTATAAATTTAAATAGTAATTACAACTTAACTGACAAATTGAAATCTAGAGTTGCATTTACTTATGTAAAAACCGAAGCCGAAAACAGAAATGCAACGGGTTATAATAGTACAAACCCTTTACAAGGTTTCACGCAATGGTGGCAGTCTCAATTAGATATTAAAAGATTGGGGCGCCAACAAAATACAACTGAGGGAAATCAATATACTTGGAACCCCAAAGGCCTTACTATAGACAACAACGGTCAGTTACAATCTTTTGATCCTTCTCCTAACTATTTTGATAATCCTTATTGGGTAAGGGAAAACTTTTTACAAGAAGATGTGAAAAATAGAGTTTTTGGCAATGTAAATCTTTCTTATGAAATAAATGAAAATCTCAATGTAACAACTCAGTTTAGTACTGATTTTTTCCAATTTAGCATAAGGGAAGGCATTCCTTTAGGATCTGTGCTTGGCTCTAGATATGAAGAAACCGAAAGAAGGTTTCAAGAAACAAACATAGAACTTAGATTAAATTATAATAAAGATTTTTCTGAAGATTTTTCATTCAGCGGGTTTGTTGGGGCTAATAGGATGAGGCAATTTTCTAAAAGATTAACCTCTGAAACTAATGGAGGGTTAGTTGTTGATCAGTTTTTTAATATTGGTAATTCTGCAGATTCACCAATTACAGATACTTTTGAATCTCAAAAGGGGATTAATAGTATTTTCGGCTCCGCATCTTTTAGTTGGAAAGACATGCTGTTTTTAGATCTTACAGCAAGAAACGACTGGTCATCTACCTTACCAAAAGAAAATAATAGTTATTTTTACCCATCAGCCTCTTTAAGTTTTGCGTTCTCTGAATTACCCTCAATAAAAGAAAGCGATATTATTAATTTCGGAAAGATAAGATTGAGTGTAGCTCAAGCAGGTAGTGATGCTGATCCTTACAGGTTAGTTGATGTATATAATCCTATTACACCCAATTTTGGTACTAATCCATTGTATTCTGTTCCAAACTCAAGACAAAACCCAAATTTAGTTAATGAATTAACTACAGAAATAGAATTTGGGTTTTTAATAAGGATGTTTAGAAACAGGTTAAGTATTGACGCAGCTTATTATGACAGAACCACTGATGATCAAATATTTAACGTTCCAGTATCTTCTGCAACAGGTTATACATCACAATTGTTAAATGCTGGTGAAATGAGAAATTATGGTCTCGAATTACAAATTAACGGAACGCCCATTCAAACAGAAGATTTTAGGTGGGATGTTGGACTTAATTTAACTAGCCTAAACAATGAAGTAGTTAAACTTCTCAAAGATGAAAATGGAAATACTGTAGTAGAGAGTATTGACGCTGGAAGTACATGGGCTGCTGATTTAAGAATCCAAGAAGGTCTTCCTTACATGGCATTGTTTGGTCAAAATTATGTTTTTGACGAAAATGGAAATAGATTAGTAGACAGCAATGGGAATTATCAATTTACAGCTGATAGAGAGTATTTAGGTTCTGCTATTGCCGACTGGACAGGAGGTTTTAACACCTCTTTCACTTATAAAAATTTTACTCTATCTGCTTTATTTGATTTTCAAGTTGGAGGTATAATCCATTCAACTTCTTTACAATGGTCTAAATATTCAGGAATGCATCCAGAAACAGTATCATTTAATGGCGAGAGTGATGTAAGAGCTAACGGAATGGTTTTGCCTGGCGTTAAAGCTGATGGTTCTCCAAATGATATAAGAATTGACCCTCAAACTTATTATCAAACATACTGGAATAGGGCTGCTCCTAATGTATATGATGCTAGTTTTATTAAGTTTAGAGATGTTAGGTTGAGTTATAGTTTTCCATCTGAATTTTTAAGCAAAACACCATTTACAAGTTTAAACTTAAGCGCTTTTGGTAGAAACTTAGGAATTTTATATTCAGAAGTGCCATTTATTGATCCTCAAGTAATAACTGGAGCAGGGAATGCTCAAGGGCTAGAGAACGCTCAAATACCAGCTACAAGTTCTTTCGGATTAAATATTTCTGCTAAATTTTAAAAATAAGACAATGAAAAAAATTAAAATATACTCACTATTTATTTTATCTATACTGTTGTTCTCTAAGTGTGATAACAACTTATCAGATTTAAATACAGACCCAAATAACGCTGTTAATGTAGATCCCTCTACCCTTTTAACTACAGCGCAATACAACTATTATAATACTCTTCAAGGTGTTGCAATAAATGCTCAATGGGGACTTCTAATGGTTCAACAATGGGCTCAAAATGAATATACTGATGACAGTAGATACAATCAAGACATTACCTTCTTTGATGGCACCTGGTCTACTATGTATGCGAATGTTTTAAAAGAGTTAGACGCCGCTAAGACTTTAGTAGATAATCAAGATATGCTAGATGCAGTAAGGACTAACCAAAAGAATATTCTTGATGTTATGAGTGTTCAAGCATTTTGTTTCTTAACAGATGGTTTTGGTTCTGTACCTTATGCAGAAGCTATAGGTACAGAAAACCTTCCAGCTTATGACACTCAAGAAACAATTTACAATGATATCTTAGCTACCTTAGAAAATGCTTCAGCAACATTTAGTGCCTCCTCGCCATCATTTGATTCTGGAGAGATTATATATAATGGAGATATCGCCATGTGGATTAAATTAACTAATTCTTTAATGCTTCGTTATGCAATGCGTATTGTGGATATTGATCCTGTTACTGCTGACCGATATATTAACTTAGCAGCATCTAACTTAATCTCTAGTAATTCAGAAAACGCATTGTTTACATTTCAGTCTAGTTTAGCCAGAGCCAACCCATTATTTCGTAATTATTCACCTTTAAGCGGAAATAGAGACGACTATGCTATTTCAGAATATCTTGTAACTACTCTAAATGGTTTAGGAGATCCTAGGTTAGAAATGTTTGCTAAACCTGCAAGTTCTGGCAATATCGTTGGGATGCCTTATGGTTTAAATGATAATGATGCAACAGTATTAAAACCTACTACATCTAGACCAAATGATAATGTGAGAGCTGCTACAACACCACATGTTATCATTTCTTATGCAGAAGTGCAGTTCTTATTAGCAGAAGCATATCAGAGAGGTATTTTAACAGGAGATGCAGCAAATGCTTATGCTAACGGAGTTACCGCTTCAATGAGTTATTGGGGTGTTAGTGATGCAACCGTAATAAACGACTACATTTCTAATAATCCTTATAATCCTGCAAACTGGAAAGAATCAATAGGAGTTCAAAAGTGGATCGCTCTTTACATGAATGGTTTTGAAGCTTGGAACGAATGGAGAAGGTTAGATTACCCACAGCTATCTGTACCAGCTGCTGCACAACTATCAACTATCCCTGTTCGCATGCCATATCCGCTATCTGAAACGCAATCTAATTCAACTGAGTTAAATACAGTTACAAACAACCCTGGAGATATGACAGCCAAAGTTTGGTGGGATGTTAACTAAAATTTAAAAATTTTAGTTTTAAGGAATAATTTTATTCTTATAAATTTAAAAGACCGTCATTATGACGGTCTTTTAAATTTATTGAAGTCCTATCAAGCGTTTTTTTAAAAATCACCATGTTTTTTATGTTAAAAAATTGGATCTTTAAGATTAATTTAGGACTTTTGGCCTAATTAATTCAAAAAGTATAATAATGAAGACAAAGTTTAATGGAATTTTAACGCTGTTTTTAGCGTTGGTTGTGCAGATTTCGTTTGCGCAAGAAAAAACTGTCTCTGGTACTGTTACTGATGATTCAGGTGGTTTACCAGGTGTAAGTGTTTTAATTAAAGGTACAACAAAAGGTACAGATACAGATTTTGATGGGAAGTATTCTATTAAAGTGAAAGTAGGTGATGTGTTAGTTTTCTCTTATCTAGGATATAAAACAGTAGAGAGAATTGTGGGAGTTAACAGCAGTATTAACGTTAAACTAGAAGAAGGTGGAACTGTTTTAGATGAAGTGGTAGTTATTGGTTATGGATCGGGTAAAAAACTAGGTTCTGTGGTTGGTTCAGTTGCATCTATTAGTGCCAAAGAAATTGCTGATAGACCTTCTCCCAGTGTAATGGATGGTTTGCAAGGTCGTGTTGCTGGTTTACAAGTCTATACGTCTTCAGGAGAACCTTCAGCAACTCCTTCGTTCAGACTTCATGGTACAGGTTCATTAAGCGGCAGTTCTACTCCGTTAATTGTAATTGATGGAATTCCTGTTGACAATGGAACTTTAGTTTCTTTAAATCCTAATGATTTTGAAAGCGTTAACGTATTAAAAGACGCATCTTCTACATCAATATACGGATCAAGAGCTGCAAATGGTGTTGTGTACATTGTTACAAAAAAAGGTAAAAAGAATTCTGAAGATTTAGTGACTGTTAGAAGTCAATATAGTATAACGAATCTAGCAAATCAGGATTTTTATGATCAAATGATGAATAGAAATCAATTATCGCAATTCTTTGTCGAAACAGGGATTACAAGCCAAGCGTTAATGGATAATATTTTACAAGCGAACCCTGCCGATACTAGATGGGAAGATGTCTACTTTAAGGATAATGTACCTATGATTCAAAATGATATATCTATCAGCGGAGGTGGAGAAAGATCTACTTACTTTATATCTGCAAGTCATATAAAACAAGAAGGATTAGCATATCAATCAGATTTTGAAAGATACACAATCAGAACTAATATTACTTCTGATGTTAAAAATTGGTTGAAAGTTGGTGTAAATCTTTCATTAGGTTATGATGAAAGACAAACAAATCCAAGCACTACTAATAGTACTAATTTTGGATTATTTTGGTTAGCTCAGCCCTGGTTTTCTCCTGTTGATGAGAATGGAGATAGATATGATTTAATACCAGGTTGGAACAGATTTCATCCAGAGTACAGAGAAGAAAAAATCCTTAGTGTAGGAAAGAATTTTCAATTTAACCCATCTGGTTTTGTTCAAATAAAACCCATAGAAAACCTTACAATAAAAACTCAAGCAGGTCTTGATTTTTACGATTTCACTAGAAATACGGCAACATTACCTTCTTTCTTAGGCAGTGTTGGTAATGGTGCAGCGAGTAAAAGGTTTGACAGAGGAAGAACTTTAACAGTTACGAATACGGCTGAATATAAATTTGATCTAGATAATAAAAACAAATTTGTATTCCTGTTAGGTCATGAACTTATTGATAATGATTTTCTTTCTTTTGGAGGTTCATCTACTGGTCAATCAGATGATCGTTTACTTGAATTAGATGCAGGACCTGATAATCAAACTGTAACGGAATCTAATTCAGAATATGTTTTTGAATCTTTCTTTGGTAGAATAGATTATAGTTATACTGATAAATATTTCTTTGATTTCTCTCTTCGTCAAGATGGTTCTTCTAGATTTGGAGCTAATAATAGAAAAACTACTTTCTGGTCTTCTGGTGCTTTATGGAAAGTTAGTAAAGAGGACTTTTTATCCGATGTCAACTGGTTAAATGCTCTTTCATTAAGAGCAAGTTATGGTACAAGTGGTAACTCTAGTGGAATTGGAGACTATGATAGCTTAGCGTCTGTTGGAGTTAATCAATACAATGGAAGCACAGGTTGGTTAATTAGCAATCCTGGAAATGATGGATTAACTTGGGAGGAACAGTCTAAATTGACTATAGGCATAAATGGTAGAGTTTTAGATAGAATTAACTTCAATGTAGAATTCTATAATAGAAAGACAAGTAGCATGTTAGTTGATGTTCCTTTTCCTCTAACGTCTGGTTTTGCTAGTATAACTTCGAACGTTGGTGAGTTAGTTAATAGAGGGATTGATGTAGAGTTAAGTGCTGATGTAATAAGAAAAGGTGATCTTTTTTTCACCCCATATGTTAATTTTAACTACAATAAAGAAGAAATTACTGAATTATTCCAAGGAAGAGATTTTTGGATTATTCCTAATACAGGTGTAGCTTGGGCTGTTGGACAACCAATATCATATTTTTATCCTATCCATGCTGGAGTAAATTCTCAAACGGGTTTATCTGAATGGTATGTTCCTGGTAGTGATCCGGCGGTTAATAATGAAGACCCTAATAATGTTACTACTACTTTTAATACCGCTGCTTTACAACAAAATACAGGTATTAGAAGAAATGCACCATTTATAGGTGGTTTTGGATTTAATGCTGGTTATAAAGGTTTTACTCTTCAAGCAGATTTTTCTTTTGCTAGTGGTAAATATTTAATTAATAATGATAGATTCTTCTCTGATAATCCTAATTTATTTCCTGGATTTAATCAATCTGTGAGAGTTTTAGATTATTGGAAGCAACCTGGAGATGTTACCAGATACCCTAGATTTGATGGCCCTAGGTTTACTCAATTTGACTCTTCTCTTATTGAAGACGCTTCTTTCATAAGAATGAAAAACATCGTATTGAGTTATAACTTCTCTAGTGATATGATTAAGGATTTAGGTCTTAAAAATTTAAGATTTTTTGCGATTGGAAGAAACTTGTTAACATTTACTAACTACACAGGTCCAGACCCTGAAGTAGATTCTAATCTAGCAATTGGTAGTAATCCAAATACTAAGCAGTTATCATTTGGAGTTGAAGTTACATTTTAGAAAACAAAATTATATTTAGAAACTTATGAAACTTATTAATAAAAAAACTTTTTTTACAATAGTTGCAAGTTTATTATTCTTTATTTCTTGCGATAATCTAGAAAGAGTTCCTACAGATCAAATAGATAGATCTCAGTCTTTTCAGAGTATAGAAGATGCTGAAAGGTGGTCTACAGGAATGTATGCTACATTAAAAACAGATGTATATGGTGCTTTTATGTATTCAACTGATATACAAGCAGATCAATTAAATGCTTCATTAACGTTTGGGAACAGAAATGGAAATCCTCACAGATGGGTTGAGTTTTTAGCTGATGATGGACTATTAAGTACACTTTGGGGGGGATATTACAACGGCTTAGCTAATATTAATGCAGCAATAGCTGGCTTCCAAACTATCGATATTGATCCTTCAGATCAATCACGTCTTGATAAAGTAGCCGGTGATGCTTACTTAGCTAGAGCCTATTATTATCACAATCTTGTGGTTAGATTTGCTGACATGTATAATCCAGCTACTGCTTCAACAGATTTGGGAGTTCCCCTTTTGTTAGAATTTGATGTCAATAGATTACCTTCTAGAAATACAGTTCAAGAGATTTATGATCAAATTCTAAGTGATATTCAAACGGCTAAAAATTTGCTATCAAATACTACTGGTTCTCCAGGGGCTACCTCGTTTAATGTTGATGTTGCTAGAGCGTTAGAAGCTCGTGTTTTATTATATATGGAAAGATATTCTGATGCCAGAACTGTTGCTGAAGAATTAATTAATGAAAATAGATATCAATTAATTACAACACAAGCTGATCTTTCTAATATGTGGACTAATGATTTCCATCAGGAAGTAATATCTTCTCTTTTCACATCTGCCCCGAATGAGTTAGCAAACACAAATTCTATTTATGTTGGTTTTATTCCTGCTACAGGGAATTTTGCTCCAGATTTTCTTCCTTCTCAATGGGTTGTTGATATGTATGAGCCTACTGATTACAGAAGAGATGTTTATTTTCAACAAGTTACTGTTGAACAACAGGCTATATTATATCCTAATACATGGATGGTAAATAAATATCCTGGGAATCCAGCTTTATTTACTGGTGCTAATACTAATTATCAACACGCACCTATACTTTTCAGAATTGCTGAAATGTATTTAATTTCGGCTGAAGCAGCCTTTTACTCTTCAGGAGATCCTCTAACAAGAATTAATGAACTTAGAGCTGCTAGAAATGCTTCTCCTTTGGCAGGTTTATCTGGAACTGCGCTAGAAAATGCAATTAGGGAAGAAAGAACTAGAGAGTTAGCTTTTGAAGGTTTTAGATTAGATGATTTGAGAAGATGGGGATTAGGTTTTACTCGTAGAGACCCACAAAATACGGATATTATTCAGACAGGGACTACTTATGATTCTATGACGCAAGATGCTACAGCTAATAAATTTACATGGGGAATACCTACAAGAGATATTACAATTAATCCTAATATAGCTGGTCAACAAAATCCTGGCTGGTAAAAAAATTTAAATTTATATTTAAAAAGCTAGAACATCTACGAAAGTTCTAGCTTTTTAATTTTAATTCAAAATGATAAAATTAGAAATATTCGGCACAAGAGCAATTCTAGAAGCTATAGAAAGTGGTAAATCAATCCAAAAAATATATTTGCAAAAAGGGTTGAAAGGTAGTCTGTTTTCAGAGCTAGAAAAAAAAATCAAGCAAGAAAATTTATCAATAAGCTATGTTCCTGTTGAAAAACTAGATAGATTATCTAAAAACAATAACCATCAAGGAGCTGTAGCAATTATTTCCCCGATTGAATTTCATGACTTAAATTCTACAGTAGAAAGCGCGCTTCAAAAAAATAAAAACCCGCTATTTTTACTACTAGATCGAATTTCTGATGTTAGAAATTTTGGAGCAATTATAAGAAGTGCAGAATGTACCGGTGTAGACGCAATTATTATTCCTCAAAGCGGAAATGCTCCTGTTAATGCAGAAAGTATTAAAACATCTGCTGGAGCTGCTTACAAGATTCCTATTTGTAAAGTAAATCATATAAAAGATGCTATTTTTACTTTACAATCTCACAATATTAAAATTGTTGCTGCTACAGAGAAAACAGATAGTAGCATTTATGATGTGCCAATGTCTGAAGGTATTGCAATCATAATGGGGTCTGAAGACAAAGGAATTCATCTATCAATCTTAAAGCTAGCTGATTATAAAGCTCGGATTCCTCTATATGGAAAAATTGAGTCATTAAATGTTTCTGTAGCTTGTGGAGTATTTTTATACGAAGCTGTAAGGCAACGGAATTTTTAATCTATTTCTTCTTTTACATCTGAAATAAAATTACCGTCTTCATCAAATAGCTCATCAAACTCAGTTCTTTTAAAAATTATTTTTGGTTTGTTTATCCCTCTGTTTCTAAAGGTTAGCGATAATAAAACCCCTACAAGAAGACCAGATAAATGCCCTTCCCAAGACATACCGTCTTTAATGGGAAATACATACCAAATCATACTTCCGTATAAAAAAATAATAATCAATGAAATTGATAAAAGTCTATAGTATTTTTTTAATATTCCACTCATTATCAAAAACCCAAAAAGCATGTAAATAACTCCACTTGCTCCAATATGATTCCCTTTCTCTCCTATCAACCAAGTAAAAAAACCTGTTAGTAAAACTCCATAAATCAACACTTTCCAAGAAACTACTCTGTAAAAGAAAAAAAGTAAATAACTCAACACAAATAATGGAATGGTATTATTGATTAAATGACTTGTATTTGCATGTATAAAAGGAGAAAAAAGAATGCCTCTAAGCCCTAAAAAATAAAGAGGTTGAATTCCTAACTTATTAAAGTTTAAATCAAACTGAATCTCGACCCAATAAACAACCCAAATTATAAAAGCAAATAATAAACTGATTAAAAAAGGTTTCTTTGTAAACGCTAATTCCTCTTCGTTATCCATAAAATGAAAATACTAAATTGTCTATAATTATTGAATTGTGCACTCAAAAACTTTAGTAATTTTAAACTATGAATATTCCTTTAGCAGAACGCATTAGACCTAAAACCTTAAATGATTATTTAAGCCAAAAACACTTAGTAGGTGATACCGGAATTTTAACAAAACATATCAAGACCGGGATTATTCCTTCCATGATTTTTTGGGGACCTCCAGGAACAGGAAAAACAACTTTAGCCACTATTATTGCGCAAGAAACGGGGCGTTCTTTTTTTACTCTGAGTGCTATCAATTCTGGCGTAAAAGATGTTAGAGAAGTAATTCAAAATGCTCAAAAATCTGGCGGGTTGTTTACTGCAAAAAATCCTATTCTATTTATTGATGAAATTCATCGGTTTAGCAAATCACAACAAGATTCTTTACTCAATGCTGTTGAAAAAGGCATTATTACATTAATTGGTGCCACGACCGAAAATCCTAGTTTTGAAGTAATTCCTGCTTTACTTTCAAGATGCCAAGTATACACACTTAATTCTTTTAACAAAGAAGATTTAAACCAACTTTTAGATAGAGCTATTAAAAATGATAATGAGCTTTCTAAATTAGATATAAAACTCAAAGAAATTGACGCACTTGTTCGAGTTTCTAGCGGAGATGCAAGGAAACTATTGAATTTATTTGAGCTAGTTATTAATTCAATGGAACCTCCATATATTATAACTAATAAAGTTGTTTTACAAGAAGTACAATCAAATCCTGTGCGATATGATAAAACAGGAGAGCAACATTATGATATTATATCTGCATTTATTAAATCTATTAGAGGAAGCGATCCTAATGCAACTGTTTACTGGTTAGCTAGAATGATTGAAGGTGGAGAAGACGTTAAATTTATTGCTAGGAGAATGATTATTTCTGCTTCGGAAGATATTGGACTGGCAAATCCAAATGCTTTATTATTAGCTAACTCAACTTTTGAAGCTGTTGAAAAGATTGGTTATCCAGAAGCTCGAATTATTTTGAGTCAATGTGCTATATACCTTGCTGCTTCTCCTAAAAGCAATACAAGTTATCTAGCTATTGGAAATGCACAGGAAACTGTTAGAAAAACAGGAGACTTATCTGTTCCTCTTCATCTTAGAAATGCGCCCACAAAACTGATGAAAGATCTAGATTACGGAAAAGATTATCTCTATCCTCATAATTATCCTAATAATTTTGTAATGCAAGAATATTTGCCAAAAGAAATAGAAAACGAAATTTTTTATAATCCGGCCACTAATGAAAAGGAAAGTAAAATAAAGCTATTACTAAAAAAACTATGGCAAAATAAATACTGATAATATTTATGTATACAGAAAAACAATCTGAATAATAAGTTTTAAAGAAACTTCTTTATATGTACTAATCTATTTATTGTTTTAAAAGTGTTTTTCTTTACTTTTATTTGATCAAAATTGCAAAAAATCACATCCATACCAACCGCATGAGCTCCTAAAATATCAGCCTCAAAGCTATCACCTATCATAACAGAATTTGATATGCTAGCTCCAGATTGTTGTAATGCATATTCAAAAACTAACGGATTCGGTTTTTTTACTCCTACGGATTCGGAAGTAATTACCTGACTGAAATATGAATAGATTCCAGATTTTTTCAGTTTTTTCAGTTGAACTTCTTCAAATCCATTGGTAATAATGTGCAATGTATAATTACAAGCTAGATAATCTAAAACTTCTTTTGTTCCATCAAAAAGATGATTAAAAGTTGGTAAATTTTCTATATAAAGAACAGATAACTGATCAATTGCATCATCTGAAATATTTAGGTTCATGTTATCAAACGTAGTTTTCAAACGTTGATATCGCAACTCTTGTTTGGAAATTTTATCTTCTCTGTAAAGTCTCCAAAAATCTAAATTAATTGGTTTGTAATAAGATAAAAAAGAGCTTATATCTACTGAAAAATTGATTTCTGTAAATATTTTTTCAAAAGTTAATGCTGAATTTTTTTCGAAATCCCATAAAGTATGATCTAGATCAAAGAACACATGTTCTATCTTTTGCATTTGAATTATATTTGATGAATGAAAAGTAAAATTCGGTTTTTTTCTCAGTTAAGAAAAGGTTTTTCAAAAAGTTTTGCAACTTTATTTCTTGGTTCTACATTGAGTCAAGCAATCGTATTTTTCTCATTCATTTTCTTAACTCGTTTATTCGATGAAAATACCATTGGCTTATACCTACTTTTTAGCTCATCATTAATTATTTTAAAACCCATATCTACTCTTAGTTTAGAGTTTTCTATTCTCTTACCAAAAAGAGATAAAGATTCTATAAACATTGTGTTTTTTAGTTTTTTTTATGGTTTTATTTTAACTATTCTTTTACTTCTTATCATCTTTATACTTGAGGAATTCCTTATTGAATTATTTAATATACAGCGTTATCAGAGTTTTATTTATTTTATCCCTTTAGGGTTATTATTTATCAATATTACAGAAACTCTTAATTATTGGAATAACAGAGTAGGATATTTTAACGGTATCGCTTCCGGATCTGTTGTAAAATCTAGTTCTATAGCCAGTTATCAAATTTCTACGGGTCTTTGGTTTAAAAAAATAGGATTAATATTAGGTCATGTTTTAGGGCTGTTTACACAAACTTTTTACTTATGCTTAGTTTCAGTCAATAGCCTTAGAAAACATATAAAACATTTGTCTTTTAAAAGAATGTTTTACTTGCTAAAGAAATATAAGAATGTTCCATTATTCAACAGTTTATTAAGTTTTTCTGATCAATTATCAGCAGAACTGCCTGTGATTCTTATTGCTAATTTCTTTGGTTTTCAACAAGTTGCTTTTTACGGATTGGCATCAAAAGTTTTAAAAACACCATCAGGTTTAGTGAGTCAATCTGCAAGTCAAGTATTTTTTAATCGAGCAGGTAAAATCTATAATAACAAAGAGAACTTGTATCAGCTTGTAAAATCAACTTATAAAAAACTATTAATTTCTGGTATATTGATTTTTCTGCTGCTTTTTGTCTTATCATTTTTTTTAGATGTAATTTTTGGAGATAACTGGAGTGAAGCAGGGCTTTATGCTAGAATTTTGTTACCTCTTGTGTTTTTTGCCTATTTAAACGCACCTATCTCTTCTATCATTACTATACTTAAAAAGCAGAAAATTATTTTAATAATTGATATACTAAAATTAATATTGCGGTTTTTAGGCATTTATATTGGCTATAAATTTTATAACAGTACTGTTATAGCAATTACCATGTTTGCTGCAGTTGGCGTAATTTATAATATTTTTATTATGAGTTACTTCTTACACGTATCAAAAAAAGATTATCGTGAAATTTATTAGACTATAATGCATAAAATAGTTTTAAAATACAATAGAGGTTTCCAATGGCATTCGGATACTAAAATTTGTTTTAAAGGATTTTTTTTTGATTCTCATAACAACTACCATACAAAAGATTCCGCTAATTCTTATTTTGATGATGTAAAAAATCGTGCTGATTTTCTAAAAAAAATAAATTCTATTAGTGGTCTATTTACTGTAATTTTTAAAAATAGTAATGAGACTTATATTGCCTGCGATACAACTAGAGCCTTTCCGTTATTTTATACTTGGGATAAAAATATACTCTGGCTTACTGATGATATTAACTTTTTAAAGAAAAAAATCAATCCAACAATCAATCAACAGTATACTTATGAATTTAAAAGACTTGGTTTTACATTAGGAAATACAACGCTTCTAGAAGGAATATTTCAATTACAAGCAAGTGAATTTTTAATTTTTGATAATAATAAAATTGTAGACAGTGGTATATCTTACTCACATACTACAAAAGATTATAGCAAAAAAAGCAGCAATTCTTTAAAAAAAGAAATTAAAATACAGTTAGATGCTACATTCGAAAACCTTATAAAATCTCTTAATAATAAGCCTGTTGTAATTCCGCTAAGTGGTGGTTTCGATTCTCGTTTAATCGCCTATTATTTTAAAAAATTTAATTATAAAAATGTAGTCACTTATACTTATGGAAAAGTTAATAACGCTGATATGCTTAGATCCAAAGAGGTTACAGAGAAATTAGGGTTTCAGTGGAATTTTATAGAGTATAAAGATGATTTAATAGAAGGATATTCTAAAACGGAAATTTTCAAGGAATACTGCAAAGAAAATTTTCATTACTCAACCATGCTTTTTTTACAAGAATATTTTGCCGTAAAATATTTAAAGGAAAATAACTTGATTCCTAATAATGCTGTATTTATACCTGGCCATGATGGAGGTGCATTAGGAGGAGGATATTTTTTAAAAATGATTCCTCAAAAATTAACAAAAAAAAACATTATTAATCAAATAGCTAAAAATTATACGTACTCAGAAAAGGAAAAACATGCTGAACTAAAAAATCATATTAGAAAAATACTGAAAAAATCATATTTTGATTTTACGCCTCATTCTGTTTATGAAGATTTTCTTTTTAAAGAAGTTACCCCAAAAGTTATTATTAATTCTTCATCAGTTTATGATTTCTTTGGGTATGAATATAGAATGCCTTTTTGGGATAAAAATTTATTAACCTGTTTTAAAACAATTCCGTTAGAGCAAAAGTTTAATAAAAAAATTTATGTAGAAATTTTAAAATCTCTATTTGCTGAGTATGATATAAATTATAATAGTGAAATGCATCCATCAATTTTTAATTTAAAGAAATTAAAAGCTAAGAATACTCTAAAAAATATAACACCTAATAAACTCATAACAAATAGATTGAAAAAAAATGACTGGTTAAACGCAAAAAAAATAACTGAAGAGTTAGAAGAATGTTTAAAGGATAATCAGCTTCCTTATAATCAAAACTATAAAAGTTTTAATGAAATTAATATTCAGTGGTATCTTTACTACTGCCAAAATCTCATTAAAAAATGCTAACCCGATTAGACTTTCTTATTTTTGGACGCTTAATTAATTGGTTATATCCACAATATTACAGACCTAAATCGGGCTATCAACGTTACTATATTTTATTTTTTCATTACTGGATTCCTCAAAAAATTTTCAGACTGAATCCTAAAGTAAAATGGCCTGTTCATTTCACTTCTAAAGTGATCGCTCCAAACAACATTTCAAAAGGAATTTTATGTGATCCTGGAGATAATATCAATAATTACATTCAAGCAATTAATGGAATTGATTTTGGTTCTAACGTAGAGTTAGGACCCGGAGTTTCTATTATTTCTGCCAATCATAATTTAGAAGATTTAAGCAAACACTCCACATCTAAAAAAATTACGATTGGCAATCATGTTTGGATTGGAGCAAATACCACTATTCTTCCAGAAGTTACAATAGGAAACAACGTTGTTATTGGAGCCAATTCTTTAGTTTCTTCAGATATCCCTTCAAACTCAATAGCCGTGGGAAATCCTTGCAAAGTAATCAAGAAGAAAGAACCTTATAATCAAGATTTAAATTTGATTACATTTAATAAAAAGCTTCCTGAAAAATTTCAAGAATTTGTGAAATCTACTTTTTAAAAAGTTTAATGGGAAAAGGCAAATTATTAATTTTTAAAAAAAGATAGTTAATCGTTTCTGCTCCAAAGCTTTTAAAATATGATGCTATAGAAGGAATAGAAGATCCTCCAAAATCAAACTCTATAATCTGGTTTTTATAGTAATTTATAATCTGAGTAAGCAAAAAAGTATTTGCTCCATTACTTCTGTTTTGCAAATCGGTGGCAGATGCAAGAATCGTAGCTTTATTTTTATATAGCAAAACAAATGCTGCAGCAACCACTTCTTTATCAGCATATACCTCAAAAACAACTCCTTTTTCTGTACTTAAACAAGCACAAATTAAATTTTCTAAATTTATATAATCTGATGCTGATAACTTCTGTATTCTTTTTCCGATACTTCGCTTATAAAGTTTAATCAAGTTAACTGATGAGGTAGTTCTTTTAAAAATCAAATTACTTTCAGCAGCTTTTCTCAAATCTTTTTTCCGATCTTTTCGAAATTGATCTATACTAAAATGCTTAGAAACCTTTAAAACCTGTTTGGTTTTATTTTCAAAATTACCATGTAGTTTAAATTCAGAATTTCCTGGATTTAAACGCAACTCTGCGTAAGAAAAATGTTTTTTTATTTCTTTTATAAAGATGCTAATATCTATTTTTTTTGAAGAGAAAACTCCTAGTTGCAAACTCCAGAACGGTTGGTATACATAACGAATTCCTATTTTTTTTCTGTAAGGAAGCGGCATTACAGCTTTATAATTATCTAAAACAAGAACGCACCAAGAATTATTTGTTGTTATATCTAAATACCAAGAAAGCGCATAAATTTCAGAATGAATAGAGTTTGTTACACAAGTATCATAAGCATTTACATCTATCTGCTCTCTTTCTAAAAAAATAATCATTATTGAGTTACTTTCTTTAACATCGCTTCATATAATCGAGACCATCCTCTCCATCTTCCATAATTGCTCAAACTTTCGTTATGGAAAAGTGTAATAAATGTTCCTCCTACAGATTTCACTTGTTGCAAAAGTTCTCCTACTTTTCCTACAGATTGTTTAGGTGTTAATTTCATATAATCGTTCAATGTAGTATCCATCAAAGCAAAAGGATAAACTTTTAGTGGTGTTTGAATTTCAAACTCCAAATCATAAAAGTAAAACGGAATACAAGTACTTGCTCTAAAACCAACGTGACTGGCATACCCCATAGAATAATCTTCATAGATTTCCAAATCAATAAGGTTTTGATATGTTTCTGGCAAGCTCAAACGAAGATAATGCTGACGCGAGCATGATACGGGAATGTTTGTGATTAACTCCAAGCGTTCTTTTTCTTTTTTCAACAAATCAATATCATCCATAGTAAAGTAAGAAGGATGAAGTCCAACTCGCGAAAAATCTGCAATGTGTTTAATTAATAACCTAAACTTCGCTTTAGAAGTAGAAATATTTGTATCATAAGTAGTATAGTTTCCTATCAAAAAGAAAAATAATGATTCAATATTATACTTCTTCTGCAACCTTAATAGCTCTTGAAAAGTATCATAAGGATCTTTCAATATTTTTGATAAAACGAGTGCTCTATAAAAAAAAGGTTTGAATTTTAGTCGAAAAAGATCATGTGTAAATCCTGCAATAGATCGAATAATACTTTTCTGTTTATAAGCAAACACGTTATCTATATCTATGGTTGATAAAAATGTGAAATTTCTATCTGGCAATTCTATTTTATTAAATTTACTCTGTAAGATTTTTAGAAACTTATAAGCCCAAATATCTATTAATGGTTTTTCTAAAAAACGTGCTTTGTAGGCTATACTTTGTTTTGCTGTAAAACGACCATGAATATCTTTTACATGAGGCTGATATTCTTCATATCGAGTTATTAGATAAAAACTTGCTGCAAAAATATCAAACGGAATAGCACTTTTTCCTCCTACATAAAAAAAACAAGGCAGATCATCCCAACCTGCAATATTTATATCAATGTCCGTAATGCCCTGTTCAAAAAGTAAATCGGAAGACCGTATAAAAAACTCGGTTCCTAAGGCGTTTTTTGTATAGGAAAGCTTAGGTCCGTTATGTGCAACAAAACTTTGAACTTTATCAGTAAAATCAACTTCTAAATCTAGAATACGCGTAAAAATATGCTTAAAAATATACCGTAATCTAGGTGTAATTTTATGTGTATATACTAAAACCAATCTTAATAACTTAAATCAAGCCTTCATCAGCAAAGCTAAAATAAGATTTTTCAGTTACTATTAAATGATCTAACAGCTTAATATCTAAAGAAGCTCCTGCTCCATTAATTTTTTCTGTTAAATTTTTATCAGATTGACTCGGTTGTATTTTCCCTGAAGGATGATTATGACATAATATAAGTCCTACTGCAGAAAGTTCCAACGCTCTTTTATACAACAAGCGAATATCTACTAACGTAGCTGTAATACCGCCTTTACTAATTTGTTCTTTTAACAGTACTTTGTTAGAATTATTTAGATACAAAACCCAAAATTCTTCATGAGCTAAATCTCTTAACAAAGGTTCCATAAGCTCATAAACATCTTGGCTAGATGTAACTGTCTTTCTAACTTTTGCCAATTCAGTTTGTCTTCTTTTTCCAAGCTCTAGAGCTGTAATAATACTCACTGCTTTTGCCTCTCCTATTCCTCTAAATTGCATCAATTGATTTATTGTGAGTTTTGCCAAGTCTTGAATTCTATTATCAACACTTGCAAGTATCCTTTTAGATAAATCAACGGCTGTTTCTTCTTGATTCCCAGAACCAATAAGAATTGCTATAAGTTCTGCATCAGAAAGTGATTGTTGTCCTTTTTCAATGAGTTTTTCCCTAGGTCTATCGTCTAGAGCCCATGTTTTTATAGTCATTTTTTTCATTATCTATTTTTAAGAAAAGTACAAAATAGCTTATAAATAAGCCTATTTTTTTATTCTTTGTTTCTAATAAGCAAGTTTATATCTTTGTAGTACTTTTTTGATTCAATCATATGAAGATAATCATAGCGGGCGCGGGAGATGTTGGATTTCATTTGGCTAAATTACTCTCTTACGAATCTCAGGACACCTACATTATTGATTTTGATGCAGACAAGCTGGATTATATTAATAACTACCTAGATGTAATTACCAAAAAAGGAGATGCTACATCTATTAAATTATTAAAAGAAATCGGAATTGATTCCGCTGATTTACTTATTGCTGTAACGGAATCGCAAAATACAAATATTGCCATTTCTGTTATTGGTAAGCACTTAGGCGCCAAGAAAACCATTGCCCGTATTAAAAACCCTGAATATCTAGATAGTCAAGAAATTGATTTTAAAAAGCTAGGAGTCGATTTTATGATCTCTCCAGAAGAGCTAGCTGCTGAAGAAATTAAAATGCTTCTTTATCAATCTTCTTTTAATGATACTGTTGAGTTTGAAAATGGTCTTTTTAACATTTTAGGAGCTACGCTCAGTTACAAATCGCCCATTGTAGATCTAACTGTAAGAGAAGCAAAAGAACGGTTTTCTAAAATTGATTTTATCATCATTGCCATAAAAAGAGAAGGTAGCACCCAAACGATCATTCCCAGAGGTGATATTCGTTTTGAAGTAAATGATCAGGTCTATTTTTCTGTTCCTAAGTACAGCGTTAATAGTCTAAATGAATTACTTGGTAAAAAGCAATTGAACATCAAAAATGTGATGGTTTTAGGTGGAAGTAGCGTTGGTTCTAAAACTGCGAGAAATCTTTGTAAAGAAAATTTTCGAGTTTCACTAATTGAGCAAGACAAAGAAAAATCATTACTTCTAGCTGAAGAGTTGATCGATACATTAGTAATTAATGGTGACGGTAGAGATTTAGAATTACTAGAGCAAGAAAATATTAGAGAAATGGATGCTTTTGTTGCTGTTACAGGTAACTCCGAAACCAACATTATGTCCTGCTTAGTAGCAAAGTCCAAAGGTGTAAAAAGGACAATTGCACTGGTTGAAAAGATGGACTACATAGATATTTCTCAAACCATTGGTGTAGAAACACTCGTTAATAAAAAACTCATTGCCGCTAGTAATATTTTTAAACACATAAGAAAAGGAAAGGTTATTGAGTTAGTTAACTTACACAATATAGATGCTGAAGTTTTTGAGTTTGAAGTTCAGCCAGGCGCAAAAGTCACCGAAAAACCAATTCGGGATTTACGCTTTCCAAGAGAAGCTGTTTTTGGAGGGATTATACGAAATGGAGAAGCTATGATGTCTTTTGGAGATTTTCAAATTCAAAGCGGAGATAAAGCCATCATTTTTTGTTTACCCGAAGCTATTGCTATAGTAGAAGAACTATTTAACTAAATGCAAAGCTTAAACCAACAAATCATACTACGCTTTTTAGGGCTCACTGCTATCTTAAATGGCTTTTTTATGTTTATAGCCTATCCTTTTAGCTGGTATTATGATGAAGAAGCACAATGGGGTATATTAGGAGCAGGCACTATTACAGTTATTATTGGCTTTTTATTATATGTATTAAATAAACCCAAAAGCACAAATATTCAGCGTAAAGAAGGTTATTTAATAGTTACTCTAGGTTGGTTAACATTGAGTTTCACAGGCTGTTTACCATATCTTCTCTCGGACACAATACCAAATATAACAGATGCTTTGTTTGAAACAATTTCTGGATATTCTACTACAGGTTCTTCTATTCTAAACAATATAGAATCAATGCCCAAAGGTATTCTCTTTTGGCGAAGTGCTACACATTGGATCGGCGGTATGGGAATTATTGTGCTTACCATTGCTATTCTTCCATTATTGGGTATTGGAGGCATGCAGTTATTCTCTGCTGAAGCGCCTGGTCCTTCTGCAGATAAATTACATCCAAGAATAACGGAAACAGCCAAGCGGTTATGGTTAATTTATGTTGTTTTAACATTTGCCGAATTTTTCTTGCTAAAAATAGCAGGAATGACTTGGTTTGATGCTATCAATCATGCAATGGCTACTGTTAGTACTGGTGGGTTTTCTACTAAAAATGCTAGCTTAGCTCATTATAACAACTTCCCAATTATTCAATACATTGTCATCTTTTTCATGTTCATTGCAGGCACAAACTTTGTGCTAACTTATTTTGCTTTGAAAGGAAAAGTTAGAAAAGTAATAGAAAGCGAAGAGTTTAGATATTATGTTTTCGCTATCCTTAGCATTACAAGTATTATTGCCATTATCATTCTGTTTTTTCAAGAACCAACTTTACAAACTTCAATTGAGCATCCTAAAGTTTTTGGAGAAACAGAAAGTGCTATCCGGCATGCTTTATTTCAAGTGATTTCTGTTATTACTACAACAGGCTTTGTATCCGCAGATTTTACCATGTGGAGTTTTTTTGCTTCTGGTATTTTCTTTGCTTTATTCTTTTTAGGAGGATCTGCGGGCTCTACAAGTGGAGGTATTAAGGTAATGAGACACATTATAATGCTAAAAAACAGCTTTTTAGAATTTAAAAAATCCTTACACCCAAATGCAATTATTCCTGTTAGATACAACGGGAAAGCTATCAAGCAACACATTGTATTTAATATTCTGTCTTTTTTTGTAATCTACATGCTCATCTTCATGACCTCTTCTGTTATTCTCACATTTTTTGGTCTTGATTTTATCTCTGCAATGGGCGCAGCAGCTTCTAGTTTAGGAAATATTGGTCCGGCAATTGGTAGCGTAAGTCCTGTAGATAATTTCGCACATTTATCAACCGGAGCTAAATGGTTTTGCTCTTTCTTAATGCTAATAGGTAGACTCGAATTATTTACCGTTCTTATCTTGTTTTCTCCTTCTTTTTGGCGTAGAGCGTAAAGGAAAAGTTAAGCTTAAGTAAAGTTTTAAAATGCCCATTTTATGGGCAAATACTTTTTTTTAAGTTTGACCACTTTTTTAGGGGAATAAATTATTAGCAATAAAAAATTATGAAAAAAAATTACTTTTTAAAATTCGTACTACCATTGATGTTTTTATGCAACATCAACTTAAATGCTCAAACTTTATCTGCTGGAGATATAGCAATCATTGGTGTGGGTGTAGATAATGAAGAAATCCTTCTAGTTGCATTAGCAGACATACCCTCTGGTCAATCAGTATTCATCACGGATGATGAATGGAATGGCTCATCTTTCAACTCTGGAGAAGGTTTTTACGAGTGGGTAACACCTTCAATAACTGCAGGCACTGTTTTTACTTACGATGCCAATTCTGATACTATGTCGAATGGAGGAGTTGTAACCCAAAGAGCAGGTAATATCACTTTAAGTAATAGTGGTGATGGTGTTTATATTTATCAAACCTCTACTAACGTATACAATACAGGAACATATACTATTTTAGGGTTTGCGGGGGAAGATAGTGGTGATGCTGGAACATTAACAGGTACAGGGTTAACTTTAGGTACTAATGCTGTTTATTTTGGCGGAGACAATGGTGTTTATTCAGGAGTAAGAACTAGCAATAATAAAACAGGGCATTTGATTAATATTTATAATTCAGCTCAATGGACTACTTCTGGGTCAGGTCAAACTTTCGATACCACAGCACTTGTTGTTACAGATGCTTCTAATCCTACCGTGAGCTTTGATTCAGCCTCAAGTTTTGAAAACGAAACAGATATCACTTTTAGCGCAAATATCCCAGTTACATTTACAAATCATGATGCTCCAGTTACTATAAGTATTACGGTTGATGGTTCTAGTACTGCTGAAGGTGGAGATTATACTTTAAATACAACTTCTTTAGTTTTCAATGCAAACGGAACTCAAAACATCTCTCTAGATATCAATAATGATGCTGATAGTGATAATGAAACAGTAGTTCTAAACATTACTGTTTCTTCTGGCACTGCAGATTTAGGAACTAGTCAACATACAGTAACAATAACTGATGATGAGCTTCCTATAGCTTCTATTCCTTACAATGAAGATTTTTCTGATTGTAACACTCAAAATTGGACAGTAGCTACTGTAGGCGCAGAACTGGAATGGACTTGTGGTAGCGGATACTTTGAAGCGAATGCTTTTGATTCTTCAGGCGCTGCTGATGATTATTTAATCAGCCCATCATTTAACATGGATGCTCAAACAGGTGAGGTTTTAACGTTTAACAGTTGGACTCGATTTGCTGATGCTTCTAGCCCACAAATTGAATTTTTATACACAACAAATTATACAGGAGATCCATCAACAACTAGTTGGAATAGTAGTTTAAGTCCTACTTGGCCAGCATCAGATTCACAAACAAGTACAAGTTCTGGTAATGTAGATGTATCTGGTATTGCTGGTACTGCTGTGGTTTTTGCTTTTCGTTATACTTCAACGGGAACAGGTGGTGGATCAACAGAACTTTGGAGAATCGAAGATTTTGACATCTCTTTAGCAACAACTTGGACGGGTTCAAGTGGTACAGATTGGGCAACTTTAGGCAACTGGAGCAATGGTATACCAACGAGTTCTTTAAACGCGATTATTCCAGATGTTATAAATGCTCCAATTATTAGCGCTTCTACTGGTGCAGAAGTCAACGACATTATGATAACAGAACCAGATGGCTTATCTATTGCTAGTGGAGGTTCTTTAAGAGTTTCTGGTACTGCATCTGGTAATGTAACATATACAAGAGTATTAGCTACAAATAACTGGTATTTGGTTTCTTCTCCTGTTGTTGGAGAAACAATAGAAGATTTAATTGCAAATCATACTTTTGATACAGGTACTGGTAGTAACATTGGTATTTCTACTTATGCTAATGATGGAACTAACTGGAATTACTCTACAGCAGCTTCTACTGGAGCAGTAAATTCTGGAACAGGTTATGCTGTAAAATTAGCTTCAGCTGGTAATATTTCTTTTACAGGAACTATCCCTACTTCAGATATTGGTATCTCCATTACCTCAAACATAAACGGATTTAATGCCATAGGAAATCCTTACCCATCTTACATTGCTGTTAATGATAGTGCTGATGGCATAAATAATATCCTAAGATTAAACGATATTGATTCTGATTTACTTACCGAAGCTACTCTTTGGTGCTGGAATCAATCAACCTCTTCTTACGATCAAATAAATCAAGCATCAGAAGCATTCTATATTGCACCAGGCCAAGGTTTTTTTGTGAACTCCAATGGAGCAAATACATTAAGTATAACTGAGGCAATGCAGTCACATCAAACAGATTCATTTCAAAGAAATAATACTGAAACCGAAAAAGCAAAAATTGAATTGATTGCCACAAATGGATCTATAACAAGAAGTACTAAGATTTATTTTATTGACGGAGCAACAACAGGATTTGATAATGGATACGATAGTTCTATCTTTTCTGGTGTAAATGAAAGTTTTTCATTCTACACACATGCTGTTGCTGATGGAGAAGGAAAGAGGTTAGGTATTCAATCGCTTCCAAACTCTGATTATGAGAATATGATAATTCCTATAGGTGTTGATGTTAATAATTCTGGCAAAATTAGCTTTTCTATAAATATAGCAAACCTTCCTAATGGATATAATATATATCTAGAAGATAAAGAAGCAGGAACGTTTATCAATTTAAACGAAGTTGAAAAATATGATACTAATATAAATGTAAACACAAATGGTATCGGTCGCTTTTATCTTCACGTAAACCAAGGAGTTTTAAGTTCAGGGGATGATTTAGATACAAATAATTTAAGTATTTACCAAACCAGCAGTAATAACATAAGAGTTGTTGGTTTACAAAATGGAACGACTAATATCAGCTTGTATAATACTATTGGACAACAAGTATTTAATATTTCTTTTGAAGGCAATTCTGTAAATGATATAAGTATTCCTAACATAGATACAGGTATTTACATTATAAAGTTAGATACTGCTGGTAAGTCTGTGAACAAGAAAATTATTATTGAATAACAACATTTAATATTATTATGAAAGATCAATCAAAATCTAACAAAGATATAACTCGTAAAGAAGCTTTAAAAAAAATAGGAAACTACGGAAAATATGCAACCTTAACCGCTTTAGGAACTTATCTATTATTAAACCCTAAAACAGCTCAGGCGGGTTCCACTCCCTCGGGACTAGGAAGTGGTTTCTAAAAACACTTAATAGTTTATCAAATATTAAATAATTTAATTATATTTGTACCGTTGTAGGGATTTTATCAAATAATCATGGAAAATTCCTATAGTTGTGATAAAATAAAAAGCAAACTTTAAAACAGTAGCAAAGTTAGGAATCTAATACAATAGTTAAGTGTTTTTATAACTCGACTATGAATGTTTTTTTAACAAGTAAAATTTTAATTAAAGCCTATTAAAACATGAAAAATACACAAAAAAACGAGATCACTCGTAAGGATGCCATAAAAAAAATAGGTAATTATGGAAAATACGCCGCTTTAACTGCATTAGGAACCTATTTTTTATTAAATCCTAAGACCGCACAAGCAGGATCAGGGCAAGGGGGAGGTTTCTGATATTGTTTTTTCTATTCAGAATTTAAAAAAAAACTCACTTTATAAAAGTGAGTTTTTTTTATTTTTAATTTTTATTGAATCGTCTTGAAAAACTATCTTTACTCACTTTAGAAATTAAAGTATTAATGACTGTAGAGTATGATGTTGTTATCATAGGAGGTGGGCCTGCTGGAGGTCAAACAGCTAGAAACTTAAGTAAAAAAGGATATTCTGTATTATTAGTAGAACGTTACGCTAGTTTTCAAGACAATAACTTCTCTAGTGCGGGTATGACGTTGGCTCCGTTAAAAGAATTTAATTTACCTGATAATGTCATTGGTTCGTATTGGAAAGATCTTTCTATTCAATGTTCAGAAAAAGAATATATATGGAAAGGAAATGAAACAAAAGGTGCTGTTTTAGATTTTGGCAGATTGCGACAATTTTTAGCTGATGAAGCTCAAGAAAAAGGAGCTACAGTTTTAATGGGACATCGGTATGTTAAGAAAGAGGTACTAAGTAATGGCGTTATTGTTGAATTAGTTGATAGCGAAACATCAAAAAACATACAATTCAAATCTAAACTCGTAGTTGACGCAACAGGCCCTTTGCGAAAAGTAATGTACGACTCTAAAAATGATCAGCCCGAAATGGTTTTAGGAAGCGGAATAGAATATCAAATTGAGGTCAATCAAGAAACTTATGATCAGTATAAAGATAGATTGGTCTTTTTTCTAGGACATAAATGGGCTCTAAAAGGTTATTCATGGATTTTTCCAATGGAAAATAAGGTTCTAAAAGTTGGTTCAGGAAAAATTCATATCGCTTCAAAAGATCAGGAGAAAACAACTAAAACCACTAAAAAGCTTACTGAAAAGATTATTAAAGAGTATATAAAAACAGAAAATTACAAACTACTAGATGTACATGGCGGAACGTTGCGTTATAGCCCTAGTATACAAGATACTTTTTACAAAGATCGAGTAGTTGCGGTTGGTGATGCAATTTCTGCTGTAAACCCACTAGGTGGTGAAGGTATTCGATATGCTATGCAAAGTGCAGAAATGGCTTGTGAATATATTGATCAGTTTCTATCAAATGGAAGTGCCGATTTCCAAAAATATCGAAAAAGATGGCGTAAAAATAACTTGTTAAAGTGGCAAATTTCTGAGGTCTCTAGCAAGCGAATG
Source organism: Bacteroidia bacterium (assembly GCA_030428865.1). Taxonomy (GTDB): domain Bacteria; phylum Bacteroidota; class Bacteroidia; order Flavobacteriales; family Flavobacteriaceae; genus Polaribacter. Next base: position 18,827 of record JAUIEK010000009.1, on the reverse strand, counting down.
TATAGTAAATATACGGATGAACAAATTGAAAATAGAATTCGATTTTTTCATCAAAAAACAACAATTGATGATTTAATTAATACATTATTTAATTTTAAATTCAATAAAATTGTTAAACGAATATTCCAAGTGTATTGGTTAAAAATAAAGTCCTTATTTACAGGTAAAAAATTTTAAAAACAAATTATGAGCATTCAATTTCTTACAAAACCTATAGAAGATAAAACTGTTCTTTGGATGGCTCCCGCTAATCAATATCTTGTTTTAGAAAATAAAACTGCTGAAATTGTAATCGCTTTAATTCAAAAAAAAGAAATTGATTTTATAGGAAAATCACTAGCAAATGAATTAAATATACCTGTTGAGGATGCTATCAGCTTTATAAAAGACGTCAACAAAAATATTGTAGAGCCCAATATAAAATTTCAACCTGAAAAGAAACATCATTTAAAAAATTATGAGAGTGATCGGGATTATGAATACAAAAAATATTACAGAATTAATAACACGGTTTTTTTATTTGAATATCAATCTTATTTCGAGTTCGAATTAATCCACCCTAAATTTTCTTATTTAGAAGTGGAAAAACAAGAAGCTATTCATGTACATTTTCAGCTTTTCTCTAAAAAAGAGGATACGTTTTTATATAGAAATGAAAAATTTTATGACGTTTGGAAAAGAAGAGATATACATTTTCTACAAGGAAAAGTAAATATGCTTGTTGTAGAAGAAATCTACAACAAACCAGAAGATGAATGGCTAGGCGTTTTTCATGCCTCTGCAGTAAGTAATGGAGAACAATCAATATTATTTTTAGGAGATTCTGGAGATGGGAAGAGTACTTCTTTAGCCCTATTACAGGCACACAATTTTCACTGCATAGCTGATGATTTTGTCCCCATGGGAAATGACCAAAAAGTCTACACCTTTCCATCAGCTATTAGTTTAAAGAAAAATAGCTGGAATTTACTTTCTACTTATTTTCCTCAAATAAAAACAGAAAAAGAGTACTATTTTGCTCCTCTTGACAAAACTGTTCGTTACTTACCTCCTAGTCATCAGAACTATAAAAAAACTGAAAATTGTAGCATCTTAGTTTTTATTAAATACGCTAAAGAGAGTAAGACCGCACTTAAAAAAATTTCTAAAGTAGATGCTTTTCATAAACTTCTGCCTGATTCTTGGATATCTAAAGAATCCGAAAACGTAGAAACTTTTTTAGATTGGTTTCAATCAACTACCTGTTATTCCTTAACTTATTCGGATAATCAAGAAATGATTGATTTAGTATCTAAATTATTCTCGAATGACTTATAAAGAAGCCTTGTTTTTTATAGCTAGATGCTTAACTATTTCTTATGAAAAAGAGAATCTTGATTGGATCAAGCAAAACATAAAAGAAGATAAAGTTGATTGGGATAACATAGTTAAAGTTAGTACGGGACACTTCGTTTTCCCTGCACTGTATCATAACCTAAAAAAAGAGAATCTTTTATCTCTCTTACCTAACGAACTTGTGGCATACATGGAACATATTTCTTCACTAAATCGTGATAGAAATATGCAAATCATTGGGCAAGTAAAGGAAATCAATTTATTACTAAAACAACATAATATCAATCCTATTTTCGTTAAGGGTTCAGCACTTATTTTACAAGGAATTTATAATGATATTAGTGAGCGAATGGTGGGTGATATTGATTTTATCGTCGCTGAAAAGAAGTATGAAAAAACAGCTGAATTACTAGTAAGTAATAACTATCAAAATGTCTCAAAAGAAAGTTATCATTTTCCACAATTCAAACACTTACCAAGGCTCCATCATTCTTCTAAAATTGCAGCCGTAGAGATTCATAAAGAATTATTGATTGAAGGATATGAAACGGAATTCAATTTTGATACTGTTTCTCAAAACACTATTTCGAGTGATGGAATTACTTTTATGAGTTATGCTAATCAATTGTGTTTAGCCATTTTAGCAAAACAAGTTAATGACGATGGGCAGTATTTTAATAACATGTCTTTACGAAACGGATATGATGTGTTCTTGTTAAGTCAAAAAACAGATTCATTAAAAGCTATTGAACATTTTGACAAATTATTCAATCCTATTAATAACTTTTTAGCCGTATGCAACCAAACTTTCAACTCTAATAGTTTGTTATTTCAAGAAAAAGATGAAACTAAAAAATACTTAGAAATTTACAACAGAATACTACACGATGATAAATTCCGTGCAAAGTACTTTAAGACTTGGAAAAGAAAGATAGCTATTAAAAAGAGAGTTAAATTTATACGTCAGTCATTTTCTAGAAAAGAAAATAGAATTTGGATGTATCGCCGTTTTATGGATAAAAACTGGAGAAGAGAAAAACTAATTCAGTTAAGAATTATAAAACCAAAGAAATAAGTTTCTCAAAGTTTAATCCTCCATAATTTCCTGAGCTCATTAACAACAGAACACTATTTTCTAAAGACTGATTCAACAAAAAATTTTCAAATTCTTTTGGATTAATAAACACTTCTAAATCTTCTCTTGTAAATGCCTTTAAAATTTGATCTCTGCTAACCTCTTCTAATTGCTTAATAGCTACAGCATCTGGCGAGTAAAAAACAATTGCTTCATCTGCAGTGTCCAAAGCTCCTTTATATTCCTGCAAAAAGGAAGCGTTTAAACTACTGTAGGTATGTAATTCTAAACAAGCAATTACTTTTCTATTCGAATATTGCTCTTTTATTGCTCTAGTTGTAGCAATTACTTTACTGGGACTGTGCGCAAAATCTTTAAAAATTGTGGTTAGTGAATTCTCTGCAATCTTTTCAAGACGCTTATTAGCTCCTTTAAAAGAAGCTATAGCTTCATAGAAATCATCTTCATCTACACCCATATGCTGGCATATCCATTTTGCTCCTGCTAAATTCTGCAGATTGTGTTCTCCAAAAATCTCTAGAGGCAAATTTCCTTCTGAAGTTTCAAGATAAGTAATACCATTTTCTATTTTGTGGCTAGGTGTTTTATAAGGATATTTTTTGATCGGATTTTCTGATTTCTCTACTAACTGTTTTACTTCTTCATCTTCTTCATTATAAACTAAAATTCCACCATTTGTTAATGAATCAACAAAGATTTTAAATTGTTCTACATAGTTTTCATAAGTAGGAAATACGTTAATATGATCCCATGCAATTCCGCTAATTAAAGCAATATTTGGTTGGTATAAATGAAACTTAGGGCGTCTATCTATTGGTGAACTCAAATATTCATCACCTTCTAAAACCATGAACTCATTTTTTTCTGTAAGATGAACCATTGTATCAAAACCATCTAATTGCGCTCCAACCATAAAATCGACTTCTCTTTCGTGATACTGCATCACATGCAAAATCATAGAAGTAATAGTTGTTTTCCCATGAGAACCTCCAATAACTACACGTGTTTTATCTTTAGATTGTTCAAATAAAAATTCAGGATACGAGTAAATTTTCAGTCCTAACTTTTGTGCTTTAAGTAGTTCTGGGTTATCAGATTTGGCATGCATTCCTAGAATAACAGCATCTAAATCTGCAGTAATTTTATCAGGATACCAACCAAAAGATTCAGGTAGTAATCCTTTCTTTTGTAATCTACTTTTTGAGGGTTCATGAATAGTATCATCACTTCCTGTAATTTGATAGCCTTTACTTTGCAATGCCAACGCTAAGTTATGCATGGCACTACCACCAATTGCAATAAAATGAATTTTCATTTAATTTCTTTTTTACTTACTACATTTGAAAGAGCAGAAGATATTATTCCCGCAGGAATTGCAACTATACTCAACCCTATTAATAAGATTATAAAAGTAAATATTTTTCCTCCAACAGTAACGGGATATACATCTCCATAACCAACTGTAGTTAAAGTAGCAACAGCCCACCACAAACTATCAAATATTGAAGAAAACGAATCAGGTTGTGCTTCATTTTCAAAGTAATAAATCCCGACAGCTGATAGATATAATAATAAAATTGTAATGAAGAAAAATAAAATTAATTCCTCTTTTGCTTCTTTTAAAGCTGTAGAAAATTTATTTATCGCCTTATTATATCTCACTAATTTAAATAATCTGAAAAGCCTTAATAATCTAAATGCTCTTAACGATCTTAAATCAACACCTAGTGAAAGATAAAAAGGAAGAATTGCCAACAAATCTATAATTCCCAAAAAACTAAATACAAACTTTGGTCTTTTTGGAGATACATAAACTCTTAGTAAATATTCAAAAGAAAATATGACTACAGAAAACAATTCTACAACTCCTAAAACTCTTCGGGTTTCTAGTTCTAGATTGGGTAATGTATCAATTGAAAAAGAAATTAAAGATACTACTATGAGTACTTGTATAAATATTGAAAAAATCTTTCCTTGCTTGGTCGATACGTCTATTAAGTTTATTAAGTTTTTTTTCAATATTGTAGCTTACTTATTGTTTTCTTCAATAACAACTCGTGTAGGTGTGTCTTTTCCACTAATAATACTTTCTGTTCCTTTTGCCACGGCTTTTATTGTTTCTGTAATTACAGAAATATCTAATGTTTCCGCTTCGTCACTAGGTTGATGATAGTCTTTATCTCTATCAATAGGTGTGGTAGAAAATGTATGAGAAGGTACTCCTAGACGGGCTAATGAAGCATTATCTGACCTAAAAAACAAATTGAACTTCTTGTACGGATCTGGATATAGTTTGTATCCCGTACCTTCTAAATTTTTCTGAATAATTTTACCAAAATCTGATCGTTCAAAACCAGTTAACCAAGCTGTTTTAGGTCCTGTATCTGGGGTTTTACCAATCATTTCTAAATTAATTCCTGCCACAAATTTTTCAGGGTCAATTCCTTTTCCAAAATAACGAGAACCAACCAATCCCATCTCTTCAGCAGTAAAAGCAACAAACAAAATAGAACGTTCGTTTCCTTTTTTAGCAAAATATTCTGCTAGAGCTAATACGCCTGTTACACCAGATGCATCATCATTGGCTCCATTATAAATTAAGTCTCCCTCACCCTCTTTTTTTGCTCCTAAGTGATCGTAATGAGCAGATACAATTACAAATTCGTCTTTCTTACTTTTTCCTTCTAAAACACCCATTACATTAAACATATTCATGTTTTTATATGTAAAATTTTGACGATACGTAGATAATGTATCATATTTTTTTAAGCCAATTCTTTCAAATTCTTTTTCGATATACTGTGCTGCTTTTTCTATACCTTCTGTTCCCGCTCTTCTACCATTCATTTCGTCCGAAGCCAGTGTATAAAGGTGTTTCCTTACAGTTGTAGAGTCAATACTAATTCCTTTTTTTGAAGATGTATTTTTTTCCTTTTTTAATTCTTTACAACCTGTAAAAACTACAGAAATAAGTAAAAGCGTATAAAACAGTTTTTTCATGATTTTCGATTTTAAAGCCTTAAAGATACCGAAACCGTCGCAATTATAATTTTGTATTTTTGTGAAAATTTTTTTGAATGGACATCAATCTTATCCCTAAGATAAAACATACGCAATCTGATAACTTTTTTCTACTAGCTGGACCTTGTGCAATTGAGAGTGAAGATATGGCTTTACGAATTGCAGAAAAGGTTGTTAAAATTACAGATGACCTGCAAATTCCTTATGTATTTAAAGGAAGTTTTAAAAAAGCAAATCGTAGTAGAATAGATAGCTTTACGGGAATTGGCGATGAAAAAGCACTGAAAATATTAGCAAAAGTTGGAACTACCTTTAATATTCCAACTGTAACTGATATTCATGAAGTTAGTGATGCAGATATGGCCGCTGAATATGTTGATGTATTGCAAATTCCAGCTTTTTTAGTACGTCAAACAGATTTGGTCGTTGCTGCTGCTAACACAAAAAAAGTAGTCAACTTAAAAAAGGGACAATTTATGAGTCCGGGAGCAATGAAACATGCTGTCCAAAAAGTTTTAGATTCTGGTAACAATAAAGTAATGGTTACTGATAGAGGAACTATGTTTGGTTATCAAGATATGATTGTAGATTTTAGAGGAATTCCAGAAATGCGATCGTTTGCCACTACTGTATTAGATGTTACACATTCTTTACAGCAACCCAATCAAACATCTGGTGTTACTGGTGGCAGACCCGATATGATTGAAACCATTGCACGAGCTGGTATTGTAAATAATGTTGATGGATTATTTATAGAAACACATTTTGATCCTGCAAATGCAAAAAGTGACGGCGCTAATATGCTTCATCTAGATTATCTAGAAAATCTATTATCAAACCTTGTAGCTATTCGAAAAACAATCAATCAATTTTAGAAATACTATTTTTCTAAATAAGTTGTTTTTATATGTATAAATCGTATTATACAAGTGGGAATAACCATTCACAAAATACTAGGTAAAAAACGCCAATATTCATTAGCAGAATTAACTCATGGTTCTGAGAAAATGACAGCAGAGATATGGGATGAAGAAGGTAATTTAAAAGATTATATTGGGGAGAAAAACCTAAGTGTAGAAATGAGTTATGACCAATTAATCTCCATTAAATTGATTGAAAATTTTGATGATTTTGATTCTTCCATCGTCTTTCTTAAAAACAGGTTCAGAATAAAAGGAAGAGTGATTCAAATAGTAAAAACTAAATATGATATTTTAATTGATCTTTACTTACAAACAGGACCAGAATTTATTTCTATATTAAAATCAGAAATAGGAGATTTAGAATTAAAAGAAGAGCAAGGTGTTGAAATAGAAGTGAAAGGTTTAAAGTTTTTTCCTACTAATAACTAAATAAAAGCACATCTTGATAATGATTAAAAATGAGAGACCTAATAAACCATTCGTTTCTATAATTTTTAATCGAAACGCTATGAAAAAACTCTTGTTTTTTCTCTCCATCATAATTTCCCAACATATTTCAGCTCAATCTTTTGATAAGGTTGATGCAAAAGTGAGTTCGTACCCTCGCTATTCTAATGTTGAAGATTTAGCTAAACAGATTCAAAAAGACTTTACTTCAGATATCCATAAAGTACGAGCTGCCTTTAAATGGCTAACAAACAATATATCATATAGTTTAGACAACTCTTATCAAAAAAACAGGTCTATTCGCTTTAGCTATACTGATGAAGCTGAAAGATTACAAAAAGTCAAAGAAATTAAAGACAAAATTGTTTCGGATGCTTTTAAAAATAAAAGAGGTGTTTGTGAGGAATATGCGCAATCTCTAAAAAAACTGTGTGATTTAATGCAAATAGAATGCGAAGTTTTAAAAGGAAATATCAGAAATTCTCCGCTGAGTATTGGGAAACCAGAAACAGCAACAAATCATGCCTGGAATATTGTAAAAATTAATAACAAGTGGATGATTATCGATGCTACTTGGGCCGCTGGATATGTACTGAATAATAAGTGGGAGAAAAGCTTTCGAGCTTATTATTTTAACATTCCTATTGAGTTAATTGGTAAAACACATTTTCCAATAGATAGAAAATGGCAAATTTTATGGAAAATTGATAGCAAGAAATCTTTCTATAATCAACCGATTTATACTGATTCATTTTTAGGAAAAGGACTCTCTTTTTCAAAAGCAACTTCCGGTATCATCAAAGTACAAAAGGGAAAATCTATAGAACTCGAGGTAAAAGGACTTACCGAAAAAGAATCTATTTTTTATGTTTTCCAAAATGATCAATACGCTAAAAAACCACAAATTAAAAAATCCATCAATTCACTTTTGACAATTCCTGCTCCAACTACTCACACAGAATTGTATCTTTTTGTTAATAACGAACTTGCTGTGTCATTTAAAGTTCAAGTCATTTAAGCTTAACTTTCTATTGCCGAATCAATTTTTGTATATTAGCTAGTGATCATGGCAAAAGTTACAAGTAACAATTTACCTATAAATTCGCAATCAAATTTTATTTTAAGGGGTGTTAACAGCATTCAAATTGGCATCTATCTGCTTATTTTTGCTTACGTTACCAAAACAATTCTAGAAGGATTTATATCTGATAGCAGTCCATTACTACTATTATCTATTGAATTGGTTGAATATCAAATTTTATTTTTAGGGATATTATTTGTTTTGTTTTCTTACTTCGCGCTTTTTTATAGTAGTAGAAGAATTTGCAGAAAAGAAAGTTTGGTGTTTTGGAATGCCTCTACCAAAGCTACGTTTTGGGTTAGTTTCTTTTTATCTATTGTTGTTATATTAGTTCTTTATTACTTAAATACACAAGGATTTTACTTACAGTTAACCGCTATTTTTCTGTTGCTATACGGTATTTACTTATTGCTCTATAACTTTAGAAAAAAAAGATCATTATACATTATGGGAGGTCTTTTTCTTATGCTTGCCCTGTTAACTTTTATCATTCCTACTTATTGGTACAACGCACTGTTAATTGCAGGAGTTGGGCATGTAGTATATGGTTTGATGGTAAAAAAATAGTCTTATTCTTTTCCGTCTACATAGTTTTGTAGATATCGAAATCGATCTGTTAATCTTCCGTTTTCCGTCATTTTGGCTCGTGCTAAAATACCGTCCTTATCTCCATTAAAAAAAGCAGGAATTACATGTTGCAAAAACATATCTCCAAATCCTTCACTTGCATCTGCAGGAAGCTCACAAGGTAAATTATCAACCGCCATTACTGTGATTGCTCCTTGTTCTTTATAATTAACTTCTTTTTCTGAGATAGGATCATAACCATAAATAGGATCTGCAATAGTAGAAGGCTTAATAGTACTTGCTACAGGTCCATTAATGTCACAAGAAATATCAGCAACGTATTGTATATTAAAATCTGATTTTTTAGCATCTTCCCGTGTATATAAGTAAGGCGCTCCATCTCCATAAAAATGACCTGCTATAAAAAAATCAGTTACTTTGGCAAATCGCATAAAATCAGATTCATATTGCTTGGGATTGTTATAAAAATCATACCGATCTATTACTTGTCCATCTTTTCGTTTGTTGTAGTCTAGCACGTCAATCATACAATACACAGAAGAGTCAAATTCTTGAGATAAATACGCATCAACAGAAACTTCCTGGGTGTTCGTAGCATCTAGCATTTCTTTTGCTCCATTCGCTACTTTTCCACTTCCTGTTAATAGTATTTTTAATTTTGGAATCGAAATCGCGTTTAACTCATCAATTAATGCTTGCTGATTTGGTAGTGTTTCCGCTTTCGGTAGATTATAGCTTTCATTTTTTAAGCCAATTGCTCTAAAACCATTATATGCACCAACAATACCCGCATATCGACCAAAACCAATTAAACGACTTCCGTCTGCTCTTATAATCACTTCATGATCATACAACTCAATATTTTTATCTAAAATTGCTTTTAGTAATTTTCTGTTATACGGTTGTTTTTTAATAGTATGACTAAAGAAAAAGTATTTTTTATTCGGAATTAACGCATCAATAGGTACTTCTTTTACACCTAACAAAACATCACACGAACTAATATCATCTACAACTTTAAATCCATTTAATTGATAAGCTTCATCAGAAAAAACACGAATATCTGATGATTCCACTTCAATTTCTGCCTCTGGAAACTCAGCTTTAAATTCAGTTAGTTTTTCAGGTGAAAATACAACACGTCTGTCTGGCGGATTCTTTCTTTCTTTAATAATACCAAATTTCATCTTTGTAAGTTTGTTTGAGTGCCTGCGAATTTACTGGTTTTTACAAGTACAAACAAGTTATACTTTTTTCAATTCATTTTAGTAATTTTGTACTCTTAGAACTTTTACTTTCTAACCCATTTTTGGGGACGACTGGTTTTGACAGCAAGAACAGTGAGAGTGTAAGCATACCAAGGAGTGAAATGACTACTTGTAAAACTTATTTCAAACAATTAAACGGCGAAAATAATTACGCTTTAGCTGCTTAATTACCCGAATTTATAGTAAGGTACAGGCCTCGGTGTATAAGATACACAAGCTAAATGTTTCTAGAAAGCGTTGATTTACCGCGTTCTGACCAGAAACATCGTGAAAGTAACTCTAGAAATGCAACTGCTTTGATTGTATTTTGAAAATTAAGAAGCTAAGCTAGTAGTAGATTGTTTTTGGTTGGCTATTAGACGAAAATGATACAGAAACTAAGTATGTAGAAAGCATTTTAACTGCTTGTTTGGACCCGAGTTCGATTCTCGGCGTCTCCACGAAAACACCTGTAAATGATTTATTTACAGGTGTTTGAATTTTTAACTGACAATTAAACTTGTATTTAGTAGGATAATAAATGGTCCAGTTTTTAGGGAGACTTACAAATTCTTAAAACTAAAAAACTTTTAAACTTTAAAAGGAGTATTAAGTTCAAAGCTAAAACTTTCTGCATCCTCTACTACATCCCTCCAGTCATCTTCAGCTTCTTTCATTTTAGCAATAAAAACATTAATATCTCCGTTAGAAAGTTTAATAATACTTCTACTTACTCTGGAACTTAATTGATGTTTATCTTCAAATAATTCTAGTAACTTCTTGGCTTCTTCAAAGTTATTTTTAAAATCTATCCTTAGTTTATTTTCAATATCTATTTCCATAATCTAAGAATGGGTTAAATTATTATAACATAACAAAATCCCAACTGTTTATTATACTAATGCACTCATTCAGAGACGATTGAATGAATCTGTTTTCAACTTCAAATACTACTTTATTCTTTTTATAATCCCAAACAGTAATTTTGACAATATTTCTTTTTGATGGAGTTAACCATATTTGGTATTTGTTTCCTTTTTCAGTAACGTAATTTATAGAGCGCACTTCCTCTCCTTTATATTCTTTTTGAAGATATAAACTCTTATGTTCTATCCATTCATTTAAAGCAGGATCTATTTTAGAATACATATTGTAAGGTTTTGATCTTAACTATAGTTAGCTTCTTCTAATTTCTTCTATTTCCTCTTTTATATAGTGTGAGCAGGCTATTCTCGAGTCGTAATACTCTTTACTATCATCTATATTATTTTCCATATCAAAATACCCAACCAAGTATCTGTCTTTTTCTTTTTTAAAATACCAACCAGATGTGGTACGCTTATTTGATGACCAATTTAACCAATGATTAATATATTCTCCAGATTTCTCAAGTGCTTGAAGCAAATCTCTTTGTTTTACGTTACCATAACTCTTAAAGTAGCCTGTCTCTTCTAATAGTTCATATATAGACAGTTTGTTTTCAGTGCTATAGAATTTTATTGGGAGCTCCACTATTTTATTTAATAAGTCTTGTACCATCATCGCTTAGTTTATAACCTTTGTCCATTAAGTAATCTAATTCTCTTCAAAATACCCTGTTCTATGTTTTTTATCTTATTTTGAAGTTACTATGTAAGTTATAATCTCTGCTTACCTCCATAATTAATTCAAAGTCTTCACTGAAAATAATAGTTTCCCATTGAGTACTAGCCATAAAATCTTCCCAATCTGAGATAAATAAATCTGCAGGAATGAGAACCGTAGGTTCATCATAGCCATACAACATAACTAAATTTTCTTTCTTAGCTAATCTAGAGTTTTTAAAAGCAATTATATTTTCTAATTCGTCTTCACCTCCAGAAAAAAATTTATTGTAATTAGCCATTTTTGACCAATCTATATGTGTTTTTTCTCTATCTACTCCACTAAAATTGGTAAGAGGAATATCAAACTTTTTAGCTATAAGATTAAAATATTTACCTGAATCATTATTTATGATTTTAATATTTTCAAGGACTTCCAGTAATTTCCAGTTAGTAATTTTTGATTTCTTAATCATCCAAAAATTTATCTAAAAGATTATCAGATAATTCTTCTCTGTACTTATGCAAAACAATATCTAATGCTTGACTCGTTTTTATTGCCAAAACTTCTTGAATGATAAACACCCTGTCTTTAACATCTAACTTATTCGCTTCAAAATATTTATTAATAATTTCAAAATCTTTAGTTTTACTAAGTATTTCAGAAGTCTTTTTTACGTGTTCTTTCATGTTTTATCTATGTCATTCAAGTTATAAACTATAGAAGATTGCTTATTCCTAACTCTTTTTTTCACGTAAGCGTTTTTCAATCTTTTTTCAAATGTTCAATGTAATTACTTAACAATGATTTTATCTGAATTGAAGCAACTGGATTAGCCGAATGAACACTAAAATTCAAATTTACTAAATCAAGTCCACTTTCATAAACTAACCATTTAGCACAAGCATAACCGTCTGGCAGTAAGTTGCCTTCTTTGTCAACCCCTAAATCATTATCAAAACTTATAAAAGATGGTAACCCCTTCCTTAAAATTACCGATTTAAAATCTTCATAATTTCTCACAAGATTAAAATCTGTTTCATTTGAATCAGGATATACCATCTTTATATCTCTTATATCATCAAGAAAGAGCTTATAAGTTGTTTTCTTCATAATATTTAATCACCGCCTGACTCAATAATTTTCTCAAATCATTTCCCTCAAACTTTATTTGTTGTTTTGATAAGTCATTGGGATAAGATATAACAACTGTTATAAAATCATTAACCCTTAAGCCATCATATTTTATAAATACTAAGTCTTCTCTTTCTCTTATTAAATCCACATGAAAAAGAAGTTGTTCAATTGTTGTGTCTTTCCCAAAAACTAAGTTCACATTTATTGTTTGAATAAAATTTCTGATACTCTCTTAACATCTGTTGTATTAACTTGAGTAACATCATTGATTAAATTTTGTATCTGTAGTTATTGAATCAATATTTAATTTTCGTTATTCTCTAAACAATCAGAAAACTTTTTACCAAAGGCTTCTTCTAAAAATTTAATGTCGTAACTGAGTACTTTCCATTTTTTGTCTCTATCGTACACTAATATTGTATGCTTCCTTTCTGTAACATGTAAAATCTTTGAACTTGGATTAAGGTAAACATTCTCTTTACCGTATTCTTTATAATTCAGTTTTAAAGCTGTAGAATCTATAAAAGGTGTCATTTGAGATTTTGTTACTAAATATGTAACATCATAATAACGATAAGAACGACATTTGCCTTCTCTTTTAACATCTAACTCTCCTATATTACTATAACCAACAGGATACTCCCTACTATCGTTAAAGACTAACATTAACTTTTTTCTTAAACCTTTTTCACCATATTTTTTTAAGAGCTTAGTAGGTGTATCTCTAATCATATGTTCAATATCACCTTCAAAATGAGCTGTATAGTCATCATTTATTTTTTCCTCTATTTCAAAAATAGGTAACTTAGGAGAACAACCGCAAACACTAAGAAAAAGAATACAATAAGCTATTAATCGCATGTGCTTAGCATCTATTTTATTTCTCATATTGGTATTCTGATACTTAAATTAATACATTTTATTAATTTAAGTAAACTTCCTTTTTAAAAGTATGGTCATAAGAAATTACCCTAACTTTTTCTCCATCTCCCTTATAAGAATTAAGTAAAAAAGTATCATTAATTCCTCCAAAAATTCTTAATCCTCCGTTAAACTTCCCTTTAAAAGTAAAAGGAATATTAATCGTATCATTTACTATTATTTTTGAAAAACTTAATTGTTTTTCAAACACAGTATCATTTTTAAACGTAATCTCATCATCTTTATGTGGTTTAATATCAGCTATAAAATATATAAGTCTTTTATCATCATTTACAATTTTTAAAGTATCATTTATTTTAAAATGATATTTAATATTACCTACTATTTGATTAGAGTTAGATTTATCATTATTAATTGATATTTCGATATATAAATCACTCTTTTTATTTTCTATTTTTTTATCCTTAACCTTACTACAAGCGAATAGTATAACGGAAAACATAAATAATGTAACGTGTTTCATATTTATTGATTCTTTTTTAATGAATCAACTTTTCTTCTCAAAACTATTAATTAACTGATTATCAGTATTTAAGTGAAAATGTTTATTATAGAAGTCTATTCACTAAATTATCTTATTCAGGAACTTCCTCTACTTGATTATCTATTATTATTCTTTCATTTCCTAACTCATCAAATTCACTTTTTCTTTCAATACTTCCATCTTCATAATATTGAACCCAAGTACCTATTTCTTTACCATTTTTAAAAGAGCCTTTTTTCCATAATTGACCTCTATAATAATAAAAAAGCCATTCTCCTTCCGATTTTCCATTCTTCATTCGTCCTTTTAGCATTAGTTGACCATTGTCATGAAAAGAGTTCATTAAAATAGGTTCATCTTTAGTGTAATAGTAAATGGATTTTAAAATTCCATTTGGATAGAAAGAAACGTTTATTCCATCCTTTTTATCATTCTTTTTATAAACAATTTCTTCAATGACTTTATTATCATAATAAGTAACCTCCTCTTTTATAGGCGATTCTTGACTTTCACAAGATAAAAGTAAATACAAAAAAACTATAAGGGCTATTGACTTATTTATTACTATCTCTATTTTCTTCATACATTTTTGTATATTTATTTGTTCTTTCTTATCTAGTTCCTTAACCATGTTAAGGAATAATTTTACTTGATCTTTGGAAAGTTTAACATGGTCTTTATCCGCACCACCAGCTAAATCAATAATATCTGTTAAAAGTTCAAAGGTGTTTTTATAACTTCTCGTTTTTGCCTTATCTCTTATTTCATCTATTTTATCTAAATTTTCAGAATGATGAACAAAAGATTCATGACCTATAATAACAGCATATTCATCTGACTTAATATCTTTTGAGTTCTCTAAATAAACCGTTAATTCGTAATTAGAATTTGGATTTTGTAACTCACTTACCCTGTCTACGTTTCTAAGATTTTTACCTCTTTCTCCTTTGCTATCTTTATAAAATATAGAAGCTCTACCTTTTCTCACTTTAGCAGTAATAAAAGAAAGAGTTTCATTAGAGTATTTTCCAGACTCTCTTACAGAAATATTAGTGCCTGGTATCTTATCTCCTTTCTTTAAAAATTGAGATACAAAAGCTCTACCTACTTTTGTTGAAACAAACTTTTTATATCCTTTTAATCTTTCTCCACCTATTTTCAAAATAACATCTCTACCATCAGGGTCTGCAAAAATTATAGGATTATTAAGTGTATAAACGTACGGAGAAATTGGATTAAATTTTTCCGCCAAAGGATCAATACTAAACCACCTACCTATAGTTGCATCATAATTTCTAGCTCCAAAGTCATACCAATTAAGATTTAACTCATCTTGATATTCCATGCCACCAAACTTTCTTTTCTGCGCCACAGAATTCCCATTGGCAGAAACTATGTTATTGTATCCTTTGTGTTTAAGCCCAAAAGGATAATAGTTAGATTCTTCAATAATTTCAGTTGTGGGTTCAATAACACCATTGTTGTTGGAGTCTGCATAAGAGAGTCTAACGTTTCCTAAATGGTCTTTGTATTGATATAGATTAATTATTCATTTTGTTTAAAGTTAATAACGTGTCCAAAAACTTTTTATCAATGGTATTACTCTTTTTTACTATCGTTGCATTATACTCATAATCAAATTTACTATTAATGGGTATTGCTAATAAGGAATATTTATTTTTTGAGATATTGCTATAAAAGTTTAAAAACTGAATAGTGTCGATTCCTTTTGGGTTTATTTCAGTCCCTTTTAGCACAAAGGAGGTGTCATTTTTCCATGATAATTGGGATATCAACAAACTGGTTTTAGGATATTCTTCAATTTGATAATTATTTAACCTGTATATTTTTCCTATATAAATTTCATCTTCATATATCTCAAAAGTACCTACTTTCAATGAATTCTTATCACAGGAAGAAAAAATTACAATTAAAAATAAAATCAATATTTGTTTATACATATTTTAAAACCATTATTAATCCTATTACAATTAAAATTATTGGTAATATAAAATCATAAACTAGAGAAACTCTATAGGATATTGATTTCTCTTTTCTTTTTTTCATCACAATATAACTCCAGTAAGTATAAATTAAACCTGACATAAAAATTATTAATCCCAATGTAAATTCCATAAGATATCTTCTTTTAATCTTTAAATGCGTTTTACCTAATGGCTTTTGTAATTGATTTAAGATTTTGATAAATATGATTTATTATTTACGGTAATCTTATCTGCTTTTTTAAGGTCTTCTAATATTGATAAAATATCTTCTTGATCATATCTTACTTTATTGACGTAATCTAAATAATCAATTATAGTTTCAATATCAGATTCTTTATTATCTTTTAAAAAATCTAATACTTTATCCTTTATAAATTCTATCTCTTTAGTTTCCACTATTTCTGTCTTTATATTTATCTATAGCTTTTATTTCAGCTTTATAATATTTACTAGTAGGTTTTTTCCCTTTTGGACCTATATCAATAATTTCAGTTTTTGAATCTTTTAACTGTCTATTTATCCATTGTTTTTGATTCTTCATCCAATTCTTTGGATTTTTTCCTCTTGGCTTAAAGTACTTAAACCCTTTGTCTTTAGCATAAGGAATTACTCTATTCTGCATATCCTCACCTATAACAACAGTCTTTTTAGGGTTCTTGACTCCTTTAACTTTCCTAACAACAAATGTAGCTACTAAACTTTCAGCATCTTCAATTGTGGCTTCTCCACTTACTATTCTATCTGCCATTTTCTCCATTCCTCTTACACCTTCATTCATCATTTCACCAGCATTTTTACCATTCATTCCTTCATTCCAAGTAGTCGCAATTCCATTCCAAATACTTCCTATAACATTGTCAACAAATGCTCCTGCACCTCCTTGAGTTTTACGCTCTACTGTTGGCAAAACAATATTATGCAATCCAAAAGTTAAAACAGGTTTACCTCCAGTATTGAAGTTAAACATGTCCGTTGTATTCATATAAGGAAAAGGTCCTAGTTCTAACCCTTCAAGTTCCACACCCATTCCTAATTTATTTTCTTGGAACGCGTATGTTGAGTTATAGGTATAATCTTCAGCTAATGGATCTATTTGCCAAAAACGCAATGTTGCAGGGTCACTTACACGGTATTTCCATTCGTGGGTGTTTAACCCGAGGTCTTCGGTAAACTCTTGATCTTGGTATTGCTTTAGGTTGTTCTTTACACCTCTAATTACTTGGTTATAACCTCGATGCTCAAGGCCGCCAGGGTAATAATTCTGTTCACGAAGTATCTCTGTAGCTGTTTCAATAACTCCATTATTGTTACTATCTGAATACGAGAGTCTTATGTTATTCCAGATGTCTTTGTATTGGTATACGTGAGTAAAGTTTCCGTTACTATTCTCTACATAACCCTCTGGGTGATAAAATTGCTTTAAGGTGTTATTCTCATAAACATAATTTCCATTGTAATCTGTTGTAGTAATAGCACCATTATCATTTACAGCTTTTCTAATTTTTATACCATCAGCAGTATAGGTGTACTGTATCTTTTGCGTATTGGAGTTGTTAAATGCAATCTCCATTGGCATATTTAGATGGTTATACACAACGCTAGTTATCTGTTTGTTAGCATCTGATAGTAAGTTTCCATTAGAATAATACTAAGTTTCATCATCATCATCATCGTTCTCATCTTCATCACGAAGAATATCTTTTTGTGCTTTATATAGTATATCTTCTGCTGATGACCAATCAAACCTCAAACCATCTTCCCATTCTTTACCATTGATTAAGTTCTCTCCTACATCTTTTAAAAAATAGGCATAGCCAGAAATAGAAGCTTCCATATTAGCTTTAAAAGAACCTTTGTTGTTTTTATTGGGATAGTTTAAATTGTCAAAATTTCTTTCCGATAAGTATTTTTCAAGATACATGTCAAACTTAAGTTGACCAAAGTGTAAATCCTCACCTTTAAACAAGGAAACATCTATAAAATCTTTTCCTTCTTCTAAACTATTTCCAGGGTCATAGTGAACGATAATTAATCTATCAAATTCTTCATTTTTGTAAAAAACTTCAATGATATTATTCGCAACAGAATATCGTGTTGATTTTTCGATTTTCTTAATAGTATATCCTTGAACCAAAAGAAAAGAGAAGTGTTTGTCTACAGCATTCAAGAATACTTTTACTTTTGGTCTAATATCTTTTGGTATTTTATTGATTACCATAGATGACGCTTTTTTCCATTTCATAAAATGTTGAAGTTTTTCCAGAACCATTTCCTCCTATATCTAGTATTGTTTTACCGCTTTCTTTGAGTTTAAAGAACTTTTAGGTTTTTTGAATCTGGATATATTTCTAAAATAGATGTTTCTTTAAAATCTATTCCTACACTATAAAGCATATAAAAAAATGGGTCAATATTATATGGGTAACCTGTTGTTTCTAAATAAATAATTGTTTTTGTATCAAAGATTTTGTAACCCCACCATTTCCATTCTCTTTGTCTTATAGCATCAATCCAAGAGCCAAAATCCCACAACTGACTATTGTCTAGAAGCTCATTTTTAGTTGTGTTTTTTGTTTTTGTAACAAACCATTTAGGTAGTTTTTTCTCCCAAACTCTATCACTCTGACTTTCATTAGATGTCATTTCTATAACACTTTTCATCAACCCTTTTAGCATTTTGAAAGATTGATTTGGTAAATTAAAAGCAATAGTTATGGCTAATCCTGTTTGAGGAATACTACTAACTATATTTTCCTTTAAAAGTCTATCTAGTTCATTCATAATAATACTAAGTTTCATCATCATCGTCCTCATCTTCATCACGAAGAATATCTTTTTGTGCTTTATATAGCATATCTTCTGCTGATGACCAATCAAACCTCAAACCATCTTCCCATTCTTTACCATTGATTAAGTTCTCTCCTACATCTTTTAAA
>JAUIEK010000003.1 GCA_030428865.1 Bacteroidia bacterium | reverse complement strand
CCGAACAGAGAAGTTAAGCCCAATTGCGCCGATGGTACTACAAGTATGTGGGAGAGTAGGTAGCCGCCTTTCTTTTTAAAAACTCTATACAATTATCTTGTATGGAGTTTTTTTATGGAAGAAGGTTGACTTACTTTATACCAATGAAATATCAATATTCTTATTTAGTACGTGTTCAGTTTCTCGGTTTTCGATTGCATGGTTGGCAAAAACAGCCAAATCTCAAAACAGTTCATTTTATACTGGATAAAACCCTTAAGTTTGTGCTAGACGCCGTAAGGTTTAAGAGTGTAGGTGTTGGAAGAACTGATGCTAAAGTGTCGTCGTCTAATTACCCTTTTCAATTATTTACTGATAAGAAAATAGATATTGATTCTTTTCTTGAGTCGTTTAATAAGAACTCTCCTGCTGATATTTGTGTTTTATCGATTAGGAAAATTAATGACAATACATTTAATATTATTCAGCATCCGAAGATAAAAGAATACCATTACTATTTTTCTAATGAAGGAAAAAATCACCCTTATGCAGCTCCACTTTTAGTAGGTTATCAAGATTTAGATATTAGCTTAATGAAAAAAGGAGCAAAATTATTTGAAGGGACTCACTTTTTTGGTAAATATTGTACAAAACCAACAGAAAATACCATCTTGCTAAGAACAATTGAATCTTCTGAAATTGTAAAAAATACTGTGTTAACAGCAAGCTTTTTTCCAAAAACTAGTTATGTTTTTAAAATAAAATCAAAAGGATTTTTACGTTATCAAATTCGATTAATGATGGGAGTGCTAATTGAGTTAGGTAAAAATAATATTACGCTAAATGAAATTAAGGAATCTTTGATTGAATCAAAAGATATTGCTCCTTTAGCTACTATTGCGCCAGGATCTGGGTTGCATTTATACAAAGTAACATTTTTAGACTAACATACTTCTAATCATAAAATATTAGAAAATATATTCGTTATAACTAATATTTCTCCGTTCTTTGTTTAGGCTTATGAAACTATTAAGAATAGGTATTTTTTTTATTTTTTGTATAAAAACAATCAACGCTCAAGTTGCTGGAGATTATATTTTTCAATTTTTAAATCTATCAACCTCTTCTAGGCAAGTTGCATTAGGAGGAGAAACTCTTACGTTGCAAGATGATATAAATCAGCCATTATGGAATCCATCAGTGTTAAATGAAAGCTTAAATAGGAAACTAGCTGTTAATTACACAAGTTTTTTAGCAGGTATTAATTTAGGTTCTTTATCATATGCTCAAAAAATCAATGAAAAATTGGGAATATTATATGGTAATATTAATTATCTAAACTATGGTTCATTTATTGAGGCAGATGAAACAGGTAATGAAACAGGAACGTTTAATGCAAGCGATATAGCTCTTACTATTGGATATTCGTATTCAATTCCGAATACAAGTTTAGTTGTAGGTGCCAATTCTAAGTTAATTAACTCTACAATTAGTAATTTTTCTTCTTTTGGTTTTGCAGTTGACCTAGGAGTCTCATATTACAATCCGCTAGAAAATTTCAGTTTTGCTTTAGTAGTCCGAAATATTGGTGCGCAGGTAACAAGCTTTGATGGAACAAAAGAATCACTCCCTCTTAAAATAGCTTTAGGAGCTTCATATCAACTAGAACATGTTCCTTTAAAATGGCACATAACAATTGATAATTTGCAACAATGGAATTTATCTGTTCCCAATCCATCTAATCAAACAATTGATTTGGAAGGAAACATAACAGAAGAAAATATTTCTTTTTTGCAGAATACATTAAGACATTTTGTGATTGGGGCTGAGTTGTTCTCTGATAGAGCTATTAACATAAGAGCAGGATTCAACTTTAGAAGAGCGGCAGAGTTAAAACTCCAAAACGCTAGGACTTTTAGTGGTCTCTCGTTAGGATTTGGTATTCGAATGAATCGTATAAAATTTAATTATGCGTTTTCTAAATATCATTCGGCATCTAATGCAAGCACATTTTCATTACTTTTTGATTTAAATAAGAAGTGAAAAAAAAGATAACCATAGCAATTGATGGATATTCATCAACAGGAAAAAGCACGATAGCTAAAAAATTAGCAAAAGAGTTAGGATATATTTATGTTGATTCAGGAGCTATGTATAGAGCTGTTACTTTGTATGCAATGAGGAAAAATATGATTTCTGAAAATCACTTTAATGCGAATATACTTATTGATAGTTTGGATTCTATTTCTATAAATTTTTTGTTTAACGTTGAAAAAGAGCAGGCAGAAGTATATTTAAATAATGAAAATGTAGAAAAATACATCCGGTCTATAGAGGTTTCCAATTTAGTAAGTAAAATTTCAACATTACAAGAGGTAAGGGAAAAACTAGTTTCAGAGCAACATAAAATGGGCGAAAATAAAGGAATTGTTATGGACGGTAGAGATATTGGGACAGTTGTCTTTCCTGATGCAGAATTAAAGTTATTTATGACTTCATCACCTAAAACAAGAGCTGAAAGACGATATCAAGAGTTAATTGAAAAAGGAGATGAAGTTAGCTATCAAGAAGTTTTAAAAAACATTATAGGACGAGATAAAATTGACACAACAAGAGAAATATCCCCTTTAAGAAAAGCACCTGATGCGATTGAAATAGATAATTCCAATTTAACAAAAGAAGAGCAATTTAGTTTGATTTTAGAGCTAGTAAATGAAAAACTAGCTTAAGGAATATTTAAATACTTGTGAGTTTGCAAAGAGATATTCCACTTTGGGTTTTTCATTACATAATCTACAATCATTTCAGTAACTTTTTCTCTCTTGCTCCATTCGGGCTGTAAGAATAACTTGCAATCTTTCGATACTTTTTGAGCTTGTTCTTCTGCAAACAAAAAATCACTTTTGTTATAAATGATTACTTTAAGTTCGTCCGCATTTTCATATGCTTCGTGTAATGGAAGTTTTGTTTTTTTGGGAGAAAGACAAAACCAATCCCAAACTCCAGAAAAAGGATAAGCTCCAGAGGTTTCAATATGCGTTTTTATTCCGTTATGTTGAAGCTCAGAAGTTAGATAATCCATAGACCACATCAGCGGCTCACCTCCTGTAATTACAACAGTATCAGAGTGTTTTTTAGCATTTTTCACAATTATATCAGCAAGTGTAGGAGGATGTAAATCTGCATTCCAACTTTCTTTTACATCACACCAGTGACATCCTACATCACAGCCACCTATCCTTATAAAATAAGCAGCCTTTCCAGTATAAAATCCTTCTCCTTGAATGGTGTAAAATTCTTCCATTAAAGGAAGCATTATTCCTTTATTAACCAATTCTTGTGTTTTTTTCTCCATGTAACTTCTTAGAAATCTAGTGCAAATTTAATCGTTGTAACTTAATAATGAATGATAGATTAAAAAATAAATTATGTAAAAGCTTAATTATCAGTAATATTTTGTACATTTGCACTCCTTTTTGCGATAACAGATTAGAAAAGGATTTATAGATAAAATAAATAAGTTTAATTTCTCTTATTATTTCAATCGCTAGTAATCTGTTTAATAATAAGATACAAAATATTTCAGCATGTCTGAAGAATCAAAACAAGCCGAAACTCAGGTAGAGGCTCAAGAAACACAAGGAGTTGCTACTACTGAAAAAGCAACAAAAAAAGAATCTCCAAAAGACTTTTTAAAAAACTTTGACTGGCATAAATACGAAGAAGGTATTGAGGCTGTAGATGAGTCTAAGTTAAAGGAGTTTGAAAAAGCATTAGAGGGAACTGTAGGTTTTGTAAAAGAACGAGATGTTATTGAAGGAACTGTAATTCGTGTTACAGAACGAGATGCTATTATTGATATTAACTCGAAATCAGAAGGTGTAATCTCGTTAAACGAATTTCGTTACAACCCTAATTTAGCTGTTGGAGATAAGGTGGAAGTATTAGTTGATAAGCGCGAAGATAGCACAGGTCAATTAGTATTATCACACAAAAAAGCAAGAGTAATTAAAGCTTGGGAGCGTGTTAATAATGCACACGAAACAGGAGAAGTAGTTAATGGTTTTGTTAAATGTAGAACTAGAGGTGGTATGATTGTAGATGTTTTCGGAATCGAAGCATTTTTACCAGGTTCTCAAATTGATGTAAAACCAATTAGAGACTACGATCAATATGTAGAGAAAACAATGGAGTTTAAAGTGGTAAAAATTAACCACGAATTTAAGAACGTTGTTGTATCTCATAAAGCACTTATTGAAGCTGATATTGAACTTCAAAAGAAAGAGATTATTGGTCAATTAGAAAAAGGACAAGTATTAGAAGGAGTAGTTAAAAATATTACTTCTTATGGTGTATTTGTTGATTTAGGAGGAGTTGATGGATTAGTGCATATTACAGATTTATCATGGTCTAGAATTAACCATCCAAATGAGGTATTAGAATTAGACCAAAAGTTAAATGTTGTAATTTTAGATTTTGATGATGATAAATCTAGAATCCAATTAGGGTTAAAACAATTATCTGCTCATCCATGGGAAGCTTTAGATAAGGATTTAAAAGTAGGAGATAAAGTAACTGGAGAAGTAGTTGTTTTAGCAGATTACGGTGCGTTTATAGAAATAGCAGATGGAGTAGAAGGACTAATTCACGTATCAGAAATGTCTTGGTCAACTCACTTACGTTCTGCTCAAGATTTTGTTCAAGTAGGTGATAAGGTAGAAGCTCAAATTTTAACATTAGATAGAGAAGAACGAAAAATGTCTCTAGGAATGAAGCAACTACATCCAGATCCTTGGACGGATATTACTTCTAAATACCCTGTAGGATCAACTCATAAAGGAACTGTAAGAAATTACACAAACTTTGGTGTATTTGTTGAGTTAGAAGAAGGAATTGATGGATTAGTATATATTTCTGATCTATCTTGGACTAAGAAAATTAAACACCCATCTGAGTTTGTTTCTATAGGAGATACACTAGAGGTTCAAGTTCTTGAGTTAGATGTTGAAGGACGTAAGTTAAACTTAGGTCATAAGCAAACTCAAAAAAATCCTTGGGATGCTCATGAAGAAACTTACACAATTGATTCTGTTCATGAAGGAACTGTTAAAGAAAAGAATGATAAAGGAGCTGTTGTTGTTTTTGAAGATGGAGTAGAAGCATTTGCACCTGGTCGTCATATAGAGAAAGAAGATGGTTCTAAGATAGAAAAAGGAGATAAAGATCAATTTAAAGTTATTGAATTTTCTAAAGAATATAGAAGAATTGTTGTTTCTCATACAGCAATCTTTAAAGAGCAAGAAACTAAAAATGTAAAAGCTGCAAATAAAAAAGCAGCAGAAGTAGAGAAAACTACATTAGGAGACATTGAAGGTCTTGCAGATTTAAAGAAAAAAATGGAAGAAGACAAGAAGAAAAAATAAACATTCTTCTTTTTGATACAGAAAAGCCGTTGTTTTAACAACGGCTTTTTTTATTTGAAATCTCACTGTTTTCAGTGATTCTAGGGTATAACGGAAAATAGTGAGATTTATCGTTTTTAGTCAAAAAAATGTTATTCTAGTTGTTTTTTTTAATTATTTTCTCTTCTTTTATAAAGAATTCAAAAAAATGTTATAGCATTTAAAAATAACGAATCACAAATTAAATTAAAAACCATTTTTTTATGAAAAAAATTCTCCCAACAATTTTTAGTATTATCATCTTAGCTAGTAGTTGTTCCAACGATCAAAGATTAAATGATAATATTGATTTAGATAACCTTGATTTATCCGAATTAACAATAGGATTAAATAAAGACATTATTGTCAACTTGAATTTATCAAACACAAAAGAAGTTAATAATTTTGTTAGTTCTTTATTAGACGAAACAGATGAATTGGTAAAAGGTGATGAAAAAAAGATGATAACTTTTCAGTTGATTGTAAATAGCAATAACAATAATATTACAATTACAAATTTCAAAGAGGTTGTTTTAAGTGAAAATTTAGAATATAGAGGAGATCCCATTGAGGATATTATGGGTAGTTGTCCTGAAGGCTGGAATGATGAAGGAAATTGTAGTTCTGAGGCTTGTGTGAGAAGAAAAATAACATCCGTTTTATCTGAAATTGATGGCGCAGGAGATTGTAGAAGAATTCAGGTTTCACGAGGTTATATTAGCGCTAAAGTGTGCTCGCAACAGTGTTAACTAAATTTTATAGTATTGAATTATTCAAAAAAGCCGTTGTTAAAACAACGGCTTTTTTTATCTCTTTTTCTTGCTTGTCTATAGAATCAATTATCTTTGTTGAGCTTAAAAATAAATGCATGACACTTATTAAGTCTATTTCTGGTATTAGAGGAACAATTGGAGGTAAAATAGGAGATAATTTAACGCCTCTAGATACAGTAAAATTTGCTTCTGCTTATGGTACATTTATCAAGCAAAAAAATCCTGATAAGAAATCAGTTACTGTAGTTATTGGGAGAGATGCTAGAATCTCTGGAAAAATGATTAGTAGTTTGGTGGCTAATACACTAGTAGGTTTGGGTATTAATGTAGTTGATTTAGGTTTGTCTACTACTCCAACAGTAGAAATAGCAGTTCCTATGGAAAATGCTGATGGAGGAATTATTCTAACAGCAAGCCATAATCCAAAGCAATGGAATGCATTGAAACTCTTAAACGAAAAAGGAGAATTTTTAGATGCTGAAGCTGGAGAAGCAATTCTAAAAATAGCAGAGAGCGATAATTATGAGTTTTCAGATGTTGATAATTTAGGCAAATACTCAAAATTATCTGGATATATAGACAAGCATATTCAAGAAGTCCTAAAACTAGATTTAGTTGATGTAAAAGCAATTCAACAAGCAGATTTCACAGTTGTGGTAGATGCTGTAAACTCTACAGGAAGTATTGCTGTTCCAGCTTTATTAAAAACTCTTGGTGTAAAGTGTATAGAGTTATATTGTGAGCCAAACGGACATTTTCCTCATAATCCAGAGCCTTTAAAGGAACATTTAACAGAGATTTCTGAATTGGTAGTAAAAGAAAAAGCAGATTTAGGAATAGTTGTAGATCCTGATGTAGATAGATTAGCATTGATTTGTGAAGATGGAAGTATGTTTGGAGAAGAATATACATTAGTTGCTTGTGCTGATTATGTATTAGGAAAACAAGGAGGGAACACGGTTTCTAACTTATCATCTTCCAGAGCTTTAAAAGATGTTACTCAAAAGCATAGAGGCAGTTATAAAGCCAGTGCAGTAGGAGAAGTAAATGTGGTAAAAATGATGAAGGCTACAAATGCAGTAATTGGAGGAGAGGGAAATGGCGGAATTATTTATCCAGCTTCTCATTATGGAAGAGATTCGTTGGTGGGAATAGCATTATTTCTATCTCATTTAGCACAAAGCAAATTATCCTGTAAAGAGTTAAGAGAGAGTTATCCGAGTTACTTTATGAGTAAAAATAAAATACAGTTAACGCCTCAAATTAATGTTGATGAGATTCTTGTAAAAATGTCAGAGAAATATGCTTATGAAGAAGTAAACACAATAGATGGTGTAAAAATAGATTTTGAAAATGAATGGGTTCATTTACGTAAGTCAAATACAGAACCTATTATCCGAATCTATACAGAAAGTGTTTCTCAAGAGCAGGCAGATAGTTTAGCCAAGAGAATTATAACAGAAATTCAAGAAATTGTAGAGTGATGAATACATCGTTAGAATCTTATTTTCTTCAGTTTAGAAAAAACATTATTGGTATAGATCAAACATTTTTATCTCCTTATGGAGAGAAAAAACTAATTTATACAGATTGGACAGCTAGTGGAAGGTTGTATCGACCTATTGAAGAAAAGTTAATGAATGATTTTGGTCCTTTTGTAGCGAATACACATACCGAAACATCAACTTCTGGAGCGGCAATGACATTGGCTTATCATGAGGCGAGAAATATCATAAAACGACATGTGAATGCAAATTCAGATGATGTTTTGATTACGCAAGGTTCAGGTATGACAGGTGTTATCAATAAGTTTCAACGAATCTTAGGATTAAAAGTTTCTGAAAACTTAAAAGATTATACAAAAATACCAGATGATATAAAACCTGTCGTTTTTGTATCATACATGGAGCACCATTCTAATCAAACATCATGGTTAGAAACCATTGCAGATGTTGTTGTGGTTCCTTGTAATGAAGAAGGATCTTTTTGTTTAAAAACATTTGAAAAATACATTCAGGAACATCAAGATAGACCTATTAAAATAGCGTCTATAACGGCTTGTTCTAACGTAACAGGGATTCAGACTCCTTATCATGAAGTAGCAAAATTGATCCATCAATATAACGGATTGTGTTTTGTTGACTTTGCCTGTAGCGGACCATATGTAGACATCAATATGCATCCAAAAGATTCTGATGCGTACTTAGATGCAATTTTTCTTTCTCCTCATAAATTTTTAGGAGGACCTGGAGGAACAGGAGTATTAATTTTTAATAAAAAACTATATAAAAACTTAGTGCCAGACAATCCTGGAGGCGGAACAGTAACTTATACCAATCCATGGGGAGATCACGATTACGTAGATGATGTAGAAACGAGAGAAGATGGAGGTACTCCAGCATTTCTTCAAACAATTCGCGTGGCACTTTCTGTTCAATTGAAAGAGCAAATGGGAACAGATAATATTAAAAAAAGAGAAGAAGAGATAAACCAAGTACTTTTTTCTACATTAGAATCTTTATCGAATGTAAATATCTTGGCTCCAAATCATAAAGAAAGGCTAAGTATATTCTCTTTTTATTTTACAAATTATCATTTTAACTTAGTTGTTAAGTTACTAAATGATCGATTTGGTATTCAAACAAGAGGAGGCTGTTCTTGTGCAGGAACATACGGACATTACTTGCTGAATGTAGATTTAAAAACAAGTTACCACATAAAAGGTCAAATTTTAGGAGGTTGTTCTACAGAAAAACCTGGTTGGATCCGACTTTCATTACATCCTACAATAACTAATGAGGAACTTATGTTTATTTGTAATTCATTAAAAGAGTTATCAAACAATATTGATGAATGGGCAAAAGATTATGAATATAGCCTAGAAAAAAATGATTACGTTCATAAATCTGTCAAACCTGTTGAGCACGATTTAGTTAATAGTTGGTTTAATTTTTAAGCGTGAATAAATATGGTTATTGCCACTTTTCTGGCACTTTATCTCGATGCTTAAATCGTCTGTGAGACCACAGATAATATTCTGGTTGTTGTTTAATATTTTCTTCCGTAATTCTTAGGTATTTATCTGTAATCTGATAATTTTCAAATTCTTTTGGATTATCAGTTAAGGTTTCTAGGGTAGCTTCATAATAACCGCGCTTCACTTTTTTTATGCTATAGTTTATTACAACCATATCAAATTTTTTGGCAAGCATTTCTGCACCTGTATGAACGGGAACTTTAATTCCCATAAATTCTGTCCAATAATGAGTTTTGCTTAATGCAGGTGATTGATCACTTAAAAGTATGTATAAACCAGGTATTTTATTTTTAATATTTTCTTTTAACATTTCAATAAATAAACTTGTTTTATATCCGCGAACACCAAACTTTTCTCTAGTATTTTTTATAACCTTATCAAAGTATTTGTTTTTAATTCTAGTATAGGCACCAAATACAGTAATGTCAAAAAACAAAGGCATATTAATGGACCATTCCCAATTACCTTGATGTGCACCTACTAATACAATATTTCTTCCTTTAGCATAAAAGTCATTCACAATCTCAGGATTAGTAAATCGATAACGCTTGGTAATTTCTTTTTCAGAAATTGTAAAAGATTTTATACTCTCTACAAGTAAATCTGTAAAGTGTTTATAAAACTTTTTTCGAATAGTTAGTAATTCTTCCTGATTCTTGTTAGGAAAAGCAAGCTCTAAGTTTTTAAGAATTATTTTTTTTCGATAACCAACTATATAATAAAGAAAGAGAAATAAAAAATCTGACTTTATATACAATACTCTCATGGGAAGTATTGATAATAGTAAAAGAAAAGGGTAAACAATAATAAATATAAAAAGATGCACTTGTAATTTTTTGTGCAAATATCGTATTAAAAAACCAATTTACTTGTTACATGTAAAAAGTGTTTTGGCTAAGTTTGTACTCTATGGGAAACATTAATCAAACTGTATTATTAATAATTGTTGCTAATGTGCTTTTTTCGATAAAAGGATTTACTGATTATGCTTTTTTTGAACGATTTAAATTTCAAGTAACACGAATAAAAAACGGAGAACAAATTAGAATGCTGTCATCAGGTTTTTTACATGTAGATTGGCTTCATTTGGGGTTTAATATGTACGCTTTATACTTATTTGGAGACATTGTTAGTGTTAGTCTTGGGAGCTTGTCATTTGTTCTTATTTACTTTGGAAGTTTACTTATTGGAAGTATATATTCTTACTTTTATCATAGTGATGAAGCATATTACAGTGCGGTTGGGGCTTCAGGAGCTGTATCTGGTATCGTATATTCTTGTATATTACTTTATCCTGAAATGTCTTTAATGTTATTTCCTCTTCCTATACCAATACCAGGATACATTTTTGGAGTAGGTTATTTATTATATTCTATTTACGGAATGAAAAAACGTTTAGGTAACATTGGTCATTCTGCTCATCTGGGAGGCGCAATAGGAGGTTTTGGATTAACTATTTTGCTATATCCTAGTATATTTCTACAGAATTTGACAATGGTTGTTATTCTGTCAATTCCTATTATTATTTTGTTGTTTTTTGGGAAAAGATTGACGAAGTAAAAACTTTCTACAAAGTTAAAAGTTTTAGAGCGGGAGACCGGGTTCGAACCGGCGACATTCAGCTTGGAAGGCTGATGCTCTACCAACTGAGCTACTCCCGCAATCAATGACTACAAATATAAAATCATTTTTGATTTTATAGTAGTAAAAAAACTAAAAAAACTCTCTAGTCACATTAAAATAAATAGATATATTCGATCGAATTTTTGGTAAGATTTACAAAAGAGCTACACAAACGATGTAAAGATTTACTTTTAATCATTAGGAATATTAATTACAATTTCCCATTTTGTACAATGGGACTTAATCATAAGTGTTCAGTTCAGTTTTTTAGAGAGAGTTCCTTAATAATATTTACAATGATTAAATCTAAAAACCTGTAGAATATGGAAATTTGGCAAATTGTACTAATAACGATCTATTTCACATTCAATTCGTCTTATGTTGTTTTTATGTGGTTTCTAGGAGAAGAACTTACAATTAAATCATTGCTCATTTACTTTTTTGGAGGAATATTTCACATAATATTTAGGTTAAGGAGGTAGTAGTATGAAAACTACAGTGATAAAGGTAAGTTTAGGATAAATCTTTGGCTTAGCATATTTTTTCATTCCATGGAAAGTATAATATTCGCTCGAATATTCACTTTGTAAAATAGTAAGAATTCTGCCCATAAAAAAATGCGCCGTAAAGCGCATTTTTATTGACTTTTTTGTTTTGTAGCGAAGGGGGGACTTGAACCCCCGACCTCAGGGTTATGAATCCTGCGCTCTAACCACCTGAGCTACCTCGCCTCTTTTGCGGTCGCAAATATAACTCATTTTTGGGTTAGTGCAAGTTGCTTATTTGATTTTTTTTAAATGGAATTATTACCTATATTGGCAACAATATGTTAATAAAGACAGTTGTCTTTTATCAATCTGATTTTAAAATGGATAAAGTTAAATTTGAGTTAGAGTTTCCCATACATGCTTCTCCAAGTATGTTATATCAATATTTTGCTACGCCTTCTGGATTAGAAGAATGGTTTGCAGATCGAGTAAATTCTAGAGGAAAGATGATTTCTTTTTTTTGGAATGATTCTGAAGAGCAAGCAGAAATTTTAACAAGAAGAGCTGATGAAAAAATAAAGTACAAGTGGGCAGAGTCTGAAGGAGATGATTCTTACTTTGAATTTAAAATTCAGGTTGATGATATAACAAAAGATGTATCTTTAATCATTACTGATTTTGCAGAAGAAGACGAGGTGGAGGAATCTAAAATGTTATGGCAAAATCAAATAGATGAACTAAAGCATAAAATAGGAGCATAAGCTTATTCTCATATCAAAAAAAATTAAGCTACAACAATAACATGTTGTAGTTTTTGTTTTCTTCCCTTCTCAAAACTGTAAATTTGCATCTTAAAAAGCATGGTTAATTTTAATGGAAATCTAGTAAAAGAATCGGAGTTACAATTATCTCATTTAAACAGAGGTTTTAAATATGGCGATTCTATTTTTGAAACTATTAAGGTTGTTAATGGATTTGTTGTTTTTTGGGAAGATCATTATTTCCGTTTAATGGCTTCTATGAGAATGTTACGAATGAAAATTCCTATGTCTTTCACCTTAGAGTCTTTGGAAGAAGAAATTTTAAAAGTAGCATCTGCTTCCAAAAAACCACAAAGGGTTAGGCTATCTGTGTTTAGAAAAGATGGAGGGTTTTATAAACCTAAAACAAATGAAGTAGATTTTTTATTAGAGACATCAGATATAGAGACAGAGCATAAAGAAACATATATAGTTGATCTATTTAAAGATTATTATAATTATTCCGGACTGTTATCAACAGTGAAAACAAATAACAAAATTATTAACACATTGGCTAGTATTTATGCAGAAGAGAATGATTTTGATGACTGTATTCTTTTAAATGAAAGAAAAAATATTTGCGAAACAATTAGTGGTAATATCTTTTTGATTTTTGGAAATACTGTAAAAACACCTTCTATACAAGAAGGATGTTTAAAAGGGATTCTACGTAAGAAAGTTATTGATGTGGTAGAAAGGAATCCAAATTATATATTAGAAGAGACTATAATAACTCCTTTTGAGCTTCAGAAAGCAGAAGAAGTATTTATAACGAATTCAATTATTGGAGTGCAGCCTGTTACTAATTACAGAAAAAAGCAGTACAAAACTACACTAGGAGAGAAGCTGCAAAAAAATATATTGCTCCAAGAAACAATTACAAAATAGAATTAGTTTAGATGGATATCGTAGGGAGCATTAGCCCATATTTTGTATTTACCACCTTTTTGTAAAAGCTTGTTTTTCCATAAGCTTTCATCATCAACAGAAAAAATGTTGTTGAAATCATTTTTTGACACAAACCAAGTTTTATCTGTAATCTCACTTTCTAATTGCTGCTTTCCCCATCCAGAATACCCCAAGAAAAAACGAATATCATCTTTTTTTATAGTATTCTCATTTAATAAGTTTTTTAATACCTCAAAGCTTCCGCCCCAATAAATGCCATTACCAATTGGTAGGCTATCAGGAATTAAATTGGGTACTCTGTGAACAAAATATAAATTATCCTGTTCTACAGGTCCTCCTTGATAAATAGTGTGAGAGCAATCAATATCTTGAATAATATCTTTAAATATGATTTTCAGCGGTCTATTTAATATAAAACCAATAGAAGTTTCTTCGTTATGTTCCGTAAGTAAAATAATAGCTCTGTTAAAGGAACTGTCATCCAGAATGGAGGGTTCAGCTATTAATAGTCTTCCTTTTTTGGGTTTAAGAACAGGCATTGCTTTTATATCTTACTTAAATGTAACCAAAAAAGAGCAAAATAAAAAACTCCCTAAATAATAGGGAGTTCTTTGTATAATTTTGTTAGAATTTAGTTTACAGAATCACTAAGACCTGCACCAGCTTTAAATTTTACAACTTTTTTAGCTGGAATCTTAATCTCAGCACCCGTTTGAGGATTTCTACCATTTCTTGCAGCTCTTTTTGAAACAGACCAAGTACCCCATCCAACTAGAGCTACTTTTCCACCTTTCTTTAGAGTAGAAGTTACATTGCTTGTTAAAGATTCTAAAGCTGCTTTAGCCGCTGCTTTTGAAATTCCTGCATCCGCAGCCATAGCATCGATTAAATCTGATTTGTTCATAATAAATAGAATTTAAAATTAATTGATAAATTTTTTGCTTAAACGCTTAACAAATATAGACGGATTGCGGGCTTGTGCAAGTTTAACAGTGTAAAAAGCAGTATTTTGTTAATAAAAGAGTTGAAATTGTTAATAACACCCTTTGGTTTGTCTTTCTTCCGCAGTAGTATTGAAGATCACAAAGCAATAGCATTAGGTTGAAAAGATAATCCGTTTAGTAAGCTTTTACTATCCATTTTTTTCTTTCCTGCCAACTTAAGTTCATCAATTTTAATAAAACCGTCTTTGGTGGCAATCTTTAATTCTTTGTTTGTAGATAGAATTTTTCCTACAACTAAATCATGGTTAATTATATCATAATGTACTTCATATAATTTTGTAGTTAGTATTTCATCTCCATTTTGTATTTCTGTCCAAGCCACAGGAAAAGGATTTAATCCTCGTATTTTATTATAAATAGTTTTTGTGTCTAAACTCCAATCAATTCTTGTATTCTCAGATGTTAATTTAGGAGCAAGTTTTGTATCCCGTTCTGGTTGCTTTATAGTAGATACAGTATTTTCAGCAATTAATTTAACTGTTTTGCAAACTAAATCAGCACCTAATACCATAAGCTTGTCATGCAGAGAACCTACCGTTTCATTGGGTAAAATATGAGTTTCTTTTTGTAAAATTATCTCTCCTGTGTCAATTTTGTCATCAATAAAAAACGTTGTGACACCTGTTTTTGTCTCTCCATTAATGATTGCCCAATGAATCGGAGCTGCACCTCTGTAATTAGGAAGCAAAGATGCGTGAAGGTTAAAAGTGCCTAGTTTAGGAAGCGACCAAATTATTTTTGGTAACATGCGAAAAGCTACTACAATTTGAAGTTCTGGTTTGTAATAATTTAACTCATCAAAAAAAGAAGGAGATTTTAAATTAGTAGGTTGTAAAACGGGTAGATTGTTTTTAAGTGCAAATTGTTTTACAGCAGATTGATTTATTTTTCTTCCTCTTCCGGCAGGTCTATCAGGTGCTGTAACAACAGCAACTACATTGAATTTTTCTTGTAATAGTTTACTTAGAATGGTTACTGCAAATTCTGGAGTACCCATAAAAACAATTCTAGGGCTATTCATTTAAATAGTATTGGTTTTGGATATTAATACTGATTACTTCTTTTTTTAAAAGGTTTTTAAGAGCTTCTAAAACCCAATTTTCTTGAGTATTTAATGTTATAAAAATTTCTTGGGAACTAAGATCTTTATTTTTCAATAAAGTCACTATTTCATGCTCCAATTCTCGAGAGTTTTCATTTTTTCTATTTAAACAAACATCACAAATACCACATTGAGATGAGTGATTTTGATCAAAGTAATTTAGTAAAAGTTGACTTCTACAACTATCTTTAGAAAGCACAAAATTAATAAGTTTTTTGCCTTTTGATATTTTTTGATTTAAGTAGTTTTTTATCTGTTTAGAAACACGATTAATCTGATATTGATCTTCTCTAGGATTTAAAAAAAACAACTGTTGGTGATCTGATTTTTC
The DNA here is from genome assembly GCA_030428865.1 of Bacteroidia bacterium. Taxonomy (GTDB): domain Bacteria; phylum Bacteroidota; class Bacteroidia; order Flavobacteriales; family Flavobacteriaceae; genus Polaribacter. The sequence continues at coordinate 393,321 of JAUIEK010000003.1, read as the reverse complement.
TTGAAAAGTTAAAAGATTTTTTTCGGCTAAAGAAGTAAGTCTCTTTTTTAATTCAATAGAAGTAATTCCGATTTTTTTAGATAAAGTAAATTCATCAATTTTAATTTGATTGCTAAATAAACCAGAGTAGCTTCTTAGCAAAACATTGATGATTTTTTTGTCTAAATGAGTATTTTCAATCTGCTGCTGAAGGTATTTTGGACTTACAATAATTTGTAGAGTTGATCTAGAGTAAAAATCTTGAGACAATTCTATAATTCCTTGATTGATTAAAACTTGTAATGAGGTTTTAGCTGTTTCATAAGGAAAGTTGTAAAGCTTACAAAACTCCAAAAAGTTAAAATCAAAAGAGCTTGAGTTCATTTCTCCATTAGAAATGTGAAAGTGTTGATACAGTTTCCGTGTAAAATCTTTTATAAAAGATAGATCAGGAATCGTCTCAATAAACTGTTTGGTAAAAACATCAATATCATTTTGACTGTAAAGTAAAACTGAAAATGCTTTTTTGCCATTTCTGCCAGCTCTACCTGCTTCTTGAAAATAATTTTCTAAACTATATGGTAAATCTACATGGACAACAATTCCTACATTTTCTTTATCAATCCCCATTCCAAAAGCATTAGTGGCTACAATAATTCTTTTCTTTTCGGTTGTCCATTCTAAAAAAGCTTTTTCCTTTTCTTGTCTGCTCATTCCACCATGGTAATGTGTAGCCAAAAAACCTCGTTCTTTTAGTAAACTTGCAATTTCTTTTGTTCTTTTTCTAGAATTAACATAAACAATTCCAGGAGTTTGTATTTTGGAAAAAATTTGAAAGAGACGCTGATTTTTACTTTCAATTTCAAAAACCTGATAGGCTAAATTTTTTCTAAAAAAAGACTTTTTAAAAACAGTAGCATTATTACAATTTAACTGTATTTGAATATCTTTTAAAACTTGATTAGTGGCTGATGCAGTAACGGCAATTAATTTTGGATTTCCTAAAACTTCGCGTATCTCTTTGATTTTTAAGAAAGAAGGTCTAAAATCATGTCCCCATTCAGATATGCAATGAGCTTCATCTATAGCAAGTAAACTAACTTCAATTTCCTTTAATTTTTCTATGATAAGATTTGATTGCAGCCTTTCAGGAGATAGATATATTATTTTTAATTCCCCATATTTAATAGCATCAAAAAGGGTAACAATATCCTCGGTAGAAGATCCAGGTTTTACATATGAAGCCTTAACACCTCTTTTTTGTAGTTGTTGCACTTGATCTTCCATTAAGGAGATAAGAGGAGAAATTATCAATGTAGCTCCTGAAAAGAGAATAGCAGGAATTTGATAGCAGATTGATTTTCCACCGCCCGTAGGAAGTAAAGCTACTGTTTCATGATTTTTTAAAACAGACTCAATTATTTCTTCTTGGGGCTCTCTAAAAGAATCATAACCCCAAATAGATTTTAAAATTGATTTGGGAGTATGCATTATTATTGAAGCCTGTTGATGATGTAATCTGTTCTTTCAGTAATGTTTCCAAAAGGAACTTCTATCATAGAATAGTTGTATTTTTTGTATGTTTCTACAAGATGTTGGTTGATAATAGAAGCTTCTTTAAAGGTTTCATATCTTTCATTGTCAGAGATGTAAATTTCTTCCCAAGGTTTAAAGTGAAAGGCAAAATCATAACGTAGATTTTTGGAATTTTCAGAAAAAACAGATGAGTAAGAGGTATTTGAAAATTCTAAATAGGCTTCTATGTCTGGAATGCCTCTATCAAAGAAAACAATCGGACTATTACTTTTTTGAGCCTCATTATATTGTTGTATGCGTCCTTCTAAAAGCAACTCACTAAACAAAACAGGTTTTTCCAGAAAAAGTTGATCGATTCCTTTTTTTTTCGCATCAATAGTCACCTCCCTCGAAACCTCATGCATACAGAAAAAACCTCTTCTTGAAAGTTCAGAAATAACAGAGGTTTTTCCACTCCCAGGTCCGCCAACTAGCACAATTTTTTTTTGCATAATCACAAAAATATATGAATAATTTATATTAATAAGATTATAATGTAATTTTGTACTTCGTTTTTAAAAAACAGATACATGCAAGATCGGGAAGCCTTTTACAAGAAACTAAAAGCGCAATTAGAAGACACAACAAAATTTCCTAATGAATATTTGTATAAGTTTATTGTTCCTACGACAGAAAATCAGGAGCAAGAAGTAAAAGATTTATTTACAAAAGGCGGAGCTGTTATTAATACGAAAAAATCTAAAAATGGGAAGTATATTAGCATATCAATAAATGTAAAATTGAATAATGCTGATGAAGTAATAAGTTACTATAAAAAGGCAGAAAAAATTAAAGGAATAATATCATTATAAGAGATGAGAATACAAGTTTTTGTTTTGCTGTTTTTTACAGCTTTTTCATACGCTCAAAAGAACAGTAAAGTTCTAATTTCAATAAATAAAGAGAAGGTAACAGTAGCAGATTTTAAAAGTGTGTATGAGAAAAACCTGTCGTTAATTGAAGAAAAAAGCGAAAAAGATGTAGAGAAAAATGTGAATTTATATATTGATTATAAATTAAAAGTAGCAGAAGCGTATAGGCGCAAACTAGACACGCTTCCTTTTTTTAAGCGAGAGGTAGAAACGTATAAAAATCAGTTATTAGAGCCTTATTTACGAGATGAAAAATACTTAGCGTTTCTAGAAAAAGAAGCGTATAATCGCTATAAAGAAAATATAAGAGCAAGTCATATTTTGGTCAAAATTCTTCAAGAAGCATCACCAAAAGATACAATGCAAGCCTATGAAAAAATAACTAAAGCACGACAACGAATTATTAATGGAGAATCTTTTGAGAAGGTTGCAAAAGAAATTTCAGAAGATAGATCTGCTAAAACGAATGGAGGTGATTTAGGCTATTTTTCAGCTTTTAAGATGATTTATAAATTTGAAACAGCTGCTTACAATACGCCTGTAAACACTGTTTCAAAACCGTTTAGAACAAGTTTTGGATATCACATAGTAAAAGTTACAGATAGACAGCTTTCTAAAGGAGATTTGCAAGTGGCACACATTTTAATTACCGATAAATCTAAAAAAGGAAAAGAAAAAATAGATTCTATTAAAAACCTTTTAAAAAACGGAGCAGATTTTAATTCTTTAGCCAAGCAATTTTCGAACGACACAAACTCGAAAGATATTGGAGGTGTTTTGCCAAGATTTGGTAAGGGAAGTATGCTTCCTGCTCTTGAAAAAGCTTCATTTTCTTTAGATTTAGTTGGACAACTTTCAGAGCCATTTCAAACTCGTTTTGGGTGGCATGTTGTAAAGCTTATAGAAAAATTTCCGATTACTACATATAATGAAATGAAAGATGAAATTAAGAGAAAAGTAAGAGAAAGTGGTAGATTAAAGCTATCTGAAAATGCTGTTTTAGATCGTTTAAAAAGTAAATATTCTATCAAGGTAGATAGAAAAGGAAAAAAGATTTTACAACACCCGAATTTAAGAAATCTCCCAAAAGATTCTTTGCAGCATTTATTGCTCTCAATTAATGACAAAAAAATTATTCAGCAGGATTTTGTGAACTACATAGTGAACAGAAGGCAATATCCTATTGATAAGCTGTTTGATAAGTTTATTGATAAAGAAGTTTTGGCTTATTACAAAGAAAATTTGTCAGTAACTCAACCGGAATATGCAAAAGCTCTACAAGAATATAAAGATGGTATTTTGTTATTTGAGTTCATGCAAAGAAACGTATGGAAAAAAGCGGTAAACGATACAATTGCTCTTAAAAAGTACTACGATGAGAATATCAAAAAATATTCAAATAAGAACTTTAAAGAGGTAAAGGGAGTTGTGATTAATGATTTTCAATCATTTTTAGAACAAGAGTTGCACAAAGATCTTCGATCTAAAGCGAGTATAAAGATCAATAAGAAAGCGTTAAGGAAGCTAATAAAATATTATGCGTCTAAACAATAATCGTTTTTTGTTTTTTAGTTTAATTTCAGTTTTTTTTCTGTTTTCATGTGATTACTTAGGGCTCGAGAAAAAAGAATCAGACAAGAAAAGTATTGTCATTGCATCTACAGGAACAGAAAAGCTATATAAAGAAGAACTTTTAAAAGTATTACCTAGAAATATATCAAGTCAAGATAGTCTAGTTTTTGTAAAGAGTTTTATCAATAAATGGGCAACAAATATATTATTGTTAGAAAAGGCTAAGAATAATATTAGTGAAAAAGATAATAATTCTATTCAAGAATTAGTAAATAACTATAAGGAAAGTTTACTAATAAATAACTACAAAGAAAAATTAGTAAAACAAAAGTTAGATACTATTGTTAATGACACAGAAATAGAAGCTTACTATAACAATTACAATTCAAACTTTAAGTTGAATGAAGACTTGGTAAAAATCAAATATTTACATGTGTCCAATGATTTTAACGAATTAGACGAAGCCAAAACTCTTTTTACTTCAGATAATATTTCTGATTTAGATTTACTAACTCAGCAACAGTTGAGTTTTATTAGATATCACTTTAACGATAGTATCTGGTTGTCTGTAGAAAATATTTTGTTAAAACTACCTTTTAAAAAAGAAGAATTGTTAAAAAAAACAAAAATCATCCAGAAACAAGATTCATTAGGAGTATATTTGGCAAGCGTAAGTGACGTATTAGAAAGAAATTCGGTTGCTCCATTAGAATACGTCAAGCCTACTGTAAAACAAATGATTTTACATCAAAGAAAACTAGAGTTAATAAGAGAAATAGAAAAGATAATTGTTCAAGATGCGGTTAAGAATGAAATATTTAAAACATACTAAATTTTTTTTAGTAGTATTAATTTTTACGAGTACCATAAGTTTTTCTCAAAAAGTAAAAATTGATGGTGTGGGAGTTGTAGTTGGTAAAAACATTGTTCTCGATTCTGATATCGAGAAATTCAAATTAGATTTAGAGCAAAGCACTGAAGGAAAGGTGAAAATTTCTGACTGTGAGATGCTAGAGCAATTGATGTTGCAAAAGCTATTAGCACATCATGCAGTTGTTGATAGTGTTGTTGTTTCTGATGCAGAAGTTAATGCTGCTGTTAATAATAATCTCAATTTCTTTGTTGGCGAGTATAAATCGATGGATAAAGTCTTGCAAATTTATGGGTTTAATGATGAAGCCGATTTACGTAATGAATTATTTAAAATAGAAAAAGAAAATGCGCTTATTAAAAAAGAGCAACAAAAAATTACTGAAAAAATAGATGTAACGCCAGAAGAAGTTCGCATTTACTATAATGGTTTAAAAGAGAAAAAAGAATTACCTGAGTTTCCAGCAGAAATTGAAATAGCACACTTAGTGATTAAAGCGAAACCAGAAGAAGGAGAAGAACAACGAATTATAGATAAGTTAAATAGGCTTAGACAGGAAATTATAGATGGTTCTAGTTTTCGTTTAAAGGCTATTATTAATTCAGATGATCCTGCAGTATCTCAAAACGGAGGACAATACTCAATTACAAAAGACAGCCCTTTTATCAAAGAGTTTAAAGAGGTTGTTTTTTCATTAGAGCTTAACGAAATTTCGAGACCATTTAAGTCAGATTTTGGCTATCATATTATTCAGCTTCACACCATAAAGGGAGAAACCAGAGAAGCATCTCATATTTTAATTCAGCCAGATATTCCACAAGCAAATCTTGATAAAGCGAAAGAAGATATTGAAAAAATAAGAAAAGATGTTTTAGCAGGAAAAATGACATTTGAAGAAGCTGCAAAAAAATTCTCTGATGATAAAGAAACCAAAAAGAATGGAGGACTTATTGTAAACCCATACAGTGGAGAACATCGCTTTGATTTAACACGTTTAGATCCCGCTTTGTATGCAAGAGTTAATGAGTTAAAAAAGGAAGAAATTACAGAACCTTTTTACGAAGAAGATAGAAGTGGGGAAAAAATGTATAAGATTATTTATATGAAGGATCGAACGGATAGGCATATAGCCGATTTAGTTGATGATTATGTGAAAATTCAGAGTTTAGCACTTCAAAAGAAAAAGCAAGAAAAAATAGCAAGTTGGTCTAAAGAAAAAATTACGGATACTTATATTAAAATTAGTAGTGAGTATAATAAGTGTAAGTTTGAAAGAGACTGGAAAAAGAATGCTAACTAAATTATGTCTGACGTTACAGCAGCAAATAAACTTCTAGAGAAATACAATCAGCTTAAATTAGAAATAGCTAAAGTTATTATTGGTCAAGAGCAAGCCGTAGATTTGGTATTGCTATCTGTCTTCTGTGGAGGCCATTCTCTATTAATTGGTGTGCCTGGGTTGGCAAAAACATTGTTAGTTAATACAGTTGCTAAATCATTAGGATTGAATTTCAAGCGTATTCAGTTTACACCAGATTTAATGCCTTCAGACATTATTGGTAGTGAAATTTTAAATCAGAATAAAGAATTTCAATTTTTAAAAGGTCCTATTTTCTCAAATATTATTCTTGCAGATGAGATTAATAGAACTCCTCCTAAAACCCAAGCTGCCTTGCTAGAGGCAATGCAAGAAAAAACGGTTACTGTAGCAGGAGTTAATTATTTGCTAGATATGCCGTTTTTTGTGTTGGCGACTCAAAATCCAATAGAGCAAGAAGGAACATATCCTTTGCCTGAGGCTCAGTTAGATCGATTTATGTTTTCAATTGAGTTGAGTTACCCTTCGTTTAAAGACGAAGTAGATGTAGTTAAGAGTACGACTTCTGGTTTAGAAAAAGAAATCAGTTCATTATTGAATGCTCAAGAATTAATAGAGATACAGAAATTAGTTAAGAAGGTTCCTGTTGCAGATAATGTTATTGAATATGCTGTAACATTAGTAGGTAAGACAAGACCAACAAGCAACTTGGCTACAGAGATGATAAAAGAATATGTAGATTGGGGCGCAGGTCCTAGAGCTTCTCAAAACTTAATATTAGCTGCAAAAGCACATGCTTTGATTACAGGGAAATATTCTCCAGATATTGAGAATGTTAAGTCAGTAGCAATTCCGATTCTATCTCATAGAGTTGTTAAAAATTACAAGGCAGAAGCAGAAGGAATTTCTGTATCAGAGATTATTACTTCTTTGTTTTAAGAATTCTTTTTTTCAAAAAAGCTAAATACACTTCCTCCATATCTTTTAGAAAAACTAAAATTTTCATGCGATTCTAAAGAAGTATGTTTTGCATGTTCTACAATTAAAAAACCTTCTTCTAATAGTAGATTGTTGAAAAAAGTAAGATCAACTATTTTTAAGAAATTTTCTTCAGAAAAATCATATGGAGGGTCTGAAAATATGATGTTTGCTTTTAGCTTGGTTCGTTCTAAAAATTTATACACATCACTTTTTATAGCCGTAATAGGAGCTTCTAATTCCTTTGTTGTTTTTTCAATAAACCGAACACATGCCATGTTTTGATCTACTGCTGTAACCGTTTCAGTTCCTCTAGAGGCAAATTCATAACTAATATTACCTGTGCCCGAAAACAAATCAATTACTTGAATATCTTCAAAGTAATAATAGTTGTTTAAAATATTAAACAAACTCTCCTTAGCCATATCTGTAGTTGGCCTAACAGGAAGTTTTTTAGGAGCTGTAAGACGCCTTCCTTTATGTTTTCCAGCTATAATTCTCATTTAGGGGATTAATATAAAAGCTTCGTGTTTTTGAAACTCGTTATTTTTTTCAAAGAAAGGATTCAAAGAATTCGCAAAACCTACATTTCGAATGTATTGATATGCAATTTTATAAAGATTAGATTCTTTATCTATTGCTCCACTTAACGTAAGTTGTACTGAGTTAGTATCAAGTTTAAGTTGCTCGTATACAAATAAAATGTAGTATATAAAATCTTCTCTGCTATTATACTCAAAACAATTAATGAGTTGTAATTTGTTATCAGAAATAACAACAACATCTAGCAGATTTTTACTTAGATTAGCGCAGACAGTGATGTCTTTGGTGTGCTGTCTTTTTACTTTTTCTAACAGAATAGAGTGATGGTGATAGTAATCGAAATCACCAAAGTTTTGATGTAGAAAATTGTTAATATTCACAAAAGGGACGTAAACATTTTTTGAAAGAAAAGATTCTACAGAGTCAAAAGTAATAAAATCACTTTTAAATGTTTTTACATTAAACGTAAGGTAATTTTCTAGCTCTTTTTCATCAAAAAAAGTATTAGGAACCAATGTGTTTAAGCTGCTTTGATGGATTACTTGAATACTTTCAAAAGTACTGTGTAAAACTTCTTCTTCCTTAAAAATAGCTTCAATTTTAGTGAGTAAATCTGTAGGATTTGTACAAATGGACTCAAACCAATATTGGTGCAAATCTAAAACAAGGTTGCTAGAATTTATTGTACAAAAAGAAAATCCACCCAAACTAAATTGGATGGATAAACTATTTGGTGTTTTATCTTCTAAGTGTATTTTACTGATTTTTTTTTGCACGATCATTTTTATCGTAAGAAGGAGGCCAATTACCACCCGTAGTCACTTCATTTAAAGAACCAACAGAAATATAAGGACCTTTAACTTCATCACTTTGTATAGCTTCTTTTTCAATTTTTACTAAAGAAGGATCTTCTCCTTTCAAAACAGATTCTTTATCTATCCTTGCTTGAAAAACAGGTACTTCTAATCCTTGTACTTTTTCTACTTTTCCTACTTCTAGTTCAAACTCTTTACCACTAAGAGTAGGAACCTTAAACATGTTTTTATAATCTTTATTCTTGAAATCTTTCAACACTGGTTCATATCCAGTTGTATCTATAACTCTTCTTTCAACATCTTCAATAATACCACCACCTCTATTTACTTTTTCTACAACTGTTTTTGTTTCAGTGATTGCGTATTTAGCAGTATCTATAAACTGGATTAAAGCTTTCTTATCTTTTGTATAGGTTCCATTAACCTCATAATAAGCTACTTCTGCATCTCTAATGAGCTTTAAATTCTCAATAACTTCTGAGTAAACCTTAACTTTTTTCTTATCAAAATTAATAGGTGCCATTACACCATTATAAATTTTATAAACTAAAAAAACTGCAAGAGCTAAAAGTACAATAGAAACAACAGGTCTTAGTTTAAGAGGTAAGAATTTTACAACTAACACAGCTATAACAAAGGCAACAGCAACAGCTGCAACAATCATGATAAGTAAATTCATTTGATAAATTTTTTCAACTCACGCAAATCTACAATTTTTTTTTAATGATAAAAATTTTTAACATCAAATGCGTGTATCTTTGGTGCACAAATTGACTTATGTTAAAACAACCCAAAGAATTTTATGCTACAATCAAGCAAAAATTTCCGTTTTCCTTAACAGATAAGCAAGATGTTTTAATCCAAAAACTGACTGATTTTTTACATGATAAGGAGAATAATACGGTGTTTTTGTTAAAAGGTTACGCAGGAACGGGTAAAACAACTACTATAAGTATAGTTGTTAATAATTTGTGGAGAGCCGGAATTAAAGCTGTACTGCTAGCTCCTACCGGAAGAGCAGCTAAAGTTATTGCAGGATATGCTAAAAGAGAAGCACTCACAATACATAAAAAAATATACTTTCCTCGTAAGAATAAAAATGGGTCAATGGATTTTGTGTTGCAGCCCAATAAGCATACTAACACAGTTTTTATTGTTGACGAAGCTTCTATGATTTCTGATAGTGCTACTAATTCAAAATTATTTGAAAGAGGTTCTTTATTAGATGATCTTATTTATTATGTGTACTCTGGGCGAAATTGTAAATTGATACTAATAGGAGATACTGCTCAACTACCTCCTGTAAAATTACAAGTTAGCCCAGCATTAGATGCTGATAAATTGCAGGTAAACTATCATAAAGATATTGAAGAAGTTGAATTGGATGAAGTTATGCGTCAGCATGAGGAATCAGGAATTCTGGCAAATGCGACATTGCTTCGATTTCAAATTCAGCACAACCAGAGTTCGTTTCAGTTTGATATTGATTTTCCAGATATTGTTCGTTTAGAGGATGGCTATGATATACAAGATGCTATTAATAATGCCTATGATAATGACGGAGTAGAAGATACCGCATTTATTGTTCGTTCTAATAAACGAGCAAATTTATACAATCAACAAATTCGTTCAAAAATTAGAGGCCAAGAGAATGAGCTTTCTGTTGGCGATTATGTAATGGTTGTAAAGAACAATTATTTTTGGTTAAAAGAAAGTTCTGCTGCAGGATTCATTGCTAACGGAGATATTTGTGAAATTGTAAGAATAAAAGCGTTTAAAAAATTATATGGTTTTTCCTTTGCAGAAGTAACAATAAGAATGATTGACTATCCAGATCAAAAACCTTTTGAAACAGTTCTTTTGTTAGATACACTCACAAGCGAAGCTCCTTCGTTGAGCTATGAAGAATCTAATAAATTGTATCAAGCCGTTTTAGAAGATTATGCCCATGAAAAGTCTAAGTACAAAAAAATGGTAGGTGTAAAAAACAATGTGTTTTTTAACGCTTTACAAGTGAAATTCTCGTATGCTATTACTTGTCATAAATCTCAAGGAGGACAATGGAAAACCATATTTATTGAACAGCCATATTTGCCTAATGGAGTAGATAAGGAATATTTACGATGGCTTTATACTGCGGTAACTAGAGCTCAAGAAAAGCTGTACCTAGTCGGTTTTAAAGATGATTTCTTTTGTTAGACTTTAAAAGGAAAGAAACTCAATGAGAATACTTCCATAAACATTTCCAGCATCATACCGCAAATCACTTTTTTCATTTGTTTTGTAATGAAAAGAATATCCCCAATTCATTTTTTTTGTAGTAAATTTCATTCCTGCTTCAAGATGAAATCGAATAGGGTTAATAGAGGAAGTAAACGGGCTTTTATCATTAAATAAACCTCCCTGAATAGTAGCATCATAAACCATCAACTCCAAACTTGGTTTATAAAAAAGAAAACTCTCTTTTTTTCTTTTTTGTTCTGATTTGGAAACCTGGAGAGCTGTAGAAAACAAAACGCTGTTATCTATGCTTGTCAATTCTCTAAAACCAACTCTGCCTAAAAAACCAATCGTGAGGAAATTGTACACAGTTCCTACACTAAAATCAGTTGTAAGGTTAAAATCTGTTTTATTGTTTTTTGCCATAAAACCCTTTGCATAACTCCCTGTAATATTAATTCCTATTGTGTTTTGTATTTGATGCTGCCAGCCTTCTATTCTATCAAACCCATAAAGAGAATGTATAAAGTTTTGTAGCTCTTCTCCCATTGCGTTTGGTCCTAAAACACCAAGTTGAATTGTTTTTTTAAAGATTTGATTATCCAGTGCTTGTGTCCATCCAAATTCGGCATATAAAAAAGCTGCAAAAGGTCTATCGTGTAGTTCTACACTTTCTAAAGTAAGTTTGTGCGGAGTATATAAGTGGTGCCCAAGCTTATAATGATAAATTCGTTTTTGTTGGTTTTTATACTTCTTTTTAGAGACTGTGTTAAGAGAGAAAAACAAGCCACTAGTATAGTAACGATCTTTTATGATTGTGGCAAATAAGTCATTATCAGAAGCAATTGAGATAGTGCTTTTTGCTTGATTTTGAGAAAAGCAAAAGCTTGATAGAAAGATCAGTATGATCGTTTTTTTCACAAAATCAAAGATATAATCTTCTTATCATTAAAAATACTAGTCTATTAAAAAAATAGTCTTTAATTTAGACTAACTTTATAACGTGTATGAAAGATAAGTTAGCCTTAAGTGAAGCTGATTTTTTAGGTGTAAATTCCGTTGATGAGTTAAAAGATTTAATGAAACAGAAAGATGTTTCATTTGAAAAAGTAGAATCAATTCTACACTATAACAACGAACTCAGAAATTTACAGATAGAGTTGGTAAAACTACAACAATGGATATCAAAAGAGAAAAAACGTGTAGCTGTTATTTTTGAAGGAAGAGATGCTGCTGGTAAAGGAGGGTCTATTAGAAGGTTTATGGAGCATATGAATCCAAGATCAACTCGATTGGTTGCTTTAAACAAACCTACAGTGGTAGAAAAAGGACAGTGGTATTTTCAACGATACATAAAAGAGTTGCCAAACCCTGGAGAAATTGTCTTCTTTGATAGAAGTTGGTACAACAGAGCTGTTGTAGAGCCTGTAATGGGCTTTTGTACAGAAACAGAATACAGACACTTTTTAGTTCAGGTTCCAGAGTTTGAACATATGCTTTACGAAGATGGATTGATAATCATTAAATTTTGGCTATCAATTACTAAAGATGAACAACAAAGACGATTTGATGCACGGAATGAAAATCCATTGAAAAAATGGAAGTTTAGTCCGGTAGATAAAAGAGGACAGGAATTGTGGGATAAGTACACGTATTATAGAGAAGAAATGTTTAGTAAAACACACACGTCCTACAGCCCATGGATGATCATCAGAACAAATAGTAAAAAAATAGCCAGATTAGAAGCAATGCGATATGTTCTTTCTAGTTTTGACTATAAAGGAAAAAAATCAGCATCAACAACACTTATCCCTGATCCTAATGTGGTAATGCGCTACTTTAGATCTAACTTAAAACTATATTAACTATGCTTTCTCTTAAGGATGTGAAAAAATTGAATTCTACTAAAGGTTTAGTGGCTTTGTTAACGCAAGAGAAACTAAATTATGAGCGAGCAATTCGTTACGTAAATTATGAGAAAAGACTTAAAGAGTTACAGTTAGAAATTATTAAGCTTCAAACTTGGGGAATTAATGAAAATAAACGAGTAGTAGTTTTGTTTGAAGGAAGAGATGCTGCTGGTAAAGGCGGAGCAATTAGAAGGATAACGGAACGAATAAACCCAAGGCATATAAAAATTGTAGCACTACCAAAACCAACTGAAGATGAACAAACACAATGGTATTTTCAGCGGTATATAAACCAATTGCCAAAATCAGGCGAAATGGTGTTTTTTAATAGGAGTTGGTACAATAGAGCAATAGTTGAACCCGTAAATGGTTTTTGTACACAACAGCAGTATGAAATTTTTATGAATCAAGTAAATGAATTTGAAAAAATGATTTTAGATTCAGGAATTTACTTGGTTAAAATTTACATGTCAATATCAAAAAAAGAACAAGCAAGGAGGTTTGAAGACATTAAAAATGATCCATTAAAACAATGGAAAATGACTCCTGTAGATGAAAGAGCTCAAGAACTTTGGGATGATTATACACATTATAAAAATGAAATGTTTCGAAGAACAAATACTGAATATGCTCCGTGGAAAGTTATTCGAGCAAATAGAAAAACATCTGCACGTATCAATGCAATCAAGCATATTTTAAACAGTATTCCTTACGATAAGGATACAGAAGTTTAGATCAAATTTTTTACCTGATTAAAAAGAAAATATAACTCAATAGCAATCTTTTTGCTGGTTGCGAGGTACGTTTCTAGTTGTTTATCTGTTCCATCAGAAGATTTCGGATCGTTGTATGGTAGATGAAATCGAAAACTTGCTTCTGGTATAAAAGGACAATTTTGATCAGCACTATCACAAGTAGTAATTACAAAATAAGGTTTCTTGTTAATAGTATGATCATACGTTTTCGAAAAACCTAAAAATTCATGATTACCAGTTTCGTTTTCATAAGAAACTGTATAAACAGGGTTTTGATGTGAGTAATCTTTTATTTTGAAATGGAATCCACTTTCTTGAAGCGCTTTTACTGTATTTCTGTGGAATGCAGTAATTTCTGTTCCGCCAGAAAAAGATTGAATAGGTAACGAAAACAAATCAGCAATAAAAAAAGCCCAAGCTTGTGCCATTTGACTTCTTCTTGAATTATGCGTACAAATAAACGTAAGATTAACAGTGTCTTTTTGATTAATTTCACTAGCTAAATAAGAGGCAATTTTCTTTAATATAACTTCTCTATCAGAAGTTATTGTTAAATCTTCTGCTACGTTTTTTAAAAACTCATTTGGATTTGTTGCTCCAGTTTTAATCATGCCTTATTTATTTGCACAAAAGTAATTGTATAGGCTACTTCTTTTGATTAATTAAAGGTTAAGAATGAGTTTTTTTATCAATAATAAATATAGAGTTATCAGCAATAAAGCATTTTTGAAAGAAATAGCATAATTTTACGTTCTATGATTTATTTTGATAATGCAGCAACTACACCTATTCATCCTGATGTGATTCAAGAGATGACTGACTCAATGAAAGAAGTTTATGGAAATCCGTCATCTACTCACAGTATAGGTAGAAAAGCAAAAAGTAAATTAGAGTCTGCCAGAAAATCAATTGCTTCTTTATTAGGAACTGATTCTTCTGAAATAATTTTCACATCGAGTGGAACAGAAGCAGATAATTTTGTTTTATTCAATGCCGTTGCGAATTTAGGAGTTAAACGAATTATTACATCTAAAATAGAGCATCATGCTGTTTTAAATACAGTTTTAGCTTTAGCGCATCAGCAAAATGTTAGAGTGGATTTTGTTACTGTATCGAGTAGAGGAGAGGTAGATTTACAACATTTAGAAGCACTGTTAAAAAATGATGAATCAACAACTTTAGTTAGTTTGATGTATGTTAATAATGAAGTAGGAAATATATTACCAGTTCAAAAAATAGCTGAATTGTGTAAGTCTTATAAAGCCTATTTTCATTCAGATGCAGTTCAAGCAGTCGGCCATCTTCCCATCAATTTGTCAGTAATTCCCATTGATTTTATTGTAGGGAGTGCTCATAAGTTTCACGGACCTAAAGGCGTTGGATTTGTTTATGTTAGAAAAGGTGTCATAATGAAGCCTATGATTTATGGCGGAAATCAAGAAAAAGGATATAGATCAAGTACAGAAAATATTCATTCTATTATTGGGATGAAGAAGGCTTTGGAGTTAAGTTTAGAAAATATTCAAGAAGACACAGAGTATTTGAAGAAACTAAAAAACTACTGTATAGATTCTTTACAAAAACTTGATAAAGAAATTTCTTTCAACGGATTATCTGGTAATCTTGATAAAAGCAGTCATACAATTTTGAGCATCCAATTGCCTAAGGAGTATTCCATGGTTTTACTTCAGCTAGATATGAAAGGAATTGCTGTTTCTGAAGGAAGTGCTTGCCAAAGTGGCAGCAACTTAGGCTCTCATGTGTTAAAAGAAATTAATGGTAGTGAATCTAAAAAAACATCAATTCGAGTTTCTTTTAGTAAATACAACACTTTTGAACAAGTCGACTTTTTTATATCGAAATTAAAAGAATTACTATAAATAAGTTTTAGTTTATTCTACCACAATTTTTTTAGTCAAATGACCTTTATTGAATGATACTTTAACAATGTACATTCCACTTGATAGATTGTTGGCTTTTAACCGATTTTCATTTGTTGTTTCAAGAACATCCCAAAACTGAACTCTCTGTCCAACAACATTAAATAACTCGACTTTACTTATTGTTGTATTTCTTGGGTTTTTTATGACAATTTCATTTGAGTTGCTATCAGAGAAAATTGTAATATTTCCGCCAATAGTTTCATCATTTGTACTTAAAGTAGAAGATCCGAACTTAAAATAAAACCGATCACTATATACACCAATAGGTAAATCTAATACCACTGAATTTTCTAAATTATATACTTCGGAAGTCACTTTATCTTCTAAATAGATGCTTCTATCAATATTGTATATTTCGTCAATACTAATGGTAATGTCATTTGAGTTTCCTATTTCTAACGTAATGGGAAATTCTAAATCATCAGTAATTTGCTGTATACCTGCAATAATAAAACCACTCCGTACGCCAGGAAATTTAAAGTAAGCATCTGTTGTTCCTGCATCGAAAGCGTAGCTGTCATAACCAGTTTCTCTACCAAAAGTATTTCCTTCTTTAAAAGAAATTCCTAACTGCCTGTGTAGCAATCTACTGTTGTCATCTGTATAGTCTATCCCTATTTTTAGAATGGGTAAGTTAGGCTGATTTGTTTTTAAGACTTTCTTTTTTCCATCTTTAAAGAAATAAGAGTCAGATCCACCATTTTCTACTTCTCTCTCATAAACTCGTTGTGAGTTGTTAAAAACGACATTACCTGTTCCTGCAGCTGATACAAAAAAACCTTGTGCAACCGGAATATATCTGCCAGGAGCTGTATAAGTGAAATCTCCTTGTCCGCCTGTATTATCATTATATGGAGCAGTTCCGGCAATACTCATAGATGCATTTAGCAGGCCATAACCACCTACGTATCCAGAAGTATTGTGGTTTCCTGCATCATCTTTATGTTCCCAAAAATAGAGTGTAGCAACTGTATTTTCATTATCAGCAAAAAACTGTTGAGAGTCTATTGCAGATGGATAAGGATTTCCTAATAAACTAAGATTTCCTGCAATAACCGAACTTGTATAAGTTCCATCATTTGGTGTTCCTACAAACGTATAATTTTGAGAAGCTCCAGGACCTTTCATTATATAGCCTTCGGCTGCATCAAAAGTTCCTGTTTCTCTCTGCTGAATCCAACTAGTACCTGTAAGTCCATTTAAGAAAGAATAAATCCAATAATTACTAATTGTTATAGGGGTTGTAGTATGATCTCCATTAAGAGAACTAAGATTGCCATTGTAACTTTGGAAGTTGATATCAAGTGGTTCTGAATTTTCAGAGGTAGAAATTGTACCATCTTTCATTACATCCGCAACAGTATAAGTCTGAGAACCAATAGAACTAACAGGAGACGACCAATAGTTAAATCGATACGTGCTTTCTAAAGCACTATTTTGATCTATATATAGTTTACCATTTCCAGCAACTTTACTGGTTCCTGTGTGTGTTTGTAATAACTGAGCAGAGCCTATCAACCTGATTTCTCCTTCTAAAAATAAATCGTCTGCTATTTCTAGATACTGACTTGTAGGGACCATTAATTTTGATCCTGCAGTTATCCAAACACAACCAACTCGAGCATTTGTTGGTAATGTTGCATGATTATTAGTTCCTTCAGAATCAATTATCAACAATTCGCCATTATCTAAAATATCTGTACTCGGTGCTCCGTTAACTCCTTGTCCTCCACTCCAAGAACTTGTAGAACCTTTCCATGTAATTCCGCCTACTTCAACAAATGTGAAATATTTTGTGCCGTTAAAATCGTAATTAGCAGTATATTGATTAATCCCATCAATTGTTTGTTCTACTAGAGGAACAAACTCAACGTTTGTTGTATAAGAAGCATCATTTGCTATTATTAAAGCTTTACTTCTTTCAGAATTAATAAGGTATGTGTTAATCGTTGATACAGGAGCAGCAATTTCTACTGTTCCTACAGTTCCTGTTTCTACAATTTTCCAGTTTCTATCTAAACGCAATTCAGATGAACATAAAACTCCTGGAGCAGAAGTTGCTCCAAGAGATGTATTGTCATTACCCCAAGCTAAAAAACTTTTATCTGCAGCAAAAGAGTTATTGTTGCTAGAATTATCAGCAGCAATAGAGCCCAATCCTATGGTAACTATGGCGTCTGAATTTCTTGATTTTGATTGTTTTTGATTTAATACTTGTGTATCATCTCTACCAATTCCAGCAACATCATTATGAAATGTGGAGTTTGCTGTGTAGTTCCAGTACTTAGTGGTTTCGTTAGAAGCAATATAATCTCCTTCTATAATTGATGAATCATTATCCGTATTATCTAATGTAATACCATATTTTAAAGCCAGATAACTTTGAATTTTTTGTTGATTAAGAGAAGTTTGATTATTTGCAAAAACAATGATTTCTGCAATTTCCCCTTCGAAAAATTGAAGGCTACCCAGTTCGCCAACTCCTATTGTAAAGTCATTACCTAAACTCCCGTTATTAGGTGATGAGAAGCCAGTATTGTTAATATCAATATTTTCGCCATCCATATAAAAAGCTTGATGGCTTTGAAGAGGAGTTGCGTTTGGAGTTGTACTGCCATAAAAATTATACATGTTAAAAACTCCTGCTGTAGATGGCCACGAAACATTTTCATCATAACTCCCACCTAAAATGCCATAGTGAATTAAATTATCTGCTCTTGGTATGCTTAAAGAAAAATTACCAGTAGATACTTTTTCTTGAAAAATAAAAGAATCTTCTACATTGTATGCTTTGGTTACTACATATGCTGCAAGATCTGGATAAGAGGTAGAAGATTCAAAAATACCGCCTGTAATTAGCATGGATACAGATCCATTAAAAGATAAGGAAGGATTATAGTTAATAGCGTTGCTAATTAAAAATGGTGACGAGAAGGTGTTGTTAAAAGCATCATGATTATTTCCAGATTGATCTTGCCATGAACTTCCCGAAGTTTCAATATCGGCTCTTAGCCATAAAAGCATTCCAGAGCCTAATGTAATATCAACAGAATCATCTCTAAAATCTACATCGCCTCCAATTAAAAGATCGGAGTCAGAATCAGGTAGTGTGTTAGGATTGTTAATGTTTCCATTAACGTCTGTAAAACCAGATGACGTGCTAACGGCGGTATCTAAACCATTGGCAGCTAAAATACCGCTTAAATCCAAGTCGGCTTCGGTAGTGTCGTTAATTCCGTCATTATCAGAATCTGTATCTAAGTAATCAGGATTATCTGTTCCATCTTTATTTGTAGGTGTAAGACCTCCAGTATAAGCTGTATCTAATCCATTAGCGTCGTACGTACCATTAAAAGAAATGTAGGAGTTGGTTTCTTGTGCTTCTATGTTATCAGGTATTCCATCTCCATCAGAATCTAAATCTAAATGATTAGGTATTCCGTCTCCATCTGTATCTGTTGGATTAGATAGTGGATTATTATCGTTATCAAGATTAGCATCTTCAACAGTATCTAGTATTCCATCATTATCGTCGTCAATGTCGGTGTTATCTAAAACACCATCACCATCGTTATCTCCAATAGTAATAGCATCCCTAAAATCTACATCGCCTCCAGAGTTTACATCACTATCTGCGTCGGGTAATGTGGTAGGATCATTTAAAATACCATTAGGATCAGAATAATCATCTAAATTTTCTAAAGTATTATCGGCTCCATTGTTTCCTATTATTCCACTTAGCGTTATGTTGGCTTCTGTGGTATCATCTATACCATCATCATCACTATCTGTATCTAAATAGTCGGGTAGCCCAGTTCCATCTGTATTAACAGGAGTAAGCCCATTACCATAAACATCATTTATACCGTCTAGGTTTGTATCTGTAAAAGAACCAGGAGCAATATATCCAATAGAGCTTTGTGCTTCTATGTTATCAGGAATTCCATCTCCATCAGAATCTAAATCTAAATAATTGGGTATTCCATCACCATCTGTATCTGTTGGATTAGATAGTGGATTATTATCGTTATCAAGATTAGCATCTTCAACAGTATCTCTTATTCCATCGTTATCATCATCTAAATCGGCATCGTTACCTACACCATCGTCATCATTATCAGGGAATCCACTTATTAGGTTAATAATAATAGCAGAGTCAAATAAATTATCAGCAGTATCTGCTATTGCAAATTTTACAGTATAAGTTGCGCCTGGGGTTAAGTTTGCTGCAGAAGCTCTTAGTTTTTTAGTCAACCCGTCATACTCCATATATAAAGTTCCTGAACTATTATCTATAAAAGAAGCCGATTGAGTGAGATCTATACAGCTACTGGGAGTTCCATTCGGTCCAACAGATCCATTATTAATAGATGCAATTGATACGGCGTTGGATGTTCCTGGAACTAATGCTGTATTTATAGAACCACTTATTCCTGGCCCAGAAATAAAGTAGCCAAACAAGTCATTAAAATTTGTGCAAACGTATTCATTATATTCATCGGACATGAATTGGTAGTCGATGGTTAGCGTAGTAGCAAGAGGATCTAATACTGCATCAAACTGAAAAATAACAACATCGTGTACTGCTTGTGGTTCAATTGCCATTAAATCTGGATCATCGTAAGTAGTAGCGGCAGGTTCTAGAGAAGTTTCAGGACTGCTATTGGTAGAAAAAGATTCATCTACTGTTCCTGTTGTTAATATAATTCCCTGATCTAGTTGTAATCCCGCACCGGCAATACCATTAGAAAAAGTTCCTACCTGTGTGCTTTCTCCATTTATAATAACAGGATTGCTTATGGTAATTCCTGGCCCAGATATTAGAGAAGCAAGTTCTTCGGCTGTAGCACCTGAAGTATGTGTAGCTTGCGCAAACAAATTAGGAAGGAAACAGTGGATTGTTAAAATAACTAGAAGTAAAAATTGTTTTTTCACAATAATTGCTTTTAGCCTTGGATTAATTCCTTTTTTCATTGACTATCAGGTAAAAGATATCGAATGGAGCAAATGTACTCCAAGATTTTGAAGTAACAAAGAAAGCCCTCATTATCAAAATGAGGGCTTTATATTAAGCACAAAGAAATAGGGGTTTAGTAAAGTTTAATTTGGGATAATTGCATAACTGCCATCAAGATCATTAAACCAAACATCATAACTTCCAGTAGTTTCTTCAAAAGAAAAGTTATTTCCATCACCTAAAAAAGCTTGACCGTACAAAAAGGAGTTGGAATTATTATACCTCCAAACATTGCTCCATGCATTATTAGCTCTAATTAAAAACTGTTCTCCTTGAGTAAAGTTAACGTCTAGAGCGTACCATAAATGTGGGTTATTAACGTCTTGTACCATGTTGATTTCATCTGCATCGCCCCAGCCACCAACAGCAGCACCAATAATGCCAACAGCAGTATAAGTTGTTGATCCTGTTTCATCGTAAGGTGTTATTGAAAAAGAAGAGCCTTCGAGAATTAAGTCAAAAGCGATTGTATAATACCCTGCAGTTGGGATTGAAAAAATCCCAGGTTCGTTACTGCCATCTTCTCCACTTACTCCTAACACTCCATCATTATTTCCCCATTGAGGATGCCAGCTTCCTTTTTCTTCTAGTAATTTAAAGGCTCCAGCATTAAAGTACCCTGTATAAAAATAAGGATTTGGAGAATCTTGATCTCTAAACAATGGGTGATTGTTATTGTCATTACTCCAGCCGGCACTTGTAGCATCTCCTACCAAATAATATCCTTTAAAAGGAGCATCTATAAAAGGATACACCATTAGAGTAACCTCATTGGAATAAGAAATATTACTTTGGTTAGCTCCTAGTGATGATGAAACTCTTAAATACAATTCGTTCCATTGAAAAGGAGGCAGTTCTATATCAGCTGTGGCATTGTTAAGTTCAACCATTGAAAATGTATAGGTAAAGTTTCCTGAAGGTATTTGGGTAATGTGAACATTTTCAAATGTTTCACTATCGCTAATTTCTATTGTATAGTTTTCTACTGTAGGCACGCCATAACTTACATCTTCCCAAGAAAGTGTAATCGCAGGATCTTCTGTATTTATTCTGTCTAATTCTACTTGTGCTACTGTTAAGTCAGTAAGTATGAATGATTCAGGTGTTGAATTTGCTATAAAATCTTTAGTGTCTTTATCACAAGAGATATTTACTGATATTAAACATAAAAACGCTGTTTGTAAGCTAAAGATTCCTTTAATATATTTTCCCATAACCAATAAATATTAAATTAATAACCTGAATTTTGAGTAAGATTTGGATTTGCTTGTAATGCCGTTAAAGGAATTGGAAACACCCTGTAAGTTTCTGGAATGGTAGTTCCTTGAGCGATTCCTCCTTTCCACGGCCATAGATAACTATTGCCCGTGAACTTGTCAAAACGAATTAGATCGGATCTTCTATGTCCTTCTAAGTTTAACTCTCTGCCACGCTCGTCAATTATGAAATCCAGCGTTAATTGCCCTATATTTATAGTACTTGCATTTGATCGCTCTCTTAATTCATTTATTAGCGTTACTGCTGTGCTCAATGAAGTATTGTTTGCTCCCCGTACAGCAAGTTCTGTATACATTAAATAAACATCAGCTAGCCTAAAAAGAGGGAAGTCTGTACCCGAAAAATCGGTTGGGGTTCCACTTCCATCAGATTGTGTATTTCTAAATTTTGTAGAAGGAAAACCATTTGTCCATTCTCTATAGTCAGTCATTTCGTAGTTGTGTCCATCTGTCCAGAATAAACTCGCTCTAATATCTGTTGAATTTTCTAACTCTGTTGCATTGCTTCCAAATAAACCATACCAGCCGCTAGAAGCTCTATGACCTGTCCATCCTTGTGTTGCTCCAAATTGTGATAGCGGCATTGTATCTGGACTTAAATTACCATTAACGATGTATGTAGTATTTCCATAACTCTGACTAATTAATGGATCAGCTAATAGTGGAAATATAACTTCTGGAGAGCTACTATTATCAGCAGAAAACAGCCTAACAAAATTCGAGTCTAATGAATAAGGACCATTATTTATTATTTTGTTTATATAAGTAGCTGCATCATCCCAACGAGCCGTTCCTGTATATACTTCTGCATTTAAATAAAGTTTTGCCAAAAGCATATCTATTACATATGTATTCGCTCTTCCATAATCACTAGTTTCTGCAATGATAGGCTCAATAGCTAGTAATTCAGATTCAACATAGTTGAATAATTCGAGGCGTGAAGCTTCGGGCAGCGGTTGAGTTTGACCAAAGTTTTCATCAGTAGCTAAAACTCCTTTTCCAAAAGTGTCTATTAAATAATAGTAAGCAAGCGCTCTTAAAAAACGTGTTTCTGCAATAACGTTTTCTTTGTTGGGAACTTCTATAGCTTGTAGAATTTGGATAAGATTGTTACACTGAGGAATTGTAAAATAGGCTCTATCATATAATAATTTGAAAAACTTATTATTTTCATCCCAATTAGAAGTAGTAGTTAATTGATCTAAACCATCATCTCCCCATCTGTTTTTCATGCCATCTGCAGTAAAATCTTGTAGATTTACAATCGCTCGTAAAAAAGCGCCTTCACCAGCATCAGGGCTGTCAATGTCTGAACTTCCTGGTCCACTTGGTCCAGTTAGTGCGAATGAAGCATAAAGCCTCGATATGATTCCATCTATGGCATTTGGGTCATTAGCAAGTAATTCCTCAAATGTTAGTTCAACTTTTGGCTGAGTGTCTAAATCATTTGAGCAAGAATAAAAACCAAACAGTGCTATATATATAAGTAAAAGAAATTTATTTTTCATGATTGTATTTTTAAAAATCTAAATTGATACCAATTGTATAAACAGTAGGTCTAGGATAAAAATTATTATCAATTCCGTCAAAATTTTCAGGATCTTGTCCAGAGTAATTTGTGATAATGAATGGATTTGTAACAGAACCATAAAGTCTTACAGAACCATTTTTAATCATATCTCCAAACTGATATCCAAGAGCAATATTATCACATCTAAGGAATGAGGCGTCTTCTAGATAATAATCAGAAAATTGACCGTTGCCATTAACCACATTTACATCTCCAAATACTGAGTTTGCAGCACCACTGTAAAAATTTAGCACATTGGTTAAATTATTTTGACTTGAAGAAGTAGCACTATCTGTAAAACCATAATTTAATAAGGGTAAATTGTATACATTTCCGCCAATTTGCCCTCTAAAACTAGAACTTAAATCCCAATTTTTGTAGGTAAAGTTTAAGCCAAACCCATACGTCCAATTTGGTGCTATTTGTTTATAATAACGATCATCGTTATTTATTCGATTATCGCCATTTATGTCTACAAATGCATTAGGTATTGGGTTTCCTGATTGATCATATATTTGTCTAAAAACAAATGCACTTCCTGCTTGTTGCCCCACAGCATCTCGGAGTAAATTAGAACCTGTACCTCGTAAACCACCTCCTGCATCAAGACTATTTAACCCTTGTAAATCTGTCACTTTCGTATTGTTGTATGAAAGATTGCTGTTAATAGAGAAAGAGAAGTTTTTTGTGTTAATAGGGTTAATATTTGTGTTCAGTTCAAACCCCTCACTTTCTGTTCTTCCTACATTATCAATAAAAGCATTTGTTAGTGCTTGCCCTGGAGGAGTAGGAACTTCAGCTAGTAAATCTCTTGTGTTTCTTCTATAAAAATCTAGCGAACCTGATATGAGATTGTTTTTTAGAAGTGCAAAATCAACTCCTATATTAAAGGTAGAAGTTTTTTCCCAAGTTAGATTTGGATTGAATGGTAACGCAGAGTATAACGATGAGTTTGGTAAATATTGACTATTGGCATCACCTGCTAAAAATAAAGGAATAGAAGGATAATAACCTACTGCACCTGTGATGTCTTGTTGACCTGTTTCTCCCCAGCCAAGACGAAGTTTTAAAGATTGTATTACTTTGGAGTTTGCTAAAAACTTTTCTTCATCTACTTGCCATGCTAGCGCTGCTGCCGGGAAATATCCCCAACGATTATTCTTTGTAAATAAAGACGATCCATCTGCTCTAAAAGAAACAGTAACAAGATATTTTTCGTTAATGGTAATATTCGTTCTAGCAAAGAACGATTGTAAATTTAATTCGTTATAATATCTATTGGTTGGATTTGCAGGATTTTCTAGAACTTCTCGCAAACCTGTATTGGGATTATATTGAAAGCGATCTTGGTTTCCGTCATTTTTAAAATTTTGATAGGCATACCCTGCTTGTACATCATAGCGACTAACTATATTATTTTTGAGTTCTTTAGTGTATTTTAAATAAGCATCAAAAGTTGTATTTGTAATGTTTTGACGCTCTCTAAAATTTACTCCAGGATTAAAAACAAAATTTGATTCAATGTCTGAATTTGAAGCATCAAACCTATATGTTTCAAAAGCATTGTCGCTAAATCGTTCTTCAATTTTAGACCGAGAAGCATCTAATCCAAGGTTAACAACTGCTTTAAGCTCAGGTAAAAAAGGCATTGTGTAATCAAATTCCATATTTCCTAAAAAACGAAAAACGCGTTCGGGTCTTTCACGCTGTTCTAACCTAGCCAATGGATTAGACTGGAAAATTCTTCGAAAATTACCATCATCAAAAGTTGTTAAATAGTATCCGTCAAATCGGTTGTTAGAAGATGTATCAAAAACAGGTTTTGTAGGGTCAAAACTTAATGCTTCTCCAATAGCTCCATCTGCATCAATTGCATTTTTTTCTGCAAAAATAGCTTTTGCGTTTATATCTATTTTTAGGTTATCTTCTAGTAGTTTAGGTGTTAATTTAAAAGAAGCACTTACTCGTTCATAATCATCAGTTTTAACAATTCCTTCTGCGTTAGTGTAACCTATAGAACCTCTAAACGGAATTTTTTCAAAGATGTTTCCTCTTGCACTAAAGTTGGTATTTGATGTAATGGCTGTTCTAAATATCGCATCTCGCCAGTTTGTATTGTAAATTGCTCTATTATCAATTGTTTGGATTACTTGCTCGGTTGTTTGAATAGACCCACTAGGAACTCCTAATTGTTGTATACGAGAAGGATAAAACTCTTGAATAAATCGAACATATTCACTTCCTGTCATCATATCTAAGCCTTCTCTCACATCACTTATAGATGTATCAGTAGAAAAATTATACTTGAACTTGCCAGAAACTCCTTTTTTAGTAGTAATAATAATAACTCCATTAGATGCTCTAGAACCATAAATAGCCGTAGCAGATGCATCTTTAAGTATAGAAAAACTCTCAATATCGTTAGGGTTTACAAGAGTTAAAGGGTTAGATACACCAGCAGGGTTGTCATTACCAATAGGCACTCCATCAATAACGATTAACGGACTGTTTTGAGCGTTTAGAGAAGAACCTCCTCTAATTCTAATATTTGGGGCAGAATCAGGAGATCCGCCAGCATTGGTAATCCGTATTCCGGCAGCTTTACCATTAAGCAATTGATCTGTAGAAATAATAGATCCTTTATTAAAATCTTTAGAAGAGATAACATCTACAGAACCTGTAGCATCTTTTACTGTTGTGGTACCATATCCCACAACTACAATTTCGTCTAATCGTTCTGCGCTTTCCTCTAGTTCTACAATTAAATTGAAACTATTTTTTAGTATTATTTCTTTACTATTAAAACCAATGTAAGTAAACACAAGTATGTCTCCTGTTTTTACATTATCAAGCATAAAATTTCCATCGAAATCTGTATAAGTACCTTTAGTTGTATTTTTTATTACAACGCTTACCCCAGGAAGACCTTCGCCTACTGCTTTGTCTTTAACAATACCCTTAACTGTCTGTTGAGCAAAAGAAAAAAAAGCAGCAAACAAAAGAGTGCCAGTTAACAATAATTTAAGTTTTTTCATTTATGTTGTTGTTATATAATAACCGTAAATTTGATTTGAGATTAACAATAAATTTACATTCCACAGCCCGAATATATAGTTTAAAATGGTTACACAATTGCTATACATTAACCGAAAACGTTTTCGTGTTAAAAACTTTTTACCTAAAATTGTAAACTAATTAAAAAACGAGGCAGAAAAAAGAGAAT
Source organism: Bacteroidia bacterium (assembly GCA_030428865.1). Classification (GTDB taxonomy): domain Bacteria; phylum Bacteroidota; class Bacteroidia; order Flavobacteriales; family Flavobacteriaceae; genus Polaribacter. The sequence goes on along the minus strand of JAUIEK010000003.1, from coordinate 366,883 downwards.
GTTCTAAAAAATGAAGCAAAAAGTTACCATTAAAACAATTGCAAAGGAATTGGGGGTTTCTACCTCTACTGTATCAAAAGCCCTTCGTGATAGCCATGAGATTAGCACCGAAACAAAAGATAAGATAAGAGCGTATGCAGACCATTATAATTACAAACCCAATAATTTAGCGCTACAGCTAAGAAATCAAAAAACAAAAGTTATAGGTGTTATTTTGCCAAAAATTGTTCATCATTTCTTTTCTACAGTAATTAATGGTATCGAAAATGGAGCCAGAGAAAAAGGGTATCAAGTAATTGTTTGTTTTTCTAATGAAACGTATCAAAGTGAAGTAGATAATTTGAAAGTATTGTCAAATGGTAGTGTTGATGGGCTACTAGTTTCAATAGCAAAAGAAACGCTTCAAAATAAAAAGTTTAATCATTTTATAGATTTGGTAAATGAAGAAATACCATTAGTTCTTATTGACCGGGTAATTGATTCTATTCAGTGTGATAAAGTTATTGTTGATGATATAGGTGCTGGGTATAAAGCAACAAAACATCTTATAGATAGAGGTAGAAAAAAAATAGCTTTTTTAGGAACTCCAGAGCATGTAAATGTTGGTCTTTTAAGGCAGAATGGATATGCAAAAGCCTTGAAAGAAAGCAATATGCCGGTTTTAAGAGAGCGAATTATAGAAATAGACGATGAGAAAGATGTAAAACCTCAAATTGACCGAATAATTAAAGAAGATATTGATGCTATTTTTGCCGTGAATGAAATCTATGCTGCAAATGCAATTCGATCTGCAAAAGAAAACGGACTAAGAGTGCCAGAAGATGTTGCTGTTGTAGGGTTTACAGACGGTTTAATTTCAGAATTTTCTACTCCTTCAATCTCAGCGATTGTACAACATGGATATACAATGGGTAAACAAGCTGTAGAATTATTGATAGAACGAATTGAAAACGAAGGTGAAACGTTTGCTCCCAGAACTAAAGTTGTTTCAAGTAATTTGAATATTAGAGAATCGAGCTAATTTTTTTCTTTTTTACAAGCACTATAAAAAAAGTTATATATTTACGCCTCCAAAAAGATTTATCAATAAATTACATTCCACACACAAAAATTTAATTGATAAGTCACAGCGCTTATCGTAGTATTAATCAATCATTACGATAATGAAAAAGCGTAGATTACGTCTCTTAGAAATTTGGAATTTAAGTTTCGGGTTTTTAGGAGTTCAAATGGGGTTTGCCCTTCAAAATGCCAATGCAAGTAGAATTCTTCAAATTTTTGGAGCCGATGTTCATGAATTATCTTGGTTTTGGATTGTAGCACCGCTAACAGGTTTAATCGTTCAGCCTATTGTAGGTTATTATAGTGACAGAACTTGGACTCGTTTGGGTAGAAGGCGACCTTATTTTTTAGTAGGAGCCATTTTCGCTGCTGCGGGATTAGTTCTAATGCCTAACTCCGATTTATTTACTGCTTTTATGCCAGCTCTTTGGGTAGGAGCCGGAATGTTAATGATTATGGACGCTTCATTCAATATTGCTATGGAGCCTTTTAGAGCACTAGTAGCAGATCTTTTACCATCAGATCAAAGAACATTGGGATTTAGTATTCAAACAGTTCTTATTGGAATAGGAGCAGTTGTAGGTTCATGGCTTCCTTATGCGCTGACTAATTTTTTTGGAATATCTAATCAAGCAGAAGAAGGTTCAGTGCCATTGAGTTTATTATTATCGTTTATTTTAGGAGCAGCAGTTTTGTTAATTAGCATTTTAATTACTGTTTTTACAACTAAAGAATATTCACCAGAAGAAATACAACAATTAGAAGACGATGTAGAAGAAGTTGAAGAAAAATCTAGCTTGCTTCACATTTTTAGAGATTTTAAAATGATGCCTCAAACGATGAGACAGTTAGCATGGGTTCAATTTTTTTCTTGGTTTGGGCTTTTTGGTATGTGGGTGTTTTCTACTCCAGCTATAGCATCTCATATTTATCAGCTAGATCTTTCAGATACTCATAGTAAGGCTTTTCAGGACGCTGGTGATTGGGTTGGATTTCTGTTTGGAATCTATAACCTCGTATCGGCATTGTATGCATTTCTTTTACCTGCTATAGCAAAAAAAGTAGGTAGAAAAAAAACACATACAATTTCTCTTTTAATAGGAGGGCTAGGATTGTTATCCATTTACGTAATGCCATCAAAAGAATGGCTTATTCTCTCTATGATTGGAGTAGGAATTGCTTGGGCGAGTATACTAGCAATGCCTTATGCGATTTTAGCAGGCTCTATTCCTGCAAGAAAAATGGGAGTTTATATGGGAATTTTCAACTTCTTCATTGTTTTACCACAAATATTGAATGCGTTTATAGGAGGCCCGTTAGTAAAGTATGCATATAATAATCAACCTATTTATGCTCTCGTGCTTAGCGGAGCTTCTTTCTTACTTGCTGCAGCACTTGTTTTTAGAGTAAAAGATGTAGATGACGTTGTAACAAACTAAAACAATATGAAAACAAGAGTTGGCTTTATTTTCGATTTAGACGGCGTTATTGTAGATACAGCAAAATATCATTTTTTAGCTTGGAAAAAGCTAGCAAATAGCCTTGGAATCGATTTTACAGAAACACAAAATGAACAGCTAAAAGGAGTAAGCAGAGTTAAATCTTTAGAGAAAATTCTGTCTTGGGGAAATCTTCAATTGTCTGAAGATAAGTTCATGGAACTCATGGGAAAAAAGAATGCAGATTATTTATCTTATATAAGCAAGATGAGTAGCTCTGAAATTTTACCTAACGTACCAAAAATATTGAATTATTTAGTTGATAATAAAATTCCTGTGGCTTTAGGATCTGCTAGTAAAAATGCAAAAGCAATTCTCACTAAAGTTGGGCTTTTCAACAAGTTCCAAACAATTGTTGATGGCAATTCAGTAACAAAAGCAAAACCTGATCCAGAGGTGTTTTTAGTAGCGGCAGAAAAACTTCGAGTACAACCTAAAAACTGTGTGGTTTTTGAAGATTCTTTGGCGGGAATTCAAGCGGCTAATTCTGCAGGCATGTTATCAATCGGAATAGGAGACAGCAAAGTATTATCGAATGCGGATTATGTGTTTAAAGATTTTACAGAAATCAGTTTCAATTTTATTAATCAAATTATAGAAAAAGAGCTTAGCGCCTCTTAAATAAGGAACAAACAATGAATCAAGATTATATTGTGCCAAATGAATGGTCTATAATAGAAGAGGGTTTTAGCCCTGAACGAGTTGAATCTTCTGAAAGTATTTTTAGTATTGGTAATGGCGCCATGGGGCAACGAGCCAATTTTGAAGAGCATTATTCAGGTTCTACTTTTCAAGGAAGTTATATTGCGGGAGTTTATTATCCAGATAAAACACGTGTTGGATGGTGGAAAAATGGCTATCCAGAATACTTTGCAAAAGTGCTAAATGCTCCTAGTTGGATAGGTATTCAAGTTTTTATAAATGATGAACAGTTAGATCTACACACTTGTAAAGAAATTACTTCTTTTAGGCGAGAGCTGAATATGAAAGAAGGTTGGCTTTCGAGAGAGTTCATAACTATATTAAAAAATGGTGTTGAGGTAGCAGTTAAAGCCAAGCGATTTTTAAGTTTAGATATTGATGAAATAGGTGCAATTCAATATGAAGTTACTCCAGTAAATCAATCTGCTAAGATTGCATTTGTTCCTTTTATAGATGCTGGTATTACAAATGAAGATAGTAATTGGGATGATCAGTTTTGGGATATAATTAATGTTGATCAAGAAAACCAACAAGCATTCATCCAAGCCAAAACATGCAAAACAGATTTTCATACTTGCACATTTATGGAATCGGAAGTATTCCTGAATGGAGAAAAGCAGCAACTAATTCCTGATGAAAAAAAATCATCTAGTTATGCATCTTACACTTATGAGATGCAAATCCCAAAGGGATCTACTTTTACAATTTGTAAATATGGCGGTTATACAGTAGATCGAAACCATAGTAAAGAAGAGTTAATTACTGCTGTCAAATCAGTACTTCAAAAATCAAAATCATTAGGTTTTGATGCATTGTTAAATCTTCAGAAAAAGGCGTGGGCATCAATTTGGGAAATGTCAGACATTACAATTGAGGGAGATGTTAAAGCACAGCAGGCAATACGTTTTAATATTTTTCAGCTTAATCAAACTTATCTTGGTACAGATGCTTCTTTAAATATCGGGCCTAAAGGTTTTACAGGTGAAAAATATGGAGGTAGTACGTATTGGGATACGGAAGCTTACTGTATTCCTTTTTATATGGCAACTAAAGATCAAGAAGTTGCTAGAAAGCTATTAGAATATCGATACAAACATTTAGAGAAAGCTATTGAAAATGCAGAGAAATTAGGTTTTTCTAATGGAGCTGCTCTTTACCCAATGGTAACTATGAATGGAGAAGAATGTCATAACGAATGGGAAATTACGTTTGAAGAGATTCATAGAAACGGAGCTATTGCATTTGCGATTTATAACTATCACAGGTATACAGGGGATTATAGTTATATTCCAGAAAAAGGGCTTGAAGTTTTAATCGGAATTGCTCGTTTTTGGTATCAAAGAGCCACGTTTTCTACATACAAAAATAAATATGTAGTTCTAGGAGTAACAGGTCCTAATGAATATGAAAACAATGTGAATAATAACTGGTATACCAATTATATCGCTCAATGGTGTATTCATTATGTGATAGAAAATATTAAAAAAGTTAAAGCTGATTTTAGAGAAGATTATACAAGAATCATGGCTAAAGTCAATTTAAATGAAAAAGAAATTGCTCAATGGAAAGATGTTGCAGACGAGATGTATTTTCCATATTCAGAAGAGCATGGAGTGTATTTACAGCAAGATGGATTTTTAGATAAAGAATTGGTTACTGTTGCAGATCTTGATCCATCCCAACGCCCTATAAATCAGCATTGGTCTTGGGATCGTATTTTACGTTCTCCTTACATAAAACAGGCAGATATACTGCAAGGGTTTTACTTTTTTGAAGATCATTTTACTAAACAAGAATTAGAGAAACATTTTGATTTTTATGAGCCTTTTACGGTTCATGAATCTTCTTTATCACCATGTGTACATAGTATCCAGGCTGCTAAATTAGATAGAATGGAACAAGCGTATGAGTTTTACCTAAGAACCTCAAGGTTAGATTTAGATGATTATAACCATGAGGTGCACGAAGGGTTGCACATTACTTCAATGGCGGGTACTTGGATGAGTATTGTTGAAGGATTTGGAGGAATGAGAGTAAAAGAAGGAGTGCTGTCGTTTGCTCCTAAAATTCCAAAGCAGTGGAAAGCTTATTCCTTTAAGATTAATTTTAGAAATCAAATACTGCGAGTTCACGTTAGTCAGTCAAAAACTTCATTTGAGACAGACGGCGCAGAGAGTATGAATATTTTGGTAAATGATGAGCCTCTCGTGGTAAAACCGAATAATTTAGTTTCGGTATGACAAAACAAATCTTTCTCAACATCTTTTTATTTCTAGGGCTTATCTCTTTTGCTCAAAATCCTAATCGAGTTCTTAGAAGTATTGAACAGAAGAATAACAGTATTGAGATACAGGTAAGTGATGGAGTATATCATATTAAGTTTTACAATCCAAAAATTGTAGAAACGACATTTATTCCAGACGGACAAAAGTTTAAAGATTCTTCTCATGCAGTAATTTTAAAACCCAAAAAATTTGATATTGCTTTAAATAAAGATTATAAGAGTAGTACAATAACTACCAAAGGAATTTCAGTTTATGTTCAGCATAATCCATTTAAAATATCGTATCAGTACAATAGTCAAGAAATTATATCTGAAAAGTTAGGATATCAAAAAGATAGCATTGATGAAAAAATACAATTCAATTTAACACAAGATGAAGTTTTATACGGTGGTGGAGCAAGAGTTTTAGGAATGAATCGTAGAGGTCATCGTTTAAAATTATACAATCGAGCGCATTATGGATATGAAACACACTCTGAGTTAATGAATTATACCATGCCAATTGTTGTTTCTTCAAAGAAGTATATGATTCATTTTGATAATGCTCCAATTGGATACTTGGATTTAGATAGTAAAAAAGATAATACGTTAAGTTATGAAACTATATCAGGAAGAAAAACCTATCAAATTATTGTGGGAGATTCTTGGTTTGATTTATTAGATAACTATACTAATTTGACAGGAAAACAACCATTGCCTCCTAGATGGGCGTTAGGTAATTTTTCGAGCCGATTTGGTTACCATTCGCAAGAAGAAGTCGAAAATACGATTGCAAAATTTAAAGAAGAAAAAATTCCTGTAGATGCTGTTGTGGTAGACTTATATTGGTTTGGCAAAGACATAAAAGGAACTATGGGGAACCTAACTCCGTTTAAAGATTCTTTTCCAGATTTAAAGGGAATGATTAGTAAGCTGAATAAAGAAAATGTAAAAACAGTTTTGATAACAGAACCCTTTGTACTCACAACTTCCAATCGTTGGGAAGAAGCAGTTAAAGAAGATGTGCTAGCAAAAGATTCCATAGGTAATCCTTATACGTACGACTTTTATTTTGGTCATACAGGGCTGATTGACATCTATAATCCAATAGGAGAAAAATGGTTTTGGAATCGATATAAAGAAATCATTGATTTAGGAACTCATGGCATTTGGGGAGATTTAGGAGAGCCAGAAGTACATCCATCAAACATAATTCACAAAACAGGAACAGGAGATGAGGTTCATAATACCTATGGTCATGATTGGGCAAGATTAGTTTATGAAGGATATAAAAGAGATTATCCAGATCAAAGGCCTTTTATTTTGATGCGAGCAGGCTATTCGGGTTCGCAACGATATGGACTTATTCCGTGGACAGGAGATGTAAATAGAACTTGGGGAGGATTACAACCTCAACCAGAAATTGCCTTGCAAATGGGTTTACAAGGTATTGGCTATATGCATTCAGATTTAGGCGGTTTTGCAGGGGCAAATTTAGATGATGAATTGTATACTCGTTGGCTTCAATATGGTGTTTTTCAACCTATTTATAGACCACATGCGCAAGAAGAAGTTCCTAGCGAACCTGTTTTTCGATCAGAAAAAGCAAAGAGGTTAGCAAAAGAATCTATTCAATTACGGTATCAGCTATTACCATATAATTACAATTTAGCATTTAAAAATAGTCATACAGGCGCCCCATTAATGCGACCTCTTTTTTTTGAGGAGTCTACTAAAAACCAACTAAACTTTGTTTCTTCTTCGTATTTATGGGGTCATGATTTTTTGATTGCTCCTGTTCTAAAAAAAGGCCAGCAAGAATTAGAAGTGTATTTTCCAGAAACAAGCTCGTGGTTCAATTTTCATACCGGAGAGAAAATTGTAGGAGGAAGCACTTTATTAGTAAAAACAAAAGAGAACTATATTCCTACATACGTAAGAGCTGGAGCATTTATACTGACGGCTAAATCTATGCAAAGCACAGAAGAGTATGATGGAAACAATTTGATTCTTCATTACTATCACAGTAATGAAATAGAAGAAAGTGAACGAATATACTATAATGATGATGGTAAGACGCCAGAATCATATGAAAAAGGAAAGTATGAGTTTTTGGAATTTGAATCAGAATTAGAAAAAAAGTGGTTAGAAATAGATTTTGAATCAGAAATTGGTAAGAACTGGAAATCAGAAGTCAAAAATATTTTACTGGTAATTCATAACATAACGTGGATTCCTAAGCGAGTTTTTATTAATGGAAGAAAAACAAAGTTTGAAAAAGTTAAAAACCAATTGAGAATTCCAGTCAAATGGAATCCCAAAAAAGAATTGAAAATCAAAATAAAAAGAAATTAAATGAATCAATTAAAAACGATACTGTTATTGGCTGTGGTTGTTTTTGCATTTTCTTGTCAAAAAGAAAATAAAAAAGAGAATTCGCGAAATAAGCTTAAACCTTTTTCAAAAGAAATGATTGCCAGCGCAATTATTTATGAAGCAAATATCAGACAATATTCAAAAGAAGGAACGTTTGATGCATTTACTAAAGATATTCCTGAGCTAAAGAAATTAGGCGTTAAAATTATATGGCTGATGCCCGTTTTTCCAATATCAAAAACAAAACGAAAAGCAACAGGAGGAGGATTTGCTAACTTGATTAAAGACCCTGAGAAGCGTAAAAAAATGTTAGGTAGTTATTATGCAGTATCAGATTTTACTAAAATTAACCCTGAGTTTGGAACAATAAATGACTTTAGAGAGTTAGTTAAAAAATCTCATGAAAATGATATGTATGTAATTTTAGATTGGGTGCCTAATCATACAGGATGGGATCATGAGTGGTTAAAAAATCATCCAGAATATTACACGCAAAATGAAAAAGGAGAAATAATTCATCCAGAAGGAACCGACTGGACTGATGTGGCTGATTTGAATTACAGTAACTTAGAAATGCGTAAAGAAATGATTGCTGATATGAAGTATTGGCTTACGCAAGAAAAAGTAGATGGATTTCGGTGCGATGTTGCAGGCTCCGTTCCGTTAGGTTTTTGGCAAGAGTCAATTCCGCAACTTCGAAAAGAAAAATCTATTTTTATGTTAGCAGAAGCTTGGGAGCCAGAACTGATGAAAGAAGATTTATTTGATATGGTTTATGGTTGGGATCGTCATCACACAATGAATCGTATGGCAAAAGAAACAAATCCTGTTAAAAATTGGAATGAAAATATGGAAAAAGATATCGTGCGATATGAGAGAGATGATGTTTTAATGACTTTTGTAACAAATCATGATGAAAACTCATGGAACGGAACTGTATCAGAAAGAATGGGTAAAGCAGCAGAAGCATTAACAGTGTTGAGTTACGTAGCTCCAGGAATGCCGTTAATTTATTCGGGACAAGAGTACAATCTTGATCATCGTTTAAAATTTTTTGAAAAAGATTCCATTCCGAAAAAGAAGAAGAATATGTGGTATTTGCTAGAAAAATTGGGGAAACTTAAAGCAAATAATTCTGCATTAAATTCAGATGCCTCCTATAAATCAATAATAGATGACGGAGATGTACTAGTAATTGAAAGAGAAAAATCAGGTAAAAAGTTAATTTACATAGCAAGCTTATCCAATGAAAATCAAAAAATAAAACTACCCTATTCAGAAAGTTTTGTTGATTATTTAAATGAGCAAGAAATTCAATTAAAAGATGAAATGATTGAACTAGCTCCTTGGGAATATAAAATAGTATTGAACTAAACATGAAAAAAATAGTAATAGCTTTTTGTAGTTTTCTTTTATTGAATTGTAAACAAGAAAAAAGGAATGTGCCTTTTGTTTGGGAGAACGCAAATGTCTACTTTTTGCTAACAGATAGATTTAATAACGGAGATACTTCAAACGATTTAAATTTCGATAGAAATAAAAAACCTGCGAAGTTAAGAGGTTTTGAAGGAGGAGATTTCAAAGGAATTACGCAAAAGATAGAAGAAGGGTATTTTACAGATTTAGGAGTTACAGCAATATGGATAACACCTGTGGTAGAACAAATTCATGGCGCTACAGATGAAGAAACAGGTCTTACTTACGGCTTTCACGGATATTGGCCAAAAGATTGGACGGCTATTGATCCTAACTTTGGCACGAAAGAAGAGCTGAAAGAATTAGTAGAAAAAGCTCATAGTAAAGGAATACGAGTATTATTAGATGCTATTATTAATCATACAGGTCCAGTTACAGAAAAAGATCCTGTATGGCCAAAAGAATGGGTTAGAACAGAACCGAATTGTATTTATGACAACTATCAAAATACAGTTACTTGTACATTAGTTAAAAATCTACCAGATATAAAAACAGAAAGTAATGAGAATGTAGCATTACCCAAACAATTAATTGAAAAATGGAAAAAAGAAGGACGCTATGAGCAAGAACTCCAAGAGTTAGAAGATTTTTTTAAAAAGACAGATTATCCTCGAGCGCCAAAGTATTACATTATAAAATGGCTAACAGATTATATAACCGAATTTGGAATTGACGGTTATCGTGTAGACACGGCAAAACACGTAGAAGAAAACATATGGAGTGAGTTTAAGAGAGAATGCGATCTAGCTTTTAATAGGTACAAAAAAGAAAATCCAGCAAAAGTGTTAGATAAAAATGATTTCTTTTTGGTAGGTGAAGTATATGGTTATGGAATTAGTGGCGGAAAATACTATGATTTTGGAGATAGGCAAGTTGATTATTACAACCATGGATTTAAAAGTTTACTCAATTTTGAATTTAAAAGGAATGCCAAACAGCTTTCTAAAGAACAGCTTTTTAATAAATATGATTCTGTCTTGCGAACAGAATTAAAAGGACGTAGTGTTTTAAATTATTTAAGTTCTCATGATGATGGACAGCCATTTGATTCAAAAAGAGAAAATACATTAGATGCTGGAACTATATTACTACTGTCTTCAGGAGCTTCACAAATATATTATGGTGATGAAACAGCTCGTCCTTTAATAATTAAAGGAACACAAGGAGATGCTACCTTACGTTCTGTTATGAATTGGAATGATATTAATACTGATGAGCTAACAAACCAAACATTGCAGCATTATCAAAAACTAGGTAGGTTTAGATCAAGCCATCCTGCTGTAGGAGCAGGAGTCCATCATACTCTTTCTAAAACGCCATATATTTTTGCAAGAACATACAAAAAAGATAACTATACTGATGTAGTTGTTGTTGCTTTAGATTTACAAAAAGGAAAAAAAACACTGACGGTAGAAAACTACTTTAAAGAAGGAGAAGTTATTCGAGATGCGTATTCTGATCAAAATTTTATTGTCAAAAATAGGAGAGTGGTAGTGAATTCAGAGTTTTCCGTTGTCCTTCTTGAAAAGGAATAAGTTACTTATTGCTTAACATGCTTTAAGCTTTTTCAGGTTTTTGTCTATAACTGATAAGATAAATATTATAACTACCTTAAATTTGGTTCAGCGTCTACGTATTCGTTTAGTAAAACAAACAAAACGAACTACTTATTAAGTATCACAGATAAATTTATTACGATATAATATTTGAATTTTTCTTAAAAAAGTAACTTAAGTGTTATAAATTTTTAAATTATTTTTTGTAATAAAAACTTTTTTGCTAAATTTAACCTAAGCTAAGTTGAAATTATAATTAGTTTAAGTTTTAACATAGCTATTTCAGAAGACAGTCAACTAAAATTTTTTAATTATGAAAAAAATATTACTAAAAAAAGAGGCGCTACTGCTTGTTATGTTGCTAAGTGGTTTTTTTGCCTACTCTCAAGACTTGTATGTGGGTTCTGGAGGAGATATTACGATAACTCCAGGTAACTTCATGCTTGTTTCAAATAATTTGGATGTAGAACCAGGTGCTACAGTAACAATAAATTCAGACGCTAATAATTTTGGTTCTTTACTAGTTGTAGGTAATACAAACACTACAAGCGGTATTGTATACAATAGGTACTCTGAAGCAGGTGTCTTCCATTTAATTTCACCGCCTTTAAACTCTGTAAATGCTGTAGCAGATTTTGTTAGAAACAACAGTATCTTGCAGAATCCTTCCAATAGTAATTACGCTGTGTCTTATTACAAGCCAGATAATTCTGCAGGATTTAGTAAATGGACATGGTATAATGAAGTAAGTACTGCCGATGAAAATAAAGAAACTTTTCCAAACTTTGTAGAAGGTGTTGGATACTCAATGCGTAGAACCAATGATGGGACTTACAATTATTCAGGGACTATATCTAACACCGATTTTTCCATAAGTTTGGAATCTGTAGGAGCTCATAGGTGGCAAGCTATTTCAAGCCCATTCCCTTCCTTTTTACCAATTAATGCTGGAGGTAGTGAAGGGGCTAATTTTTTGAGTACTGACAGCAATTCCAGTAAACTTGATTTCTTTTTTAATGCTATTTATGTGGAACTTGGCACAGGATATTCGCCTATAAATTATGCAACGGCTGATTATTACCTTGCGCCAGGAGAGGGTTTTTTAGTACGCCCGCGAGATGGAGATGAGGTATTTGTCTTTTCAAAAACAATTCAAGTGCATCAATCAGAAATTAGTGTTGTTAGTAAATCTGTTAATCTTCCTGAAGTTAATGTGTTTTTAACAAGTGGGAATTTAACTAGTAATACAGTTGTTAAATATAAAGATAATGCGACTTTAGGTTTAGATGTTGGGTATGATGCAGGGGCTTACGAAGAAGATAAATCTTCATTGTCAGTAAATACTAGGCTGGTTACAGGTCGTCAAGATGTGAATATGGCTCTTCAAGTCTTGCCTAATTATGATTATGAATCATCGGTAATACCATTGTCTGTTACAATTCTGTCAAATCAAAAAGCTGCTTTTTCAGCATCTAAAGAAAATTTGCCAAATGGGATGAATGTATATTTAGAGGATAGATTAAAGAATGTGTTTCATCAAATTGATAATGAAAAATATACATTTAATGCGGCTTCTAGCATAGATGGTCCAGGTCGCTTTTATTTGCATATTGCTAGAAGTAAACCAAATTCAGGTTTAGCTGATGAAGACCAAGGAAGTGTAAACCCTTTAATATATAAGTTGAGTGCTAATACTATTCGAGTGCGTGGGTTTGAAGGTGAAAATACTGTTATTTCCTTATATGATGTAACAGGTAAAGAAGTGTTGAGAAAAACTTTTTTGGGATCTTCTTTTAATGATATAACAATTTCTGGTGAGATAAAAAGAGGAATTTACATAGCTAAAGTTGTAGGGCAAACAGAGAGTACGACTAAAAAATTGATAATAGATTAATTTATTATTATATTTTTTTAACAAGAAGCTCATAATATAGTCTAGTGAGAAAAAAATATGAAAATATCAGTAGGAAGGAAGCTATTTATGAGATAGGTAGGTATGCAAAGTATACGGCTCTTACAGCATTAGGTACTTATTTATTGCTGAATCCTAAAATGTCTCAGGCCTCTAGTTGCCCACCAAATACAGAAGGCTGTCCAGGTGGGCAAGGAGATGGGTTTAATGATTAGGAATTTTTATAATAATACTATATAACTTTATATGAAGACAATTATTAGATTTAAAATAACTCTTATCTGTTTAGTCACGGCGATATCTTTAAACAGTCAAGTATTAATAGACAAGTCAGGCACAAGTATAAATGAGCAGGTAGCCTCATCTGCAAGTTTAGAGTTAAGAAGTGTTAGTCAAGGTTTTTTACCTCCACGAGTAACTAAAGCGGAAATGCAAGCGATAGAATCACCTGCAGAGGGATTGTTGGTGTATTGTAGGGATTGTGATCTTGTAGGAATTTACATATTTGACGGTACAAATTATGTTAATTTGACAGACCCAGATACTTTCGTTGAAGGAGGAGGAGGAAACAACGGAGGAGATAGTACGGAAGTAGTAGATGTAACGAGTGCTACAGGTGAAATATGGATGGACCGAAACTTAGGAGCTACTCAGGTAGCGATAGCTAGTAATGATCATTTAGCATATGGTAACTTATACCAATGGGGTAGAGGTAATGATGGGCATCAGTTAATTACTAGGACTTCAAGTACGGAAGGAGTGGCACAAAACGGAACAACAACAACAATATTCACTAGTCCAGATACAGGAGGGAATAGTAATTTTGTTCTTTTAGACACTTCCACTCCAGGTGTAGATGGTAATTGGACAAACTTTACTCCAATAAATGGAGTTGAAGAAAATAATTTATGGAATGGTACAGTGAAAGGGGTAAATGATCCTTGTCCTGACGGATATCGAGTTCCAAGTTCTGTTGAATTACAAAATGAGATAGATGCTGTAAGTGGTGCGGATCGACTTGAAGCTCTATTTCAAAGTTCTTTAAAGCTAACTGCTGCAGGGACTAGAATTCCATTAAATACGGCAGATGTATCAGATTCAGGAGAATCTGGCGGATATTGGTCAAGTACTGTTAACTCAACTCAGTCAAATGTTTTAACAATTTCTCCTATTATTGCGGCAATTTCTAGTAATTATCGCGCATTAGGTGTTTCTGTTCGGTGCATAAAAAACGATTAGATTAGGATTAACCATAAAATAAAAACAATTCAAATTTTAAAACAAAAACTACATAAAAATTATAGAATTATGAAAGCTAAAACAATTACACAAAAAGCATTGCTTATATTACTTCTTATAGGTTTCGGTAGTGCTTCTATGGCACAGGTTGGTATTGGTACCACAACTCCAGATGCTTCTTCTATATTAGAAATTAGCAGTACAACCAAAGGTTTTTTACTACCAAGAATGAATCTAACAGAAATGAATGCTATTGCATCACCTGTAGAAGGTTTAATGGTATATTGTACAAACTGTTCTCCTAAAGGCATCTATTTTTATGATGGAGCTTCTTTTGTAAGTGCTTCAAGTAATACATCTGCAGTATCTACAGTTACGGGTAATGCTGGTGCTGTATGGATGGATCGTGATTTTGGAGCTTCGCGTGTAGCCCAAAGTGTTGACGATTTTGAAGCTTATGGGAGTTTATATCAATGGGGTAGAGCAAGTGATGGTCACCAGCTTGTAACATATACTGATGCTATAACAGGTACAGCTAATAATGGTACTACTACAACTTTAGCAAGTTCGGCGACGGCGGCAGATAATTTGTTTGTAACAGGTTCAAGTGATTGGACTACTTTTGATCCTAATGGAGATATAATGTGGATTGAAGAAGGCAAAGGTGGTAATGACCCTTGTCCAACAGGTTATAGAGTGCCAACTCAACCTGAATTTCAGGCTGAGGTTGCTTTATTTTCTTCTCAGAATTTAGCAGGAGCTTTTGCAAGCCCTTTAAAGTTAACACAGGGAGGATTTCGTTGGGGAAGTGCTACTAGTAGCAGTGCTGGTAATATTGTACAAGCAGCCTCAGGCTTTTATTGGACATCTAATGGTGCATCAGGATCTGCTACTCGATATCGAATTCGTACAGGGGATATAGGTCATGGTGGTGTTCCCCGTTCAGAAGGAATGTCTGTTCGTTGTATACAAGATTAATAGTTCTTTTGAGTATAGCGTAGAATAATAATTTTATCTCAAAAATTGTTGGAGTGTTCTTAGTTTTTAACATTAATACACTAAGGAGGGAAAGATTCCTTGGTAACTAATTTCTACAATTTTATGTTAACTAAAATAAACATGTAATGATTAGATTAAAAATAATATTAACAGTACTTTTCCTTTTAGCATTTAATGTAATAACATTTTCTCAGGTTGGTATTGGTACAGATCAACCAAATGCTTCTGCTGCAATAGAATTATCTAGTGCTACTCAGGGATTTATACCTCCTCGAATGACTAGGCAACAAATGATTGCAATTCAATATCCTGCAGAAGGTTTGATAATTTACTGTACAGACTGTACTCCTAAGGGTCTTTATGTATCTGATGGAGAAGGATTTTATAACTCTTCTGACACGCCGCCTGCTGAAGTTACTAGTAACACTGGAAGAATATGGTTAGACCGCGATATAGGAGCTAGAAGAGCCGCTACATCTGAAGACGATTATCTGGCATTAGGTCATTTATTTCAGTGGGGAAGAGATGCAGATGGACATGAGTATGTTCTTTGGGGGGAAGGAGGAACTGCAATAGAATTATCTCCTTCTGTTTCAATACCAGGTGGTCTTTCTTCTATTGATGATCTTAGTACGGTATCTGGTAGTTTTGTTAGTATATCAAACGTCATTAATTCTTGGGCAGATTTTCCTGAGCAAGATCTGTTTTGGCAGAATGGATTTAAAGATCCTTGTCCTGAAGGCTTTTCTGTGCCAAGTGCTAGTGAATGGGACGAAGAGATCAATTCTTGGTCTACTAAAGATAGAGCAGGCGCGTTTGCAAGTCCTTTAAAGATTCCTTATCTTGGGACTTCTCGTACAGGTATTACGGATAATGTTTCTCTTGACAATTTCCAAAGAATATATTGGGCTAAAGATAATGTATCAGCAATTGATCCTGGTCAAAAAGGAGGACTTGTTATTATTAATGAAGATGCTTCATCAACTCAGGCTCGTGAGTACACCGCTGTTGGCCGCGTTTTCGCGTTTCCCGTACGTTGTATAAAAAATCAAGTGCAAGATAATGCTCCTAAACCAGTATACTCATCAACAGGGAAAATTTGGTTAGATCGTAATTTAGGAGCCACTAGAGTAGCAAGATATTCTAGAGATTACAAAGCATATGGTAGCTTATTTCAATGGGGAAGGGATGCTGATGGACACGAGGTTATAAATTGGATTAGTAGTAATTCTACTGATGGCGCAGAGCAAAGTAGAGAACGAACAGGGGTTTCTACTACAGCTACTCCTGGTAATTCAGATTTCTATGTTTATGATGGAGTTAACCCAGATAGTAATTGGTTGTCGCTTTCTTCGCAACAAGATGAAGATGCTTTGTGGAAAAACGGAATAAACAATCCTTGTCCAGATCATTATAGAGTGCCTACTCAAGTAGAGTTACTGGCAGAAATTACAGGTAATTTAGAGCAAAATTTCAATACTGTTCTGAGGTTGCCTGGAGTTATTTCTCGTGATAGAAACTCAACGATTCCTGCTTTTACTATAAGCTATAATTACTGGACCTCAACTGTAGCTTCTGGTGATGCTATAGATAGAGCTGTAAGTGTTGTTTATCCAGAAGATGGTGTTACTTTTTCTTCTAATTCCCCTCGAAATACAGGACATCCTGTTCGTTGTATTTATGATGAGGTACCTACAGTTGTAAGTTCTACTGGTCGTATATGGATGGATCGTGATTTAGGAGCTTCGCGTGTAGCTCAAAGTGCTGATGATTTTCAAGCATACGGAAGCCTATTTCAATGGGGAAGAAAGGCTGATGCGCACGAGTTAATAAACTATACAGATGCTATAACAGGTACGGCTTATAATCCAACAACTACAACTCAGGCTACTACAGCAGAGGCAACAAATGCTTCGTTTGTAATTGGATTTGATGATTGGACGACTTTTGATAATGATGGAAGTGTATTGTGGCCTAAAGATAGCAAAGGAGTTAACGATCCTTGCCCTACTGGATTTAAAGTGCCTAGTTTAGCTGACTGGGAAGCGGAAATTGCTTTATTTTCATCTTCTGATATGACAGGTGCTTTCTCAAGTCCTTTAAAGTTGACACAAGGAGGGTTCCGTTGGGGAGATCAGAGTTCTGGCGGAAGTGGTGGTAATGTTGTACAACCCACTTCAGGTTTTTATTGGACTGCTAATGGTGGAGTAGGTAGTGCTAGTCGTGTTAGAATAGAAGCACCTGGTGGTAATGCAATTGATACTTTTGGTTCTCCACGTGCTAATGGAATGTCTGTACGCTGTATAAAAGAAGAATAATACTTATTTCTTATTAAATAAACAACGGGCTGTCTAATAGACAGCCCGTTGTTTATTTAATACTTTTTCAATAGTATAAAGTATGTATTCCTGTAGTATTTTAATTAAATTTAATTTTATAAAAAAGCATCATAAATAATGCGTTTAAGTAGATTCTTTTTCTTAGTTATTTCTCTTCTTTTTGTAGTTAATTTTACAATTGCCCAAGTTGGTATAGGAACAGAAAACCCGCATCCATCAGCAGCTTTAGATTTAACTAGTACAACACAGGGCTTTTTGCCGCCTCGTGTAACTCAAGAAGAAATATATTTTTTTATTCGGTCTTCTCCTGCAGAAGGGTTGTTAGTGTATTGTACAGATTGTGTTCCAAAAGGAGTTTATACTTTTAGTAATAGCTCTTTTAAATATATTTTTTCTGGTAAACCAACAGAAACTATAGCTCAACCAGTAGTTAGTGAATCGGGTTTGATTTGGATGGATCGTAATCTAGGGGCAACTAGAATCGCTGAAAGTCCAAACGATCAGCGATCATGGGGTTATATGTATCAATGGGGTAGAGGCAATGATGGTCATGAAATAGCATATTGGATTTTTACAGAGGAAGTACTATTTGAAAACGGAACAACAAATGTTAAAGCAACTAGCTATACTCCAAATCATGGAAATTTTATTACAAGTGAATCAAATGATGGTACTTGGACAGATTTTACTCCTGGAGGAGATGGAATAGGAGAAGATGATTTATGGAAAAATGGTATAAATAATCCTTGCCCAACAGAATATCGTGTACCAACATATACAGAATTAGAATATGAAACTCGTTTTTTTTCAGAATTTACATTGTCTGGAGCATTTAACAGTCCTTTAAAGTTTACTCAAACTAAATCTCGAAATTATATAAGCGGAGAAGTATCATTCAGTTCACGTTATTGGACAAGTACGGTTTCAGCTAGTAGAGCAAGATCATTAAATATGTCTACATCAGGTCTTTCTTTTGTAGATACCCGAAGAGCTAGAGGAGCTTCAGTTCGCTGTATTTCTGATGCAACACCAGAAACTACAGTAACATCTTCTACAGGTCAAGTATGGATGGATCGTAATTTAGGAGCCAATAGAGTGGCTCAATCTAGTACCGATTTTGAAGGTTATGGAGATCTCTATCAATGGGGTAGAAAAAAAGATGGACATGAGGTAGTAAATTGGATATCTAGTAATACAGGAACAGTTACTCCTACTACAACAAATCAAATTAGTAATGCTACTACTGAATCTTCGGAATTTGTTGTGGGGCATCCATCTTGGACAACGTTATCTAGTGTTGATTATTATTGGAAAAATGGAGTTAACAATCCGTGCCCTCCAAATTTTCGGGTTCCTACAGCTGTAGAGTTTCAAAAAGAAGTAAATGAATTTCAAACTAATAACGGATCTGGTGCTTTTAATAGTGTTTTAAAACTCCCTATTCCTGGAAGTAGGAATGCTACAAACGGATCGTTAGAAAACTCTGGGGCAACTTCTTATTACTGGACTTCTAATGTATCTACATCAGAAGAACAGGCAGGAGCTTTATTGGTTAATACAGCAATTGTTATTAATAATGTGGCGGTTGATTATGCTTCAGGAATGTCTGTTCGCTGTATTTATGATCCTAATCAAGAAAACACAATAATGACTCTAACTGGCAAAACATGGATGAATCGTAATTTAGGAGCAAACAGACAAGCATTGTCAGTTTCCGATTATGAATCGTATGGAAGTTTATACCAATGGGGTAGATCTAATGACGGACACCAAATAATTAACTGGGCTTCTAGTACTACGACAGATGGAGTAGAACAATCTAGAGTGAGTAGTGTAGTTGCTGCTGAGGCAAATCCAAATCATTCAGATTTTATAACGACTCTTGATAACTCAGGTGCTAATTGGACTAGCTTTACAGGAAATAATTTATGGGAAGATGGAATTAACGATCCTTGTCCTGAAGGATATCATGTGCCTACTGCATCTGAATTTCAGGAAGAAATAAATAAGTTTCATTCTCAAGATATATATGCGGCTTTTTCAATTTTAAGACTTCCAACTGTAGGCTTTAGAGAAGGGAATAGTAGTATAGTTGCATCTGAAGAAGAGGCTTTTTATTGGACATCTACTGTTAATGGTAGTAATTCTTCTTTATTTCAAGCAACCACAAATTCAGCTAGCGTTTCAGTAGATGAAAATGATAGTTTTAATCGATCAAGAGGACTTGCTATACGTTGTGTGAAAACTGAGTAATTAAAAAAATAATTAAAACCTTTTACTCTGCCCGTTGTATTTTTTATATTTAGTCCTCACTAAATTGTATTAATTATGAAACATCTTGCTATTGTATTTTTATTTCTTATTTCATTTAGTATAAATGCACAAGTAGTTAAAGGAAACTTAACAAAACATGCTAAGCAACAAATTACCTTAACAGGGTTTAATTATTACGAAAACTTTACATTATCAAAATCAACTATAGATAGTTTAGGTAATTTTGAGCTAGTTTACCCTTCCACTTATAAAGGGATGGCAATTTTAAAAACGCAAGATAACGGTAGTTTAATAATTACTTTAACAGAACCTGATATTATACTAAAAGGAACACATCTAAGAGAGTCGGATAGTCTGCAATACATTAATAGTTTTGATAATAAAAAGTTTTCTACCATCGCAAAAAATTATGCAAGAAGGCAGCAGGTGTATAAAGCATGGCGCTATTTACAACCAAAGTACGAAAAAGCAACGCCTCTAAACAAACAGAAGAAAATATTAAAAGCGATTGATAAAGAAATAGCTCGTATAGAGCAAGCTGATAAAAATATAGCAAGCCATTTTTCTAAAGGTTCGTATCTTAATTGGTTTGTATATATGCGAAAATTGGTAAATGAGATGCCTGCCACGGTATATAGTTATCCAGAACGTATACCTAAAAACATTAAAGAGTTTAGAAGTATAGATTTTATGAATCCTAATTTTAAAACAAGCGGCTTGTTTAAAGAGTTGATAGAAGGACATTATCTTTTATTAGAGAATATGGGCAAGTCTTTAGATGGAATATACCAAGAGATGAATATAAGTACGGATTATTTATTAGATAATTTAAAAGAGGACAAAATACTATTTAACCAACTTACCAAAAGTTTATATTCATATTTTGAAAAGCGTAGTTTATTTCAAGCTGCGGCACATCTATCAGAGGTTCTTCTAGATGAAGAATATCGTTCTGTAACTGATGTAGATTTTGCTAAAACACTTCAAAAATACGTTAACTTAAAAGTAGGAAATACTGCTCCTGATATTCAATTGGATAATAATACGAAGTTAAGTTCGTATAACAATAATGTTTTGTTAGTATTTGGAAAGAGCGACTGTCCGGCTTGTAAAAAAGATGCATTGAAATTACTAAACTACTATGATACATGGAAATCAAAGAAAAAGTTAGAAGTAGTTTACATTAGTTTAGATGGGGATGAGAAAACATTTAAAGAAGCGTTTAAAAATGTGCCTTGGCCTTCTTTCTCTGACTTTAAAGGTTGGAACGGTGATGCTGTAAAAAAATACTACGTAAACGCAACACCTACTTATTTGTTATTAGACAAAGACTTAAAAATACTAGTACATCCTCGCTCCATAGAACAAGTAAATACTTGGGTTGATTATAAACTTTAAGTTATACAATGGAAAGAAGTAGTAAAAGACTGATCAGTCTTTTACTACTTCTTTAAGTGTTCCGAAATTATCAATTTCCCAAATATTTTTCACACCATCTCCATCTCTGTCTTCTACGGCTACAGCACGTGCTTTAAAACTAGATGAACTAGCTTCTGTTATTTGGTAGGTATAATTTGCGCTACCTCCTTCTTTAGTGGTAAGATTAGGAATATAATCGATAGATTTTAAATCATTAGCATATTTGCTATGCATGTAATAGTAACTTTTTTGAAAACCATAGATGGTTTTTAAATTTTGCTGAGCTTCAATACTTTTAGCTCTATTAACAACTCCCATAAAATTAGGCATGGCAATCAAAATAAGAATACCAATAATAACCAAAACAACTAGAAGTTCTTGAAGATTATATGCGCTAACTTTTTTCTTTAAAGGCATAGCAATGGTCTGATTATAATAATGTTAGATAAAACGCCCAAAAGTAATATAAAATATTTACTTTTGCCCTTTCTTAAGAAATTTCTATTTATTTCATGAAAAAGATTGCTATACTTATAGTACTTATTGTAACAGTTTCTTGCGAGGCTATTTTTGTTGATGATATATCTGATGATGTAGTTGTGATAATAGCTCCTTCTAACAATACAAACCTAGATGCAGGAGATATTTTGTTTACTTGGAGTGCTGTAACAGACGCTACGAATTATAAATTACAGATAGCTGTGCCAGGTTTTGAAAACGCTTCTCAAATACTAGTTGATTCACTTACAACTGAAACATCAGTTTCTGTTGATTTAACAGCAGGAGAATATCAGTGGAGAGTAAAAGCCATGAACTCAGATTATGAAACTGAGTACAGCACTGTTTCTTTTTCTGTTAACTAATAGGTGCTATAATATGAAAAAGTTATTATTTCTCTTGTTTCTTATTCACTTTAGTATATGTGCCCAGAACTCAGATACTAGAATAGATGAAATAAAAAAACAATTAAATGAGGTTGAGTTGGTAATTCCTAACATAGAAAAGAAAGTCAACCTAACGCTTAACAACACTACGCTGCCTTCTTTACTTAATGCTATTGCAAAAGTTCATACACTAAACTTTAGTGTAGATTCGTCTTTGAATTCAATTTCAATCTCAGAAACATTTTCTGATACAAGTGTAAAAAATGTCTTGTTATATCTGTGTAAACGCTATGAACTAAGCATTGATGTTTTAGGAAACATTTTGTATCTCAAAAAGTATATAAAGCCTGTTATTCCTAGAGAAATACCCATATCTTTTTCTAAAGACGAAAAGCTACTAACAGCAGATTTAAAAAATGATGACTTATCTGCTGTATTAAAAAAAATAACCGATGCTACACAAAAAAATATAGTGTATCAGATGGGTTTAGGAGATCGTAAATTAACAGGATATGTAAAAAAGATGCCTTTACAGATAGCATTAAACAATATTGCGTTAATGAATGATTTGGAGTTATCAACAACAAAAGAAGGTGTTTACATATTTCAGGAAAATAAGTTAAGAAGAAGACAAAGAACTATAGCAAATACAAATCAAACAGGCTTTTACTTTAAAGTATTAGATACGACAAACCAAAAATTAGAAGTTGATTTTTTTAATGCCTCTATAAAATCGATTTTAGAAGAAGTTTCTTTTGCCCTTAAAGTAAATCTTGCAACAAGTGATCCTTTAAAAGAAATAGGTAAAGCTACTATTAAAAGTGATGCTATTAGTTTTAAAGAATTACTATCAAGACTTTTAGAAGACACTTCTTACTCTTTTAGCTATAGTAATAATATTTACTTTTTTGGTACAAAAGAAAAGAACTCTGTTAGGCAATCTGTAGTTATTCCATTAATGAGTCGCTCTATTGAGATGATGATGGAGCCTATGCAAAGTAGTATAAGAAGCCAAGGCAATAATGGTTTTTTTCCTCAAAATACAGTAATTGGCAGCAATGGGATTAATAATGGTTTTAATAACACTAGTGTAAATAGTAGAATTAATCCAGCTAGTAGACAGCCTTTTTCAAATGATTACAATAGTAAAGGAGAGGCTTTACTAAGTATTTTACCTAAAGCGATTACAGAAAATCTATCAATTAAGGTAGATGTGGAGCAAAATAGTTTTATTGTTAATGGGGATGCTTTGCAAATAGAAAAATTCAGACAATTTTTAAAAGAAATCGATAAACCTGTTCCTGTTGTTTTAATTGAAGTAATGATTGTAGAGGTAAACAAATCTAAATCAATTTCGGCGGGATTAGATTTGGGAATTGGAGAAACTCCAGAAAGCGATAAAGGAACTCTTTTATCTGATAACGGCACAAACATAACACTTGGTGCACAATCAATTAATAAAATTATTGGTGGATTAAATGGTTTTGGATCTTTAAATCTAGGAAGAGTAACTCCTAATTTTTATGCTAGAATACAAGCATTAGAAACCAATGGAAACATCAAGGTAAAATCAACACCCAAATTATCTACATTAAATGGCCATGAGGCAGTGTTGAGCAACGGAGAGCGTTCGTATTACGCTATAAGGCAAATAAACACGATTGGCACACAGAATCCTCAAAATATAGAAACGGTTAATTATGTGCCAACAGATGCTGACTTATCGATTAAGATTAGACCTTTTGTTTCGGGTGATGGTAATATTACGTTAAGTATTAATGTACTACAATCATCATTTAATGGAGAGCGCATAGCGCAAGATGCACCTCCAGGCTTAAACTCAAGAGAGTTTACTTCTACAATTCGAGTAAAAGATAAAGATGTAGTTATTTTAGGAGGTTTAGAAGAAGACCGAGATTCAAAAACAGGATCTGGAGTACCGTTTCTAGCTAGAATTCCTATTATTAAATGGTTGTTTAGCAAACGAGTAAGGACTAAATCAACCTCTAAACTTTCGGTATTTATTAAACCTACAATCATCAAAAACTAATCATGTTTTCAAAAAAACTTGTGTATGGAAATCGATTTTCTTCTCTAGAGATAGCAGAAGACAACCGATTTTACTTTTTACAGGTTTTAAAAAAAAAGCATGAGGTAAATATTTTTTCTCAAAGAAGTTTTGACGGAGTAGAAGATGCTGTTCAAAAAATCAAACAAGTACAACATATTCATTTGATTTTTAATAACGAGAAGGTGTTATCTAAAATGATTAATGATGCTCAATTAGCAGATAAATTACTTTTTTCAAAAGCTTTTCCAAACACAAAACTATCAGATTTCTATTTTGATATTGTTAGATTTAATAATTCGGCTTTTATTTCCATAGTAAGAAAGCAAGATGTTCAATCAGTTATTACTCATATTCAAAATGAGGGAGTAATTGTCTCGGGATTTTCTATTGGTAATGGATCGGTATTTTCAAATATTACAATTTTTTCAGAAGGAAGTGTTCATACATCTAATCTGCATATAGAACTAGAAGAGAATCAACCAATTAATATAGCTGCTATAAAGCCAGTTTCTAAAGAAATTTTGTTGGGAGAATTAAAATTAGAAAGCGATTACTTGCTTGGTTTTACAACTGCACTCCAATTTTACAAAGGAGAATTAAAGAGTAAATCGAATGAACTTTTAATCAAACTACATCAAAATTTTTTACAAAAACGGGTATTTGATATAGGGATTCGTTTTGGTTTAGGAATTTTGTTTGTAGGACTTCTTGTGAATTTTCTGTTTTTTTCTTCATATAGTGCAGAATCAGAGAAAAATAAAACAGAACTAGCATTAAATAGTGCTCATAAAAAACAACTGATATCGCTCAATAATTTGGTGGAGAAAAAAAAGTTGTTGGTAACAAGTATGGAATCTATTAGTGATTCTAGAGTAACTTGGTTGTTAAATACATTGCTTTCATCAGTTCCTAGTACGGTTTATCTAGAAAAAGTGGCATACCAGCCAAAAATAAAAACACAAGCAGAAAACAAACCGATTATATTTACTGAAAATCAAGTTGTTGTAAAAGGAACCTCTGTTAATGATACAAAATTTACTGAGTGGTTGCAATACTTAGAAGAAGCAGATTGGACTGCAGAGGTTAGAGATGTAGATTACGGGACAGGCTCTAGCAAAGAGAACTCTTTTGAATTTGTAGTTGTGATAAAAGATGGAGTATAAGAAAAAAAACATACTACTACTAGTCTCATTTGTTGTAATGCTTTTGGTGTCCTATCAATTGGCTATAAAAAAAACAGTAGAGCTTAAAAAACGAGTAGCCATTCAGAAAAAGGAACTCGGCTTATTGTCAAATGCACAAGAGAGACTCGTGTTTTTGAAGAGTCAGAATAGCGTTTTAGATTCCATTCTTAAAAGTAAAGAAATATCGATTGCTAGTTCGTATGAGCAAACATTATTGAATGGTGTTACAAAACATGCAAAAAAACACAGTTTACAAATAATTGTATTTGAAAAATCACATGTGCACGTAAATGATGATTTTCAAACTAGAACATATACCATATCCGTTAAAGGAACATTTGCTGATTTATTTTCTTTTCATCAAGACATAGAAAAAGATCGATTAGGAATTATCCAAAGCGTTCAGTTTTTGAAAAAAAGAAACTATAGAACAAAAAAAGAAGAGGTTTCTTGTGATATTTTAATTCAAAAAATAGAGAGTTGATACCAGCACTAAATAGCATACTGTTAGTTTTATTAGCAATAATAATGTATCAAGATATTAAGGACAAAGAAGTGACTTTATTGGTGCTTTTGAGCCTTATAGTTACTGGAGGTTTACTTCATTTTTCACAACAGAATTATTGGGTGTTTTTAGTTTCTTTATCAGTAAATGCATTGCTGATAGGGATTGTTTTATTATTCATTTATTTATACGCTAAACTTAAAATGAAGGCTTCTTTGCCGAATGTTTTGGGTATGGGAGACATCTTGTTCTTTCTGTTTTTAGGACTCAGTTTCCCTACAGCATCATTCTCAATCTTATTTTCTGTATCACTTTTATTTTCACTCTCACTTTCGGTATTAATTAAATCAAAAGAAAATCTAGTTCCTTTAGCAGGATATCAATCAGTATTTTTACTGTTGGTTTTAGTGGTAAATCACCTATTTGAATTTGTAAATCTGTATAGCGTTTGAATTCCTATAAAAACATATCAACTGAGATTTTGCAGCAAGTTAATGCAGAGTTGGCACACGAGTACCGAGTGATACCAGCAGAGGTTTCAAATGGTAATTTAATGGTCTTATCAGATGCTTCAGAAACAGCAAAAGTTCAACGAGAGTTAACCGTATTATTGGGGAAAGAAATAACGATTGTATCAGTAGATTCAAATATCATTGATTATCACTTGCAAAAGAGCTTTCGAAAAAGAGAAGTTGTTTCGAGCACTCACTCACTTAGTTATTCAGATGATTTTTTACTAAATATCATTAATGAAGCAAAAGAGTTAAGCAGTAGTGATATTCATTTTGAGAGCTTTGAGAAAAGTCATCGTGTTCGATTTAGGATTGATGGAAAGTTATTAGAGCGTTATATCATTTCACAAGATGATTATCCAAAAATTGTAAATCGGATAAAAATAATGGCAAGTCTTGATATTTCTGAAAAAAGATTGCCACAAGACGGTAGAATAAATATTGCAAATGAGCTAGAAGATTTTGACATCCGAGTTTCTACAATGCCAACACTGCATGGAGAGAAAATGGTGTTAAGGTTACTTACTAAAAATGCAACACAAGTTTCTTTAGAGAATTTAGGTTTTCAGGAAAACGAACTAAACACATATTTATCAAGCGTTAAAAAACCTAACGGAATTGTACTGATTTCTGGACCAACAGGTTCAGGAAAAACAACAACGTTGTATGCAACGTTAAAACTGCTAAACAAAAATGAAACGAATATTCTAACCATTGAAGATCCGATAGAATATACATTAGAAGGTGTTAACCAAGTGCAATTAAAGGAAGATATTGGGCTAAATTTTGCCAGCACACTACGAACTTTTTTACGGCAAGATCCTGATATCATTATGGTTGGTGAGATACGAGATGTAGAAACAGCTAATATGGCAGTTCGGGCAGCTTTAACAGGGCATTTAGTGCTGTCTACTATCCATACCAATTCTGCTTGGGCAACTGTGTCAAGGTTAATTGATATGGGAGTTCCTCCATTTTTAATAGCTAGTACGTTAAATGTTAGTGTTGCTCAAAGGCTTGTTAGAAAATTATGTGACCATTGCAAAAAAGAAGAAAAGTATTCGGGCGATTTTGTAAAAGATATAGAGACACACTTTATTTCTGTTGGATGTTCAAAATGCTACCAAACAGGTTATAAAGGTAGAAAAGCTATCTACGAGATTATTCCTATATCAAAAGAATTGGTTGAAAAGATAGCTTCAAAAGAATGGGATATTACTACGTATTTTAAAGAAAAAAATATAGTTACCTTAAAAGATAATGCTATTAAGTTAGTAAAAAAAGGAATTACATCTGTTGAAGAAATTTACCCATTGCTACTTGGTTAATGATGAAAAAACGATCTAAAACATATTTATTAATAGCAGCAGTTGCCATTGTTTGGGGAATGATAGGATATCGTATTTATCAACATTTTACTCCGGAAGAAATAGAATCTCAATCAATTACTCCACAGGTTTTTCATTTTAAAAACAACCCTAAAAAAGTATATACACTTCAGCAATTAAAACGAGATCCTTTTACAGGAAAAATATTAATAAAGAAAAAAATAACAAAACCTAAAAAAGTAGTAATTCCACAACCTAAGAAAGAGGTTGTTTTTCCAAGGGTAGAATATCAAGGTTTTGTAGAGGGAATTTCTAGCTCTTTTGTTTTGAGGATAAATGGAGTTCACCATGTATTAAATCCAGATGATACAGCTAATGGTGTCAGGTTGATTAAAGGAGATACTTCGCAAATTGTTATTGAATACCAAAAAGAGCGTAAAACCATACCAATAAAAGATTGAAATTACTGATAAAGAAAATACAAGCAGGTTCTTTACAATATGCAATCGTTGTATCTATACTTATAGGCATTATTCTTTTTTCTTTTACCTCACTTGTTTTTTTGCAAAGAAAATTTGAGCAAAAAAACTCATTTTTTAGAAAAGCTCAGTTAACAATATCGTATGGGTTGGATTATTTAAATACGAACTCGTTGGAATACAACCAACCTCAAAAAGTTCAGTTTAGCTCATATGATATAGAAAATACAATTATAGAAAGAAAACCTTGGGGAATTTTTGATGTGGGTTTGATACAAACAACTTTTAATAATGAATCATTAAAACGATCTGCTCTTTTGGGGTATAAACACGATGAAGAAAAAAAATCACTGTATGTTTCAGACAATAATCAGCCATTAATTTTAGTAGGAAACACAAGGATTCAAGGCGATGTTTATCTTCCTGCTCGTGGTGTAAAAACAGGAAACATTTCAGGAACTTCTTATTACGGAAACACGTTGGTTAATGGAAAAATAAAACAGAGTAAAAAAGAACTTCCGGTTATAAAAGGAATAAACAAAATATCTAAATTACTTCGGAATGAATTTCCAAGTGATTTTAAACGAATAACTTTGCATGAAAATGATTCGATCCATCATTCTTTTTTTGAGCCTACACTAGTCTTTCAATCGACAGGTAGATTAAACCTTGGCAATATTTATCTAAAAGGAAATATCATCATTTCTTCTAATCGGGAAATAGTAGTTGACAGTTCAGCAAAGCTTCATGATGTTATTCTTGTTGCTCCCAGCATTCGTGTTTTATCAAACGCAAAAGGAAATCTTCAAGCAATTGCTACCAAAAACATTCAGATAAATAGGAATGTTTTTCTGGAGTATCCTTCTTCTTTAATATTAGTTGATCAAAAAGAAGAAAATAAGGAAGAATCAATTGTTTTAAAGGAGAACGCAAAATTGTATGGAGCAATTATATATAGTTCTAATAGCACAATTTATAACTTTAAGCCACAAGTTGTCTTCAAAAAAAATACACTTGTAAAAGGAGAAGTGTTTTGTGAAAAAGGGTTAGAAGCCAGAGGAAATGTAGTAGGAACAGTATATACAAATAATTTTGTGGTAGCAGAATCGGGTGGAATTTATGTAAATCATTTACTAGATGCTGTAATTAATAGAACAAAGCTTCCAAAAGAATATTTGGGATTGCAACTAGGGAAAATTACTGAATTAGGTATAGCAAAATGGTTGGAATAAAGTTGTTTAAGAAAATATCCGCTTCAAGTTTAGTAGAAGCATTGGTCAGTACTGTTATTATTATGATTGTATTCGGTATTACCATTCTTTCTATATCCAATTTATTAGAAAGAAAAATTAAATCCAGTAGTTTTTCGGTAGAACAAGAGGTAAATAAGCAAATATATTTTTTTAAAAACAACAAGTTGG
This sequence comes from Bacteroidia bacterium, assembly GCA_030428865.1. Classification (GTDB taxonomy): domain Bacteria; phylum Bacteroidota; class Bacteroidia; order Flavobacteriales; family Flavobacteriaceae; genus Polaribacter. The sequence goes on along the minus strand of JAUIEK010000003.1, from coordinate 337,383 downwards.
AACTTCCACTAACAACAGAGAAAGGGAATTGGTTATTGGAATTTGAAAGAGAATTAAATATTCAAGATACTTTGTTAACTGTTACAGTTAAGAATCAGATAAGCAGTATGAATTCAACTTACAAAGTATATAAATGAAAGTGTTGAAAGTTTCTTCATTTACGTTAAGTGAACTACTTGTGGTAATGGCTGTTTCTGGAATTCTGGTAACAGGCGCTTTCTACGCATTAAATTCAGTTCAGAAACAAGTTAAAAACTTGCAAAAAATGTTTGAGTTAGAGCAAAAAATATATGTGCTTGAAAGACAGTTTTTTAAAGAATTTCAATCAAAATCTATTTATTACAATACAGACGATAATGCTTTACGCATAGAAGATCCAAACCATAAAAACGTAGAGTATAAATTTAGAAGTGGATATCTATTAAGAAATGCAGATACATTAGGCATACAAATGAAAGTAAATGCTGTTTACGAAAAAGGAAATATAAAAAAAGAAGGAGTTATTGATGCCATTGATCTGCAAGTAGAAGGAGTTTACACTCCAAACAGATTATTCATTAGTAAACGAAATGATGCAGCATTTTATATGAACAAATAGAAATGGGGTTTGATTTAAAGAACATACAAGATAGCAAGAAGCCATCAGGTTTTGATATTGACAAACTGTTAAAGACAGAAATTCACCTGTTTGCAAATCATGGTTTCTCAAATAAAAAGAAAGAGGCTTTTTATACAGAACTAAATGTATTATTAAAATCAGGTCTTACGCTAAAAGATGCACTTACCATTTCTATTGAGGAGCAAAAGAAGAAAAAAGACAAAGAACGGTTACAATTTATCTTAAATAGCTTGATTGAAGGAAGATCGTTGTTTGAAAGCATGAAGCTCAAAAAAGATTTCTCTCCGTACGAATATTACTCAATTCAGATTGGAGAAAAAACAGGATCGCTACAAAAAGTAATTGAACAATTAGCTGATTTTTATAAAAGAAAAAATGCGCAAAGAAGAATGATCTCTAGTGCACTTTCTTATCCCATCATTGTATTGATTACTGCATTTTTAGCCATTACGTTTATGCTAAAATTTGTGGTGCCTATGTTTGAAGGCATCTTTCAACAAAACAATAAAGAGTTACCAAGTATTACAAAGTTTATCATATCACTTTCAAATTACTTTTCGAGTTATTTTTACCATGGATTACTTGTTATTCTCATTCTTGTTTTAGTAGGATTGATCAGTAAAAATAAAAACTGGTATCGTGGTTTGCGCACAGGTATCTTGATGAAGATTCCTTTTGTAGGAGAGTTTCAGCGTAAAATAAAATTAGCTCAATTCACACAATCAATGTATTTACTAACATCCTCTAAAGTAGCCATTTTAGAAGCGTTAGAACTCACTAAAAAGATGATTAATTATTTACCTGTTGAAAAAGCGTTAGACAAAATGGCTAAGCAATTGTTAACAGGAAAATCGTTGTATGAAAGTTTTAAGAATCAAAAGATTTTTGACTCAAGAATGAGTTCACTTATCAAAGTTGCAGAAGAAACCAATCAGAATGAAGTTATTTTTAAAAGATTGGCAGATCAGTACAATGAAGAAGTAGATTACAGAGCAAAACTTATCAGTTCTACCATTGAGCCTATTATAATATTAGTTTTGGGTAGCATTGTCGCAATTATTTTGATTGCCATGTATTTACCTATGTTTACGATGAGCAATTTGATGTAAATAAACACTCTTTTTTCTTTCCTTTAATTAAGAGTTTTTTTACTTTTGCAGCGCAGAAAAAATTGCTTTATAATAACAAAATTTACATGAAAAAAACACTTCCAATTATAGCTGTAATAGCTTTACTAGTTTCTTTATTTGCTGTTTACAAATCGTATCAATCTTCAGAATTGGTATATGTTGATGTTAACAAGTTATTAGAAGGATATAACCGAACAAAAATTGTTCGTGCCGATTTTGAAAAAAAAGCGAAACTTCTTAGATCCAATGTTGATAGTTTGGTAGTTGATTGGCAAAAAGAATTAAAACAGTACGAAAAAGAACGTGCTAGGTATACAAGAAAAGAACTGGCTTTAAAGCAAGAGTTGCTTGGTAATAAGCAGCAGCAAATCAATAATTACCAGCAAGCTATTCAGAAGCAAATTCAGGATGAAGATAAAAAAGCCACTCAAACCGTTATTAATGATATTAATGATTATGTAAAAGAATACGGCAAGAAAAAAGGCTATAGAATTATCTTTGGAGCAAATTCTAGCGGAAACATTATGTATGCAGATGAAGCTACTGATCTAACCAATGAGATACTAGAAGGTCTTAACACCGAATTTAAAGGAAAAAAAGAATAATCGAAATAGACTATCTATTTTGATAGAAAATTGCCATTGAAAAAAGGAATAAGCAGTGAAGAAGCTTTCCGTATTATTAGTCACTTTTTTAATCTTCTCATGCACTTCAAAAACGTTTGATAGCAAAGAGGAATTGTATGCGTACATAAAAGATCCTAAGAATGGCTATTTGCAGCAGAAAAATGTAAATGGTTATGAGTTTTCCATACTATACAAGCCTACAGATTTACTAGTTGAACAAGAACTATCAGAAAATTTGACAGGAAAAGAGCGTGAGCAGGCAATTCAAAAACTGAGAAAGAAGTACCAAAAGTATTTGTACTTCACTGTTTCTATGTCAAAAAATGGTCAGGAATTGCTGAGTGTAACTCCAAAGAACAGACAAGAGTTTGGCGCTATGGTAAACCAGTTAGCTTTTGAGATGGATCAAAAAGTGCATCTTTTTACTGTTGCAAAAGACACCATTCCTTTAGTAGATTATAGCTACCCAAGAATGTATGGTATGAGTGGTGCTACCACCATGCTTTTTGTGTACTCAAAAAATGATAAATACTTACAAGAAAAACATCTAAATTTTACCATAGAAGATTTAGGAATCTATACAGGAGAGGTTAAGTTTAAAATACAAACGGAAAAAATTAGGAATCAATTACAAATAAATTTGATTGAAAAATGATAGTAAAAAAGAATACTAGAATTATTATAGCAATACTTACTTTCTCGATATTTTTTTCTTGCAGTAAAGATGATTGTAACGGACAAGAGGTTGATTTACCCGATGGGCAAACCATATGCATCAAAAACTTTGATGTTGGTTTTGCAGCAAAAGCAGTAACAGGAGATTATTTATATCACGAGAAACATGGCTTGATAAGGCTTACAGAAAAAGGTTGGGTAGATGACAACCTACAATTGATAAATTTAAAAGATCAATAAAGCAATTCAAGAATTGAAAACCCTACAAAAAGACTTTAAGGATCAAAGTGATATAGTGAAATCAAAACGCTTTTACAATACCAACTCCAATAATTAAGAGGCTATGAAAAATTACAAATCAATATATATATTACTCATAATTGTTTTATTGACGCTGTTCAACGTAAAACAGCTTAGCGCTCAAGGGCCAAACTCTCCTGAAGCAGCATCTTTTGAACCCGTAGATGCAACAGATATGGTAAATTTAGTTACGGGCGGATTTAGTTATGTACTCCCATTACTAAATGTACCATCTCCAGAAGGAGGCTATCCTATAGCGCTATCTTACCATGCAGGTATTGCAATGGATCAAGAAGCTTCTTGGGTAGGCTTGGGCTGGAGTTTAAACCCTGGAGCTATTAACCGTTCTGTAAACGGGTACCCTGATGATTGGGGAAAAACAAATTACAGTGAGTTTTTTTATGATAAAGGTTGGGATGAGAATTATTATAGTTTTAGTGCAGGAGTTACCCTTAAAGGTAAATATTCTGTTGGCTTAGGGTTATCCTGGGGTTCTAACCAATCTCTTGGAGGTTTTGTAGAGGCAGGTATAGGATGGAAAAATGGAGTTAGTGTAGGGGGGCGTATAGGCACCAATGGCGTTGGAATTAATGGAGGGTATAGTGGCTTTTCTGCTAGCTTTAGCACTAATGGAGTTGGTGTTGGATATTCTGGAACTAAGAGAGGAGCTGCTAATTTAGGAGTGAGTTTAAATTATAATTACAATTCTGGGTTATCTGGAGGAGTTTCAATTAGTAAAAGTAATGGGACTTTCCAAAATGGAATTGCAGAAGGAACTGCTAGAACTACTTCTGTTGGAATTAGCTTTTCTTCTCAAGGAGCTTCTTTTAATGCAAAAGTAAACGGTTATGGAGCTGGTATTTCTACCTCTACACAAACTATAGATTCTGGTGATTATGACATTACTGTTTCTTCTAGTGGTTTTTTTATTCCTATCTATATTTTTTATGCTTCGTTTAATCATACAAAAGTTAAATATTCTTTATTTAAATATTCAAACCTATATACCTCAGGAATGCTTTACCCTGTAGAGGCAAACAAGCTTAAAACATACTCTAATAGTGATAATTTATCACGATTAATGAAAGAAAATCATTTTATGGATGTTAATATCATCCAAAAATTCGATAATTCACAATCGTATGACGACTTGCTTGAAAATAACAATATCCGTTTAAAAAATAATTTAGTATTACCTAATTATGACAATTATGCCATTAATGCTCAAGGATTGTCCGGCAACATGCAGCCTTACACAAATGCTGAATTAATTTTGTCTGGCAGAGGAAGAGGAGAGCAAAATCAGGATAATGAGTATACTCAATACTTAAATTATGATATTTCTGAGTATAAAGCTCCCCCATCAACAGGAATATCTAATGGCCCAGGTTATGAGGCTATTCGAAAAAAACATTTCACATTTACCAATGTGTATAACTCTTTTTTACGTTTAGAAACTACTAATATAAATCAAGTTCCATTTTTACCTTCTGTACATAGTGACCATATCATGGAATATTTTCTTTCGTCTAACACAACTACTTACACTAATTTCCAAAGTCTGTCAAACCTCGACAATAGAAAACGAGAAGGAAATGTTATAGAAACTTTTACGAATAAAGAAATTAGAGATAATCTGGCGCACGGACTAATTGAGGCAAGAGAACAAAATTATAAGTTAAACCGTAGTGATACTTCTGTTTTTTTAGATGATGGAATAGGAGCTTTTAGGGTTACCACAATGGATGGAAAAACATACCATTATTCCCTACCTGTCTATAATTTTGAAACCTTTTATAAAAACTTTCAAAAAGTAAATGGTAATGGAGATGATGTAGATTCTGAAGACGATAATTTTTTTGAAATTCAAAAAACTTCCCCCTATGCTACCCATTGGTTATTAACAGCAATTACAGGACCCGATTATTTTGATAAAAACGGAAATGGTAGGGTGGATGAAGCCGATTATGGGTATTGGGTAGAATTTGATTATGGAAAATGGTCTGATGGATATATCTGGAGAACTCCTAGAGGACGAGTAGAAGAGCATCTAAATCCAGAAGACCCTACCAAAAAAAGTTATTCCTACACTTGGGGGCGTAAACAAGTATATTACCTTGATGCCATTAAAACAAGAACCCATACGGCCTTATTTGTTAAAGAATTGAGAAAGGATGACATAAATGAATCTTATACATACAATAAAGAATTTGCTTCACAAGAAAATAAAGTTGTTTTAAGCCCAGGAGATAGAGTTTATGGTTCTTTTTATGGAAATAATGAACATTATTGGGAAAGTACTAAAGCTGCTATGGGAGATATTAATCTAGTTAATAATAGCTGGTGGACCATACCAGAAAAAACAATAGGTTTCCCTCCTAATTATTGGATGAAAGTGTTTTATGTTACTGGTACAAAAATAAATTCTATCAACTTAAATTTTCATAAGCATGAAATGCTTAGCTTGAAAAAAATCATTCTAATACGAAATAGCACAAATGCTTTAGACAACATTTCAAAAGCTGCTGGAGTTTCGATTAATTTAGAAAAAACAGGAATGCTTAATAAACATGTGCGTATCGGCAGCGTTAATAATGCGGCTAATAAACTTACATTTGAGATGGTAATTAATAGGAGAGGTGAAAAAAGTCCTTTTTGGGGAATTGAAACCAACCTTTATCTTGAGCATCCAAATAAACATTTACGAGAGTTTAATATAAACCAACATAAGAAAGTCCTAGATATCAAAGATATCGAAGGTTTGGATTTAGAATCTAAAGCTAGCCAAGTGATAGAATTCACGCATGATTATCGTTTGGCAAGGAATGCTCCAGGTACAGAAACAGGATATGGAAAACTAACACTAAACGAACTTCATTTTAAAGGAAAAGGAGGAGTAGCAATTGTACCTCCTTATAAATTTGAGTATAAAAGTCCTTCTATTCCGTATCCACAAAATAACGTGGAAGATTATATTGATGCTTGGGGGTATTACAAAGGGAATCCTTCTGTTTGGAGTTTAAATCAAATTACAACTCCTACAGGAGGAAGAATTAAAATGGAATATGAATCAGATGAATATTATACAGAGGCTGCTTCTTATGAAGAAGTAGGTCTTGATAACATAGAATCTGTCATAAGTATAAGAAACAATGCTGTTCGTGTATATTTTAAAAACTCTTTAGATGCAAACCAATATTTTTCAGAGAATTCCCGTTATATGATTTTTTATAGGGTTGAAGATAATACACCAAGAATTTCAATATCGTTTGGTGTAAGAGTGGTTGCAGTAGATTCAAATTGGATAGAAATAGAAGTTGGTCAGGAATCTTCTTTACACAACTACGATTCGAACAACTGTTCTAATCGAAATAATTGTGCTTATGATTTGGTTGTTTATGGAATCAACAAAAAAAATTTGGCGGGCGGTATACGAACCAAAAGTATTGCAGTAAGTAATGATATGAAAAACATTGCTACCACAGAATATATCTATAAAAATGGAATTACTTCGTATGCTCCGTCGAAAGAACCTAGAGGTATCCCTTATGCTTCAGAACTACCTGCGCCTCTTGTTATGTATGAGGAAGTTGAAATGCAGAATAAAGATGGAGATGGAAACTTTTTAGGAAAAACAATATATGAATTTGAAACTTTAAAGTCGCAAAAAGAAGAGCCAGGTTATATTTTTAGCTTAGGAGAATGCTTTAGAGTAAAAGAAAATCAAAATACAACTTTTGAAAATGGAAAAGTGATAGCCAATAAATTCACGATAGAAAGTAGGTTAGGCAATATTGGTAGAATAAAGTCTATAAAAACTTATAATGCAGCTAACCAGTTGTTAAATATGACTGAGAATATATATAAGCAAAACTTAAACGGGAACCAGGAAATAGGTGTTACTCAAGAATCTCATAAATCTTATAAGAGAGTTATAAAAGATGACGAAGAAAAATTTTATGTGAGTTCTACGAGTAAGATCGATTATCCTAATGTGCTTGAAAAAACAATTAACACGGTAGGAGGAAACAGAATTACAAAAAGTATTGATAAATACGACTTTCTCACAGGTCAGGTTTTAGAAACAACAACACATAGTAGCAACGGTCTTAAGTTCAAAACAAAAACAATACCGGCTTACTATAGGTACTCTAACATGGGTAGCATGGTTGATAACGCAAACAACAAAAATATGCTGGCACAAGTTGCAGCAAATTACACATATTTAATAGATCAAAACAATACAGAAAAAGTTGTTAGTGCGGCTATTACTACCTGGAATAGTAACTGGACGTACAGAGATTATAAAGGTTCACAAACGAGCCCAGAAAATGAAAGTGAAAAAATATGGCGTAAGCACAAATCATATGTTTGGGAAGGGCAGTTAGATACAGACGGAACTTACCTAGATTTTAATCAAGCAACTGATGATGGATTTGAATGGGGTGTAGGGGCTACCCAAACGAATGCTAAATGGAAGCAAGTATCAGAAATTACAAGGTATAATCATTTTTCATTACCGTTAGAATCTAAAGACGTTAATGATAATTACGCAGCATCAAAAGTAGGAGATACAAACTCAAAAATAATCGCAACAGCAAACGCTGCCTATGTAGATATGTATTATAGTGGCGCAGAGTACACAATTGATGCAGATCCTACTTATTTCGATTCAGAAATTAAATCATTGGGTAGAGAGTTAGATGCTACGTCTCATACAGGGAGCTATCTTGTTAGAATTAGCCCAGGTGAAAATGCGTTTGAAGTAAATGTGCCGGCAATTAATAATCCTGCTGACGGTAATGATCGTACTGATGGCAGAGAAAAATTTAAAGTTTCTGTTTGGGTAAAAACTCCGCAAAAAGACCAAGCCAGAATCAAAGTAAATGGAGCAACTGTTCTTTTCCGTGAAGGCGAAACAGTAACTGCTGGTAGCTGGACACAACTGAATGGCTACATTACGATTCCTACAACAGGAGCCACTGTTGCCATTACTAGTGCAAACGGAACGATTGATTTAGATGATTTCAGATTGCATCCTGTAGCTAGTTCTATGACTAGCTATGTATACAACCAATATGACGAAGTAGAATACATAACAGGCGCTAATGGCCTTTCTACAAAATATGTGTATAACAAAGCAGGAGAACTGAGTGAAGTATATAGCGAGGTTATAGACCAAGGTACAATTACAGGAGGATTTAAACTTGTAAAAAAATACAACAAGCACTATAAAAATCAATAAGTCTATGAAAAAGATTATACTAACTGTTATTTTTTTACTCTCAGCAATTGTAGCAACAATTGCACAAGATAGATTTGAAGACGAAATTGGTGGTGACGGAAACAACTATTGCGATTATTCCGTTACGTACAATGATGCTATAAATTCAAATACAAACCCGGCATTAATAAGTGCTGCCGAACAAGTAATTCGGTTTAGGATAGAACCAGTAATATCAAGAGTAGATCAAGAGCCTTGTTCTTTAGAAATGTTTTCTTTTTCAAGTAGTTATTCATGGGTTTCTCTTCCAACAAGTTCTCCGCTTTTGGGCATAGATATTAACGTATCTCAAAACACCTCTACAGCTGATAGAACAGCAACTATCATAGGTAGAACATCAAGAGGAACAACAGTTAGTATTCATATAGAGCAAATGGGAGCACCTAATTGTTCTGATGGAGTTAATTACTATCCAGATTCAGACGGAGATGGCTATGGAGATTTTAATGCAGAACCAGAGTATGCCTGTAGGGAAATACCAGGTAAGGTTGCCAACAATAGTGATTTATGTCCAAACGATCCGAATCCTAGATCGGGTAATGGTTGCCCAGTTCCTGATGGAGATATAAACTGGACAGCTTCAGAAACATTTGACATTGCTGGTAGAAAAATAGGGAGTTCTAAAAGTTACTTTACACCACTAGGAACGCATTTGCAAACACAAACGTACGATTTTAAAGAACAGCGAGTTTGGGCATCACAAACCTTGTACGACAATCAGAACAGGCCTGCTTTTTCCAGTTTATCTGCGCCTATTTCTTCTAGAGGAACGCCCGAAAGCTTCTTATATAAAAAAGATTTTATAAAAACACCAGGTGGAGCAAATTATACAAGTTCTAATTTTGAATCAGGTAATGTAGAAGAACCCAGCCCAGTAGGAAACGAAGTAAACACGTTGGGTTGGTATTATAGTAATGCCAATACAGATGAACCTTTGCAAGATATTACTGATAGGCCTTATAGCAGAACTATTTATAGTGAGTTAAATCCAGGAGCGGTTAAACAAGTTATTGGCGGAAACAAATTAAATGATGCTTGGCGACAAGGATATTCTTTTACCATGCCAGCAGTGCAAGAAATGTATTATGTGTTTGGCTACAACGCATTTCCAGAATCACCAGGTTTAAAAGAAGCTTACGTAAACCCTAAAGGATTGCCTAATCAAGAAAATACTACTCGAACGTACTACAGAGTAAGAAGAATTCAATCTTCGGCTGATTGTATAGACCCCAACCTTATAGAATACGATCATCATAATTACAGCATTAATGTTCATGCAGCATTCCCTTTATCTATAGGCAAATTTTATAAAATAAGGGATAATAATGACGTTGAAGTATACGTGCAAATTATCACAGCAGCTGGTTTTGGTATTACTAACCAAGACAGAGATGATGGCGTATTATTAGCTGGTGCGTGGAATACTTGTGAAGAACTACAAGCAACTATTGGAGATACAGACATACAAACAGTAGCGAACAGTACAAATTATAAAATCAACTGGTTAAAAGCTATCAAAACAGTGGTAGAAGATGTGCAAGGAAACGAATCGGTGGTATTTACAGATAGTGATGGTAAAACATTGGCGGCTGCTCGAGCTGGCGAATCTGAAGAAGATTCTAGCAGGCCTCACCAATATCCGGTTTTATCATTAATAGGAGAACAAAAATATGTAGATGTTCACATTGCTAAAGGTTGTGATAATACCCTGCAGTTTTTAGGAAGCCTAAGCAATTACAAGGTGTATAATCTAAAAACCGAACAAGTTTTTTCGTCAACACCTAGCACCTTACCTGCTGGTTTTTATCGCATAGAATATATAGGAGCAGAACCGCTAAAACCAAGTGCTCATTTAACCTACATTAACAAAAGTACAGGGCAAATAGAACCTGTAAATTCAAATGCTGTAGGTGTTCGTTATAACGTAAATTATTACGATTATTCATTAAACTACTACAACCAAGTAGGGAAATTGGTTAAAACCTTACAGCCTTTAGGTTTTAACTCAGCTTCTTTGCAAACCGTGGCCGCTACAACCAATCACAATGAAAATCTAACATCAGAATTTCAATATAATGTGTTGGGTCAGCTTGTTTATACAAAATCTCCTGATGAAGGAGAGGCACGTTTTAAGTATCGTACCGATGGGCAAATTCGCTTTTCTCAAAACAGCAAGCAATTGCTGGCGGGTGAGTTTTCATATACCAACTACGATGCGTACGGCAGACCTGTAGAAAGCGGCGTAGCTGTAGGCGATTTTAGCACGTTAAATCCTGCTATTAAAGAGTTTTCAGGTACACGAAAAGAACAACATTATACAGTGTATGATGCGCTGCAAAACCCTTCTGAATTGGTTAACTTAGGTTTGCTGGCATCACACCAAAACCCAACATTTTTATCGGGCAATGTGGCCAAAACATACAATAAAGACGAAACGGGTAATGTAATAACCACTACTTATTACAGTTACGATGTGTATGGCCGTGTGCAATGGATTGCGCAAAACATTGCAGAGTTGGGCGTAAAAACGATTGATTACCAATACGACCCTGTAACTAGCCAAGTAGCTAAAGTAATTTATCAAAAAAATGTGCCTGCAGAGCGTTTTATCCATCGTTATACATACAATACAGTGCAACAATTGGAAATGGTAGAAACCTCTACAGATGACGTTTCCTATACCACACATGCTAATTATTCTTATTACGAAACAGGTGCGTTAAAACGCACTACGCTGGCAGAAGGTATTCAGAATATTGATTATGTGTACAATTTGGCAGGGCAATTAAAGGCGATTAACCATCCTGATTTAACTCAGGCAGATGATAATGATCTGTTTGGAATGACCTTAGATTATTACACTGGCGATTACCGTAGGAATTCTAACTATTCTTTTGTAAATTCAAGCTCGGATAACGATCAATACAACGGAAATATAAAGGGAATGACGTGGAGTACCAAAAATTCATTAGGAAGTGGCAATCCGTTGCAATACCGTTATCACTATAATAAGAATAACTGGCTAGAAGAAGCTACTTTTTTAGAAGCTTCGTTAAATCCTGATAACCCAGCAGATGTTACGATGAATACAACGGTTTCTGAGACACAAGAAGTTGTAGCCAACAACTCGGTTGTATTAGCACCTGGGTTTCATATTACAGCAACCGAATCGGTAAGCTTTTCTGCAAGAGTAGCAGGTAATGGAAACGCCTACCAAGCAAATGATTACAAAGTACACGGCATTACGTACGATGCTAATGGAAACATTCGTACGTTAATTAGGAATAAACAAACGGAAAACGGCAGCAATGCGATGGATAATTTTACGTACCATTACAGGCCCGATAAACCCAACCAGTTAGACCACGTAGTAGATGCTGTAACAGACGTTACCAATGCACAAGATTTAAAAACACAAGCAGCAAACAATTATGTGTACAATACCATTGGGCAATTGGTAGAAAATATAGGAGAAGCCGTACGGTACCAATACAATGCAAGTGGTTTGGTAACCAAAATATATCATGAAAACCAATTAAAAGTAGCATTCTTCTATGATGACAAAGGTTATAGAACTCGAAAAGTTAGCTACAATAATGGTGTGAGTATCACCACATTTTATGTACGAGATGCCTCTGGCAACCCAATAGCTATTTATGAAAACAACCAATTACAAGAACATGCTATTTACGGAGCTGCTCGTTTGGGTGTTTACAATAGAACAACAAACACCAGCGTATACCAATTAACCGACCATTTGGGCAATGTACGTGCTGTAATAGCCAAAGATGGTAATGAAACTATGCAGTATACGGAAACGGTCTTTTTTGATGATTTAGAAAACAGCTCGGGTTGGGATAGCGAAGGCGCCATGCATGGGATATCAGCTACGATAAGTACAGAAAGGTCTTACAGCGGTAATACTTCTGTTAAGATCGAGAATCCTGATTACAATCAGTATCAATATGCACATAGCAATACATGGGTTTCTATAGATAATATAGTAGCGACCGACTATAAATTTTCAGGATGGTTTTACTCTACCGGTCCAAGGGTTCGATTTGTATTTTTTATGAATGAAAATGGAGAAACAAATTATTTTACTGCGGTAGATGAAACAGAAATATCAAGCACCAGAAACCAGTGGGTATATTTAGAAAAAACAGTACAGGTTCCTTCTAATATAGATAGGATTAATTTTCGAATCGATACGTTTGGTGGAGGATATGACAGTGCAGGCACAGTATGGTATGATGATTTAAAAATTGAAAAAATCACAAATATTAGTGCAGTAGCATTGGTTTCTGCAACAGACTACTACCCTTTTGGTATGCCCATGCCAGGCAGGCAAATTGTAGGAGGACAGCCTTATAGATATGCATATCAAGGACAAGAAAAAGACCCAGAAACTGGGAAGGAAGCCTTTCAATTACGTTTATGGGATAGTAGAATTGGACGTTGGTTAACTACTGATCCGGCAGGGCAATATGATTCTCCTTATTTAGGGATGGGGAACAATCCTATAATAAGAATCGACTCTGATGGTGGGGAAGACGATACTATCTATGAAAATATAAATACAGGAGAACAAGTAGAAGTTCACGACGGTATAGATAAGACAATACTTGTAAGTGATTCTGATTTTCAAAAAGCTAAATTCTTTGCTAATGAAACAGGTTGGCTTGGTGTTACAGATAGTCCTGACATGGCCCAGGCATACTATGATTTTTATGACTCTGTAGATTCATACGGTGGTTTAAGTTTTGCAAATGTTATGGATTATTTATTCAAAAAGCCAAAGCTATTTGTATTTGGACAACCAGTTGGTGCATCTGGCGGTTTAGAATTGATAGGTGGTCCAGCTGGTCAAGGTATTAAAAATGGGGGTAGTTACTTAGCGAGATTATTAGGTAAAACACTCAAAATCCAAAAGCATCATATTATTCCAAAAGCTCTTTTCAAAAAATATCCTGCCCTAGGTAAATTTTTATTGAGAGATGGTGGTTTCAACCTAAAAAAGCTACCGACTCCTTTTCACGGTAATCATCCTCAGTATAATAAATATGTAGGAAGAAAAATAGAACAGCTCATTCAAAGAGGAAACTTGAATTCCAGTAGTTTAAAAAGTTTACAAGGAGAATTAAATAGAACTTTAAATAAAGCCTATGATAGTGGGTTGAAACTTAACGACTATTTTAGACAGTTTAACTAAAATGTATAATCAAATAACAACATCGGCAGAGCCAAGTGTGATAGGTGTGAATAATGGAGTGTATCAATTGGAGTTCAAAGGGAAAGAACTCAAAAAGAACACAAACTACAAAGCTATCTCGGAAATACTATTGAACTTTGATATAAATGATTTTTTGAAGAGCCAAGACTCTATAAAAGGTATTGAAATTTCTACGTTAAAAGCACATCTTTTAAAGAAAGCGAAACTTACAGATATAATGACTTTTTCGCCTTACTTTTTGGGTTACAAATATATTGTAAGCCAAAGGGTTGTAGATTGCTTAAGAAAGTTTGAAAATATCGAAGAAAGTTATCATTTGAGAGAAATAAAAATAGATGGTATTAAGGATAAATACTATCTCTTTTTTATAAACATGATTCCTAGTAGGGAAATTAATTTTTCTAAATCGTCATTTTATATAGAAGATAAAGGACACATTCAAATCAACACTTACGAAGAGTATCTCGAACAAATCGAAAAAACGCCCTTTTTGGAAGAGAAAAAAATTGTTTTGAGTAAAAAATATAGCAAAAGAAAAATTATCAGCGTCCAAGGAGCTGTAGACTTATTTTTGTCAAATGATTTATTGACAGCATTGACAGAACATAATACATCAAACCTAATAGTGAGAAATAAAGGCTGTGAATTAATCTTTGATTAAATTATTAAAATAAAACCCAATACCTTCCAGAAGCTATCGAAGCAGCAAAAAAGCTTTTGGAGTTACAAAAAAATGCCAGTTAAGCAAATGCTTTATTTAGCATTGCAATTTTGTAAAAGTTAGTATTAACCTCTATATTTTTATTAGGTTTGCTTCGTTTTTATATATCAATAAATTACATCCGAAAATATGGAAAGAGATAAAGCTAACAAGAAAGAAAAGACTAAAAAAAAGCCTCTATTTTATAGAATATTGACTTATATCTTTGATTGGACTCTATCCTGAGAAGAGTTTTGTTAAAATAACTAAAGTAGGTTTTTGAATGAACAATATAGAATCTATAGAAAAAACATTGATCTCGTTATATTCTTATTTAAGAGACAATGGTCATGTTTCACAATCAAGGAGATTAATTCTTTTACTGAAACATATTAAGAGTGATTTTTCAAAATTTAAAAAAGAAGTTAAAAATAAAAACCTCTGGTTTGGTTGGGGTAGTTTTTTAGATGTCGATATAAGGGATGAGAAAGAAGAAAAAATATTTAAAAATAAATTATCATTATTCTTAGAGTCTTTAGAAAAAAATAATATTACGTATCCAAAAACGAAAATCATGGATTAACCTTGTCGTCACAGCAGTTTATAAAGGTAGAGCTGCTATGCAATTTCTTTGGATTGGAGGTAGAACACAGTATTTTGTTCCTAACCTTAATGACATTAGCAGAGTAATAAGACCTTAAATTTATTTGACATGAGATTAAAGATTAGGGAAGTAAGTTTTACGACTGAAAGTAATTGGATTTTTAAGTTAAGCGATGGTATATCAGACTATTTCATACTAGATGAAACAAGTTATAAATTAAAAGGATATAAAAGCCCAATAACCAAACATGAATTAGACTATTTTGATGTTGGGCATTCGGTACTATGTGAAGTCATTGATATTGATGGTTTGAAAATAGTTACTAAAATAAGATAAGGTCTCCCCGCTCCCGCTAGCTTGTAGCTAGTGGCATCAAAGCTTGGTATATTCAAAAAGATTGTGTTTAAAAGTGTAAATTTATGTATTTCAATCTTGCTATGAAGCAGAAACTATAAATTTCATAAGTTTTTTCGAGTAGGTATTTGACTTATTTCTTTTTGACCAATACTCTAAAATTCCCACAAATTGGATATCTGCTGTTCGTGTCCAAATTACATTGCGTTTAGCCATTCCAGATTCCTTTTATCCATAGCTTTTTGAGAAATTAGTTTTCCGTTTTTGATATCCTGTTCACTCATTTCCAGCATAATTTTTTGTTCTTTCGTTAATTCAATAGTGTCAGATTCCGAAGAACTTAGTGTAATTAAGTTGTCAAGAGCTACTAAAAAATCTTTATTCTTAATAGCATAGTATTTTGTCAATCAATCCATTTCGGATATTGTCTACTGTTGCCATTTTGCTTAAAATTAAGACCTAAATATCCGAAAAATCGCTCATTTTTCCTAATGTTATCTCGATAGTTCGGATTTGTAGCCTATGCAACTAATAAGCAAGAAATTTATGATTGGTTTTAAAGAAGTAGTCTTAAAAGTAGAAATTACTTGTTAAAAAGTAAAAGATGATATTGACAAACATTACTCAATCAGTAAATCAAAATAAGAATAATAAATTATCTTTGTTATGAATGTAAACTCTAGAGTTATGAGTATTGAGACTACAAAGTTAGAATTGATGCACTTGTTATTACAGACACAAAAGGAAAGCTTATTAGCGAAGCTAAAAAAAGTGTTTGAAGAGGAGCAAGTCGATTGGTGGGATGAGATGACTAAAGAAGAACAAGACGAAATAAAAACAGGATTATTACAGGCAGATAAAGGTAAGTATATTGCTAATGAAACTGTAATGAAACGTTTTGATAAATGGCATTAAAAATCATTTGGACACCGCAAGCAGAAAAAGGATTGCAGAATGTTCTTGATTATTTAGAAGAAGAATGGACAGAAAAAGAAATTCTAAATTTAGAGCAACGACTAAAAGATTTTTTAGAGCGAATTAGTAAGTATCCAGAAATTTGCCTACCAACAGAAAAATATAAAAATGTTCGCAAAGGATTGATCGATAAAAACAACTATATCATTTATCGAATAAAACCACGAAAAGGGGTTATAGAGTTAATCAATTTTAGAGGAACAAAACAGAAACCCCTTTAGCTGAAAAGTACTTTTTTGAGTACTTTTTTTATATTTGCAGTATGGAAACAGTAAACTATACAGAATTTCGTTCAAATTTAAAACATTGGCTTGATAAAGTAATCAATGACGTAAGTGACATTATCATCAAACGTAAAAACGGTAAAGACCTCGTTTTAATATCATTAGATGAATACAATTCACTAAAGGAAACAACTTATCTATTAACCGGTAAAAATAGAGACATTTTACTAAACTCTATTAAAGAACTAGAAGCAGGAAAAGGAGTAGAAAAAGACTTAATTGAGTAGATGAAATTAATTTGGTCTATTTCTTCTTGGGAAGATTATTTGTATTGGCAGAAAGTTGATAAAAAACTAGTAAAACGAATTAATGAACTGATTAAAAGTTGTATACGAACACCTTTTGAAGGTATTGGAAAACCCGAAGCCTTAAAAGGTGATTTACAAGGTTATTGGTCAAGGCGGATAACCTCAGAACATCGGTTGGTTTACAAATACGAAAACAAACAATTGTTAATAGCAGCTTGTCGCTATCATTATGGAAAGTGACAAACAACGATATAAAAAACCAAAAGCCCTCTTAAATTTAAGAGGGCTTTTGTTAATCAACTAATTCAAATAATTTACACAATGAAACAAAGCTTACTTTGTTCAAAAGAAAATTAACAATTACTGTGCCAAAAATGAATAATTAGGCAAAAAGATTAAAAAGATAATTATTTTTTAATTTCTTTAACATTTAACAGCCTAAATATAATAATATGTTAATATTAGCTAGCGTGTTTATGTGCTTTGTAAGAAGAGCGAACCAAAGCACCACTTTCTACATATAGGAAACCCATTTCGAGACCTAATGTTTCATATTTTTTAAATTGATCGGGTGTAATAAACTCTTTTACAGGTAGGTGCTTTTTAGTGGGTTGTAAGTATTGCCCAATGGTAATAACATCTAAACCAACATTACGGAGGTCTTTCATGGTTTGTATTACTTCTTCTTCCGTTTCGCCTAGCCCAAGCATAATACCAGATTTGGTGCGCATTCCGTTTTCTTTTAGGTATTTTAAAACACCTAAGCTGCGGTCGTATTTGGCTTGTATTCTAACTTCTCTAGTAAGCCTTCTTACCGTTTCCATATTATGTGAAACTACTTCTGGATGTACAGCTATAATTCGATCAATCAGTTTTTTATTTCCTTGAAAATCAGGAATCAATGTTTCTAACGTTGTGTTAGGATTAGCTCTTCTAATAGCTTCAACGGTTTCTGCCCAGATAATGGAACCTCCATCTTTTAAATCATCTCGATCTACAGAAGTAATTACCGCGTGCTTAATTCCCATAATTTTTATAGAGCGAGCTACTTTTTCTGGCTCATCCCATTCAACCGTTTCTGGTCTTCCTGTTTTTACGCCACAAAATCCGCAAGAACGTGTACAAATGTTTCCTAAAATCATAAAAGTAGCAGTTCCTTCACCCCAGCATTCGCCCATATTAGGGCAACTACCACTTGTACAAATAGTGTTGAGCTTGTACTTATCTACCAATCCTCTAAGTTCTGTATATTTTTTACCTACAGGAAGTTTTACGCGTAACCACTCTGGCTTTTTCTTTCTTTCGAGTGCTATTAAGGTGTCTTGAGCCATCCTTTTATTAATTTACAGCAAAGGTACAAAGGAAAATAGTTATAAACTACTCAAATACCAGCTGCTAAAACCTACTAAAAAAATAATTCCTATTATACTCAATATTTTTAAGTAGATATTAGGCTGGTATTTTTTTGGTGTATGCGTTCCTGTAATTAAGATAAAGTTTACAATAGCATAAAACGGAGCTGTTAAGAAAGATAGAATAGTAGCTATTTTTACTAAAAAGCCCATATTATCATTAAAAAATTGAAGGATGATGAACGTTCCAAAAGAAAGCAGCAAAATCCAAAACCAGTAATTTAGCTTTAGTTTGTTGTTAGAAAGTAGTTTTGTGCTTAATGCCATTGCTCTGGGAGATGCATCTAAAGTAGTAATAGTAGTACTAAACATGGTGGTAAAAGCAGCAATGCCAATAACTATGTAAGAGAATCTACCTAAGTTGTTTGTGTATAATTGAATCAATTGATTGGCAAACACAGTTCCTTGAGAAGAAAATGTTCTGCCACTTCCGTATAAAACAAATGCTCCTAATAACACAAAGCAAACACCTAAAAATAGAGTGCCTACATACCCTATGTTAAAATCAAATAAAGACTGTTTTACAGAAGCTTTTTGAAAGGTTGTTTTTTCTTTTTCTACAGTCCAGATAGAATGCCATATTGAAATATCTAACGGAGCAGGCATCCAACCTAAAAAGGCAATTAAAAATGTAATTTCAATTGCTCTTAAAGGAAGTATCTGTGTAAAATCATAAGTGGTGTTTGACTTAAAAAAAGCGATAATAACGGCAAGAAGTGTACTTATGGTAAGAAGTAAAATGATATACTTCATAAGCCTGTCTAACAATTTATACTTACCAACAATTAAAATAAGTAAGCTAACAAAAAGAAGCGCACAAGACCATGCAACTAAACTAGAACTAAAACCGAATAAATTGGCTGCTAAACCAGCTGTTACAATGGTTACAGCAGCTTGTATGGTAAACATAGTTGCAAAGTTGAGAATGTAATATGTAATCAATACGCCTTTTCCGAGTTTTTGATAGCCTTCTAGCAAAGTTTCTCCTGTTGCAGCAGCATACCTAGGACCAAACTGAAAAAAAGGATATTTGCAGATATTTACTAATAATAGTGCCCATAAAAGACCAAAACCAAAATCGGCACCAGCTTTTGTTGATTGTACTAAATGAGAAACTCCAATTGCAGCTCCGGCAAATAACAAACCAGGACCTAAAGATCGTAAAATGGACTTTTTCTTCATAGAAGAGATGCTATCTATTAAAGTTAAGTCTTCTTAAAACACTTTTTAGTTTTTGTTTTAAATCCTCTCCAGTATCGTAAATCATTTGTGGAGTTGTAGGGAAAGGTGTTCTAACAGCATCAGTTAATTCTAGAAGATCGTTAGTTAAAGCTCTCTCATCTCCTTTATACCTTGCATATGAATGCTCAAAAATGAACTCACTAACAATTGGAAAAGAATTAATAGGTTGTTTACTGTAATTATCGGTTACAATTACATCTCCTTTTATTAATGAGCTTTTTTGTTGGATAAATTGATAAAACTCGCAACTAACATCCTTGTATTTTTTGATTTTAATGTCATTGCCATTAGCATCTTTTATACGGTTTCCGTCTTCATCTACTTTATACGTATAGCCATCTTCAATGGTTTTCTCTTTTATAAATTGTTTCTCAATAATTCGTTCAGGAGAAATAGCAATATCAGTAAAAAGAAATTGAACAGAGTAACTGTAGTCAATATCTGTTAGCTTTTTAGTGTGGTAAGCAGTCCAGAAATTATCCAATCCATATGTGTCGATATCTAGTAAATCATCTTCAAGCCGTCTAGGAATTATGTGATCTGTATTATTTTTCAATTCAATAAATACATAATCCGTTCCTTTATGATGAGCTTCTCTTATCAATGAAATAATATCTTTATATCCTCGGTTTATTCCATTGATATAAGTTAGGTGTTGATGTGCTTTTCTGGCGTCGTATTTATTTTGTGAAGACAAAAGAGTAAGCGATCGGTTGTAGAGAAATTGAGATAATTTTTTCTTAGAATTAACCAGTTCTTGATTATAATTTTTAAAACTGAATTTGGCTTCTCTATTTTGATCGAGTACTCGTAAAGGAAGTAACGGGCGTATAATTTCTTGCCTATTTTTTAAATAACGATAGGTTTCATAGATTTCTTGTAGATTGTTTGGGTTGTCATCTGTAGTTAAGAAATCAATTCTATCTAAATCTTTTTTCACAGCTTTAGCAAAGGCATCTTCTAAAAGAAGTACGTATTCTTGCCTGCTTTTTTTGTTTTTATTGGTTCGTAACTTGCTTACAGAAATATCAATAGCTCTATCATAGTTTCCAGAACTTAAAGAAGTTTGTGCTTTTCTAGCACTATTACAAGAATAAATAATGAAGCAAATAAAAAAGAATAATGAAGTTTTAACGATGCTTTTCATAATCAAAAAAGTATTTACTATGATTTCAGAAAGATACACAATAAAATTATTGTCTGCTAATAATCTCTGCAAGCAACTTTTTAGCTCTCAGTAATTTAACCTTTACATTGTTTATAGGTTCATTTATTTGATGCGCAATTTCTTTATAGCTTAACTCTTGAAAATAACGTAGTTGAATTACTTCTTGATATTTGGGTTTGAGTTTTTTTATGTCTAATAACAATGATGCTAAATTTTGCTCTGTTATAATTTTATCTTCAGGGCTTGGTGTATCATCTGCAATGCTATATGCTTCGTTTTCTTGATTATCTGTTGTTTCCAACTGAACATTCGACTTACTCTTGCGAAGCAAATCAATATGAATATTTTTAGAAATAGTTATTAGCCATGTTTTAAACTTAAATTGACTATCAAAAGTGTGGATCTTATCAAACGCTCTAGAAAAAGACCGAATAGTAATATCCTCTGCATCATTATCGCTTTGAATTCTTTTTAATTGGTAGTTATACACATCAGACCAATAATGATCTAATAAAAAACTAAAAGCAGTTTGGTTTCCTTGCTTTGCTTTGTTGATATATTCAAGAAGCTTTTCTTCGCTTACTTCCAATGTGCGGGTTTCTGAATCAAATTAGCACTAAATATAGCAAATTGGCAGAGAACTAAAAATAGATCTAAAAAAAGAAGAAACGGTAGAACCCGCATTTCTTTTAGCTTTTTGGCTGAGAACCCTATTACGATATAAGAAACTAGTAAGTACGAAAAACAAGTTGCAAATACCCAATTTATAGGTAAGAGTAAAAAGGCTGCGGGAAGAAGAGCCCAAAAAATGAGTTTAGAGATAAAATAGATTCCGAGAAAAATTTTGTGACGTTTTTTGTAATTCTTCACTAAAGAAAACCATTTTCTTTTTTTGTGAAACCAGGTTTTTATGTTTTTTGGACTTTCACAAACCGTAAAACCATCAGGATGATAGCAAATAGCAGTATTGTTTTTACAACCTGCTTCTTGTATGAGAAAATTACTCTCTCCAAACGGAAGTTGTATATGATTAATAAAACCTTTTACTCTAAAAAAATCAGATTTTGTGTATGCTAAATTCTTACCAATAGTCGCGTAGGGTTTAGACAATAAAGAGAGACTAAAACAACGAATGGCAGTAGTAAGTACATCGTAACGAACCAGTAAATTAGTAAATGATTGGGATTGAGAAGTGTATTTCTGATACCCTAAGACAATGGTTTTTTCGGTAGAAAATTGCGAAGCCATAGATAATATCCAATTATTAGAAATAGGCTTACAGTTTACATCTATAAATAACAAGTTCTCGTGTGTTGCCGCTTTTATCCCTAGTGTTAAAGCATATTTTTTGTTTCCCCAAAAATTCTCATTGTTTTTAACAGAAACAAGCTTGATGTTTGAATGTTTCTTTTTAAAATCTTCCATAATGTTATGAGTATCATCATAAGAAGCATCATCAATTAGAACTATTTCAAATTGAGAATCCGTTTGTTGTAGGAGTGAAGGGAGATTTTTTTTAAGACTTTCAGCGTCATTTTTAATGTAAACAATTACTGAAACAGGAGGAGAATTTTTTGCAATATTATTCCGCTTAGCAAAAGAGAACCTGGCAAAATAGAGATAATACGCAATCTGAATAAAAGCTACGGTTACAAAAGAATACAGAATTACTGTAGTCACTAGTTGATTTATTTATGAGCGGGTTCTGAACAAGTATCGAATTGATCTGGTGTTTTACCACAAAAACCACAGGCTTCTCCACTTTGATTCAACATGGGATTCTGACTAGCACAAGTGCCAGCAAATTCACCATCTTTTTTTGCCCATATTTTTATAGCAATTCCTGCAATTCCTAAAGCTAATAAACCAATAGATATTAATACCAACTTCATAGTTACTTGTCTTTAAACTACAAAGGTAATAATTCTATAACTGAGAGCATCACAAGTTAAAAGCGGATTTAGTAGATATTAACTTTGAAAGTTACACAATGTTTACTTCCATTTCTAAAAGAATTCCAAATTGAGACTGAATGTGATTTTGAATCTGGCAAGCAAGATTATAGATGTCGCTACCTGTAGCGTTTCCATAATTAACTAATACCAATGCCTGATTTTTATGAACGCCTGCATCGCCAATTTTTTTTCCTTTAAATCCAGCTTTCTCAATCAACCAACCTGCAGGAATCTTTACTTCTTTTTCTGAAATAGTATAATGAGGAATATCAGGATATTTTTTTTGTAATTGTAAGAGGGAAGTTTGCTTAACAATTGGATTTTTAAAAAAGCTGCCACCATTTCCAATTTTGTTGGGATCGGGTAACTTAGAACTTCTAATGGCAACTACAGCTTCAGAAATAGTTTGAACAGTGGGATTTGCAACACCCATTTCTGAAAGTTTTGCTTCAATAGCTCCGTAAGAAGTATTGAGTTTGTGGTTTTTTTTGGTGAGTAAAAAAGAAACTGCCGTAACGATGTTTTTTCCTTTTAGTTGATGTTTAAATATAGAGTTTCTATAGCCAAATTGACATTCTTCATTTAATAACATCACTTTTTTACCAGAGCTAATTTCAATTGTTTCTACTTGGGTAATTCGATCTTTAACTTCTACACCGTACGCTCCAATATTTTGAATAGGAGAAGTGCCAACATTTCCTGGAATTAGAGATAGGTTTTCTAATCCTCCATAATCGTTTTGTAAACACCACAAAACAAATTCATGCCAGTTTTCTCCTGCATTTACTTTAACTTCGATAGAAGAATCAGTTTCTTTTACAATGGTAATTCCTTTGATGTTAATATGAACAACTAGACAGTTTAAGTCTTTTGTAAAAAGAATATTGCTACCACCACTTAGTACAAAAAAGTTAGATTCTTGCTTTATTAACGCTTCGAGTTCTGAATAAGAAGTGATGGACACAAAACGCTTAGCAGTTACATCAACATTAAATGTATTGTAGTTTTTTAACGATATGTTTTCTTGAATTTGCAATTAACCGTTATAAACTTTTAACCCTTCTTTTATAATGTTAACAGCCTTTTTTAAACCTTCTTGCTGTATTACGTAAGCAATTCGGACTTCTTTTTTTCCGCTTCCAGGTGTAGAGTAAAATCCAGCTGCAGGAGCAACCATAACAGTTTCATTATCAATTTCAAAAGATTCTAATAACCACTTAGCAAAATCATCCGTATCTTCTACAGGAAGCTCTACAATGCAATAAAAAGCTCCTTTAGGTGTTGCTACTTTAACTCCTTCAATTTTTTGTAACTCAGTTATTAGCAGGTTTCTTCTTTTTAGGTACTCTTCCTTAACCTCGTCAAAATAAGATTGAGGAGTTCTCAAAGCTGCTTCTGATGCAATTTGTGCAAATGTAGGCGGACTCAACCTGGCTTGAGCAAACTTCAAAGCTGTTTGTATAACTTCTTTGTTTTTCGTTACCAAGCAGCCAATTCTAGCTCCACACATACTGTAGCGTTTAGATACTGAGTCAATCATAATTGTATTTTGTTCAATACCGTCAATTGACAAAACAGAATGATGCACATTTCCGTCATATACAAATTCTCTGTAAACCTCATCAGCAATTAAGAATAAGTCATGTTTCAGAATTAGCTCTTTTAATTTTAGTAGTTCTTCTTTGCTGTACAAATAACCTGTTGGATTTCCTGGATTACAAATCAGAATTGCCTTTGTTTTTGGTGTAATAAGCTTTTCAAACTCTTCTATAGGAGGAAGGGCAAAATTATCATCAATACTAGAAATAACAGGAACTACATTTACTCCAGAAGCCGTTGAAAAACCATTATAGTTAGCATAGAAAGGTTCTGGAATAATTATTTCATCATCAACATCCATAATAGAGCCAAATGCAAAATACAATGCTTCACTACCGCCTGTAGTAACAATAATTTCAGAAGGATCAACGTAAATATCATTTTGATGGTAATAGTTAGCTATTTTGGTTCGGTATTCTAATGAGCCTTCAGATTGAGTATAGGCTAGTGTTTTTAGTGAATGAACCATAACGGCATCCATAGCCACAACGGGAGATTTTATATCTGGTTGACCAATATTTAAGTGATAAACCGTTTTACCACTCTTTTTAGCAGCTTCTGCATAAGGAACTAATTTTCTAATTGGAGATTCTGGCATTAAAGCTCCTTTTTTAGAGATACTAGGCATGATAATTATCAATTTGATGTGCTAGCAAAGGTGCAAAAAATCTCTGTCAATTTAAATAATTTGCTGATTAAAATTTGTGTTTCAAAATGGTTAAAATTATGCTAAAAAAATATTAATTCTTTAGTCAATTTCTTATATTTAAGTATGGTAAAAATTAAAACGTTAACATATACGTTCTTGGTTTCTTTCTTTTTCTTTTCTCAGTTTATATATTCAAATACAGGGTTTCAATTTTATGGGGAAAATGATGAAAAAGTAGAAGTAAACTTTAAGCTTATTAATAACTTAATTGTTTTTCCACTATCAATCAATGATAAAGAACTTCATTTTATTTTAGATACAGGCGTTAATAAAAATATCTTATTTAGCCTTTATAAAGCTGATAGTCTTGAGTTAAGTAATATAGATAGGGTAATTTTAAGAGGATTAGGGAAAGGGGATCCTATAAACGCTCTTAGATCTAGAAACAATACTTTTAGTATTAAAAATCTAAAGAGTTTAAATGAAGATTTATTTGTAATACTAGGAGATAAGTTTAATTTGTCTGCCCAAATGGGAGTTACTATTCATGGAATTATAGGTTATAGCTTATTGAAAGATGTTGTTTTGTACATTAACTACAGAAAGAAAAAATTAGTGTTTTATAATCCTGAAAAGTTTGATCTAAAAAAATGTAGAAAATGTCAGACATTTCCTATTTCTCTTGTAGAGAACAAACCTTTTATTGATGCAAAAGTAAAACTTAGTGAAGATGAAGAGTTGATCGACGTAAAATTACTTATTGATTCAGGAGGAAGTGATGCATTGTGGTTATTTGAAGATTCTGATAAAGAGATAAAACCGCCAAATTTATATTTTGATGATTTATTAGGAGAAGGTTTAAGCGGAGCTATTTTTGGAAAAAGAAGTCGTTTAGCAAAATTTAAACTAGGAAAATTTAGTATCAAGTCTCCAACAGTATCATATTTAGATACACTTACTACAAAATCAGCAAGAACCTACGGAGAAAGAAATGGTAGTTTAGGAGGGAATATTTTAAAACGATTTAAAGTGTGGTTAGATTATAGAGAAAATAAGTTGACGCTAAGAAAAAATGGCTCTTTTACTTCTGATTTTAATTATAACATGAGCGGAATGTATGTAGAGTACCATAGCAAAACATTGGTGAAAGAAATAGATAAAAGCGAAATAAAAGTATATAACAACACGGTAAGAAATGAAAATCCAAATAACGCAATATCTTTAGTGAAGAACTATAAATACGTTTTTAAACCCGTTTATCATGTTGGTAGAATTGTAAAAGGCTCACCCGCAGATATGGCTGGAGTTAAAGAAGGTGATCTCATTATTTCAATAAATAGTAAAATGGGTTACGATTTTAAATTGAAAGACATTAACAGCCTTTTACATTCTAAAGACAAAAAGAAAATATCGTTAAGATTAAAACGTAATGAAAAAGAAGTAAAAGCAGTTTTTCGTTTAAAGAAAAAAATTTAGTTTTCAGAAAGTATATTTTTACCCTTTGTCATAGAAATTTTTTCTACATGCCCTTTAATTGTAATAACCTTTCTAGCAGTTTTAGCATTTGAGAAAATAGTAATAGCCTTAGAGAAACCTCCTACTCTTTTTGTATCATAAGAAACTTCAATAGAACCCTTTTTTCCAGGCATGATAGGATCATTTGGTTTTTTTGGAACAGTACATCCACAAGAAGCAACTATTTTAGAAATAATTAAAGGAGATTTTCCAGTATTAGTAAATGAAAATACTCTAACACCATTAGCTCCTTGAGTTATTTTACCATAGTCAATAGTTTCCGATTCAAATTGAAACCTAGGTTCGTTTTGGCCAAAAGATTGAGTACTTACTAAGACAAATAAAAAAACGAATAAAATCTGCTTCATGGTAACTTTTTTAGTTAATTGTAAATGTACAACAAATCTGCTCAAAAAAAAGACAGTAAACTTTTAATTCTTTTAGATAGTTGTACTTTTGTAGGCTGTACACAAAAATTATTCCAAAATTCATGAATATTCCATCTAAATACAATGCTAGCTTAGTAGAAGATAAATGGTACGATTACTGGACGAAGCATAACTATTTTCATTCAGAAGTAGATGATAGAGAGCCTTATACGATTGTGATTCCGCCACCAAATGTTACAGGTGTTTTACATATGGGGCATATGTTGAATAATACTATCCAAGATGTATTGATAAGACGCGCTCGGTTATTGGGTAAAAATGCATGTTGGGTTCCTGGAATGGATCATGCCTCAATAGCTACAGAAGCAAAAGTAGTTGCAAAACTAAAAGAAGAAGGAATTGATAAAAACTCTTTAACTCGTAACGAATTTTTGAAGCATGCTTGGGATTGGAAAAATAAATATGGTGGAATAATTTTAGAACAATTAAAAAAATTAGGAGCTTCTTGTGATTGGGAAAGAACCAAGTTCACGATGGACGAAGATATGTCCGAAGCGGTAATCAAAGTGTTTGTAGAGCTCTATAAAAAAGGACTTATTTATCGAGGATATAGAATGGTAAATTGGGATCCAGAAGCTCAAACAACACTTTCTGATGAAGAAGTAATTTATGAAGAACGACAAGGAAATTTATATTATTTGCAATATAACGTAGAAGGAAGTGAAGAAAAAGTAACTATTGCTACCACAAGACCAGAGACAATTTTAGGAGACACTGCTATTTGTATCAATCCCAATGACGATCGTTATCAAAATTTAAGAGAGAAAAAAGTTATTGTTCCTTTGTGTAACCGCGTTATTCCAATAATAGAAGATGAATATGTAGATGTTGAATTTGGTACAGGATGTTTAAAAGTAACTCCAGCTCATGATGAAAATGATAAAGTTCTAGGAGATAAACACAACCTAGAAGTAATAGATATTTTTCATCCAAATGCAACTTTAAATTCTTATGGTTTGCATTATGAAGGAAAAGATCGCTTTGTTGTCCGAAAAGAAATCGTAAAAGAGTTAAAAGAAAAAGGCTATTTGATAAAAACGGAACAGCATACAAACAAAGTAGGAACATCAGAAAGAACAAAAGCAGTTATCGAGCCAAGATTATCCGATCAATGGTTTTTAAATATGGAAGAGTTGGCAAAACCAGCTCTAGATGCTGTTCTAAAAACAGAAGAAGTAAAGTTAGTTCCTAAAAAATTTGAAAATACTTACAAACATTGGATGGAGAATATCCGAAACTGGAATATTTCCCGTCAGTTGTGGTGGGGGCAACAAATTCCAGCTTATTATTATGGAGATGGAAAAGAAGATTTTGTAGTTGCTGAAACTAAAGAAGAAGCGCTAAAACTTGCTCAAGAAAAAACTCAAAATTCAGCACTTAAAATTGAGAAC
Organism: Bacteroidia bacterium; assembly: GCA_030428865.1. Classification (GTDB taxonomy): domain Bacteria; phylum Bacteroidota; class Bacteroidia; order Flavobacteriales; family Flavobacteriaceae; genus Polaribacter. The sequence continues at coordinate 308,971 of JAUIEK010000003.1, read as the reverse complement.
TTAAAACAAGACCCTGATGTATTAGATACTTGGTTTTCATCTTGGCTATGGCCAATTTCTGTGTTTGACGGAATCAGAAACCCAGATAACGAAGAAATAAATTATTACTATCCAACAAATGATTTAGTTACGGGACCTGATATTTTATTCTTTTGGGTTGCCAGAATGATTATGGCGGGCTATGAATACAAAGGGAAAAGACCTTTTGAAAATGTCTATCTAACAGGATTAGTGCGAGATAAGCAACGAAGAAAAATGTCTAAATCATTAGGTAATTCGCCAGATGCACTAAAACTAATTGAAGATTTTGGAGCTGATGGAGTTCGTGTTGGTCTTTTATTGAGTTCTGCTGCAGGTAATGATCTACTTTTTGATGAATCTTTATGCCAACAAGGAAAACAGTTTGCTAATAAAATCTGGAATGCTTTCCGATTAATAAAAGGTTGGAAAATTGATAAAGAAAAAGAGCAATCTAAAGTATCTAAAATTGGATTGCAATGGTATGAGAACAGATTTCAGCAAGGATTAACCGAAATTGAAGATCATTATAGCAAGTATAGATTGTCTGATGCTTTAATGGCTATCTATAAATTAGTTTGGGATGACTTCTGTTCTTGGTTATTAGAAATAATAAAACCTACTTACGGAGAAGCAATTGATGAAAAAACATACAACGCAGTAATTGAGTTATTTGAGAGTAACCTTAAAATTCTCCATCCTTTTATGCCATTTATTACAGAAGAAATTTGGCAGTATATATCAGAGAGAACCCCAGAAGAAGCTTTAATAATAGCTAAATATCCTGAAAAACAACTTTTTGACTCTAGCTTAATTAATGATTTTGAATTGGTAAAAGAAGTTGTTTCTGGAATTAGAACTATAAGAAAAGAGAAAAATATACCTTTTAAAGACTCAGTTGATTTATCGATAATTAACAATGAAAACCTAACAAAAGATTTTGATGTGGTTGTTAAAAAACTTACCAACTTAGCTAAAGTTGATTACATTTCAGAGAAAATAACAGGAGCTTCTTTTCGGGTAAAATCAAATGAATATTTTATTCCTATTTCTTTAGACATGGTTAACGCAGAAGAAGAGATAGAAAAACTAAAAAAAGAACTGCAAAAAGCAGAAGGATTTCTAAGTAGCGTACAGAAAAAACTTTCTAATGAACGTTTTATGAGCAATGCTCCTGATCAAGTAGTGGCTACGGAAAGAAAGAAAGAATCTGACACTTTAGCAAAGATTAAAACCATTAAGCAAAGCTTAGAAAGTTTACAATAAAATATAAAAAGCCACTTATTACAAGTGGCTTTTTAGTTATGCTGCTATTTTATAATTTTTATAGTACTGCATTATCGTAAATGAGCTAATTACAGAAGAAGCAATTCCTTCTATAAATAGAGTCATTGTAAATTCTTGTATTGATGGCTTTCCTGCAATTAAAAAAGTATCTTTTAAAACAGAAAAAAAGTTAGGGTCAATTACTTCTATATATAAGATCAACCCAATGATTGATATAATAACAGCAAGGATAGAAGTTTGTATACCAACACCAAAATTATTAAAATACCCTAGCTCTTTATTTTTTGTTACATTTTCTTTTATGGCAAGATAAGTACCAAAGCCTACAAAGAGTAAGTTAAAAGCTCGTAAAAAAGAGTTCTTTTCAAATCCGAATAGTTTTGATGCAAAAAAGAATCCAGCAATTAGCAAGCTTATTATGGTAGCGTTTTTTAAGACTATTTTAATGGTAGACATAATAATTGTTTTTAACTATTTGATTACCATAAATTTACAAATTTATAGTTGCTTAAAAAAATGTTTTATTGTTTCAGTGCTTCTTTTAAAATCGTTACAGGGTGTTTTGCAGTGCGTTTGGTTCCATCATAAATTTGATGGCGACAGCTAGTTCCGGAAGCAGCAATTTCAACAGTTGAAGGAGTATTTCTAACCTTTGAGAATAAAGAATCTTCTCCTACTTGCATACTAATTTCGTAATGTTCCTTCTCATAACCAAAAGATCCTGCCATTCCGCAACATCCTGTGTTCATTATAGAAGGTTTATAGTTTTTAGGAAGATTTAATATGGTAAAAGTCGTTTGGTTTGTTGATAATGATTTTTGATGGCAATGACCATGAATTTTAATTGCTAACTCTTTTTCTGTAAACAAATCGGCTTTAATTTTTCCATTTACAATTTCTCTACTTAAAAATTCCTCAACTGTAAAACAATTAGTGGCTAGTTTTTTTGCTTCTTTTATATTATTAGCCAGTCTGATATATTCATCTCTAAATATTAAAATAGCAGAAGGTTCAATACCGACTAAAGGAGTTTCTGAAGAGATAACATCTTTAAAAGCATCAACATTTTGATTGGCAATTTTTTTAGCTTCATTTAGAAAGCCTTTCGAGATGTAACTTCTTCCGCTTTCTTGATGATTTATGATCTCAACTTTATACCCAATGCTCTCTAGCAAAATGTAACAATCTTTTGCAACGTTTACATCATAATAATTACTAAACTCATCAACAAATAAAAAAACAGATTTTATATTTTTCGATTTAGGTTGTTTTTTAACCCATTTTCTAAAAGTTTGAGCTGCTAATTTTGGAATACTTCGCTGTTTTGCAATGCCCATAATCTTTTTTGAAAGTTGAGTGTTTAAAAAAGTATTTGTAAATACTGGAAAAACACTTCCTAACCGGTTAAGTTTTGCATTATTTGCAATTAGTTTATTCTTAATCGAATAGCCATTCTCTTCTTGATATTGATACAGAAACTCGCTTTTTAAAGCAGCAACATCAACATTACTCGGACATTCATTAGCACATGCTTTACAGCTTAAGCATAAATCAAAAACTTCCTTTAATTCTTTATGATTAAATTGATTTGTTTTCTCTGAGTTTGTTAAAAATTCACGCAAAGCATTTGCTCTGGCGCGAGTTGTATCTTTTTCATTTTTTGTAGCTCGATAACTGGGGCACATAGTTCCTCCAGCAGAAACAGGTTTTCTGCAATCTCCAGAACCATTACATTTCTCAGCTAGTCTTAAAATTCCTTGATTATCAGAAAAATCTTGAATGGTTTTTATTTTAGGCTCATTTCGATCAGAAGTGTAACGCAGGTTAGAATCCATAAGAAAAGGATCAACAATTTTTCCTTTGTTAAAAATTCCTTTAGGATCAAATACATGCTTTACTTTTTTAAGAAGTTCGTAGTTTTTTTCGCCAATCATTATCGGAATAAACTCAGCACGCACAATTCCATCTCCATGTTCTCCACTAAAAGAACCATTGTATTTCTTTACTAATTTTGCTGTTTCTGTCGTTATTTGTCTAAATAAGGTTACATCTGCTTCTTTTTTTAGATTTAAAATAGGTCGTAAGTGAAGTTCGCCAGCGCCTGCGTGTGCATAATAAACAGCTTTTTGCTGGTATTTCTCCATAATTTTAGTGAACTCTTCTATATAATTTGGCAAATCTTGTAAATCAACAGCCGTATCTTCAATACAAGCCACTGCTTTACTATCACCAATCATGTTTCCTAACAGACCAAGTCCGGCTTTTCTCAATGTAAAAACTCGCTCAATATCATCTTCAAAAACCATTGTATGGTGATATCCCATATTATGATTTTCTAGATCGGAGATAAGGAATTTGGCTTGCTCTTGAGCTTTTTTCTTTGAATCAGACCGAACTTCTAGTAATAATACAGCAGCAGGATCTCCTTGTAAAAAGAATCGATTTTTACTTTGCTCTCGGTTGTTTTTAGTACAATCTAAAATGACTTTATCCATCAATTCACATGTGTATAAATCATGTTTCATTGCTATTACGGTAGCTTGTAAACTTTCTTGAATACTAGAAAAATGAGAAGCAATTAAGATGCTTTCTTTAGGTTGAACATCATCTAGTTGCAGTGTAATTGATGTAGAGAAAAATAAAGTTCCTTCACTGCCTGTTAATAATTTTGACAGATTGATCTGATGATTTTTACCGCCAAATAACTCAAAATCTAATAATGTATCAACAGCATATCCCGTATTTCTTCTATGAATACTAGGTTTTGGAAATTGGTTTTTTATTTCTTCCTGAACATCCTTCTTACTTAATTCATTATGAAGAGTTTTATAAATATTTCCTTCTAAATTATTTTCATTGGTTTTTTCAATAAATTTTTCTTTAGAAATGGATTTGAAAGAAGTAAAACTACCATCAGACAAAAAACCTTCAATTTTTAATACTTTATCTCTCGTAACTCCATATTTAATTGAGGTGCTACCTGAAGAATTATTACCAACCATTCCACCAATCATGCAACGATTTGATGTGGATGTGTTTGGACCGAAAAATAATCCATGAGGCTTTAAAAATAGATTTAATTCATCTCTAATTACTCCTGGCTGAACTGTTATAGTTTTTTCAGATTTATTAAAATCGATGATTTTAGTAAGATGTTTAGACGTATCGACTATAATACCATCTCCAACGCATTGTCCAGCTAGTGAAGTTCCCGCTGTTCTTGGAACTAAACTAATAGAATGTTTATTTGCAAATAGAATAAGTTTTTGTACATCTTCTTCATTTTTAGGATAAGCAACAGCAGCTGGAGTTTTACGATACACAGAAGCATCTGTAGCATAAATACTTTTATGAAGTGCATCAAAAAAAAGCTCTCCATTGAGTTCTTTTTGTAAAAACGTTAGTTCAGAATCTTTTATCATTCTTATCTGCTATAGAAGTATTAGTCAGTGAAAAACTATTGTTGTAAAAATAAGATATTTCACAAGTTGGATAAAAGTAAAATTAATCCTTGTGCCTTATTCTTATATTTGCGAGTAGCTAATTAAAAATTTTCATGAAAAAATCAATTACATTTTTCTTTTCTATGTTGATGATGACATCATTATCAGCACAAAAAATCGATTTGTCTTATTATATCCCCAAAGACGAGGTATACAATAAAAACATTCCAACACCTAAAGAGGTGCTAGGGCATGAAGTAGGAGAGTGGCATGTAACACATGATAAATTGGTAGAGTACATGAAAGCTTTAGCCACTGTTTCAGATAGAATTGCGCTTGAAAACAGAGGAACAACCTATGAAGGAAGACCACTTTTATTATTAACAATTTCTGCTCCTGAAAATCATAGAAATTTAGAAAAAATTAGAAAGCGCCATTTATTAGCAACAGATGATTCTTCTATAGATAGAAGTAATGACCCAATAGTTGTGTATCAAGGTTTTTCTATCCATGGAAATGAACCAAGTGGTTCTAACGCAGCCTTGGCTGCGGCTTATTATTTAGCAGCATCCAATAAATCTTCAACATTAGAACTGTTAAATAATACGGTTATTTTATTTGATCCTTCTTTAAACCCTGATGGATTACAGCGTTTTGCTTATTGGGTAAATACCAATAAGAGTAAAAATATTAATCCAGATCCAAACGATAGAGAATATACCGAAGTTTGGCCAAGAGGAAGAACTAATCATTATTGGTTTGATATGAATAGAGATTGGTTACCTGTTCAATTACCCGAATCAAAAGCTAGAATAGAAACATTTCATAAATGGTTGCCTAATATTTTGACAGATCATCATGAAATGGGATCTAATTCAACATTCTTTTTTCAGCCAGGAATTCCTAGCAGAACGCATCCATTAACTCCGAAGATGAACCAAGATTTAACATCAGAAATAGCAACTTATCATGCAAAAGCCTTAGATAAGATTGGTTCTCAATATTATTCAGGAGAAAGTTTTGATGATTTCTATTACGGAAAAGGATCTACTTTTCCCGATATAAATGGTGGAATTGGAATATTGTTCGAGCAAGGAAGTTCTCGTGGTCATGCACAAAAAACAGAAAATGGATTATTAACGTTTCCGTTTACTATTCGAAATCAATACACAGCTGCAATGTCTACTTTAGAAGCTGCAAAAAACATGCGAGCGAAAATCTTAAAATATCAGCAAGATTTTTATAAAAATGCTAAAAAAGAAGCAGCAAAAGAAAAAACAATCGTATTTGGAGATGAAAAAGATACAGCAAAAACGTATCATTTAGCAGACGTTCTTACGAGACATAAAATAGATATTAATGAACTTTCGTCTGATTTTTCGTTAAACGGAAAAACATTTAAGAAAGGATACAGTTATGCAGTTCCGTTAAATCAAAAGAATCATCGGTTAATTAAAGCGATGTTTGATGTAAGAACATCATTTAAAGACAGTCTATTTTATGATGTTTCTGCTTGGACTTTCAATCATGCCTTCGGTGTTGATTTTGCAGAGAATGTTCCGTCGTCGAAAGTAGGAAACAGAGTAGAAGAATTAAAATTAAAATCAGGAAGCGTAAGTTTTAAAAGTGATTACGGCTATTTAATGCCTTGGAATGAATACTATACACCTAAAGTACTAAATACCTTATTGAAAAAAGGATTGCGAGCAAAAGTAGCACTGAAACAATTTGTGAACTCTGGAAATAAGTACGACTACGGAACTATTTTTATTCCAGTTCAAAATCAAATATTAGACAAAGAAGACTTATTTAATTTTTTAAAAAACCAATCAGAATTAGCTCATGTTACTATTACTGGTGTTAATACAGGTTTAAACGAAGGAATAGATTTAGGTAGTAACAATTTTGCAGCCGTTAAAAAAGCAACAGTAGCGATGCTGGTTGGAGGTTCTGTTTCAGGAAATGATGCGGGAGAAATTTGGCATTTGTTCGATCAACGATTTGATATGCATGTTACAAAGATCGATTTAAGTTATTTTTCTAGAGTAGATATTAGTAAATACACAACAATTATTTTACCTAATTTATATTCTATGGATACTACTAGCGAACAAAAATTAAAAACTTGGGTCCAAAATGGAGGAATCTTAATAGGTTATAGAAATACTGTTCGTTGGTTAAAGAATAAGGATTTTATTAAGTTAGATTTTGCAGAGGTTAAAATCGATTCTGTAGAAAATGTTTCTTTTGAAAATCGTTCATTACAATCGGGAGCACAAGTAATTGGAGGCGCTATTTTTGAAGCCAAATTAGATCGTTCACATCCTATTAATTTTGGATATAAAAATGATAAAATTGCCTTATTTAGAAACACAAAAATATTTATTAAACCAAGTAAAAGAAGCTATAACAATCCAATTCAATACACAGGAAACCCACTTTTAAGTGGTTATATATCAAAAGAAAACGCCAAAGTAATTAAAAATACAGTTCCTTTTCAAGTTCAACGAAAAGGAAGAGGAAAAGTAATTGTATTTACTGATAACACAAACTTTAGAGCATTTTGGTATGGCACAAACAAGTTATTAATGAACGCTGTTTTCTTTGGAGATAAAATGTAAGAAAACTGATATATATGAGAAAAATCCCAAGTTAATTTCTTAGGGTTTTTTATGTAACAAACTCAACAAAAGCTCGTCTTTTAATTATACTAACCAACAATTAAATATGAGTTTTTTACGTGTATTATTAGCAATTTTATTTCCACCATTATCAGTTATAGATAAGGGTTGTGGATCTTTCTTCATTATTTTACTATTAACGCTTTGTGGATGGATTCCAGGTGTAATAGGAGCTTTAGTAATATTAAACAACCCAAATAACTAAGAGACCTGTTCTCCGTTTTTAACAGTTTTTGAAGGTCTAAGCAACACAACATTTCCGTCTGTATTGTAAACTCCCAACACAAGGCATTCGCTTATAAAGTTAGCTATTTGTCTGGGTTTAAAATTTACTACAGCTAAAACTTGTTTATTAAGTAAGTCTTTTTTAGAGTATAAATCGGTTATTTGTGCGCTAGATTTTTTGTATCCCAATTCTCCAAAGTCAATAGTTAATTGATAAGCTGGTTTTTTAGCCTTTGGGAAATCGTTCACTTCAGTTATGGTTCCTAATCTGATATCAAGGTTTGTAAATTCTTCATAAGAAATTTCGTTATTCATCTATTTGCCTATTTTTTGAATAACCCAGAGAGGACCTATCAATAAAAACTGCAAGTCTTTTATAAATGAAGGCTTCATGCCTTCTACTTTATGACCATAAAATTGACCAATCCAGGCTACTACAAATAATGTTATAGAAGCGTATAGTAAATTAACATTGTTTCCTAACCAAAAATTCCCAACAATACTAAGAAGTGTAATCACAAGCATTTGTGTAAAATACCAAAAACCTAACCTTAGATAGAAGAGTAAGATAACTACTCCAACTACTGCTGCCCAATTTTCAATTAATGGATTATATAAGTTAAATTGATTTTCTAAAAATGTTGTAGGAATAGACATTAATAGACCAATTACACTAAAAAATATAGTAGGTACACAAATAAAATGAATAAATTGATTTGTTTCGTTTTGATGGCTTACAGCATATTCATCAAACCATTGTTGTGCAGTTTTCATTATTTTACGTGATTTTTACTGCCCAAGATAACAATTTTGTCATTTAGTATTTATTGGTTGATATTATATTTTTTGATAAACCGTTTTGCTCTTCTGTTTTCAGGGTTAATATTTAAAGCTTTTTTGTAGTATTCAATCGTTTTCGCAGTGTCTTTTTCTTTCCAGTAAGCATCAGCCATGCTGTCGTATGTGTTTGAACTATGTGGGTATAAAGCAATATTAATTTTAAATATTTCTTTAGCTTCTTTTACCTTATTTTTTCGAAGAAGATCATAGCCTTTTCCATTGATCAACCACTCTTTTATATTTGGATCTAAAGAATCTCTTTTTTTGATTTTTAAATAGCCTTGTAGGGCTTTTTCATATTCTTCATTAAGAAAATATTCACTCGGTGTTTTTTCTCCTTTTTTCAGTTTATAAAACTTATATTTTTGACCTTCATGTTCCCTTTTAGGAGCCAATTTTATATATGTTTCATTATTAGATTGCGTTACAAAAATCAATTTTTCATTCATTTCTTTTAAGTAAAAAGAACTATCTGTAGATTTTAGAGGAACTAAATCTTGGTTTCGCCAATTAATTTGCATTTCATCATTAACAAAAAAAACAGTGATAGCTTCATCAGAATTAAAAAGATATCTACCTTCTGTTTTAGTGATAAATTCAGGTGAATTTTTAGAAGATGTACAAGAAAAAATGATGATTATAAAGAGAAGAAAAATTGTTGTTCGTTTCATGGTTGGTTTAGTTTGTTAATAAAAATCTCTCTTGAGAGACGATTGTAAAGAACGTTTTGTTACAAAAAACTAAAGTTAATAGAAAAAGCCTAAGAAGCGAAATCTTAGGCTTTTTCTATATCCGTACAAATTTGGATAACTATTTTACATTCATCAATTCTACATCAAAAATTAAGGTAGCGTTTGGTGGTATTACACCGCCAGCTCCGCTTTCTCCATAAGCCAAGCTGCTAGGAATAACCAACCTTGCTTTTTCGCCAACTTTTAATAGTTGGATTCCTTCATCCCAGCCAGGAATTACTTGGCCAACTCCAATGGTAAAATCTATAGGCTCTTTGCGTTTGTATGAAGAATCAAATACAGTTCCGTCTAATAACTGTCCTTTATAATGTACGGAAACCATATCTCCTTTAGCAGCTTTTTTTCCGTTTGCTTCTTGTAATATCTTATAACGTAACCCACTGTTTGTTTCATCATAACCAGCAGCCACTTTATCTAATAATTCTTTTTGTTTTTCTTTTTCAGCTGCTATTCGCTTTTCTCTTTCTCCTTCAAATGTTCGAAAAGCTTCTACAGCGTTCCAATCTTGTGCTTCTGTTCCTACTCTAACAATTTCAACTTGCATTTCATCATCTTGCTCTACTGAATCTACTACTTTTTGACCTTCAACAACACTGCCAAATACAGTGTGTTTTCCGTCTAACCAAGGTGTTGCAACGTGCGTGATAAAAAATTGAGACCCATTGGTTCCAGGACCTGCATTTGCCATTGATAGTTTTCCAGGCGCATCATGTTTTAAATCAGGATGAATTTCATCATCAAATTGATATCCAGGGCTTCCTGTTCCTGTTCCTAATGGGCAACCTCCTTGAATCATAAAATCAGAAATAACTCTATGAAATTTTAATCCATTATAATAAGGTGTTCCTTGAGGTTTTGCTGAGTTTTCTAAATTTCCTTCTGCTAGCGCTACAAAGTTTCCTACTGTTCCAGGTGTTTTTTGATATTCTAGATTCACTAAAATTTCTCCTTTAGTAGTAGTAAACTTTGCATAAATTCCATTATCCATATTAATTATTTATTTACTATTTATTATTGATATTTTGTAGCTAAGTCCAATATTAAAATTGCTAGAATTCACATTACCAAAAGGAGCAATTATTTTTCCTCCAGAAGCATATAATGTGAAATTAGTGTTTAAATGATAGTTTAATCCCATTAAAGGTCTATATACAATTCCTTCGTCAGTATCAACTCTTCCTCCACCAGCAGCGCCTACTGCGATTTCAAGAAAGGTGGAGAATTTTTGATTAATAAATTTAGGGGTTTTATAACCAGCTCCTACAATTCCGTGAGCATACCCTCCTGATTTTCCTAAGTAAGCAAAACTAGCTTCACCTGTTAAATACCAATTTTTAGAGAGGTCATACATAATTTTTACAGCAACCAATTGTAAATTTTCTGTTGTTTCTTCAAAGCGTTTAACATCTAAATATGTTTGGTTTTCTATAGCTAAACGAATTCCTTGTGTACGGACAAAATTGTAATTTTCAGATGGTGTTTTCTGTACACCACCAGAATAATTAAAATATTTTAATCCGAATCCAGCTGTATATGCTTCTAAAGAACCATCTAAGGATTTCGTGTAACCGCCATGAGCGCTAATTGTAAATTTATTAAAGAGTTTTACATCAAATCCAGCGCTTGGGTACATCATAAAACCACCTTCCGGAGCCACTCTTCCACCAGCTGCTCCAATCCCAAATTTTGCAAATAAGTTTATTTTGTTACTAGAGACAAAGTTGTGTCCTGCACCAAAATACAAATCCATAAAACCAGCGGTTAATCCTTTGTAAATAGCATCTGTATGTACGTATATAAAGCTTTTTTCTGAGAGATATTTTTGATATTCAAACCCAATTACATGTAAGGTATTAATAAGTTCCTCTAGGTTATCTTTTTTAGAATTTCCAATTGGAAAAAAATAATCAAAACGAACCTGTTGCGCATTCTTTACAGTAGGTTTGTTCCAAAAACTATCAGTTTCTATATTTTTAGTTATGAATGTTTTTTGAGAATCCTCATAGTTAGCTACACGTAATAAACTTGGAATTTCCACAAAAAATGAAACGCCATCACTTTTTATAATTCCATCTACAAAATTTACCATCGAATATTGAATTCCTGCAGCAAAACGATTTTTCTTGTATTGCAGACCAATGTTAGGGTTTAAAATAGCTCCACCATTAACTAAATAACGGTATCCACCACCGCCGCCAAAGTGAATATTGGCATCAAGAAAGATGTTTTTAAAAAGTTGTTGATTATATCCTAATGTAGCACCCAATGTAAATAAACCGCCTTGATCACCAAAAAGAGCAGCATGCATACCCACACCTCCATAAAAATTTTGGTTAAATGGAATAAGATATTGTAATCCCATCATTCCCATTCTTGGATCGATTCCATTACCAACTTCTTCCGTAGGCATATTAACAGGAATATAACTAAATCTAACACTTGTTTTAAGTTCTTTTCCCTTTAGTGTATTGATGGAGTTTTGTTGTGCCCAACAACTTGTTAGTGCTATAAAAAATGATATAATTAAAATGTGTTTTTTCATTAAAACTTATTCAAATTCACTAGTAAAGTGTAATTTAATACTAGGATATTTTTGTTGAGTCATCTGAATGGTAAAGGTAGAATCTGCCAAAAAAACTAGTTGACCTTGTTTATCTTTTGCTAAATAGCGTTGCTTAACCCGTTTAAACTCTTTAAATTCTTCACTCTTTTCATCTTCAGGTTGCACCCAACAAGCTTTATGCACATGAATATTTTCATAGGTACATTTAGCTCCATACTCATGTTCCAATCTATACTGAATAACCTCGTACTGAAGTGCTCCCACAGTTCCAATAATTTTTCGTCCGTTCATATCTAACGTAAAAAGTTGAGCCACACCTTCATCCATAAGCTGATCTAAACCTTTGTATAATTGTTTTGCTTTCATAGGATCAGCATTGTTTACATAACGGAAATGCTCTGGTGAAAAACTAGGAATTCCTTTAAAATTTAAGATTTCTCCTTCTGTTAAAGTATCTCCTATTTTAAAATTACCTGTATCATGTAACCCTACAATATCTCCAGGATATGATTTTTCTACAATTTCTTTCTTTTCTGCAAAAAAAGCATTGGGGCTTGAAAACTTTAAGTTCTTATTATGACGTACATGAAGATATGGCGTATTTCTTTTAAATATCCCAGAGACTATTTTAATAAAAGCTAGACGATCTCTATGTTTTGGATCCATATTTGCGTGAATTTTGAATACAAATCCGGTCATTTTATCTTCTTTAGAATCTACCAATCGTTCTTCTGCTTTTTTAGGCTGTGGATTTGGAGCAATATCAATAAAGCAATCCAATAACTCTTTTACACCAAAATTATTTAATGCAGAGCCAAAAAATACAGGTTGAAGCTTCCCTTCTACGTATTTTTGATGATCAAATTCAGGATATACTTCGTACACTAACTCTAGTTCTTCCCTTAAAGTTTGTGCCGATTTTTCACCAATTATTTTATCTAACTCAGGATTGTTAATATCATCAAATTCAATTCCCTCAGAGATAGTTTGCTTGTTATCCCCAGAAAATAAGTTGATTTTCTTTCCGTAGATATTATAAATTCCTTTAAAATCGTATCCCATGCCAATAGGGAAACTAAGTGGTGTAACAGAAAGCCCTAATTTTTGCTCAACTTCATCCATCAAGTCGAATGCATCTTTTCCTTCTCTATCCAATTTGTTTATGAAAACAATCATCGGAATATTACGCATTCTACAAACTTCTACTAATTTTTCTGTTTGTTCTTCTACACCTTTTGCAACATCAATCACTACAATTACACTATCAACAGCAGTGAGCGTTCTAAAAGTGTCTTCTGCAAAATCTTTATGTCCAGGAGTGTCTAAAATATTGATTTTTTTATCTCTGTATATAAAAGCCAGTACAGAGGTGGCAACTGAAATTCCACGCTGTCGCTCAATTTCCATAAAATCAGAAGTAGCCCCTTTTTTAATTTTATTGTTTTTTACAGCACCAGCTTCTTGAATAGCACCTCCAAAAAGAAGTAGCTTTTCGGTTAGTGTAGTTTTACCAGCATCTGGATGTGAAATAATTCCAAATGTTCTTCTACGTTGTATCTCTTTTAAAAAACTCATTTTAGAAATTTGTGCAAAAGTACAAAAAACAACTAGCTGCACTGAAGTTTCTTGGTGGATGAAAAATTAATCTTTTCTTTCTCAAATTTGTATTTTAGCAAAATATGGAAGAACAGGTTATTTTAGTAGATGAACAGGATAATCCAATCGGCTTGATGCCTAAGATAGAGGCACATGAAAGAGCTTTGTTGCATAGAGCATTTTCAGTTTTTGTTTTTAATGAGAATGGCGATTTGTTGTTGCAGCAAAGAGCTGCAAGTAAATATCACTCTCCTCTTTTGTGGACTAATACTTGTTGCTCCCATCCAAGAGATGGAGAAAGTAATATAGAAGCTGGCAAAAGGAGATTGCAAGAAGAAATGGGATTTTCGTGTGATCTTGAAGAAGTCTTTTGGTTTATTTATAAGGCTCCTTTTGATAATGGGCTAACGGAACATGAATTAGATCACGTACTAATTGGTCAATTTAATGGAGAACCTGTTATTGATAAAAGTGAAGTAGCTTCATACAAGTGGATGTCTTTGTCGGAAATTAAGAAAGATATAGAACTCTATCCAGAAAATTATACAGCTTGGTTTAAAATTATTTTTAACGAATCGTATCATAGATTGCCACATGCCTAAAGTTACCGTACATAGAAAAGCTCATTTTAATGCAGCGCATAGGTTGTATAGAAAAGATTGGTCTGATGAAAAAAACTTAGCTGTTTTTGGCAAGTGCAGTAATCCGAATTATCATGGGCATAATTATGAGTTAATTGTAGCTGTCACGGGAGAAGTTGATTCTGAAACGGGTTATGTATATGACTTAGGGAAATTAAAAAAGCTAATTTTTTCGGAGGTAGAAGAAGCGTTTGATCATAAAAACTTAAACGTAGAAGTAGCCGAGTTCAAGGAGCTAAATCCTACAGCAGAAAATATTAGCATTGTTATTTATAATAAGTTGAGAATTCATATTCCAAGTAATTTAGAGCTAGAGGTTACATTATATGAAACACCTCGAAATTTTGTTAATTATAAAGGCGAGTAGTTATTGGGTTTCGGATAACCTGATAATTTCTATCATATACTGTTCAATACCATCTTTACCTTGAATTGCACTCACAATATTTTTTTGAAAAAACTGTTTACGAACCATCATATTTATAAAAGCAGGATCTTGTAAAAGTTGAATGTTTTTAGGGTTTCTCAGATTTAAAAAATCACCATTCTTGATAATATATGGTTCAATTATATTAGACCATAATTGCTGATCTATTGCTACATTTTTGGTATAGCGAGTTAAAACATCTTTCCAAGAAACCAAATATTTTCGTAGTGTATCATTTTGTATTAAATTGAAATCACCAGAACTAATGAGTGACTCTACAACTCCATTAGACGGATAATATGTATAACCACCAAACATGCCTGTAACAGATTGATAAACAGAATCTCTAGAAACAGGAATATGTAATTGATGAATATTTCTAAAGACAATATCTCCTTTTTTTAGAGTATTTAATTGGCTTTGTTTAATAGGATAAAACTCGGCTAGATTTTTCTTGAAATTGATGTGTAACTCTTTTAAAATTGCTTTTTCTTTAATTCGATCTTTTCTGTACTCATTCCAATTATTTACTTGTAGAGCTATTAGAATTCCAGCTACTACCAAAATAATTTCTCCTAAAGCATATAACAGATAATTGTTTGCTTTTGCGTTGAAAAAAAGTCGAAAACGAATTTTTCTAAAAAATTTCATCACTAAGTTTTTGCAGTATTTTGTTATGCTTTAAAATTAGTTAAATTTTTAAATGTGTTTTTAGGAAACAATTACATTTGTAGTTCAATCACAAAAAATGAATCAGTTTTTGCAGTTTACTCCAATTTTAAAAGATAAAATATGGGGAGGACAGAAGCTTAAAAAAAAACTAAATAAAGATTCAAGAAGTAGCAATGTTGGAGAAAGCTGGGAGGTTTCAGCTGTAAAAGGAGATGTGTCAGTTGTCTCTAGAGGAGAATTAATAGGGAAAACACTGCAGGAGCTGCTTAAAGAGTATCAATCTGAATTAGTTGGAAAACGAGTTTATAATGTATTTGGAGATGAATTTCCATTACTGATTAAATTCATTGATGCAAAGGAAGCATTGAGCATCCAATTACATCCTCATGATGAGTTGGCTAAAAAGCGACATAATTCTTTTGGAAAAACAGAAATGTGGTATGTGATGCAAGCTGATGAAGGAGCTAATTTAATTGTTGGCTTTAAAGAAGATGTAACTCTCGAAGAATATTTACATCATCTACAAAATAAATCACTGACTGAAATTTTGAATATTGATGTTGTTCAAAAAGGAGATGTGTATTTTATTCCTACAGGAAGAGTGCACGCAATTGGAGCCGGTGTTTTATTAGCAGAAATTCAACAGACATCTGATATCACCTACCGAATATACGATTGGGATAGGAAAGACTCAGAAGGTAACTCAAGAGATTTACATACGCAAGAGGCGTTAGAAGCAATAGATTATAAGTCCCAAAAAAATTATAAAACAGCATACACAAAGATTGAAAATAGATCATCTACAATAGTAAAATCTCCTTATTTTCATACAGCTGTTCTTCCTGTTAAAGGTGCTATTGATAAGAATATTACAGATTTGGATTCTTTTGTGATTTACTTATGTTTAGAAGGGAAAGCAACTTTTAAAACCAAAGATGATTCTCTTGAATTACACATGGGAGAAACATTATTAGTTCCTGCTTCTTTAACTCACTATCAAATAGAAGCCAATCAAGCAGAGTTATTAGAGGTAACAATTCCGTAAAAAAATCGGACTCAGAAATGAACCGAGTCCGATACAAACAAACCAAAATCAACTTAAACAAATTAAGAAGCTTTTTTAAAAGCATAGCCAAATACAGCTTTGCATATTACATTGTTGTGTTTTGCTTTTTTTTTGGAAACGACAATGCATAACTCTAATGAGGTTTTGTTGAGTTTTCGTAATTGGTTTTTCACGATTAGCTCGTCATTCAGATACGCGTGATTAATTAAATCAAATTCAAAATGAAGTGGCTTTTGGATAAGCAAATCATTATAAGGAGAAAGAGTTTTATCAGCAGTATCTTTTAATTTAGTTAAAAGAACAGATGAATTTAGAGTTTTGTGTTTCGTTAGTTGTTTTTTTCGCACAACAAATTCGAAAGAAGTATGATGATTTAAGATAGTATTCATAACTAAGGATTAAAATTTAACAAAGGTTCCGGTTCTAATGGAGCTACATTTACTTTTTTAAGTAGGCACATTTCATTGATCTGACGGGTAATTTGATTTTTCATAATATTTAGAGTTTTGAGTTTAGGTAAAAAAAAAGTGCTTTTCGGTTAAGAAAAGCACTTGTCTGTTTTTATGATTAAATTTATCTAGTATCTAAAATTTTCACGAGTACTTTTCTTTACAACAACATATTGTTTACGCATGGTAATAGCACAAATCATCGATACGACTTGTTGACAGATCTGTTGATATGTGTTTAAGAATGTTCTCATTTGAGTAGTAAAAGTAAAAATAATTGTAATACGAGGTCAAGAATTGTAAAAATAAAAATGTTAAAATTTTTGAGCGTCTTTGTTTCTTTGTCATAATTTCTCTCAATAGTTAAATACTGTATCTTTACTTTTGATATTAATTTATCCTAGCATGAAAATTATAGCTATGATTCCAGCGCGATACGATGCTACGCGCTTTCCTGGGAAACTAATGAAAGATTTAGGAGGAAAACCTGTAATAGTAAGAACTTATGAAGCGGCAAAAGCCACAAATTTGTTTCATGATGTGTTTGTGGTAACAGATTCCGATAAGATAGAAAAAGCAATTCAAGATATAGGAGGTCAAGTTGTTAGAAGTAAAAAAGAACATTCTTGCGGATCGGATCGAATTGCAGAAGCAATAGAAAATATGAATGTTGATATTGTGATTAATGTTCAAGGAGACGAACCTTTTATTGATAGAGATTCGTTAGCTAAACTAATCGACGTATTTCAGCAAGATAAGTATGAAGAGATTGATTTGGCATCTTTACGTGTTTCTATTAAAGAAGAATCAGATGTAAGTAATCCAAATAATGTAAAAGTAATCACAGATACAAATGGTTTTGCGTTGTACTTTTCAAGAAATCCGATTCCTTATCAAAGAGACAAAAATACAATTCCAACTTACTATAAACATATTGGGGTATATGCGTTTAGAAAACAGGCATTGCTAGATTTTTATCATTTAGAGGAAACTCCTTTAGAAGCCGTAGAGAAAATAGAATGTCTTCGTTATTTAGAAACGGGTAAGCGCATAAAAATGGTAAAAACTTCAAAAGTTACTATCGGAATTGATACACCAGAAGATTTAGAAATAGCCAAAAAGAAAATAAATAGTGAATAAAAAATATAAAGTTATTGCCTTTGATGCAGATGATACTTTGTGGGTAAATGAGACGTATTTTAGAGAAGCAGAGAAGGGATTTGCAAAACTACTGTCATCCTACGAAACAGAAAATAAAATAGATCAGGAACTCTTTAAATTAGAAATTGAAAATTTAGATTTGTATGGTTATGGAGTAAAAGGATTTATGCTTTCTATGGTAGAATGTGCCTTACAGCTTTCTAATTACAAAATCTCACCTAAAATTATACATCACATTTTGCAAATTGGTAAAGATATGCTAGAAAAACCAATTGAATTGCTTGATGGAGTAGAAGAGGTTTTGCAAGCTTTACAAGGTAAATACCGACTAATTGTGGCTACAAAAGGAGATTTGTTAGATCAGGAACGTAAACTAAAAAAATCAGGATTATTGGATTACTTTCATCACATAGAAGTAATGAGTGAAAAAAAAGAGCAAGACTATTTAAAGCTTGTTAAGCATTTAGATATTACTCCTTCTGAACTTTTAATGATAGGAAACTCACTAAAATCGGATGTGTTGCCACTTATCAATATAGGCTCGAATGCTATACATGTTCCTTTTCATACAACATGGGCGCATGAAAAAGTATCAGAACAAGATGCTGCAGATTCCAATTACAGAACAGCAAAAAGCTTGAAAGAAGTGCTTTCTGTTCTTTTATAGGGCTAGTTAATTGAGGATGAAAAAAATAGATTAATTTTGTGACGTTAAAATTTGAAAAATGGCAAGTATTAAAAATTTAAAAAAAGATATTAATTACGTTCTAGGAGATGTAATAGAAGAATGTTACGTTTGGGAGTTAACGAATCCAAAAGCAGATACAAAAAAATCTGATAAAATTATTGATGAGGCAATTGCTACTTTTGATGAGTTAATTGCTAGGGTTCATGCAAAGGATGTGGAGAATAAAAAAGAGTATTTTAAATCAATTAGCGTAGAGCTAGAATCGAGAGCTCAAAAATTATTAGATCAAGTAAATAAGCTTTAATATTAACTTTTTTTTATCACATCCATTAAATGGGTTTAGTTTAAATAATAATTTTTTACATTATATTTATAATTGTATGCGAAATCGTTTTTAAGTACGTTATTAATTTAAATAAAACTTTATTATATGGCAAGAGCAATGTTAGAGTACACAAAAACTGTTTTAAAAAAAGTTAGTTTTAGTCGTGACTTATTTTGCAAAGAATTAGAAAAAGCCTTAAAAAGACTATTACCTTATGAAGTTGACGAATTAACAATTTGGTTACGTCAGTACACACATAACAAGCCAGAATTATATTCATGCTTAGCGTTAATAAAAAAATAAGGGGAGTTTTAAAACTCCCCTTATTTTTTTTGTTTGTGCCCTTGTCTTCTTAATCGTTCAAAGAGCTGTTTTTTAAACTCTCTTTCTGCTATCTGTAGCTTAAGTATTTTTTTATGAGGCAGAAAAGACATTAAGCTCTCTTGAAAATCTTTTTTCTCTTTGTATGAACGTTTTTCTAAATTCATTTTATGAGTAAGCAGTTGTTTTGCTTCTGTTTCCGTTAATGTTTCATACCCTCCTTTTTTTCTAATGGAAAATCTTATTTTTTCATGTTCTTCTTTAAAGATTTCTCCCATAGTTTTTCTATGGTTGTTGTATATAGGCCAAAACTTTTGAGCCTCTTTTTCTGTTAATTCTAATTGTTCTGTTAGAAAAGCAATCTTAAGAGCTTCAATTTTTTCTTTATTTTCTTTGATTCTTCTTTTTTGTGCCGTAGTGCTATTTGCAAAAAATAAGACCAAAATAATAGTTATCAAACTGTATTGTTTCATTTTTATGTCTTTATAGTTAATCATATAACAAACTATTTATGTCTTGATTTGTTAAGTATTCTTCTATGCTATTATCAGATAGAGAATAAAACCAATCGGTATCCGTAAAATCGGATGTTTCAAAAGCTAATATAAAATCTTCTTGTGTTATAGATGATTCTGTTTCATTTTGTAACCAACTTATAATTTCTTCATTAGTCAATTCACTTTTTTTTGTTTGTGAAAATTGAATAATTAAAAACAGTGTAATAATTGCAGCAGCAGGAATCCATTTAATTAATCTCTTTTTTAAAGAAATAATTTTAGTAGGCTTTTCTTTTATTTTAGCAATGATTTCAGTCTCTAAATTTTCAAAATAACTAGGAGGAATGTCAAAACCTTCTGTTTTGGAAAGATGTTTTTCTTGCTTATAAGAATTGAGAATTACGTTTTCCAATCCATTAAAGTATGATTCAGAAACAGTAAAACCAGATTCACCATTTGTAATGCTTTTTAAAAATTTTTCTTTATGTTTTAATTCATCTTTCATAAGTATCTATTAGACAATTCTTTTAAAAGAAAGTTTAATGTAAATGATTTTTTACGTACTCCTCTACTTTTTTGACTGCATGAAAATAGGATGATTTTAGCGCTCCAACAGATGTATTAAGAATACTTGAAATATCATTGTATTTCATATTGTCAAAATACTTCATATTAAAAACTAATTGTTGCTTTTCAGGAAGAGTAGCAATTGCTTTTTGTAAAATCAATTGAACTTCATCTCCTTTAAACCATTGATCAGATTCTAGATTAGAAACCAATTCTTTTTTGATATCTGAAATATCTACATTACGCTCTTTAGCTCTTTTTTTTAAGAATGTAATGGCTTCGTTTGTTGCAATTCGATACATCCATGAGTATAGCTTGCTTTCTCCTTTAAAATTTTCAATATTTTTAAAAACTTTAATGAAAGTATTTTGCAATACATCATCAGCATCATCATGAGACACAACAATTTTCCTGATATGCCAATACAAACGTTCTTTGTATTCTGATATGAGTAGCCTAAAAGCTTGTTCCTTAGAATCAATGCTTTTAAGTTGATCTAGCAATGTAACCTCATCTATCAAGAAAAATCCTTTTATAGTGTTTGGACACTATAAAGATAAAAAGGTTTAATAAAAGTTATTTTTTTCTTGGTTTTGTGTAGCCAAATAGTCGGTTTTGCACTATAGTTTCAGAGATTCCTTCAGGTAACATATCTTGCCAACCATCTTCGCCTTCTGCAATCATCTTAAGCACAGTTCTAGAAAAAATATGAAGAATATTTGGGTTAAAGTCTTTAATGTCAATTAATCGCCCATTATTTTTAAAGAACTTATAAAGTTCTTTCATTCTAGGATGCACTTTTAGGTTTTCACTTGTAATATATTCTCCAGTTTCTTCATCTTTATATGGATACATATATACTTTTAGATCTCGATAGAATAATTTGCCAAAAGCTTCTAGAATTCCACCGCTCAGATGACGATAATATTGTTCATCAAAAATTTGAATTAAATTATAAACTCCCATAGCAAGCGCCATTCGTTCTTTGGTAAACTCACTAAAATATTCTACTAATTTGAAGTATTCTTGAAAGTTGGTAATCATTACATTTTGGCCTAAAGAACATAACAGCTCGGCTCTATCTAAAAAGTCTCGTTCATTAATTTCTCCTTCAGCTCTTAGGTTACTTAGAGTGATTTCAAATATAATTTGTGTTTTTTGTGGATCAACTCTGTTTTCTTTAAAAAACATTTTTTTAGAAAGTTCAAACATGTTCATATTAACTTTCGTAACAGGCCTGTAGCTGCCACGTAAAGCTAAAATGTTTTTTTTGTAGAGAACTTGAGCAGGCAAGAGGTTATTTCCATCAGGACCAAACATTACTGCATTCGTCATTCCATTTTTAACTAGTTGTAAACTCATTAAACGATTATCTACATACATGAATCTTGGTCCAGAAAAATTGATCATATCAATTTCTAACTGATCTTTTCGTAAATTATCATAGAAAGACTTTAGTAATTCTTTAGGATTATCGTTTAAATAAAAAGCACCATAAATTAGGTTAACTCCTAAGATTCCTAATGTTTCTTGTTGTAATCTGGCATCTGATTCTTTAAATCGAAGGTGCAAAATAATGTCATTATAATCTTCTAAAGGATCTAGTTGAAAACGAATTCCAACCCAACCATGACCTTTAAATTTTTTAGAAAAATCAATAGTTGCTACTGTATTTCCATATCCAAAAAATAATTTAGTTGGATGTTTTTTACGACTTAATCGATCTTCAATCAAATCAACTTCGTGCGTCAACATTTTCTTTAAACGAGACTCAGTTACGTATCGTCCATCATCTTCATCTCCATAAATAGCATCAGAAAAATCCTTATCATAAGCACTCATTGCTTTTGCAATCGTTCCAGAGGCTCCTCCAGCCCTAAAGAAATTCCGAACAGTTTCTTGTCCTGCTCCAATTTCTGCAAATGTTCCGTAGATATCTGTATTTAAATTAACTCGTAGTGCTTTCATTTTAGTAGCAGGAACGCTACTCACTTCTTGATCTCCCTTTAAAGAAATAGCCATTTTTATGTCTTCTTATTTTAGGTCCAAAGGTAAGAATTTTAAAGGTGAACACTTAATATTTGTCTTATTTTTGTAGGTATGAAGATTACTTTTTTAGGAACAGGAACCTCTCAAGGAATTCCTATGATAGCCAACAATCATCCAGTATGTTTATCTACTGATGCAAAAGACAAACGTTTACGATCTTCTGTTATGATTTCTTGGGATGACGTAAACTATATTATAGATTGTGGTCCTGATTTTCGTCAGCAAATGTTGCGAGAAAAAGTACAGTCAATAAATGGTGTATTGTTTACTCACGAGCATTCAGATCACACCGCTGGTTTAGACGATTTACGCCCTTTTTGTTATCAAATGGAAGTAGTTCCTGTTTACGCCAGAGAGCGAGTTTTGGACAATTTGAAAGTACGTTTTGCATATATCTTTGAAACGGAAAATAGATATCCTGGAGCACCAAAGTTAGAAGAAAACGTAATTACTAACGAATCTTTTTGGTTGAGTGGAGTAGAGGTAACGCCTATAGAAGTAATGCATGGGAGTTTGCCAATAAGTGCCTATCGTTTTAACAATGTTGCTTATATAACAGATTTGAAAACAATTTCAGAATCAGAAAAGCAGAAGTTACAAAATTTAGATATTTTGATTTTAAATGCCTTGAGAATAGAAGAACATCCTACCCATGTAAATTTAGAAGAAGCTCTTTTACTTGTTGATGAATTAAAACCTAAAAAGATATATTTTACGCACATTAGTCATAAATTAGGCTTTCATGCAGAAGTAGAAAAACAACTGCCTGATAATGTGTTTTTAAGCTATGATGGATTGCAGGTGAATATTTAAAAGCGTATCTACAGTCGATCTTCAATCCACTTTTTAAGGCTAAAGAAGTTTTGAGGTGCAACTCCATGTCCAACAGGATATTCAGAATAAACATTTTTGCCTCCAAATTTATCTAGAAAAGTAGGCGCTTTTCTTGCCCATTCCACAGGTAATACTTGGTCGACTGTTCCATGAGAAATATAATAATCTGTTTTCAAGTTAGTGGATACATCCTCAGGAAGTAAATCTTCATTAATATAACCACTTAAAGCTAGTACATGTTGCACTCTGTTGGGGTATTGTAAGCTTATTGCATAACTTAAGATTGCTCCTTGACTAAATCCCATCAAGAATGTTTTGGAAGGTTGATAAGTGTTTTGGAGCTCATTTAAAAGGGTTTCTACTTTTAAAATGGAGTCTCTGGCTTGGTTTAAATCAGAAAACTTTTCATCAGTAGCATCCCAGTGTAGTGCGTACCATGCATACCCTCCCATTCCCGTAGAGTGTGGAGCACGTACACTTACAATTAACAACTCATCAGGTAATTCATCAGCAAAAGAAAATAAATCCATTTCGTTGCTCCCATAACCGTGTAACATAACTAATAAAGGAGGAGCGCTGTTTTGAATCTTAGGTTCTCTAAGAACAGTGTGTAAGGTTTTAGTCATGAACTTATACAGTTAACTTATTATTTGCATATGTTCCATATACCACACCTTTTAATTTTTTTCCTAAGAAAATCGAGTTTTTAGAGCTGGATAGAATATGATCTTTTGTGAACGTATATTCTCCTTCTGGGTTAAATAATGTGATATTTACCTTTTCTCCTGTTTTAATAGAGGTTGATTGTAAACCAAATACTTCTCTTGGTCCTGAAGTTAATGCATAGATTACTTGTTCTAAATTGAATAATGAATTAGCAGCACCAAATAAACTCTCTAGCCCAATAGTTCCGTCTAAAGCGCTACTGAATTCTACTTTTTTGTTTTCAATATCTATAGGGTTGTGATCAGAAGTGATTGCATCAATGGTTTTGTCTTTTACACCTTTGATCAATGCTTTGGTGTCTTGTACTGTTCTTAGCGGAGGATTTACTTTATAATTACTATCAAAACTATGTAGTTCATCATCTGTTAGTATTAAGTTATGAGCAGCAACACTACAAGTAACTTGCAGCCCTTTCTTTTTTGCTTCTCTGACTAATTGAACAGATTTTTCGGTAGAAATTGTTGGGATATGTAACTTCCCTCCTGTATACTCTAGCAAGTATAAATCTCTTGCTATTTGAAGGTGTTCTGCTAACTTGGGTGAACCTTTTAAGCCCAATAGCGTACTGTTTTTTCCTTCGTTTGCAACCCCTTTATTAGCAATTGTATTATTTCTTGGAAAACTTAGAATTAAACCATCAAAATTTTGAGCGTATAATAACGCAATCTTCATTAGTTTATCATTGCTAACTGATTTCTTATAATCTCCAAAAGCAATGGCTCCAGATTGATGCATGTCGTATAATTCGGCTAATTCAACCCCTTCGCTTTTTTGTGATAGAGCAGCAATAGGGTAGAGGTTTATGTGAGATGACTTAGCTTGATTGATTAAGAATTCAACTCCAGATTTTGTGTCAATTATAGGAGATGTATTGGCGTTAACTGCTACTGCTGTAAATCCAGATTTAGCAGCAACACGCAATCCGTTTTTAATTGTTTCTCTTTCTTCATAACCGGGTTCTCCAAACGACACACTGGTATCAAACCAACCATTAGAAATATGTAGATTTTCTAGTTCTATAATTTTTTGAGCTTGATCAGCAGGAATGGAGTTGGCTATTTTAACAAATAGACCATTTTTAATTAAGATATCTTTTTTTTGAAGATGGTTGGGGCTAGAGCTATCAACAATAGTTGCTGACTTTAAAAGAATGGTCATGTTTTGAAGAATTTTAAAATTAAAATTTCCAAAAGCAAAGATACGATTGCAATTGTCAAAAACAACTTCCAATACATTTGAGTACTGTTTTTATTTTCAGTAGCAATAAAAAAATCAGCTACAGAATCAAAATGTGTAATATTTTCGAATTGATTAGCAACAGATTTTGTATCTAAATAGTCTAAATTACTTTTTTTGGGATGAAAATTTACAGCAATTTGCTGTACTGTATCGTTCTTATTAACAATGGCATAAAAACCGCTCTTTTTTATAGTGTCAGAAAACGTAAGCACTACATGGTTTTGAGCGGACTGTTGTAAAGGAATAAATTCATCTTGGTTTTTTCTAACTCGCAACACATCATCTTTAGAAATGTTCTGGTTTACTGTAACACTGAAATTATTTCCAGAAAAGTAGAAAGGATTAGAAGGAGACGCACTTGAATAAGCTAAATTGTAAAAAGTAGGAACAATAAGAGGAGAGCGAGAGAAGTTTGAGTTCTCAATGTTTAAAGGAGAAGAGAACCAGTAAATTTTACTATTTTGTGTTTTATGCTCAGATAAGAAAGCTTTTTTGTTTTCAAAAGAAAGAATGTTATTTCCTGCAAATGAGTTTTTAAAATAAGTATTTACAATAGGATATTCAAAATTTTGCACTTTTTTTGAAAAAACATCTGAAAATAAAGGATGATTAAAGTCAATTTTAGTAATTGAAAGAGTATCATTTATTCTGTTTGTAATTTGCCCTGGTATAAATTGTTTAAAAAAAGAGTTGTAATTAACAATATCCGAATTCTTACTAGGAATGATCACTAATTTACCGCCGGTATTTACAAATTTTTCGAGACTGTTTGATAAGGAACTGGAAAATGATTCTAATTCATTTAGGATGATAAGTTGTTGTTTTGGTATGAGATTATAGTTTATATTTTGCTGAGAAAATGACGCAAAATCAAATTCATTTTTATTGAAAATTCGAGGTAAAAAAGTTGAATTTTTTCCTATAGAAAGTACATTGATTTTTGACCGAAAATCAAGAGTGAAAAAGAACTGATTATCGAATAAAAAAGTATCGGGAAAATCCAGTCGAATTTCACCTAAGATAAATGCCGATTTCTCAATTGAAAAGTCTATTATTTTTTGTTCATTTTCAGCAAAAGAAAATGTTTTTTTATTGCTTAAATTATTATTTGTGTAGATAGAAAAAGAAATATTTTCTTGTTGCTTTCCTTGGTTTCTAATGAGTGCTTCTAAACGTATTTTTGATTGCAAAGTTTCTGCTACCCATAAACTATCAATAGAAATGTTATGTAAGGTCTCGGGTTTTGCGGAAATTAAAGAAAATTTAGTATTTACATTTGTAAATTCATTTAGTTTAAAATTCTGAAAATCAGAAATTAATATTATTCCATTTAAATTTTTAGTTTCGTTATATTGAATTTGCTCAAATTGTAATATTATTTCCTTTAAAGTCTTGCTTTTAGGTGTGTAAGAAAGGTTTTTTAAAACAAAATCAAGCTCGCTTTTATTTATATTTTTATAGAATTGATCATTTGTGAGAAGTGAAATATTATCAAAGTAAAAATCTTTTTTTTCAATAATTTCTTGGATAAATACTTTTAACAAATCACCTTTTTTTCCTTTTGAATGTAAACTTATTGAGTTGTCTATATATATATAATTTTCTGCAGAAGATTTGTTGTATTCTGAATTGCTAAAATAAGGTTGAGAAAATGCTAAAATAAGAGCTGCTAAAAAGAGCAATCTGCAAGCTAAAATTAGCCATTTTTTTAACTGAGAACTTTTGCGAGTTTGGGCACTTATTTTTTTTAGAAAAGCAACATTAGTAAAAGCAACCTTTCTAAACTTTTGCAACTGAAATAAATGAACCAAAATCGGAATTAATAAAAGAAATAGAAAGTATAAAATAATTGGATTTTTGAACTGCATATTCTTTGTAACAGAATCTAATTTTGATTAGTATTAAACAAATACTAATTTACAGTAAAAAATAACTTGTTGTTTGTTGTTAAAACTTTTCAAAAACCCCAAGCCCGAATAATGCAAAATCATATTTTGAAGGATCAGAATTATCAAAATTTCTCAGTTTAGCATTTAATTCTTCAACAGCTTTCCAATCATTTTGTTTTCTTTTTAATAGACCTATTTTACGAGCTACATTTCCTGAGTGCACATCTAAAGGACATGACAATTTACTAGAGCTATGAGATTTCCATAAGCCAAAGTCAACGCCATTTTTATTACTGCGCACCATCCATCGTAGAAACATATTAATTCTTTTAGCTGCTGAATTTTTTGACGGATCAGAAACATGTTTTTGTGTTCTGGATAAATGCGGAAGTGAAAAGAAAACACTTTTGAAAGCAGTAATAGCATTTTTATAATTCGTTTCTATGTCTTTAGGCAATAGAAGTTGTTCGAGTCCATTTTTTATGTTATAAATATGCTGTAAAGATTTAATAAAATAAGCAAAATCTACTCCTTTAAAGGTACGATGAACAAAACTTTCAACTTGTTTCAAGTCTTTTTCTGAATGATTCATTGTAAATTCAAATGGCGAATTATCCATAAGAAGCATCATTCTCTGAGCATTTTTAATGATCATTTTTCTGTTTCCCCAAGCTATAGTGGCTGTTAAAAAACCAGCAATTTCAATATCTTCTTTCTTGTTGAATAAATGTGGAATTTGAATTGGGTCAGATTCAATAAACTTAGGATTTTCGTATAATGTGACTTTTTCGTCTAGAAATGCTTTCAATTCTTCTTCATTCATACAATAATACCATCCTTCATAGTTAGTGTTCTGTCAGCCATTTTAGCTAGGTCTTTGTTGTGTGTAACTAATACAAAGGTTTGGTTGAATGAATCTCTTAAATCAAAAAATAATTGATGAAGGCTTTTTGAAGAAGCAGAATCTAGATTTCCACTGGGTTCATCAGCAAAAACAACAGACGGATTATTGATAAGTGCTCTCGCTACTGCTACACGTTGCTGCTCACCTCCAGAAAGTTCGGAAGGTTTGTGATGCATTCTAGAATTTAAACCTAAATAAGACAGTAGCTCTTTTGCTTTTTGTTCGGTTTCTTTTTTATTTTTTTTTGCAATAAATGCAGGAATACATACATTTTCTAATGCTGTGAACTCTGGAAGTAATTGATGAAACTGAAAAATGAAACCAATCTCTTGATTTCTAAAATGTGATAATTTTTTATCTGTACTGTTTTCCAGTAAGGTGTTATTAATTTCTAGCTGATAGGGTTGATTTTTATCAGGTCTGTCTAAAGTTCCTAAAATTTGAAGTAAAGTTGTTTTACCTGCACCAGAAGGACCCACAATTGCAACAATTTCTCCTTTCTTTATAGTTAAATCAACTCCTTTTAAAACCTCAACATCACCATATGATTTATGGATATTTTTGGCTAAAATCATTTTACGATGAAATTATAAGCTACGAAAGTAGTAAAAACAAATAGATTGATTAAAGAATGTTTTTAGCATTGTTGTAATCAATAAAATAAACCAACCGCAAAGAAAAAATGTTTTGGATAGGGTTTTTAAACAAGTTGTTTAAATTAGAAAAAAACTGTTGCCCTGTATTTTCATCTTTATTAAGAATACTATTTCTGTAGAAAGCAATTAGTTGACTACCAGGGGCAAATTGCCAAACGTAATTTATATCTAAGTTCCAGCTATTAAAATTAAGATCATGTACATCTGAATAATCAGCATTTGGATTTAAGGAACCATCTTCTTGTAAGTTTAAGAACGTATTTTCATATGCTACATCAGACCAATTATGTCTAAAGCTTAAGCTTAAAGAAGAACTAACTGTAAAATTATACTGGGCAGAAATATTGTTTTCAAAAGTTTTTACATCTCGCTGACCAAATACAATATCATCATCTGAGTCTGCAACCCAGCCTTGCTCATTATATCTTTTTTGATAGTTAAAGCCGTAGGTTACAAGAAACTTGTCGTTAAAACGAAAACGAGGAGAAAGACCAAGAGCAATTCCTTCTCTAGAATGGTTTAGATAGGAAGGAGATTTGTAGAATCCAAAATTAGCATCGTATGCAAAACGTTTTCTGTAATCTGAAGATACCCAGCCATTAATACTGATTTTAGAAGGTTGAGTAAAAAATCGTCGTTTAGAAATGTCTTTTCTTGGCTCAAAGTAATCGTATTGGTTGCCAATATTACCATTAATGTTTCCTCCAAAACTGAATCGTTCTCGAGTATTAAACCAGGTAGAAACTCCAACCTGATTACCTGTATAATAGCCTGGTTTTTTTAGATAATTTAAATTAAACCAAGTATTTATGTCCCAATTATTGTACTTTCCTTTAGGTTGTAAAATTCTGTATGAGATATTTCCGTACACACTCTGTCTGTTATTTCTAAAAAGAACACCCATATCATTTATATCATACTTTTCGTCATCAAACTGATAGCCTAATTCGTATCGCCAATTTCCAGCTGCTTTAGCAATACTAGTGTCAAAACTATACCCAGTGGTGATTGAATCGTATGAGATTGTATATGAGTTCGAATCTTTAGTATACCGTTCTTTTACATTACTCATTTTAATAGAGCCATCAACAAAAAAACGACTGTCTTTAGTTCTGACGTGGTATAATAGCCCAGTTACATTTCCGTCTCTAAAGGCACCATCTCGTGTAACATTGGTATTAATTAATGTAACAGAAGAATTTTTATTAAAGTTTTGATCTAATACTAGAACATTATAGTTTGCAAAAGATTCGGTCGTTCTTTTTCTGCTTATTCCAGTTATTGTATCTAAAATAGTTGCCTCTGTTTTTTCTGTAATTGCATTAAAGAATCCAATACCTAGCCCTTTTTTAGTTCTACCAGAAATTTTAATTGCATTAAGCATTTTAACGCTACTAGGATTGTCAATAATTTCTTCATTATCTTCCAATTCATCTTCTACCTTTCCTGCTTCTGTAGGTCTATTTCCAATTCTTCTAGAAAAGAATAATCCACCTTTACTAAAAAGCTCTGTACCTTCTGTAAAAAACTGCCGTTGCTCAGAAAAAACTTGTTCAAATGGACCAAGATTTAAACTCACATTATCAAAACCTGTTTGCCCAAAATCAGGAATCAAGGTAGCATCAAGTGTTATGTTTTCTGTAAGACCATACTTAATATCCATTCCTACACTTCCATTAAAATCAGATTCTTCTTCAAAATTATTATATGTACCAGAGGTATATGGGTAAAAAGCTAACCGAACAGGAGGTTCAATATTTCTAAAATCTTCTATAAGTCCATCATATTGCGTCCAAATCCCTTGTGTGTTATCAATTAGATTCCAAGTATATTGTGCATTATTATTTAACACATTTCTATGAAAATTAAACCCCCAAGATTGCACGGGTAAATTGGCAAAACGAAGTGCTCTATAAGGAATCTTCATTTCTACATTCCAGCCTGTGTTGGTTATTTTTACATCACTTTCCCATACAGCATTCCAGCTAAAATCTTCTCTTCCAGCAGATACTTTCGCTTCAGCTTGAGAGCCAGAACTCATTACAACAAATTCAAACGGATTTTGCCCATCATCAATTGGATTTATAGTTACAAGGAAAAAATCAGCTTGCCCAAAATTGTCTCTGTAAGTGAACTGCCTTGGTATTTTTTGTGGATCAGGAGCCAACATTTTTGCGCTAATGTAGATCGCTTCGTCATCATAAACAACTCGTACTTCAGTTTTATGAGTTTCAGGTGCTTTCTGTCCATTGTTAGGTCTTAACACGTAGAAATCATTAGCAATTTGCACATTTTTCCAGGCATCATCATTTAATTCACCATCAATAATAGGTGCATTTTCCACTCGGGTTGTTTTCATTCGTTTTCTATCAACGTTTGGCATTTGTGCAAACGTTTTAATAAAAAAAGAAAGTAAAAAGATCGTCAGTAAATAATGTATTTTCATGGTTAGCTTCCCCAAAGGCTTAAACGCAGCAAAGTTATTCATAGTTTTAAATTCTTTTCATAAAATCTTGTTAATTACCTAAAAGACTCTATATAACTTAAATCTGTGACAATAATCCTTTAAATTCCTAACGTAATTTGTATTTTTGTCTGCGTTTTAAGAATCTAATCACTATGAACTTACACGAATATCAAGGTAAAGAAATACTAAGCAGTTTTGGCGTTAGAATCCAGCGCGGAATTGTAGCTAGCAATCACAAAGAAGCTGTAGAAGCAGCAAAACAATTAAAATCAGAAACAGGAACAAGTTGGTTTGTTGTAAAAGCGCAAATCCATGCAGGAGGTCGCGGAAAAGGAGGAGGAGTAAAACTTGCGAAAAGCTTAGAAGAAGTAGAAACATTATCTAACGATATTGTTGGTATGATGCTTAAAACACCACAAACTCCACCAGAAGGAAAGAAAGTGAATCAGGTTTTAATTGCAGAAGATGTTTACTATCCTGGTGATTCTGAACCAGAAGAATATTATATGTCTGTTTTGTTAAACAGATCGACAGGAAAAAATATGATCATGTACTCTACAGAAGGAGGAATGGATATAGAAGCCGTAGCAGAAGAAACACCTCATTTAATTTTTACAGAAGAAATTGATCCTACTTTAGGTTTGTTGCCATTTCAAGCACGTAAAATTGCTTTCAATTTAGGGCTTTCAGGATCAGCTTTTAAAGAGATGGTTAAGTTTGTGTCAGCTCTTTATACAGCTTATGTGAAGTCAGATTCTTCGTTGTTTGAAATCAACCCAGTATTAAAAACTTCTGATGATAAAATACTTGCGGTTGATGCAAAAGTTACATTAGATGATAACGCTTTATTCCGTCATAAAGATTATGCGCAATTAAGAGATTTACGAGAAGAAAATCCAATAGAAGTTGAAGCAAAAGCCGCTGGATTGAATTATGTTGATTTAGACGGAAATGTAGGTTGTATGGTAAACGGAGCAGGATTGGCAATGGGAACAATGGATTTGATTAAACAAGCGGGAGGCGATCCTGCAAACTTTTTAGATGTAGGAGGAACTGCTGATGCAAAACGTGTAGAAACAGCATTTAAAATTATTTTAAAAGACCCAAATGTAAAAGCCATTTTGGTAAATATTTTTGGAGGAATTGTGCGTTGTGATAGAGTAGCACAAGGTATTGTAGATGCTTATAAAAATATGGGAGACGCAATTAAAGTACCTATTATTGCTCGTTTACAAGGAACCAATGCTAAAGAAGCGAAAGAATTAATTGATAACAGTGGAATGAAAATTATTTCTGCTACGGAGTTTCAAGAAGCAGCAGATAAAGTACAAGAAGTTTTAGCTAGTTAGTCAATTAGGTAAAAGTTTTTAATAAGCAAGTAAAAAACCTCATGTTAACATGAGGCTTTTTTATTTCAATCAGATTCTAGTAATAGGCTTTATTGCTAAATAAAACTTCAATTATTTAGGGTAAACACTTCTATAAACTCTATGGTCTTTGCGGTTTCACCCTCACTTTTTGGGGTGGTAGAAACAGAGACGTTTATTCTCCATTGATTTTCTGATATTTTTTCTCCTTTTATCGTTCCATTCTTAATTTGCCATTGACCAGTAGGTATCCATGTTCCAAACTGCTCGTAAAAACAATTCATCTCAATTAGTTCTTCATCTGTAAACTCAAATTCATCAATTTCATTATTTACAGCGAAAACAAGTTTCATTGTTTTATCACTATCTACTGCATCTTCAACATAGGTTCCATAAGTATATTCAAATAATCTATTTTCGCCATCTACAACGGTATAGATATTTACGTCATGTTCAGCAATGTATTCTACAAGAATGTCTTTTTCTGGAATCCAGTTTGTTGTTAAACTTTCTTGTAATTTCCATTTATCACAAGAAGCGAATCCTGCTACAATAAATAGTGCTACAAATAATTTTTTCATCATTTTTTGATTTTTTCATTTTATAATCACTAGATGTATGGTTTTACATGGGGTTGCGTTAACATATTAAATTATTTTTATATCTACCTAAGCTATGATAGGTTTTATTAGCGATCGGCTATAATTTTTCCTTTAACAGAGCTATCTCATCACGAAGTTGTGCCGCCATAATAAAATCTAAAGATTTAGCGGCTTCTTCCATTTGCCTTTGTTTATTGCGAATGCGTTTTTCTATTTCTGCTTTTGGTAAATATTCCAAATCTTGTTCTGCTGCTTTTTCAATAGCATTGTTATAATGAAAAGAAGTTATTGCATTTTTACTAAGTGAGTTATCAATTTTTTTATTGATTTGTTTAGGAGTAATATTGTTGGCTGTGTTATAAGAAACTTGCTTTTCTCTTCTTCGGTTTGTTTCGTCAATGGTCATCTGCATGCTATTGGTAATTTTATCAGCATACATGATTGCTTTCCCGTTCACATTTCTAGCAGCTCTACCAACAGTTTGAGTTAGCGATCGATGAGAACGCAAAAAACCCTCTTTATCTGCATCTAAGATAGCGACTAAAGAAACTTCTGGTAAATCAAGCCCTTCACGCAATAAATTTACGCCAACTAAAACATCAAATAAACCTTTACGTAAATCTTGCATGATTTCTACTCGCTCAAGTGTATCAACATCAGAGTGAATATAGCGGCATCTTACTTGAATTCGTGTAAGATATTTTACCAGTTCTTCTGCCATTCTTTTAGTAAGTGTAGTAACTAGTGTTCTTTCATCTTTTTCCACACGAATCTGAATTTCTTCGATTAAATCATCAATTTGATTTAAGCTAGGACGGACTTCAATTTCTGGATCTAACAATCCTGTAGGACGAATAACTTGCTCTACAAATAATCCTTCTGTTTTTTGTAATTCATAATCTGCAGGTGTAGCACTAACATAAATTACCTGATTTTGTAAGGTTTCAAATTCCTCAAACTTTAAAGGTCTGTTATCCATCGCGGCAGGTAATCTAAATCCATATTCAACTAAATTTTCTTTTCTGCTTCGATCTCCTCCATACATCGCATGTGTTTGAGGTATTGTTACGTGACTTTCATCAATGACCATGAGATAATCATCAGGAAAGTAATCTAACAGGCAGAAAGGCCTTGTGCCTGCTGCACGACCATCTAAATAACGCGAATAATTTTCGATACCCGAACAATAACCAAGTTCACGTATCATTTCTAAATCAAATTCTGTTCGTTCTTTTAGTCGCTTTGCTTCTAGATGTTTTCCTATTTCTTTAAAATACTCATATTGTTTCATCAAATCGTCTTGAATTTGATGAATTGCATTTTGCAACACGTCAGGAGATGTTACAAACAAATTTGCAGGATAAATTGTTAGCTTTTCAAAGCGATCAGTAGTTGAATTACTAACAATGTCAAAGGATTCGATTTCCTCTATTTCATCACCAAAAAAGTGAATTCGATATCCGTTTTCACCATAAGAAGGAAAAACGGTAACCACATCACCTTTTACTTTAAAAGTACCACTTTTGATTTCTGTTTCTGTTCTTGCATACAAACTGGTAACTAATTGGTGCAAAAATTTGGTTCTTGATATTTGTTGTTCAACCTCTATTGGAATGACATTTTTTTGAAATTCGATTGGATTTCCAATTCCGTATAAGCAAGACACAGATGCAACTACCAAAACATCTCTGCGTCCGGATAGGAGAGAAGATGTTGTACTGAGTCTGAGACGTTCAATATCGTCATTTATAGAAAGATCTTTTTCAATATACGTTCCTGTTACAGGAATGTATGCTTCTGGTTGGTAATAATCATAATAGGAAACAAAGTATTCTACAGCATTCTCAGGAAAAAACTGCTTAAACTCAGAGTATAATTGTGCGGCTAAGGTTTTATTATGCGCTAAAACTAAAATGGGTCTATTAACTTTTTCAACAACATTTGCTACAGTAAAAGTCTTTCCAGAACCAGTAACACCTAAGAGAGTTTGATGTTTTTCATTTGACAAAATACCGTTTGACAACTGTTTAATTGCCTCAGGTTGATCACCTGTAGGTTTAAAATCAGAAACAAGTTTAAAATTCATTCTGTAAAGGTAAGACTTCTACAGAAGAGTTTGCTGACTACAAATCTCTCTTTTTTAATAAGGCATATGAACTGTAAACAAATATAAACGTCCAAACAGAAACAATTAACACATCTGTATATTGAACTGCGTAATCTTTTGTAAACTCTTCTCCAATTTGATTTGCTACAGATTTAACAGCTCCTAATCTTGAAAAAGGTTCTTTAATTAGGTTTGACATAGATTCAAATGGTAAAAACTGCATAATTTCAGCAACTTTGTCACCTGTTCTATCTGCATTCTTAAAAGAGTAAAATAAATACCCTCTAAACATATTTTCTATAATTAACCACACAATCATGGCAGCTACAGCAAAAGCAGATCGTTTTATGAGTATGCCAAAAAAGAGCCCAAAAGAAAAGAATCCAACTAGCTTTACAAAAAAGGCAAAGAGATAGTTTAAGTCTGAAAGAATGATTCCTACTTCATTAAAATCAGAATAAATTAAACCTAGAATCAGAGAGACTACAAATACAAATACTGTAGAAATTACAGAAAATGCAATTACTGTATAAAACTTAGATAGGATAAATTCCTTCTTGCTTAAACCATCAATTAAGTTCTGCTTTAATGTTTTGTAACTGTATTCATTTGCCATCATTGATACAATAACTAAAAGCAAGAAGAATTTTAGTATTGCAGCCATAAACGTATTAAAATGCCAGATATACGGAAAGTTAAAGATTCCCATTTCTGCTAAATGGAACTTAATGGGGCCAATGTCAAATTTTATAGCAGCTATTAATGCAATACATGTTAATAATCCAAAATAGATAATTGATAAAACTCTGCTAGATCTATTGTATTTTAACTTGTGAAACTCTATAGATAATAATCGAAACATAATGCGGTTAGTTGTTGTTGGTTAGTGCTAAAAACTGTTGTTCTAAGCTTGGTTTTCGTTTTACTAAATGAGATAGTGTAATGCCATTTTTAAAAGCAAAAGCATTCATCTCAGAAGCATCTAAAGCATCTTCGAGCATAGCAATTATCACATCGTCTTCTTTTTTAACCGTTTTAATTGCCGCATGATTGTTTAGTAATTCAATTAGTTTTTCTTCATCTGAATCTGCCTTTAATTCAAAAAGACCATTTGAAGCAGTCATTTCATCAACTCTGCCACTGTATAGTTTAACGCCTTTTCTTATCACAACTACATGACTACATACTTTTTCTACTTCATCAAGCAAATGAGAAGCTAATAAAATAGTAGTCCCGTTAGCCGCAATTCCCTTGATAATTTGGCGGATTTCATGGATTCCTTGCGGATCTAAACCATTTGTTGGTTCGTCTAAGATTAATATTTCAGGATCGTTTAGTAAGGCAGAAGCAATGGCCAAACGTTGTTTCATACCAAGAGAATAGGTTCTGAATTTGCTGTCTCTTCTCTCATAAAGGTTGACAACCTTTAATTTTTCTTCAATTTTATCCGTTGAAATCCCTTTAATCCTACAGATTAAACTAAGATTTTGTATAGCTGTCATGTATGGATAAAAGTTAGGACGTTCAATAATTGCTCCTACTTTTTTTAAAGCTTCATGAGTTGAAAGTTTACCATCAAACCAACTAAAACTACCAGAAGTTCTATTTACGACGTTTAAAATAATTCCGAGTGTGGTAGATTTTCCACTTCCGTTGGGGCCTAAAATTCCATAAACATTTCCTTTATGAATGTCAAAGGATAAATTATTGACGGCGTGTACTCGACCATATTTTTTGTCGAGATTTTTAATAGATAAAATTGTTTCCAAAAGATAGAAAGTTGGTTAATTATGTTTATACGACGATTCGCTATAAAATATGTTACAAGTTTGTATTCCGATATTTAATACTCATCAAAATCAAAATCATCTAAGTGTTCAAACTCATCATTAAAGTCGTCATTGAAATCATTGGATAGTTTTTCGGAAGTAAATTCTTTTTTAGGAGCTTCTTTGGGAATGTTTCCTACAGAGAGAATGGTTTTAGGTAGCTCATCATCATTTGTATTAACACTAGTTTCTATAACTTCTACATAAAATGTCCACATATTAAAAAAATCGTAAACATAAATCAACTTGTCATTTTCTTTTTCTAGTGCATCAGATAAAAAAACAGTTGACATTGATGTTCCTTCATCGACTTCAGACATATTAAATAAAGGAATTTCCTGTCCTTGATTCCATTCGTTATCACTTTTGTAAAAGGAAGCCATTTCTGCTCCATCAAAACCAAATGATTTAGCAATTGTATGGTGTAAGGTTTCTAAATTAATTTTTTCAGACACTAATAAAGTTCTAATCACATCTTCTTCTGTATCTAGAATAACTCTAATTTTATGCATTTGTAAAGGCTTTACACCAACCAAAATTACAATAATTTATATGTATTTTTACGGTTAAGTTTGATAAGTATGAATAAGGATGCAATTTTAAAAGTGTTCAATAATAGAAGCAAAAACACTTTGATGGAAACTTTAAATATTGAATACATAGATATAGGAGAAAATTTCTTGACAGCTAAAATGCCAGTAAATTCAAAAGTTCATCAGCCATATGGACAACTCCATGGTGGAGCAACAGCTGCATTAGCGGAAAGTGTTGGGAGTGCCGCGTCTAATTTTTTTATTGATTCTGATAGCCAGTTTATTAATGGAATTGAGCTTACTATCAATCATATTAAAAGTAAGAAAGAAGGCACTGTTTATGCAACAGCTACAAATATCCATAAAGGGCGTTCTACACATTTATGGGAAGTAAAAATTGTGGATGAAGATGATAATTTGATTTCTATTTGTAAAATGACCAATATTATTTTGGAAAAAAGGTAACATGAAACAAATCAAAAGAATTGCGAAAATTATAACGTATATTTTTCTGTTCTTATTTGTTTCATTATACGTGCTTTTTTATTGGTTTTCATCGCCTAAATCAGATAAGACAGTTTTAAAAGAATTTCAAGAAGCAGGAGTTTCTGTAAAATTATTACACGATCAATTTAATGATTTTGAGTTTAGAAAAATAGAAGTAGTAAAAGACACAACGTTACCAACCATTGTTTTTATCCATGGAACTATAGGTTCTATTTTAGACTTTAAAAAATATATTGCAGAATTTACTTTATCTAATCGAGCAAATATAATTGCTTATGACCGAGTAGGGTATAATTATAAAGATGCTAATTCGGTTCAAGAATCAATTGCATTTGAAAAAGAAATGTTAGCATATGTTGCTAGAGATATTCCAAAAGAAAAATTAATTTTGGTTGGTTATTCTTATGGAGGACCAATAGCATTAGCCTATAAACATAAAATAGATAAGATTATTTTAATAGCTCCTGCTGTTTACAGTAAAGTAGAACCTATGCCTTGGATGTTACAGCTTTACAAATGGAATTTTACGAGATGGTTAATTCCGCCAATATGGAAACAAGCATCTAAAGAAAAATTAACGCACCCAGCTGATTTAAAGAAGTTTGAAAAAAAATGGAACGAAAATCCAAATGAAATTATCGTTATCCATGGTAATAATGATAGGATAGTTCCTTATAGTAATTCGTTATATTTAGAAAAGATATTTCCAAAAGAGCAATTGAAGTTAGTTACATTATCTGGTACAAATCACGGATTAGTTTGGTCTCGCTTTGATGAAATTAAAAATATATTAATTCCTTTTTTACATTGAGAGAAATTTTAAAACGCTGTCAAAATCATTACAATAGTAATTTGCCTTTTGTAATTTATAGAAAACCCAATCAAAATACTTTTAGCGGTTTTTTTCAGAATGATGATGTGCTATATGCTACTTCAAGCTATCAAACAGAAGGTTTTGTTTTTGCTCCTTTTGATAGTGATTTGCCAACGTATATTATTCCCAAAAGCAAGAGTGATTTTTTTGAAGAAGAAATAAATTTAAAATCACATTCGGTAAAAAATCTAAATAGCGTTTTTATCAACCATTCAGAAAAAGAGAAATCAGATCATATTGCATTGATTCAGAAAGGAATTAATGCAATTAACAAAGGCGTTTTTAAGAAAGTTGTTCTTACAAGAAAGGAGGAAATAACTGTTACAGTTCAAAATCCATTAGATACATTTTTATCAATAGCAAGCCAATATCCAGAAGCGTTTGTTTACTATTGGTTTCATCCTAAAGAAACTATTTGGATGGGAGCAAGTCCAGAAAGTTTAGTTAAAACAAAAGGCAAGTTGTTTGAAACCATGGCGTTAGCAGGTACTCAATCGTTCTTAGGTTCTTTGGAAGTGGAATGGGATAATAAAGAAAAACTAGAGCATCAATTTGTAGTTGATTATTTAGTTTCACAGCTTCAAAAACAAATGGATTTAACGAATCTAAAAGTGTCTGAGGCTTATACCAAAAAGGCAGGTTCACTGTTACACCTCAGAACTGATTTAAAAGGAGAGGTAGATGAATTAAATTTGAAAAAGTTAATTGAAGCGCTACATCCAACGCCTGCCGTTTGCGGGCTTCCTAAAAAAGAAGCGAAACTGTTTATTATGGAAAATGAGCGATATTCAAGAGAGTTTTACACAGGTTTTTTAGGAGAATTAAATAAAGATCAATCTGAATTTTTTGTCAACTTACGATGTATGAAAGTTTGTAAGAATACAATTCAAATTTTTGTAGGAGGAGGAATTGTTGCAGATTCTATACCAGATAAAGAATGGAAAGAAACGGTTTTAAAATCAGGAATAATGAAGAAAATTATATAAAAAAACGTCAGCTCATTCAGCTGACGTTTTTTCTGTGTAAAATTAAAGTGAATTAAGCTTTTAAATATCTTCGAAGCTAACATCAGTAAAGCTTTCGGCTGTGTTTTCTCCAGCAGAAACTTCTTCCTCTTTTTTGTAATCTCTTTGGTGGCGTTCGCTAATAACTTCTTCTCCCTTTTCATTCACAATGAAGTCAGTAGCTTTGTTTAGCATTTCTTGAAAATCTTGAAAATCTTCTTTGTACAAATAGATTTTGTGCTTTTGGTAATGATAAGAACCATCATCATGAGTAAATTTTTTACTCTCTGTAATGGTTAGGTAGTAATCATCTGCTTTCGTAGACCGAACATCAAAAAAATAAGTCCGTCTACCAGCTCTTAAAACCTGAGAAAAAATCTCTTCTTGTTCTACTCTCTCTGCCATAATTCTAAGTTAAATATAATGCGTGTTGATTGATAATTGTTTTAGCAAATCTAAAAAAATATTTTTCTTAGCAAAACCAAAGCCTACATTTCTTTTTCTAAAAGCTGTTGTTCATAAAGGTCTTTGTAATATCCTTTTTTGCTAATTAATTGATCGTGAGTTCCTTCTTGAAGAATTTTACCGTTATCTAATACAATAATTTTATTGGCATTTTTAACGGAAGAAATACGGTGGCTAACAATAAATGTGGTTTTATTCTTAGAAATACGCTCTAAATTTTGTAGAATTTTTTCCTCTGTTTCTGTATCTACTGCAGAAAGGCAGTCATCAAAAATGAGAATACTAGGATCTTTAATAATTGCTCTGGCAATTGAAATTCGTTGTTTTTGACCACCAGATAGCGTAACACCTCGTTCACCTAATAAGGTTTGATATTTGTTTTTAAAATCAATTATATTATCATGAACAACAGCATTTTTTGCTGCCTGAATAATCTCTTCTTTGCTGGCACTTTCTTTCCCAAATTTAATATTGTTTTCAATTGTATCAGAAAATAAAAATGGATCTTGAGGTACGCTACCTATTTGACTTCTTAGATCATCTAGGTTGCATTCTTGAATTGGAATATCATCAATAAAAACATTTCCTGATGTTGTATCATAAAGTCTTGATATTAGATTGATAACGGAAGATTTTCCTGATCCTGTTTTTCCTAAAATGGCAAGTGTTTCTCCTGGAAGAACCTCAAAGCTTATGTTGTTTAATGCTTGAATGTTTGTATCGTCATACACTAAACTAGCTTTATCAAATGTAACTTTTCCTTTTATTTCGGTAGAATGACTTACTTCATTCTTTATTTCTGGTTGAATTTGTAAAAATTCATTAATTCGTTTCTGAGACGCTTCCGCTTGCTGTACAATTGACGTAACCCAGCCAACAATAGCAACAGGCCAAGTAAGCATATTTACATAAATCATAAATTCAGCAATAACTCCAATACTAATTTCGCCTCTCATGTATTGCTGTCCTCCAATGTATACAACTGTTAGATTGCTAAAACCAATTAATAAGATCATTAAAGGGAAAAAAAATGCATTTGCTTTATACAGGTTGATGTTTTTTTCTTTGTTCTCATCAGCAAGTTTATCAAAACCATTGATCACTGTTGGTTCTATTCCATAAGACTTAACTACATTAATACCAGAGAAAAACTCTTGATTAAACGTGGTGAGTTTAGAAAGGTAAACTTGTACAATAGTTGTTCTTTTATGAATGGTTTTGCTGAGTAGAAAGACAGACAACGACAGAATAGGAAATGGCAAAAGAGTGTACAGAGTAAGTCTTGGATCAATCATTATCATTTTAGTAAATCCAACAGCAAAAAGCACAATCATGTTCATAGTGTACATAATTCCGGGGCCGCAATACATTCTTACTTTCGCTACATCTTCACTAATACGATTCATTAAATCGCCCGTTCGATTTTTTTTATAAAAGTTTTGAGATAAGTATTGATATTGTTGGTAAATTTCATTTTTTAAGTCAAATTCAATAAGTCTAGATACTACAATTATGGTTTGCCTCATTAAAAATGTAAAGAAGCCAGACAAAATAGCAAGCCCAATTAGTAGAAAGATATAGTAAAACATATCACTTTTTACAACTTCGATGTCTGATATAATTCCTTTTCTATAGTTCTCTGCTAAATTTAGTGACTTCCTTACTACTCCTGGAACTTCTAATGCAAGGAATTTAGAGAAAATGGTAATTATAATTCCAATAATAAGTCGATACTTATACTTATAGAAAAATTTATTAATGTAGCTAAGTTCTTTCATCAAATTAAATAGGTCTTAGAAAAGAGTTTTGTTAAAATATATCTAACTGGGCTATTGAATATTTGAATGTTATTAATAAAATCGTATTTTTGTGCGCTTCTTTTTTAAGAATCATTAAAAATTAACTTTAATAATATTCTAATATTATGACTTCAGAAATCTTAGATACAAGCGAGTTGAAACAAGATCCGGTATTTGGTCAGTTATCTTTTGATGCACACGAACAAATTGTTTTTTGTAACGACGAAGATACAGGTTTGAAAGCAATTATTGGTATTCATAACACGGTTTTAGGTCCTGCTTTAGGAGGAACTCGAATGTGGTCTTATAAAAGTGAATGGGATGCCCTTAATGATGTATTACGCTTGTCTAGAGGAATGACTTATAAGTCTGCTA
The DNA here is from genome assembly GCA_030428865.1 of Bacteroidia bacterium. Taxonomy (GTDB): domain Bacteria; phylum Bacteroidota; class Bacteroidia; order Flavobacteriales; family Flavobacteriaceae; genus Polaribacter. The sequence goes on along the minus strand of JAUIEK010000003.1, from coordinate 266,526 downwards.
TTACAGGTCTTAATTTAGGAGGAGGAAAGGCTGTTATCATAGGAAATGCTAAGACTCAAAAAAACGATGCATTAATGCGCAAGTTTGGAGAGTTTGTAAACTCACTAAGCGGAAAATACATAACTGCTGAAGATGTGGGTATGGAAACGAGAGATATGGATATTATAAGAGAGGTAACTCCTCACGTTACAGGAATATCGGAAGCAAATGGAGGTTCAGGAAACCCATCTCCAGTTACTGCTTATGGAGTTTATATGGGTATGAAAGCAGCTTCTAAGTTTAAGTTTGGGACTGATAATTTAGAAGGGAAAAAGGTATTAGTGCAAGGAGTTGGTCATGTTGGAGAAACCTTGGTGAAATATATTACTGAAGAGGGCGCTCAAGTGATAATTAATGATATTAATGAAGTAAGATTGCAAGAATTGTCAAAAAAATATAATGCCAATGTTGTTTTAGGCGATGATATTTATGGATTAGATATTGATATTTACGCTCCTTGTGCATTAGGAGCAACAGTAAATGATAATACTATAAATCGGTTAAACGCAAAAGTTATTGCTGGTGCTGCAAACAATCAGTTAGCTGACGAGGTAAAACATGGAAAATTATTACAAGAAAGAGGAATTGCCTATGCGCCAGATTTCTTAATTAATGCAGGCGGAATTATTAATGTTTATGCAGAAATTGAAGGATACGACAAAGAAGAAAGCATGCGTAAAACAGAAAATATTTACAATACAACACTAGAGATATTTGATTTATCAGAAAAAGAAGGTATATCTACACATAGAGCAGCTTTCAATATTGCTCAGAATAGAATTGATAAACGTAAAAAGGAGCAAGCTAATTAATAGAAAAATAAATTATATTTGCAGAGCGATAGAGGTAATTCTTTCGCTCTTTTTTTTGTAGAAAGTTCTTTATGATTAATAGAAGACATATTCGTGTAAAAGTAATGCAATCCATTTATGCAATGATGCATTCTGAAAGTACAGATATTGTAAAAGAAGAAAAATTTCTACGATACAGTATCAAGCGTCTCTTTGATTTGTATGTGCTTAACTTTCAGCTTTTAGTAGAGATTCAAGAACTGGCTAAACAAAAGATTGAGATCTCTAAGAAAAAATTTCTAGCAACAAAGGAAGATTTACAGCCCAACACTAAATTTGTAAATAATTTAGTTGTTAAAAAAATAGCAGAAAGTCAATCACTTCAACAGTATTTAGCAGATAATAAATTAGATAATTGGAAACAAGATGATGAATATGTGAAACTTGTTTTTGAACAGCTACAAAAAAGTGATTTATATCGCTTTTACATGAAAAACGCTGAATCTTCGTACTCTGATGATAAAAACTTTATTGTAGATTCTTTTAAAGAAGTAATTGCTCAAAATGAAAAATTATCAGATTATTTTGAAGATACTACAATTAGTTGGGTAGATGATATTCCCTTCGTAAATACATGGATTGTTAGGAGTTTGCAAAAATTATCTACCAACAAAGTTTTCCAGCTAGGGAAGTTGTATAAAGATGAAGATGATGAAAAATTCGTCTCAGAATTATTCAGAAAAACAATTTTAAAAGAAAAGGATTTTGAAAAAGAGATTATAAGTAAGACACCAAACTGGGAATCGGATAGAATTGCAGATTTAGATATGATTTTGATTAAGATGGCAATTTGTGAGTTTATTCACTTTCCTTCAATTCCAGTTCGGGTAACTATAAATGAATATATAGAGATAGCCAAAGACTATTCAACTTCTAAGAGTAGTTATTTTATTAATGGTGTTTTAGATAGAATTTCAAAAGACTTTCAAGTCTCTAAAAGGATCGTTAAATCAGGTAGAGGGTTGTTATAATTTCTTATTTTTACCAAAAATTTTAAAAAATGAAACATACTATATCATTATTTCTTTTTCTATTAACTTTCTCATTAGCTTCTTGCAAAAAAGAAAATGCAGTGAGTAAAGTAAACAAGCAAAATTTAGTAAATGCAAAAGACAGAGATGCTCAAATTGAAAAAGGGGCAGCCTCTATTTCTTTTGATAAAACAACGCATGATTTTGGCACAGTAGAAGAAGGATCAATCGTGAAAACAGTCTTTACTATTTCAAATTCAGGAAAAACAGATTTAATTATAACAGAAGCTAAGGCTTCTTGTGGTTGTACTGTTATTGATTTGCCCAAAGGGAAAACTATCAAACCAGGAGATTCTACCGAGCTTAAAGTAGAGTTTAACACATCAGGAAAACCCAACAGGCAAAGCAAAACAATTACCCTGTTTACCAATACTAAAGCAGGAAGAGAAATAGTGAAATTAACAGGATTTGTAACCCCTAAAGCAAAAAGCTAAAGTTAATGAGTTTATTTATTTTTTTACAAGCAGAAAGCAGTAGTTTAATGAGCATGCTTCCCTTTTTGGCAATGATAGTTGTATTGTATTTTTTTATGATACGTCCTCAAATGCAAAAACAAAAAAAAGAACGCAGGTTTCAATCAGAATTAAAAAAAGGAACGAGAGTAATCACAACTAGCGGTATTCATGGTAAAGTTGTAGATCTCCACACAGATAATACAATTACTATAGAAACAGGTGCGGGAAAAATCAAATTTGAGCGTTCTGCTATTTCATTAGAGATGAGCAAGCGCTTTAATGAAAGTGAAAAACAACCGAAAACAAATAAATAATGCAAGCGAGCTTAAAGCTCGCTTTTTTATTGAACTCTACATAAAGTAGAAAATAGTTAACTTTAACTAGAAGAAAGTAGGTTATGACACCCAAAAAAAATTCTAAGTTTTTACAAAAGAGCTTCTTTTTTTTCGGCTTTATATCGCTGTTGTTTTGGTTTTTAACAAAACTTTCTAAAAATTATGAAACCACAATAGAGTTCCCTGTTGATTTTGTTGGGCTATCAGAAAAAAAAGTGATCAATAGTGATATTCCTAAAATGATTCCTGTTCATGTAAAAGGTACAGGATTTAGGCTTGCATATGTTCAGATTTTTCCTAGTTCTATAGAAGTTGATTGCTCTTCTATGAATGCGAGCTTAAATGACGAGTTTTTACTTGATTTAGAAGCTCAAAAAAACACTATTCAAAAACAATTACCTTCAGGAATTCAGGTAGATTATTTTTTAGAAGACATGTTGTTGTTTCAGTTAGATGATTTGGAAGAGAGGAAAATAAGAATCAAACCTGAAGTAACTATCAACTTTAAAGAAGGGTATGATGTGTATCAGATAAATTCACTCAAGCCAGATTCAATTAAAGTATCTGGTCCTAAACGGGTTCTTGATACGCTCAACTTGATTAGAACTACTAAGTTAGTGTTAAACGAAGTAGAAAGTGATATTAATGAAATTTTAAAGATAGATACTTATTATAAATCAGTTGGGTTGTCTTTTGAAGATACAGAAATTGTATATCAAATAAATGTAGATAAGTTTACAGAAGGAACTATAGAAGTTCCTTTTGAAGTCGAAAATGTACCTGAAGGAGAAGAGATTAATACGTTTCCAAAGACAGTAAAAATAACCTACAAAGTGGGGTTAAAAGATTATAATGAGGTAAATGTTTCTCTTTTTAAGGTGGTTTGTGACTATGCAGTTGCTAGAAACAATAACTTGAATTTTCTAATTCCTAAACTAATCTCTAAGCCAACTTTCATCAAAAAGGCAACTATTAATACGCAAAAAATTGACTTCTATATTAAGAAATGGTAGTAGGTTTAACAGGAGGAATAGGGAGTGGTAAAACAACGGTTGTAAAATTATTTCAAGAGTTTGAAAATGTTATTACATATATAGCTGATGATCGAGCAAAATACTTAATGAATCACTCAGAAGAAATTAAACAGTCTTTAATTCAAGTATTTGGAGAGAAATCTTTTACTAATGGAATTTTGAATAGAAACTATTTGTCTGATATTGTTTTTAAAGACAAATCTAAGTTAGATGTTATAAATTCAATAGTTCATCCAGCTGTTAAAAATGATTTTCAGCAATACGTGCAAAAAAATAAAGATAAAATTGTAATCTACGAAGCTGCAATTTTATTTGAATCAGGATCTTATCAAAACTGTGATTTTGTAATTAGCATTTCTGTTCGGCTAGAGGAACGCATTAATCGGGTTTTAAAGCGAGATAATACTTCTAAAGAAGCAGTTCTTCAAAGAGTAAAACATCAATGGACAGAAACAAAGAGAAACCTACTTTCTAATTATATTATTTGGAATAATTCTTTAGAAAGCACAAAACATCAGGTAAAAAATATTTATAATATTTTAACATTTAAATGTTAATTGATTTCGAATTTTTTATTTTTTTTCTTAAAAATTACTTAAAAACACATTTTCACATTGTTAATCTAAGTTAAAATTAAGATTCAATTTTTTTATTACAATTACTTTTGAAAAATGAGTAAAAAAATCTTTTTACTAATTGTCTTTTTAATGAGTATTTCTCTTGTAGGAATTATCTCTGTGCAATTGTATTGGATCAATAATGCAATCGAGAGTAAAGATGCTCAGTTCAATAATGATGTTAAAATAGCTTTAGCAAGTGTTTCAGAAAGGATAAAGTTAAAAGAAGATAGTGATTTTAGAATGAGGTATGATGATTTGATAAAAACACGTCAGCTGGTAGATAAGACCCAGATAAAAAATTATTTTATTCAGCAAATTGACACAACCTCGATGCGAAAATTCACTTTCGGATCAACAATTTTAGAAGAAGATTTTAAAATTCCTCTTGATTTTGTTGATGATGATACCATTTTTTATAAGAGAATTACAGAGAAAAAAGATATTCTTCATGCAAAAATCTTTAAAGGAGAAGGAGATTTTAATACAGTTTTTGATGAAGAGAGATTTACTTACACAAATAGAAGATACGATCTTGAAGAAAAGTATTTAGGTTCGCTTTTATCTGAATGGAGAAAGGTTGTTCCAGTAGAAAATAGAGTTTCTAACAGAGAAATTAATAATACATTAAGAGATGAATTGCAAAGACGGAATATTAATATAGATTTTAAATATGGTGTTTATAATAAAGACGGATTAGCAACAAAACTAAAGTCTGGTTACTATACCATAAACCCCAAAGAAAGCTATAGTTATCCTCTTTTTAAAGATGAAAATGGTGATAGTACTTACAATTTATATGTTACATTTCCTTCTAAGAGTAAACATATTTTATCTGATATTTCAAACATATTACTGCTATCTGTGTTCTTCATATTTATTATTGTTTTAGCATTTTCAAGTTCATTATATCAGTTGGTAAAACAGAAGAAAATATCAGAAATCAAAACCGATTTTATTAATAATATGACCCATGAGTTCAAAACTCCTATTGCTACAATTAACCTAGCGTTAGATTCAATTAAAAATCCTAAAATTTTAGAAGATCAAGAGAAAGTTTTAAGATATGTTAAAATGATTCGAGAGGAGAATAAACGCATGCATGGTCAAGTAGAAAATGTACTTAGAATCTCTAGGTTAGAAAAAAATCAATTAGAAATAAGTAAAGAAGCAACAGATATTCACGACGTAATAGAAGAGGCTATATCTCATGTTGATCTATTAATACAAGATAAAAAAGGATTATTAAAAACACATTTTAAAGCAATTCAATCAGAAGTAATGATAAATCACTTTCATATGACTAATGTGTTTGTAAATATGTTGGAGAATGCTGTAAAGTATTCTAAAAATGCCCCAAAAGTGGACGTTTATACCGAAAGCACTAATAAGTTTTTAATTATAAAGATTAAAGACGAAGGAATAGGAATGAGTAAACAAGCACAACGCCAAGCATTTGATAAGTTTTATCGTGAACAAAAAGGAAATATTCATGATGTTAAAGGCCACGGTTTGGGGTTAGCTTATGTAAAAGAAATAGTAGATATTCATCATGGAACAGTATTTGTTGAAAGCGAGAAAGGAAAAGGAAGTATCTTTACAGTTAAATTGCCATTAATTTAAAATAACAATATTATGGGAAGTAAAAAGATTTTATTGGTAGAAGATGACCCCAACTTTGGGGTTGTTTTAAAAGACTATTTAGCGTTGAATGACTACAATGTAACGCATGCGAAGGATGGAATTGAAGGACTTATTATGTTTAAAAATAATGATTTTGACCTCTGTATATTAGATGTTATGATGCCTAGAAAAGATGGATTCTCGTTAGCACAAGATATTAGAGGAACGAATAAAGAAATTCCGATCATATTCTTAACTGCTAAGACCATGAAAGAAGATGTTTTAAAAGGATATCAAGTTGGCGCAGATGATTATCTTAATAAACCATTTGATTCAGAAGTATTGTTGCTGAAGATTAAAGCAATTTTACAAAGAAAAGAAACAGAGTCAGCGCAAGATAGTGAGCAATTTGAATTTGCAATTGGTAATTTTAGCTTCAACTCAAAGCTAAGACACTTGTCTATAAGGAATGAAGAGCCTCAAAAGTTATCTCCTAAAGAAAGTAAATTATTAAGAATGCTAGCTTTGTATAAAAATGACCTGATGCCTCGTGAACTGGCGCTTACTAAAATATGGAGAGATGATAATTATTTTACATCCAGAAGTATGGATGTATATATTGCCAAGCTTAGAAAATATCTTAAGGCAGATGAAGGAGTAGAAATATTAAACATACATGGAGAAGGATTTAGATTGGTTGATAAATCGTAAATAAAGTCTTCTCATAATAAAATAATAAAGCGTTATTTGATTTTCAGGTAACGCTTTATTATTTTTATAGAATGGCAACAATCATTAAAATTTATGATAAGAACCCAAACTTAAAACAGATAGAAAAGGTAGTTAAGGTTCTTCAAAATGGCGGTTTGATAATATATCCAACTGATACGGTTTATGGCTTGGGTTGTGATATTACCAATACAAAAGCCTTAGAAAAAATAGCAAAAATTAAAGGAGTAAAACTAAACAAAGCAAACTTTTCCTTTATCTGCAACGATTTAAGTCATCTATCTGATTATGTAAAACAAATTGATACGCCTACCTATAAGATTTTAAAGCGTGCACTTCCTGGTCCTTATACATTTATTTTACCTGGTAGTACAACATTGCCTAAAGTATTTAAAAAGAAGAAAACAGTTGGTATTCGTGTGCCAAATAATGATATTGCAAGAATAATTGTTAAAGAGTTAGGGAACCCTATCATATCTACATCAATTCATGATGAAGATGATGTGCTTGAATATACAACAGACCCTGAACTTATTTTTGAAAAATGGCAAAATCTTGTAGATATTGTTATTGATGGAGGATATGGAGATAATCAAGCATCAACTGTAATTGATTTAACAGAACCCGATCCAAAAGTAATTAGAGAAGGTAAAGGAAGTTTGGATATTTTATAGTTTTGCTTAATTGAGGAAATGACCGAATCAATAATAGAAAGACAAATTGGAATTTTACGAACTATTTTAAGTGACTTAGCTGAAAATGATAAAAATGGTTCAGAAGATTTCATAGTTTTTACCAAAAAGTATTTTGGCTTTGACACAGAATTTGGTTGGAATATCTTAATGAACGCTTTCTATGTTTTTGAAGACACAGAACTTGCAAAGAAAGATTTTGACAAATTTGAATTACAGGGACCTTCACGCCATAAGAATATTGGAGAAAAATATTTGCGTCTTTATGGAATTTTAAATTCTTTTTATCAGCAGAATTTGGCTCTTCTTAATTTAATGGAGCTTTTTAAATTGGATTCTAAAGCGTCTTGGTCTAAACAACTTAAAGAGTCTTGTATCAAATTGCGAAACAAAATTGCTGCTCATTCTACTAATTATTCAACTAATAGAAATACTAAAGAATTTGATGTTTATGAAGTATCAAGACCTCAATTAGATCAAGGTAAGTTACGTTTACTGAAAAATCAAGAAACTTTTGAAACGTATGACCTTAAGAAATCTATAGAGGATTTCAATAAAAAAGTACAGGAAATTCTTAGTGAAATATTAAAGAAATTCATGAAAAAAAAGTTCCATAACCAAGGCAAAAACTATGAAGAATATATGAAACTAGAAAAGCTAAAAAATGGAGCTATCGAACTTGGTGACCAAATAATTGAATTTAAAAAATAACTATGCACAACAAGACCTCAACTGCATTAAAACGCAGTTGAGTCAAAACGATATTTATTTTATGGTGAAGTGAGCTATTTAAGTTTTGAAAACTGTTTTCTTCCCAAAATAAAATACTGCCAAACAATGCTGTTGTGTATGCTGTAGTTGTGTCTTTTCTGTATCCTCTTTCTCTTTTTTAAAAACTTGTAAAAGTTTTTGTAAAAACTTAAATGAGCTTTTAAGATAGCAAATGTATGGATAGGTCTTAATTCAAGCATAAATTTTAATCCAGCAATTCCGTCTAAAATTAATCTTGATACAGTTACAAATAAAAACCACCGTTTAGGAACATTTTTAACTACGTTTAATAAGCTATTTCTAAAGTTTAAAAATGTTTTTTGAGGATTACTCTCTTGCAAAGTAGCACCCCCAACATGATATACTGTTGATTTACCTACATAGTAAATTTTGTAGCCTAAGTTTTGTACTCGCCAGCATAAATCAATTTCTTCTTGATGCGCAAAATAATCTTCATCTAAACCTCCTGCTTCTCTAAAAATTGTTGCTCTAATAAACATACAAGCTCCAGAAGCCCAAAATATCGGAGAAATATCATCAAACTGACCTGTGTCTTTTTCTAAGGTATTAAAAACTCTTCCTCTACAATACGGATAGCCAAGAAAATCTATAAAACCACCGCCAGCACCTGCATATTCAAACTTTTCTTTATTCTTAAAATCTAATAATTTAGGTTGAATAACGGTTACATCTGGAAAATTATTAAAAGTATCAATAATAGGTTGTAGCCAATTTTCAGTCACTTCTACATCAGAATTTAGCAAACAGTAAACATCTGCATCAATATTTTGCAGCGCATCGTTATATCCTTTTGCATAACCTCCATTTATTGAGTTTTGTATAATATGCACAGATGGGAAGTGCTGCTTGGTATAGGAAACTGAATCGTCAGTTGAAGCATTATCTGCTAAGTAAACTTCAGCAACACCAGTACTGAAATTTATTACGGAAGGTAAAAATCGTTCCAGCAATTTTTTTCCATTCCAATTTAATATGACAATAGCTATTTTCAAGTCTGCAAACTTAGTGTTTCTGGAGAACTATTAAATGTAAAGAAATACTAAATTTTGTAAGGAGGTATTTTTTTTAAAAAATGATAACTTTTTTCTTGATGATTCATTTGGCAGATGTAATGATTTAAACCATTAGTAAGTAGTAAAAAATGTGCATTCAATGCTAAGTTATATCTAGCAATTTGATCGAATGTTTTTTGATCAATAGTTACAGAAGGAGCTTTACATTCAATAATAAAAACAAGCTTTGCAACATTATTAAAAACAACAATATCTGTTCGCTTTTTAAGACCATTAATAACTAATTGCTTTTCAACATTAATTAAACTCTTAGGGTAATTCTTTTCGTGTATTAAAAACCAGATACAGTGTTGTCTTACCCATTCTTCAGGAGTCAATACCACATATTTTTTTCGAATAATGTCAAAAATAAATGTCTTCTTTTCATTAGTTTTGAGCTGAAATGGATAGGTTGGGAAATTCAACTTTTGCATTAAGCAAATGTACTCGATTTCTGTTTTAGAATTATAAAATTATAGACCCTAGCTAATCAACAATAAAACTTTATGAACGAAATCAATCAAATTGTATCAGATATAAAGGCAAAAAACTTAAAACCAATTTATTTTTTAATGGGAGAGGAGCCTTATTATATTGATAAAATTTCTGATTTTATAGAAGAAACAGTACTCAATGAATCTGAGAAAGGATTCAATCAAATAGTAATGTATGGAAGAGATACGTCTGTTGAAGAGATTGTAGCTTCGGCTAAGCGATTTCCAATGATGGCTGAGCATCAGGTGTTAATCGTTAAAGAAGCGCAAGATTTGAGCAGAAACATAGAGAAGTTAGTTGCTTATGCAGATAATCCGCAACCCACAACAGTTCTAGTGTTTAATTACAAATATAAAACACTTGATAAGCGGAAGAAGTTATATAAATCAATACAAAAAACAGGACTTTTATTTGAGAGTAAAAAGCTTTATGAAAATCAGGTAGCAGACTGGATTCGGAGAGTTTTAGGAGGCAAAAATTATCAAGTAGAACCTAAGGCTGCTCAAATGCTAGTAGAGTTTTTAGGAACGGATTTGAGTAAAATTAACAATGAACTCGAAAAATTGATTACTGTTTTACCAGAAAACACAATTGTTAACCCGAGTCATATTGAAGAAAACATAGGAATATCTAAAGACTTCAATAATTTTGAACTTCGCAAAGCTATAGGAGAAAAAGATGTAGTAAAGGCTAATAGAATTATTAATTATTTCACTCAAAATCCAAAGAATAATCCTTTGGTTATGACTATTTCTTTATTAAATAGTTTTTTTACTCAGTTACTTATTTATCATAGTTTGCAGGATAAGTCTAAAAATTCAGTTGCAAAATCATTAGGAGTAAATCCTTATTTTGTAAATGATTATGTTTCTGCTAGTAAAAATTATCCTCTGCGAAAAGTTTCTCAGATAATTTCTTTTATTAGAGATGCAGATGTAAAAAGTAAAGGAGTTGGCACAAGTCAATTATCACATGGAGATATTTTAAAAGAACTTGTATTTAAAATTCTGCATTAAAAAAGCCGCTTCTTGTTAAGCGGCTTTTTAGTTGAGTTCTTAGTGTTATTTTTGTTATTCAGACTTTACAGCTTTATCAGCAATTATTCTTTGCTCTCTATTAGCTACTTCCCATGCTGTGTGAAAAACTAATCGAGTTCTTTTCTCTAGCATTTCATAGTTTATTTTATCAGGCGTATCTGTAGGTCTGTGATAGTCTGCATGTGTACCATTAAAATAAAAAATGATAGGCACATTATATTTTGCAAAATTGTAATGATCTGATCTGTAGTAAAAACGATTAGGATCGTTTTCATCGTTATATTTATAATCTAAATTAATGTTTGTGTACTTACTATTCATAGCTTCTGATAGGTTGTGTAATTCTGTACTAAGTTTATCAGAACCAATTAAGTAAACATAATTTGGATTCCCTTTATGTCTTTCATCAACACGACCAATCATGTCAATATTCAAGTCGGCAACAGTATTAGCGATAGGGAAAATAGGGTTTTCTGTATAGTAACGAGAACCTAATAATCCTTTTTCTTCACCAGTTACATGTAGAAAAAGTACAGATCGTTTAGGACTTTTTCCTGCTTTTTTAGCTTCATTAAATGCTTGAGCAATTTCTAAAATAGCAACTGTACCCGAACCGTCATCATCAGCACCGTTGTATATTTCTCCATTTTTCACTCCTTCATGATCTAAATGTGCAGAAATTACAAGAATTTCATCAGGTTTTTCACTTCCTTTTATAAAAGCAACAACATTTTCAGAGTCTTTTAGCACTCCTCTTCTTGTTAGTTTATTCATATACTCAGCAGGAACTTCTTGAAAATAATCATCTCCACCTAAGGGCGATACAATTCCTTCGCTAACATAGAAGTTCTTTAAATATTCTACGGCTTTCTTTTGACCAGCTTCACCTGTATTTCTTCCTTCAAACTCATCTGAAGCGTATGTGAATAAATGCTTTCCTAAATCTTTTGCAGTAATAGTATTTGCATATTTTACTGCATAATCTATGTTTTTATCTTCTTTTTTTGCTGAATCAGCTTCTTTGTACGAGCCACAAGAAGCCAAAACAATTGCACTTGTTACAAAAAGTACTTTTTTCATGAATTAAATGAATTTAAATTTTTTATATGTTATGATTAATGGAATGTTTGTTATAAACTCTCAAAGATAATTTTAATTCTTCTTTTGAAATACAAATTGTTCTAAATCTATGTTAAAATTGATTAAATCTTTAGAAAACAATTGGTCAAAAGCATTTAAAGAAACTAATTCTTTAGTAGATCCTGCGTATATTTTATCATCTGTCATTAAGATAAGTTGATCTGCCAATTGAATGCTTAGGTTAACTTCATGCGAAGATATAAGAATTGTTTTGTTTGTTTTTTCAGCTAAACTCTTTAGAAGAGTGAAAATTTTGATTGTATGATGCATGTCTAAATGAGCAGTTGGCTCATCTAAAAGAATCAAATCAGTATCTTGTGCTAAAGCTCTTGCAATGAGAACACGTTGTAATTGCCCATCACTTAATTCATAAAAACGCTTGCTTTGTAATGACTTTGTTTCTGTTATTTCTAAAGCCCAAGAAATTTTTTGCATATCATCATTAGATAGTTTGTCAACCCAGTTTGTATAGGGTTGCCTACCTAAGGCAACCAATTCAAAAACGGTTAGTTGGCTTTCGGGTAAGCGCTCAGTCAAAACCATACTTATCTGCGTTGCTAATTCTGAGTTTGAAGTGGAAGAGACATCTTTATCGTTAAAAAAAACAGATCCGTTTAATGGTTTTTGAACTCCAGATAATGTTCTTAATAAAGTGGATTTTCCAATTCCATTTTTACCAAGTAAAGCAACGAATGAGCCTTTCGATACCTTTAAATTTATATTGTTATAAACAATATGATTTGTATCTTTCTTAGAATACCCAATGGAAAGATCTTTTGTTTTTAAGGTATTGTGATTAGTCTTTTTAGACATATATTTTTCTTTTTCTTACTAATAGCCAAATAACAATAGGCGCTCCAAACAAAGAAGTAATTGCATTGATTGGTAAAGTATATTCTAAAGTTGGTAGTTGAGCAATGCTATCGCAAATAAGCATAATAATACCTCCAGTACAAGCTACAGCAGGAATTAATATTTTATGATTTGAAGTCTTAAATAACAATTTTGTTATGTGAGGTACAGCAAGACCAATAAAAGCAATCGGTCCAGAAAAAGCAGTAATTACACCTGTTAATATAGCTGTAATTAACAAAATAAGATTTCTACTTTTTTGAATGGAGATTCCCAAGCTTTTTGCATAATTTTCACCTAACAACAGACTATTTAATGGTTTAATAATAAAAAAACAACCACCAAGACATACCAAGTAAAACAATAGAAAAACAAGAACTTCACTCCAAGATAAATTACCCAAACTCCCAAAACTCCAGAATAAATATTGCTGAATTTGATTAGCTTGACTAAAATACGTTAATACACTAATGATAGCAGCAGATAAACTGCCAAACATCAATCCAATAATAAGAATAGACATTGTGTTTCTGACTCGAGTAGCAGCGATTAAAACAGCCAATAAAACTAGGAATGCTCCTGTACTAGAAGCAATAGCCAGTACCCAATTAGAGGTAGTATAAGCAAGTAGTCCAGAGCCAAAAATAGAACTACCTAAAATTAAAAATGCAACCCCCAAACTAGCTCCTGATGATATTCCTAAAACAAAAGGTCCTGCTAATGGATTTCTAAACAAAGTTTGCATTAGCAAACCGCTAATACTTAATCCAGAACCAACCATAATAGCTGTAATTGATTTTGGTAATCTAAAATTTAATATGATGAAATCCCAAGTTTCTTTTGAAGAATTTCTACCAACAAGAATTGTGAAAATCTCATCAAGAGGAATAGCAACAGAACCCAAACTAATATTGCATAAAAAGAATACGATAAGCAATATGATTAGTCCAAAAAAAGATTTTCGATATGATTTAATAGGTTGAATCAATAATTGGAAATTAAATAATTAACAAGTTTCTGTACAGCTTTCCCTCTGTGACTAATTTTGTTTTTAGCCTCTAAGCCCATTTCAGCAAACGTTTGTTGGTGGTTTTCAGAAAGAAAAACAGGATCATAACCAAAGCCGTTACTTCCTTTTTTTTGAGTTGTAATTTCACCTTTACAAATTCCTTCAAAAACAAATTGCTCTCCTTTTAAGTTAAGGGCGATGCAAGTTCTAAATTGAGCTTTTCTATTTTCATTATTACCTAATTTATCTAACAATTTTTGAATATTTTTTTCTGAATTACCATATTCTCCAGCATATCTGGCGGAATATACTCCAGGTTCTCCATTTAATGCAAAAACTTCTAAACCCGTATCATCAGCAAAGCAATCAAATCCATATTTCTGAGTTATATAATTTGCTTTTAAGATTGCGTTACCCTGTATTGTATTTTCGGTTTCAGCAATATCTTCTAAACAATTTATATCTTCTAAAGATAAAAGTTGAATATTGTTAGATAGTAATTGCTGAACTTCGTTTACTTTGTGTTTATTATTTGTAGCGAAAACGAGTTTCATAAGCGGCTATTATGAGCAAAAATAATGAAATATGCTTGTAATGATAAAGTGATTTTTATGTCATTTAATATTAGAATTATTTGCTAGACCTATTTAGAATACTGATTTGCCGTGAAAATGTCGGGTTAAAATCATTAAAAATAATTTGAAAGTTTAATTTCTGAATCTAACATTGCATGAAAAACAAAAATCTTTTTACCATGAAGCAACCAGAATTAGGTCAAAAAATTTTAGAATTAAGAAAATCTAAAGGTTTAACTCAAGAAGAACTTGTTGAAAAATGTAATATCAATGTTAGAACAATTCAGAGAATTGAATCTGGTGAGGTTACTCCAAGAACTTTTACAATTAAAACGATCTTAGAAGCACTTAATGTTGATTCTAATTTGATCTTTAGAAATAACGAAGAAAACAATCAAGTACAATTTACTTCAAAAGAAAATAGAATTTTAAGCACTAGTTGGCTAGTCGGAATTTTCTTTTTGATGATTTCCGTAGTTGGAGTTTTTATTGAGATTTACTTATGGAACGAGAAGTCAACTTATTATGAATTGTTTTTTAGAATTCCATACAATATTTTGTATTTAGGGACAATGATTTTTTTCTTTCAAGGATATAAGTTATTAGGAAAGAAATACAAATATGAATTTTTAACAACAGCTGTATATATCTATTTTGGTATTGAGATATTAATTACATTATCAACAATTGGTATTGCCATTTTTGATGTGAATACGACTACTATAGAAATCATTTTTGGAACAGTTTTAGTCATATTAATTGGGGTTGGAGAACTTATACTAGGTTTAGGTATTTTAAAACTTAAAAAACAATTTGGAACATTTTCAAATGTTTTAGGAATTTTAAAAATTGTAAATGGTGGAATGCTTATTTCGGTTATTCTTTCTCTTATTGCAATGTTTTTGATAGTTCCAGTATTAATTATTGAAATAATCTTTATTTATAACCTAGCAAACAATAAAAAATTCTATCATTCATGATGATACGGCTCATTTCTTAAAATAGTAAAAGCTCTATATAATTGTTCCACTATAAATAAGCGAATCATCTGATGTGAAAAAGTCATTTTAGAAAGAGAGATTTTGGACTGTGCTTTTTTATATATTTCATCAGAAAAACCATAAGGACCACCAACAACCAACACAAGTTGTTTGATACCTGAATTCATTTTTTTTTGCAAAAAATCAGCAAAGTTTAAAGACCGAAACTCTTTTCCTTTTTCATCAAGTAATATTAGAAAATCACTAGAATTTAGTTTGCTTAAAATAAGGGCCCCTTCTTTTTCTTTTTGCTGTTGCTCCGATAAGTTTTTAGCGTTTTTAAGATCAGGAATAACTTCTAAGTCAAATTTAATATAGTGTTGTAACCTATTCTGGTACTCATTTATAAGTTGCAACAAATTTTTATTATCTGTTTTTCCAATTACTAAAAGTTTAATTTTCATCTAGTAAAATTACCAATAATTACATAAAAATGCTTGCAACTAAATTCTTATTTTAGCCTAAAATAACTTGAGATGATTTCACCTGAACAGTTTAATAAAGAGCTTGATCTGATTATATCTAACGCTATAAGAGAAGATGTTGGAGATGGAGATCATACATCACTTTCTTGTATTCCTGACGGAGCAAAAGGCACTGCAAAACTTCTAGTAAAAGATAATGGGATAATTGCTGGGGTTGAGTTTGCAAAAAAAGTATTTCAATATGTTGATGAATCGTTGCAAATAAATGTTTTATTAAATGATGGAGAAGAAGTTGTTTACGGAGATATTGTTTTTGAAGTTTCTGGGAAATCGCAATCTATCTTAAAAGCAGAAAGATTGGTGCTTAATGCGATGCAACGGATGAGTGCTATTGCAACAAAAACAAATAGTTACGTAAAGTTATTAGCAGGCACAAACACGAAAGTTTTAGACACGCGAAAAACAACACCAGGAATTCGTGCTTTAGAAAAATGGGCTGTAAAAATTGGAGGAGGAGAAAATCATCGTTTTGCTTTGTATGATATGGTAATGATAAAAGACAATCATATTGACTTCGCTGGTGGAATTACAGAGGCAATCAACAAAACGAAAGCGTATTTAAAAGAAAAGAATATTAATATTAAAATTATTGTAGAGGCAAGAAACATACAAGAGATAGAAGAAATTTTGAGAAACGATGGAGTTTATAGAATCTTGATTGATAATTTTACCATAGAAGATACAAAACAGGCAGTACAACTGATAGGAGATAAATGTTTAACAGAATCTTCTGGAGGAATTAATGAAAAAACAATCAGACAATATGCAGAATGTGGTGTGGATTATATTTCTACAGGAGCCATAACGCATTCTGTTCATAATATGGATTTAAGCTTAAAAGCAGTTTAGTTTTTATGAGTAAAGAGATTGAAGAAAATCTAGAAAAGATTCCTATAATTAATTGGTTGGTAAAGCTTGGGAAACAAATTAAAGTCCCAGGTTTAGAAGGGATGTCTCTTTATGATGTTTTAGAAATGTATATTATCGGAATTGTAGAAGGAGCTCTTACAACTAGAGCTAGCGGAATTGCCTATAGTTTCTTTATGGCTATTTTCCCTTTTATGCTTTTTACACTTACATTAATACCGTACATTCCGGTGGAAGGGTTTCAAGAAGGCTTACTTACTTTGATAAAAGAAGTTTTACCTCCCAAAACGTTTGATGCTGTAGATGCTGTTTTAATTGATATTTTAAAAAATCAATATGCAGGGTTGTTATCTTTTGGTTTTTTAGTATCTGTTTTCTTAATGACAAACGGAGTAAATGCCATTTTTGGCGGTTTTGAGTATTCGTATCATGTTAAAGAAATACGGAATGTATTTAGAGCTTATTTCATTTCCATGGCAGTTTCTTTATTAATGGCTTTTTTCTTGGTTATAACAGTTGCTTTAACCGTTTTTTACGAATTAGGATTAGATGCTTTACAAAACCGAGGCTGGTTAGAAGATGATATTATTTGGTTAAAACTAGGCAGAGGAGCGATCTTTGTTTTGATGTTATTTACCATTGTTTCTGTTCTTTATAAGTATGGAACAAAAAGTGGTAAACATTACAAATTCTTTTCTCCAGGCTCTGTATTTACCACATCGTTATCCATAGCTACTTTTTATTTATTTAGTTATTATGTAAATGAATTTGCTAAGTATAATGAGCTGTACGGTTCTATTGGAACTTTGTTAATTCTGATGCTATTTATTTGGCTAAACGCCATCATTTTATTGCTAGGTTTTGAATTAAATGCAAGTATTTACTCACTGCAGCAGAAAAACAAAGCAAAGCCTACCAAAAACGACTAATACTTTCGTTAGATTTTTCTGATATTTGCAACTTTATCATTTCAATCGAAAATTTCATATAATGAAACCTAGCATTCCTAAAGGAACCCGAGACTTTTCTGCAAAAGAAATTGCGTATAGAAATTACATTACAAACACAATAAAAGAAGCCTTTTCTCTTTTTGGGTTTGCACCTATTGAAACACCTAGTTTCGAGAATTCGGAAACCTTACTAGGTAAATATGGAGACGAAGGAGATCGATTGATTTTTAAAATTTTAAATTCAGGAGATTATCTCTCAAAAGTTGATGAACACTTAATAAAATCAAAAGACAGTATTAAAATTTCTCCTAAAATTTCAGAAAAAGCTTTACGCTACGATTTAACAGTTCCTTTTGCGCGTTATGTTGTACAGCATCAAAGTGAAATTATGTTCCCTTTTAAACGATATCAAATTCAGCCTGTTTGGCGCGCCGATCGACCTCAAAAAGGACGTTTTAGAGAGTTTTATCAATGTGATGCAGATGTGGTGGGTAGTAAATCATTATTGCAAGAAATTGAATTTATTCAACTGTATGATACTGTGTTTACGAATTTGAAATTAGAAGGAGTAACAATTAAAATTAATAATCGTAAAATTTTATCAGGGATTGCAGAAGTAATTGGAGAGCAAGACAAGCTGATTGATTTTACAGTTGCTTTAGATAAACTCGATAAAATAGGAGAAGATGGCGTTATTGAAGAAATGATTGCTAAAGGAATTTCTAAAGAGGCAATAGAAAAAGTTAAGCCTTTGTTGCATCTTTCAGGAGACAGTAAAGAGCAGTTAAATGTCTTAAAAAACCTCTTAGCAGATTCAGATCAAGGATTAAAAGGAGTAGAAGAATTACGTTATGTAATTAATTCAGTAGAAAAAATAGGATTAGAAACAGCTAAGCTACAATTAGATGTTACGTTGGCTCGCGGTTTAAATTATTATACGGGAGCTATTTTTGAGGTTGCTGCTCCTAAATCTGTAAAAATAGGCTCTATTGGAGGCGGAGGTCGTTATGATGATCTTACCGGAATTTTTGGTTTAAAAGATGTTAGCGGTGTAGGTATTTCTTTTGGTTTAGATAGAATCTATTTGGTGTTGGAAGAGTTAGGTTTATTAAACGACGTTGAGATTGAAAAACCAAAAGTTATTATTCTAAATTTTGAAGAAGAAACTATCTTAAGCAAGCTCAAAGCTATTCAACAATTGCGTTTAAAAGGAATTTCAGTAGAAATGTACCCTGATGTTGCACAGAGTAATAATCAGCAGAAGAAACAGTGGAAATATGTAGAAAAAAGAGCAATTCCGTTTGTAATTTCTTCTGTAGAAAACGACCAATTTATTTTAAAAGAAATGGATACAAATCAACAAAAGCTATGTTCGTTAGAAGAATTGATTAGCATATGTCAATAAGAATAAATGAATAAGTCGTAAATTTGCACCTTAATTTAAAATTGGAATGATAGAAGTGAATGCTAATCAAGATGAGGAACGAGTAGAAGAAATAGGAGAAAACCATGTAGGTACTTCTGCAGAAACTCCGCTACGGAAAGATGCTTTTGACATCTCTGATGAGGAAAAAATAGAAAGAATTCAAAAAAGTGTTAAAGATATTTTAGACACATTAGGAATGGATTTAACAGATGATAGCCTAAAAGGTACTCCTAAACGAGTTGCTAAGGCTTTTGTTAATGAAATTTTTATGGGATTAAACCCTAAGAATAAACCAAGTACTTCTACGTTTGAGAATAACTATAACTATGGAGAAATGCTGGTAGAGAAGAATATTGTTGTGTATTCTACTTGCGAGCATCATTTATTGCCTATCGTTGGGCGTGCTCATGTAGCATATATTTCTAGCGGAAAAGTCATCGGACTTTCTAAAATGAACAGAATTGTTGAGTATTTTGCTAAGAGACCACAAGTACAAGAACGTCTTACTATGCAAGTAGTTCAAGCGTTACAAGAAGCTTTAGGAACAAAAGATGTTGCTTGTGTAATTGATGCTAAACACTTGTGTGTAAATTCCAGAGGAATAAAAGATATAGAGAGTAGTACAGTAACAGCTGAGTTTGGCGGAAAGTTTAAGGAAAAAGAAACAAAGCAAGAGTTTTTAGATTACTTAAAACTAGAGACTGATTTTCAAAATCTATAAAAATGTAATATAAAAGCCGCTCAGAGAGCGGCTTTTTTGTGCAGCAGACTTTCTATAAAAAAAATCTTTGATTTTTTTGAGACACATTTTTATTTTCCACGTTTACATAATAAACAAACTAACCAAATTGAAGTTTTTTTGAGCGAGAAAGAACTTATAAAACAATGTAGAAGCAATAATTATTCTGCTCAGTTAAAAGTTTATCATACATACAAAAACAGTCTTTTAAATGCGAGTTATAGGATTGTTCAGAATGTAGAAGATGCAGAAGATATTGTACAAGAAAGTTTTATAAAAGCTTTTGAAAAGATTCATAAGCTAGACGGAGAATATAATTTAACAGGATGGTTAAAACGAATTGCAATTAATGCTTCTTTGGATTTCTTAAGAAAAAAGAAACAAGCAATAGAGTGGAATGATTTACAACTCGTAGAGGAAAGTACTGAAGAGGAGCAAGTAGAAATGGTTGAATTATATGGTAATCTTACTGTTTTTGAAGTAAAAGAGTTTATCAATCAATTAAAAGAGAAGTATCGTATTATTTTAATCTTGTATTTGATAGAAGATTACACTCATAAAGAAATTAGTGAGATGTTAGGTATAAATGAAAGTACAGTAAGAAATCAATATGCAAGAGGAAAACAACAACTAATACAGAAAATAAAATCATCAAAACATGAGCATTGAGAAATATATTAAGAGTAACAAATCTAAGTTTGATGACTTAAAAATGTCTTCTGAAGTTGATAAACTCTTTGAAAAAAGATTGCAAGAAGAATTACACAATAAAAAAACATACAATAAAAATTATTGGTTTGTAGGAATTGCAGCATCTGTAGCAGTTCTGATATTTCTCGCTTTATCTTTTAACTCAGAAAATCCAGAAATGCTAGAACTAAAAAAGGAGTTAGTTGCTAAACTATCAGATGAATCAGCAGGAAAACAACTGGAAGGAATTTATCAGTTTAGTGATGATTATAAAAAAGAAGACAAACAGATTATTAAAATATTGGTAAAAACGTTGTTCGAAAGTGAAAATATCAATGTAAGAATTGCTTCTATTGATGCCTTACTTGAATTTCCAGATAACCAATACATCCGTAAGAATTTTATTAAAGCGCTAGAACAAGAAGAAAAGCCACTAGTTCAGATTAAATTAATTAAATCTCTAAAAATTTTAAGAGAAAAACGAGCAAAAAAAGTATTAAAAAAGGTGATAGAAGACGATAAAAACCTTCCTATCGTAAAAAATAACGCAACACTAGCAATAAACACAATAAATGAATAATTATGAAAGCATTTTTAACAATAGTATTAGTCGTTTTTATGAGCTTATCAAGTCAAGCTCAAGAAAAAAGAATAAAATTTAATAAAGGAACGCTAAAAATATGCTCTAAAAAGATAATTAATGTTGTGGGTTATGATGGAGACGAAATAATTATCAAGAAGAAAGAAAGTAAAACATTTTCGAATACTACTAAAAATGAACATGAAGTAAAATCTGAGGTATTGTATGAGGCAGCTATGGACGGAAGAGAAGCAGGGAAGCTTTTTTATAAATCAAAAGAAGAAAGGATGAGTCATTTAAGACTACAAAAACTCCTTAAAAATAATAAGTATAGCATTAGTTCTAATTTAAAACGCTTAGGAGGAAAAAGTAATAAAACAGAAACAGGTTTAGATTTTATGATAGAAAGAAAGCATAAAGAAATTATAATTAAAGACGATCTCAAAGAAGAAGATATTTATAAAATGTTACCTGGAGAAGAATATCAATTTAAAATTCCTAACAGCATAAAGTTAATATGGGAAACAGAAAAATGTGGAAACGAACCCATTAAAGAAAAAAAAGGATACTCTTATAATAGTAATTTGACGCATGTTCAAAATTTTGATGGAGAGTTAGAAGTTTCGGTTACTTTAAACGATATATCTTTAATTGATGTTACAGGGCCTGTTTCTGTTAATTCGATAGGCGGTAATATATCAATTGAATTTCGAAAAAAGAAACCTACAAAACTGTATTCTGTGTATAGTAATAATGGATATATTGAATTACGAGTTCCTAATGATTCTGATCTTTTAATCAATGCTTCAGGAAGTTCTATTTATAGTGATTTAAAAAACATAAAAGTACTTGAAGAAACAGAATCAAATAACTCTTCGGACATGAAACTTAAACTAAATAAAGGTTTGGTTCGAATGAATCTAGATGCAGGTTATGGAAATGTTTATCTTAGAAAAGATGATTTAGATATAAAAAAAGCTGCTAATTAAGCAGCTTTTTTGTTATTGATCTATTAAAACCCATTCTCCTTTATCAATTAGCGGAATAGCTTGTTTGTATTTTACCGCTTTTTCTTCTCCACTCATTACATTTTTAATTGTAACGCGTTCATTTCTTCCAATTTTAGGTTGTTCTCTAACAATTGTTTCAACAGGAACTTGTTGCTGTTGTTGCCCTTGCCTAATGGCTCTTTCTGTTGTATTTTGAACCTCTTCTTTACTTAAGCTTAGCTGTTCACGATTTTGTTGATTTCTAGCTTCTGCTATTTGATTGTTAGCTTGGTTTGGTAATTCTCCTTTAAACAAGAAAGAAAGCACTTCACGATTAACTTCGTCAATTGTTCGTTTAAATAATTCAAATGCTTCAAACTTATATATTAATAAAGGATCTTTTTGCTCGTAAGAGGCATTTTGAACAGATTGTTTTAAGTCATCCATTTTACGTAGATGATCTTTCCAATTTTCGTCAATAATAGCAAGCGTAATATTCTTCTCAAAATCTGTTATGAGTGATTTTCCTTTTGTTTCGTAAGCTTCTTTTAAATTCGTAACAACTTGTAGGGTTTTTACACCATCTGTAAAAGGAACAACAATACGTTCATATCGGTCACCTTCATTTTCGTGTACATTTTTAATTACAGGATATGCTAATGTAGCATTCCGTTCAATTTTTTCTTTATAATGATCGGTTACAAGATTATAAAGTTTATCTGTTAATTCTTTTTCAGGAGAATTCAGAAATTCCTCTTCAGAAAAAGGAGAAGTCATAGAAGTATAACGAATTAATTCAAACTCGAAATTCTGAAAATCCTTATTTGCTTTATTGTTGTTAATAATTGCTTGGCACGTATCATAAATCATATTAGCAATATCAATTTGCAATCGATTTCCATCTAGTGCATGGCGTCTTCTTTTGTAAACAAATTCACGTTGCGAATTCATCACATCATCGTATTCGAG
Source organism: Bacteroidia bacterium (assembly GCA_030428865.1). GTDB lineage: Bacteria > Bacteroidota > Bacteroidia > Flavobacteriales > Flavobacteriaceae > Polaribacter. Next base: position 243,433 of record JAUIEK010000003.1, on the reverse strand, counting down.
TAATCGTTTACGAATACCAAAGTTATTTTCTTCAACTTTCTTTTGAGCACGCTCAATAGATTTGGTAATCATGGAATGCTGAATCACTTCACCTTCTTTTAACCCTAATCGATCCATCATTTTTGCCACACGATCTGAAGTAAATAATCGCATTAAATTATCATCTAATGCAACATAAAATTGAGAAGAACCCACATCACCTTGACGCCCAGCTCTACCACGCAACTGCCTGTCTACTCTTCGAGAATCGTGTCTTTCTGTACCAATAATAGCTAATCCTCCAGCGGCTTTTACTTCATCAGACAACTTGATGTCAGTACCACGTCCTGCCATATTGGTAGCGATAGTTACCACACCAGGTTTTCCTGCTTCTGCAACAACATCAGCTTCTCTTTTGTGTAGTTTAGCATTAAGAATATTGTGTGGAATTTTACGCATTTTAAGCATTCTTCCCAGCAATTCTGATATTTCAACAGAAGTTGTTCCAACTAAAACAGGTCTACCTTGATTAACCAATTTTACAATGTCTTCTATTACAGCATTGTATTTTTCTCGAGTTGTTTTATAAACTAAGTCTTCTCTGTCATCTCTAGCAATAGGTTTATTAGTAGGTATTTCTACAACATCTAGTTTGTAAATTTCCCAAAACTCACCTGCTTCTGTTATGGCTGTACCTGTCATACCAGATAGCTTTCGGTACATTCTGAAGTAATTTTGTAGTGTAACAGTAGCAAATGTTTGTGTAGCATCTTCAATTTTTACATTTTCTTTTGCTTCAATTGCCTGGTGCAAACCATCAGAATAGCGTCTACCATCCATAATACGCCCTGTTTGCTCATCTACAATCATTACTTTGTTGTCCATTACCACATACTCAACATCTTTTTCAAATAAAGTGTAGGCTTTTAGTAATTGATTTAAGGTATGAATGCGTTCGCTTTTAACACTAAATTCTTTATAAAGGGCTTCTTTCTGTTTTGCTTTTTCTTCTGGTTTTATTTCACTGTTATCAATTTCGCCAACTTTAACTCCAATGTCAGGTAGAACAAAGAAATTATCATCATTAATTTTAGAAGATAAATGAGCAATTCCTTTGTCTGTTAAATCAATTTGATTGTTTTTCTCTTCAATAACAAACCATAAATCTTTATCAACTTCAGGCATCAACTTATTATTATCTGCGATATAAATGTTTTCAGTTTTTTGAAGTAACTGTTTGATGCCCTCCTGAGATAAAAATTTAATTAACGCCTTATTTTTTGGTAAACCTCTATAAACGCGATATAACAATAAACCTCCTTCTTTAGTATTTCCCTCAGCGATTAGCTTTTTAGCCTCGGCTAACACACCAACAAGATGTTTGTTTTGTAATGAAACCAAGTCAGAAACCAAAGGTCTAAGCTCATTAAACTCATGTCTGTCACCTAAAGGAACCGGCCCTGAAATGATTAGAGGAGTTCTTGCATCATCAATTAGTACAGAATCTACTTCATCAATAATTGCATAATTGGGTTCTCTTTGAACAAGATCATCTTTTGAATTAGCCATATTATCGCGTAAATAATCAAAGCCAAATTCATTATTGGTTCCGTAAGTAATATCGGCATTATAAGCTTTTCTTCTCTCCTCAGAATTGGGTTGATGAACATCAATGCAGTCTGTACTTAACCCATGAAACTCAAAAATAGGCGCCATCCAAGCTCTATCTCTTTTTGCTAAATAATCATTTACAGTAACAACATGAACGCCTTTACCCGTTAAAGCATTTAAGTAAACAGGTAAAGTAGAAACTAATGTTTTTCCTTCTCCTGTCATCATCTCAGCAATCTTACCTTGATGTAATACAGCAGCACCAATTAACTGTACATCGTAATGAATCATATCCCAAGTAACAGGTTTTCCTGCTGCATCCCAAGAGTTACTCCAAATAGCTTTATCTCCATCAAGAGATACGTTGTCTTTTATTCCAGATAATTCTCGATCAAAAGGAGTTGCTGTTACCTCAATTTTTTCATTATTTACAAATCGTTTAGCAGTTTCTTTTATAACAGCAAAAGCTTCAGGTAGGATTTCTTCTAGTGCTTTTTCAGATGCTTGATAAGCATTATCTTTAAGTTGATCAATTTCAGAGTAAATATCCTCTTGTCTGTCTATATCAGCTTCTTTTGCTTCTTCTTTAAGTTCAGCAATTTGCTCATCAAAAGGATTTGTAGCTTCTTTAATCTTTGTTTTAAACTCAACTGTTTTTTTTCTTAGTGCATCGTTATCTATGCTAGATAAAGCCGTTTCAAATGCTTTTACTTTACCTACAATAGGTTGTAATTCTTTAAGATCTTTTTGTTGTTTGTCGCCAACAAATAATTTGATGACTGAATTTAATATACTCATTATTATTGTCTGTAATTAAATATCTTTCTTGCTGATTTTTTTACTAAAAAGGCTCTAAAAGTAAGCAAAAAAAAAGCCTCATATGAGACTTTTTTATAGTTTATTTCTTGTTAGTATTCATCTTCATTCCAGAGATAATCTTCTTCTGAAGGATAATCTGGCCAAATTTCTATGATTGAATCATATGCTTCCCCTTCATCTTCAATTTCTTGAAGATTCTCAACAACTTCTAGTGGCGCTCCTGTTCTAATAGCATAGTCTATTAGTTCATCTTTTGTAGCAGGCCATGGTGCATCTGCTAGATACGAAGCTAATTCGAGTGTCCAATACATTTCTAAATGGGTTTAAATTTCTGCAAAAATAAATTTTTTACTCAAAAAGTCAAGTCAAAAATCAATAAAGAAAGAACTTAGTTAAATTTCTCTGGAATCCATTTTATTTCCTGAGTGTTCAGATCTTTAGACAACTTTCGTGCCAGTACAAATAGATAGTCAGAAAGTCTATTTAAGTACATAAGTACATCACTTATTACTGTTTCTCTTTCACTAAGAGTAACAGTACACCGCTCGGCTCTTCTACATACGCATCTTGCAATATGACAGAATGACACAGTAGAGTGTCCTCCTGGTAAAATAAAGTGTGTCATAATAGGAAGGCTTTCGTTCATTTGATCAATTTTTTGTTCTAAAAAAATAATAGAAGAGCTATTGATTTTAGGAATATTTAATCGTTCTTTTCCACTTTTTAAGGTTTCTTTTTCTGGAGGAGTTGCTAACATAGATCCTAGAGTGAATAAATCATTTTGTATTTGAATTAAATCTTTTTTTATGTTTGATTCGACATCTTGATCTCGGATTAAACCAATGTGAGAGTTTAGCTCGTCTACAGTACCATAAGCTTCAATTCTTAGGTGGTTTTTAGAGACACGTGTGCCACCAAAAAGTGCTGTAGATCCTTTATCGCCTGTTTTTGTATATATTTTCATAAAGAGTAATTATTCGTGATTAAGAACAAAGAAGATACAGTTTTAGATTCGTATCACAAAATGTTCTTTTTCTTGTTCTTTCCTAAAAAAGACAATTCCCCATTTATACGTATCTATTGATACAGTAACTTTTGGGTGATTATAAATTGCTTGCCACATTTTCATCGTTTCCTTATTTTTATGAATATCAGTAAAAATAAGAGTACTTTCATTATTCACAGTATTCAGTAAAAGGTTAAATATGTGTAAAATGTTTTCAGAACTATTTTGATTGATAAAAACAAAATCAAAAGAAATATTGCTTAATGATTTTGGGAAAATCGTATTAAAATCTCCTACAAGAACTTCACTATATTTTACGTTATTTTCTTGAAAGGTTTCTGGTGTAATGTTATTTGTATGTTTGTTACGCTCAACGATTGTTAGTTTAGTGTTCTTATTTGGAAGCGAAATGCAAGTGCTAGCTAGACCGAGAGAACTTCCTATTTCTAACACATTCTGAGGTTGCAAAACAGCACAGAGGTTATACAGAATTCGGGCCCTTTTTACAGAGAATTTTGGGCTTTTTGATTCCGAAAATGACGTTATATTTTTTTTGTTATCTAAAACAGATTTTCTGTAATCTAGAAAGTTTTTCCAATCAGGATTAACTACTTTTTTTCTGTAGAATGCTTGGGTAACTATTTTGAAAACAAAAGGAGAATGGACTCCATGCTGATTTTTCGATCGTAGTAAAAACGTAAAAAAAGTATAAATTCTGCGAATCATTTTTCGAATAATGCTGCTAATTTACTGTATATTTTATGCTTGTTTCGGTAGAAAAATTATATTTGTTAAGACTAACATCGTAAAAAATGATAAAAAGGCTTTTTGTAGTAGGATTTTTTCTTCTTGTGTGTTCTTGTATTTCAAATAAAAACCTAACGTATTTGCAAGGAGATCCAAAGAGTGAAAGAGAAATTAAGAAGATAAACAATGAGCCTTACCGACTTAGAGCAAATGATATTTTATTGATAAATATTAAATCAGCTCAGCCAGAATTGGTAAGCTTATTTAAGATAAATGATCAAAATGAAACTCAAAATAATAACATTACAAGTGGTTTTGGGTATATGAATGGTTATTCTGTTGATCATCACGGAAATATTAGGCTTCCTTATCTAGGAGAAGTAAACGTGTTGGGTTATACAACTAAAGAAATTCGAATTAAACTAGAGGATTTGCTAAAAAAGTATTTTAAAAATAAAGATGATTTTTTTGTAGATGTAAAACTTAACGGAATTCGGTATACTGTAATAGGTGAGGTAAAGAATCCTGGACAAAAAGTAATTTATGAAAACCAAATAAATATTTACGATGCAATTTCAAATGCAGGTGATTTATTGATTACTGGTGATCGAAAACACGTAGAACTTTTGAGATTTAATTCCTCAGGATATTTAGAAAAATATGTTATCGATCTAACAACTGTTTCTGCTGTAAATTCCGAAAGTTTTTTTATTAAACCAAATGATTTGATAAATATAAAACCGTTAAAACAAAAGTCATGGGGATTGGGAACAACAGGTTTAGGATCATTAACAACCATAATATCTATTTTTAGTTTAATTACTTCAACAATTCTTGTTGTTAGAAGTTTTTAGATAGCCAAATGATGCAGAGTCCTAATGTAAATAATCAACAAGATTCTCTTGATCTAAAGCACTATTTTTCGAAATTAGTGGGTTATTGGCAACTTTTTGTTGTTACAATAGCAATCGGCTTTTTAGTGGCTAAATTTGTTAATGGCTATCAAGAAAAAGTATACAGCCTATCTACTGTCATTTCTGTTAAAAAAGAATCGAACTCGCTATTTTCTACAGGAACAAACTTAACATTTAATTGGGGCGGAGCGAGTCATTTAATAGAAACAACCAAAGTGATTTTGAATTCTAGAACACACAATGAGAAGGTAGTTTCTGCTTTACAGTATTATACTGATTATTTGGTAGATGGTCAATATAGGCTTTTGGATGTTTATGGTTCTACGCCTTTTAAAATTCATGCAGATACAAGTAGTTTTCAGTTATATGAAACATTAATAAAGGTTACTTTATTAACAGATGACAAGGTAAACATATCCTTCAATTTAGAGGAAGACATAGAGTACAAAATAGTTCGTTATGCAGATAATCATATAAAACCATTACAGTTTGACTCTAATACATTTTCTCAAAATTATACTATAGATCAAGAAATAATATCTCCTTATTTTAGTTTTAAGTTGAGTCCAGTAAAAGAAATTAACTGGAATGTAGGATCATATTACTATATCAGGTTTAAGAGCTTTCAGGAAACAGTTTCCAATTATAGAAAAATGAAGATTTCTGAAATAACAAATGGAGCTTCTCTATTAGAAATAAAACTACAAGGACATAATAAAAATAGGATTACAGAATATTTAAATACTTCTGTTAGGATTTTTGAAGAGGAAAAAATTGCACAAAAAACTTTATTTGCTAGAAAAACTCAAGAGTATATAAATAACCTTTTTGAGCAAGAATCTAAAAACCTAAATGCGATAGAAGAAGATTTAGGAAATTATAAAATCAAAAATAGTATTTATGATTTGAGTTTAGAAGGGCAGAATTTGTTTGAAGCAACAGTTATTCTAGATAAAGAAAATAGAAAAATAAAAGATGGACTAACATATCTAGAAGATTTAAAAAAATATCTAACAAAAAATAATGAATATAGTGGAGAAGTTCCCGTTCCGGCAGTTATTACTATTGATGATTCAAAAATACCAGCAGCCATTAATGAGCTAATTGTTAAGTCTTCTTTAAAAGAATCATTAAAAGATATTGTAAAAGAATCTCATCCTCAAATTCAACGAATTAATCAAGAAATAGGTTTAATTAAAAGTAATCTTTTAGAAAATATAACAAGCCTTAGATCAAATTATAAAAACCTTTTAGAGCAGAATAAAGAAAGATTAAGAGATTACAATAAAAAACTTAAAAACCTTCCAACAAAAGAACAAGGTCTAATTTCTTTTGAACGAAACTACAAATATTCAGAATCAAATTACAATTTTTTAAAACAGAAAAGTTTTGAGGCAGGAACAGCCATTCAGGCTAGTGTATCTGATGTTAAAGTAATTGACACAGCAATAGCCTTGAATCAAAAACCGATTTATCCAAAGCCAATGTTTAACTACTTGGTTGCATTAATGTTAGGAACTATTTTGCCATTGTTTTATATTATTATAGCAGAACTCCTTGATAATAAAGTGAAGTCGATAGAGGATGTTGAGAAGAGATACTCAATTCCCATTTTAGGAGCAGTAGGAAGAAATCTAGCAACTAATAATTTGGCTGTTTATGAAAAGCCCAAATCAATGGTTGCAGAATCTTTTAGGGCTTTACGTTCAAATATTCAATTCTTATTTAAAACAGAAACAAGTAAGAGATCCAAAACGTTACTGGTAACATCATCTGTGAGTGGTGAAGGAAAAACAATGGTATCAATTAACATGGCAACCGTTTTTGCTATGGGAGGTAAAAAAACTATTCTTGTTGGTTTAGACTTGAGAAAACCGCGAATATACGATGATTTTGAACTTACAAATGAAATAGGTGCAGTTAATTATTTTATTGGTCAAAATACTCTAGACGACATTGTTATAAAGACTCATATAGAAAATTTAGATGTAATTTTATCAGGTCCTATACCACCTAACCCATCAGAATTATTGTTGAGTGATAGATGTACAGAGATGATTGAAACATTGAAAAAACAATATGATTATATTATTATAGATTCTCCTCCTGTGGCACTTGTGTCAGATTCTTTGGAACTCTTCAAGTTTTCTGATGCAATTCTGTATATCATTCGTCAGAATTACTCTGAATTAGGAATGATGAAAATGATAGACGAGAAATATAAAAATAAAGAAGCGGCAAATATCTCTTATGTTATTAACGATTACTCAATTAATAACAGGTATGGATATGGTTATGAAGATAGCTATGGATATGGTAGGTATGGATACGGATATCACGAAAATGAAAAGAAGAAACGTGGCTTCATTTATAAATTTACACGTTTCTTTATTCCTAAAAAAAGACGAAATTCTTAAACAGTTTTTCCGTTAAGAAGAACTTGTTCAACTAAATTATCTCCAAAGTAATACGGGAGTTGCTGATAACTATCAAGCTTTCTTGTAATGATTAAGTTTGCTTTTTTTCCTACTGTAATGCTACCCACTAAATTCTCAAGATTCATTGCATAAGCAGCATTTAAAGTGGCTGCATTGATTGCTTCTTCGGGCGATAACTTCATTTTTATACAAGAAAGTGCTACTACTAAATTCATATTAGAGCTTGGTGCAGAACCAGGGTTGAAATCAGAAGCAATAGCTAGAGGCAATCCGCTATCAATAACCTTTCTTGATGGAGTATACGGGATTTCTAAAAACAGAGAACATAAAGGAAGTGAAACGGGAATCGTACCTTTGTTTTTTAGTAATGATATTTCTTTATCACTTAAAATTTCTAAATGATCTACAGATAATGCTTTGTTGTTAACGGAAACCTCAATTCCTCCAATGCTGTTGAATTGATTAACGTGAACTTTTGCTATCAAGCCATGTTTTTTTCCAGCTTTTAAAACCTTATCCATTTGTTGTGGAGTAAAATAACCTGTTTCGCAAAAAGCATCAATAAAATCCGCTAGATTTTCTTTAGAAACTCTAGGAAGCATCTCATTTATAATTAACTCTACATATCTATCAGGATTATCTTTGTATTCTTTTGGAATCGCATGAGCTCCTAAGAATGTAGACTTTATTGGGATATTAAAAGTTTCTTTTAATCGTTTAATAACTCTGAGTATTTTCAACTCTCCTTCAACAGTTAAGCCATATCCTGATTTTATTTCTAAAGCACCTGTTCCTTGAGCTATTACATTTTTAAGTCGAGCAACTGATTTTTCAAATAGTACGTCTTCAGAAATTTGATTAATCTTTTTTGCAGAGTTTAAGATTCCGCCACCTTTTTGTGCAATTTCTTCATAGGATAAACCTTTAACCCGATCAACAAATTCATCCGATCGATCTTCTCCAAACACCAAATGCGTATGACTATCACACCAAGAGGGTAAAACTAATCTTCCTGAACAATCAATTATTTCATCAGCTTTTTGTTCAGTAAGTTCATTCATAGAACCATAACCTTGAATGATTCCGTTTTTAACTAATAAAAAAGCATTTTCGATTAATGGTAAAGTAGCCATTTCTTTACCAGCAAGAACTTTTACATTTGCTTCTCTTATTTGTAGTAGCTGTTTTATGTTTATAAAAAGAATTGTCATTACTTTAAACTACCTGTCATATCCTCTGGTTTTACCCATTCATCATATTGTTCAGCAGTTACATAGCCTAATCGAATAGCTTCTTCCTTTAGCGTTGTTCCGTTTGTGTGTGCTGTATTTGCAATTTCAGCAGCTTTGTAGTAGCCAATTTTAGTATTAAGAGCAGTTACAAGCATCAATGAATTATTTACTAACTCTTTTATTCTCTTGTGGTTTGGTTCAATTCCTTTTGCACAATTTTCGTCAAAAGAAATACATGCATCACCAATCAATTGCGCTGATTGCAATACGTTGACAGCCATTACGGGTTTAAAAACATTCAACTCATAATGCCCTTGAGTTCCTCCTATAGTAACCGCTACATCATTTCCCATTACTTGTGCACAAACCATTGTTATAGCTTCTGCTTGTGTAGGATTTACTTTTCCTGGCATAATAGAACTACCTGGTTCATTTGCAGGAATAATAATCTCTCCAATACCCGATCTCGGTCCGGATGCCATTAATCGAATGTCATTTGCAATTTTATTTAGTGATACAGCAAGTTGTTTTAATGCCCCATGTGTCTCTACTAATGCATCATGAGCAGCTAATGCTTCAAATTTGTTTTCTGCAGTAACAAAAGGCAATCCTGTGAATTCAGCAATATACTTTGCTACCAATACATCGTATCCTTTTGGAGTGTTTAATCCAGTTCCTACAGCTGTTCCTCCTAAAGCTAACTGACTTAAATGTTCTAAAGAATTACGCAAAGCTTTTAAACCAAAATCCAGTTGTGCTACGTAGCCGGAAAATTCTTGCCCTAAGGTTAGGGGAGTAGCATCCATTAGATGTGTGCGACCAATTTTTACCACATCATTAAATGCTTTTGCCTTTTCATCTAAAGTGTTTCTGAGTTGAGTAACTCCAGGTATGGTAACTTCTATAATCTTTTTATAAGCAGCAATATGCATTCCTGTGGGGAATGTGTCATTAGAAGATTGCGATTTATTTACATCATCATTGGGTTGAATTACCTTTTCTCCTTCACCAATTACCTTTCCGGCAAGTTCTTGTGCTCTGTTGGCAATTACTTCGTTAACATTCATGTTAGATTGTGTTCCAGATCCTGTTTGCCAAATAACAAGCGGAAACTGATTATCATGTTTCCCTTCTAAAATTTCATCGCATACAGCAGCAATTAAATCACGTTTTTCAGCAGATAAAACACCTAAATCACAATTAGTAAAAGCAGCAGCTTTTTTTAAGTAAGCAAAACCGTAAACAATTTCTAGTGGCATAGAGCCTGGGGCTCCAATTTTAAAGTTATTTCTAGAACGTTCTGTTTGTGCTCCCCAATATTTATCTGCAGGAACTTGCACTTCCCCCATTGTGTCTTTTTCTATTCGGTATTTCATTTGTTTTTGGTTTGTTTGTGAATGAGCACAAAATTAAGAATTATGCCAGTTTTTACTTAATAATTATCAATTATTATTCTTAATAAGATTTTTTTAAAATCTAGCTTAAAAAAGAAAATATCTGTTATTTTTGCAGTAGTTAAGTTAAAAAATAAAAAATGTTAGACTTCTCTCAGTTCTCAGGATTGGTATTATTCATGTTTATTTTTACAGCTGGTTTTTGGCTGTTAATCTTTTTATTAACCTTTGTTGTGCCTTACTGGATTGGTGGAACAATTTGGGAGAATATAAAACTGAAAAGAGAAGCAAAAAGAGCTGCTCAAGGAAAGTAAATTTTTTATAATTCATTAAAATATAAAAAAGGCTCGCAAATTTGCGAGCCTTTTCTTTTTAAAACTCTCCGTCTCCACCTTCAAAATCTTGATTTCCTCTATTTCGAGAGCGTTGGTTTTTCTTTTGGTTAAATCGATATGTAAAGTTTATTGATATTTGGCGAACTCTCCATTGAAATTCTTGATAAGAGACACTAGAAGGTTCATCCATATTAGGTCTAAAACTAGTAGACCTTCTTTTTCTCGAATTAAAAACATCACTTATGTTTAAAACTAATGTTCCTTTATCTTTTAAGATGTCTTTACTAAAAGCCAGATTAGCAGAAAAAATACCTTTAGTATCTTCTTGTGCGGTTTGTCTAGGACCTCTATAAAATAAACGAGTTTGTGACTGAACTTTCCATGGAAGCAATATGCGAGCGTTAAACCGAGCAAACCAGCTACCATTAGAGTTTGCTAAATCTTGTATTTCTGGTGTGACGATGATATTATTATCTTCATCTAGCTCGAATCGTTCGTATTCGTAGGTTCCATCTACTCTAGATTGAAATACATTAAAACTCCCATCTAACTTAACTGTCTTTGAAGGATTATAAGCAGCCGTTAGTTCAAAACCATATCGATCTTCAGAAGCTAAATTAATAGGTTCTCTTATGGTAACTACTTCATTACGCCCGTCAATTACTCTAATTTCGTCTCTAGAAACACGTTCTATTACATTGGTAGAATGTTGAAAGTAAACGGATGAGTTTAAAGTTAGTTTTCCAAATTTTGTTAAATAAGCTAGATCATACGAATTGGTAAAAGTTGGGATTAACCCGGGATTTCCTTGAAAAATAACATTTTGACTATTTCTAGATTCAAAAGGATTTAAAAACCAAAAACGAGGTCTTCTCAATCTTCTACTATACCCTAAAGTAAAACTTGATTTTTCAGATGTTTCTAATCCTAAATTAACTGTAGGGAAAAATTCCGTATAACTAAAACCTAAATCTCCATCAGAATTCACAAGATTAACATCTACATCCGTTATTTCTGCTCTTAGTCCTAGTAAGAAAGAAAACTTATTGATTTTGCTACCATATTGTGTGTAAAATGCGTTAACAGATTGCTTGAAAATTAAATCATTAGAAGGATCGGAATCTGGATCTAAAGGAGGATTTCTGGTAACTAAAAAGCTAGATGTTAAATCTTCAAAATCTCCTCTATAACCTGCTTCAAATTGAGAATTTTTACCAATGGGTAAAACATAATCAGACTGAATTAGCGTGTTTTTAGAATGTTCTGTTGTTAGGTTATTTTCGGTAGCAGCGTTATCAGTTATAAAGGCGGCTTCGGTTTCTTTACTATCACTATACTGCAAGTCAATAGTTAGTTTATGACCGCTTTCATTTATGTTATTTGTATAATTAAGAGAAAATTGAGTAGTTGTGTCATCTTCTTTTTCATCTTGAATTCGAAAATCGTTAAATGTTTCGCTTTGGTCTGATCTATCGATAATTCTGATATCATTTGTTGAGTTGTTTTCATTATCAGAATTTCGATAAAAAACAGTTCCTGTTATTGAGCTGTTTTTTGTTAAATAATATTCTAATCCTAGATTAATATTAAAACCATTTCTAATCCTTTTAAATTCTCTTTTTTCGATACGAGTGCTATCAATAGTTCCGTCTGTTAAATAATCTAATTCGGTTAGTGAGTTACCAGGACCTTTTCTGTATTGATAGCCAAAATTTGTAAATAGGTTTATTTTTTCTGTTCTAAAGTTTAAATTAGGAGCTATTTGAAGTTGGGTTGGATCTCCTATTGTTGTATTGATAGAACCATTAAATCCTGTTGCTTTTCCTTTTCTTAAGATGATGTTTAAAATTCCTGCTGTACCCTCAGCGTCATATCTAGCAGAAGGAGAGGTAATCACTTCTACTCGTTCAATTGCTTCTGCAGGTAATTGTCTTAATGCATCTGTACCGCTAAGACCAACCAAAGCAGAAGGTTTTCCATCGATTAAGATTCGTACATTTTCGTTTCCTCTCAAACTAATGTTTCCTTCCACATCAACATTAACAGACGGCACATTATCCAGAACATCCGAAGCATTTCCTCCTTTTACGGTCATATCTTTACCAACGTTATAAATCCGCTTGTCTAATCTAATTTCTACGGTAGATTTTTCAGCAATAATATTTATTTCGTCTAAAGCAACCGCATCTTCTTGTAAAGAGATAACTCCAAGATTTGTGTTTTGTGTGAAGTTTTTTGTAGGTAGTTTTACTGTTTGAAAAGAGATATATTCAAAGCTAATTTCGTATGACCCTGGGTTTGTATTAACAGAGAAATTTCCTTTATCATCTGTAATTCCGCCAGTTATTTTTTGAGAAGAAATTTCTTTTAAAACAACAGTAGCATATTCTAAAGGTTGATTTGTTTTTTTATCTACAATTTTCCCTGATAAGGTTATTGTATTTGCTGATTTTCTTTGAGCTGATAAGCTAACTGCAGTAAATAAAGCAATGAATATTGCTACTTTTTTCATGAGAGTTTCTTTGATTATTCTAATTGGACAACAAATGTCTTATGAAGTTTAATCAATGCTTGTTAATTAAATGTTAAACAAAAAACAGATTGGTTAATAAGATTAATAATCAAAGAATTGATTTAATATTTTCTGGCGGTCGTCCGATAATAGCTTTATGATTGTTAATCACAATAGGTCTTTCAATTAATTTAGGATTATCAACCATTGTTTGGATGAGTTCTTTATCAGAAAGGTTTTTTCCTTTAAAATCTTCTTTCCAAATAGTTTCATTTTTGCGAATTAATTCTTCAGGATGAATTTTTAATAGTTCAATAATACCAGAAAGTTCTTCATATGTGAGTGGATGTTTCAAATATTCAATCACTTCGAAATCTATTTGTGCGTTTTCAAGAATTTGAACACCTTCTCTTGATTTACTACATCTAGGGTTGTGGTATATTTTAATCATGATTCTTTTTGTCCGTTAATCATTAAATAAGATTTTAAAAACCCGTTAATATTACCATCCATTACGGCATCTACATTCCCTGTTTCAAAAGAAGTTCGTACATCTTTTACTAACTTATAAGGATGCATCACGTAGTTTCTTATTTGGCTTCCCCATTCATTTTTCAACTTGTTTGCTTCAATATCATCTCTCGCCTCTTGTCGTTTTTTTAATTCAATTTCATACAGTTGAGATTTTAACATTTGTAAAGCAGTTGCTCTGTTATCATGTTGCGATCTCGAATTAGAACAAGATATTTGGATTCCGGTTGGTTTGTGAGTTAGTTGTACTTTAGTTTCTACTTTGTTAACATTTTGTCCTCCAGCTCCACTAGATCGTGCTGTTGTAATTTCAATATCAGCAGGATTTATTTCTACCTCGATAGAATCATCTGCTACAGGATATACATATACAGAAGCAAAGGAAGTGTGCCTTTTTGCATTGCTATCAAACGGAGAAATTCGAACCAATCGGTGCACACCATTTTCGCCTTTTAACCAACCAAACGCATAATCACCATCAATTTCTAAAGTAGCAGTTTTTATACCAGCCACATCTCCTTCTTGATAATTAAGTGTTTTTACCTTAAACCCTTGTTTTTCTGCCCACATGGTATACATTCTAATTAGCATCTCTGCCCAATCACAGCTTTCTGTTCCTCCAGCTCCAGCAGTAATTTGCATAACAGCACTTAAATCATCTCCTTCTTCAGAAAGCATGTTTTTAAACTCAACATCTTCTAAAAACGTGATTGTTTTTTCAAACTGTTCTGTAAGTTCTGCTTCGGGCGCATCTCCTTCTTTAAAAAACTCATATAAAACCTGAAGCTCTTCAGTCAGGTTTACAGCTTTATTATAATCTTCTACCCACTTTTTCTTAAAACGAAGAGAACGCATAACAATTTCAGCTTCTTTTGGATTGTTCCAAAAGTCAGGGTTTGCTGTTTTCTCTTCTTCATTTGTTATTTCAATAAGCTTTTTATCAATTTCTAAGTATGATTTTAACTTCGCAATGCGATTTGATACATCTTTAATTTGATCTTGTGTTACCATAGTTGTTGCAAAAATAATCTAAATAATGCGAAAGTATTATTAGTTTAGCAATGACAATAATGTAATTAAAATAATAAGCAGTATAACATATGGAAATCAATTTAATAAGCGATACAGTTACTAAGCCTACTAAAGAAATGTTAGAAGTAATGATGACTGCAGAAGTAGGAGATGATGTGTTTAATGATGATCCAACTGTAAATAAGTTGCAACAAAAAGTGGCGAATATGTTTGGTATGGAAGCTGCATTATTTTTTCCTTCGGGAACTATGGCAAATCAAACTGCTATTAAACTACACACACAACCCGGAGATCGAATTTTTTGTGACAAATGGGCTCATGTGTACAATTACGAAGGAGGAGGAGCTGCATTTAATTCTGGAGTAACTTGCAAGTTGATAGATGGAGAGAGAGGAATGTTTACAGCGAATAATTTAAAAGAAGCTGTTGCGGGTAGGGCAGACATTCATGTTCCGTATTCTCGTTTAGTTTGTATAGAGAATACAACAAATAAAGGAGGAGGTGCTTGTTGGAATTTTGATGAGCTTATTCGGATAAAAGAAGTATGCCAAAAAAACAACTTACAATATCACTTAGATGGTGCTAGATTGTTTAATGCACTTGTTGAAAAAAGTGAAACGCCAGAGCAATATGGAGAGTTATTTGATACGATTTCTATTTGTTTATCTAAAGGCTTAGGAGCTCCTGTTGGTTCTGTGCTTGTTGGAAGTAAAAAGCATATTGAAAAAGCTTTTAGAATCAGAAAACTTTTTGGTGGAGCTATGCGACAAGTAGGGATTCTAGCAGCAGCAGGAATATATGCATTAGATAATCATGTAGATCGCTTAAAAGAAGATCATAGAAAAGCAAGAATGATAGAAGATGTTCTATCATCTCTTCCATATATAAAGAAGGTTGAACCAGTAGAAACTAATATCATTATCTTCTATGTTTCTGATGACTTAGATTCTAGTGTTTTTATAAAAAAAATGATTGATAAAGGTATTTTTTTAACGTCTATGGGAGAAGGCAAAATAAGAATTGTAATACATTTAGATTTTACAGGCGAAATGCTAGATAAATTGTTAGCCGAACTTAAAAAGATTAAATTATGAACTCTCTAGTTTTGTTAATTCCTTATAATTTCGATTTAGCTTTTTAAGAAGAATTCCATACAGCAAATAGTAAAATAATCCTAAAAACAGAACCATTAGTAATAAAACAATTGCTTGAGCAATTATGGCAATGGTTATTACTTTTTGGGGAGAAATACCGTTAGAAGAATTTATATGGTAAATTGTTTCGACAGCATTAGGAGTAGAAAAAATAAGTACGTTTATGATAATTGAAGCAATTACAACACTTGCTAAATTATAGTATACATACCATTTAACAGTTCTGCGTGTTCTTAGAATCTTCTTCATTAACGTTTTTGTGTCATCAATTACAGAAATAGAAGAGTAGTTTTTGTAAAAAACAATTAAGAACAATATTACAATAGCATAATGGAGGTAATTAGTAGCGTTCATAATACTAATTAAACCAAGCTTTCTATACGGCTCAAACACACCATTTAGAGTAAATAGGTAATTTAAACCTAACCAAAAAGTAAACTCTATAATTCCGATTATAAAAATCCACTTTATAATAGAGGAAGATTTAGACTGTGTCATGCTAAGAATATCTTTAGCAGTTATTTTTTGCCCTTGTTCTTCCTGATTTTTCCAGGCTTTTTTATATTGTTCTAAATCCATAACATCCCGCTTTTATTCTGGGTTTAAAATGGTTTTTAATTTATCCTTTGTACGATTCATTTTTACACGTGCATTCACCTCGCTTATACCTAGCGTTTCAGAAATTTCTCTGTAAGATTTATCTTCTAAATACAGAAAAACCAATGCTTTTTCAATGTCGTTTAATGTTTTAATTGCATTATATAGAGCTTTAAGTTGCTGTTCTTCAGTATCATCATATTCTTTTGCAGCAATTTTAAAATTCACTTCATCTATATCTTGAGTTTTTACTCTTCTTGTAGATTTTCTATAAAGTGATATGGCTGTGTTTAAAGCTACTCTGTACATCCAAGTACTAAACTTAGAGTCTCCTCTAAACTTAGCATAGTTTTTCCAGAGTTGAATTGTAATTTCTTGAAACAAATCGTTGTGAGCATCAAGATTATTTGTGTAAATTCTACAAACCTTATGCACAATATTTTGATTCTTTTCAAAATCTTCTAAAAAATCTTTTTCTAGATCTTTATTCAAATTAAAAACGATTGGTTTCTTAAATAAGTAGTTAAAAGTAGCAAAACGTTACACAATAAAAACGTATTGTTTACTTTTTTGATTTTAATGTAAATTTGTTTAAGCAAAATTAGCTTGTATTGAACAATATAAAAAGCAACTTTACTATAAAAGATCTTGAGAACATCTCAGGAGTAAAAGCCCATACAATACGTATTTGGGAGAAAAGGTACAATCTATTATCGCCCAAAAGAACCAATACAAACATTCGTTATTATTCAATTCAAAGCCTTCAAAAACTTCTTAATGTTGTGTTGTTAAACAATAACAACTACAAAATTTCGAAAATAGCAAAGATGTCTGATGAAGCTATTATTATTAATTCAAGAGAGTTGACGCTTAAAAAAGCAGTAAAAGACGAAGCCATTAATACGCTCAAAATGGCAATGTTTCAATTTGATAAAAACCTCTTTAATGATACCTATAATAGATTATTACAGAAAAAGACATTTAGAGAAATTTTTAAAGAAGTATTTATGCCCTTTTTAAAGCATATTGGTTTATTGTGGCAAACGGATACTTTACAACCAGCTCATGAGCATTTTATATCAAACTTAATAGTTCAAAAAATTCAAGTTAATATAGAAAAACTTCAATTCTCAACAACAAATACAGATAAGATTTATGTGTTGTTTCTTCCTGAAAATGAAATACATGAGCTAGGGTTGTTATACCTAAATTACGAATTAACACTAAGAGAAAATCAAACAATTTATTTGGGTCAAAGCTTGCCTTTAGACAATTTAATTTCCTTTTTTCAAAGTAATAAAAAAATATGTTTTATAACTTGTATGACAGTTATGCCTTATGAAGAAAAACTAGAAAGTTATTTTGATGAGGTTGACACAATTTTAAAAGAAACAGAACATCATTTTGTAGCGATTGGAGGGAAAGTTATGAGAATGAAAAATCGTAAGTTTCAATCTAGAATAAATTTATATCCGTCAATATCAGATTTGTTAAAAGAACTATAATTCTGAAATTAAAATTCAAAAATGTTTAACATATTTATATATTTGTTAAACAAAATTAATAAATGAAAAAAACAATCCATGTTATTGGTTCGGGTTTTTCTGCTCTTGCAGCTTCTTGCTATTTAGCTAAATCGGGTTTTAATGTAATAGTGCTAGAGAAAAATAAAACTGTTGGTGGCAGAGCAAGACAGCTAAAAAAAGAAGGATTTACCTTTGATATAGGACCAACATGGTATTGGATGCCAGATGTTTTTGAACGGTTTTTTAATGATTTTGGTAAGAAACCATCTGATTATTATGAGTTAGAAAAACTGAACCCAGCCTATCAAGTTTATTTTGGAAAAAATGATTCTTTAACAATATCTGGAAACATAGAGGAGATCTACCAAATGTTTGAATCGGTAGAAAAAGGAAGTTCTAAGCATTTACAGTCATTCTTAAAATCAGCTGAGGCAAATTATATAACAGCTATAGAAAATCTGGTATATAAACCAGGAGTTTCGCCTTTTGAATTAATAACTCCTGTAACAATAAAGAAGATTTCTCAATTTTTTTCTACAATCAGAAAAGAGGTAAGGAGAAAAATTAAAAACCCTAAGCTTATTGCTATTTTAGAATTTCCTGTTTTATTTTTAGGGGCAAAACCAAGCAACACACCTGCTTTTTACAATTTTATGAATTATGCTGATTTTGGTTTAGGAACTTGGCATCCAAAAGGAGGAATGTATAGTGTTGTAGAGGCGATCAAAAGCTTAGCAGAGGAATTAGGAGTGTCTTTTCAAACTAATGCTAATGTAGAAAAAATTCAAATTGATGAAGGTGAAGTTGTAGGGTTACAAGTTAATGGAAATGAAGTGAAAACAGATCTTGTTTTAAGCGGTGCAGATTATCATCATTCAGAAACATTATTAGATCAGCAATACAGACAATACTCAGAAAAGTATTGGAATACTAAAACATTTGCTCCTTCTTCATTATTGTTTTATGTAGGATTTGAAAAACCACTTAAAAATGTAACGCACCATACATTGTTTTTTGACACGGATTTTGATGTACATGCTAAAACGATATACGATAATCCAAGTTGGCCAGAGAATCCTCTGTTTTATGCAAGTTTTCCTAGTAAAACAGATCAATCTTGTGCTCCAGAAGGGAAAGAAGCAGGAATTTTTCTAATTCCTCTAGCTCCTGGAATAGATGATACTTCAGAAATTAGAGAACATTATTTTAATTTGATTATCAGTAGATTGGAAAAACTTACGCAGCAAGATGTAAGAAAAAACATTATATTTAAAGAGTCGTTTTGTGTAAATGATTTTGTTAAAGAGTACAATTCATACAAAGGAAACGCTTACGGCATGGCTAATACGTTGTTGCAAACAGCTTTTTTAAGACCTAAAATTAAAAGTAAAAAAGTGGAGAATTTATATTTTACAGGTCAGCTCACAGTGCCAGGTCCGGGAGTACCTCCTTCGTTGATTTCTGGAAAGATTGCATCAGAACTTATTCAAAAAAATAAAATTAAAGCATGAAACAACTATTTGATCAAGCCAGCTATGCGTGCAGTAAGTTAGTCACAGAAAAGTATAGTACTTCTTTCTCTTTAGCTGTAAAAATGTTATCTCCTACAATACGCTCTGCAATCTATAATATTTATGGTTTTGTTCGTTTAGCAGATGAAATTGTAGATTCTTTTCATGATTATAATAAAGAAGAGTTGTTGGATGATTTTGAAGCTAATTATTACAAATCACTGAAAAGTGGCATTAGCCTAAACCCTATTTTAAATGCTTTTCAAACGACAGTTAAACAATATAACATAACAGATGATCTTGTTGCTGCTTTTTTAAAGAGCATGCGAACGGATTTATACAAAACTACCTATAAAACAAAAGAAGAGTATAAAGATTATATTTATGGTTCTGCAGATGTAGTAGGATTAATGTGTTTAAAGGTTTTTGTAAACGGAGATGAGGCAAAGTATAATGAATTAAAAAATGCAGCAATGCGCTTAGGATCAGCTTTTCAAAAAGTAAATTTTTTAAGAGATTTAAAAGCAGATTTTGAGGTGTTAAATAGATCGTATTTTCCGAATGTGAATCTAAAATCATTAGATGCTAAATCTAAGTGGGTTATTATAAAAGAAATTGAAGAGGACTTTGATTATGCATATGGTAATGGAATCTTAAAGTTACCTGTTGAAGCTAAATTTGGAGTATACATTGCTTATAGGTATTATCGCAGATTATTAAAAAAGCTAAGTGAAGTACCTTTTTCTAAAATTATTGAAACCAGAGTTCGCATTTCTGACCCAATGAAGTTAAATTTATTGGCAAGAAGTTATGTAAAGTATAAATTAAATATGATTTAATAATGCTTGTGTCATTATTACTTATAACCTTTAGCACTTTTGTTATAATGGAAGCCGTTACATGGTGTACTCATAAATATGTAATGCATGGGTTTTTATGGTATTTGCATGAAGATCACCATCAACCTAGATACCAAAATATTTTTGAAAAAAACGATTTGTTTTTTGTCATTTTTGCTGTTCCTAGTTTCCTGCTAATATACAGAGGCTTTTTACAAGAAATGCATTATTTAGCTGCCATCGGATTTGGAATTATGTTGTACGGAATTGCTTATTTTTTGGTTCACGATGTACTCATTCACCAGCGATTTAAGTGGTTTAAACACACAAAAAACAGATACCTTTTAGGATTGCGAAAAGCCCATAAAATCCATCACAAAAAATTAGGAAAATATGATGGTGAGTGCTTTGGAATGTTGTTTGTTCCTTTAAGGTACTTTAAGAAACCTCAAACAAAAATGTCTTAGTGTTTAATGAGTTTTTCTCAATCTACTACACCTGCTAAAACTCATTTTGATTTTATACTAACTGGCTGTGGAGCAGCAGGTCTTATGTTAGCGTATAGAATGTCTCAAGATTCTTTTTTTGACAAGAAATCAATTTTACTGATAGATAGTGTAAAAAGAAGTGCAGACGATAAAACTTGGTGCTTTTGGGAAGAGGGAAATGGAGAATGGGATCATTTGTTAACAAAAACGTGGCAAAACATTCATTTTGAATCTAAAGAATTTAAAAAGGTTTCAGATATAAAACCATACAAATACAAAATGATTAGAAGCAGTGACTTCTATAATTTTGTTTGGAATAGCTTAGAGAAAAAAGATAATTTCACATTTATCCAACACTCCGTAGATAGTATTGTTAGTAAGAAAGATCATGTTGAAGTCGTAGCAAATAACAATCAGTATGTAGGTAAAATAGCTTTTAACAGTGCTTTTCTAGATGATGAGTACAAAAATCAGACAAAATACCCAGTTTTACAGCAACATTTTTTAGGATGGTTTATAGAAACAGAAGAAGATTGTTTTGATGATGATGTTGCAACCTTTATGGATTTTAATATTGAACAAAAAAGCAGTACTCGATTTATTTATGTACTACCAACATCAAAAAAAACGGCATTAGTAGAGTACACACTATTTTCAGAGAATTTGATAGAAAAAGAAGCTTATGAAAGAGGAATTGTTGATTATCTAAACAAGAGAGGAATCAAAAAATATAAAATTTCAGAGGTAGAAAAAGGCTCTATTCCCATGACATGTTTTCCTTTTTGGAAAAAAAACCAACATAACGTATTACATATAGGAACTGTTGGAGGATGGACAAAACCCAGTACAGGATTCACTTTTAAAACAACTTCAATAGAAACAAAACGGTTGGTGAGTTTCGTTAAGACTCGATTGGATATGAGAGCTTTTAGAAAAAAGACACGTTTTTGGTTTTATGATTTGATTTTGTTAGATGTTTTATCAAAAGAAAACAACAAAGGAGCTTCCTACTTTTCAAAGCTATTTAAAAGAAATTCAATTCAAACTATTTTGTGTTTCTTAGATGAAAAATCATCGCTATTAACAGATTTTCGCATCATTTTAGCGATGCCCTTTTTTAAGTTTACAAAGACTTTATTTAGACGTATTTTATAGAGACAGAATTAATTATTACAATTCATCTATAAAATAATACAATTCGGTTTTTAAAAATTCCTCAGATTTATTAGCTGCTGCATTTTTGTACTGTCAATAATCAATAATCAATAAAAAATAAAAAATGATGAAAATTTTAACTACAATTTTAATGGCAGTATGTTTTTTGACTGTGAATGTAACAGGTAATAAAAAAGCAATTACAGCTTCTGTTATCAATGTAACTACCGATCAAGGAAAAGTAAGTTTTGCGCTGTATGATAAAGAGAGTTTTATGAAACAACCTGTGCAGGCTAAAAATGGAAAAATTGTTAATGGTGTAAGCACAGTAACTTTTGAAGGAGTAGAGCCTGGAGAGTATGCAATTATCTGTTTTCATGATAAAAATGATAATAATAAAATGGATTTTCAGCCAGGAGGAATGCCAATGGAAGATTATGGAGCTTCTAATAACAATATGTCTTTTGGACCTCCAAAGTATGAAGACGCTAAATTTATAGTATCAGATAAAGATGTTGTCTTAGAAATTAAGTTTTAATTTTATAGCTAACAAAGTTTAATAAAGCGAAAAATGAGTAAGCCAGAAGTTTATACAATGAAAAATATTAAAAAAGGAATCATCATATGTTTTCAAATTGCTTTAGGTTTTACAATTGTTTTTTGTTTACTGTATCAACAAACAACGCTTCGCGGAATTTGGTATACATTTTTGATTTCTAGTATGTTTTCATACGGAATGGGTTTTGGTAATGGCTTACTAAATAGTTATTTAAATTCTAAATGGAATTGGATAACGCAAACCAATCAACGAGTCACTGCCGGAATTATAGCTACGGTTCTTTACACTATTCCGTTAGTTTTAGCAATTAATTATGTAACATTTATTGTTTTAGGAGACACAAAACTGGAAGATTTTTTTAAAGGTAATTTGTTTTGGATTCATCTTTTTTACATTATTCTTTCTTTAGGAGTTTCCACGTTTATACACGCTGCAGGTTTTATGAAAAACTGGAAAGCGGCAATGACCAAAGAAACTACTAAGCAAGAGATTGTAGCTAAAACAGAAACCGCAAAGTTTGAATCATTAAAGAGTCAAATAGATCCACATTTTTTGTTTAATAGTTTAAATGTTTTAACATCGTTAATTAGTGAGAACCCAAATCAGGCGGAAAAGTTTACAACAAAACTTTCTAAAGTCTATAGATATGTTTTAGAGCAAAGAAACAAAGATTTGATTCCGCTTTCAGAAGAATTAAACTTTGCAAGAACATATATGGAATTATTAGGAATGCGATTTGAAGATGCTGTTCAGTTTGAGATTCCATCAAACATTAGTGATGATGATTTAAAAATTGTACCACTTTCTCTGCAACTTTTACTAGAAAATGCTGTAAAACATAACGTAGTATCTTCTTTAAAGCCATTAAAAATATCAATTTATGAAGAAGATGGTTACCTAGTTATTCAGAATAACATTAATCCGAAAGAAGCGATAGGAAAAAGTACCAAAGTAGGTTTGCGAAATATAGCAGATCGCTATGGATTGATTACTCAAAAAAGAGTTCTTATAGAAAATGACAATAAAATATTTAAGGTAAAAATACCTTTACTAAAAAAATTAAATAATATGTACACAGAAGATTTTGAAAATAGTAAATACGTTCGTGCAGTTGAGCGTGTAGAAAAATTAAAAGAATTTTATCAAAATGCCGTATCATACATAGTTATAATTCCGCTATTGGTGTTTATCAATTTACGGTTTTCTCCAAACTTTTATTGGTTTTGGTTTCCTATGATAGGGTGGGGAATAGGACTTTTGTTTCATTGGTTAGATGTAAGTAACTATAATATTTTCTTAGGTAGAAATTGGGAAGAAAAAAAGATTAAAGAAATTATGAATAGAGAAAATCAGAAAAACTATTAAAAAATGGAAGAAACAAATTACAGAGAAGAAAGGCTTTATTTAAAAGCGCAAAAAAGAGTAAAAGAGATAAAAAGTTTTTACATTCATCTAACAGTATATCTGTCAATCATTCCTCTTATTATATTTATTAACCTTAGATTTTCCCCCAGTTATCATTGGTTTTGGTATTCTGTTTTAGGCTGGGGCGTTGGGCTTTTCTTTCATTGGTTTGGCGTAATTGGTTTTGAAAAAATAGGTTTTGGAAAGAATTGGGAGGATAAAAAAATTAAGCAATTCATGGATGAAGAAGAAAGTAAGAGTAAACGTTATAAAAAGTAGAATATGGACTCAGAAAAAAACAAAATAGATACAAGATATTTAAGAGCAAAAAAAAGAGTAGAAGAGTTAAAAGGGTTTTATATTCATCTAGCTGTTTATATTATCATTAATAGTATTATATCAGGATTTAAAGTTATTCATGATATGGAAAATGGTTATCTGTTTAGTGAAACAATTACAGATTTTAGCACATTATCTCTTTGGCTGTGGTGGGGAATAGGGATCGCTTTTCATGCGTATAAAGTTTTTGGAGCAAGACTATTGTTTTTAGGAAAAGATTGGGAAGATCGAAAAATAAAAGAATACATGAACGAAAAATAATTCTCCTAAAAAATGAATGTATTAATTATAGAAGACGAAAAACCAGCCGCGAGAAGATTGGCAAGAATGTTAAATGAACTAGGTGTTAAAGCTAACAATATGTTACATTCTGTAGAAGAATCGATTAATTGGTTTCAGAATAATCAACATCCAGATCTTATATTTTTAGATATTCAGCTTTCTGACGGATTGTCATTTGAGATTTTTGAAGAGATTTCTGTTAAAAGTGCAATTATCTTTACAACGGCTTATGATGAATATGCTTTAAAAGCCTTTAAGCTGAATAGCATTGATTACTTATTAAAACCAATTGATGAAGATGAATTAAAGGTAGCAGTTGATAAATTTAAAGAGCAACAACCCAAAGAGACTAATTTACGAGTAGATATTGACGAGATAAAAAAATTACTAATCAATCCGATAGATAGAAAATTTAAAAAACGGTTAACAATCAAAATTGGTCAGCACATTAAAATTATTCATGTTGATGAAATAGAGTGCTTTTACAGTGAGAATAAGGCAACATATATTTATACAAATAATAGCAGAAATTATTTAATTGATGGTTCTCTAGAAAATTGGTTTGACCAATTAGACCCTGAGCAGTTTTTTAGAGTGAATAGGACTTATATTGTTCATGTTAATGCAATAAAAGATATTATAGCATATTCTAATAGTCGTTTAAAATTAATCCTGCATGGTTACAATGAATCAGAAATTATAGTAAGTAGAGAGCGAGTTAAAGATTTTAAGGATTGGATAGATAGATAGTTTTGCTATCTTTGAGCAGTTAAAAAAATTGTCGGAGCATAACAATTATGGAAAAGTTCCGTTAATACGTTTAGAATTTTAATTTGTATCATGAAGCAATATTCGTTTTTAGTAATTTTAGTACTATTTATATTTTCCTGTTCTAGTAATGATAAGTTTCAAGTAGAAAAAGGAAAGGTTGGTAAGCTTACTTCTAAAACTAAAATAACAGAGTTAGAACATATTTTTAAAAACGACTCTATTGTAAAAAATCTTAGTGAAGGTACTTTAGGGAATACTTTTAGCGAAGATGATCAATACCTAGTATACGAAAAAGGGGGGAAGCATTTACTAACAGTTACTCCTAAAGAACAATTAGATTCAACCTCTACAATTAGAAGTGTAGAAATTTTTGACGAGCGTTTTGAAACTGAAACAGGCTTAAAGCTTACATCTACTTTTTCAGAAATCAATCTGAATAATAATATTAATAAAGTAGAAACATCATTATCATCCGCAACACTTTTTTTAGATGATATCAACGCTACAATTACTATTGATAAAGAAGAATTGGGTTTGAAAGGTTTTAGTGATCAAAAAGTAACACTAGAACAAATACCAGACTTGGCAAAAGTAAAATCTTTTACGGTTTGGTTTAACTGATAGTTGTAGCCAATTACACAAAATTCATTGTTCTGAAAATTGACTCACACCAAATAAAATAAAAAAGGGAAAAACTTATGGTGGGAATTCTCGCAACCCAAAACAAAGGAAAATTACAAAAGAAAAAAAGAAATTATTCTTATCTTATCGGAATAACTATTCTGAATATAGTACTATATATAGCTGCCGGAAGCACAAACATTAAATATCCTGGAAATTCTGAAGGTCCATCATTAACATCACAATTGATTAATTTTTATATCGGATTTATTTTTATAAGTGTAATTCTAGGATTAATAATAGCTTTTATTCCAAACAAAAAACTGAAATATTTAGAAAGGTTAATCCGTTCTATTTTAATTATATATTTTATCTTGAATACTCTTCTATTAATTTTGACTATAAGGGGTATAATTTTATTTTCATTTTGACCTTTATAGTAAATTTAAAACTGGCTAGAACACAGGCATAATTCATTATCCACTATGTTTTAAACCCTAAATTAGTAGTCTTTAAACGGCTTGATTTCTACGGTGGAAAATCCGCTGGATTTTCTGTCCGCAACTAAATCATAGCTTAAAACGTTAAATAAAAAATACTCTATTCTTTATTAATTCTAGCAAGTAATGTGTTTTTAAGTAACATTGCTCTAGTCATTGGGCCTACACCGCCAGGAACAGGAGTTATAAATGCACATTTTTTAGAAACCTCATCAAACTTTACATCACCAGCTAAGCGATAACCATTCTTTTTAGTTGTATCATCAACTCTTGTAATTCCTACATCAATAACAGTAACATTATCTTTAACCATATCAGCAGTTAAAAACTCAGGAATTCCTAAGGCAGCAACAATTATATCAGCTTGTAAAGTGATTTCTTTAAGATTTTTAGTCCTGCTATGTGTAAGCGTAACAGTTGAGTTCCCTACAGTTCTTTTTTGAGATAAAAGAATACTCATTGGGCTTCCTACAATATGACTTCTACCAATTACTACAACATGTTTTCCTTCTGTTTTTACCTTATATCGACCTAACAACTCTAAAATTCCGAAAGGAGTGGCAGAAATAAAAGTAGGTAAGTTTAAAGCCATTTTGCCAACATTGGTAGGATGAAAACCATCTACGTCTTTATCTGGATGAATGGCCATAATTACATTCTGTTCATTAATATGTTTTGGTAATGGAAGCTGAACTATAAATCCATCAATATCGTTATTTTTATTAAGCTTGTCAATTTCAGAAAGTAGTTCCTGTTCTGTTATTTCTTTTGATAATTTAATTAGGGTAGAATCAAAACCAACCTGCTTACAATCTTTTACTTTTGCGTTCACATACGTTAAGCTAGCTCCATCATTTCCTACAATTATTGCGGCTAAATGAGGAACTTTCTTTCCTTTGTTTTTTAGAGATTTTACTTTTAGGGCAATTTCATCTTTTATGTTTGACGCGGTTTTTTTTCCGTCTAATAGTATCATTTTATGTGTTGTTTAAAAAGAAAAAGCTACCAAAAATAAGTAGCCTTTTTAAATTATAATACATTTATTCGTTAATTAGATAGAACTGTCATTACTATTTTCTCCTCACTTATATGCTCTGGTAATGGTGTTTTGATAATAAAACCATCAATATTATTTCTTGGATTCAGACTTTCTATTTGCGCTTGTATAAGAAACTCAGGTACCATTTCTTCAAATTCCATCATAGTATGCCTAAAATCAATATCATCAAAACTTTCTAGGGTATTTTTTACTTGTGTAACAGCATCAGAATCATTACTAATAACTAAAGCAATAAAATGTGGGGTTTCTTTCCCTTGTTTTTTTAAGAGTTCTACTTGAGAAGTGATTTCTTTTTTAATCACTGATGAGTCTTTTTTATCATCAAATAGTATCGATACCATGTTGTAATCTATGTTATAGAATGAGAAGTACTAAAGGTATATATTTTTAACGCATTCCGCGCATCATTTGCATCATTTTTCTACTTCCGCCGCCTTGCATCATTTTCATCATTTTGCTCATTTGATTGAACTGTTTCATAAGTTGATTTACTTCTTGAATAGAAGTTCCTGAACCTTTAGCAATTCGTTTTTTTCTACTAGAATCAATTAATGAAGGCGTACTTCTTTCATCTGGAGTCATAGAATGTATAATGGCTTCAATACCTTTAAAAGCATCATCATCAATATCTATATCTTTCATAGCTTTCCCTGCACCAGGAATCATTCCAACTAAATCTTTCATGCTTCCCATTTTCTTGATTTGTTGAATTTGACTTAGAAAATCATCAAAACCAAATTGATTTTTAGCAATTTTCTTTTGAATTTTTCGTGCTTCTTCTTCATCGTATTGTTCTTGGGCTCTTTCAACAAGAGACACAACATCTCCCATTCCAAGAATTCGATCTGCCATTCGGTCTGGATAAAACACATCAATGGCATCCATTTTCTCTCCAGTACCAATAAATTTTATGGGCTTATTAACTACAGACTTGATTGATAATGCAGCTCCACCTCTTGTATCTCCATCAAGTTTGGTTAAAATTACCCCATCAAAATTAAGAACATCATTAAATGCTTTTGCGGTATTTACAGCATCTTGTCCCGTCATTGAATCAACAACAAAGAGCGTTTCTTGCGGATTAATAGCTTTGTGAATATTCGAAATTTCTGTCATCATTTCTTGATCAACAGCCAAACGACCAGCTGTATCAATAATGACTATATTTTTTCCGCTTGTTTTAGCATGTTTAATTGCATTTTGAGAAATTTCTACAGGATTTTTATTTTCTTCTTCCGCATAAACTTCCACTCCAATCTGCTCACCAACTATTTTTAATTGGTTGATAGCAGCAGGTCTGTATACATCACAACCTACTAATAAAACTTGCTTTGTTTTCTTTGTTTTTAAATAATTAGCTAGCTTACCCGAAAAAGTAGTTTTACCAGAACCTTGTAATCCCGACATTAAAATAACGGTAGGATTTCCGCTAAGATTTACTCCTACAGCATCACCTCCCATTAACTCAGTAAGTTCATCTTTTACTAGTTTTACCATTAATTGACCAGGATTTAATGTAGTCAATACATTTTGTCCAATAGCTTTTTCCTGAACAGTTTTGGTAAAATTCTTAGCAATTTTAAAGTTAACGTCGGCATCTAACAAAGCTCTTCTAACTTCTTTTAGAGTTTCTGCAACATTAACTTCTGTTATTTTTCCATGACCTTTAAGTGTGTGTAAGGCCTTATCTAATTTTTCACTTAAATTATTAAACATGAATTATATCTGCTTTTTTTGGAGGCTACAAATATAAAAATTAAGCGTGGGTTTGTAAAAGAATTCGGTTATTAGTTATTTGGATGGAATAAACTCCAAAGCAACACCATTAATACAATGCCTTTCTCCTGTAGTTTCTTTCGGGCCATCAGGAAAAGAATGTCCTAGATGTCCACCGCAAGTAGCGCATTTCAGTTCTGTTCTGGCATAGCCAATTTTATAATCAGTATCTAGTTCTACAGCGTTTATAATAGCTCTGTCAAAAGAAGGCCAACCTGTACCAGAATCAAATTTATGTTCAGATTTGTAAAGAGGAGTTTCACACGCTGCACATATGTAAGTTCCATCCTGATAATTTTTATTCAAAGGACTTGTAAAAGCCCTTTCTGTACCTGCTTCTCTTAAAACGTAAAATTGCATAGGTGTCAATGTTTTTTTCCACTCAGCTTTTGTTTTAGTTACTCTGTAAGCTTTTTTATTTTTTTGATTCTCTTTTTTTTGAGCTGAGCTATTACAACCAATAATAGCAAAGAGCAATAATATAATAGATGTTTTTTTCATGGTTTTTTTGGTCGTTTAATTAATAAAATGATTACAAAAAATATTTTCAGTCTTACTGTAATTATGTACTTTAGATCGCTGGACACAGCAAATTTATAAAGTAAAACGTAGTCTTACTTTTCCTAAAGTTGTCAATCATGAAGAAAAAAATTATCAGTCTGCTAACTATTTTATTATTTATTCAGTGTAGTACTGTGCCCATAACAGGTAGAAAACGGATAAATTTTTATAGCGACTCTCAGGTTCTTCCTGCTAGTTTTTCTCAATACAAGGGATTTCTGGAGGAAAATAAGCTTTCAACAGACCAAGAGAAAGTACAAACGATTAAAGAAATAGGAGCAAGAATTTCTAAATCTGTAGATAAATTTATGCGATTAAATGGAATGACTACAGAAGCAGACAGCTATGAATGGGAGTTTAATTTAGTAGAAGATAAAACCGTAAATGCATGGTGTTTACCAGGCGGAAAAGTTGTTTTTTATACAGGAATTCTACCAATTTGCAAAAATGATGATGGAATAGCTGCAGTTATGGGACATGAAATTGCACATGCTTTTGCAAAACATGGCCAAGAGCGAATGACAACAGGTTCATTACAACAGTTAGGAGGAATAGCAGTTGCAGTAGCAACGAATAAAAAAAGTGAAGAAACTCAGCAAATCTGGAATCTTGCTTATGGAATCACTTCTACTGGCGGAGTTTTGGCATTTAGTAGAACTCACGAGACAGAAGCAGATAAATTAGGCTTAGTGTTTATGCTTATGGCGGGTTATAACGGAGAAGAAGCATCCGAATTATGGGTTCGTATGAGTGAACGATCAGGAGGAAAACAGGTGCCTGAAATTTTGAGTACGCATCCTTCTAATGAAAGAAGAATTAAAACATTAAGAGAATATTTGCCAGAGGCTAGAAAATTAGCTGAAAAATACAATGCTCAGCAAGTAAACTAAAATTAAAGCTAAAAATGTTAAAAATAGGGGATAAGAAACTAATCAATGCTTGGGCATTTTATGATTGGGCAAATTCAGTATACTCATTAGTTATTAGTACAGCCGTTTTTCCATTATACTACACAGCAATAACAGATGGAAAAACAGTAAGATTTTTAGGAACGGATTGGGATCATCCTGATACATTGTACAGTTACGCTCTCTCTTTTTCGTTTTTATTAGTAGCGTTTATGTCACCCATTTTATCAGCAATAGCAGATTATACAGGAAATAAAAAACGTTTTCTGCAAATTTTTTGTTTGATAGGTTCTTTATCAGTAATGGCGCTTTATTTTTTTGATGGTGAAAAAACCGTTTGGATTGGAATTACTTTTAGTATTCTAGCAAGTATTGGTTTTTGGGGAAGTATTGTTTTTTATAATGCTTATTTACCAGAAGTAGCACATCCTGAAGATCAAGACAGGGTAAGTGCAAAAGGTTTTATTTATGGATATGTGGGTTCTGTTATTCTGTTGATTATCAATTTGGTATTGATTCAAATGCCAGATACTTTTGAAATTGACTCAGGAATGGCATCCAGAATTTCTTTTGTAATGGTTGGCTTATGGTGGCTAGGGTTTGCTCAAGTTACTTTTAAAAAATTACCTAACAATGTTTTTAATAAGAAACCCGGAAAAGATTTTATATGGAAAGGCTTTAGAGAGCTTAAGATTGTTTGGAAAGAAGTAAAAGAATACCCTACGCTAAAAGGATTTTTAACTGCTTTTTTTCTGTTAAGTGTAGGTGTACAAACCATTATTTTAATGGCAGCCATTTTTGGATCAGAAGAATTAGGTTTAGGAGCGATTAATTTAATTGTAACTATTTTGTTAATTCAAATAGTAGCTATCATAGGCGCTAGTTTTTTTTCCCGAATTTCAAAAAAATATGGAAATTTTAAAGCGTTAAAAATAACAATCATCATCTGGATTCTTGTTTGCTTAGGAGCTTTTATGCTCCATAAAGATCTTACAAATGTTGCTATTTATTTTTATGGACTAGGTGGTTTATTAGGATTAGTTTTAGGAGCTATTCAATCACTAACCAGATCTACATACTCAAAATTATTACCAGAAACAGAAGATCATGCAACTTATTTTAGTTTTTATGATGTTACTGAAAAAATTGCAATTGTAATGGGAACTTTTGTTTATGGTTTGCTCTATTCTTTAACGGACTCTATGCAATGGAGCGTACTTTGCTTAGCGATATTTTTTGTTATATCGTTTATAATTTTAAGTATGCTTAAAGGAACGAAGTATGTTAGATAAAAAACAACGCTATTAAATAAAATTACTTTCTTCTTCTGCCAAAGCCTGAAGCAGGATTTGATTTTCTTCTAGGTTTATTCCCTCCTTTTGAAAATCCCTTTTTATTTTTTCTACTTCTCCCTGTAGCTTTTTCTTTTTTTGTAATTTCTATATTTACCGTTCGTCCATTAAAATCAGGTGTGTTTTTTTCGAATGCATCTAGCGTTTCGCTTTCAAATTCTTTTTCTACTTCAAAGAAAGAAAAAGTATCTAAAATATCAATTGCTCCTATATCAATAGCTTCACCAATATTTTGATCATTTATTAAACCAATTAAACGTGCAGGATTTAGCTTATCTTTTCTGCCTAAGTTGATGAAAAAACGTGTCATGTTTTCAGAAGAAGCTCTTCCTTTCCCTCTTTTTTCTTCTATAAGCTCGTTAAGATCTCTAGAGTTTTCGTAGTAAGACAAGAAGCTATTAAACTCTAAAGAAACAAAACGCTGAATAAGTTCTTCTCTACTTAAACCATCTAATTTTTCATAAATTTTCGGTAAGAAACTTTCAATTTGACTGTTGTTAACATCGATTGTCTTAACACGATCTATTAAATGCATTAGTTGTTTTTGACAAACTTCTTCTCCTGTAGGAATAGCTACTTGTTTAAATTTTTTCTTAAGCTTTTTTTCTATAGGATGTAGTTTTCCTTTTTCTTTGTTTGTAACTAAAGCAATAGAAATACCAAGATTGCCAGCTCTACCAGTTCGACCACTTCGGTGCGTGTAGTTTTCAATTTGATCGGGTAATTTGTGATTGATAACATGTGTTAAATTATCTACATCCAAACCACGAGCAGCAACATCTGTAGCAACCAACATTTGAATTTTCTTTTGACGAAACTTTTCCATTACAGAATCTCGCTGATTTTGAGAAAGATCACCATGCAGCGAATCTGCACTGTAACCATCTGTAATTAATTTATCAGCTACTTCTTGGGTTTCTCGTTTTGTCCTACAGAATATAATTCCGTATATATCAGGATTAATATCAGCTATTCTTTTTAGAGCTGCATACCTTGTTCTATCTGTAATTAAATAAAATTCGTGTTCTACGTTATCAGATCCTACATTTTTTTCTCCACTTGTAATTTCAACTGGGTTATTCATGTAGTTTTTAGCAATAGCTTCTACTTCTTTTGGAAAAGTTGCTGAAAAAAGTAATGTCTGTTTTTCTTTTGGGGTAGATTTTAATATGCTATCAATATCCTCTTTAAATCCCATATTCAGCATTTCATCTGCTTCGTCAAGAACTAACCAGTTGATATTATCTAGCTTTAAGGCTTTTCTTTTGATAAGATCTAAAGTTCTACCTGGTGTGCCAATAACTATCTGTACACCTTTTTTTAATTTTCGAATTTGCTCTTCAATATTTGCTCCGCCATAAACAGTTGCAGTTTTAACCTTTGGCAAATATTTAGAAAAATCATCAATATTATTTCCAATTTGCACAGCCAATTCTCTGGTAGGAGATAGTATAATGGCTTGAACTGTTTGGTTGTCTGAGGTAATTTGTTCTATAATAGGCAAGCTAAATGCAGCTGTTTTTCCTGTGCCTGTTTGTGCAAAAGCTTTAACATCTAGAAAAGAAGATAAAATTTGAGGAACTGCTTTTTGTTGAATACTAGTAGGTTTTTCATAACCTAACTCAACTAAAGCTTTTACTATAGACTCGTTGAGCCCTAAGGATTTGAATAATGACATACTGTGTTTGTTTTTTATTGATCCACAGACGCCCACCTGCAAATCGCTATTATTAATCGACGTTACTCTTAGTATGAGTAAAATTTTTGCAAATGTAGTGTAAAAAGATGAGTTTTTGCTAACTAATTATTTTTTAGCCAACTCTCCTATTTGGTTATATATATTTTGAGAAGATAAAGACGCAAAACCATTTACAATAACGCCTTCTTTATTAACTAAAATAGTTCTAGGCATTTTACTTGTTAAAAAAGCATTTGCATCGCTAGATTTGTGCAGATAGTATTGAGATTTGATATCTAAGTTTAAAATACGATCAAATTTTTCATCAGTTATTTTAATTCCTATAAAATTTACATTAGGATATTTTTTTGACAAGTAATTTACTTTAGAAGCCAAGTAATCTTTACTTATATAAATAGGATTCCAAAAATAAATAACTGAATTTTTTTCTTTAATTACAGAGCTAACATCATGTTGTATATCGTTAGCATCTACTATTGTGAAAGACTTTAGCTTACTTCCTTTGGAAATACTTTTTACATCTTTTAATAATTTTTCAATTAGTTCTTTGTCGTTGTGGCTAGTACTTAATTCAAAAAAAGTATCAAATGCATTTTCATTAACATTACAGCTAGATTTTCTGTAAAAATGCCCTGTAACTATTTGACGTAATAATGTGTTTTTAGTGTTTTCGTAGGTAATATATTGATTGATTTTTTTCATTAAATCAATTGTAAACCCATCCGAATCTATATCATGCCCTCCAGAAAAAACAACATTGTATATATGACTTATAACAAAGTCTCTATACGCATAGAAAAACATAATTGAATCTTGATTTAATTGAATTTTAGATCGATGGCTATAAAAAGTAGAGTCTAGGTCACTTAGCCTTACTGTATGTGATTGCGTTCTTTTAGCAAGAGGATATTTTTCTACCTTGGTATAAAGAGGATACGTTAAAGCCATCTTTAAAAAACCTTTAAACTGTTCAGTTTCTTCAGGATGCCTTTTTAAAAATTGCTCAAAACGAGCCATTTTCATATGCTCAATTTCGCTAATTTTCTTTTTAAAATTCTCAGGGTCTAATTGATAATACTGATAAAATTTTTTATCATCTTCTTCAGAATCTATAAAGCAATCAATCAGCATGTTATTTCTATCAGCTCCTTTTCCACTAAAAACAAGAGATTCATCAAAACTCCATGTGTTTAATCGAATCAAAATACTGTCTGAAGGTTCAAAGTAAATATACTGATGCTCTGGTCCATGTTTAAAATAATAAAGACCTTCTTTTGGTAGTTTTATTTTGGAAAGAAAACTGTGATTTTCATCTAATTGAAATGTGTCAATAGCTTTTTCTTGATAAAACAAAATAATGTGATCTGATTTTGGACTAATAATCTTACCTCCAAAATAAGTATCTGGTTTTTTCTCAGAACCACAACTAGTTAGTAGTGAATAAGCTACTAATATGAGTATAAAATGTAATCTTTCTATTGTAAACACAACTACACAGATTTAGCAGTACAAAAATAGATATCGAAAGAAGGTATGCTGTTAAGGGTGTGTTAAAAGGTTTTATAGGCGTGTTTTTTAACAAAAAATTGCTAAAACATTTGTAAATATTTAGATTAGTAAATAGAATTTTCAACCTTTAAAAACTCTCAGGAATTATTAGTTCTATAAGACTTTTGAATTTCTTACTTTTGCAGCGAAATTAAAAGCTAAGTTCATGTTAACAGTTTCTAACTTATCAGTTCAATTTGGTAAGCGTATATTATTTGATGAAGTAAATACCAAGTTTGTTCAGGGTAATTGTTATGGTATTATTGGAGCAAATGGCGCTGGAAAATCTACTTTCTTAAAGATTCTATCGGGTCAAATGGATCCAACTTCTGGTTCTATTTCATTGGAATCAGGAAAAAGAATGTCTGTATTAAGTCAAGATCACTATGCTTTTGATGAGTATCCAGTATTGGAAACAGTTGTTATGGGTAATAAAGAGTTGTATAAAGTCAAGTCAGAGATAGATGCTTTATATGCAGATTACTCTGATGAAAATGCAGAAAAAATCGGAGAATTGCAGGTGGTGTTTGAAGAAATGAATGGATGGAATGCAGATTCTGATGCAGCGGCTCTTTTATCAAACCTAGGAATCAAAGAAGAATTACATTACTCATTAATGAAAGACCTAGATGGAAAGCAAAAAGTTAGGGTGTTATTGGCTCAGGCTTTGTTTGGTAGTCCAGATGTTTTAATAATGGATGAGCCTACAAACGACCTAGATTTTGAAACGATCTCTTGGCTAGAAAACTTTCTAGCTAATTATGAGAATACCGTTATTGTGGTATCTCATGATCGTCACTTTTTAGATGCTGTATGTACACATATTTCAGATATAGATTTTGGAAAAATAAATCATTACTCGGGTAATTATACTTTTTGGTACGAGTCTAGTCAATTAGCAGCTAAACAGCGCGCACAACAAAACAAAAAAGCAGAAGATAAAAAGAAAGAGTTAGAGGAGTTTATCCGTCGTTTTTCTGCCAATGTAGCAAAATCGAAACAAGCTACTAGTAGAAAGAAAATGATAGAAAAACTTAATGTAGAAGAGATTAAACCTTCTAGCAGACGCTACCCTGCAATTATATTTAAAGCAGAAAGAGAGGCAGGAGATCAAATTTTGAATGTAGAAAACCTTTCGAAATCAAGCGAAGGAGAAATCTATTTTAAAGATGTTGACATTAATTTAGCAAAAGGTGATAAAGTAGCTGTTATCTCTAAAAATTCAAAAGCAGTTACTTCGTTTTTTCAAATTATAACAGGAAATGAAAAAGCCGATTCTGGTAAATATGATTGGGGTGTTACTACAACGCAAGCTTATTTACCACTCGATAACTCTAGCTTTTTTCAAGATGGAAATTTAAACTTGGTAGACTGGCTTCGTCAATATGCGCAAACAGAAGAAGAAAGAGAAGAAGTTTTTTTACGAGGTTTTTTAGGTAAGATGATTTTTTCTGGTGAAGAAGCACTTAAGAAAAGCAATGTGTTATCTGGAGGAGAAAAAGTACGATGTATGCTCTCTCGTATGATGATGAAAAGAGCGAACATTTTAATTTTAGACGAACCAACTAATCACTTGGATTTAGAATCAATTCAAGCATTAAATAATTCATTGATTAATTTTGATGGCACAGTCTTATTTACAACTCATGATCATGAGTTTGCACAAACAGTTGCTAATAGAATTATTGAGTTAACGCCTAATGGGATTATTGATAGGCAAGCTACTTTTGATGACTATCTTGATGATTCTAAGGTAAAAGAACTAAGAGAGAAAATGTACGAATAATAAAAAAGGAGGTTTAACCTCCTTTTATTTTTTACTTAAAGGACTAATAATTTTCACATCACTAAAAGAAATTGCACCTCTAACAACTCCATCAATAGTTGATTTTAGAGTGTCTATTAATTGCATTTTTAATTGAGATTTATGAAAGAGCAAACTAACTTCTCTTGCAGGAGGCGGACTCTTAAACTCTCTCAAATATTTTTTGTCTTTTTCATCTAGATCTAGTGTATGCATGTAAGGTAACAATGTCATGCCTAATCCTTCTTTAGATAGTTTTACAAGCGTGTCAAAACTTCCACTTTCTAGCTGAAAGCTTTTTTTATTATCAATTTTATAATTTCTGCAGAGGTTAATTACACTGTCTTTAAAACAATGGCCATCTTCCAATAATAAAATATCTTCCATTTCTAATTGTTCTGCCTCAATTTGTTTTTGTGAGAACAATCTATGACCTTCTGGAATTAAACCAACAAAAGGTTCATAATAAAGAGGCATTTCTTTAATAGCTTCATTTTCTAGAGGAGTCGCAGCCAGACCAGCATCAATATAACCATCTGTTAGTTTTCGTATAATTTCTTCTGTTGTTAATTCTTCTATAATTAACTTAACTTTTGGGTATTTATGGGTAAAGTTATTAAGAAACATAGGGAGTAATGTTGGCATAACTGTAGGGATGATGCCTAATCTAAATTCACCTCCAATATAGCCTTTGTGTTGATCTACAATATCTTTAATTCGATTGCTTTCATCAACTATTATTTTGGCTTGTTCAACTACTTTTTTGCCAACATCTGTTATTGCAATGGGTTTTTTTGAGCGATTAAAAATTTGAATATTCAACTCGTCTTCTAACTTTTGAATTTGCATACTTAAAGTTGGCTGTGTAACAAAACTGTGTTCTGCGGCAGTTGTGAAATTCTTGTATTCTGCAACTGCTAATACGTATTGTAGTTGTGTAATAGTCATCAATAATATTTTTTGATAAAAATATTAATTCTATCAATAATAATTATAGTTTATGCTGGTTTTTATCTACTAATTTTGAGAAAAACAAAAAAATAGAATTAAGATGAATTTATTAGGATTAGATGTTAATCATACAAAAGAGTTAGCAAATGAATTAAATATATTATTAGCCAACTTTCAAACCTATTACCAAAACTTACGAGGCTTACATTGGAATATTAAAGGTAAAAACTTCTTTGAACTTCATTCTAAATTCGAAGAGTTATATATTGATGCCCAAGAAAAAGTAGATATGATTGCGGAGCGTATTTTAACACTGCAAGGAGTTCCAATGCATACATTTTCAGATTACATAAAAAGTTCAACTGTTCCTGTTGCCAAAAATATTAGTACAGATGTAGAGGCTGTTAAACTGGTTGTAGATTCTATTTCTAAACTATTAGAAATAGAACGCTCTATTCTTATTTTATCTGATCAAGCAGATGATGAAGGAACAAACTCAATGATGAGTGACTTTATTTCTGAACAAGAAAAAACTATTTGGATGTTTAATGCTTGGTTAGGATAAGAGTTTTTAAAAATATCAAATTACAAAAGAAAGAGAGTCGGGAAGTTAAAAATTCCAAAACTCTCTTTTTTTATTGAGTTCTTTTTCTTGTTTGGCATATTCTTCTACAGAGATAACCTTCAAAAAAGAAGGATGTTGTTCAATAGCATATTCAATTTTTGTTATGATTTCCTCAATACTTTCATTGTCATAATCAATTTCTAACGGAGATTTAACAACCATAGATTGTAAAACATTCCGTTTTTTAATCATTAAGCCTTTTTTATCAAAGGAACGTCTAAAACCGTCAATAACAATAGGGATAACTATTGGTTTAAACGTTTTAATAATGTGAGCAGTTCCTCTTCTTATAGGTTTAAAAGGTGTGGTTGTTCCTTGCGGAAAAGTGATTACCCAACCATCATCTAAAGCTTTACCAATATTAGATATATCAGACATTTTTACTTGCCTATTTACATTTTTCCCTGCGTTTCTCCACGTTCTCTCAATAGATATAGAACCTGTATAGGCAAATATTTTTGGAAGCAAACCAGACCGCATAGTTTCTCCTGCAGCTACATAATATATATTTAGTTTGGGTTGCCATATATAACCAATGTTTTTAATGTTGTCATCTCTTCCTTTTAACGCCGCATTAAAAACGTGTAACATGGCTGCTACATCTGCAAAATATGTTTGATGGTTTGATATAAAAAGTACATTTTTCTCTGGTAACTGGCGTATAATTTCAGAGCCTTCTATATGAAGGTTATTAAAACTTCTATACCTGCCATGAGAAATGACACCTAAGATTCGAATAAGCCATTTCTTTATAAATAGAATATGACCAAACGGATTTCTTTTAAAAAGTGGCATTTATTTTATTTTAAATGAGTCGCTAATTTACAAAACTCTCTAGAAAGAAATTTGCTTTAATAATTCTCGAATTTCACTAAGGATCATTCCTGTTGCCCCCCAAACAACATTATCATTTAAATTAAAACAAGGTACTTCTTCATTCTTCATGTAAGAAGTATTCATATTTACGCTTCCAATATTTTTTTCATCAAGTAAATCACTTAGTAAGACACTAATTGTTTGAGCAACTTCATAATTTGGTCTAAAAATAGGTTTACTTTCTAAACAGCCAATAAAAGGTGTGGTTAAGAAATTGCTTGGCGGAATATATACATCAGAAATTTCTCTAATTATGCGAATGCTTTTTTGCGTTATACCAACTTCTTCAAAAGTTTCTCGTAAGGCAGTATGCTCTAAAGAAGTGTCCTTTACATCTTTTTTTCCTCCAGGGAAACTTATCTGATTAGAGTGAACACCTTTGTAAGCAGCCCGTTTTGTTAACAAAAAAGAAGTGTTGTTTGAATCATCAGGATAAAAAAGAACTAAAACAGCGGCTTTCCTTGGGTTGCTTGCCTTTATTTTATCTTCATTGTAGCGTAAGCGTAGAGCAGGAGCTAACTTAAAATGTGCTTTTTCACCACCTAACGGAATTGTTTTTAGTTGGTTTACTTTTTCTAAAAAATGATTGAAAAACAAAACTACTTTTCTGATTTAAATAAAAATCCAAGCCCAATTCTAGAAAGAAATTTTCGTTCAAAATTCCAGAAAAACTTAAATTGACCAAAGAGAAAACCCACAATAGGTAATGTGATTTGATAGATAGGAAATATTAATAAGATCCGCAAAGGCCAGTAAATAAAACCACTTGTTGTAGCTTTATCTATACCTATAAAATTTGTGATAGGGTTTGCAACCCAAGCTGCAAAAGAGCCATTAATGGCAAAAACAATAAAAATAAATATCACTTGTATATTTGAAGTAATTCCCCAGCGTTCTTTTAATTTCTTCATTTAGTTCTTTTCTGCTGCAAATTTACAATACTTTTAAAGATAAAAAAGAGAAGAATCATATCCAGAATTAAAGCTACAATTAGTAGGATAATTTTTATACCTTTCTGCACCTAAATTGATAAATAGACTGAATGAAAAAAATAGCACTACACTGGAAGATATTAATAGGAATGATTTTAGGAATTGTTTTTGGTTTTATTATGACTTCTATAGCTGGAGGAAAAGATTTTGTTTCTGATTGGATTAAGCCTTTTGGAACAATTTTTATCAACCTTTTAAAGCTAATTGCTGTTCCATTAATTCTTGCATCGTTAATTAAGGGGATTTCTGATTTAAAAGATATTTCTAAGATTAAAAAAATGGGGTTGAGGACCATTATAATTTATGTAATGACAACTGTAGTAGCCATAGTAATTGGCCTTTCAATTGTTAATGTTGTTGCGCCAGGAAATGGAATGCCTCAAGAAACAATTGAAAAAATAAAAGAAAGATACTCATCGTCTGCAGACGTTACAGATAAGTTAGATAAAGCCAAAGCACAAAATGATGCAGGTCCTTTGCAATCATTGGTAGATATTTTTCCATCTAATATTTTTAAATCGTTTTCAGAAGCTAAGATGCTTCAAATAATCTTTTTTGCCTTGTTTATTGGAATTAGTTTATTGCTTATACCAGAAAAAAAGGCAAAACCACTGGTTCGTTTTTTTGATTCGCTAAACGAGGTCATCATGAAGATGGTTGATTTAATTATGTTGTTTGCTCCTTATGCCGTTTTTGCATTACTAGCAAATGTTATTGTTGCATTTGATGATACAGAAATCTTACTAAAACTAGTTGCTTATTCTGCTTGTGTTATTGCAGGCCTTTTATTGATGGTTATTTTCTATATGATACTGATAGCTATTTTTACTAAGAAAAGCCCTGTGTGGTTTCTTAAACAAATAAGTCCAGCTCAACTATTAGCATTTTCTACAAGTTCAAGTGCAGCTACACTGCCCGTTACTATGGAAAGAGTAGAGGAGCATTTAGGTGTAGACAAAGAAGTATCAGGGTTTGTACTCCCAGTAGGAGCAACTATTAATATGGATGGTACAAGCTTGTATCAAGCAATTGCAGCTGTTTTTATTATGCAAGTTCTTTGGCCTGAAGGATTAACATTTACCAATCAACTATTAATAGTATTAACTGCTTTACTAGCTTCTATTGGAAGCGCAGCTGTACCAAGTGCAGGTATGGTAATGTTAGTTATTGTTCTAGAAACTGTTGGATTTCCTGCTGAACTATTGCCCATAGGCCTAGCTTTGATTTTTGCGGTTGATAGACCTTTAGATATGTGTAGAACTACAGTAAATGTAACAGGTGATGCTACTGTTTCCATGATAGTAGCAAAATCATTGGGCAAGTTACGTGATCCCAAACCCAAAGATTGGGATGATTTATACGATAAAGTAAAAGGATAGTAAAAATAAAAAAAATGAATATTTGTTTTTTAATGTATCCATGGGATAAAATTATTCCAGAAAAAGATACGACAATCACTTTAATACACGAATGCGTAAAAAGAGGACATGGTGTTGCTATATGTACGCCTTCTAACTTAACCATTAGAAATAGTGTAACCTATGCATTTTGCTCTATTATAAATAGACAAGAAAAAGTACCATTAAGCATGAAGTCTTTTCATAAGAAGGCTACATTTAGAGAAGAAATGCTTCCTTTAGCAGGATTTGATGTGATTTTTATGAGAGCAAACCCTCCGTTAGATCCATTAATGTTGAATTTTTTAGATTCCGTAAAAGATGATGTTTTCATTCTTAACTCTGTCCAAGGAATAAGAGAAGCTAGTAATAAACTTTATACAGCTGTTTTTGAAGATCCTAAAAACGAAATCATTCCTGTTACACATGTTTCTAAGAATAAGAATTATCTAGTAAAGATGATTGAAGAATCTAAGTCTGATAAAATGATTTTAAAACCTTTAAATGGTTTTGGAGGATCTGGAGTTATTCTGATTGAAAAATCGGCAATGAGAAATATCAATTCTTTATTAGATTTTTATATTGATAAAGGAGATGGCTCATCAGAATATGTAATTCTACAAGAATATATTGAAGGAGCTGATAAGGGCGATGTTAGAATTCTTCTTTTAAATGGTCAGCCAATAGGAGCAATGAAGAGAATTCCTGGAGATAAAGATCATCGTTCAAATGTATCTGTAGGAGGAGTTGTAGCAAAGCATAAGATGACAG
Source organism: Bacteroidia bacterium (assembly GCA_030428865.1). Taxonomy (GTDB): domain Bacteria; phylum Bacteroidota; class Bacteroidia; order Flavobacteriales; family Flavobacteriaceae; genus Polaribacter. The sequence continues at coordinate 200,817 of JAUIEK010000003.1, read as the reverse complement.
CTCAAGAAAAATCATTATGTAAGAAAATTGGTCCTAAATTGGTTAAAGATGGACTTTACTTTGTGGGCGTAGATATAATAGAAGGAAAACTAGTAGAGGTAAATGTAATGAGTCCTGGAGGAATCTATAATATGAACAAAATATATAAAATAAAACTACAAGAGAAAGTTGTTGATTTTATAGAAAGTAAATATTTAGAGCGAAATGCCGCGTTTTTGAAAAAAAGTGATTTAAAACGGCGAGTACAAGAAGCATAGTATGGAACGCTTACCCATCAATGAAATTGTTAAAAGAATTCAGCAAGAAAATTGTTTTCATGCAGTTTCAGAAGATTATTCGTTTACAATTAAAATAGAAAACTATACACACTATGTGTGTGGTGCTGTACATGATGGCACTCAATTTCGAAGCGAGCTATGGGACAGTTGTACACATTCATATTATGAACGTTGGTATGAAGAAGATCCTGCTACAAAACAGATGGTTCAATCTCACCCTATTGTAATTGCAGGTTTAGATTCTAGGTTTGAATACGATTTAAATAGAGCTCCTGAAACAGCAATTTATGAAGATGCTTGGGGAAAGAAACTTTGGAGCAAGCCTCTTTCTGAGGTTATGAAGCAAAAAAGCTTACTAAAGCATTATAATTTTTACAAAGTAGTTACGGCTCTTATTCAAAAGATAGAGCAAAAATATGGAGTCTGTATAGTTTATGACATACACTCGTATAATTGGAAGCGTTGGGATAGAGAAGTACCTACTTGGAATTTAGGTACAGAAAACATTGACAATGATCGGTTTGGAAAAGATGTAGAGCAATGGCGATCAATCTTAGAAAACATATCACTTCCAAACGGAATTAAATCAACGGCTAAGATTAATGATACCTTTATGGGAAATGGTTATTTTCTTAAGTTTATAACTCAAAATTTTCAAAATACTTTAGTTTTAGCTACTGAAATTGCTAAAGTATATTGTGATGAAAATGCTCAAATAATATATCCCGAAGTTGTTTTTGTTATTGAGAAATCCTTAAAAAAATATTTAAAAAAGCACGCAGATGCTTTTTATAATAATCATAAACCACATTAGTATTTACGTTTTTTATATGTCTGATAGCATAATTATAAATAAACCACTTTTAGAAGTAGATCAACGTTTAGACAGTTTGGTTAAAAAAGTTGAGTTGTTAACTTATGTAAACCCTGTCAATATTGAAGAAGCGAAAAAAAAATTCTTTGATTCTAAGTACTTAACAGATCCTGTTTTTGATTATCCGGCTATTGACTTTGATAAGTTTAATTTACACAGAAAACTTTTTTCACTTCCGCTAGAATCTATTGAAGATGGTAAGATTAGAGAACTGTATGAAGATATTGTTTACAGTTATTCAGGATTAATTCAATGTATAGAAACCATAGGAGAAGGAAGGAAGTTTTATTATGATAGTCTTCATTCTTTTGGAACGCCTACAGAACAAGATGTAGAAAACGCAAAGTTTATACTTCATTTTGATGATGATGAAGAATCTGATCTTTTTTTTCCGAAATACTCATCTATTGATGCAGAAGAGATATTTAGAGAATATGGGAAAAGCTATGACTTCAACTTTACAATTAAGCAGTCTAAAACCATGGGAGCCATAGCAATGGTTTTAAACAACACACAAACATTAATGATTAATACCAATCATACATTTTCTGATAGTGAGATGAATATTCTTACAAATCATGAAATAGGCTTGCATATGGTTACTACTATGAATGGATTGCTACACCCATTAAAAGTATTTTCTCATGGTTTCCCAAACAATGAAGAAACCCAAGAAGGGTTGGCAGTTTTTAGTGAATACATGTCAGGTAGTTTAACAATGAAGCGGTTAAAAGAATTGGCTTACCGTGTTATTGCAGTTAATAGTTTAGCAAAAGGATATTCATTCTCAAAAACGTTTAGATTACTTCACAATACTTATGATTTAGATAGAGAAAGAGCGTTTTACATATCGGTAAGAGCACATAGAGGAGGAGGATTAACTAAAGATTATCTGTATCTATCAGGGTTGAAAAAAATTTACCAACGCTATCAAAAAGGTAAAAACATGAACTTTTTATTAACAGGAAAAGTAAGTTTGGATTATGAAACAAAAATAAAATACTTAATTGATAACGGATATGCAGTAGAGCCTAAGCATTTTCCAATTTCTTTTAAAAAGAATAGTAATGCCAATACTAGAGTTGATTTTATCTTAAATAATTTAAAGTAATAGAATTCATTATTTAATCTAAAAACCTTGCTTTTAATTCAGGAGTAGGAATCATACAGCTTTCTCTTTTCCCAAACCATTTATATCTGTTTTTTGATATAACGTTGTAGATAAAATCTCTTATTCCTGTAGGAATAAGTAAAAAAATATAAGAAAAGAATTTCCACATTCTTCCAAAATTACTTGCAATCTTCAGAACAGCAGTAGACCTTACTTCATATGATATTCCAGGAGTATATAAGATAATAGAATCTGTTTTTTGTGTATCAATATTTAGATATTCGATAACCTCATTACCTATTTTAGACTGTAGTGAAGCAAACAAAAAATGATTCTTTTTATCAAGTTTAATAATTTTGTTTACAGAGCCGTTGCACAAGTTGCAAACCCCATCAAATAATATAAGTTTTTTTCCTTTTGGAATATTATGTGTCATAAAATCATCTGACTAACAAAAATACGATATAAAAAATCAAAAAATCTTGTAACAATTTAGATTCCTATCCGTCTTATGATCGAATAGTTAAAAAGGTTTAACAAGTCATTAATAATCATAATTTAAATCTTTAACTACTTTTAAGCAAAAATTAACCAACACGAATGATTCGAATTGAAAATCTTCACAAATCTTATCCAATAGGGAAAGATTCTTTACACGTTTTAAAAGGAATTGATTTACACATAAAAGAAGGAGAATTTGTCTCCATCATGGGATCTTCTGGTTCTGGTAAATCAACACTGTTAAATATTGTAGGATTACTAGACATTCATGACAAAGGAGATTATTATTTAAATGAACAGCTAATTCATAATTTGAATGAGAAAAAAGCAGCAGTTTTACGAAATAAATTCTTAGGCTTTGTATTTCAATCATTCAACTTAATTTCATATAAAACTGCGCTCGAAAATGTAGCACTTCCCTTATATTATAAGGGAGTTGGTAGAAAAGAGCGATTAAAAGAAGCATTAGAATACTTAGACAAAGTTGGCTTAAAAGATTGGGCAAATCATTTGCCTAATGAACTATCTGGAGGGCAAAAACAGCGTGTTGCTATTGCTAGAGCCTTAGTTACAAAACCAAAAGTTGTTCTAGCAGATGAACCTACAGGAGCTTTAGATTCTACAACAACAGATTCTGTTATGGATCTTCTACAGCAAATTAATGATGAAGGAATGACCGTGTTTGTAATCACACACGAAGAGGATGTTGCAGCTAAAACAAAAAGAGTAGTTCGTTTAAAAGATGGTTTAATTGTTAGTGATACTATAAATAAGCCTGTAAAAGCTAAGCAGCATGTTTGATTTAGATCGCTGGAGAGAAGTATTACAGAGTATTAATAAAAACCGATTACGTTCCATATTATCAGGTTTTACAGTGGCTTTTGCAATACTTCTATTCACTTTACTTTTTGGAGTAGTTACAGGACTAAGAAACACATTTACAGATGCTTTTGTAGATGATGCTGCTAACTCTATGTTTATTCTTGTAGGAAGAACAAGTAAACCATACAAAGGACTAAAATCAGGAAGAAACGTTCAACTCAAAAATAAAGATTACGATTATATTTTAGAAAATCATGAAGATAAAGTGCAATATGCTACAAAGCGGATATATAAAAATCAATTTAATATTGCATATAAAAATAATCAGGATAATTACAATATAAGAGCTGTAAACCCAGATCATCAATACTTAGAAAGAACAATCATTACAGAAGGAAGATACATTAATCAACTAGATATAGACAAGGCTTCCAAAGTAATTGTTGTAGGAAGATTAGTTAAAGAAGCTTTATTTGGAGAACGGCCAGCTGTTGGAAAGTATGTAAATGTAGGAGATATTTCTTATAAAGTTGTAGGTGTCTTTTCAGATGATGGAGGAGATAACGAAGAACGATTAAACTATATTCCTATTTCTACAGCTCAGTTACTTTATGGAAATAATGATTATATCGATCAAATTAATTTAGGATACAATCCAAATTTAAACTTAGATCAAGCAATTGCTTTTGGTAATCGCTTAGAAAGAGAGTTAAAAGAAGAACTCGCGATTCATCCAGATGATCAAAGCGCATTATTTATTAGAAATATGGCAGAAGCAAACAAAGGAGTAGGCATGTTTATGTTAGCTCTTTATGTGATTGTGATTGTTGTAGGTTCAGGAACATTAATTGCTGGAATTATAGGAATTAGTAACATTATGATTTTTGTAATTAATGAGCGAACGAAAGAATTTGGTATACGAAAAGCACTTGGTGCAAAACCTTCTACAATAATAGGAATGGTGTTACAAGAATCGGTATTAATCACAACCTTAGCAGGTTATATAGGTCTTACGGTTGGTTCTTATATTTTAGAAAGTTTAGGAGATAGTTTAGAGGAGTATTTTATTAAAGACCCAAGTGTAAGTACAGGATTAGTAGTTGGAGCATTATTTGTTTTAATTATTTCTGGATTAATTGCCGGTTTTGTTCCAGCAAGAAGAGCAGCGAGAATTAGGCCTATTGAAGCATTAAGAGCAGATTAAGTTATGAGATTTTTATTTGATTCAGATACTTGGCAAGAAATTTACGGCGGAATCCGAAAGAATAAAACACGTACAATCATTACGATTATTGGTGTATTGTGGGGAATTTTTCTTTTAGTAACTCTTTTAGGAGCTGCACGAGGAATGGAAAATAACTTTAAAAATATTTTTGGAGATTTTGCAACTAATAGTGTTTTTATTTGGGCGCAAAGAACTGAAAAACCTTTTAAGGGTTATCAAGAAGGAAGAAGAATTAGGCTAACAACCAAGGACACCGAAATACTAGAAAGTGAGTTTGATGAAATTAAGTTTTTAGCGCCAAGAAGTAACGAATCAAGTTTAATTATTAATGGTATTAAATCAGGTACTTTTAGTATAAATGGAGATTATCCTGTTTTAAATCAGGCTCAAAAGAAAGATTTAGTATATGGTCGTTTTTTAAATGAGAATGATATTAAGAATAAAACAAAAGTCTGTGTTATAGAAGAAGATGTTTACAAACAGCTTTTTGAAAAAAATGAATATCCAATAGGAAAACTTTTAAACATTAACAGCATTAATTTCAATGTTGTGGGGGTTTACAAACGAAGTGCAAACATCGATTTAGATGGAAGTGCTATATATATTCCGTTTACAACATTTCAACAAGTTTATAATAGAGCAAATAGAATTAATTGGATGCTAATTACAGCAAAAGAAGGTGTTGATATCCGTCAGTTAGAAGCCGATATAAAACTGACACTCAAGAATTTGCATAAGGTAGATCCAGAAGATAATAGAGCTTTTGGTAGTTTTAATATGGCTGCAGAAATAGGAAAAGTTACTGGATTTTTAACAGGAATGCAGTTCTTAACTTGGTTCGTAGGAATTGCAACTCTAATAGCAGGTGTATTTGCCATAGGTAATATTCTTCTAATTACTGTAAAAGAGCGCACGAAAGAGATCGGAATTAGAAGAGCCATTGGAGCTACTCCAATTGAAGTAAGAAGACAAGTGGTTTTAGAATCGGTTTTTTTAACCACGTTAGCAGGAATGCTCGGAATTATTTTTGGAGGAGGAATACTGTTTTTGATGGATAAAGCATGGGGATCAGGACCAGATCCAACACTTTTAAACCCTACTGTTAACATACCTATTGTTTTACTAGCATTTTTAATACTGATAATTTTAGGCACATTAATAGGAATGATTCCGGCTTATATGGCAACACGAGTTAAACCTATAGATGCGTTAAGAGATGAATAAAATATAAATAACCAAACCTTGATATTAATTAATTACCATGAGTAAAAGAGCAAAAATAATTATTGGAATCGTAGTAGTAGTTTTCATTGTAATTGTATTGTGGCTTAAAAAGAAAAACAGCCAAGAACCAGAAACATTTGAAACAGAAAAAGCTTTTAAAGCAACTATTGTAAGAAAATCGGTAGCCACTGGTAAGGTTGTTCCGTTAGAAGAAATTGAAATAAAACCTCAGATAACAGGAATTATTGACAAAATTTATCTAGAAGAAGGAACAAAAGTTAAAAAAGGAGATTTAATTGCTAGAATACGAGTTGTTCCTAATGAGCAATCATTAATTAGTGCTAGAGGAAGAGTAAACAATGCAAATATATCACTAAAAAATGCTAAGATTGCCTACGATAGAAATAAGACATTATTTGACAAAGGAGTTGTTTCTGCTTCTGATTATGAGCAGATTGAACTGTCATATAATCAAGCAAGACAAGAGTTAATTAATGCACAAAATGATTATAAAATAATCAAAAATGGTTCGTCAGGTCAAGGTGGAGTTGCCAACACAGATATTAGAGCTCAAATCTCAGGAACTATTTTAGAGATTCCTGTGAAAGAAGGAGATCAGGTAATTCAGAGTAACAATTTTAATGACGGAACAACAATTGCCTCAATTGCTGATATGAGTAAAATGATTTTTGAAGGTAAAGTAGATGAATCAGAAGTAGGTAGTTTGATTGAAGAAAGTGATATTAAAGTTTCTCTAGGAGCTATTGAAAACGTTAAGTTTCCTGCAAAATTAAACTTTATTGCTCCAAAAGGAACGGAAGAAGGAGGAGCTGTACAGTTTAAAATCAAAGCAAGTATTACGCTAGATGATAAATATTTTATTAGAGCAAACTACAGTGCTAATGCCGATATTGTTTTAGAGAAAAAAGATAGTGTAATGTCTATAAAAGAAGCATTGCTGCGTTTTGATAAAAAAACAGAAAAACCATATGTAGAGATCAAAACAGGAGAGAATGTATATGAAAAGAAAGAATTAGAATTAGGAATTTCTGATGGAATTAATATAGAGGTAAAGGAAGGACTAACGTTTGAAGATGAAATCAAAATTTGGAATAAGGCATCTAAAGAGAAAAAATCTAGGAATTAGAAATAATAAACAGAAGTAAAAAAAGGAACTAAATTTTAGTTCCTTTTTTATTTAGAAAAAACCGATAACTTACTTCCCAACCAAGTAAATCATATCCACTATTTGGTAGATTAATATCTAAGTTTGAAATATGTTCGAAATTTGTTCCTATATATAATTCAGATTTTTTAAATGTATAGGATAAACCAAAAGATAAATTTTCAATAAAAGTAAATCCATTAGCAACACGTTCAGTAAAAACATCAATATAGCCCGCTCCTAAAGCAGCTGTAAATTCGAAATTGATATTTTTTAAAAAAGCTCTTCTTAGTTGAAAACCCAATTCAACAGCATAAACAGAAAGAGTTTTCTTTTTTGTAAATCGCTCTCGTAACTCTAAATAATTGGCATAATCTTCTGGTTTAACAAAAGAAGGATTAAGTAATTGATGTTTGTAAATATGTATTTGAGGTTGAACAATAAGATTAAAATCCCATTTACCGAGTTTTTTTATAGGATAAAATAATTGAACCTTGCTAGAAAATCCTTCAAAAGAATAATCGGAATCATTAAATAGAAAATTATCTTCTTGTGATTTTCCAAATTGAAAACCAATTTTTTCCTGAGCAGATATATTAGTCAAGAAAAAAAACAGGATAAGAGGAAGATATTTAAGCAAATTGTTTAGATACGTTTTCTGCCTTTTTAACTTCCGAATAGTCATAAAAACCTTCTCCAGATTTAACACCCAGTTTGCCTGCTCTAACCATATTTACCAAAAGAGGGCAAGGAGCATATTTTGGATTTTTAAACCCATCATGCATAACTTCTAAAATAGATAAACAAACATCTAGACCAATAAAATCGGCAAGTTGCAAAGGTCCCATAGGATGTGCCATTCCTAACTTCATTACTGTATCAATTTCTAAAACACCAGCTACGCCATTGTATAGCGTTTCGATAGATTCATTTATCATAGGCATTAAAATCCTATTTGCTACAAACCCAGGGTAGTCATTAACCTCTACAGGTATTTTGTTGATTTGTTTACTTAAATCAACAATCATATTCATCACTTTGTCAGAAGTATTATAACCTCTTATTATTTCTACTAACTTCATAATAGGAACAGGATTCATAAAATGCATTCCAATTACCATTTCGGGTCTTTTAGTAGCTGCTGCAATTTGAGTTATAGAAATTGATGAAGTATTAGTTGCTAGAATAGTATCTTCAGAACATAATTCATCCAGATCTTTAAAAATCTTACATTTTAAATCAAGGTTCTCAGTTGCAGCTTCTATTACCAAACTTGCATATTGTACACCTTCTTTTAAATCTGTAAAAGTTGTAATATTTTTGAGTGTTTTACTTTTTTCTTCTTCTGTTACTTTTTGTTTTGCTACCATTCTGTCTAGATTTTTAGTAATAGTAGCGATTCCTTTATCTAGAGCAGCTTGTGAAATATCAATTAATTGAACATTATAATTGTTTTGCGCAAAGGTATGTGCTATTCCGTTCCCCATAGTTCCAGCGCCAATGACTGCGATATTTTTCATAAATGTGAGTATTTTTAAGTTTTATTTATCGAAACAATCTATAATTTGTTGTGCTACTCTAAGAGCATTAGCTCCTTGTTCTAAAGAAACAATAGGAGTCTTGCCACTTTCTATAGCATCTGCAAATGACTCTAGCTCATCTAAAATGGCATTGTTTGGATGTATTGTTGGATTATCAAAATAGATTTGTTTTTTAACTCCTTCTGCATTTTGTAAAATCATTGCATACTCATCTGGTTTTTTAGGAGCATCTTTCATCTTAACAACCTCTACTTTTTTATCTAAGAAGTCAACAGAAATGTAGGCATCTTTTTGAAAGAAACGAGACTTCCGCATATTTTTCATAGAGATTCTGCTAGCCGTAAGGTTTGCAACACAACCATTTTCAAATTCAATTCTAGCATTTGCTATATCTGGCGTATCAGAAATAACAGAAACTCCGCTTGCATGCACATTTTTTACTTTTGATTTTACCACGCTCAAAACAATATCAATATCATGAATCATTAAATCTAACACAACGGGAACATCTGTTCCTCTCGGATTAAACTCAGCTAATCGATGTGTTTCAATAAACATAGGAGAGTCTATAGAATCTTTTACAGCTGTAAATGCAGGGTTAAAGCGTTCTACATGACCTACTTGACCTCTAATGTGGTGTTGACTTGCCAATGTTCTGATGGCTTCTGCCTCTAAAACAGTGTTTGTAATGGGTTTTTCTATAAAAATATGCTTTCCCTTTTCAATCGCTTTTTTGGCACACTCAAAATGAGAAAGTGTAGGAGTAACTATATCTACTACATCAACTTCATTTATTAAATCTTCAACAGAATCAAAAGCTTTGTAGCCAAATTCTTCAACTACTTTTTGGGTATTTTTTTTAGAAGGATCATAAAAACCAACTAATTCGTATTTGCTAGATTGTTGTAATAATTTAAGATGAATTTTTCCTAGATGACCAGCACCTAAAACACCTGCTTTTAGCATATGATAATTGATTTGAGAAAGCTTGTAAACCAAGCCGAACAAAGATACAATTTTATAGGAATTCTTTTGGATTTATTCTACTTTTAGCGTTTTTAAAATCCGATATTTTGAAGGATACGCCAAAGCATCAAGGGCTTAGAAATCAATTAGCAACTGTTTTAGAAAAAAAAAGAATTCATGATAAAGATGTGTTGGCTGCTATAAAAAAAATTCCAAGGCATTTATTTATGGATTCTTCTTTCGAAGATCATGCTTATCAGGATAAAGCATTTCCTATTGCTGCAGATCAAACAATTTCTCAGCCTTACACAGTTGCATTTCAATCACAAACTTTAGCTGTAAAACCTGGAGATAAAGTATTGGAAATAGGTACTGGATCTGGGTATCAAACAGCAGTTTTATTAGAGCTAAAAGCAGAAGTTTATACAATAGAAAGACAACATGAGCTCTTTAAAAAAACGTCTCTTTTTTTGCCTAAAATAGGATATAAACCCAAGAAATTCATATTTGGAGATGGTTATCGAGGATATGAGGAAAAAGCGCCTTATGATAAAATAATTGTTACCGCAGGAGCTCCCTTTGTTCCAAAAGCATTAATGTCTCAACTAAAAGTAGGCGGAATGTTGTTAATACCTGTGGGAGATAAAACACAAGTAATGACTCAATTTATTAGAAAATCATTAAAAGAATTTGAAAAACACGAACTAGGAAATTTTGCATTTGTACCCATGCTAAAAAAAAGAAATTAACCTTCTACACGTTTCCAAGTAACAGTTCTTCCTAACATAGAAAATCCTAAGTAACCTCTAACTTTAAGTGTATTTTTATTTAATAATTTGATATAGCATTTGTATTCTTTTCCGTTTTTAGGATCAAGAATCTTTCCGCCAGACCATTCGTCATCTTTCTTTTTTAAGCCTGTTAAGATATTCATTCCTAAAATAGGCTTGTTTTTGCGAGAACCTTTGCATTTAGTACAGACATTATCTTGTTTGCTTTCATCAAGAACAGAAATGATTTTAGCATATGCCTTGCCTTCTTTTTTATAGATTTCTATAATGGACTCTTTCTTTTTTGTATCCTCATCAATAGAATACCACTTACCAAATATGGTTTGAGCTTCTGAAAAACCAATAGTTATCAGAATAAAACAACAGGTTAAGATTCTCTTTTTAGTCATATTTTGCATTGTAATTTTGATTCCACTTTTTTTTCACTTTTAATATTTGTTCTATTACATCTCTAACGCAACCTTCGCCTCCTTTTTTATTCGAAATATATTTAGAAGCTTCTTTAATCTCAGGAACGGCATCATTTGGACAACATGGAAACCCAACTAGTTTCATAACAGGATAATCAGGAATATCATCTCCCATATATAAAATTTCTTGTGATTGGAGTTGATACATATCAATTAACTGATTATAAACTTCAACTTTATCATCAACACCTAAATATACATCTGTAATTCCTAAATTCTTTAGCCGAGTTTTTACACCTTCGTTTTTTCCTCCAGAAATAATACAGATTCTAAGACCAGCATTTGCAGCTGCTTTTAATGCATAACCATCTTTAATATTCATTTGTCTGAGTAATTGACCATCTGATGTAATGGTAACAATTCCGTTTGTTAAAACTCCATCTACATCAAAAATTAGAGTAGTAATTGTAGACAAATATTCTTTATAGCTTTTTTCCATGTTTTTGTATTGATTCTGTAATTTTTGTATATAATTCTTTTTGTTGCTGATTTAACATTTCTAAATGTTTTTGAATCGTTTTTTGATCATTTCTTAATGCAGGACCTGTTTGAGCTTCTCCAGGTGATATGTTTTTTATTTTGCTAGCCGTTTCTTCTATTAAAGGTAAGAGTATTTCAAAAGGAATTTGATTAGAGTCACAAATATCTTTAGAAATTTTATACATATGATTTGTAAAATTATTTGCAAAAACAGCAGCTAAATGAATTTTCTTTCTTTGTTCAGAACTAATTTGATAGGATTTTGTTCCTAAAAGTTCAACTAATTGCTCAAGTAGTTTTAAGTCATTAGTGTTTTCTGCTTCAACACAAAAGGGAATTTTTGTAAAATCTACTATTTCTCCTTTGGTGAAAGATTGTAGAGGATAAAAAATACCTTTTCTCGCTTTATTTTGTAATTGATCCATACTTACACTCCCAGAAGTATGTACTACAAAAGAATTTTCTATTTGAGACGACACATCAGAAATAGCATCATCAGAAACTGCAAGAATAGTTATATCCGTTTCTTCTATAGAATTTAAGTTTCTAGAATCAATCCATTTTGAATCAACAGCATCTATTTCTAGAAACCGATTATACAAATGAGTTCCAACATTTCCTTTACCAATAACAGTTAGAGAAATCATAAAACGAAGATATTGAATTTATTTCTGCTTCTATTAGCAAAAGTTTTGCATATTTGCTAATATGATAGTCTAGTAAATACTTTCCTCACGTTGTCTTTCTTTAAAGACTTATTTTTAGCAATTAAGATCAAAAATTTTCTAGTTGCTTATTATCAATATATAAGATACTATTATAAATGACTACAAATAACCAACAATCAAAACAATCTATTTTTTCTCTTTTTAAAGAGGCAGTTGCAGGTAAGCAGAATAATTTTACAACAGGCAGTATTCGGAAGGCGGTATTTATGTTATCAATACCTATGATACTAGAAATGCTAATGGAATCAATCTTTGCTTTAGTAGATATTATTTTTGTTTCTAGAGTTAGTGTAAATGCAGTGGCTACAGTTGGGCTTACAGAATCTGTACTAACATTAGTTTATGCTGTGGCAATAGGTTTAAGCATGGGAGCTACAGCAATAGTAGCTCGTAGAACAGGTGAAAAAAACCAAAAAGCAGCGAGTGATGCTGCTGTGCAAGTAATTTTTTTAGGATTTTTTATAGCAATAATAATAAGTGCTGTAGGAATACTTTTTCCTAAAGAAATTTTAGGTTTTATGGGAGGCGAAGCTGACCTTATAGAAGAAGGATATGGATATACACAAATTCTTTTAGGTGGCAACGTTACAGTGATGCTACTCTTTTTAATTAATGCAATATTTAGAGGAGCTGGTAATGCATCTATTGCTATGTGGACTCTCATTTTATCCAACGGATTAAATTTAATTCTCGACCCAATATTTATTTTTGGATTAGGCCCTATACCTGCTTATGGAGTAGAAGGAGCAGCAATTGCAACAACTACAGGAAGAGGCGTAGCTGTTATTGCTCAATTAATCATTTTATTTAAAGGAAACTCTTATATTAAATTGGCTTTGAGAGATATTCGTCTTAGAATTGAGGTAATGGTTAATCTTGTGAAAGTTTCTTTGGGTGGAATAGGTCAATTTATCATAGGAACTTCTAGCTGGGTAGTATTAATGTTGATAATGGCAAACTTTGGAAGTGAAGTTCTTGCAGGATATACTATTGCCATAAGAATTATGATGTTTACATTAATGCCAGCTTGGGGAATGAGTAATGCTGCTGCCACATTAGTAGGGCAAAACTTAGGAGCTAAACTTCCAGAAAGAGCAGAATCTTCTGTATGGAAAACAGGTAAATATTGTGCTATTTTTATGGGTGCAATTTCTTTAATCTATATTTTATTTGCTCCTACATTTTTAGGTTGGTTTAGTAACAATTCAATTGTAATTGAAAACGGAGCTTTATGTCTGCAAATAATTGCAGCAGGTTACATTGCTTATGCATACGGAATGGTGGTAACCCAAGCTTTCAACGGCTCGGGAGATACAAAAACTCCTACTTATATAAATTTTGTATGTTTTTGGCTGTTTCAATTACCATTTGCGTATTTAATGGCAATTACAATGGAGTTTGGTCCAGCTGGCGTATTTTGGGCAATAACTTTAGCAGAAGTATTGATTGCTATTGTTGGAGTTATTTGGTTTAAGAGGGGTAAGTGGAAAACAGTTCAGGTTTAATCGATCTTTTGTAACTTCGTTTATCTATTTAAAGAACAAGTAAAACAGTTATGAAATTAGACATTTTAGCGTTTGGAGCGCATCCAGATGATGTTGAACTAGGTTGTTCGGCTACGCTAGCCAAAGAAGTTTCGTTAGGTAAGAAAGTTGGGATTATAGATCTTACTAGAGGAGAGCTAGGAACACGAGGCTCTGCTGATATAAGAGCACAAGAAGCTCAGAAAGCTGCTCATATTTTAGGAGTTACTGTACGAGAAAATTTAGGTTTTGCTGATGGATTTTTCACTAATGATAAAGTGCATCAACTAGAAATTATTAAAATAATTAGAAAATACCAACCAGAAATTGTTTTGTGTAACGCTATTGACGATAGGCATATTGATCATCCAAAAGGAAGTAAATTAGTTTCGGATGCTTGTTTTTTAAGTGGTTTACAAAAGATTGAAACAAAATTAGACGGAATTAATCAAGATAAATGGAGACCAAAGCAGGTGTATCATTACATTCAGTGGAAGAATAGTAATCCAGATTTTGTAGTTGATGTAACAGGATTTATGCAAAAGAAAAAAGATGCTGTATTAGCTTATGAATCTCAATTTTACGATCCAAACAGTTCAGAGCCCGAAACACCTATTTCTAGTAAAAACTTTATTGATAGTGTACTCTATAGATCTAAAGATTTGGGTAGATTAATTGGAGTAGAACATGGAGAAGGATTTACCACAGAACGACTATTAGCTGTAAGTTCATTAGATAAATTATTGTAATTTCTTTTTCAAGATATTGAAAAATGAAGTACATTTGCACCCGCTAGAAAGCTATTTGTAAGCTTTACTAACATGGTGGTTGTAGCTCAGCTGGTTAGAGCGCCGGATTGTGGTTCCGGAGGTCGCCGGTTCGAACCCGGTCTTCCACCCAAAAGCCTTTTCAGAAATGAAAAGGCTTTTTTATTTTTATAAAAACATTTAGTATGACTACTACCGAGCTTCAACAAGTATATGAAATCATTAAACCGTATGTTCATAAAACCCCAGTATTAACCTCTCGATTGTTGAATGCTGAGTGTGATGCAACTGTTTTTCTAAAATGTGAAAACTTTCAGAAAACAGGTTCATATAAATTAAGAGGAGCAACTCATGCTATTTTAAACTTACCAGAATTAGATAGAAATAAAGGAATTGTTACACATTCATCTGGTAATTTTGCCCAAGCTTTGTCTTGCGCTGCCAAAAACTTAGGAGTCAAAGCACATATTGTAATGCCTTCTTCTGCGCCAAATGCCAAGAAAAATGCTGTAAAAGAATACAGTGGTATTATAACTGTTTGTGACCCTAACCTTAAAGCTAGAGAAGCAGAATCCGCTAAGATTCAGCAAGAAACAGGAGCTACTTTTATTCATCCATCTAATGATTTACAAGTTATTTTAGGCCAAGGAACAGCGAGTTATGAATTGATTCAAGAACAGTCAAATTTAGATTATATCATTTGCCCGGTTGGAGGAGGAGGATTGATAGCAGGAACAAGCTTATTTACGCATCATTTTTCACCTAAAACGAAAGTTATTGGAGCAGAGCCTTTTAAAGTGGATGATGCTTATCGATCTCTATTATCTGGTAAGATTGAAACTAACGAAATTTCAGATACCATTGCAGACGGACTGAAAACAAATTTAGGATCAAATAATTTTCCAATTATTCAGAAATATGTAGATAGAATTATTCGTGTAAAAGAACAAGAAATTGTTGATGCAATGCGATTTGTTTGGGAGCGTATGAAGATCGTTATTGAGCCTTCTAGCGCTGTGGCAATAGCAGCTTTATTGAAAGAACCTCAAATTTTTGAAAATAAGAAAGTTGGAATTATAATTTCTGGCGGAAATGTAGACTTGGGTCAATTACCTTTTTAAATAAGGTTTAACATTTGAATTACTTCCGATCGTTTTCTAACAGAAACAGGAATTGTTTCTTTGTTGGTTAACAATAAATATCCTCCATCAGATTTAATAAACTCTTTTATGAATTTCGTATTTATAAGGTGGCTTTGATGCACTCTCATAAAATTACATTCTTTTAACAAATCTGAATAATATTTTAAAGTTTTGGTGACTAGTATTTTTTGTCCATTATCCAGAAAAAACATGGTGTAATTATTATCGGATTGACATCTTATGATAGAATCTAATGAAATAACTATGATTTTTTCTTGAGTGTGTAAAGAGATTCTTTCAGGAACTTTTTTATTATTTGAGAGTGTTTCTTTTAATACTGATAGTTGTTGGGATTCTGATTTGATATACTGTTGTGCTTTTTGAACTGCATTCTGCAAATCATAATCTGAATATGGTTTTAAAACGTAATCAATAGCAGCAAATTTGAAAGCCCGCAAAGCATAAGCGTCACTGGCAGTGATAAAAATAATTTTAGAAGATAAATCTGGAAAAATTTCTAACAAGTCAAAACCTGTTCCATCTCCAAGCATAATGTCAAGAAAAATAATATCAGGACTTTTTTTGCGTAGAAGCTTTGCAGCAGTAACAACACTAGATGCTTTTCCAATAACTTCAAGGCTAGGAAACAAACGCGAGATGTCTTTCTCCAGCATGTTTAGCACATCAGGAATATCATCTATTAGTATGCACGTAGCGTTTTTCAAATTTTAATAATCTGTTTTGTAAGGTATTTGAAATTTAACTAAAGTACCTAAAGTTTTTTTGTTTTCTTTAATTTCTACAATGTCAAAATCACATTTGTCAGATATACTTTTTAATCGCTCTTTTGTTACGTTTATAGCGATTGATTGATGCTGATTTTTTTTCTTGCCTAAAGATGTTTCGTAGCCAACTCCGTTATCTTGTATTTTACAAATGAGCATGTCATTGCTTACCACAAATGAAATGTCAATTATTCCTTGTTGTTTAATTCCGTTAAAACCATGTTTGATAGCGTTTTCTACAAAAGGCTGGATAATCATAGGAGGAATTAAAAGTTCATCAAAAGAGAAAGAGGATAATTCAACATGGAAAAAGTAATCAAATTTATCGTTACTTAAAACTTGCTCTAATTTTAAATAATTTTCTAAAACCTCTATTTCTTGTTGAATACTTATATATTCTTCTCTGGAATTTTGTAAAACTCCTCTTAAAAGCTTAGCAAAACTATTAATAGTTTCATTCATCTTGTCTAGTTTATTACTAGTTCCCATAGCTTTAATGCTATTAAGAACATTAAAAACAAAATGAGGATTCATTTGTAATTGCAACGCTTTTTGTTCTAGCGATAATAATTTATTTTCTAAATGTAGTTTTTCAATTTTTGCTTGATTTTTCCTTTTTATTTTTCTTGTGTAACTCCAAATAATTAGGCTAATACTAATGAGTAAAATAAGAGTGGTAGTTGACAGAAACCACCATTTTAAATACCATGGTTTTTCTATCACAAACCGGAACAAAACAGGTTTGCTTTCTTGCCAATTTCTGTTTCTCGATTTCACTTCAAATGTGTATTCTCCGTATGATAAATTGGCAAAATCCACATTGTTTTTAGCTGTCCAAGGAGAAAAATCATCAGTCAGTTTCCAACTATATTCGATTGTTTTAGGATAGTTTAAATCAACTGAGGTAAATTGAAATGAAATATGATTTTGGCTAGGTTTTAATTGTAATTGATTGGTGTAAGTAGAAAAATTAATTGTATCAATTTTAGAGTATACAACTTCAACGTTTTCTAATGAAATTTTAGGTTTTATAGTTTGCTTAAAGCTAGTTGTCTCACTAAGTTTTGTAAGCCCATAATTGGTTGACAACCAGATGTTTTTAGTATTGTCCTGTATAATACCTTCTGTAATTATCTCGTTTTCTACCAGTCCATCATTTTTATCAAAAAAGTAAATTTCTTGAATTGTGTTGTTTTTATCTAGTAATGCTTTATTAAGACCTTTTTCAGTTCCTATCCACAAGTAATTATTACTATCTAATAGTAATGATCTACAATTTTGTGAATTGAGTTGTTTCTTTCCAGATAGAGGTGTTATCTCTTTAGGATTGCTTACAGGAGCTGTCCAAATTCCATTTTCTGAAGTACTTAAAAAAATAGTGTTACCATATATTTTAATGGCATTTATTGTTGCAGGAAAACCTAATATTCTATGATAATCAGTAACTTGATTATTCTCTATAAATCCGATATTTCCATTTTTAGTAGCATACCAAAGCTGATTATTATGTTGTAAAATGGATGTTATGTGTAAATCTCTAATTCCATCTTTTTTTGAGTAATTATTTACCTTTAAAACAATTCCGTTTTGTGTAGTTAATTTGTGTATTCCATTTGTATCTGTTAGCCAAATTTCGTTTTGATTGATTGATAAAACAGAAGTAATGTTTTTGTCAATTGAGGGAATTTCTTTTCCTATATCAATAAGCTGATAGTTTGTTGATGTAGAATCTTTTTTCTTTCTATAGAGAAGTAATCCGTTGTTTTTGGTACCAGCCCAAATATTAGAAAAACTATCTATAGCAATGGATTGAACTGAATTTTTAAGCTGATTATTAAAAGAGAAAGGGACGAATGACGAGTCACTTTTCTTGTAAAGTCCATTTTGAGTAATAATCCACAACGAATCGTTAAAATATTTTAATTGATGAATTCGATTTTCTCTAAAAGGATAGTTAGACAAAGTGTTATCAATCTGTTTAAAAAGACCTTGATTTTTTGTCGTAATCCAAGTGTTTTTATGAGAATCAGTAAAAATATCGGTAATAATATTTTGGTTGTTTTCAGTTGTTGTTTTTGAATTAATAATTGAAAAATCAGGAGTTAATTCTAAAGCCTTTTCGTTATTGAGCAACGCATAAGTAGTATTATTGGCTTTGAAAACTTTATACAAGCTAGTTATACGTTTTCTTACCGTAATACGCTCTTTATTTACTTGAAAAATACCTTCAGATACTTTTGAAACATACAAGTTGTTGTTATGTACTAGAAAAGAAGAAAAATTACCGTTTGATACTTTCTTAATTTCTTTTGCATTTTCTAAATTATCAATAAGCCAAAGCCCTTGTTTACAAGCAATCCAGTATGAATTATTAAAATATACTAAATCATTTATTGGTTTTACGTCAATTTGAGGAATGGTTTTGAGAGGAGCCAAATATGAATTTTTCCACAAATAAATTCCAGATTGTGTGGCAAAGTAGATTTGTTGTTTTATTGAAATAATTTTTCGAGTTTCAGGCAGATCATATTTCAAAATCTTTCCATTGGCATAAATTCCTGCTCCGAGACGAGTTCCAATAAATAAAGTGTCTCTTGCATAAAAAAGATCTGTAATAAAATTAGAAGGAAGGCTATCTTTTTGTTGAAATGTATTAAATGTAGCTCCGTCAAAACGAACTAATCCACTACCATTTGTGCCTAGCCATAGATAACCAGTAGAATCTTGTGTAATACTTGTAATATGTGATTGAGGTAACCCTTCTTTAACTCCAAAGTTTTGCCAATGGCTATTTTGAGCTTCACAAAAGAAGGAAACAAAAACTAAAATTAATATGGATATTTTGATTACTCTCATGCTGCTTTCTAACAAACATACAAAAGTAACTGCATGAAAGCAGTTACTTTCCATCTCAATTCAAATTGTATTTCAAATTTATAGTAGCGTATAAAGTCGTAAGTTAGTAACATCAGGTTCTACATGTTGAAGATCTCCATAAGGTTTTATAAGAGGTTTCAGAACACAAATTACAGTAGTTTTACCTTTAATGATTAGTTTACTTCCTTTTCGAACAGCTGTCCAACGAAATTTTTCAACAGGAATGTTATAATTAGCAATTTTTCCTCGTAACACGTCATCTTTCTTAATCCAATCTATAATTTCTTTTGGAGTTTGAAAATTAGGAACTTCATCAGAACTTTTATAATCAAATGACCATTGAATTGGGATGTTAAATTTTGTGCTATAAACATCACCAATAAATTTTTCTTTTTCGTTGGTGATTGCGTCAAACCAGTTAATGTCTTTTTCTTTAGGGTATTTTCTGGTAAATTCTTTTGACAAATCTACATTACCAGGAGATTCTGCTGTAGGATAGAATCCGTAGTATGGTTTTGCTAAAGAGTGCTCAGAAAACTCACCTCCAAAAATGCTGTAATAAGGAGAAACAACTACAGATGGAGCTTCTTTTGAAAGGAAAACTTCTTTAAGAGCATTTACCAATTCTGTGTTTGATCCTAAACCTGATGAATGAAACACAACTTTTGTTTTGGATGAAATTCCTTTTTCTAGTTTAGGTAATGCGCTATTAATTACGGACTTTCGCAAACTATTAGCAGTTACTTTTTCTCCTTTTATAACAGTTTCTAAGTCAAGTCCTTTCCAAGGATTATTTTTGGCAACAATGTGAATTTCACTGTACGCTTTTTCATTATAATTTTTGTTTAGCCAACTAAGAATTTCTTCCATAGAAAAAGTATTATCTACTACTTCATATTCTTTATTTAGAAAATGAGTCCTGGCATTTTTATAGAAATTACTTTTTTTGCCATCCATTCCAGCAATGAAAACAATAGGTTTTCTATAGATAATTACTTTTTCTTCTTTTGCTATACTTTTCTTTATCTTGCTATTGTCATTATTATTGGCAATAACAGGGGTAATTTGTAGTTGTTTTTTTTCTTTTTTACAGCTTGTAAAGAATAGTGCAGTTAGCAATACTCCCATTGCTAAACTTACTTTTGGAATTGCGTTTTTCATGATTATTTATTTTAGGATTAGCATTAAATATTTTGATGTTTCTGTATCAAAAGTATTATGCCTTTACCCTAAAAATTCATGAGTTTTAGAATTCGTAGTAAATGAATTAGAATTCGTAAAGAAGTTTGTTTTTAAGCAGAAGTTAATTTATCCTTTAGGTAAAAAGCTGTATGAGATTTGTTATTATTAACTAAATCTTCAGGCATACCTTCAAACAATAAGTTTCCTCCTTTTTTTCCTCCATCAGGACCTAAATCTATAATATAATCAGCACATTTAATTAATTCTAAATTATGCTCTATTACAACAATTGAATGTCCTTTTTCAATAAGAGCATTAAATGAAGTTAGAAGTTTTTTGATATCGTGAAAATGAAGTCCTGTTGTGGGTTCATCAAAAATGAACAATGCTTTATCTTTTGTGTTCCCTTTTACTAAGAAAGAAGCTAGTTTGATTCTTTGTGCTTCACCACCAGAAAGAGTAGAAGAAGATTGACCAAGTTTTACATAACCCAAACCTACGTCTTGTAAAGGTTTTAGTTTTAGTGCAATTTTATCTTGTGTGTGTTTGCTAAAAAAATCAACGGCATCGTCAATTGTAAAGTTGAGAATATCATCAATATTTTTGTTTTCAAAAGTTACTTCTAGTACTTCTTTTTTAAATCGTTTTCCGTTACAAGTTTCGCATTCTAAATGAACATCAGCCATAAACTGCATTTCAATAGTAACTTCTCCATCTCCTTTACAAACTTCGCATCTACCACCATCTACATTAAAGGAAAAATGTTTGGGTTTAAAATTTCGAATTGCAGCAAGCTTTTGTGACGATAACAAAGCTCTAATATCATCGTATGCTTTTATATAGGTAACAGGATTTGATCTGGATGATCTTCCAATCGGGTTTTGGTCTATAAATTCAACATGTTTTAATTTTTCAAAACTTCCAGAAACTTTGGAATGTTGACCTATTTTGTCTCCATATCCTAAGAGGTGTTTCTGCAAGGCAGGATACACTATTTTTTTTATCAGTGTGCTTTTTCCGCTACCAGAAACTCCTGTAATAACGGTTAAATTGTTAAGCGGAATAGTAACATCAATATTTTTTAAGTTGTTTTCTCTAGCTCCTTCTACTTTGATAAAGTTTTTGTATGCTCTGCGGATTGTAGGAATTTCAATAGAATCCTTTCCATTTAAGTAACGAGCTGTAAGCGTATCTGATTTTTTAATTTCAGTAAAACTGCCTTCGGCAACTACTTTTCCGCCATAACTACCTGCTTCTGGACCGATATCAATAATGTAATCTGCTTCTTTCATGATGTCTTCATCATGTTCAACTACCACCACAGTATTCCCCAAATCCCTTAAATTCTTTAAAACTTTAATAAGTCGCTCTGTATCTTTTGGATGTAAACCAATACTAGGTTCATCTAAAATATACATTGATCCGACCAAGCTACTTCCTAAGGAAGTAGCAAGATTAATTCGTTGGCTTTCTCCTCCCGAAAGTGTGTTTGAGGTTCTATTTAATGTGAGATAACTCAAACCAACATCTTGTAAAAATTGAAGACGATTATTAATTTCTTTTAATAGACGTTTAGCTACACTTACTTCGTAATCACTTAGAACTAAATTTTTGAAAAAAACAGCTAATTCATCTAAAGGAAGATTAACTAAATCAGAAATTGTTTTTCCATTAACTTGCACATAATTAGCTTCTTTTCGTAGTCTTTTTCCTTGACATTCTGTACATTTCGTTTTTCCTCGATAACGAGAAAGCATTACTCTATTCTGAATTTTATAGCTTTTTTCTTCTAGAGTGTTAAATAAGTGGCTAATTCCTTTAAAGCTTTTGTTTCCTTGCCAAACGAGTTCTTTTTGTTTATCTGTTAATTCAAACCAAGGTTTGTGTATTGGAATATCAAATTTGTATGCGTTTGCAATTAATTCTTCTTTGTAATGTTTAAAAGAATCCGTTCTGTAAGGAAATATGGCATCATCATAAATAGATAAATCGGTATTAGGAATTACTAATTCTTCATCTATTCCTATTGTGTTTCCGTAGCCTTCGCAGTTAGGACAAGCTCCATAAGGATTATTAAAGCTAAAAAGATGTGTATTAGGTTCTAAAAAAGTAATTCCATCTAACTCAAATTTATTGCTAAATTCAACTTGTTTTTTGCTTGAGACATGTTCTAAAAAACAAATTCCTTTTCCTTCAAAAAAAGCGGTCTGAATGGCATCTGACAAGCGATTATAAAAATCTTCTTCATGCTTTACAACTATTCTGTCTACTACAAGAAATAATTGCTGCTGATCATATTTTTTTGTGGAAAAATCTTCAATTTTATAAATTTCTCCATTATGTTTTATTCTTGCATAACCCTGTTGTTGTAGTACATTTAAAACAGCTTCTATTGTTCTGTTTTCATTAATTTCAATAGGGGCTAATAACAATAATTTTTCTCTTTCTCCTAACGCTTTTACATAATCTGTTACATCACGTACTGTATGTTTTTTCACTTCTTCCCCAGAAATAGGAGAGAAGGTTTTGCCTATTCGAGCGTATAATAATTTTATGTAATCATAGATTTCTGTAGAGGTTCCTACGGTAGATCTCGGATTTGTTGAATTTACTTTCTGCTCTATAGCAATGGCAGGAGCAATCCCTTTTATGTAATCTACTTTAGGCTTATTTAGTTTTCCTAAAAACTGACGTGCATAAGAAGATAGACTCTCTACATATCTCCTTTGTCCTTCTGCATAAAGAGTATCGAATGCCAATGAAGATTTCCCAGAACCTGATAGCCCTGTTATAACAACAAGTTTGTTTCGGGGTATTGCTACATCAATATTTTTAAGGTTATGTAATTTAGCACCTTTAATAATGATGTTTTCTTTAGGATTTTTTGTTAGAACAGAAGAACTCATATTAGTATAATATCTTTCTAGAAGATGCAAAATTAACGACAAGAACTCAATTTTAGATAGAAAACTTTAAAGGATTTTTAGTGAAAAAACTTGTTTTAGATAAAAAAAAGCATCATATTTGATTTTATAAAAATCTAAAAGACACGCATATAGATAAAAAGCTACTTTAACATTTACTAGTTTCAAACAGGCTTTCTTGCCCAAAAAAGTAGTTTTATGCGTGTACATACATCCGATAGTATTTTAGTAAGGAGTTATATTCAGGGAGATGAATATGCTCTAGAATCGTTGATTAAAAAGCATCAACAACGTTTGTATAGCTTTATTTACAGTAAAGTTTTAGATAGAGATATTACTGAAGATATTTTTCAAGATACTTTTATCAAAGTAATCAGAACGCTAAAAAAAGGAAATTATAATGAAGAAGGTAAGTTTTTGCCTTGGATTATGCGAATTGCCCAAAACTTAGTAATTGATCATTTTAGAAAATCCAATAGAATGCCAATATTTAACAATACGGAGGATTTTGACGTTTTTTCTGTTTTAAGTGACGGACAGTTAAATGCCGAAAGTAAGATTATAAAAGAGCAAATTCTTTCGGATGTTAAGGAATTAGTAAAAGAGTTGCCAGAAGAACAAAAAGAAGTACTGATAATGCGTATATACAAGGATATGAGTTTTAAAGAAATCAGTGAAAATACAGGAGTAAGTATTAATACAGCTTTAGGAAGAATGCGTTATGCACTGATTAATTTGAGAAAAGTTGTTGAAAAGCATAAAATTGTGTTGGTAAATTAGCAATAAACGTAGAATTGCTTCGTTATTTATTTTATAATGCGAAAACTAAATATATGAAGCAACTTTACTCTAAGAAAATTTCTAATTTGAATCAACCGAAACAAGAAACTATTCAATTTTTAATTAATTTTTCAAGGTCATTATCAGTAATTAAAACTCAATCAAACTTTTCTGTTGAATTGAATTTGAATTAATTTTAAAAGTCCAAGTTATAAAAACTTGGACTTTTTTATTTTTTTAATTGTTCTTTAATTACTGATTTCCTACCGATTGTTTTCGTAATAATGTCTTTTTCTAAGTTCCAACCTCTAGCAGGAGAATACTCCCGACCATAATAGATTATTTGTAGATGTAACTTATTCCAGCGTTTTTTAGGAAACAATCGTTTAGCATCTCGTTCCGTTTGTGTAACATTTTTACCATTACTTAAATTCCAGCGGTACAATAAACGATGTATATGTGTATCTACAGGAAATGCAGGTATTCCGAAAGCTTGACTTATCACTACACTAGCCGTTTTATGTCCAACTGAAGGAAGCTCTTCAAGCGCTTCTATATCTTTTGGAACTTTTCCATTATATTTTTCAATCAGTATTTTAGAAAGACCATATATTCCTTTTGATTTCATAGGAGATAATCCAACAGGTTTTATAATCTCTCTAATTTCTTCTATAGAAAGTTTAATCATATTATAAGGATTATCTGCCTTTTTAAATAAAAGAGGAGTAATTGTATTAACTCTGGCATCTGTGCTCTGCGCAGATAATAACACAGCAATTAACAGTGTGTAAGGATCTTTATGATCTAACGGAATAGGAACTTCTGGATAAATTTTTTCAAGTGTGTTAATAACAAAATCAACTTTTTCTACTTTAGTCATTTTAGTATCTTTATACAAACAAAAATAAGAATTATGACAACGTTAACATCAGGAGATAAAGCACCATATTTTGAAGCAAAAGATCAAGAAGGAAATACAATAAAACTATCTGACTATAAAGGAAAAAAATTAGTATTGTTTTTCTATCCAAAAGCTAGCACTCCTGGCTGTACTGCAGAGGCTTGTAACTTAAGAGATAATTACCAAACATTTCAAGCTAAAGGATATGATATATTAGGTGTTAGTGCAGATGCAGCAAAAGCACAACAAAAATTTATAGATAAGTATCAATTGCCTTTTCCTTTATTGGCAGATGAAGATAAGTCTGTTATCAATGCTTATGGTGTTTGGGGCCCTAAGAAATTTATGGGTAAAAAATATGATGGAATTCATAGAACGACCTTTGTGATTGATGAAAATGGTTCAATAGAAGAGGTAATTGCTAAGGTAAAAACAAAAGATCACGCTGCACAAATTCTTTAAAAGCTAATAGAAAAGCGAAAGTTTAGTACCCTGCTAGTCATAAAATTAGGAATTCCGTACTGACGTCTACTAAAAGAATCTCGAACCCATGTATTGGTTATTGAATTTTGCACGTCAAAAATATTGAATAGCTCAATACCTGCTGTAAATTCTTTTACATCTTTTAGCCATCCATTTTCATATTGCTTATTAGCATCAGCAATTACGTATGAAATACCTAAATCGGCTCTTTTGTAGTCTCGCAATCGGTTTTGAAAGTTATAAGGATTTGCATAAGCAGGAGCGCCACCAGGAACACCTGTACTGTACACCAGGTTGAGATAAGCTTTCAAATCAGGAAGATTGGGTACATAATCTTGAAAAAGTACAGCAAATTTTAATCGCTGATCTGTTGGTCTTGAAATATAACCTTGGTTGTCAATATTTTCTTCTGTTTTTAGGTAACCTAAACTAACCCAGCTCTCATTACCAGGAATAAATTCTCCGTTTAATCTAATGTCTACCCCTGTAGCATAAGCAACAGCATTATTGTTGGCTTGGTAGCGTATTCTTACATTATCAACACTATAAGGATTTACGTCTGTTAAACTCTTGTAATATGTTTCAGCAGTTAGTTTAAAAGGTCTATTCCACATTGTAAAACTATAATCTGATCCTAAAACAAAATGAATCGATTTTTGTGCATTTACTGATGTGTTAACTAATCCGTCAAAACCTCTTAATTCTCTGTAAAACGGCGGTTGAGCATATGATCCACCAGACAAGCGAAAAACCATATCTTTTTCCCAATCAGGTTTGATGGCTATTTGAAACCTTGGACTCACAATGATGCCATCACTTTTTCCTCCTAAATGATTATCAATTGTCCAAAACTGAGATCGAATTCCTAGATTAAACCAAATTTCATGATCTCCCCAGAATGTTTTAGCTCCGTATTGAACATATCCAGATAATCGATTGATACTTAATTCATTTAAAGCTCTAATACTTTGAAAAGGAATGATAGGTCCTTCATAAGGAGTGTATGGTTGATCATTTATCATCGTATTAAAATCTGTTGGGTTGGGAATAGAAAACCCAGAAGAGTTAATCATTTCCCATTCACGAATACGATCTTTTATGTTTTCCGTTTGATACTTAATTCCAAAATCAACCTGAGCCTTGTTGTTCTTGTATGTACCTTTAAATTGTATATTAGTAATTAATGCGTCTAAATCATTTCTAGAATGATTTAATTGTGAACCAATGCCCTCAGAAAATTCAACTTCTCCAAATGTTTCTGAACCAATATTATTATCAATTGCTCCTAAATTATAAGAAGCAGCTATATCAAAATACTCCTCTTCTTGTGTGTTAAAAGCAGATGAAGTAAAATTAAACTTCCAATTTTTATTAGGATAAAAGTTTGTGCTTAGGGCTCCAAAAGTTGTTAAATATTGATATTTTTCTTGACCGTTATAAAATACAATTAACTCAATTGGGTTGGCTAAGGTGCCAAAACGCGTTCGTCTTGATATAGGCTTATACTCGTAATCATTTAGGGAAAAATTTCCAAGAAAGCTTATATCCCATTTTTCATTAAACCCGTAATTTATGTATGTCTGTACGTCCGTAAAACTGGGTCTAAAATTTGTTTCTATTTGTTTGCTGTTTACAAATAGACTATTGTCTCGGTATCTTATCCCTGTTATTACATTCAACTTTTTGTTAAGAAAAACATCTCCATAGGTAATACTACTTCCTAAAAGGCTTCCTTCTATCTCTAGATGAGTTTGTTTAGGTTTTTTGTACGTTATATCTAGTACAGAAGAAAGTTTATCTCCATATTTTGCTTGAAAACCACCTGCTGAAAATTTTATGTTCTGAACCATATTAGTGTTTACAAAACTCAATCCTTCTTGCTGGCCAGATCGTACTAAGAAAGGTCTATAAACTTCAATACCATTTACATAAACCAAGTTCTCGTCAAAATTTCCACCTCTAACATTGTACTGAGTACTCAATTCATTATTATTGTTTACACCTGGTAGTGTCATCAACAAATTTTCAACTCCCGCATTAGCTCCAGGGATTCTTTTTACTTTTTTAGGATCAATTTTTAAATTTCCTTCTAGGACATTTTTATCATTTTTGATAATGACAGTATTTAGAACCTCTGACTTTGCAAGTAAAGTGGGAGAGAAGCGAATAGCATTTCTATTGGTAGCGGTAAATGTTTTTGTGAGTGTTTGATAACCTAAGAATTGAAACGTAACTAAAGTAGGTTTGTTTAACGGAATTCTAATTTGGTAAAAACCTCTTTCATCTGTTGTGGTTCCATTACTTTTATCAATAAAAACAGTAACTCCTTCTATAGGAGTTTTATCCTTGTTTTTTATAAAACCTCTCAATAGAGTTGTTTTTTGTGCAGTAATAGCTAGCGGAAAAACAAATAAAATAACGAAAAAATAGTTCTTCAAAGTAATTAAGGTTTTCTATAGAACGTTGCAGAATACGTATTGGTATTTCCAACATTATCTGAAACCACAATTTTAAAGATATGTTTATTGCCTACCAACTTTTTATCGCTAAAATCATAAAAAAGTTCTTTACGTTTTAAATTATACTCCATTAAAATCCATTCACCATCTATAAAGGCTTTGTAGTCATTGATTCCTGATTCATCATCTCTAATTTTTATTTTAAGAAAATCCTTGTGATTGATCCATTGTCCGTTTTTAAAATTAGGCCGATAAATCTTAGGAGAAACAGTATCGTGAAGTAGTTGATAATTACCTAGCGTTTTTGTAGTTGTGTAAAATTTATTTTCTTTTTTTACTGTTCTAACGTATCTAGGATGTTTTTCATTATTCAAATTTGCGATATATAAAGATTTCTTCTCTTTATCAGAATAATCAGTTGCATCAAATGTTAAAGTATAGCGGCGATCTAAAGGAATAGTAGGCTGATGAATAGATGCTAAACCCTTTTCGTCAACTTTAAAATCTAAATACACATCCTTATAAAACGTATTTTTAGGAAAAGCGATAGAGACTCCTTTTTGAGAAAATTTATGAAACTTTTCATGTTCAATTTTGTAGTTAGTAGAATCTATAGCTTTAGAGAATATGACGTTGCTCTTAACTCCTTTAACAGGAATAATCACTTTGGCTGTATTTCCTTTAAAATCACTTGCCTTTATTGTAACAGAATAATTCATATCAGGTTGCACATCTAAAACTCCGTTATTAATTAAATCTTCATAAATACTGAGTTTGTCTTTTTTATTACGAAATGTTTTTCGTACTCTGGAGCGATATTTAGCATAGTATTCATAATCAATATGAAGATTAATGTATTTACTCTCAGCAAAAGAAAATGTCTCAAAATCTTGGTAATAAACCCTCTTTCCATTTACGTGCATTTCCAGAGAATATATTCCATTTTTGTTGGGTGCATCATTTAGTTGATCAGTAGTGTTTATGCCAAAGCCAATAGCTCCAAAAGCTTCAACAGTATTTGTTCTATATACTCCATTTTTGATTTCTCGGAGAGGTAAAAGTGCTCTTTCTGTAGAACTGTTCACTCGTGAAGTTGTGCCAACAGGGTAAGCAATTAGCTTAAAAATAGAGGGATTTATTGTGTCTTTGGGCAAAAAACCAAATAACATCGGATTTATTATATGTTCGGTTTTAGAATCTCGAATTTCAAAGTGTAAATGAGGAGCAACGTATCCACCAGTGCTTCCTGATAATCCAATTATTTGCCCTTTTTTAACAGGAATTTCATCTTTTTTAGGGAAAATATTTCCTGTTTCATAAGATTCTTTTTGATATTGAATGTTTTTCACATACTCTTCTATTCCTTTTCCGAATTTTTTTAAATGTGCATATACAGTGGTGTAGCCGTTTGGATGAGTTATGTATATAACTTTACCATAGCCCCATAAACTAACTTTGATTCGAGAGACATATCCGTCGGCAGCGGCATAAACATTAAAACCTTCAGTTCGTTTTGTTTTTATGTCTATTCCAGCATGAAAATGATTGCTTCTTAACTCTCCAAATGTTCCTGCTAATTTTATTGGAATATTTAACGGACTTCTAAAATAACCTTTGGGATATTGTGCATATGCTTTATTAAAAATGACGATAAAAAGTAGTAGGATTAGCTTTTTCACTTAGAAAATTTTAAGCTAAAATAAGAAAAGCATTCATTTTAAAGACATTATTGTCTTTTTAAATAACGCACTTAAAATTGGAATTTTTCAAATAGAATGCTACCTTTGTAAGGATAGTTAAAGTATAAAAGTTGAATGCCTCATTTAAACGAAGCAATTCTTGAATTAGAAACTAAGTTAGGAAATTTACTATCTAACTATGAGTTTTTAAAAGAAGAAAATGAAATACTGCTTCAATCGAAAAATGAAATACATCGTCAACTTTTAGAAAGAGAGCAATTGTTAGAAAAACAAGACAAACAAATCAAACTTTTAAGAATTGCAAAAACTATCGAAGGCAGTAGTGAATACAAAAGAGATACAAAACTCAAAATAAACGCTCTAATTAGAGAAATTGATAAATGTATCATTCAGTTAACTGAATAGCATTTAGATGAGTAAATTAAAAATTAATCTTGTAATAGGAGGGAGAACATATCCGTTAAGTGTTAAGGATACAACTGAAGAAGAAGCAATGAGAAAAGCTGCAGCAAGTATTAATAATTTAATTGCAAGTTATGAGCAAAATTATGCGGTAAATGATAAGCAAGATGTTTTGGCAATGTGTGCTTTACAGTTTGCTGCAAAATTGCAAATAAAATCAGTTACTCAAAAATACTCTAATCAAGAAGCACTAGAGAAAATAAAAGAGTTAACACAACAAGTGAGCACTCATTTAGAATAAACAAGTTCATTTACATAACAAATTTACATCACTGCCTACATTAGTACTTTGTTTGATAAACTCAACACTAATCTATTATGAAGGATGAGTCATAGTTGTTAAAGCACGCCTATTTAATAGGATTCTTGATCAGCTAGTTAGTCCTAAACTTGTCATAATGGAGTTTATATAAACCCTACTGATGTGGGCTTTTTTTATATATAAAACCAAAATTTATGGAAGGTATAGTTCTTCCCATTTTACTGGGAACTATCGCAGGACTTGCAATAGGGTTTATCATTGCAAAGTCTATAGAAAAATCAAAAGCGAAAAAAATATTAAATGAAACTCAAAAAGAAGCGGATACTATTTTAAAAGAAGCTAGAGTAGAAGCAGAAGCAATTAAGAAAGATAAAATACTTCAAGCAAAAGAGAAGTTTATTGAGTTAAAATCAGAGCATGAGAAAGTCATTCTAGGTCGTGAGAAAAAAGTTATTGATGTTGAAAAGAGAGCTAAGGAAAAAGAATCTCAAGTTCAATCAGAGTTAGATAAAGCAAAACAACTCAGTAAAAATCTAGAAAAAAAAGAAGATGATCTAGAAAACAAATTAGAATATTTAGAAAAAAAAGAAGGAGAGTTAGATAAAATGCACAAGCGTCATGTAGATATGCTAGAGCAAATTTCTGGTTTCTCTGCAGAAGAAGCAAAAAAGGAATTAGTTAATACTTTAAGAGAAGATGCTAAGGCAGATGCTATGGCATATATTCAAGATACTGTTGAAGAAGCCAAACTTACTGCACAGCAAGAAGCAAGAAAAGTGGTACTAAATACCATTCAGCGAGTAGGTGTTGAGCAAGCTGTAGAAAACTGCGTTTCTGTTTTTAATTTAGAATCAGATGATGTTAAAGGGCGAATTATAGGTAGAGAAGGTCGTAACATTAGAGCGCTAGAAGCTGCAACGGGAGTAGAAATTATTGTAGATGATACGCCAGAAGCAATTATTTTATCTTGTTTTGATCCTGTAAGAAGAGAGGTTGCTCGATTGTCTATGCACAAATTAGTTACTGATGGTAGAATTCACCCAGCCAGAATTGAAGAAGTTGTTAAAAAAACAGAAAATCAAATTCAACAAGAGATTATTGAAGTAGGTAAGCGCACCGTAATTGATTTAGGAATTAATGGTCTTCATCCTGAATTAATAAAGATTGTGGGGCGTATGAAATACCGATCTTCTTATGGACAGAATTTGTTGCAGCACTCGAGAGAAGTGGCTAACCTGTGTGGTATTATGGCAGCTGAATTAGGTTTAAATCCAAAACTAGCAAAAAGAGCTGGGTTGCTGCATGATATAGGGAAAGTACCAGAGGAAGAAAGCGAACTACCACATGCAATTTTAGGAATGCAATGGGCGGAAAAGTTTGGCGAAAAGAAAGACGTTTGCAATGCTATTGGAGCTCACCATGATGAAATTGAAATGAAAAGCTTGATAGCCCCAATTGTTCAAGTATGTGATGCTATATCAGGTGCCAGACCAGGAGCGAGAAGACAAGTTTTAGATTCTTATATACAACGATTAAAAGATTTAGAGAACATAGCTTTTGGTTTTACAGGCGTTCAAAAAGCGTATGCGATACAAGCAGGTAGAGAATTACGTGTAATGGTGGAAAGCGCTAAAGTAAATGACACAAAAGCAGCAGAGCTTTCATTCAATATTTCTCAAAAAATACAAAACGATATGACCTATCCTGGTCAAGTCAAAGTAACCGTTATTAGAGAAACACGAGCTGTTAATGTAGCTAAATAATAAAAAGCCTGTTTTTTTAACAGGCTTTTTTATTTTCTAGGATGATAAGTCTCAACAACTTCTTTTAAATAATCTTTATCTAAGTGGACATAGATTTCTGTAGTGGTAATACTTTCATGCCCCAACATCTGTTGTATTGCTCGCAAATCGGCACCTCTTTTTAGTAGATGAGTTGCAAATGAATGTCTTAATGTATGAGGGCTTATTTGCTTATTTAAATTAGCTTTTTGAGATAAATCTTTCAGTATAATAAAAATCATTTGCCTGGTTAAGCTTTTTCCTCTTCTATTCAGAAAAAGAACATCTTCAAATCCTTTTTTAACAGAAATATGATTTCTAATTTCTTCTATATATAAGTTAATGTAGCGCTGTGTGTGGATGTGGATAGGGACAAAACGTTGCTTGTTTCCTTTACCCGATACCTTTATAAAACCCTCACTAAAAAATAAATCAGATAATCGTAAAGAAATCAATTCGCTAACCCGTAATCCACAACCATACATAGTTTCTATGATTGCTCTATTTCGTTCTCCTTGAGGTTTGCTTAAGTCTATGGTATCAATTAAAGCATCAATCTCAGATTCAGAGAGTGTGTCGGGTAATTTTATACCTAATTTAGGAGATTCTATTAAATCAGTAGGATTTGTTTCTCTATATTTCTCAAAAATCAAGTAGTCAAAAAAAGATCGTAAAGAACTAATTACTCGGGCTTGTGTTCTGGCGCTCGATTTTTTTGCTATTTCATAAATAAAAAGCTGAACATCTTCTTTCTCTAATTTTACAGGAGATATTCTTACGTTTGAACTTTCTAGATGATTGGAAAGTTTCTTTATGTCTCTACAATAACTTTCAATTGTATTTTTCGAAGCTCCTCGTTCAATCTTCAAATACAATTCAAAATCTTTTCTTGCCCGGTCCCAATTCATCTAAATGGAAAATATTATACAAAAGTAGGAAAACAAAACTCTAATATTTTAATGAAGCATTTTTAAGAAGAGAAACGCCCAAAAAAGCAGAAATGGGTATCACATCTAACATTAAAAAATGTTAATTTTTGTTAAGAAAAATCTTCTCTTGATATTAAAAATCTGACTAGCAATAATATATCAATCCTTGTAGTAGTACGAAACAAGACACTAATAAAATTGTGAGATAATTATTTTTTCCTACCTTAGCCTTAACCTTAAAAACAATTAAAAATGAAAAAAACACTTTTATTATTTGCTCTAGTAGCAATTTCGTTTACTACTTATTCACAAGAAAACAGTGGTCAAACAGCAAAGGGGAAGTGGGTAATTGAGGCTAACACAGGTGCTTTTACTACAGGTAGTACAATGTTCTCTTTAGAATCACGAGATAGTAATACTTCTTGGTCTTTAGGATTAGATGGAGGATATTTCTTTATGGATGATCTAGCTGTAAAGGTAGGTTTAGGTTATTTTGATAATGGATCTTCAGACGGACTTAACTACAAGATCGGTGCAGAGTACTATTTTAACGGAAACATCCCTGTGAGTGTAGATTTTACAGGTGATACTGGATCTGAAGAAAATTGGTTAGGTATTCAAGCAGGTTATGCTTGGTTCTTGACTGATCATATCAGTGTAAAGCCAGCTGTTAGATACAATGTTGGTCTAGATGATCAAGATGGAGTATTCCAAGGATTAGTAGGATTCGCTCTATTCTTCTAAATTACCCCAAAAAAGAAGACATTACTATAATAAAATATAAAAGCGAGCAATATTGCTCGCTTTTTTTATGCATAAATATGTAAATTCGACACATGAAATTAATAATTATTAACGGTCCTAACCTTAACTTACTAGGGAAGCGAGAGCCTGAGCTTTATGGAACGGATACTTTTGAAGATTTTCTAATTTTTTTAAGAGAAAAACATAAATCTGTAGAACTTGATTATTATCAATCGAATATTGAAGGAGAAATTATAGATAAACTCCACGAAACTGGATTTAACTATGGTGGCATTATTTTAAACGCTGCCGCTTACACACACACGTCTGTTGGCATTGGAGATGCTGTAAAAGCAATAAAAACTCCAGTTGTAGAGGTGCATATATCCAATGTGTATTCAAGAGAAGAATTTCGTCACGTAAGTTATATAGCACCTCACACAAAAGGAGTTATTGTAGGATTTGGATTGAAAAGCTATGAGTTAGCAATCCAAAGTTTTTTATAAGAAGTTAAATTTTCTCATTTATATAACTAATAACATCTTGTTCTATAGTAATAGCCTTTTCCATTATTTCTTTTGCTTCTTTTACTATAGAATCTGCAAACGTTCTATCTTTTATGTCTTTTGCGTTAATACGAACATTAAAATACGCTCCTTGAACGGCAGTTTTAGCACATAAAGCGCCTACACCTGCATCTGATAAAGAACTTTGCAAGCCTTTTTTAATCATTTCTTTCATTACTCCCATAGAGTTACAAGCTGTTTTCATTACTTGTAACGGTATTTCAGTTGCATATTTAGTAGCTTCTTCTATGGCTTGTTTTCTTTGCTCTATTTCTTTTTCGTTAGATTTTGGCATTCTAAATGCAGCAATAATTTTATTAAAAGCTCTTGTATCTTCATCTACTAAAAAAAGTAATTGTTCTTTATATTTTTGACCTTTTTCTGCCCAATCAGAGAAAAACTCCCATTGATCGTCCCAACCTGCTTTATGCGCTGATAAGTTAGCAACCATTGTGCCTAACGAAATACCTAAAGCTCCTACATAAGCAGAAATTGATCCACCGCCTGGAGCCATTGATTCTGATGCTGTTTCATCGGCTAGTTCAGTAGCAGTCAAATCAACTAGTTGTTTTGCTGCATTTGATTTCATTACATATTCAATGATTTTCTCATTAGGATTAAAGGGCTTTAAATCGTCTAACCCTAGAGATTTAATTGCAATTTTAATCTTTTCTGATTCGCTAATTCCTAGTGATCGATTTTGTTTTTTTAGAAAGTAATCTGCTGCATCTAACATTGCTTGTAAAGGAACAAGTCCAACAAGTTCTGACCCTGTAACTCTTATACCTCTTTCTTGAGCAGCTTTTACAGTTTCGTCAAAAGCAATATGCATAGAGGTAATGCTAATATTAGTTAGATTATAAGAAATCTGAGCAATTCCGTATTCTTCAATATACCAGCCAATTCCTTTAACGGCTTTTAATTTCCCTGGAATTCTAACAGGATTTCCTTTACTATCTAAAACTTTCTTCCCAGTAGCTGGATTTCCATCACGTTTTATCCTTCCAGCTTCTCTAATATCAAATGCAATAGCGTTTGCTCTTCTTGTGGAAGTGGAGTTTAAATTGATGTTATAAGCCACTAAAAAATCGCGAGCAGAAATAGCTGTCACTCCTGATTTTTTAATTGTTGAATTATACTCTACCGGACCAAAATCGGGTTTCCAGCTAGAGTCGGATAGTTTTTTTTGTAATCCTTCATATTCGCCAGATCGTACAGTTGCTAGATTTTTTCTTTCTGGTTTTGTAGCAGCATTTTCGTAATAATAACCAGAAAGACCTAATTCTTTTCCTAATCTTTCACCTAGCTGATGTGCATAATCAGTAACTTCATCCATAGTAATATTAGCAATGGGAATTAAAGGACAAACATCTGTAGCGCCAAATCTTGGATGTTCGCCTGAATGTGTAGACATATCAATCAATTCAGATGCTTTTTTTATTAATAAAAAAGCGGCGTCAATTACTTTTTTAGGTTCTCCTACAAAGGTAATTACTGTTCTGTTTGTTGCTTTTCCTGGATCAATATCAAGTAATTGAACTCCTTCAATCTCAAGAACACTATTAGCTATTTCGTTAATTTTTTTTAGGTCGCGTCCTTCACTTATATTAGGAACACATTCTATAATTTGTTGATTCATTTTTTAAAGGCGATAAAATTTGGAGTAAAAGTAGCTGATATAAAGCTCGATTCAAAATATTAAATTATCTTAACAGAAGATTATCTTTGTTAAGAGATACCTAATTAACTTTATGAAAGATGACAATTGGCTTTTTGAAATTTCTCCTAAAACTAGTTTGCTTCAATTTAATTTTAAAGAGGTTTGGCAATACCGAGATTTATTGATGCTTTTTGTAAAAAGAGATGTAATTACTCTTTATAAGCAAACTATTCTAGGACCGCTATGGTATATAATTCAACCATTATTTACTTCTGTTATCTTTACAATCGTTTTTAATAATATTGCTACTATTTCTACAGG
The DNA here is from genome assembly GCA_030428865.1 of Bacteroidia bacterium. Taxonomy (GTDB): domain Bacteria; phylum Bacteroidota; class Bacteroidia; order Flavobacteriales; family Flavobacteriaceae; genus Polaribacter. The sequence continues at coordinate 164,393 of JAUIEK010000003.1, read as the reverse complement.
GGAAATTCCTCCTTTTCTCTTCAATCTTGCAGGAATAACCACTTGGAACTATTTTAAAGAATGCCTAACGGCAACATCAGATACGTTTAAAAAAAATGAGCAAATTTTTGGAAAGGTATATTTTCCACGTATTATAATGCCATTATCTATTATAATATCTAACTTATTAAAGTTTGGTATTCAATTACTTATTTTTAGTGTATTTTATTTATACTATTACTTTCAGGGAGCCGCATTAAGCCTAAACAAAACTGTAATTTTTTTCCCTTTTTTAGTATTATTTATGGGACTTTTAGGCTTAGGTTTAGGAATGATTATCTCTTCTATGGTAACAAAATACAGGGATTTAGTTTTTTTGATTCAATTTGGTGTACAATTACTCATGTATTTATCAGCAGTGATGTATCCAATTTCTTTAATCCAAGAGAAACTGTCTAGTTATGCTTGGATTGTAACATATAATCCGATGGCTCATGTTATTGAAACCTCTCGTAATATGTTGTTAAGTACAGGAAGCGTTTCTAAAATATGGATCTTATATTCTGGAAGTATTACTATTCTGATATTTTTTATAGGAATAATTATCTTTAACAAAACAGAAAAACACTTTATAGACACTATTTGATTTTATGTCAGAGATTATTTTAAAGGTTAATAACTTATCAAAACAATACCGTTTAGGAACTATTGGTACAGGAACCTTTAGCCATGATTTAAATAGATGGTGGAGTAAAGTGCGAGGAAAGCAAGATCCATATTTAAAGGTTGGAGAAACCAATGAGCGATCTGTTAAAGCAACTTCTCAATATGTTTGGGCATTGAAGGACATTAATTTTGAGGTGAAAAGAGGAGAAGTGTTAGGTATTATTGGAAAAAATGGCGCAGGTAAATCTACACTTTTAAAAATTTTATCACAAATAACAAATCCAACTACTGGGCTAATAAAATCCAAAGGAAGAATTGCTTCATTGTTAGAAGTTGGTACAGGGTTTCATCCTGAAATGACAGGAAAAGAAAATATATTTCTTAATGGAGCTATTTTAGGAATGACAAAGAAAGAAATTCATTCTAAGCTTGAAGAGATTGTCGAATTTTCAGGTTGTAAGCAATATATTAATACACCAGTAAAACGTTACTCAAGCGGAATGAAAGTGCGTTTAGCTTTTGCTGTTGCAGCCCATTTAGAGCCAGATATTTTAGTTGTTGACGAAGTTTTAGCAGTTGGCGATGCCGAATTCCAGAAAAAAGCCATTGGTAAAATGCAAGATATTACTAATTCTGAAGGTAGAACTGTATTATTTGTAAGTCATGATATGAATGCCATAAGGAATCTTTGTTCTAGCCTACTTGTTTTAAAAAACGGAGTTATTAAATATGTAGGAAGTACAGAAGAAGGAATAAATCTATATTTAGATAATTTCAAAAAAAAATCTTTGATTGATTTTAATACTTTGATCAATAGAAAAATTTACGATAAATCCATATTGTTTACAGATTTTAGATTATCGTTTAGATTAAAAAATTCACTTTTCAAAAATGTTTTTGAAATCCCAACCGGAGCTGATGTTTTTTTTGATGTCGAAATTACAGCTAACTCTGTACCGCATAAAAATATTAATATAGCACTTACAATTACAGATGATTACAATAATAATTACATTGCTTCTATAAGTAATATATATACTAAGGAGGAAATAGTGATAAATGATTTTAAAACTATCATACGGTTTGAGGTCTTATCTCTAAATTTAAGAGAAGGAACTTATTTTATATCTTTTTGGGGAAAAGACATGAATGGTTGTTTTGATAGAGTTGAGCATGGATTTAAATTTAAAATGATAGAAAGTGATTTTTACGGAACAGGTGTATATCCTAGATTAAAAAAGCAAGGTATTTTACTTTTAAGGTACAAACAGAAAATATTATGATTTTATGATAGCTATCAAAAAATAAAGTGATTAAAATATGATAATGGAATTAGACAATTATTATCCAAATATTGATAGATTATTTAGATTACCTAGAGTGTGGAGCAATAGAGAATTAAGAAAGTTTTCCCACCTTTTTAAAGGTGATATTGTAAATGTAAGTGGCTGGAAAGATATTGACAAAGAAGGAGATAAATATGTAAATTATTTCAAAAATGCAAACTCTTATACTATAACAAACTTTAAAACAGAAGCAAAAGGTATTCAAGGTTATAAAAATGAGCTTTATCTTGATTTAGAAGATGATTTAAGTGAAAATTTAAGAAGAAGTTTTGATGTTGTTTTTAACCATACAGTATTAGAGCATATTTATGATGTAAAAAAAGCGTTTGAAAATATCTGTGAACTCACTAAAGATATTGTTATAATAGTAGTTCCATTCCTGCAAGTAATGCATGCAGATTATGGTGACTATTGGAGGTTTACACCAATGTCTATAGAAAGAATGTTTAAAGACAATGATATGGATCTTTTATATTGTAGTTTTAATTCACATAAAAATTCTTCAGTTTATCTTTTTTGTATTGGAACAAGAAATAAGAAAAAATGGAAAAAATTAATCCCTGAAAAGAAATCATTTGAGGATCCATATCCCTCACAGAACGGATTTCAGAATTGGGTTGGATGCCATGCTATTCAAAACGGTAAATATATGAGAAAGAACAGAAATAAGCTTTATCAAATTAAATTGAGTGTGAAAAAGATTTTAAAAAAGCTTAATTAATAAAAACTTATAAAGTAATAGCTAGGTTAATTTCAATATGATTTCAACAGTAAGGGCTTGTCATGAAAACTCATTAACAATTGTAGTAAGATCTACAGGAGAAGCCACATTAAATAGACTGTTGCTGCAAATAGAGAGACAAAAAAATAATAATGATATTTTAATTTTATTAGATGAAAACGTTTGTTTTGAGAAAAAACTCAAATTAGGATATGAAAAAGCTCTGGAGATTGATAATGAATTTACAGTTTTTATTGATGCAGATATATTATTAAGACGATATGTTTTAAAAAAAATTAGGAAAATAATAGTAACATTACCAGATAACAGCTTAGGTTTTGGATTAAGACTCTGGGATAAGTTTTACAATAGACCAAAATATAGAGGATTACATATTTATAAGACAGAATTATTAAGTAAAGCTATTAGCTTTATACCACTTGAAACTAAAGAGTTAAGACCTGAATCTTTTGTTAAAGAACAAATGAATTCATTGGGTTTTAAATGGAGAAACGGTGTTACGGAATATATAGCAGGCATTCATGATTATAATCAAAATTTAAAAGATATATATTATAAGTTCTTAATTAGAGCTAAAAGATCAAGTAACGATATAGAAGAGCTAAAGAAAAACTTTGCTAGTCATAAAGATTTAGATTTTAAAATAGCTTTAAAGGGATTAGTAGATAGTGAAAAGATTAAAGATATATATAATGACAAGTTTAAATATAACTTACATGATGTAAGTGTTGTAAATCCTTCAAAAACGAAAATTAACAATGTTGATTTTTTTGTATTTAAAAAGATAATCAATAGATATGGTTACGGGAAAATGTTTTGGAACAGTCTCAGGTAATGGGGCGTTAAAAAATGAAACCATAAATTAGGATCATATGAAAATTTTATTTATCGGTAGCGGTAAAAAACCATCAACATTTATTCAAAAAAGGCTTGATGCTTTAATAGGAAAAGGTGTAACGTGTCTTTTGCCAATTGAGTTTTCATTTACTAGACAGATTAATTATTTTTTTTCAATTTTTAAACTTTTTATGGTAAAACCAAACCGAGTATACTATTTCCTTAAAATTATAGTATTACAAAAAGAAGAAAAACGATTTAGAGTCAAGATTAAAAAAGCACTAAAGTATGTTGATTTTTTATCTATAAAACCAGATGTAATTCATTTTCAATGGATAGATCATGTATCTTCTTTTAATTGGTTGATATCATACTTTAAAGTTCCTGTTGTAGCAAGCGTGAGAGGGAGCATGGTAACTGTTTATCCATATAATAACCCAGATTATACAAAAAAACTAAAACAATCATTTAAAAAAACTGACTACATCCATTATGTATCTAATAGTTTAAAAGATATCTGTATTAAAGAGTTTGGTGTAAGTTCAAATAAAACGGTTATAAATTACAACGGAATTGACATAAAAAAGTTTAGACCTAAAGAAGAGATTACTAATAAAAATCAAGAATATTTTACAATAATATCGGTAGGATCTCTAATGTGGCGAAAGGGTATTTTTTTACAGCTTATGATTTTAAACTTACTAAAAGATATTCCTGTTAGACTATTGTTGATTGGTTCAGGAGAAGATGAGTTTAAACTTCAATATCAGGTAAAGAAACTGCATCTAGAAAAAAAAGTTTCTTTTTTAGGTACAAAATCAGAAAATGAAATAATAAATTATTTAAATCAAGCAGATTTATATATTTCTACAAGTATTGCGGAAGGCCTTTCTAATAGTGTTTTAGAAGCTGTATCTTGTGGATTACCTGTTGTTGCTTTTGAATGCGAAGGAATGAATGAAGTTATTATAAATGAAGAAACAGGGTTTGTGGTTCCTTTTGGAGGAGTTCAGTTGATGGTAAATAAAATAAAAGAGCTTCATGATAATAGAGAGAAACTACAGATTATGGGAAGAAATGCAAGATTACATGCTGTAAAAAACTTTGAAATGAGTACTCATGTTGAAAATATGATTCAGTTTTATAAGCAAATTATAAAATGAGTAAAAAGCAAAAAAGGATTTTAATTGCTGGTTTTGAGATAGGAGGTCAGATGCAGTTATTAGCGGAAACACTTCGTAGAAAAGGTTTTAAAGCAACTTCAGTGGCTTTTAATAAGGATTTTATGAATTATAAAAACGATATAAAAATTCCTGCTAAATCGTTTTTTAGGCGTTTCATATTTTTCTTAAGAGCAATTAAAAATTACGATGTATTTCATTTTTTTTGGGGAGTAAGTTTAGTTTCTTTTTGGCGTTTCCACCTTATTGACTTACCAATTTTAAAATTTTTTAAAAAGAAAATAGTAGTTCACTTTAGAGGGTTAGATATAGTTGACATTGTTTATTTTGACTATTTAAGAGCAATTACTGATGGTAAGAAACTTCCTTTGCCACCAATGAGCAGAAAAGATCAGTTAAAGAAGTTGAAAAAATGGAATAAATACGCAAATACAGTATTAGTTTCTGAGCCTGATTTATTTCAACTAGCTAAAAACGCTATTTTATCCCCTCAGGTTATTGACCTAAATTATTGGCAATCAGAAATGAAAAAAGCTTCTGAAAAAGATAATATTATTCGTATTATACATGCTCCTACAAGTAGAAGAAAAAAAGGAACAGAATATCTTGAAAAAGCAGTACAGTCATTACAGCAAAAAGGATATTCTATAGAATTGTTATTAGCTGAAAGACTAGAGGCACATATGATTAAGTCGTATTATGAAAAAGCAGATATAGGTGTAGATCAATTATTGTATGGTTGGCATGGTAAAGTAAGTTGTGAACTTATGGCAATGAAAATTCCTGTGGTTTGTTATATACGTTCAGATTATAAAAAATACAGACCTGATTTGCCGATAGTAAATGCAAACCCTAAAACTATAGAGGATGTATTGGAAGATCTTATTAAGAATAAAGAGAAACGAAAAACGATAGGTGAAAAATCACACGATTACGTTAAAAAATATCATGATGTAGAAAAAGAAGCTGATAGCTTACTGAAACTTTATGAAAATTGATCAAAGAACAACATATAAGATAGACATAGTTCTATTAACTTATGAAGTTAACTTAAAATATAATTGGGATTATGGAAATATTCATTATGTACCTGCTAAAAAAAGTCAGTTTTATTTCTTTGTAGAAAATATTAAAAAAGAGACAAAAAGCGATTATATTCTTTTTTGGGATGCTAAAAAACCAATTCCTGAAGTAGCACAACTTTGTCAACTATGTATTAAAAACTATGATGTATTTCATGGTTCGTATTGGAATACTGAAAATATGGAACCTAGATTTTTAGATTATGTAAATCCTATTTGGATTTATAATCTTCAAGCGCCTTCGGATAAGATTTTTACATCATTTAGATGCACATCTAAAAACGTTTTGATAAAGACAGATATTTTTAAACACAATTTTACATTGAATAGAGCATATGAATCTATCAACTTTCAATTCCTTGATTTTGGTTATAGGGTTTTAAAAGAAGGAGGAATTATTCGTTATTCCCCAGTTTTAAACCCTGAAAACGAAATTATTGATAAAACTTTTTCATCTAATGATAATCTTTTTTTTGTAAGAAAATACCACGGTAAAAAATGGAGTATTTATGCTAAAATCCGAGGATTAATTAACAAAGATGGAATTTCTATTAAACATTTTTTTAAGAAATATAAGACTGACAATAACACGTCCTACAAGCCGATAGAAATTGAAAATAAAAATGTAATTGCTCCAGAAAAAACAACAATTTCTGTTTTAGCACCTACTTTGGATAGATATTGGTATATACAGAATACAATCAATCAATTACAAAATCAAACATTACAACCATTAGAAATATTAATAACAGATCAAACTGATCTGGATAGAAGGCAAAAAATAACTACTGAAAATTTAGAGGTTCCTGTAAGATATTTTATTCAAGAAGATAAAGGGCAAGTTATTGCTTGGAATAAACTTATTTCTGAAGCAAAAGGAGATTACTTATTATTTTTAGGAGATGATGCTGACAATATTTACCCAAACTTTTGTTCAGATTTGCTAAGTAGCCTATTAAATAAAGATTCTGATATGATGGCAGCTCGAGTTGTTGAAAAAGGGATAGTATATTACAACACTCCAAAAGGGATAAAGATCTCAGATACTTTTCCAATTACTTTAATCAAGAAAAAAGTTATTTTAGAAGCAGGATGTTTTAATCCTTTTTTTAATAAAGGAATAAGGGCTGATAATGACTTGGCTATTCGTTGTCATTTACAAGGAGCCTTAATGTTAATCAATAATGATATAGAGATTTTTCATCATAGAGCACCTGTAGGAGGTTTGCGTTTTCATAATCAAAGAAAAGTAACTTTTCATATGGCTCAAAATAATATTACTGATTATGTAATTCCAACAGAAACAGAATATTATATAGCATATAAATACTTTACTAAAAGACAAGTAAAAGAGTATTTAGTAAGAGGTAAAATAAATCTATTTACTGTAAAAGGTAATTTTTTTAAAAAGGCTATAAAAGTACCATACATATTATATATCTTCTTGTCTATTAAAAAGAAAAAGAAAATTAATAGAAAAAAAGCACTAGAAACACTCGATTTAGAAAGAGTATAATAATGTAAGTTTAAATATCTTTATGAAAATTCTTCATATAATAGATCGTTTGGGTGTAGGAGGAGCAGAGCGAGTTTTCTGTGAGTTAACAGATTTGTTATATAGATCATCTATTAATGTGTCTGTTTTAACTTTTAATAAGTGTGGAGACTATTATAGTAAATTAAATCCAAATATTCCCAAAGTAGAATATACCAGAAAAGGAAGATTTAACTTTAAATCGATGTCACAACTAGCTACTATTTTAAAAGAATACGATATTATACACGTGCATTTAAGACATGTATATAAATATGTTGCTTTTGTCAAGTTGTTTTGGAGGGTTTCTAATAAAATTATTTTACATGACCATTATGGAAAAATTCATACAGACGAATCTATTCCATTTTTATTTAAAATAGTAAAACCTAAATATTACATTGGTGTTTCTGAAGAACTAACATCTTGGGCAATTAAAAAATTAAAGGTTGACATTAAATGTGTTTTTCTTCTTAGAAATATTGTTGTTAAAAATAGTTGTAAAGAAACTTATCGAAAAGAAGGAGCTGTTTTAGTTGGAAACATTAAACCAGTTAAAAATCAGTTATTTGCAATAGAACTTATAAAAGACAAGAACCTTGATTTAACTATAGTAGGGCAAATTCATGATAAAAACTATTATAGAAAAATTATAGAAAGAATAAAAGAACTTAACCTTACTAAAAAAGTTCATTTTATTCATAATCAGATTGATGCTCAAGAAATTCTCCCCAAATTTCAGCTAGGATTGATGACTTCCCTTTCAGAAAGCGGACCTTTAGTTTTAATTGAATATATGGCTCAAAACCTTCCTTTCATTACATTTAAAACAGGGGAAGTAGTAAATTCAATAGAAAATGATATTTCCGATTTTATCATCTCTAATTTTAAACTAACTGAATGGAATCAAGCATTGAACAAATTATTGGAGAAAAATCCGAAAGAATTTGAAACACTTTATGAAAAGTATTTTAATCCCAAGAAATATGTTGCTGAATGCATAAATATATATCAAAATATTCTAGGCTCCTAGTTATTTCAGACACTGGAATTGTAAAGTTAAACGAAGGTTATAAAGCGTATGAGCCAGTAGTCAAAGAATTAAATTCTTTACTAAATGAATTTAATGAAATTACTTGGATTGGATTTCATAAAAAAGATCAAATTAATAATAACTCCTATATACATTTAAATAATAATAAGATTAATATACTCGCTTTAAAATCGGTTGGAGGTAGGAGTTTTTTATCAAAAATCAAAATATTTCTTTACTATCCATACATGTTTTTTATCATTTTTAAAGAAATAAAAAAACATACTTATATTCATACTAGAGCACCTTCTCATCCTAGTTTTATTGCAGTGCTAATTTCGTTTTTTTATCCTCAAAAAGTATTTTGGCATAAGTTTGCAGGTAATTGGAATGGTTATCTTTCTTGGTTTTACAAGGTTCAAAAAAAACTACTAAAACACGTAAAAAATGAATCTTATGTAACGGTTAATGGAAATTGGTCGAATCAGAAGAAACATATTATACCATTTGAAAATCCTTGCCTAACAGAAGAAGATAGAAAAAATGGTAAAGAAATTATACAACAAAAAACTTTTGGAGATAAGATTCATTTTTGTTTTGTTGGAAACATAAATTATCACAAAGGAGTTCATTTAATTGTTGAGCCCTTTACTAAATATAAAAATGATCGAATAGGAGAAATTCACTTTGTGGGAAGTAGTGATCAAATTGATATATTTAAGGATATGAGCAATTCAATTCCATATGATGTATTTTTTCATGGTTTTTTAAATCAAGACGAATTAAAAAAAATATATGAAAAATGCCATTTTTTGCTATTGCCATCAAAAAGCGAGGGTTTCCCTAAAGTTGTAGGAGAAGCTATGAATTATGGTTGTATACCAATTGTGTCAAAAATTTCTTGTATAGATCAGTATGTAACAGATAATAAGAATGGATTTTTACTTTCGCCGATTTCGAAAGAAAGTATATTATTAAAATTAAATCAAGCTTTATTGCTAGAATCTAAAGTTTTTTTTAAGATGATTAATTTTAACTATATGTTGGCTGGGAAATTTACGTACCAAGAATATATAAAGAACCTTAAAGAGAAAATTTTTGTTAGTTAATGAGGAGAAATATTTTTAAAAATAATATACATTTTTGGGTAATACTACTTCATATAACATTAGGTATTTTAATGACATTGCCTGTTGTTCCCAAACTATATGGTATCTCTATTGTGTTTTTAGGAATTATTTTCATTGTATTTAACAAAAATAAAAATCAGGAAGCTTTGCTGTTCTCTGCTTATTTAGTTGGGGCAGAGGTTTTTTTAAGAATGACTAGTGGAATAATTTTATATGAAACAGGCAAATATGGTATATTGATTTTCCTTTTTTTAGGAGCTTGGTTTGGTAAAAATAACAACACGCCTAATGTGTTGTTTGTTTTTTATTTACTATTTCTTTTAATCGGAATCACTTTTACTACTGTTCCAGAAGGAGAATCATTGAGAAAAGCAATTGCGTTTAATTTGAGTGGTCCTTTTGTGTTAGGAGCTGCAGCAATATACTTCTATAAAAGAAAAATCTCTGTTGATTTTCTGTACAAGGCTCTAAAAATGATGTTACTTCCAATAATTAGCATGAGCTCTTACCTATATTTTAGAACACCTAGTATAGATGAAATTGTTTTTAGAAGTAATGCTAATTTTCAGGCATCTGGAGGGTTTGGACCTAATCAAGTAGCTACTGTACTAGGCTTGGGAGTATTTGTTGTAGCTGTATTTTTACTTACAAAGAGAAAGCTGAGTGGTTTCGTGATAGTTGATTTTTTTCTTCTTTTTTATTTATTATATCGTGGCTTGTTAACTTTTTCAAGAGGAGGTATGATAACTGCATTTGTTGCTTTTTTTGCATTTACAATTTTTTACTCATTCTACAATAAAAAAGCTACCCTATACCTAAAAATTCTTATGGTAGTTTCTATAGTTGGAATTTCTGTTTGGATATACATATCAGATATTACAGGAGGAATGCTTAATAATCGGTATTTAGGTAGAAATAGTTATGGAATATTTAGAAAAGATATAACTTCAGGGAGAATAGATATCTTAAAATCTCAAATTGATAACTTCATAGAAAACCCTATACTTGGAATAGGTGTGGGCAATGGTAAGTATGAACGAATGTATGAGTTGAAGAAAATTACAGCAGCCTCTCATAACGAAATAGGAAGACTAATGGAAGAGCATGGGCTTGTTGGAATACTAAGTTTAGTTTTACTTTTAGTTAGTCCTATAGCTATTTTTTCAAAAGTAAACTATTTTCAAAAAGCTTTTTTAGCCTCCTTTTTTCTTTTTTGGTTTTTAACAATCAGTCATTCAGCAATGAGAATCGCATTTCCTAGTTTTATTTACGGATTATCTCTTATAACCATAAAAGATGACTAAATCTATTTTATATGTAGGTAATAACCTAGCAAAAAAGACAGGTTACTATTCTGTTATGGAAAAACTTAGCACAGGTTTAATATCAGAAGGATATAAAGTAACTGTAACATCCAATAAGGTTATTATTTTCTTTAGGTTTATAGAGATGCTGTATATCACTTATAAAAGCAGAAAGACAAACAGTTTAGTATTGATTGATACATTTAGTACACTAAGTTTTTACTATGCTTTTGCTGTTTCTAAATTATGTAAGTTTTTGAACTTAAAATACATTCCTATTCTACACGGAGGTAATTTACCCTATAGATTGAGGAAATCCAGAAAGTTGTCAAACGCTATTTTTAGTAACTCTTACATTAACGTTGCTCCATCTGAGTATTTACAAAAAGAGTTTAAAAAGAAAGGATTTAAAACTGTCTTAATACCAAATTCTATTGATGTTAAAGAAATTCCATTTGAAGAAAGGGATAATTTAACCCCTAAATTATTGTATGTTAGAGCTTTTTCAAAAATATATAATCCCTTAATGGCCTTGAAAGTTTTAAAGGGGTTAAAAAAAGATTTTCCAACAGCAGAGCTTTGCATGGTTGGGCCTGATAAAGATGGATCTTTACAGCAAGTAAAAGACTTTATCAAGGAAAACAATTTGTTAGATTCAGTGAAACTAACAGGAACATTATCTAGACAAGAATGGTTTAAGCTATCTGAAAAGTATGATTTTTTCATTAATACAACTAACGTAGATAACATGCCTGTAAGCGTGATTGAGGCCATGGCTTTAGGGTTAACTGTTGTAAGCACTAATGCTGGTGGAATGTCAAAATTAGTAGCTAACGGAGTTAACGGAATCCTTGTTGATAAAAACGATGATGAAGGAATGAGTAATGTGATTAGTAAGCTAATACAATCTAATAACACTCTTTTACATCAAAAAGGGAGAAAAGAATCCTTAAATTTTTCATGGGACGTAATAAAAATGAAATGGATTAATTTAATAGAAGAAGTTCATTCATGTTAATTGATAATTTCTATAAAATTTCACCTGTTTTTGCCCAAAATTGGATGATAAGCCTCTATGGATTTTATTGGAGAAAAAGGAGATACGGAGGTGTTTTTCAAAAAGAAGTGGTAAACTTTAAAAAACGAGAATCATATACAAAAGAAGAGTGGAAAAAGTATCAAACAAATGAGCTTAGAAAGTTGTTGGTACATGCTTATGAAACTGTTCCTTTTTATACTAGCTCATATAAAAACGCAGGGTTTACAAAAAATAACTTCTTAAATTTTCAACTTCAAGATATTAAAGAGTTGCCTTTTTTAGAAAAAGAAGATTTACGTAAATATGGAACTTCCACGTTACTATCAAAAAAAAAGAAGAAAGGGCAGTTTTATTCAAGTAGTGGAAGTACAGGAACACCAGTAAAAGTATTTTTATCAAGAGAGTTTCATCAAAAGTGGTCAGCCGCATACGAAGCTAGAATAAGAAATTGGGCTGGAATAGATTATAAAACACCTAGGGGAATGATAGGAGGAAGAAGAATTCTGCCAAACACCTCAAATAAACCTCCTTTTTATCGATACAATTTTTTTGAAAAACAAACGTATTTCTCTGCCTATCATATTTCTGAAAACACTGCTGGAGAATACCTGAGAGGAATTGTAAAAAATAAAGTTGAATATATGGTAGGATATGCCATGAGTAATTATTTTTTGGCTGATTTTATTAAAAAACAGAATTTCACTGCTCCTAAACTCAAAGCGGTAATTACGAGTAGTGAAAAGTTAACAAATCAAATGAGAGAAACTTTTAAGAGCGTTTATAATTGCAAAACTTACGATAGTTATAGTGGAGTAGAGGCTTGTGGGTTGATTTCTGAAAATAATCAAGGAGATTTTCTTTTCAGTCCTGATACGGGTATTATGGAATTACTCAATCCAGAAGGAAAGGAAGTGGCTAATGGAGAAGAAGGTGAATTGGTGCTGACAGGTTTGTTGAACTACGATCAGCCGTTAATACGTTATAGAATAGGAGATAGAGCTATTAAATCTGAAAATCAAAAGGCAAAATCTGGCATAGAAATGCCTGTGATAAAAGAAATTTTAGGTAGAGAAGAAGATATTATTGTTTCTGAAGACGGTAAAAAAATGGTAAGATTCCATAGTGTTTTTACTAATATTGATGGACTTAAATTATCACAACTTATTCAGGAAACAAATCAAATCATTACTATTAATCTCGTAGTTGATGATAAGCTTTATCACAAACAATCTGAGGAAAAAATGGAGCGGGTAATTAAAAGTCAGCTAGGAGAAAATATTTTTATAGAATTCAATTACGTACAAGACATCCCAAAAACAGAGAATGGTAAATATAAATCGGTAATATCCAAAATGTAATTTGTTTTTATGAGTAAAGTAATATGGATACTAAATCAAACTGCAGGCAAACCTGATTCAGGTTGGGGAGAACGACATTATTCTTTTGCAAAAGAATGGAAAAAAAAAGGATATGTAACATATATTTTCTCAGGTTCTTACAATCATCTTTTTATTAACCAACCTACTACAGAAAAAAGAATTTTTACTAATGAAAAAGTTGAAGAAGGAATTCATTTTTGTTGGGTAAAAAACCCAAAATATAAAGGAGGCGGTTTTTCAAAATTTTGGAGTTATATAGTCTTTGCCATTCGATTGTTTTTTTTGAATCTAAAAGAGTTGCCGAAGCCAGACATTATTATTGTTTCTTCAATGCCAATTTTCCCGATAGTTGTGGGAAACTACTTCAAAAAGAAATACAATAGTAAAAAATTGATAGTAGAAATTAGAGATTTATGGCCTTTAACAGCAATCAACTTAAAAGGATATTCAAAGAAAAATCCTCTTGTATTAATTCTATCTTGGTTAGAAATATTTGCGTATAAAAAATCAGATGAAATAGTAAGTCTTTTACCAAATTCAGATTCGTATATAAATTCTATCAGCAAAAACCCTAAGAAGTTTCATTATATTCCAAACGGTATCAATACTGATTTAAGAGATCTCAAAAAAAATGATAATAGTATTATTTCTAAAATTCCTAAAAACAAATTTATTATTGGCTATGCTGGCACATTAGGTTTTGCCAATGCAATGGAATATTTTATTAAAGCCAGTAGAATATTAAAAGAAAATGAAAAAATTTCTTTTGTTTTGTTAGGGGATGGAATTTTAAAACCTCAATTACAATCATTACTAGATAAAGACCAAAATAATGTAATTTTCTTACCTAAAGTACCTAAAAATAAAGTTCAATTAGTAGTTTCTTGTTTTGATGTTTGTTATTTAAGTAGACATAAGTCAGATACATATAAGCATGGTGTTTCTTCTAATAAGTATTTTGATTATATGCTTGCACAAAAGCCAATTTTAGAATCTTCAGAGTATATTAAAGATCAAGTAGAGCTTTCAGGTTGTGGATTGATTGTAGAACCAGAAAGTCCTAAAGCAATTGTAGAAGGAATTTTAAAGTTATATAATTTATCTGAAGAAGAGAGAAAAAAGATTGGAATTAAAGGGTATGATTATGTATTGAAGTATCATAATTTTCATTACTTAAGTAATCTTTATGTAGACATTTTTTAGTTTTCATAAAATTACTATTTTTAGGTAGTTGTGACTAACAATTAATTATGGGTAAGAAAATATCAGATTATGTCAAAATTTCTGAAAGGAAAGTCTTGCTCAGGTTTTTCGATTTAGCTTTTATATTTTCATCAATATATCTTGCATCTTCATTTTTTGGATTTTATTATTTAAGATTTGATAGATATATCATTATTAAATGGTTATTAATTCTGTTGTTTTATTATCTATTATTTGGAAAAATATTTGGTTTATTTAGCTTAAGCGTGTCTAATGATATTCTTAAAGTTATTCAAAGCCTTGTTATTACGGCTTTTCTAACTACTTTTTTTTTCGTTTTTACACCTTTTTTAACGCCTTCATTACCTCAAGATAGATTACAAATAGGCTACTTATTTTTTTTAATAGTTTTTCCTGTTTTTCTCTGGAGAGTACTTTATATAATATTGATTTTTTCTCCAAAATCGTTTAAAAGTATTATGATTATATGTCATTCCTCAAATATAGAAGAGATATATAATTTGACGAATAATAATGGATATCATAGAATTGCTAGTATTATTTCCGAAGAGAATAAAGAAAAGTATGATTTTTTTACATCAATAGAAAAAGCTGATTTAAAACAGTTAGTAAAGCAACATGCCGTTTCAGAAATTATTGTAAATATGAAAGGCTTTTCTGCTGTTATTTCTAAGAAAATAAGTAAAAAACTAGTGTTACTTTTTGAAGAAGGAATTGATGTGAAAAATGCAGCTCAACTATACGAAGAAGTAACACAGTCGATATCTAAAGAATACTTAAATCAAGAGTTTTATAATCCGGCAGATATCAGTAAAAACTATAATGACAACCTCTATAATTTATTTCATAGAACTATGGATATAATTATCTCAGTAATTGGAGTATTTATATTTATCGAATTATTCCCTTTCATATTGATTTTTAACCTGATAGCTAATAAAGGGCCTTTATTTTATTTGCAAGAACGAGTTGGGTTTAAAGGAAAAACTTTTAAAATTTTTAAGCTAAGAACAATGATTGTAGATGCTGAAAAAGACGGAGTTAAATACACAACAAAAGGTGATAATCGCATAACACCTTTTGGAAATTTTTTACGAAAAACTCGTATTGATGAAATGCCACAATTCTTAAATATTTTAAAAGGCGATATGAGTTTAATTGGCCCTAGGCCAGAAAGACCTGAGTATGTGAAAATATTATCAGAAAAAATTCCTTTTTATTCTGTAAGACATGCTGTAAAACCAGGGTTAACTGGTTGGGCTCAAGTGTCTTATCCATATGCAGGAACTGTAGAAGAACAAGAAACTAAACTTCGGTACGATTTGTATTACATCAAGAAGCAAAGTATTTTTTTGGACTTTGTAATACTTGTAAAAACATTACCTATCATACTCTCTTTTAAAGGTCAATAAATTCATTGAATACCTCAAAACTAACGAAAGAAGTAGAGGGATAGTTACATAGTTAAAGGATTGAAAATGAAGTAGCCAAGAAACGACTACAGATAATATTAGTAATAGCAGTAATAAAAAGTAACGCTTCATTATTGTGTCTTTCTTAAATATCATAAACACAAAAAGAAGGTTGAGAGGAAAACACCAGAGAGCATTAAAGTTATTAGGTGTAGTGGTATGATCGGTAAAAAACCATAAAAACAAAATAACACAACCGGTACTACCTGTAAACACAAATAAACTAACATCAATCCACTTTGTTAGCTGTTTTTGATTAAAATCTCTTATAGTAATAAATAAAACAAGTAAAAATAATACAGAGAAGACCAATAGTGGACTTAAAACAGAGGATTCAATTTTTTTCTCTTCATAGTTTAAAAGTATTTTTTCTTCTTTAACCAAAGGTCTGTCACCAAATTTATCATTTATAAATGCACCTTTAAAAGATTTATATACATAGTCAGGCAAATACAAATATTCGGATAGAGTTATTTTTTTATCTAATTTGTTTCCCAAAGCCAGATTAATTCCAAAACCACCCCATGTATTTTGAGGAAGTTCTTTATTCATAAGACTTCGTAACGTCTCATTTTTAGTAACAAAATTAGGGTTAAGAGTAATTTTATTATCTAATGTAAGCAACACCAGATCCCTTGGTTTTGTGGCGCAATTTTCAAAAAATGGATCATATAAATAAGAAGCATTTTCTGGTTTTGCGTTGTTTTCTAAAAATGTAAAAATGTGCTGTTTTTCTTGTTGATTTAAGTTTAAAACTTGCTCTATCATCCACCTTTTGAAGTATGCATTACTCTGAACAAATTTTGAGAAAGCGTGTTTTCCTAATTTATATAAGAGCTTTCCTTTTGCAAAGTTTAGGTAAAAGTTAGGCTGATTAAAATCGAAAAGGCCATAATTGTAGGCAATATCTATTTGATAAACAGGGTCTTTAACTCGAATAGCCGAATGACCAAAAGCTTCAAATAACTGATCTCCAGGACCAACGGTTATAATGCTAACTTCTGCTTGTTCTGACAATTCTATTGCTTGAGAAAAAGCTTTAAAACAGAAACAACATAGTAAAATAATTATTGCTTTTTTCATACCTAGCGTCTAAAAAAACTATAATCAATTTTAATTGAGAAAATATTAGAGAATAAAGCATTACCAACACTTCCTATATTAGACAAGGCATAATCAATTTGCACGCCTTTGTATCTAAATCCAACTCCAAAATTAGGCTGAACAGACAATGATTTTGAATTATCAAATTCTGTAACTCTTTGAAAATTGCCAACTCCTAATCTTAGAAAAGCAAGATTATCGTAGTCTAATTGAAACCCTATGGATGGATCAATGCTAGCAAAACTAGAACTAATAATATCATTTGTCTCTGCAAATCGAAAAGCTAAATCAAGCTCAGTAAGTAAACTAAGAGATGTATTTAACTTGTATTTTTTTGCAACTCCTATTTGAAGTTTTGGTTTTGTTATTTCTGTAGTTTCTGGTAATTCTTGATTCTGACCAGGAATTGCATCAGAAATAGTAGCAAACGCTTCTTCATCAATATTCCAAATATTAAAAGTAGTTGCAATATCACGAATCATCACACCAAACATCCAATCATTCTTTTTGTATTGCATGCCTAAATCAAAACCAAATCCCCACGAAGTGGCAAACTCTCCTATAATTCTTCGAATTACTTTTGCATTTCCTCCAATATGAAAATCATTTCCTAAATCTCTAGCATATGAGAAAGTAAATGCATAGTCAGCAGCGGAGAATAAGCTAATTCTATTAAAATCTATATTCCCTTGACTATCAATTAACTGAGTTGTATTTAAAATATCATCTACTCCAAATCGAATAATTGAAAAACCCCATGCACTTCGGTTATCTATTGGCATAGCAACTCCAGCAAAATTATAATTTGCAATTCCCGAAAAATAAGAGGAATGCATCAATGAGCCTTGAATATCCTTTATTGCTAATAATCCTGCAGGATTCCAATAAGTAGCGTTTACATCATTTGTAGTAGCAACAACAGATTTACTCATTCCTAAAGCTGCAGCATCTACACCAATATTTAGAAACTCATTCGAATAATTTCTAACTACTTGTGAGTAAGTTATGCCAGATAGAAGAACAAAAACAATAAAACTATTTTTAAACAAAGCGCAAGTTTTCAAGTAATTTTTATGTCTATAGAGAGTGTTTTTTTTCAGGAGGAAAGATATTGCTTTCTTAGGAGTTTTCTGCAATAAACTCAATAATTCTGTTTTCAAGCCAATAATTTTCTCGCTGATTAAAAGAATGTAAAAAACCAACGTGACCGCCATATCTGGTTACTTCTAAAAAAAAGTAATCAGACTTATGTGCCTCTTCATATGGATAGCATTCTTTTGGCAGAAAAGGATCGTCTAAAGAGGTAAGTAATAATACTGGCTTTTCAATTTCTGACAAATAAGGCTTAGAACTCGCTTTTTGCCAATAATCTTCTGGATTTTTAAAACCAAAAACAGGAGCTGTATATAATGCATCAAAGTCTTTAAAGTTTTTTGCTTTTAATAGTGAGTTAGTGTCTACTTTATATTCCGGAAATTTATCTGCTTTATTTAATGTTTTTATACGAAGTGTTTTAAGAAATTCATCCATATAAATCTTATTTTTAAGAGAAGCCATCTTCTTTCCAGAAGCCGCTAAATCAACAGGAACCGAAATGGCTATACCACACAATAAACTTTCAGGTAAGGTATTTTTATATTCACCAAAATACTTTAGGGTTAGATTTCCTCCTAAACTATAGCCAACTATGATGAGTTTTTTATATTCATAATTATTTAGTAAATAATTTACCACAAAATCAACATCTTCAGTTTTTCCGCTATGGTAAGTAGTCAGCAGCAGATTATCTTCACCACTGCAACCTCTTAGATTGAATGCAACCGTGTCAAATCCTGATTTATTTAGTTGATTAGTAGCAGAAATCATGTATTTTGATTGAGAACTACCTTCTAATCCATGAATAAGTAAGATTAAAGTATCAGAGCCAACAAAAGAGAAATCTAAATCGATAAAATCATCATCCCAAGTTGTAATTCTTTTTCTTTGATAAGAGCAATTTTCTTTTGTGAAAAGATATCTGTAAATGGTGTTAAAATGACCATTTTTAAAAGGAATAGTGGGAGAGAAACTAGATGTTAATACAGGCATTTTTAGTGATAATGATATGCAAATATCTCTAAAATTTAAAGATTCTAAAAGAGATACAATCGTGTTTTAGTATTTTAGTGGCGAATTCAATATTTTATGAATCTTAAGAAACACATTCCTAATATATTTACGCTTGGCAATCTTTTTTGCGGACTGTTGGCACTTATTTTTGTTTTTCAATCTTCTTTTAAAGAAGTCTTTTTTTTCGTTTTACTGGGGATTGTGTTAGATTTTTTTGATGGCTTTTTAGCTCGTTTGTTGCATGTTTCGGGTGAATTAGGAAAGCAGCTAGATTCTTTGGCAGATGCTGTTACAAGCGGAGTTGTTCCTGGGTTTGTAATGTATATGCTGATAGGTAGTAATCTCAAGGAATATTCAATTATTAGTTTAATAGGTCTTTTGTTAGCTGTAGCAGCCGTATATCGTTTGGCTAAATTTAATATAGATACTCGTCAGTCAGAGTCTTTTATAGGCTTACCTACACCAGCAATGAGTTTGTTTGTAGTTTCTCTCCCTTTAATTCAGCAATATACAGACTTTGAAATTGTAAAACTTTCCCTTTCTAACGAATATGTTTTAATAGGAATTACAATACTAATGAGTTATTTGATGAATGCCAATCTTCCTTTGTTTTCACTCAAATTCAAGTCATTTGAGCTTAAAGGAAATAAAATAAAATATGGTTTTTTATTAGCAAGTATTTTGGCAATCATATTTTTGCAATTTTTAGCAATACCTACAATTATCTTTTTTTACGTATTGCTATCTGTAGTAGAAAATAGATTTATTAAGAAGTCTTAAATACCTTTTCTTTCAATTCAAAATCTTTTCCGAGATATACTTTTCTAACTAGTTCATCTTCTGCAAGTTCTTTAGGAATTCCTGCTTTAAGAATTCCTCCTTGATACATTAAATATGTTCTGTCTGTAATAGCTAATGTTGCTTGAACATCATGATCAGTAATAAGAATACCAATATTTCTATGTTTTAAATGGGCAACAATACTTTGAATGTCTTCAACAGCAATAGGATCTACGCCTGCAAAAGGCTCATCTAACAGAATAAAGCTAGGATCAGAAGCCAAGCAACGAGCAATCTCGGTTCTTCTTCGTTCTCCTCCAGATAACAAATCACCTCTGTTTTTACGCACATGACCAATATTAAACTCTTCAATTAGCGATTCCAGTTTCATTTGTTGCTCTTTTTTAGAAAGCTTTGTAAACTGAAGAACTGAAAGAATATTATCTTCTACTGATAGTTTACGAAAAACAGAAGCCTCTTGTGCCAAATAACCAATACCTTTTTGTGCACGTTTATACATTGGGTAAGAAGTGATGTTCTCTTCATTTAGGTAAATTTTACCTGCATTGGGTTTTATCATTCCTACGATCATATAGAAAGAAGTGGTTTTTCCAGCTCCATTAGGGCCTAGTAAACCAACAATTTCACCTTGATTTACCTCAAGAGAAATACCCTTTACAACCTTTCTTTTACCGTAAATTTTTTGGATGTTATCTGCACGTAAAATCATATTCAAATGTAACGATTAGGAATTCTTTATCTCTTAAAATATCTATAAATCAGTATTCTCTAATTCTTCCCAAAATTCGTAAGCCCTACGTAAATGAGGTATAACGATAGTTCCGCCTACTAAGGTTGCAATAGACATGGATTCCATCATTTCTTCTTTTGTAATTCCTTCTTTATAACAATTTTCTAGATGATATTTAATGCAATCATCACAACGCAAAACAGCAGAAGCTACTAAACCTAAAAGCTCTTTTGTTTTAACAGAAAGATGTCCTTCCTTGTATGCATTTGTGTCAAGATTAAAAATTCTTTTAATGATTTTATGATCTCCAGAGAGAATTTTATCGTTCATTTTAGAGCGATATTCGTTAAATTCTTTTACTTGTTTAGATGGCATTTTTTTCTTGTTTTTTAATAACAGACCGAGAAACTTTTATACTAATCTCATACAGAATCAATACAGGAATTGATACAATAATTTGACTCGCAACATCTGGTGGAGTAATAATTGCAGATAAAATTAATACCAACACCAATGCATGCTTTCTATAACGTTTAAGAAATTCTGGAGTTACCAATCCTATTTTAGATAAAAAGTAAATGATTACCGGAAGCTCAAACATTAAAGAAACTCCTAGCAACGTGTTGGTTACTAGACTTATATAGGAATCTAATGTAAACTTGTTAATTACTAAGTTAGATATTTGATAATCATAAAAGAAAAAGACCGATATCGGAATAATAACAAAAAAGCTGAATAAAACTCCTAAGAAAAATAACAAAGAAGAAATCCATATAAATCCTCTTGATTTCTTGATTTCGTTTTCATGTAAACCTGGAGCTACAAATCTCCATATTTCCCATAAAACGTAGGGAAAACTAAGGATAAAACCTAAAATAAGCGAAGTCCAAATAGCAGTCATTAACTGAGCCATTGGTTTAATGCTTTGTAATTCTTGTGGAAAGGAAATATTGCAGAAATCAGTATTGATACCTATTGCAGTAAACGCTTTACAAAATGTTTTATATGTAATAAAGTCAGTTTTTAAATGTGCAAAAATTAGTTGTTCAAAAACTTGAGTCTGAAAAGCAAAAACACCAATAGCAACAATAAGAATTGCTGCAGCGCTTCTAACTAAGTGCCAACGTAGCTCTTCTAGATGAGCTAAGAAAGACATTTCCTTTTCTTGTGCCATTTTATATAATTCCTTCTTTTAATAAATCGTGTAAATGAACTACACCAACATATTGCTTATCTGAGTCAGTTACTAAAACTTGAGTTATTTTATTACTCTCTAAAAGCTCTAGAGCCTCTATAGCCATTGCATCTACATCAATAGTTTTTGGGTTTTTACTCATAATATCTACCGCTGTTAAATTGCTGAAAATTTCTGTATTAGATAGCATTCTTCTAATGTCACCATCTGTAATAATTCCTACTAAAAGATTGTTTTCAACAACAGCCGTAACTCCTAATCGTTTTTCAGTAATTTCTACAATTACCTTAGAGACACTATCTGTAGATTTTACCTTAGGAGCTTCATTATGAATGATCAAGTCAGAAACCCTTAAGTAAAGACGTTTTCCTAACGCACCACCAGGATGATATTTTGCAAAATCTTGGCTCGTAAATCCTTTTATTTTAAGTAGTGATACCGCTAGAGCATCTCCCATAACTAATTGGGCTGTGGTACTTGTAGTAGGAGCTAGGTTATTTGGACAAGCCTCTTTTTCTACATAAGTATCTAAAACAAAGTCGGCCTGTTTACCTAAGAAAGAATCCTTATTTCCTGTAATAGCAATAATTTTATTATTAGCATCTTTAATTAGTGGGACTAGAACCTTAATCTCAGGGGTATTACCACTTTTAGAAATACAGATAACAACATCATCGTTTTGGATAATTCCCAAATCACCATGAATAGCATCAGCTGCGTGCATAAATACAGCAGGAGTGCCTGTAGAGTTTAACGTAGCAACTATTTTAGTAGCAATATTAGCACTTTTTCCAATCCCTGTAACAATTACTCTTCCTTTTGAATTAATTATGTAATTAACAGCTTTAGCAAAGTCATCTGTAAGCAACCCAACAAGGTTAGCAATAGCAACACTTTCAATCTTAATTGTTTCTTTAGCAATGTGTAAAATAGCGCCTGAATCTTTCAAAAAGGATAGTTTTTAAGAATAAAAAAAAGTTATATCTTTAATAGGTTAAAAAGACAAGACAAACTTACTAAAAAAACAGAGACGTTAAACCAATTCTATTTGGGTTTATTAGACTAACAAACTCAACGCAAGAAGAAGTATGAATGATGAAAATATTGACTTGTATGGTCCTCTAAAAAAATTCTTTGGTTTTAATCAATTCAAGGGACTTCAAAAAGATGTTATTACGAGCATTATGCAGGGTAATAACACATTTGCTATTATGCCAACTGGTGGAGGAAAATCACTTTGCTATCAGCTACCAGCTTTAATGGAAGAAGGAACGGCAATTGTTATATCTCCTTTAATAGCTCTAATGAAAAATCAAGTTGATGCGATAAGAGGAATATCAGAAAATCCAGGAATCGCTCACGTTTTAAATTCATCATTAAATAAAACGGAGATAAATAATGTTATGAGCGATATAGAAGCAGGCATTACAAAACTTTTATATGTTGCTCCAGAATCATTAACCAAAGAAGAGTATGTTGATTTCCTTCAGAACCAGAAAATATCATTTGTAGCAATTGATGAAGCTCATTGTATTTCTGAATGGGGTCATGACTTTAGACCAGAATATAGAAATCTGCGTCATATCATCAAAAAAATAGACAATGTTCCTGTTATTGGATTAACTGCCACAGCTACAGAGAAGGTACAAGAAGATATTTTAAAAACACTTGGAATTACTGATGCTAAAACTTTTAAAGCTTCGTTTAACAGACCGAATTTGTTTTATGAGGTGCGCCCTAAAACAAAAAATGTAGAAAAAGACATTATTCGCTTTGTAAAACAACGAACAGGTAAGTCTGGAATTATTTATTGCTTAAGCAGAAAAAAAGTAGAAGAAATTGCGCAAGTTTTACAAGTTAATGGAATAAAAGCAGTTCCTTATCATGCAGGATTGGATGCTAAAACACGTGCAAAACATCAAGATATGTTTTTGATGGAAGATTGTGATGTTGTTGTTGCTACTATAGCTTTCGGAATGGGAATTGATAAACCAGATGTTCGCTATGTGATTCATCATGACATTCCTAAAAGTTTAGAAAGCTATTATCAAGAAACAGGTAGGGCAGGTAGAGATGATGGAGAAGGATATTGTTTGGCTTTTTATGCTTATAAAGATATTGAAAAGCTAGAAAAATTTATGGCAAGTAAACCTGTTGCAGAACAAGAAATAGGCCATGCTTTACTACAAGAAGTTGTTGGGTATGCAGAGACTTCCATGTCTAGAAGAAAGTATATACTCCATTATTTTGGTGAAGAATTTGATGAAATTAATGGGGAAGGAGCAGAAATGGATGATAACACCAAAAATCCGAAGAAAAAACACGAAGCAAAAGAAGATGTTATCATGCTTCTTACGGTTGTTAGAGACACAAAAGAAAAATATAAATCAAAAGAAATTGTAAACACCCTTATAGGAAAAGAGAATGCGATGTTAAATTCGCATAAAACACACTTACAGCCTTTTTTTGGTTGTGGCAAAGCTAAGGGAAAAGATGCCGCTTACTGGATGGCACTTTTAAGACAGGTTTTAGTTTCTAATCTGATTAGGAAAGAAATTGAACAATATGGTGTGGTTAAATTGACTGCTACTGGAGCCGAATTTATATCTAAACCAACTTCTTTTATGATGACGGAAGATCATGTGTATTCTCAAGAAGACACTTCAGATATTATTGTCGATTCAAAAAGTGAAGGAATTGCTGCTGATGAGAATTTAGTAAAAATGCTGAAAGATCTTCGGAAAAAAGTAGCAGTGAAACACGAAGTTCCTCCTTTTGCTGTTTTTCAAGATCCGTCTTTAGACGATATGGCTTTGAAATATCCAATTACAATAGATGAACTTTCTAAAGTACATGGAGTAGGAGAAGGGAAGGCTAAAAAATTTGGAAAAGAATTTGTCGCACTCATTTCAAAATACGTAGAAGAGAACGATGTGATTAGACCAGATGATTTTGTTGTTAAAAGTACGGGAGTTAATTCTGGTTTAAAATTATATATAATTCAGAATACAGATAGAAAACTTCCTCTTATAGATATTGCAAGGTCAAAAGGATTGGAAATGAGTGAGTTAATAAAAGAGATGGAGGCCATTGTGTATTCTGGAACTAAATTAAACATAGATTATTCTTTAGATGATTTGTTGGATGAAGATCAGCAAGAAGAAATTCATGAATATTTTATGGAAGCAGAATCTGATAAAATTCAAGACGCATTAGATGAATTTGATGGCGATTATGATGAAGAAGAACTAAGACTTATGCGAATAAAATTTCTCAGTCAAGTAGCTAATTAAAGCGTGAAAATTGTTAAAAGAATTCCTAGTATAATAGCGGTAAATTTTTTCGTATTAAACTTGTGATTTTCGGTACTTTCAAATAGAATTATTGTAGAAATATGTAAAAATACTCCAACAATAACAGCTGTAATTTCTTTACCATATTCTTGAAACCATTTTATTTTTTCTGCTGCAAAAACCCCAAGCGGACTCATCAATGCAAAAATTAATAAAAACTCGAAAACAACAGTTTTAGAATAATTAGAATTGATTAAAGTACTTGTTAATACAATAGAAATGGGAATTTTATGTACAATAATTCCCCATAGTAAACTTTCTCCTGCGTGATGAATTGGTAATCCTTCAGAAAAAGCATGAACACAAATGCTACAGAAAAGTAATATAGGAAATCGTTTATCTGTTTTGTTAATATGAATATGACCATGTTCTGCTCCTTTAGAAAAAGATTCTAACACAGATTGAATAACAATTCCAAATAAGATAAGAATACCGAATTTGGTTGTTTCATTTGTGTTAGTATAGATTTCAGGCAAAAGATGTAGAATAGCAACTGAGAGCAAATAAGAACCACTAAAAGCCAATAAAAGCTTTGTAAAAAGCTTTTTAGGAGTAAGAAATAGTACAATAACAACTCCTATTAAAACAGAAGAAAAAAGATAGATGTAACTCATTTATTGGCTACTAAAATTAATCGTTTAGATGATTGCTTTTTATAGGTTTCTAGATTATAGCCTCCAAAAATATGCTTTATATCAAAACCAACATTAGTAAAATAATGCTGAAACTTTTCTACATCAATATATTTTACTTTTTCTGTGAATTTATACTGTTTTCCTTTATCTATAAATTCAATATGCTTTAAAATAAATCCATTAGATATCTCTCTAGATATATTAAAAACTATAGAATCAACGATTTTAATTTCTTCTTTTACTAAGTTTCTTTTTACATATTCTGCATTCAAAAAATCTAAAACCAATACTCCATTTACTTTTAAAGCATTTTTGATGTTTTTAAGCACTAAAATATCGTCCTCATCTTTTTCAAAATACCCAAAGCTTGTAAATAAATTAAAAATAGCATCGTATTGTGAATCAAAAGATTTTCTTATATCACATACTTTAAAAGATAGCGTGTTGTTTTCGTATTGTTTTGCATGTTGAATACTGTTTTTAGACAAATCACCACCTGTTACTTTATAACCTAAAGAGTTCAAAAAGACAGCATGTCTTCCTTTTCCGCAAGGAACATCAAAAATGTGGCTAGTAATAGGAAGCTTTAAAAAAGAAGTAATATTCCGCATAAAAAGCTGAGCATCCTTATCATTTCTGTCTTTATATAAAATATGATAATAAGGCGTGTTAAACCAAGAAGAAAACCAAGATGTATCTTTCATTGTAAAAACAACAAAATTATGATTTTAATTGCTTAATAAAAACCGTAATTTACTTTCTATATATAAGTGTACTTTTGTAAATAATTATGAGCAATATATGGATCAGGATTTTTTAATGACAGCAATAACTTTAAAAGGGTTAGAAGCAGTATTAGCGAAAGAATTAACATCTTTAGGGGCAAAAGAAGTAAAAGAAGGAATCAGAAATGTTTCTTTTAAAGGAGATAAAGGCTTTTTGTATAAAGCAAACATAGGACTAAGAACAGCTATTAGAATTTTAAAACCCATAAAAAAGTATCGAATTTATGATGAAGAAGATCTATATGAATCTTTACAGAAAATAAAATGGGAACAGTATCTTGACGTATTAGGGACATTTGCTATTTCGGCAGTTGTTAATTCAAAAAATTTTACATCCAATTCGCACTACATTTCTTTAAAATCAAAAGATGCGATTGCAGATTATTATCGGCATAAATATAGTAAACGACCGAATGTTGATCTAAAATATCCCGACCTTAAAATTCATGTACATATTCAAAATGATTGGTGTACAGTTTCTCTAGATTCTTCTGGTGATTCATTACATAAAAGAGGATATAGAAGCGCTACAAATATTGCACCTATTAATGAAGTTTTAGCAGCAGGATTAGTTTTGTTATCAGGCTATACAGGAGATGAAAACTTTATAGACCCAATGTGTGGATCTGGAACAATTCTTATTGAAGCAGCTATGATCGCAAACAATATTCCGGCAAATATTAATCGAAAACATTTTTCTTTTGAAAATTGGAAAGATTATGATGAGGATCTATATTATATCATTCAAGATTCCTTGCTAAAAAAGATTCGGAATTCTCACTTTAAAATCATGGGTTTTGATAAAGCTCCATCAGCAATAAGAAAAGCCAAACAAAATGTTATCAACGCAAATTTAGAAGAGTTTATAGGGGTTCATCATGTTAATTTTTTTAATTCTACTAAAGAAGTGTTTGGTAATACAACCATTCTTTTTAATCCACCTTATGGAGAGCGTTTAAATATTGATGTTACTGAGTTTTATAAAAAAATAGGCGATACGTTAAAACATAATTACACAAACTCTACCGCTTGGATCATCACTTCAGATATTGATGCGCTAAAGCATGTAGGTTTACGAACTTCCAAACGAATTCCTTTAAAGAATGGCGATTTAGATTGTCGATTTGTAAAGTACGAATTGTATGAAGGGTCTAAAAAATCTAAAAAGGTAGAAGAATAACTGTATGCAGTATTTTATAGACGTCATACTGCCCATTCCTATCCAAAAAACGTTTACGTATTCAGTTACCAAATCTGAATATGAATTTTTACAAGCAGGAATGAGAGTTGCCGTTTCTTTTGGACGCTCAAAAATATATACGGCCTTGGTCTATAATTTACATCAAAATCCACCTGAGCTGTATGAAGCCAAGGAAATCTATCAAATTCTAGATGAACAACCTATTGCAAACTCCACTCAACTTCCTCATTGGCAATGGATTTCAGATTATTATATGTGCTCTATTGGAGAAGTATACAAAGCTGCACTTCCTTCAGCATTTTTATTAGAAAGTGAAACAGTTCTTTCTAAGAAAAAGTCTTTTGATAATGAAAGTTTATTGTCAGATGATGAGTTTCTGATTTATGAAGCTCTACAGCACCAATCGCAATTAACAATTCATCAAGTATCTGATATATTAGGCAAGAAGAAAGTATTGCCTATTATTAATGATCTGCTTAAAAAATCGGTTATTTCTGTAAAAGAAGAGATTTATGAGCAGTACAAACCGAAAATGATTAAATATGTTCGGTTGCATAAAAATTTAGAAAAATCAGAATCATTAGAGAATTTACTTAATAAACTCAGTCGTGCCGAAAAACAACGAGACGTTATTCTTGCCTATTTTCAACTGCTTTCAGACAAAAAACCGATTAAAGCAAAGAGGTTAGAGGAAGTATCAAAAGCTTCTTCTCAGATAATTAATGCATTGGTTGCTAAAGAAATTCTAGAAATTTATTATCTACAAACTGATAGAATAACCTTTCAAGGAGAAAAAAAAGAACTAAAAACACTTAATAATCATCAACAAAAAGCTTTAGAAGAAATCAAAGAATCATTTAAGCAGTACGATGTAACGCTGTTACACGGTATCACCAGTTCTGGAAAGACAGAAGTGTACATGCAGTTGATTCAGGAAACTATAAGTAAAGGAAAGCAAGTTCTCTTTTTGCTTCCAGAAATAGCATTAACAACTCAACTAATTTCTCGTTTACAAATGTATTTTGGAAATACGATGTCTGTATTTCACTCAAAATATAGCATGAATGAGCGTGTTGAGGTTTGGAATAATCTTCTTGACAAGAAACAAAAATCACAAATTATAATAGGCGCTCGTTCAGCAGTTCTTTTGCCATTTAGCAATTTAGGTTTAATTATTGTTGATGAAGAGCATGAAACATCATACAAACAGTTCGATCCTGCTCCACGATATAATGCGAGAGATACAGCAATTGTTTTAGCAAAAATGCATCAAGCAAAATTATTGTTGGGTTCCGCCACTCCATCTTTAGAAAGTTATTATAATGCGCAAGAACATAAATATGGCTTAGTATCTCTTAACAGAAGGCATAAAGATATTTCACTTCCTGAAATTCAACTTATAGACATAAAAGAAAAAAAGCGAAAAAGAGAAATGACAGGTCATTTTTCAGATACATTGTTAGGTGAAATTCAAAAAGCATTAGAAGAAAAAGAACAAGTTATTTTATTTCAAAATAGAAGAGGTTTTTCTCCTATTGTAGAGTGCTCAACATGTGGTGTTTCACCTCAATGTCCAAACTGTGATGTGAGTTTAACTTATCATAAACACAAGAATAAGTTAAAATGCCATTACTGCCATTATTACCGAGCGATGCCTAATAATTGTGGAGCTTGTGGCAGTCATCAGTTAGATACGAAAGGATTTGGTACAGAGCAGATTGAACTTGAATTAAAAGAGCTTTTTCCGCATTACAATATTGGAAGAATGGACCTAGATACTACCAGGGGCAAACATGGTTATAGAAATATTATTAATGCATTTGAAGCAAGAGAAATTGATATTTTGGTAGGAACGCAAATGCTTTCAAAAGGATTAGATTTTGACAATGTTTCTCTTGTTGGAGTTTTAAATGCTGATACAATCCTAAATTTTCCAGATTTTAGAGCTCACGAAAAAGCTTTTCAGCTGATGGTTCAAGTTTCAGGTAGGGCAGGGCGTTCTAAAAAACAAGGAAAAGTATACATTCAAACACACAATCCATATCATCAAATTTTGCAACAGGTTTCAGTTACAGATTATGCTGCAATGTACAAAGAGCAATTACAAGAAAGATGGCAATATCATTATCCGCCTTATTTCAGAATGATAAAAATTACCTTAAAACACAAAGATTATCAAAAAGTAGATGCGGCCATTACCTGGCTTTTTATTGCGCTTCAAAATGTATTTAAAGAATTTGTTTTAGGTCCGTCATCTCCTGCTGTTTCTAGAGTCAGAAATCAATATATAAAACAAGTACTCATTAAAATTCCGCCAAAACAATCACTTACTAAGACTAAAGAAACAGTTCATAAAATAAGAAATACATTTATAGCTGTAGCAGATTTTCGAGGTATTCGTTTTATTGTTGATGTAGATAATCAATGATTTTAAGAAATTTCTTGATTATTTATGTATTTTGAACTGAGTGCTAAATCATTTACTTCTATTAAAATTACTCCTAAGTTAATGGCTTTTAAAACAAAAAATAGTAAGTTTATCTCCTAACATTTCAATACTAAAGCATCAATAAATTAAATATGGAAAATGTTTTACCTAAGTACGAACGACCATTAAAAAGCATAGAAGAACCTACTGTTAAAGTAGAGCATTGGGAGCAAGCTTATAATGCTTTTGAAGAGAAAAAATATAGAAAAGCAATATTTGAGACTTTAAACTATATTAATCCTAGATTATTAAAAGGAATCGATTTAGAAAAGCCAGTTAATTTAACGCAAATGCATGGGTCTGCTGAAGTTCATATTTCGATAACAGATAAAAATTTTAGTTTAAAAGCTCCTTTTCTAAAAATGACAAGTGAAACTAATCAAGTTGCCCTGTTACGAAAAGTTTCAGAAGTAAATTTTGATCCACTTACACTGGTTCAAATCCGCCTTGAGAAAAAGGAGCTTTGGTTTGAGTATGAAACAGACATATCTCTGTGTCAACCTTATAAAATTTATGATATTTTAAGAGAAGTATGCATGTATGCAGACGATTATGATGATATGTTTATTGAAAAGTATCAAGCTTCTTTTTACAAAGAGCCCGAAAAGAAGTTGTTAACATCTGAAGAATATCAAAAAGTATGGGGTCAAATTAGTGCTGTGCTACAAGATTATAATAATTATTCACAATTTTTCAAAGAAAAAAGATGGGACGATTATTTATGGGATCTTATTGTAATTTCACTATTAAAAATTGCCAATATGCCGTATGTACATGGCACATTACGTTCAGATTTAGATGAATATATACCTAATTTATTTAATGGAAATCTTGATTTTAAATATAGGATAGATAAGGGGACAAATTTCATTAATAATCTTTGTAAAAAAAGTGAAGATGAAATTATGAAAGATGTTTACCATGCAGAGAAATTAATTTCCCTACAGTATAGAAGCTCCAAAGAAATTATTAAAGAGCAATTAGAAAACTCACGCAAGTTTGTAGACGAATATGAGGCAAAACAGAGTTATTTTAATCTTTCCTATTATCTACAATTTACTTTTTTAAAATTGCTCTATGATTTTAATTTAGAAAATGATTACAAAACAGTTATTCAACAAGTTCTTGAAGAAGTGTCAGGATTAACTCCTGGAAATGCTGCGCCAAAACTGCTTAAAGTTTTTTACGATTTATATACAGGTAGTATCAATAAAAAAAGTGCAGATAAAGGAACTAAAAAAGGACTTTTTTCAAGATTATTTAGTTAAATAAAATTAAGATGGAAAACACAAAAAACTCTATATATAAAATTATAACAGCAAATGGTACAGGTAGTGGTTTTAAAATTACGGGTTATAATTTTATAATTACAAATTACCATGTTATTGCAGGTAACAAAGTTGTAGCCGTAGAAAACCAAGAAAAAGACAGGTTTGTTGCAGAAGTAGTTATGGTAAACTCAGAAATTGACTTAGCTTTTTTGCATGCGGAAAAATTAAAAAAAGTAGAAAGCACTATACAGCTAAATGATAGCATTGATGTGTTTAATATGCAAAAAATTTATATTAATGGATTCCCTTTTGGCATGCCTTTTACAGTTACTGAAGGAATTGTTTCATCTCCAAATCAACCTATGGGAGATAGAAACTACATACAAACTGATGCTGCCGTAAACCCTGGTAACTCAGGAGGACCTATGCTTAACGAGCAAGGAATGCTCGTGGGAGTAACTACATCTAAATTTACTCAGGCAGACAATGTGGGATTTGGAATCAGACATCTAGACTTAAAAAAAGAGATAGAAGACTATACTTTTGAAGACGTAAAATATAGAGTCAAATGTAACTCTTGCGATAGCTATATAGAAGAAGCAGTTGATTTTTGTTCCAGCTGTGGAAATACTATAGATAGTAGTGTTTTTGAAGAGTTTGAAAAATCATACGTTTCAAACTTCATAGAAGAAGGTCTTGTGAAACTAGGAATAAACCCCGTTATATGTAGGGCAGGAAGAGATTTCTGGGAGTTTCACCAAGGAAGTGCTTTGGTTAGAATATTTTTAGCAGGAAATAATTATCTTTTTGCAACCTCTCCGTTAAATAACTTGCCAAAGCAAAACCTAGCAGAGTTATTGACATATATTAATTCAAATCAGGTAGCACCTTATTATTTAGGTGTTTATAAAAACAAAATATTTATTTCTTATCGAATCCATTTGTCTGATATTTATGCTGATCATAAAGTCGAAGAAATTAGAAACAACATTATGCAATTAGCATTAAAAGCTGATGAGTTAGATGATTTTTTTAGAGACAATTACAATTGTGAAATGTCTATAGAAAGTAAAATCATCACTGATTAAAATACTACAAAAAAAATACTTTCTGAAAGTAGAGAAACAGCTCGTAGATAAGAAATAGCCTTTTAGGCTGTAGCATATTTTTGTACTGTTCGTTTTATTGTTGCCGTAGATTCACATTAGAATTAAAACATGAAACTGAATGTTTTTAATATTGTTATTCTTATAGGTGCTATACAAGCACTAATTTTTGGGGTATTGCACTTGTTGAATAATAGAAAAGGGGTTTCTAATAAATTTTTAGGACTGCTATTAATAGCAATAGCTACCTCTAGTTTTTCTTTTTTTGTATTTGATTCTAGATTAGAAAAAGTTTATTCATTATCGTTTGTTTTTACATTTACTTTTGAGAATGCTATAGGGCCTCTTATTTATTTTTATATCAAACGACTCTTAGATGAACGTTTTGTATTTACTTGGAAGCATAGCTTGCTTTTTTCGCCGATACTCATAGATATTGTTGTTTTCATTACAAGAATGGGGATCTTTGGAAGGGACATTACTTATGTATTCAATAAAATAAATATATATACCATCATAATTAGTATAACAGTATATCTCTCTGCAACAATAATAATAATGATATATAAACATCATAGAGATATTAAGGGAAAGAAAGATGAAGTTTCTTTTTTGTGGGCTAAAAAAGTGATAATTACATTAATTATTACTTTTTTAATATTTATAGTTTTTAGAAAAACATATTTTTTAGAACATAGAAAATATACATTAGAAGATAACTATCCTTTTTATATTATATTTTCAGTGTGGGTATATTGGATAGGTATAAGCGCTTATATAAAGACTATAATTCCAATAAAAAACAAGAAAAACGAAGTATATAATAAAGTATCTGAAAAAGATGTTGCAACATGTGCTACAGAAGTAAGAAATATTATTGAAAGAGAGAAAATATATTTAAATCCAGAAATTACTTTAAAAGATGTTGCAGAAAAGATAAATACGAGCCCTCAGTTGTTATCATATGTCTTAAATAGTTTTTATAAGAAAAACTTCAATACACTAATTAATGAATATAGAATTGAGGAGTTTAAGAAAAAAGTAATAGATACTAAATATGATCATTTGTCTATTCTTGGTATTGCTTTTGAGTGTGGTTTTAATTCAAAATCTACCTTTAACGCCGTGTTCAAAAAAACAACAGGATTAACACCGCAACAATTTAAATTAAAGCATAAAAAATAAGTCCAGAATGATAATTTAAGACATTTAAACCAAAGATATCTTCTTCTTTTGCGTACTAATAATTTTTAAAACAGAAATAATGAAAGGTATAGCTATTGGATTTTTGATGTTGTTTTTGTCAACTTTTGGAATAGCGCAAAATTTTAAAAAGATAAACACAGAAGAGCGCATTTATGGTCTATCTAAATTTTGGCAAGAGGTAAATTATAATTTTGTGTATTTCGAAAATTCTCCAGGATTAGATTTTGACGCTTTATACAAATTGTATTTAACTAAAGTTATAAATGCAAAGAACGATTATGAATACTATAGAGTTTTAAAACAGTTCTGTGCTTATTTAAAAGATGGTCATACTAATGTAATGTATCCAAAGTATATAAATGATGCACTATATTATCCAAGAATAAAGACAGAGCGTTTTGGAGATAAAATTTACATTATAAATATTGGCAAATCTTATGAAAATAAGATTCCTAAAGGAAGTGAAATAATAAAAGTAAATGGCATAAATGTACTTGAATATTTAAACTCTGAGGTATACCCTTATATAAGTGGTCCACAACATACAGTTAAAAATCAAGGAGCGAAAAAAATGTTAATAGGATTGACTGGAAGTAAATTATTACTTGAAATCAAAACTCCTGGAGGAAAAAAACAAAAAGTAAAGGTTTTAATAAATGGTAAGCATGAATCTTGGATCTATCCAGAAATAAAAAAAAGTGAGGAAATTATGTCGTTTAAAAACTTAACTAATGAAATTGGATATTTAGAAATTAAAACGTTTGAATATTCCCCAAAGTTAGAGCAAAAGTTCAAAGAAATACTTCCTAAGTTATACGGAGTAAAAAAGCTAATTATAGATATTAGAAGAAACGGAGGAGGAAGTAGTGCTGTAGGAAATGAGCTAGTAAAATATTTAACAGATAAGCCTTATTTCTATGGAGGACAAGGAAGTACCAGAAAGCATCTAGCAAGCTATAAAGCTTGGGGGCAATTTGGTGATTCTACAGCTACAAAAAAAATAGGAATTAAACCAATAGCTCATTTTAAAAAATATATTGATTATTATTATAATAGGGTTTGGGAAATGGAACCAAAAAACAAAATAATAAATGATGTTAAAGCGCCAAAATTATTGTATCCATTAGTGGTGCTCACAAGTAATTCTACGGCATCAGCAGCAGAAGATTTCTTGATAAGTTTAGATGGGGCAGATAGAAATGTAACTATTATAGGTCAAAAAACTTATGGATCTACAGGGCAACCATTATTTTTTGAACTCCCAAAGGGAGGATATTTTAGAGTTTGTACTAGAAAAACAACATACTTAGATGGAAGAAAATATGTGGGAGTTGGGGTAGTACCTAACATTGAAATAACCCCTTCTTTATCAGATTTTATAAATAATAAAGATGTCGTTTTAGAAAAGGCGATTAATTATTTAAAACAAAACTAAATACTTATGTATTTGATTTTGTGAGTATTAAATAATTTAATAAAAAAATATTTTAAAAATTTAAACCTATAGGCAACCATTTTTTTAAATGTGTAGTCTATAGGTTTGTAGGTGAAAATTGATCGAAAAATAGATTGAGAATTATATCATTACATAAGTCGCAACAATCAATAATTAAAAGAGCTATAAAAAAAGATAAACAGGCTCAGAAAGAATTATTTGATCAATATTCTCCTAAAATGTTAGGGGTTTGTAGGCAGTATGTAAAAGATACGCATCATGCAGAAGAACTCATGCTATCAGGTTTTTTAAAAGCTTTTACTCACTTACATAGATTTAAAAATGAAGGAAGCTTTGAAGGGTGGATTCGAAAGATAATGGTTAACACCTGTTTATCTTACCTGAAAAAAAAGAATCCTTTTTTGTTAACAGACCAAGAGTATGTTTATCAAGATGAAGCAACAGAGAATATGGAAAACACATCTGTTGAAGACATTCAAAAAATAATTGATACGCTTCCTGAAGGATATAAAATGGTGTTTAACCTGTATGCAATAGAAGGTTATAAGCATTCCGAAATTGCTAAGAAATTAGGAATTTCAGAAAACACATCAAAATCACAATTATTTAAAGCTCGTAAATGGCTTCAAGAACAGTATATTAAAATGAATATTAGTTATTCAACAAATGAACAATCTAGATAAATACATAAAACAAAAATTAGACAGTAGAGAAATCACTCCATCAAAATCAGCATGGGAACGCTTAGCTGTTCAATTAGATGATAAGGAACGCAAGATAAACCGCAGAAAATTTTGGTACGTAAGTTATGCGGCTTCTATTTTGATTCTTATTTCTTTGTTTTTTATGCAAAAGAATAAGAATGCAAATTTTGATGAACTACCTACTAATGATGTTTATGTAAATAAATCTAAAGACACTAATATTTTTAAGCATAAAGAAATTGAATTTCACAATAATTTAAAAGAAGTTATTGCAGATAAAAACCTAGATAAA
Organism: Bacteroidia bacterium; assembly: GCA_030428865.1. Taxonomy (GTDB): domain Bacteria; phylum Bacteroidota; class Bacteroidia; order Flavobacteriales; family Flavobacteriaceae; genus Polaribacter. The sequence goes on along the minus strand of JAUIEK010000003.1, from coordinate 128,009 downwards.
AGAGAATTACAAAAAAAGAGTACTTCGAATCAAAAGGCAGATTATAACAAAACAGACAACGAGTTGTCAGGAAACCTTAAAGCAATTGCAAACTCAAAAAATAATTTAGTAGAGCCAAAACAACTAAAAAATCAAATTGTTAAAGAAAAAGATGTAAAAAATAAAAAACCTAAAGTAGATATTAATTCAATCACAGTAGATAGTGATGCCCTTTTATATGCTGTAACACACGAAAAAGAAGCTGTAAAACAATACTATAAAAAGTATTTAATATCTAGAAATGAAGTTCTTAAAGTAGTAAAAGAAGAATTAAAAAATCACCCAATAAAAGTAGATGCTGAATCTATTTTGGCAGAAGTAGAAACTGATTTAAGTGAACAAACCTTTAAAAAGAACTTTTTACAATTTGTAAAAAAACGAGTGTCTGATTTAGCTACAGTTATTGCAACAAGAAACAAGTAAACCTAAAAAATTATTTAATACCTAAAATTATGAAAAGAATAATACTAATATTAGTGTTGTTTAGCGCAACTATTGCCTTATCGCAAACAAAAACGTTTGAAGAAGAAGTACAAAAAATTTCAAAAAATATTGATAGAATTACTGAGCAACAAAAAGATTCTCTCAAACTAAAAGTAAAGTTAATTAATCTACAGTTTGAAAAAGGAGAATTATCAGCAGAAGAATCTGAAAAACAAAAAAAAGAAGCGGCTCAATATCATGCAAGGAGAATTGAAGAATTAGTTAATATTCAGCAAATCAAACTTCAAAAACTGGTTCAAGATAAAACAGACGGTAAAATTGTAGGAGAGGACGTTTATTACGATGAAGATGTGTTTACTATTAGAGGTAAAACATTTCAACTACGCCTCAAGAACGAAGATGATGAATTTGTTAAAAATAGAAAGAGAAAAAGAGCTCAAAATAAATGGGGAAGAAGAACTACTAGTGATTTTATCTTTGCTACAGGAGTAAATAATGTTCTTGAAAATAACAAGCTTTCTTATTTAGAAGATTCTCCTTACCAATTTTGGCGATCGCGTTTCTACGAAGTCGGCTTTGCATTAAAGTATCGGTTGAGTAAAAAGCCATCTAAATTTTACTTAAAATATGGATTTTCTTTCTTGTGGAATAATTTACGAGCAGAAAACAATCAATATCATGTAGTTAATGGAGATCAAACAGAGTTACAAGAGTTCACATTTCCAACTACAGAAAGTAGATTACGGCATGTTCAAATGATATTTCCATTACACTTAGAAGTTGATTTTTCTAAATCTAGAAAAAAAGATAATGGAGATGTGTATGATAGAAGAGGTAAGTCTTGGAGAATAGGAGTAGGAGGATTTGTAGGCTTTAAAATGGGTACACGTCAATATTTAGAATATACAAATGAAAGTGGAGTACGGATAGAAGAGTTGCAAAAAAATAATTTTAATATGAATCGTTACCATTATGGAATAAGTTCTTATATAGCACACAAAGACATCGGTTTTTATGTAAAATATGATCTAAATCCGTTGTTTAAAGAAACAGAAATTAGAAATATTTCTATGGGAGTTCGATTTGACTTATAAATTAAGCAATAGAAAATGTAATTATCTGCGTTAGAAAAGCTAAAAAACTTTGTATATTTGCACCCTTAAAAATAATTTTTTAACAACAAGTATTATGAATCATTACGAAACTGTTTTCATTTTGAATCCCGTTTTATCTGATACTCAGATAAAGGAAACAGTACAAAAGTTTGAGGACTATTTGGTTTCTAAAGGTGCCGAAATGATTTCAAAAGAAGATTGGGGGCTAAAAAAATTAGCATATCCAATTCAAAAGAAAAAAAGTGGATTTTACCACATGTTTGAATTCAAAGTTTCTGGAGAAGCTATTGCTCCGTTTGAATTAGAGTTTAGAAGAGATGATAGTGTGATGCGTTATTTAACTGTAAAATTAGATAAGCACGCTGCAGCTTGGGCAGAAAAAAGAAGAGAACGTATTAAATCAGAAAAAAAGTAAGCCATGGCATCATCAATTGAGCAACAAGCAGGAGGTGGTAAGCAAGGAGAGGTAAGATACCTTACACCACTAGATATAGAAACTAAAAAAGAAGCAAAATACTGTCGTTTTAAGAAAAGTGGCATTAAGTATATCGATTATAAAGATCCAGACTTCTTAATGTATTTAGTAAACGAGCAAGGTAAAATTTTACCAAGACGTTTAACAGGAACTTCATTAAAATATCAACGTAAAGTGGCGCAAGCTATTAAAAGAGCACGTCATTTAGCTTTAATGCCATACGTTGGTGATATGTTAAAATAATAAAGAAGTAGTATTATGGAATTGATATTAAAACAAGACGTAGAAAATTTAGGATTTAAAGATGATGTTGTAATCGTTAAAAATGGTTATGGTAGAAATTATTTAATTCCTCAAGGATATGCAGTTTTGGCTACTACTTCTGCAAAGAAAGTTTTAGCAGAAACGTTAAAGCAAAGAGCTTTTAAAGAAGCAAAACTAATAGAAGAAGCGAACAAAATAGCAGAAACTATTAAAGGTTTAGATATTAAAATTGCTTCTAAAGTTGGTTCTGGAGATAAGTTATTTGGTTCTGTAAACAATATAGATGTTGCAGTAGCTATTGCAAAATCAGGAACTGAAATAGACAAGAAATATATTAAGGTTGTTGGAGGTAACATCAAAAGGTTAGGAAAATATGAAGCTTCTATCCGCTTACATAGAGAGGTAGTTGCAGATATTACTTTTGAAGTAGTTCCAGAGAGCAACTAAAAATAAATATCTAAAAATTAAGACCTACCTTTTGGTAGGTTTTTTTGTTTATGAAATACAGACAACTTACCAAAGAACAGCTTGAATCATTACATGAAGAATTTGCTCAATTCTTGGCTTCTCAAGAAATCGATGTAAATGAATGGACTAGAATTAAAGCTCAAAACCCTGATTTAGTAGAAGAAGAGTTAAATCTTTTTAGTGATATGGTCTGGGAAGACGTGTTGAATAAAGTAGAATATTTAGATCATTTTTCTACTCAAACAATCAACTTATTTAAATGTGAAAAAGATGCTATAAGTAGAATTGTGATTCAAACTACTCAGCAACAAGATTTTCAGAAAAAAGAAGGATATCAATGGCTGTTGAAAAACCCTAAAGACGATTCATTAAGTTACTATACAGGAAATAAGAAATATAATAACGAGAGAAATACAGAAGTTTTTAAACTGATTGAACAAGGTGCACAGATTTCTAAAGGAGAATTGTTTGAATTTTTTAATAGCTTAACAATTTCATAAGCTCTTTTGTGCCTTCTACGGCAGTTTTTGAGAGAATCGTCAAATTTTCAAAAGCAGATTCAGATATCATTGGTTTAGGATCAATAAAGTAAATTGGTATTTCCGATTTGCAATAATGTACTAAACTAGCAGCAGGATACACTTGCATTGATGTGCCAATAATAACAAGAATATCAGCTTTTTGAGTAATTTCTATTGCAACTTCTAACATAGGAACCGCTTCTCCAAACCAAACAATATGAGGTCTTAACTGCGAACCTAACTCACACAGATCTCCTAAAATCAAATCATCAAACCAATCATAAATTAAGTTATTATTTTTAGTGCTTCGTACTTTGGTTAGTTCACCATGTAAATGTAAAACCTTGGAGCTATTAGCTTTTTCGTGTAAGTTATCTACATTTTGTGTAATGATAGAAACATCATAGTACTTTTCTAACTTTTTAAGAGTTAGATGTGCTTCGTTTGGCTTTACATGTTTTAGTTGTTTTCTTCTTTGATTATAAAAATCTAATACAAGCTCTGGGTTTTTAGCGTATCCTTCAGGAGAAGCAACTTTCATGATATCATGACCTTCCCATAGTCCGTTTTCATCTCTAAACGTCTTCAAGCCGCTTTCTGCACTAATGCCTGCTCCAGTTAGAACAACTAATTTTTTCATATTCCTAAATTAGTAATTTTACTATGTTTGTTCTAATGGAATTAAATAAATCAACATTATTAGAATATTTAGAAACGTACGTTACTGATAAAAGAAAACAATTATTTAAACAAGTACTTTCTGAGCGCACTCGTCATTTTACAGCAGTTTTAGAAGATATTTATCAACCTCATAATGCTAGTGCAGTGATTAGAAGTTGTGATATATTTGGTATACAAGACGTTCACGTTATTGAAAATAAGTACGTAAACAAAGTTTCTAGACATGTTGCGAAAGGAGCTCAAAAATGGATTACGTTGCATAAGTATAGAGAAACCGCAAACAATACTTTAAGTTGTATTGATAAATTGCAAAAATCGGGTTATCAGATTATTGCAACCACGCCTCATAACGATTCGTGTCTATTATCTGATTTCGATATTGCTAAAAAATCTGCTTTTGTATTTGGCAAAGAGAAAGAGGGTGTTTCTAAAGAAGTTATGAATAAAGCAGATGGATTTTTAAAAATACCAATGGTTGGTTTTACAGAAAGCTTAAATATTTCTGTTGCAGCTGCGATTATTTTTCAGGACTTAACCTCAAGACTTAAGAAAAGTAATGTAAAATGGAATTTATCAGAAATAGAACAACAAGAATTGTATCAAGAATGGATCGAAAAATCCATTAAAAATGTAGATAAAATTAAAGAATATTATAAGTCTAATTCTTGATATTCCACATCTTTTGAATCGTGGCAACCGAGTCACATCGCTCTATATATAAATGAACGTTTTTTAAAGAATCTTTTCCTATTATATAATATTCTGCACAAGGTTTTTGTCTAGCTTTACTTTTACCAAAATCTACATCACCTGTGTTTAGTATTTTTTGAACAGTAATACTATCAATATTTAGTTGATTCATTGATTGTTGAACTTCTGGTGTGTAAATTAATTGCTTTTTCCGTATAGAACTTAGCGTACGAGCATCCATACCATAATCAAAAGAAACATCTTTTCCTTTCCAGATAAAAATTACAACGATACATCCTAAAGAAACACCTATTAAATAAAAACCAATTCGTTTTAAAATTTTCATGACATCTTTTTACGATGTGCAAACTTAATTATAATATTAATAAGTTGATGTCTCTGTAAGGAAGATCAAACCAATCAGCAACGGTTTTATTAGTTAGAATTCCATGATAAAAATACATGCCATTTCGCAAGCTTTTGTCAAAACGAGCAGCATTTTCAAAGCCGCCTTCTTCTGCAATACTTAAAAGATACGGAGTAAAAATATTGCTGATGCACAAAGAAGCTGTTCTAGCATACCTAGAAGGAATATTAGGTACACAATAATGAATAACTCCATGTTTTTGAAAAGTAGGCTTACTATGAGTAGTTACTTTAGATGTTTCAAAACAGCCGCCTCTATCAATGCTAACATCTACTACAATAGCTCCCTCTTTCATTTTTTCTACCATAGGTTCAGAAACGATTACAGGAGATCTATTTTTTCCTCTTATTGCCCCAATTACTACATCACATCTTCTGAGGGCTTTCGCTAACGTTTTTGGTTGTACAGTTGATGTATAAATAGGCAAGTGCAAACAATGCTGTAATTTTCTGAGTTTAGTTATAGAATTGTCAAAAACTTTTACACGAGCACCTAAACCAATGGCAGCTCTTGCAGCAAATTCACCAACAGTTCCAGCACCTAAAATAACAACATCAGTAGGAGGAATGCCACTAATGTTCCCAAACAATAATCCATTACCCTCATTTACTCCACTCATAATTTCTCCAGCAATTAAAACAGCGGCAGTTCCAGCAATCTCACTAAGTGATTTTACAAAAGGATAGACACCATGTTCATCTTTTACATAATCAAAAGCAATTGCTGTAATTCGTTTATTAGCCAACGCTTCAAAATACTTTTTTGATTGTGTTTTTAATTGCAGAGCAGAAATTAGAACAGTTTGCGGATTGATGAGTTCGATTTCTTTTAAAGTAGGGGGTTCAATTTTCAAGATAATATTACAAGAAAAAACTTCTTTTACATCATAAGATATTTTTGCTCCAGCCTCTGAATATTCTTGATCAGTATAGTTAGAGCCTTTTCCTGCATCTGATTCTATAACAACTCGATGCCCGTGAGCACACAAAGCGGCAACAGCATCAGGGGCTAAACTTACACGTCTTTCTTCAAAATGAGTTTCTTTTGGTAATCCAATAAAAAGCTCACCTTTTTGTTTCTTAATTTCAAGTTTTTCCTCTTGAGGTAAAAGCTCTTGTTTACTAAAAGGAGAAAGTGAACCCATACGCGCTAATTTAACTGAATGCTTCGTTTTCCATCACTCAATTCTATTATTTTAACGATGGAAGATTCTAAAGGTAATAAATTTTCAATATTCTCGGGCCATTCTATTAAACACCAATTTCCAGAATTAAAATATTCTTCAATCCCTATATCATAAGCTTCTGATTCACTATTTAATCTATAAAAATCAAAATGATAAACAATTTCACCCGTATTCCCATGGTATTCATTTACAAGAGAAAAAGTAGGAGAACTTGTAACATCTTTTATACCTAATTGTTTGCAAATCTCTTTGATTAAAGTTGTTTTTCCTACACCCATTTTACCATAAAAAAGTAAAGTTTTGTATTGTGCTTTTGTTATAATTTCTTTGGCAATTGAAGATATATTCTGGAGTTGATAGTCTTTTTTCATGCAATCAAATTAAGAAAAGAAATTTATTATTTAGGATTGTATATTGCGCAAGGTATAATCATTTCTTCTAAAGAAATCCCACCGTGTTGATAGGTGTTTTTATAATACTTTACAAAATGATTATAGTTGTTAGGGTAAGCAAAAAACAAATCTTCTTTAGCAAATATAAACGGGCTGTTAAAAGCTACACTTGGTAAAAAAATGTCTTTCGGATTTTTTACAGCATAAACATCTTTTTCTTCGTAGCTAATACTCTTACCTGTTTTATATCTTAAGTTGCTGCTAATATTCTTATCTCCAATTACTTTTGAAGGGTGTTTAGAATTTATCGTTCCGTGATCAGTTGTTATGATTAATTTTTGTCCCAGACTTTGTGCTTTTTGAATAATTTCAAACAGAGGTGAATTCTTAAACCAGCTTTCTGTGAGAGATCGGTAGGCTTTGTCATCACCCGCGAGTTCCTTAATTACTTCCATTTCTGTTTTTGAGTGAGAAAGCATATCTACAAAATTGTACACAATAGCAGTTAGGTCGTTCTGCTTGGTCTTATTGTAGTTGTCAGCTAATTCACGTCCATCTTTTAAATTGGAAATTTTATAATACTCATGATGAGTGTTTAAGCCTAATCTTTTAATTTGATGAGTAAGAAAGGCATCTTCATGCATATTTTTGCCACCTTCATCAGTATCATTTTTCCATAAATCAGGATGTTTTTTCTCCATCTCAGAAGGCATCAATCCAGAGAAAATAGCATTTCTAGCATATTGAGTTGCTGTAGGTAAGATGCTGCTATAAGCTTTTTCTGTTTCTTTTTTATAGTGTTTGTTAATTAGCGGTTCTAAAATTCGGAATTGATCATATCGAAGGTTGTCTATAACAACCCAAAGCAGTCCTTTTTCTGATTGTTTTAATTCGGGCACAACAACTTCTCTAAATAATGTATGAGAAAAAAGGGGTTTATCGTCAGATGTTAGCCAGTTTTGATAATTCTTTTTAACGAATTTAAAAAACAAACTATTCGCTTCTAATTTTTGACTTTCTAAGATTTCAATTAAACCAGAATCGTTTATTGTCTCTAATTCTAACTCCCAATACACTAACTTCTTATATAATTCAACCCAGTCATCGAATGTATTTACCATTGCCAAATCCATTGCGATTTTTCTGAATTCTTGCTGATAGTTTGCCGTTGTTTTTCGAGAAATCAATCTGGAATGATCCAAATTTTTCTTTAGACTTAATAATATTTGATTTGGATTTACGGGTTTTATTAAATAGTCAGCAATCTTAGAGCCAATTGCTTCTTCCATTATGTATTCTTCTTCACTTTTTGTAATCATAACAATGGGTAAATTAGGATGAATAACTTTAATTTCATTTAATGTTTCCAGTCCTGAAATACCTGGCATGTTCTCATCTAAGAAAACAATATCAAAAGTAGTTTCTTTTACAAGCTCAATTGCATCATTTCCATTTGAGCAAGGCGTTACTTGATAATTTTTTTGTTCTAAAAAAAGAATGTGAGGTTTTAATATGTCGATTTCATCATCAACCCAAAGTATGTGCATATTTCATTTTGTTTATCTGAACTTTAAAAGTATCTATTTTTAGTATTTATAGGCAATGATATTTACTTAAAATAATGCTAATAAAATAAAGTCGTTTTTGGCAATCTACTATTTTTAGTTTTAGTTTGCAGTAAAGTTTTACAGTTGAATAAAAATACTACGAATAAACTTAAAATTCTAAACGATCCTGTTTATGGATTTATCAGAATTCCCAATAGCTTAATTTTTGATATTATAGAGCATCCGTATTTTCAGCGTTTAAGAAGAGTATCGCAAATGGGATTGTCAAATTTAGTTTATCCAGGAGCTAATCATACTCGGTTTCATCACGCTGTAGGTTGTCTTGATTTGATGCAAAAAACCGTTAGAGTACTACGCGTAAAAGGAATTGATATAAGCGAGGTTGAAGAAAATGCACTTTGTATTGCTATTTTACTGCATGATGTTGGTCATGGTCCTTTTTCTCATGCGCTAGAACATAGTATTGTAGAAGGGATTACACACGAAGAGATTTCTTTGAAGTACATGTATCAGTTAAATGAAGTTTTTAAAGGGAAACTTTCTTTGGCAATAGATATTTTTACAGGAAAGTATCACAAAAAATATATGCATCAGTTAATATCAAGTCAGTTAGATATCGATAGACTTGACTATTTGAAACGAGACAGTTTTTACACTGGTGTAGCAGAAGGAAACATTAGTTCTGATCGATTAATAGCAATGATGAATGTTGTTGATGATGAACTAGTTATAGAAAAAAAAGGAATCTATTCTGTAGAAAAATTCTTAATTGCTAGAAGACTTATGTACTGGCAAGTATATTTACATAAAACAAGTTTAGTTGCTGAGAGTGTATTGGTAAAAGTTTTGCAGAGAGCAAAAGAGTTGGCACAAAAAGGAGAAGCGGTCTTAGCAAGTGAGGCACTTAATTACTTTTTACGTAGTAAGATTGATAAAGAGAGTTTTGATAAAAATGTATTGAAAGTTTTTTCTCAACTAGATGATTTTGATATTATTTCTGCAATAAAAAGCTGGATGAATCATGAAGATGTAGTTCTTTCATATTTATCTAAAATGATTATTAATAGAGAGTTGTTAAAAATAGAAATGCATGATAAACAGATAAAAAATCAATATATTTTATTAATTCAAGATAAGGTAAAAAAACAATTTAATCTATCAGATTCAGATTTGGATTATTTTGTTTTTACAGGTGAGATTTCCAATCAGGCATACAACAAGGAACAACCAATAAAGATTGTATCAAAAAAAGGGACATTAAAAGATATAGCAAAAGCATCCGATCAATTAAATCTACAAGCCCTTTCTAAACCTGTAACAAAGCAATTTCTATGTTATCCAAAGAAGTTAATTTAGTGTAGGCATCCAAGTTTTTTTTTTACTTTTGCGATTAATGAAATTTACAGCCAAACAAATAGCAGAATTATTAGAAGGAGATATTGTTGGAGATGAGCAGATAGAAGTTTTTAAGCTTTCTAAAATTGAAGAAGGAGAAGAAGGGTCTTTAACATTTCTTTCAAACCCAAAATATTATCCATATTTATATTCTACAAAAGCTTCAATAACAATAGTTGATAAAACATTTGAGCCGGAAAAATCAATTTCTTCTACTTTAATTAAAGTGGAAAGTGCATATGAGGCTTTTTCTAAATTATTGGAGTTTTACAATCAAGTTAAGAATAACAAAATAGGTAGAGAAACTCCTCATTTCATTTCTGATTCTGCCAAGATAGGTTCAAATGAATATATCGGCGCTTTTGCTTATATTGGAAATAATGTTGTAATAGGAAATAATGTGAAAATTTATCCAAATGTTTACATTGGAGATAATGTTACAATTGGAGATAATTGTATGCTGTTTGCAGGATCAAAAATATACTCAGAAAGTAAGATAGGAAGTAATTGTACTATTCACTCTGGAAGCATTATAGGCTCAGATGGATTTGGTTTTGCACCTAATGAAAATGGACAGTACAACAAAGTACCTCAAATAGGAAATGTTATTATAGAAGATAATGTAGATATTGGTGCAGGAACAACAATTGACCGAGCTACATTAGGTTCAACAATAATACGAAAAGGTGTAAAGTTAGATAACCAAATTCAGATTGCTCACAATGTTGAAATTGGTAAAAACACAGTAATTGCCTCTCAAGCAGGTGTTGCAGGATCAACAAAAATAGGAGAGAACTGTATGATTGGAGGTCAAGTAGGTATTGTTGGGCATCTAACGCTTGGCAACAATCTTAAAATTCAAGCACAATCAGGCATAACAAAAAGCTTAAAAGACAATCAGGTTGTTCAAGGATCACCTGCATTTGAGTATAAAGACTTCAATAAATCTTATGTCCACTTTAAAGATTTACCCAAAGTGGTAAGTCGAGTTAATGAAATAGAAAAACAAACTGCTCAAAGTAAAAATAATGAGTAAGAAACAAAAAACAATTCAAAAAGAAATTAGCCTATCAGGTGTGGGGCTGCATACAGGAAATAATGTAACGTTAACATTTAAACCTGCCCCAGCAAATTATGGATTTGCCTTTGTAAGAGTTGACTTAGAAGGGAAACCAACTATAGAAGCTAAAGCTGAATACGTAACTAATACACAAAGAGGAACAAATTTGGTGAAAAACGGAGTGTATATTCAGACCACAGAACACGTTTTGGCTGCAGCTGTAGGGTTAGATTTAGATAATTTACTAATTGAAATCAACGCTTCTGAGCCACCAATAATGGATGGTTCTTCTAAGTTTTTTGTAGAGGCTCTAGAAAAAGCAGGAATTGAAGAGCAAGATGCAGAAATTAATGAGTACGTTGTTAAGGAAATTATTTCTTACAAAGATGAAGAAACAGGAAGCGAAATTATCTTAATGCCTTCTGATAAGTATCAAATTACCGCTATGGTAGACTTTGGTACGAAGATTTTAGGAACTCAAAATGCTTCATTAGAAAATATGAGTGATTTTAAAGAAGAAATCGCTGCAGCTAGAACATTTAGTTTTCTTCACGAAATCGAGATGCTTCTAGAAAATGACTTAATAAAAGGAGGTGATCTTAATAATGCTATTGTTTATGTTGATAAAGAATTATCAGAAAAAACAATGCACAAATTAAAAGATGCTTTCAATAAAGAAGATATAAAAGTTAAGCCCAATGGCATATTAGATAATTTAACGCTACACTGGGCAAACGAAGCAGCACGCCATAAGCTTCTTGATGTTATTGGTGATCTTGCTTTGGTTGGTACAAGAATTAGAGGAAAGATTATAGCTAATAAGCCAGGTCATTTAGTAAATACTCAATTTGCGAAGAAACTATCTAAAATTATCAAGAGAGAAAAGCGTAATTATGTTCCTCAGTTTGATTTATCCAAAGAGCCTCTAATGGATGTTAATAGAATCATGGAAATATTACCTCATAGGCCTCCATTTTTATTAGTAGATAAAATTCTAGAGCTGAGTGATAAGCATGTAGTAGGGCTTAAAAATGTGACAATGAATGAAGATTTTTTCGTGGGTCACTTTCCTGGTGCTCCTGTTATGCCTGGAGTTTTGCAAATTGAAGCAATGGCTCAATGCGGAGGCATTCTTTTCTTAAGTACAGTACCTGATCCTGAAAATTACCTAACGTATTTTATGAAAATAGATAATGTTAAGTTTAAACAAAAAGTATTACCAGGAGATACATTAATTTTTAAATGTGAATTACTTCCTTCGCGCCGAGGCATTGCCCACATGCAATCTTATGGATATGCTAATAATAAGCTTGTTGTAGAGGCAGAGTTGATGGCGCAAATAATTAAAACAAAAAATACATGAATCAACCGTTAGCATACGTTCACCCCCAAGCAAAAATCGCTAGAAATGTAGTTATAGAACCTTTTTCAACTATTCACGCCAATGTAGAGATTGGCTCTGGTACCTGGATTGGGTCTAATGTTACTATTATGGAAGGTGCTAGAATAGGAAAAAATTGCCGAATTTTCCCTGGAGCTGTTATTTCAGCCATTCCGCAAGATTTAAAGTTTGATGATGAAGAATCAACAGCTATTATTGGAGATAATACAACTATTCGAGAATGTGTAACTATTAATAGAGGAACAGTTGATAAAATGAAAACAGTAATTGGTAAAAACTGTTTGGTAATGGCATACAGTCACATAGCGCATGATTGTATAGTAGGGAACAATTGTATTTTTTCTAATAATTCAACCTTAGCAGGTCATGTAAATGTAGGAGATAATGTTATACTAGCAGGAATGGTTGCTGTTCATCAATTCGCTTCTGTAGGAAGTCATGCTTTTGTAACAGGTGGTTCTTTGGTAAGAAAAGATGTTCCTCCCTATGTAAAAGCAGCGAGAGAACCATTATCTTACGTAGGAATTAATTCTATTGGGTTAAGAAGAAGGGGGTTTTCATCAGAAAAAATTAGAGAAATACAGGAGATTTACCGTATTCTGTTTCAAAAGAATTATAATAATTCTCAAGCCATAGAAATCATAGAAGCAGAAATGGAAGCAACTCCAGAGAGAGACGAAATTATTCAGTTTATTAAAGATTCTCACAGAGGAATCATGAAAGGATATTACAAAACAAGTTAAATAATATTTTAAATGGCTACAACATCTGATATTAAAAAAGGCTTATGCATACGATACAGCCACGATATTTACAAAATAATTGAGTTTTTACATGTAAAACCAGGGAAAGGACCTGCTTTTGTAAGAACAAAACTAAAAAGTGTTACAACAGGAAAAGTTATTGATAATACTTTTTCTGCAGGACATAAAATTGAAGATGTTCGTGTAGAAACGCACAAATATCAGTACTTATACAATGAGGGAGATACGTATCATTTTATGAATACTGAAGACTATACTCAAATTGCTCTTCAAAAAAACACATTAGATGCTCCCGATTTATTAAAAGAAGGAGAAGTGGTAACGGTACTTATTAATACGGAAGATAGCTTGCCATTATCGGTAGAAATGCCTTCTCATGTTGTCTTAGAAGTTACACATTCTGAACCAGGAGTAAAGGGTAATACAGCTACCAACGCCACAAAACCAGCCACTGTAGAGACTGGAGCTAAGGTTAATGTGCCTTTATTTATTAACGAAGGAGACAAAATCAAAATAGATACAGAAAAAGGAGCTTATGTAGAAAGAATAAAAGAATAGCTCTTGTAAATGAAGTTTAAATCGCCCAAAACACTAAAAGAAATTGCTAATTTAATTAGTGTTGATTATATAGGAGAAGATAATTTTCCTGTTTTAGGAATCAATGAAATTCATGTTGTAGAATCTGGTGATATTGTTTTTGTAGATCATCCTAAATACTACGAAAAAGCTTTAAATTCTGCAGCAACAATTATCTTAATTAATAAAGAAGTAGACTGCCCTAAAGGAAAGGCATTATTAATCTCTGATGATCCTTTTCGAGATTTTAATAAAATAACGAATCACTTCAATCCTTTTATTCAGTCAAAACAAACCATTTCTGATTCTGCCAAAATAGGAAAAGAAACAGTCATTCAGCCCAATGTATTTATAGGAGACAATGTTGTTATAGGTAAAAATTGTATAATTCATCCTAACGTTACTATTTATAGTAATGTGATAATTGGAGACAATGTTGTAATCCATGCAAATACGGTTTTAGGAGCAGATGCTTTTTATTATAAAAAGAGACCCGAGGGTTATGATCAACTTCTTTCGGGGGGGCGAGTAATAATTAAAGATAATGTTCACTTAGGGGCTTCTTGCACAATTGATAGAGGTGTTTCTGGAGATACAATAATTGAAGAAGGATCTAAATTAGATAATCAAATTCATGTAGGGCATGATACGGTTATTGGTAGAAATTGCCTAATTGCCTCTCAAACCGGAATTGCGGGTTGTGTTGTTATAGAAGATGATGTTGTTATTTGGGGTCAAGTAGGTATTGTGAGTGATCTTACAATAGGAAAAGGAGCTATAATATTAGCACAAACAGGCGTGTCTAAAAGTCTTAAAGCAGGTAAAATTTACTTTGGCACTCCTGTTTCAGAATCAAGAGAAAAGCTCAAAGAGATAGCTTTTGTAAAACAATTGATGAGAGATCAAAAATAAACGACAAATTTGTTTCAATAAAATTAATCAATAAAGTACTTTTGCTTTAAATTTTAAAAATACAACAATCAACAATGAGCGTTCTAGTTAATAAAAATTCCAAAATTATAGTACAAGGTTTTACAGGTAGTGAAGGAACTTTCCATGCAAGTCAAATGATTGAATATGGAACCAATGTAGTTGGAGGTGTAACTCCAGGTAAAGGAGGCCAAGAGCATTTGGAAAAACCTGTTTTTAATACCGTAAAAGATTCTGTTGATGCAGTTGGTGCAGATACGTCAATCATTTTTGTTCCGCCAGCTTTTGCTGCAGATGCTATTATGGAAGCTGCAGATGCTGGAATTAAGGTAATCATTTGTATTACAGAAGGAATTCCAACAGCTGATATGGTTAAAGTAAAGGCTTATATAGAAGGAAAAGATTGTACACTTGTTGGTCCTAATTGCCCCGGTGTTATCACACCAGAAGAAGCAAAAGTAGGTATTATGCCAGGCTTCATCTTTAAAAAAGGAAATGTTGGTATAGTTTCTAAATCAGGAACGTTAACATACGAAGCTGCTGACCAAGTTGTAAAGCAAGGATTTGGAATTACAACTGCAATTGGAATAGGAGGAGATCCTATTATTGGAACTACTACTAAAGAGGCTGTAGAATTGTTAATGAATGATGAAGACACAGAAGCAATTGTTATGATTGGAGAAATTGGCGGACAATTAGAAGCAGAAGCTGCTAAATGGATTAAAGCTGATGGAAACAGAAAACCTGTTGTTGGTTTTATTGCTGGTCAAACAGCTCCTGCAGGGAGAACAATGGGACATGCTGGTGCGATTGTTGGTGGCGCTGATGATACAGCACAAGCAAAAATGAAAATTTTAGCAGAAAATGGAATCCATGTAGTAGAATCTCCAGCTAAAATTGGAGAAATGGTAGCAAAAGTACTTAGCTAAAATTCTATAAAACACACATTATGAAACTACTAGAGAATAAAACTGCAATAATAACGGGTGCTACTAGAGGGATTGGTAGAGGAATCGCTATTGAATTTGCAAAACAAGGAGCGGACATTGCATTTACATATAGTTCTTCTGTAGAAGCAGCTAAGTCGTTAGAACAAGAAATTGCTAGTTTTGGAGTAAAAGGGAAAGGATATCAATCCAACGCTGCTGATTTTGATGCCGCTCAAGAGTTGGCAAATGATGTGTTAAAAGAGTTTGGCTCTATTGATGTTTTAGTAAATAATGCAGGTATAACAAAAGATAATTTGCTAATGAGAATTAGCGAAGAAGATTTTGATAAAGTAATAGAAGTAAATTTAAAATCGGTTTTTAATCTAACAAAAGCTGTTATCAGACCGATGATGAAACAAAGAGGAGGCTCAATTATCAATATGAGTTCTGTTGTTGGGTTGAAAGGAAATGCAGGTCAGGCTAATTATGCAGCTTCAAAAGCCGGAATTGTAGGATTTTCTAAATCCGTTGCATTAGAGTTAGGATCAAGAAATATTAGAAGTAACGTAATAGCTCCTGGGTTTATAGAAACTGAAATGACAGCTAATTTAGATGAAAACGTTGTGCAAGGATGGAGAGATACTATTCCGTTAAAAAGAGGAGGTAGTCCAGAAGATATAGCTCATGCTTGTGTTTTCTTAGGATCTGATATGAGTTCATATATCACAGGCCAAACACTAAGTGTTGATGGAGGAATGTTAACATAGAACAAAAAAAATGAATAGTTAAAACCCGCTCAATCGTTTGAAGCGGGTTTTTTGTTTTCAAGAGATTATAAGTAACTTTCCATTTTTATAAACTATAAGTGCCGATACTCACTCTTTTTTTGGTTATACTTTCTTTGTTAGGAAGTTTTGCTCTTTCTTGGATTCTTTATTTTTATAAAGAAAAAATAAAGAATCGATATAATATAATTCTTTTCATAACAAGAGGAATGAGTTTCTTTTTATTGCTTCTATTACTAATTAACCCTAAAATTGAACGAACTTCTCTTTTTACAGAAAAACCATCTTTAGCTATTTTAGTTGATGATACAAAATCAATTAAGTTTTTAAAACAGTCAAATACTGTTAAATCGGTTTTATCTAAGTTGCAAGATTCTCGCCCATTAAAAGAAAAGTTTGAAGTTTCTTTTTATAAGTTTTCAAGTGAACTTTCTGTTTTAGATTCTCTCTCTTTTTCAGGAAGTCAAACAAATATTTATAAAACACTATCAGAAACAGACAAGTTATCTCAATCAAAAGCAACACTTATATTGAGTGATGGTAATCAAACTATAGGACCAAGCTATCGTTATTTTACAGGTCGTTCAGACATATATCCAGTTGTATTTGGAGACACAGCTCAGTATGAAGACATTGAAATCACAAAAGTAAATGTTAATAAATACAGTTATTTAAACAATCAATTTCCTGTTGAAGTATTTACTTATTTTAAAGGAAATCAACCCATAAAAAGGCAAATTTCTATTACGCAAGGAGGAAAAATAATTGCAAAAAAGAACATTTTAATTCCAGCTAATGAATCACAACGTGTTTTGTTTGAGATACAATCAAAAAATATTGGAAATCAGTTTTATACGGTAAAAATAGCTCCAATTGAAAATGAAAAAAATAGGGTTAACAATCAAAAAGATTTTTCAGTTAACGTACTTGATGAACAAGCTAAAATTTTAATACTGTCAGATTTTACACATCCAGATGTAGGAGCATTTAAAAGAAGTATAGAAAGCAATGAAAAAAGATCTGTAGTGATAAAAAGACCACAAGATTCTTTTGTATTGGAAGATTTTCAAGCGATAATTCTTTACCAACCAACAAATAACTTTCATAACATCCTAACAAATATTCTTGACAAAGGAAAAAACATGCTGTTAGTAACAGGAAAACAAACCGATTTTAGCTTTCTAAACTCATTTGAGTTAGGATTTTCCAAAAACTATATAGACTCTGAAGAAAATTACACAGCTTCCTTTAACAAAGGATTTTTGTCTTTTCAACAAGAAGACATTGGTTTTAACTCATTTTCTCCTTTAAACGACATATATGGAGAAATTTCAATAAATGTTCCTCATAGCACATTACTATTTCAAAAAGTAAATAATATTAATACAGAACAACCATTACTTACTGTTTTTAATAAAAAGCAACAAAAACAAGCAGTTTTATTTGGAGAAGGTATTTGGAAGTGGCGAGCAGCCAGCTTTTTAAAGTATGAATCTTTTAAGGAGTTTGACGCATTTGTTTCAAATATAATTCAGTATTTATCATCAGTAAAAAATAGGAACAGATTAGAAGTTGATGTTTCTGCCATTCACTACGCTAATAATCCAATTGTGTTTACAACTTATTTTTTTGACGAAAATTATCAGCTTGATAAAAAAGCCAATCTTGAATTAGAAATTGAAAATACAGATACAAAGGAAAAAACAATACTACCTTTTTCAAAGCAAATTAACTCGTATAATTCTATTGTAGAAAATCTGTCTTCAGGAAACTATCGTTATACGGTTCGAGAGAAACGAACAGGGAAACGTGTTAGAGGAACCTTTAAGGTTTTAGAGAATCAAATTGAATCACAGTTTATTACTGCAAATAAGAGAGAAATGGAAATGCTTGCAGCCAATACAAGCAACCAGCTTTATTTTCCGAATCAGATAGAGAGTTTGATTGAAGATTTACTGAATAATAATGAGTACAGAAGCATTCAAAAATCAAAAATAAAACAAGAAAACTTGATAGAGTGGTGGCTGATTTTAACTGTAATTGTAGCGTTATTAACTTTTGAGTGGTTTGCTCGAAAGTACTATGGTAAAATTTAGTAAATATGGGGCATCATCATGTACATCATTCCGATTCTTCTAAAAACATAGCAACTGCTTTTTTCTTAAACTTGGCGTTTACGTTAATTGAGTTTATTGGTGGTTTTTACACCAATAGTTTAGCAATTATGTCTGATGCGCTACATGATTTAGGTGATAGTTTAAGCTTAGGTTTGGCGTGGTATTTTCAGAAGCTATCATCAAAAAAAGCGACTAAAACATACTCTTATGGATACAAAAGATTTTCTTTATTAGGAGCAATTATTAATTCTATTATTCTTATTGTAGGTTCTATATTTATTATTACAGAAGCCATTCCACGAATTATAAACCCAGAAAATCCAAATGCAAAAGGGATGATGTGGCTTGCAATTTTAGGAATCTTTGTAAACGGTGCTGCTGTTTTGAAATTAAAAAAAGGAAAGACACTTAATGAACGCGTTGTTTCTTTGCATCTATTAGAAGATGTTTTAGGTTGGATTGCTGTTTTAGTGGCTAGTATTATTATGCAATTTTGGGAAATTCCTATTTTGGATCCAATCTTGTCATTAGCAATTGCGCTCTACGTATTATTTAACGTTTTTAAAAACATTAAAGAAAGTGTACGAATTATTTTACAAGGATCTCCCCAAAATATTTCTGTTGATGATATAAGAATGGCTATACTAGATTTAGATGAAGTGACTGCAATTCATGATTGCCATATTTGGACTATGGATGGAGAGTATAACATTTTTACAGCTCATCTAGTAGTAAAAAACAAGTTTGTGTACTTAGAAGAAATAAAGCCTATAAAAATAAAGGTTAAACATATTTTAAAAGAGCAATTTTCTTTAGAACATATAACATTAGAAATAGAAACAGAAAAAAAAGATTGTTCCTTTAAAAACTAGGTTTTACTAGTATATGTAGTAAATTTGTTAGAAATCAAACTGAAATAAAATGGCAAACAATCAAGTAGAGTTTAATTTCCCTAAAAAAGCACTTTTAATAATTTTTTTATCAATAGCAGCGATCATATTTTTTTCAAAGACAGCCGTTACCATAGAATCAGGTAAGGCAGGTGTTTTGTACCGAACTTTTGGTGGAGGTGTTGTAACAGATGCACCTCCTTTAGGAGAAGGGTTTCACATTGTCGCCCCTTGGAATAAAGTGTACGTTTATGAAGTAAGACGCCAAGAGATTTTTGAAAAAATGAAAGTACTTTCTTCCAATGGTTTAGACATACAATTAGACGCATCTGCTTGGTATAAACCAGACATTAATAGCTTGGGTAAACTACATCAAGAGATAGGAGAAGACTATTTATCACGTATTATTCTCCCAACTATTCGTTCTGCAGCGAGAAGTGTTGTAGGTCGTTATACTCCAGAGCAGTTATATTCAAGTAAAAGAGATGCAATACAAAAAGAAATTTTTGAAGAAACTAAAAAAATTGTTAGCAATCAATACATTGAATTAGATGAAATTTTAGTTAGAGATGTAACGCTACCACCAACTATTAAAGATGCTATAGAACGAAAGTTAAAACAAGAACAAGAATCCTTAGAATATGAATTTCGGTTAGAGAAAGCCAAGAAAGAAGCTGAGCGCCAAAGAATAGAAGCGAAAGGTAAGGCAGATGCTAATAGAATTTTAAGTGCTTCTTTAACAGCTAAAATTTTACAAGATAAAGGTATTGAAGCAACCAATAAATTAGCTGAATCTCCAAACAGTAAAGTGGTGGTTATTGGATCTGGGAAAAGTGGAATGCCTATTATTTTAGGGAATCAATAACTTCTATAACTCTATTAAACTCTATATTCTTAAGAACCTGTTAAAAATTCTCTTATTCGTAACAATAATGTTTTGAGAGCGTCTTACTAACAGAAGAAAGTTAATAATTTTTAGTTGAAAAAGATTGATTGTTACAATCGTTAGTTAGTTTTTAATAGTTGAAACAAGGGTTAAAATTATTTTTTAACCCTTGTTTTTCTTTTTTGGTAATCGTTCTCTTTCTATTTTACCCTTTTTTAAAGCTTTGTAGTTCTCATAACAGTCTAGCACAGCTTCAATCATTTGCAAATCACTGGCTCTTTTTATAAAATATTCAGAGTAATTACAATCATCCATTAACTCCATTAGTTCTTGTCTATCCATCTCTAAATATTCCATCATAACTTCTCTATCAAATTTTCCTGCCATTATTTTTCGTAGCTCATCCTCTTTTTTAATTTTTTGCAATTTTTTCAATTGCTTAGGCTTTTTACCAAATAAATTATATAAAAAATCAACAGGCTGAAATAAAGCAGCTACAGGAGAAGAATAATTATTGTTCTTGGGTTTTCCTACTTCATAAGTTTGTGGTAGTCCGTTAATTCGAATTCGAGTGAACTTATCTTTAGGAACTTGTTTTACATCAACTTCTAATACCCCAATTAATCTGGTAGATTTGATAATTACTTCTTTAACTTGTTCTGATTTTTCATACAATTCAATAACAATTTCATTTCCTTTTAATAAATCATTTGTAATTTTAAGCTTGATAGATTCAAATCCTAAATAAGAAACCATTATTGTATCATTGGTTTTTGCAGGTAACTCAAAAAAACCTTCGTCATTTGTAATTGTACCCGTTACAGAATTAAGATTTAAAATATGAGCAGCGCTTAATGCTTTTTTTGTCTCAAAATCAACAACTTGCCCTTTTATAGCCGATTTTTTAATGAACTCATTTTGAGCATATGTACTTAATGAAAAGCACAAAATTAGAATAAATAACCAGTTTTTCATTTTACAAAAATAATGATTGGTAGTAAGAAATGGGTTAATTTTCTGTGAAAAGAAGTGCGTGTAACTGGAGTCGAACCAGCACGTCCATAGTGGACACAAGGCCCTCAACCTTGCGCGTCTACCAATTCCGCCATACACGCATATAGACTTAAGAAAAGTGACCGGGCTGGGGCTCGAACCCAGGACCCTCTCCTTAAAAGGGAGATGCTCTACCAACTGAGCTACCCGGTCTTTTTTAGGACTGCAAATATAGTATCATTCTAAGAGATTCTCCCAACCAATTCTTTCTTTTTTGTTGATATTTGTAAAAAATATTGGATGAAGATTGTATTGTTAGGTTATATGGGTAGTGGAAAAACTACTGTGGGTAAAGCATTGGCCAGTGAATTAAAATTACCTTTTTTAGATTTAGATGTTTTTATAGAAGAAAAAGAAAAGCTATCGATTGGCGCTATTTTTAAAGAAAAAGGAGAGGTTTACTTTAGAAAAAAAGAAAGTAATTATCTAAAAGATTTAATAAGTAATGAAGACTTTTTCGTATTAGCTTTAGGAGGAGGAACACCTTGTTATGCTAACAATATGAACGTTATTAATAACAGTAATGCTAAATCTTTTTACTTAAAAGGTAGCATTCAAACATTAGTTGACAGAGTTTTATTGGAAAAAGCTAAAAGGCCTCTTATAGCAGAAATAAACAATGAAAAATTACCTGAGTTTATAGCAAAGCATTTGTTTGAAAGAAAAAATGAATATGAAAAAGCAGATGTAATAATTTCAATAAATCATAAAACAACTGAGGAAGTTGTAAAAGAAATAAGTTCAAATTTAAGCTAAGTAAGCAACAGATTCTTTTCCAAACTCAACAGTTACATGTTCTTGAATAGATGTTGATAAAGAGATTCCTTTAAAATCTGCTTTTATTGGGTATTTAATGTGATCTCTGTTAACAAGAACAGCTGTTTTCAGTTGTTTTAAAGGAACGGCTAAAAAATGTTTAACTCCATAAATTAGTGTTGTTCCTGAATTGAGAACATCGTCTACTAAAATCAAGCTTTTTCCTTGATACTCTTCAGGTTTTATAGAGGTATTAATGATATTTAGCGGCTTTTTCTTATCGATAATTACCTCACATAAAACACAATCAATATTTGATATATTGTTTAATTCTTTCTTTAACTTTTGAGCAAAAACAAATCCATTGCCAACAATACCAGCTAACACAACTGTTTTTTCTTTAACACACACTTCTAGTATTTGGTAAGCAATACGTTTTATTTTTTGTTGAATTTGTGTGTTGTTTAATATAATGTTTCTATCCATTAGTGGTTTTTTTAATGTAAATAATCATCAATATCTCTTCTATCTTTTTTAGTAGGTCTTCCTGTTCCTTTTTTTCGATAATGATCTTTGGCATATTTTAAAAGTTCATCTTTTTCAAATTCACTTTTAGGAGTTTTATCGTTTACATACAGCGTAACAAGTTTAGCTCCAATTCTATTTTCTGGAATATCTAAAACTTCTAATGCATAATTTATTTGATTTTTCCTTAAAAAAATAAGCTCACCTCCAAATATTTCTTTAGAAGGCTTAATAATCACATTATTAATTCTAACATGTCCTTTTTTACAAGCTTCGCTAGCTAGTAAGCGAGTTTTGAAATAACGAATACACCAAAGATATTTATCAACTCTCATATGAAAAGTTAAAAAAGATACTCTTATTTCATACAAAAGTATAAAATTGGTAAATTGCGCCTCAAAATAAATACGCCTAAATGTTAAAAAATAAATTTTTATATGTAATACCATTGGTGGTTTTTGCATTAATTTACTCTTGTGGAGATGATAATGGTAGTGTGATTGATGATTTTGACCATGCTGCACAAGCAATTATTGATAATGATTCTATTGATATCTTCTTAGAAAAGCATTACTACGATGATACTGATAATACAGTAAAACTTATTGATGCTAATCAAACCCCATTAATTAATGATGCTAGATTAAAGTCCAAGTCCGTAACGTTTGATGATATAATATATAGATTACATTATTTTATAAAAGAAGAAATAGTGATAGATGATAATAATCCAAATCCAACATTATATGATTCTATTTTAATTACATATAAAGGAGAGTATTTGCAAAATACAGAATCACTTGTGAATTTTGAAGAAAAAATATCGCCTGTTTGGTCTGATCTGGCAGGGAATATTTCTGGTTTCCGTCATGGATTTCTTGAGTTTAGAAGAGGGAGGAATAGATCTGTAGAAGGAGAACCCATAACTTATGAAGGAGGGGAAAGAGGCTTTATTATAATGCCTTCAGGTTTAGCTTACAGAAATGGAATTAGAGGTAGTATTCCCGCAAATTCCCCTCTTATTTTTCATATAAGATTATTAGATTATATAGAAGACACGGATCATGATAATGATAGTGTACCTACTATTTTAGAAGATTTAGATGGTGATGAAAATGTTTTCAATGATAACACTGATGGAGATCAATTTCCAAACTTCCAAGACAGGGATGATGATGGAGATGGAATACTTACGATTGATGAGGATGCCAATGGTAATGGAGATCCAACAGATGATGATACAGACGGAGATGGAACACCAGATTATCTAGATCCAGATAACTAAAAAATAAAAAAGCTCTTGAAAAAATCAAGAGCTTTTTTATTCTATATAAATTTCTTCCTAAAATCTGTAAGAAAGCCCTAGTATAATTTGATTTACACGCGTATCAAAATTATACCGCTCATTGGTAGTAGAATCAAGAAATGAAGTTTCTTGATCTGAAAAACTTCGCTCCCAACGAATATCTAACCCTAATTTACCTAATTCAATTCCTCCACCAAATTGAAGTCCAACAGTAAAATCACTTGTATTCACATCAGATATATCACTTAATCCGAAATCTGCATCTAGAATATATTGAAACGAAGGACCAATGTATACGTTGGCTATACCTAAAAACTTTTTCCCTAATAAAACAGGAACATCTATTTTTCTAAGAGAGTAATCTGTCTTTCTTGCTGCTACAATAGTATTATCATATGAAACATCATTTTTAAGCTCAGTATAAACAAGCTCTGGTCTTAAATAAAAACCAATTGCAGGAATCTTGGCTCTTAACCATATACCTGCATGATAACCTGTTTTACTTTTAGCACCATCTAGTACATCCTCTGATACATTTTTAAAAGAGTCTGAGTTGTAATTGATACCTGCTTTAATTCCGAATTGCAATTGACTAAAGCCTTGTAAAGAAACAAGAACTAAAGCCATAACCAAAATACTTTTTTTCATTTCATTTTCGATTTAAAATTATTTTCTTAATAAAACATTTTTTACTGCCTTTATAACGGCATTATTATCTATTTGGTATTTTTTCATCAATTCTGCAGGAGTAGCAGATTCACCAAAAGTGTCATTTACAGCTACAAATTCTTGAGGAACAGGATTATTTGTTGTTAAGCAACGTGCAACACTTTCTCCTAAACCCCCATATTTATTATGTTCTTCAGCGGTTACAATACATCCTGTTTTTGCTACTGACTCTAAAATAGCTTCTTCATCTAGGGGTTTAATTGTATGTATATTAATCACTTCACAACTAATACCTTCAGATTCTAATTTTTCTGCAGCAACTAAAGATTCCCATACCAAATGACCTGTTGCGACAATTGTTACATCTGTTCCTTCTGTTAACTTGATGGCTTTACCAATTACAAAAGGCTGATCTTCTGGCATAAAAACAGGAACGCTAGGTCTTCCAAATCGTAAATAAACAGGTCCGTCAAAATCTGCAATTGCCATAGTAGCAGCTTTTGTTTGGTTATAATCACACGGATTAATAACCGTTATACCAGGTAGCATTTTCATTAAACCAATGTCTTCTAGAATTTGATGTGTAGCCCCATCTTCTCCAAGTGTTAAACCTGCATGAGAAGCGCAGATTTTTACATTTTTACCGGAGTATGCTATTGATTGCCTTATTTGATCATATACACGTCCTGTAGAGAAATTGGCAAATGTACCTGTAAACGGAATTTTGCCTCCTATTGTTAGTCCAGCAGCAATTCCCATCATGTTTGCCTCAGCAATTCCTACCTGGAAAAATCGATCTGGGTGATTTTTTTCAAAATCATTCATCTTTAGAGAACCTGTTAAGTCAGCACACAAAGCAACTACGTTAGGATTTGTTTTTCCTAACTCAGTTAATCCTGCTCCAAAGCCTGATCTTGTATCTTTCTTTTCAGTGTATGTATATTTTTTCATTTGTGTTGTTTTAATATAAGGTAAAAGTAGCGTAATATTTTAGTTGTTATTTGGGTAAACTCATTAATTCTTTATACAATTTATGAACAGGAAGCCCTACTACATTAAAATAGCTTCCTTCAATTTTTTTAATACCAATTAATCCAATCCAATCTTGAATTCCATAACTTCCAGCTTTATCAAAAGGCTTTTCTTTTTCAAGATAGAAATTGATTTCTTTATCTGTAAGCTCATCAAAATCAACTATTGTTTTCTCCCAAAAAATTTTCTGTAAGTAATTGGTTTTGATGCTAATAGAAGTATAAACTGTGTGCTTTTTTCCAGACATTTTGGTAAGCATGTTAAATGCTTCATTTTGATCTTTGGGTTTTCCAATCGCTTCATTTTGAAACCATACAATAGTGTCAGAAGTAATTAGCAAATCCTTATCATCTAAACTGTCAAAAGCTTTTGATTTTAAATCTGCTAAATAGTTGGTAATTTCTTCTGCTTGAAAATGTAAAGGGTATATTTCTTCAACCTCTTTTGTTTGAACAGAAAAAGGAACATAAAGTTTTTTAAAGAGTTCCTGTCTTCTAGGAGATTTTGAAGCGAGTATTATATTGTACTTTGACAATTTTTCTGCCAACATATTAATAATAATTTAGTTGTGGCTTTTTTTGATTCGATCAAGGTTTCTTTTACTATCTCTATCTTTTAATGTTTGACGCTTATCATGGAGCTTCTTTCCCTTAGCTAGCGCAATTTCTAATTTAGCCCAGCCATTTTCATTAATAAACAATCGTAAAGGGACAATTGTATTTCCTTTTTGATCAACATCTTTTTTTAATCGCTTCAGTTCTTTTTTATTGAGTAGTAATCTTCGCTCGCTTTTAGGATTGTGATTGTAATGATGTCCATAAAGATATTCTTCTATATACATATTGATAACAAATAGTTCCCCTTGTTCATTAAACTCACAAAAACTCTCCGTAATTCTTGCTTTGCTTTGACGAATCGATTTAATTTCTGTTCCTGTTAATTGAATACCAGCAACATATTTATCTAGAATTTCATACTCAAAACGAGCTTTCTTGTTTTGTATATTTATTTTCTTCTGCATCGGGGCAAATATACTTGTTTTATCGATGAAAAATTGCATACCTTGTCAAACACAAGATTAACAAACACAAGAAATTTTATGAAACGATTGTTTTACCTACTAACTATTTCTGTATTAATATATGCTTGTAAGAAAAATCAAGAATTAACAGCACAACAAATAATAGATAAAGCTATAGAAAGCTCAGCTACCAATAAACTGATTAATGCTTCTTTAGCCTTTGATTTCAGAGGCAAACATTACGAAGCTGTAAGAAAAAATGGTTTATATAAGCTTATTCGAGAATTTAAAGAAGATACTATTCTGATAAAAGATGTTTTAAAAAATGATGGATTTACCCGTTATAAAAATGAAATAAAAGTAAACTTACCAGATTCTTTAGCTAGCCAGTATGGAGAATCAGTGAATTCAGTTCATTATTTTTCTAAACTCCCTCTTGGATTAAATGATGCGGCAGTTATTAAAAAACGTATGTCAAATGTAAATATTAAAGGAAAAGAGTACTATAAAATTAAAATTACATTTCAACAAGACGGAGGAGGAAAAGATTTTGAAGATGTTTTTATTTATTGGTTTTCTAAAGAAACGTTCCAATTAACATATTTAGCTTATTCGTTTCATGTAAATGGAGGAGGAGTGAGGTTTAGAGAAGTTTCTCAGGTTCAAAATAGTAACGGAATTTCCTTTTTTAACTATAATAATTTTAAACCTAAGAACCTTTCTCAAAAAATAGAAACTATTGATAAGGCTTACGAAGAAAACGCACTTATAAAAGTTTCTGAAATTAACATGGAAAACATTAGAGTTTCCTTTTAATTAGAGTTTTGATTATATTCAATATTTAACACTACAGCACTGGCTTTATCGTCTATAACAGTTACAATGTATAGATTGGAGTTATTTGTGTCTTCAATTAATGGATAAACATCTTTCCCTAAAATTTTATTTACAAATAGAGGAGTTGTATTGCTGTGCCCAACGATTAGTACATTTTTTCCTTTTGTGTTATACTTAAAAGATTCTGAATACATTTCAGATGGATCGTATAATAAAATAGGGACATTATTTGCGGCAGCAGTAGGTTGTGCTGTTTCTTTAGTTCTATTATAGTTAGTAGAATAAACAGCATCAAACTTTACCGTTTTAAAGATTTCTTTCCAATGATCTGCTCTTTTATAACCTTTAAAACTTAAAAAAGGATCCTTGTTGGTAGAGTCTGTTCTTGTTTTTTCTGCATGTCTGATTAAATAATACGTTGTCGCTTCTTGTGAGTATGCTGTAAGAGCGAAGATAAAACTGAGTATAAATAAAACTTTTTTCATAATAACAAATTAATATTTGACGAATATAAAAAAGAAAAAGCATGTGATTGACACATGCTCTGTCAAAAACTCGCCAAAATTATTTTTTAGCTAAATCGGTTTGGTTTCTAAACACTAGCTTATCATCAAAAGCATCTAATAATATGATGCTGTCTGTAGCGATTTTATTTGCTAAAATTTCTTTAGATAGTTGGTTTAAAACCTCTTTTTGAATTACTCGCTTTACAGGTCTTGCTCCGAATTCTGGCTGATATCCTTTCTTGGCTAAATGCGTAATTGCTTCGTTTGTTGCATCTAAGGTAATATCTTGCTTAGACAGCATTTTCTTTACATTATCTAATTGTAGTTTTACTATCTCAGTAATGTTTTGATCACTCAATGGTGTAAAAACAATAATATCATCAATTCGGTTTAAAAATTCAGGTCTAACAGATTTTTTTAAGAGTCCTAAAATTTCAGTTTTTGCAATATTCATTGCTGTTTCTACATTACCCTTAAAGTTATCAAATTTCTCTTGTATAATATGTCCTCCCATATTAGAAGTCATAATTACAATGGTATTCTTAAAATCAGCAACCCTTCCTTTATTGTCTGTTAGCCTTCCTTCATCTAAAACTTGTAGTAAAATGTTGAACGTATCTGGATGTGCTTTTTCAATTTCGTCTAAGAGAACAACAGAATACGGTTTTCTTCTTACAGCTTCTGTTAACTGACCACCTTCATCATAACCTACATAACCTGGAGGTGCTCCTACTAATCTACTTACAGAGTGCCTTTCTTGATATTCACTCATATCTATTCTAGTCATAGCGCTTTCGTCGTCAAAAAGATACTCTGCAAGCGCTTTTGCTAATTCTGTTTTTCCAACACCAGTTGTTCCTAAAAACAGGAAAGAGCCTATCGGTTTCTTAGGATTTTGTAATCCTGCTCTTGAGCGTCTTACAGAATCAGATACAGCTTCAATAGCTTCTTCTTGTCCAATTACTCTTTTGTGGAGTTGAGCTTCTAGTTGCAATAATTTTTCTCGTTCTGATTGAATCATTTTGGTAACAGGAATTCCTGTCCATTTTGCAACAGCTTCTGCAATATCTTCGTAGTTAACTTCTTCTTTGATAAGTGAATTTCCTTCTTGTTCAGATAGAATGGTTTGTTGCTCTTCTAGTTTTGTTTGTGCGTCTTTAATTTTTCCATACCGCAGTTCTGCAACTTTTCCATAATCTCCATTTCTTTCTGCTTTTTCGGCTTCTAACTTGTAATTTTCGATATTCGTTTTTAAATTCTGAATGGTATCTACAACTGTTTTTTCTGATTGCCATTTAGCGTTTATTTCATTTCTTTCATCTTT
This sequence comes from Bacteroidia bacterium, assembly GCA_030428865.1. Classification (GTDB taxonomy): domain Bacteria; phylum Bacteroidota; class Bacteroidia; order Flavobacteriales; family Flavobacteriaceae; genus Polaribacter. The sequence goes on along the minus strand of JAUIEK010000003.1, from coordinate 98,976 downwards.
TAAATTTGCTAAATCTGCATGTAAAGATTTTAATTTATTCTGATCGTTTTCTCTTTTAATTGCTTCAATTTCAATTTCTAACTGCATTATTTTTCTATCTAACACATCCAATTCTTCAGGTTTTGAATTGATTTCCATGCGTAGTTTAGAAGCAGCTTCATCCATTAGGTCAATTGCCTTGTCGGGTAAAAACCTATTGGTAATATATCTTTCAGATAATTCTACAGCGCCAATAATAGCTTCATCTTTAATTCGAACTTTGTGGTGTGTTTCATATTTTTCTTTTATTCCGCGTAGAATAGAAATAGCACTTTCTGTATCAGGCTCATCAACCATTACTTTTTGAAAACGTCTTTCTAATGCTTTATCTTTTTCAAAATACTTTTGATATTCGTCTAGTGTTGTAGCTCCAATTGCTCTTAGTTCACCTCTTGCAAGAGCTGGTTTTAGTATATTAGCAGCATCCATAGCTCCTTGCCCGCCACCAGCACCAACTAACGTGTGAATTTCATCAATAAACAGTACAATATCTCCTTCTGAAGTGGTCACTTCTTTTATTACTGATTTTAATCGTTCTTCAAACTCACCTTTATATTTTGCGCCGGCAATCAAAGCGCCCATATCTAGAGAAAATATTTTCTTTTCTTTTAAATTTTCTGGTACATCACCACGAATAATTCGATGTCCTAATCCTTCTGCAATTGCTGTTTTACCAGTTCCAGGTTCACCTACTAAAATGGGGTTGTTTTTGGTTCTTCTCGATAGAATTTGAAGTAATCGACGAATTTCTTCATCTCGACCAATTACAGGATCTAATTTTCCATCTTGAGCGAGTTGATTGAGATTCTTTGCGTATTTATTTAAAGCATTATAGGTTTCTTCCGCACTTTGAGAAGTAACTCGTTCTCCTTTTCGTAAATCATTAATTGCAGTTTGTAAATCTTTTTCAGATATCCCTTGATCTTTTAATGCTAGCGAAATAGTACTTTTTGATTTGAAAATGGCAAGAATAATATGTTCTATAGAAACATATTCGTCCTTCATCTTCTTAGCAATAGATGTTGCTTCATTTAAGGTTTTTCCTGCTTCTCTAGATAGCATTAGGTCGGCTCCAGAAACTTTAGGAAAACTCTCCAATTGCTTATCTAAAACTTGTTGAAGTGTTGTAGGATTAATATTTAATTTTTTCAATAAAAAAGGAAGTACATTTTCATCAACAAGCATTATAGCTTTAAAAATGTGTTCATTTTCAATTTGATTATGACTTAACTCTTGAGCAAGTTGTTGTGCTTGCTGAATAGTTTCTTGGGATTTAATTGTATAGTTATTAAAATTCATAAATTTTTTATTTTACAAGTAGTCAATTTCAATACCATTTTTAAAACAAGACAAAATGTCTTTCTATGATGACTTTTTGTCTGTATTCGACTTGGCTAAGTGAAAACTAGAGATTATTTGTTTACAAAAAGTAAAGTAAATGCAAAGAAAAAGCCCCTTTATAAAGAGGCTTGAAATCTTCGATACAATATGATTTTATTTTAAAAAGGCTTTGCTGGCAGTATCTTTCCAACACATTCACCAAACCCAATACGAACTTTATCATTTTTACAATGAGCTCTCATGATTACTGTATCGTTGTCATTAATGAATTTTCGTTCTGTTCCATCACTGAGTTTTATAGGGTTTTGGCCTCTCCATGTAAGCTCTAACATAGATCCGTAGCTGTCTTTTGTAGGCCCAGATATTGTTCCGCTTCCCATCATGTCTCCTGCGTTAACAGGACATCCATTAATTGTATGATGTGCTAATTGTTGCGCCATGGTCCAATACATGTATTTAAAATTAGAGTTTGCAACTATAGTTTCCTTTTCGTTTTCTGGCTGAATAGATACTTGTAAATTAATATCAAAACTTCCTTTTCCTTTTTGTTGAAGATAGGGAAGAGGCTTGGGGTTTTGCTTTGGATTATCAACTCTAAAAGGCTCTAAAGCATCTAGTGTAACAATCCATGGAGAAATTGTAGATGCGAAATTTTTTCCTAAAAAAGGACCAAGTGGAACATATTCCCATGCTTGGATATCTCTAGCGGACCAATCGTTAAACTGAACTAAACCAAAAATATATTCCTCTGCTTCATCGACTGAAATTCTATCTCCTAAGTTGTTTGATGCAGTTGTAATAAAAGCCATTTCTAACTCAAAATCTAATAATTTAGAAGGCCCAAAACCAGGAGTTGTACTTCCTTCCGCAGGCCTGTTTTGGCCATAAGGTCTTCTTATCGGCGTTCCTGACGGAATGATAGAAGAGCTTCTTCCATGGTAACCAATTGGTATTTGAAGCCAGTTTGGCAATAAGGCATTTTCTGGATCTCTAAATAAGCTACCAACATTTGTTGCATGCTCTTTACTAGCATAAAAATCTGTATAATCACCTACGCTAACAGGAAGTAACATTTCAATTTCATCCATTCGGAAAATTATTTTATCCTTATGCTCTGGATTGTCTCTTAGCTTACTGTTTTTTACATCAAAAATATCAGCAATTCTATTTCTAACTAGCCGCCATGTTTTTCTTCCATCTGCAATAAAATCGTTTAATGTGTCTTGTAAAAAAATGTCGTCCGTAAGTGGTATTCCTTCAAAGTATCCTAATTGATGTAAAGCTCCTAAATCTATTGCATAATCTCCTATTCTGCTTCCAATAGTAATAATATCATCTTTTGTGATAAAAACTCCAAAAGGGATGTTTTGAATAGGAAAGTCTGAATCTTCAGATACCTTTAACCATGATTTTCTATTAGGGTTGTTTGCTGTAATTTCCATTAAAAATTGTTAATAAAGTTTGTATCAAATATAAAAGAAACATATTACCCTCAAAATCTTTTTTGGTTACTTTTGGTTATCTTAAAATAAAATTAACTAATGCAACGCGATCATCTTATTTTTGAGTTAATTGAAGCTGAAAAACAACGCCAGATAAACGGAATAGAACTTATTGCTTCAGAAAATTTTGTTAGTAACCAGGTAATGGAGGCAGCAGGTTCTGTCTTAACTAACAAGTATGCAGAAGGATACCCTAATAAAAGATACTATGGTGGTTGTGAAGTGGTTGATGAAGTAGAGCAAATTGCAATTGACCGAGCAAAAGAGTTGTATGGTGCAGAATATGCAAATGTACAACCGCATTCAGGTTCGCAGGCAAATACAGCAGTTTTTGCAGCTTGTTTAAAACCAGGAGATAAAATTCTAGGATTTGATTTGTCTCATGGAGGTCATTTAACACACGGGTCTCCAGTAAATTTTTCAGGCAAGTTATATAAAACTTCTTTTTATGGAGTTGATAAAGAAACAGGAAGATTAAATTATGACACAATTCAGCAAGTTGCTCAGCAAGAAAAACCAAATTTAATCATAGCAGGAGCATCAGCATATTCTAGAGATATTGATTTTAAACGTTTTAGAGAAATTGCTGATAGTGTAAATGCAATTTTACTTGCTGATATTTCTCATCCATCAGGAATGATTGCAAAAGGTATTTTGAATGATCCAATACCGCATTGCCATATTGTAACTACAACTACTCACAAAACCCTAAGAGGACCTAGAGGAGGATTGATTTTGATGGGTGAGGATTTTGACAATCCATTTGGTTTGACATTAAAAAATGGAAACTTAAAAAAAATGTCTGCTTTGCTCAATAGTGCTGTTTTTCCTGGAAATCAAGGCGGTCCTTTAGAACATATTATTGCGGCTAAAGCGATTGCTTTTGGAGAAGCGTTAACAGATGAGTTTTTATATTATCAAATTCAAACTAAAAAGAATGCGGCTGCTATGGCAGAAGCTTTCATGAAAAAAGACTATAATCTCATTTCAGGCGGAACGGATAACCATATGATGTTAATTGATCTGCGGAATAAGAACATCACTGGTAAAGAAGCTGAAAATGCTTTAGGTAAAGCTGATATTACTGTAAATAAAAATATGGTTCCTTTTGATGATCAATCACCTTTTGTTACATCAGGAATTAGAGTAGGTACACCTGCAGTTACTACAAGAGGACTTAAAGAAGAAGATATGACTACAATTGTAGATTTTATAAATGAGGCAATTGTTAATCATGAAAATGAAGAAGCTTTAGAATCGATTGCAAATAAAGTAACTGATTTTATGAGTGACCGACCACTTTTTGCATCATAGAAGGTTATATTTTTAGCGACTCAACCCTCTGTTTTTAACAAATTCATTAAATAATCTTTGTTCTTGTTGTTGAGCAGGAGTCATTTCATTTATTTTTAAATCACTCATTCCTGTTGGAGAATAAAACTTCCATTTCCAAATAGGACGATGTTTTAAGAAAAGGTGTGTGTTATTAAATTCATCGTGACGATAAATGCCAATCCAAAATCTTAGACTAGTTATTATTATGATGATAAAAACAGAAGCACTAATTATTTTTTTCATCATATTAAATCAAATTTTCTATTCTTCTAAAGCTCTATCTAGTAATTTTTGATTCATGTTTTTGGAGGTTTTTGCACCCAACTCTTTAATTCGTTCTACTTTTCTAATAAGATTTCCTTTCCCTGTTAGTTTTTTCATTGAAGAATCATAGCTTCCTTGTACGGTTTTAAGCTGAGTTCCTACCTTAATTAAATCGTCTGTTAAATTTACAAACTGATCGTATAATCTTCCTGCTTGTTCTGCTATTTCTAACACATTTTTCTTTTGATTTTCTTGACGCCACATAGAAGCTACTGTGCTAAGAGTAGCCAAAAGAGTAGAAGTAGAAACCAATACAACATTTTTATCTAAAGCTTCCAGATATAAATCATTAACGCTTCCTAATGCAATCATTAAAGCTGGTTCTACAGGAACAAACATTAAAACATAATCGGGTGAATTAATCTCATATAATTTATCATATTTTTTATCGCTTAACTCTTTGATGTGTTTTCGTAAGCTTTCAATATGTTTCTTGAGGTGATCTTCTTTTACAACTTCGTTTTCTTCACTATAATAAGCTTCATAATTTGTAAGAGACACTTTTGAATCGATAACTAAATTTCGATTATCCGGTAAGTTAATTACAAAATCGGGTTTCTTTAGTTTGTCTTCCTCATCTCTATATCCTCCTTGCGTTGTATAATGAATTCCTTTTACTAAATTGGCCTTTTCAAGCAATATTTCAAGTTGTGTTTCTCCCCAATCTCCTTGTGCTTTCCCATCTCCCTTAAGTGCTTTGGTTAAGTTCAATGCTTCTTTACTCATTTGAAGATTTAGCTCTTTTAACCCTCTCAACTGTTCTTTTAAAGCGGAATGCATACCCACACTTTCTTTTTGAGAATCTTCTACTTTTTTTTCAAACGCTAAAATTTTCTTTTCAAGCGGCTCTAAAATGTTTTTGATATTCTCTTTGTTCTGATGCGTAAACTTAGTCGATTTGTCTTCTAAGATTTTATTGGCTAGATTTTCAAACTCTTTTGTGAATTTTTCTTGTAATTTCTCTATATCTTTTTGATTGTCAGTTAATTTGTTTTGTAGATTTACCAAATCTCTATTCAAACTAGCTTTTTCGGTTAAAAGAATCTCTTTATCAGTTTGTATTTTTGTTATTTCAGATTGAAGTTTTTCTAAAGATTCTTGCAAAAATTCATTTTTACTAGTAATTGAATCTGATTTTGATTTTTGAAGCAGTTTACCAATAATAAAACCAAGTGTTAAACCAAACAAGGAACAAAAAATATATATAAGGATGTCTGACATTATTTTTTAATCTGATTTTTAAATATAAAACTTATTCTTTAGGCAAAGTCATTTTTGCTATTTTTCCATTTCCAGCTAGCCAAGCAGTATTTTTATCTACAAACTGAATTATGTAATACTCTTCTTTACTTACTTCTTTCCAATTTACACCACCATCTTTAGAGTATGAAATTCCGGTTTTGCCTACAGCAAAAACTTCTTTTCCTTGCGTGTTAGGAACATATTGCACACAACTTTTATAATTCGGATTCACACCATTGGCCACTAATTGCCATGTTTTACCTCCGTCTTTTGTAATTGCTTTGTTAGCCATATTTTCCTTAGGTTTAGCATAATCTCCTCCTATAATTATTCCGTTCAGTTTGTCTGCAAAATCTACAGAATAAATCCCTTGCGATCCATTTCCTTGAATGATAGGAGTATCAAAAACCTCCCACGTTTCACCTAAGTCAGTTGTTTTAAAAACTCTGGCTTTTTTTCCTCCTGTTACAATCCAAGCAGTTTTTCCTAAGACTTTAATATTTGTGTTGCTGGCAGCAAAAGCAGCTTCACCTTCTGCTGTTTTTGGTAATTTATTACATGGGATTTTATTCCATGTTTTTCCTCCATTTTTAGTTAAAATAATTGACAAACAATCTTCTGTAGGGTCTCCCATTGCAATACCATTTTCTTTATCAAAAAATTTCATCGAATCGTAGAAAGCTTTTTCATGAGTTTCTGTATAAACAATTTTGTTTCTTGTTACATTATAGAGCAAAGCAGGATTGGCAATACTAAGTGCAAAAAAATCAGTTCCATTTGTAGCAATACTTCTAAAGTTTGGAACGATAGAATCTTGATATTTGTAACGTTTAGGGTCTAATTTTTCAGTGTCGGAAATATGCCCATAGCTTCCGTCCGAGGCAGCATAATGCACTTTGTTACTATCAATTGCTACAATAGCTCGTACGCTAGCATTATAAAACGGATAATTTTTAATCTTAATAGTATTGATTTCTCGAGCTTTGTATGCTGTTTTACAAGATGAAAAGCAAAGCAAAAGAAAAGAAGTTATAATAAAGAAACGTTTCATTAATTTGTATTTTTATCTAACGAAAATAATCAAAATATGAAGTTTGGAAAGGTAGATAACCCTGAGAATATTGATTTTTCTTTACCGCCTAGTCATCCCGACACACAAAAAGCCTTAACTCGATATAAAAATTCTGATGAAACCTCTGTTTATATAGGTTGTGCAAAGTGGAATAAGGCTGATTTAAAAGGGTTTTACCCAAGAGGAACAAAAGATGAGTTGGTTTATTATTCTAACCAATTTAATTCGATAGAACTTAACGCTACATTTTATCGAAACTTTCCTGCTTCTCAATTTGAAAAATGGTATCAAAAAACCCCAGCTGATTTTAAGTTTTTCCCAAAATTAGGGCAGGAAATTAGTCACTGGAAACGATTGAGTGGAGTAGAGGCTGTAGTAAATTCGTATATCGATAATTTTAGCAATCTAAAAGAAAAACTTGGCACTATTTTTTTGCAACTTCATAACAACTTTAGCCCTAAAAACTTTTCTGTCTTAGAAAATTTTGTGAAAAGCTGGCCTAAGGATTTGTCATTAGCTATAGAATGTAGACATACAGATTGGTTTACAGATAAAGTAATTTCTAACGATTATTTTCAGTTACTAGAAGATAATAATATTACCAACATTATTGTTGATACTGCTGGAAGGCGAGATATGCTCCATATGCGATTGACAAATAACGAAGCTTTTGTCCGTTATGTTGGCGCTAATCATCATTCTGATTATACAAGGTTGGAAGATTGGGTAGAAAGATTAAAAGAGTGGAAAACAATGGGGTTAAAAAACATTCATTTTTTTATTCACCAAAATCTGGAAAAAGAATCTCCTTTATTAGCAGCGCATTTCATTAAACTCCTAAATTCTGAGCTGAGTGTTAGTTTGAAAATTCCAAATCAGAAAAAATCCAATCAAAAAGAATTATTTTAATTCTATGTACATATTATCTTTTGTAGGGTTGAAAATTTTTGAATTAGAAATTTCAGGATTTTTAGAATTTTTTCTTTTCAAAGAAAGAGTTGATCCGTTAGTAATGTAGTCAATTGCTTGACTTAACAAAGGCTCATTAGGGTTACCAAGTATACTCAAATCTCCAAAATTTTCATTTAACTCTATATCAGGTGAAATGCCGTTAGGTTGATTTACTCCATTTTGATTAACAATTTCCAAAACAATAGGTTGTATAGCCCATGTATGATTTGGGTTTACGCCGTCTCTACTAAAATTAGGAGAGTCATATAAAGTAATAGATCCCACTGTTTTTCCTTCTGTAACTGTACCAATTGTTTTTACATCTATATAAGGAATAAGGTTGTTGATTACAAGTTCTGAAGCTGAGGCTGTTGACCCAGATGTAATAAAAAACACTCGACCTAAGTTTAGGCTTTGAATAGGTTCGCTTACAATACCATTATTAATTTCACTTGGGAAGTTGTTATCAAAATTAAAATTGCCAGAATTCATAACCTTAGAGTTCCATCTTTGTCTAGAAAATAATTGACCAGTGAATTGACCTGTTATCATAGCTGCTAAATACGTTGCTGTTCTTACAGAGCCGCCACTGTTGTAGCGTAAATCAACAACTAAATCCGTTATGTTTTCTGATCTGAATTGTGCAAAAGCAGCATTTAGTTCATCATCATATGATGTAATAAATTGATTGTATAGTAAATAACCAATCTTATGTTCTCCGTTGTTAATCACTGTATTTATTGCTACTGGATTTTCTTGCAGTTCAGATTTTGTTAGATTGATAGTGGTACTAGTTGAAATAGGGTTACCATCATTATAATTAGCTAAAGTTATCGTGTAGTTTGGTTGATTTAATAGAGACAAATAATTCGTATCTGTTATATTCGTTCCATTTACTTGATTAAAAATCATCCCTCTTGTAACACCTTCACTAGCAGCATCAGAATTAGGAATCACGTATCTAACATATCCAAATATACTTGAAGGGTTATCTTCATATCGAACTAAACCAAATTCCATTCCGTTACTAAGATTTATACCTTGTCTAGAATTTTCTAAAGCGACATAATCATCTGTAATGTATGAATATTTATCTATAACCCCAGGTTCATTTCTCAAATGCTGAAAAATATCTAATGGAGAAGAAAAATTTTGCAGAAATTGATTTCTTTCAGGTTGAGAAAAAAATCTGACATCTGATAAATCATCAACATCAGATTGCCACAGATAATAAGTATTCATTCCTTTCCAAATAAAGTTATGAACCTCAATATTCGCAGGAGTGTCAAAATCTGTTTTTGAACAAGAATAAAAAGTAAATATGATAAAAAAGAGTGATGAAAATCGTTGAAATTTCATGAGCAGACTGATAATTTTAAACAGATGACTAATATATTAAAACAAATATTTTTGTGAGTTGATGTAACAAAATAAATACCTAGTCGTCGTAGGTGTGTAAATGTGATTTATATTTTTGATTAAATCACATATAGCAAAAACTAACAAATGAACCAATCAGACTTTTTAAAAGTTGTTTTACCGTTTAAAGATAAGGTCTATCGTTTAGCAAAAAGACTATTGGTTTCTTCAGAAGAAGCCGAAGATGCCACGCAAGAGCTATTCTTTAAACTATGGAAAAGCAAAGAAAAGTTAGAAGAATATAAAAATGTAGAAGCATTTGCAATGACTATGACGAAGAACTATTGTTATGATCGTTTAAAATCAAAACAAGCAAGTAATTTAACACTGGTTCATAGTAATTATAAAGAAAAAGATACAAGCTTAGATAAAAAAGTAGAGTATCAAGATAGTGTAAACCAAGTGCATAAGCTCATTGAAGAATTGCCCGAACAACAAAAACTGATTATTCAGCTTAGAGATATTGAACAGTATGATTTTGATGAAATTTGTGAAATGGTAAACATGAAACCAACCGCTGTAAGGGTAGCACTTTCAAGAGCTAGAAAAAGTATAAGAGAAGAACTAATAAAACAACACAACTATGGAATTAGCTAAAATTGAAAAATTAGTTGTAAAGTACGAAAATGCAGAAACTACGCTGCGAGAAGAGCAAATCCTTAGAGATTATTTTGTTTCTGATAACGTAGCGCCTCATTTGCAAGAGTATCAAATGATGTTTGTGTACTTTCAAAAAAATCAAGGAGAAACCTACAATAAAACCATTCAGTTAAAATCTAAAAAAGCAAAAAAGCTAAACTGGAAATGGTTGTCTGTTGCAGCGTCAATTGCCTTGCTAGTTAGTGTTTATTTTGGAAAAGAACACTACGAGAAGAAGAAAGTCGAAGCGCAATTTGCCCAAGTGCAAAATGCTCTTATGTTGCTGTCAACCAATTTAAAAAAAGGAGACAAAGCATTTGAAAATTTATATGTTTACGAGAATACTGTAAACAAAATATTTAAAAATAAGTAAAAAGTAAAACCAAGTAAATATCTAAAAGATCATGAAAAAAGTAATTTTATTAATCGCACTAATTGTTGCACCAATCGTTAGCTTTAGCCAATCATTATTTGATAAGCTAGAAGATACAGATGGAGTAGATGTAGTGGTTGTTAACAAAGAAGCATTTGAACTCTTGTCGTCGTTTAAAGTAGATTCTGATAATAATGAAGCAATGCAGGTTTTCAAAATGATTCAAGATTTAAATGAACTTAAAGTTTTTTCAACCAATGATAAAACCATTGCAGATAATATGAATTCCTTAGTTGGAAAAGCCGTGAAATCATCTAAACTAATAGAGCTAATGCGAATTAAAGAGGATGACTCTCGTGTTAAGATTTATGTTAAAACAACTAGTAAAAAAGATATCGTTAGCGAAGTATTGATGTATGTAAAAGGTATTGATAAAAAAAGTGGTGGAGCTAGTGAAGCTGTTATAGTATCATTAACAGGGAATATTGATGTAAACAAACTGTCTGAAATAGCTGATACTTTTACAAAAGATAGTAATGTAAAAGTGAAGGCAAATAAATAAAACAACAAATAACAAGCCTCAAAACAATGAGGCTTGTTAATAAAAAACAGGTTAAAATGAAAAAAATATCAACCGTTTTATCACTTATGCTAATTGCTTTAATTACAACTGCCTGTCAGCAAAAATCACTGCAATCATATTTGGTAAAAGCACAAGAAAAAAAAGGATTTATTACGTTTGATGCACCAACATCTTTTATTCAATTAAAATCAGAAGATGTTTCTCAAGAAGTAAAAGCTACATTAGAAAGTATAAAAAAGATAAATGTAGTTGCTCTACCTTATCAAGGAAATGAAGAAGCTTATGAAGCCGAAAAAACTGAGATAGCGTCCATACTTAAAGATTCTAATAAATACAAGAGTTTGATGCGGATGAATGTAAAAGGTATGGCTATGAGTTTATATTATACAGGAGATACAGAATCTATTGATGAAGTGATTGCTTTTGGGTATAGCCAAGATAAAGGATTAGGGATTGCTAGACTAATTGGTGAAAACATGAATCCAGCAAAGATTATAGAGTTAATGAATAACGTGAAAATGGATCCAGGAAGTTTAAACTTAAGTCAGTTTAATGCTGTTTTTGATTAAAATAAAATTGTTTAGATTGCCGCAAAACCCAGCATAAACCATGCTGGGTTTTTCTTTTAACTGGGTATTAACAAGCCGATGCACATAATTTTCTATTTTTGAGCGTTATTAGTTTTTATATGAAGTCAAAACATTTTTTACTACTAGTTTTATATTGCTCGTTTTTTTTTACTACAATCACATTTTCACAAACAAAAAATCCTTCAGCAGTATATAGAGCAGAAAGAGAAAAAGTGAATGATTTGGTTCATACCAAGCTAAAAGTAAATTTCGATTTTGATAAGCAAGAAATGAATGGTGAAGCATGGATAACATTATCTCCTCACTTTTACCCAATTCAAAAAGTTGTTCTAGATGCAAAAGCCATGTTAGTTAAAGAGGTAGCAATGGGTGGTAAGCAACTTAAATATAATTATGATGATTATCAAATTGATATTGAACTTCCTAAAACTTACACTAAGGAGGAAGAATATACATTATATGTAAAATATATCGCAAGACCAGAAAAAGTAAAGCAAAAAGGAAGTTTAGCAATAACCAGTGCTAAAGGGCTTTATTTTATTAATCCGCAAGGAAAAATTAAGAATAAACCCACTCAAGTATGGACACAAGGAGAAACAGAATCAAGCAGTTGTTGGTTTCCAACAATAGATGCTCCTAATCAAAAAACCTCACAAGAAATTTATATTACAGTTCCTGATAAATACAAAACATTATCAAATGGAAAACTAATTTCACAAACAAAAAGCGGAACAAGCAGAACAGATTATTGGAAATTTGATAAAAAACATGCGCCATATTTATTTTTTATGGGAGTAGGAGAATATGAGGTTGTTAAAGATGATTACAAAGGAATTCCTATTGAATATTATGTGGAAAAAGAATACGCTCCGTACGCTAGAGATATTTTTGGTTTGACGCCTGAAATGATGGGGTTTTTCTCAGAAAAACTGGGAATTGAATATCCATGGAGTAAATACAGTCAAATTGTGGGAAGAGATTATGTGAGTGGAGCAATGGAAAACACAACAGCCGTAATTCATGGAGAGCAAGCTTATCAAAAACCTGGTCAGTTAATTGATGGTAATAGACAAGAAAATACAATTGCTCACGAATTATTTCACCATTGGTTTGGCAACTTAGTAACAACAGAAAGTTGGAGTAACTTAGCTTTAAATGAATCTTTCGCAAATTATAGTGAGTATTTATGGCGAGAACACAAATATGGAAAAACAGATGCAGATGCTCACTTGCATGAAGATATAAAAGCATATAAAGAAGGAAGTAATTTTGATAAAGATTTGGTTCGATTTTATTACAGTGATAAAGAAGATATGTTTGATGCTGTTAGCTATAATAAAGGCGGAGCTATTTTGCACATGTTACGTAATTATCTAGGTGATAAAGCATTTTTTACAGGATTAAAAAAATACCTTATTGATTATAAGTTTAAAGCGGCAGAAGTACACCAATTACGATTGGTCTTGGAGCAAGTAACAGGAAAAGATTTAAATTGGTTTTTTAATCAATGGTTTTTTGGTAGCGGTCATCCTAAGATTGAAGTAACGTATGATTTTAATACGCTAGAAAAAACAGTATCTGTAAATTTATTGCAAACGCAGAATAGTGAATTTTCTTTCCCGCTGGCAATTGATATCTATGAAAATGGAAAAAAAACAAGACATCATGTTTTTGTAAACTCAAGAGAATCATCTTTTATTTTTCAGTTAAAAAATAAAGCACCAGATTTAATTTTGGTCAACGCAGATGGCGTGTTGCTTGCAGATTTCTCTGAGAACAAACTAATAGAAGAATATATTTATCAATTACAATACGCAGATAATTATGAGCATAAGAGAAATGCGTTGTTAGAAGTAGCGAAGAGGCAAGATATGAAATCAGCCTTCAAAGCTGTTGCAAAAGCAATGAGTGATGATTTTTATAAAATCAGAATACTCGCACTAGAAAACATTGATTTATCAAATAAATATAGTAAAAGAGATGTGATTGAGCAGATGAAGAAAATAGCTAAAACAGATAAGAAAACGCTTGTTAAAGCTGCTGCTATAAAAACATTAGGAAAACTATTAGAACCAGAATTAAAGACTTTATTTGAAGAAAGTTTAGAAAGTCAATCATATACTGTGAAAATAAATTCATTAACCTCTTTATATTATATAGATGCTAGCATGGCTTTACAAAAAGCAAAAGAGCTTCCTGCTGAAGTAAAACAAATACTAGCTATGCCGCTAACAAAGATTTATATTGAAAGCAAAGATGAATCTGAACTTGCATTTATAGCTAACAATGTTCTTTCGGGTATGTATTTAACCAATGATAAGAGCACGCAGGAGTTATACAAAAAAGCGTTTGACTGGGTAGCAAAAAGTAACAATACAAAAGCAATCGAAAATCTGGTAGAAGATATTATAGAAAAAGGTAATCAATACAAAGCCTATAATTTTGATAAAATAGGTATTGATTTGCTAAGAAAAATGATTGATTTTCAAGAAAAGTCAAAACATGAAAGTAAAGAAGCAAACCTTAGAATTATAAAAATAGGAATTGCTAAGTTGGCAGAATAGATATTACGATTTGTGATACTCAGAAAACGTTCCGTCTTCAAAAAAGACAACAATCCGTGTTATTTTTCCTTTACTTGTTGCTGTTGCATGAATATCGAATAGAGTAGTGGCTTCATTCATATGAGGGATATTCTGTTTTTGAATAAAAGATCCTGTTCCGTTTAACAACCAGTACAAATTTACTTCAGGAAATGTATCAGTAATTTTCAATATAAAATCTAAGCTGGGTTTATTTCTTCCAGATAGAATGTGTGATATGCTAGAACGTTGCACACCTATATTATCAGCAAAGCCAGAAGCTGATAATTCATAATGATCAATTATTTTTTTAATCCGATCTGCTAACTCTATATTGTTTACCATTGTTAATATTTTGTTTTTAAAGGTGTTGTTTCTTATGAAGAACAACGCTAATAAAATTACACTATAAGTTTAATTGAATTTATTTAAAACACTTAAAATAAGTGAATTAAAATAAATAAATAGATTTTAACTATAATTGTTTCGATCACAAATACAACTCAGTTTACTTTTGTGAAACAAAAACAATTAAAACCTGTTTACAAATGTAATATTTACAAATGTAAACACGAAATAATCTTAATAAGTTGTAGCTTTGCTGGGTGAATGATTTTTTAAAAACACTAGAGGCTTCGTATTCGGATTACAAAGAATATTCTTTAAGGGGTAGGTATATTCATTACGGTGATATTAAGCTTCTTTTGAAGGAGTTGAGTGCAACTCCCTTAGGTTTTTCTGAAGAAGGCAAACCTATAAGTAGCTTAAAGATCGGAGCAGGAAATACAAAGATTCTTATTTGGAGTCAAATGCATGGCAATGAAAGTACAGGGACTAAGTCGATGTTTGATGTTATTAATGCTTTAAATCACCTTAAAAACCCTTATTTAAATAAAATATTAACGTCTTGCACAATTCATTACATTCCTATTCTTAATCCTGATGGGGCAAAAAGCTATACAAGAGAGAATGCAAGAGGAATTGATTTAAATAGAGACGCGGTGTCTTTAAAAGCAAAAGAAAGCATCATTTTAAGGCAATATTTAGAAGCTGTAAATCCTGATTTTTGTTTTAATCTACATGACCAACGTACCATTTTTGGTGTAGAGGGTTCTCAAAAACCAGCTACATTATCTTTTTTAGCGCCTTCAGTAGATAAAGAACGTACGGTTACCAAAGGCAGAATTGCTACAATGAATGTAGTTTCGAGTATGTTTAACGGAATAAAAGTGTTTTTGCCTAATCAAATAGGTCGTTATACTGATGAGTTTTACCCTACTGCAACAGGAGACAACTTTCAGAAATTAGGGTATAATACGATACTCATTGAATCAGGGCATTATCCGCAAGATTATGAGCGAGAAATAACACGAAAATACACAACACTTTCTATTTTGTCAGGGCTGTATCATATTGCAACTTCTACTTCATTTACAGATCCAGAATCGTATTTTGAAATACCTAAAAACACTAAGGTTTTTTGGGATGTTATTCATAGATATGCAGACGGAATCAGTGAGGCTTATCAATATAAAGAATTGGTTAGAGATGGAAATTTTTTCTTGGTGTTAGAAAAAGTTAAAGAAAGTGTCGAAAATAAATTACCGCATAAAGAAATCGTTTTCGTAGATTAATTTTATTAAATATTTTTTATTTTTTCTGATTATTATTTGAATTAAATGTATAATTTTGCATTATTATTTGAATAATTAATAAAAATGAAAAAGTTTGTTTTAGATGAAATCGATCATCAAATCTTAGATATTTTAATAGAAAATGCTAGAACGCCTTTTACTGATATTGCTAAAAAACTACTTGTATCAGCAGGAACTATACATGTTCGTGTAAAAAAGATGGAAGATGAGGGAATTATACAGGGTTCTACTTTAACACTTAACTACGAAAAAATGGGCTATTCTTTTATTGCTCATGTAGGTGTTTTTCTAGAAAAAACCTCAAAAACCCAAAGTGTTATCGATAATTTGGCCAAAATTCCAAACGTTACAGTAGCTTATGTAACGGCAGGTAAGTATAATATATTCTGTAAAGTACGAGCAAAAGGTACAAATGAAGCAAAAGAAATTATCTATAAAATGGATGAAATTCCGGGTGTGAGTAGAACGGAAACAATGATTGCTTTAGAAGAGAGCATCAATGATAAAAAAAGAATGATGCACGCCATATTTAAGGAATTATAAGCATTCAATATGTGCAAGAATGTAGCAGAAATAAAACCAAATACAAATATTAGTGAGGATTATGAAGGTTGGATAAACTTACCTGCTTGGGAAGGGTTTGAGAGTCGAAACGGTTTTTATGGCTCAAAAGATTCTGAAACAAAATCTAAAGGAGATATTAGAGTGCATATAATAGGAACTCTACGAGAATCTACTTATTTCCTATCTCAAGCACAATTTAATGCAATTAAGTTCTTGAAAGAAAACTCAGAGTTGATTCGTGATTCTTTATTAAATGCGCTTTTAAATGATTATCCAAATGCAAAAGAAATTTATGGAGATCTAATGCCTGAAATAAAAACGCTAGTAGATTATAAAGACAATATTGGGATTACGTTTATACATGTCATGGATAGTGAAAAAGATAACTATGCTTACATTGGTTTTGAATTAGGTTGCTCTTGGGATAGTGAGCACGGAGCTGGAGTAATGATGCACAAAGATAAAGTTATAAAAGTAGGTGAAGCTTATGAATCGTTTAGTATTTAAAACTGTTATCACGCAATAAAATTAACTAAATAATTATACGACTGAACTACCCAATCTTCGTTTAAATAAATTTTCTAAAGTTATTTTTTTATCCTTCCTTAATCCCTACTTTTGACGCGTAAACTCAACTTGTATGCAACTAACTTCTATAGATAAAGAAACATTAATTGACTTATATAAATCCGTCTTAAAACCACGCATGATAGAAGAGAAGATGCTGGTTTTATTAAGGCAAGGAAAAATATCAAAATGGTTTTCTGGTATTGGCCAAGAAGCTATTGCTATTGGTGTAACCAAATCACTTACAAAAGAAGAATACATATTACCAATGCATAGAAATTTAGGGGTATTTACAACAAGGAAAATTCCTTTATATCGTCTTTTTACGCAATGGCAAGGTAAAATGAGTGGATTTACAAAAGGAAGAGATCGAAGCTTTCATTTTGGTACACAAGAGTACAAAATTGTAGGAATGATCTCTCATTTAGGACCACAACTAGGAATTGCTGATGGAATTGCATTGGCGAATTTATTAGAGAACAAGCAGCAAGTTTGTGCGGTTTTTACAGGTGAAGGAGCTACTAGCGAAGGAGACTTTCACGAAGCGTTAAACGTTGCTTCTGTATGGAATTTACCCGTATTGTTTTGTATTGAAAATAACGGCTATGGATTATCAACCCCAACATTAGAGCAGTATAAATGTGAAAACTTAGCTGATAGAGGAGTGGGTTACGGAATGGAGAGTCACATTATTGATGGAAATAATGTAATAGAAGTGTATGAAAAAATAGCTGCTATTACTGCTGATATGCGCGTGAATCCGAGACCCGTTCTTATCGAGTTTAAAACATTCCGAATGCGAGGTCATGAAGAGGCGAGTGGTACTAAATATGTTCCGCAAGAGTTGATGGATGAGTGGGCGAAAAAAGATCCGGTTACTACGTTTGAAGATTTACTGCTTAAAGATGCTGTAATTGATGAAAAATTCATTCAACAAACAAAAGAGGAGTTTAAAAAAGAAATAGAAGATCATTTAGCTCGCGCATTTGAAGAAGAAACTATTCAGTCAAATTTAGAGACAGAGTTGGTAGACGTGTATCATCAATCTGCGAATGAGTTGGTGTTACCATCAGAAAATCAATCTAATATTCGATTTGTAGATGCCATTTCTCAAGGTTTAGAAGAGGCAATGAAAAAGCACGAAAACCTTGTAATTATGGGGCAAGATATTGCTGAATATGGAGGTGTATTTAAAATTACAGAAGGTTTTGTAGAGAAGTTTGGAAAAGAACGTGTAAGAAATACACCAATATGCGAATCAATTATAGTTTCTGCAGCCTATGGCCTATCTGTTTCGGGAATGAAATCGGTTGTGGAAATGCAATTTGCTGATTTTGTGAGCTCTGGATTCAACCCAATTGTGAATTTGTTAGCAAAATCACATTATAGATGGAATCAAAAAGCAGATGTAGTTGTAAGAATGCCGTGTGGAGCAGGAGTAGGAGCTGGTCCTTTTCATAGTCAAACAAATGAAGCTTGGTTTACTAAAACTCCAGGTTTAAAAGTAGTGTATCCTGCTTTTCCACAAGATGCTAAAGGTTTATTAATAGCAGCGATAAACGATCCTAATCCGGTTTTGTTTTTTGAGCATAAGGCTTTGTATCGTTCTGTTTACCAAGAGGTTTCACAAGGTTACTTTACTGTTGAGATAGGGAAGGCAGCTGTTTTAGAAAAAGGATCTGATATTAGTATTATTTCTTATGGTTCTGGTGTGCATTGGGTGTTAGAAACCTTAAAACAGTATACTGATATTCAGGCCGATGTAATTGATTTACGAACATTACAACCTTTAGATACAGAAACAATTTTTGAATCGGTTAGAAAAACCGGAAAAGCAATCATTTTACAAGAAGATTCCTTGTTTGGCGGAATTGCAAGCGATATTTCTGCATTAATCACAGAAAATTGTTTTGAATATTTAGATGCTCCTGTAAAGCGAGTGGCGAGTATTGAAACTCCTATACCATTTCAATCGGACTTAGAAAAACAATATTTACCTAAAAATCGTTTTGAAAAAGAACTTTTAGATTTTCTAAAATATTAGTTATACTAAAGTTATTTATGGAACATTTTTTTCAATGTCCGTATTGTTGGGAAAATGTGTCGATATTATTAGATGCTAGCGTTCCTGAACAAACGTATATAGAAGATTGCGAAGTTTGCTGTAACCCGATTGAAGTTACGTGTGTTTTTAACAATCAAGAATTGACTTCTTTTCAAGCTCAATCTATAGAGCAGTGAGCGGATTTTCCCAATAAAATTTGGTAAAAATAGTTAACCAATCTTCTGGAAATGTTGATTTTACCTGTAAATCTTCATTTGTAAATGGATGCTTAAAAGTTAAAATTCCTGCGTGTAAAAAAAGATTTAAGGCATTAAATTGCTCTTCAAATAGCAGGTTATGGTTTTTATCACCATATTTTGGGTCATTTATCAGTGGATGAGAAATTTTGCTCATATGGATTCGTAGTTGGTGCAATCTGCCTGTTTTAGGAGATAGCTCAACTAAGCTATATCGAGAAGTTTTGTAGGGCTTTACAGGAATATTCAGTTCCGTTTTTTGCAACGTTTTTAAATGTGTTTCGGCTTCTTTGTATACATCAGAATCTCTGCCTTTTACAGGGGAATCGATTATTTTGGTATCTGGTGTAAACCCGCGAGCAATTCCGTAATATGTTTTTTGAATAGCATTAGTGGTAAATAATTTTTGAAATTGAGAAACATACTCTTTTTGATTTGCCAATAGAATAATTCCAGATGTTTTTCGATCAAGTCGGTGAATTGGATAAACAGTTTGATTTGTTTCTTTTAATAATAACTGAAGTAACGATTCTTCATCTGATTTGTTTCTAGAATGATATGCATGATGCACTAAAACATTATTAGGTTTGTTGGCAATTACACAATATTCATCTTTGTATAAAATTAAACTCAATGTAATTAGTTTAAAATCAATTTTTTATCTTTATAGAGCGTGTTGAACACTTTTTGAATCGAATTTATGAAGATATTACGATTTTTACTAATAGGGAGTATTGCTTTTTCTGCTGTAAGATGTGGAACAAAGCAAAGTGCGTTGCAGCAAGGGAAATTAGTTAATAAACTTATTGAAAAAGACACGTTTAGAATTCAAGCACAATGGGCAATGTCATTAAATGCAAATTTAATAGGTCAAATTGGTTTATTGCCGCCAGGAAGCGCTCCAGGAAATATTAGTTTGCAGGGAAATGGCAATTATTTTAGAAAAATGGGCGATAGCTTGTCAATTGATTTGCCGTATTTTGGAGAAAGACAGTTAGCTGGAAATATTTATGGAAGTAATAGTAGTTCAGGAATTGTTTTTGACGGAAAGCCTGAATCAAATAAATATAAATTCAATTCAAGGAAAAAATCACATGAATATATTTTTGAAATAACTAATCAAACCGAATCCTTTAGGGTATTACTTATTATTTATGAAAATTTAAGTACGAGAATGACAATTAATAGCAGCCACAGAACTACAATTTCTTATACAGGGAATATAGAACAAAAAGAGAAGTAGTTTTTAGTTTCATAATATTTTATTTAACATAATATCAATTATAGTACACTTTTAATATTGGATTATCCGGTGAATGATTCAATATTAAAACAACATTTGGTTATAGATGTAATATATGCGTATAATTTGCCATTATGTAAAATTACCGCGCACAAACGCTCGATTGTTTTCTTGTACACACAATTATCCATCGCTTGCCAACGCCATATAAAAGCTTCACTTTTTGCGCTGTTTTAAAATTCACGTATTTGATAAAATGTATGTAGCACTCCAATTAAAGTTTTCTTTTAGTGTTTGCATTATCTTTTGCCTTGATGCAAAAGAAACAAAAAATCAAGGCTGCATATAATTTTGGAAACAATTAACGGCTCGCTCCACTATATTTTAGGAAACATTGGAACTATTAAGATTATGTAGAAATATTATGTAAAATAGAAATCTTAATAAATCCTAATACAAATACCCTAAAATATTACCGTTCCACTAACCTATTGTTTTAACCAAAATTTTATGAGGCCGTTAAAATCTTTAATTAAGATTAATAATCTAAACTTCAACAGTATTTTCCAAAATAAAAGGATGATTATACAATCTTAATATAGGCCATTCTAAAATATTTTCATAATTAAACTCTTTCATACAAGCTCTTATCATATCTTGAGTAGCAGATCCAAGCAAGAGATTACAACATAAAACAAAAGAGGCAGAATCCCTATTTCTCCTTAAAACATCTAAAATATCTGCTCTTGCTTCATTAGAAAATGACTTCCCTCTATGTCTAGCAATTTGATAGTAGTTAACTTTAGCAACATCTTTACTTTCTCCTTCATCCGCTTTATGATAATATCTTTCGGCTAATTCTTTAACTGGTTCCCATTCCGTTTTACCTTCAACACCTAGATGAATTAACTCTAATAGTTCCCGATTATTAGAAGAAAATACACCAATGCCATTTTCTAATATTTTATCAGTTTCTTTGATTAAAATTCTATCGACTTTTTCACCAGTCCCAAATGATTTTGTTTTTAAGTTTAAACTATCAGAAAGCCCACTTTTCTTAAAACTATTTATATCTCTTTTTAATTGCTGACACCATTCAAAAAAGGCATTTGCCAATTTTGGTTCTGTATTCCAACGGTCTGCAAAATTTTCTCTTTCACTTTCAGGTCTTCCATAGTCAACAGGGTTTGGTATTTGCCATTTACCGTTTGAATAGTCAAGTATATTATCTTTATTTAAATAACCATTTTTTATTAAAAATTCATTTCGACTTAACGCATAATTTACAAACTCATCTATTATCTGTACAATATTACTTTCCGAATTATATACTTGTGTAGTAATCGTTGTTATTATTATAGAAATTGGTTTAAAATCTTTATCAACAAAATGGACATCTCTATGTCGCTTCATTATTTGAATTGAGCGTTGTAAAGAAGTTCGAAATAATTGTTTAGGAACATCGTCCTTACTTTCGTATAATTCTCTATTAGCATTGAAAATTGAGCTTCTTTGCGACTCAATAAAGCTAGTAGAATAAACATTTTTTGATTTAAACCATAAATAATATCCTTTTGGATTACTGGTAGACCAACTATAAACATTTTTCTCTTTGTGAGTAATATCTATATTATGTAATGCTCCTTCATCAGATTTTAAAGCTGGTAAAATGTCAATATGAAAACCCGGTCTATTATTTTCAGTAGCATATTCAATTGTCCAACACCTTTTTCCTTCCTCATCTAGCATTCTTTCGTAATCACTGTTTTCTTTTAATCTATCACCTATATCATTCTTTAGAACTTCGGAGGATTTAGATTGATTATATTTTGTTAATTCGCATACTTGGTCGATGTCAAAATTCCCATCTTTATCTTTATAATAAGGTCTAACAACAGTACCAAGTCTAAATGAACCTTGCAGATATACATCTGGCAAATAACCAGACCGATATATCCCATTATTCAACCAATTTTTAACTGAATTAAATCTTTCCTGTGCTATTTTAAAATCAGAAGGAGATATATCTAAATACTGCGCTACTTGTAATAATATTTGATTACTCATAAATTTAATTTTTTTACTAATAAAAATGCCTTTTTAAAATCTCTGTTCTTTTATATTGGTACTCAATTGCAGCTAATTCTGCAAAATTTGAAATTAGCTTTGCATCATACTCGTCCATTTCCAATTGACTATCTTCGGTCAATTCAATATCTACTCTATCATAGATAAAATTCTCTTTTTCTCTTCTATCGATTCCTTTATGTAACAAGCTTATATAATTAGCCACTAGTTGAGATTGGCTTTGCATAAACAATTCAATAAGTCTTTTTCTTTTATTCTTCCTCATCCAGTAGTATAAACCCCAATTTTTTCTAGAATTAATATCTGTGAAATTTTTATGTCCAGTACCTATTGAAAAAATCTCTAAATCAGAAACATCAACTTTGAAGGCTTTTATTGCTTCGAGAAATGCTACTAGTGTTGGATTATTTGCCATTACTCCCCCATCTACTTTATTTATGAATGATTTATTTATATTATTCAAATCAACGTATTTACTTGAATATGGATTAAAGTAAGTAGGTGCAGCAGCAGTTGCCATAGCTACTTGATAAGCAGGTATATGAAAATCTCTAACGAAAGCATTATGATATGGAGTTTTTAAAACGCTAGGATTCCCTCTAACAAGGTCATAAATTGGTATACAGACATCTGTTTTACAATCATTTAGTCTAGGGTCAACACCATTATTATACTCTCGAAACTTATTTTTTATAAGACTCTCTAAAAAATCACTCTTATGTGAAGAAAAAAATAATTGTTTAATAAAACTTTTTTTTCTTCCAAAAATACTTTTAGCATTATTCAAGTATAACTCATAAATTTCCTTTGCTGGTATTCCAAAAGAAAGAGCTAATGCGATTATTCCACCAGTTGATGTTCCAGTTATCAAATCAAAGTGTTGATATATTTTAGTTTTTCCGTCCTTCCTTTTCTCAAGTTCAGATTCGATTAACATTAATAGATATGCAGGAAAAACACCTTTTATTCCTCCTCCATCAATTGATAATATTTTAAATTTTTTATTACTCAACTATTTACTTCCTCTTTTTTGTTCTTCCAACTTTTATAGTTTCAATTACTGTAGTTTTTGGTCTTCTTTGTGCTTCTTCAATAGAAATAAATCTACCAGTACCAGCATCTCTTCCTCTTTTACTTTGTCTTGCCATATTTTTATATTTTAAAGGGATATTACTTCTTCTACAATTCCTTGAATTCTGAAATCGCTTTTTAATATTATCGGTTGATGTATTTTATTCGTAGATTTTGGTTTTAAAATAACCATTCCTCCACTCCTATTGTATTCTTTTACTGTTGCTTCATCATCAATAAGAGCCAATACTCTATCTCCATTATCAGCATCTTGTTGTTGTCTTATCAATAACAAATCTCCATCATTAATATCTGCTTCATCCATTGAATCTCCTTCAGCTCTTAATAAAAAGTATTTATATCCGCTTTTTATCATTTCTATAGAAATTGAAACTTCTGCTTCAATATTCTCATCTGCAAAAATTGGTATTCCACAGGCTACACTTCCTAATAATGGTACTTTTATAGTTTGTGCTCTCGAACCATAATCTTCTGGAATTTCAAAATCAACAATCTGATATCTGCCATCAGACTTTTTTCTTAAAATTTCCTTTTCCTCAAGAGTTCTTAATATAACTGCTGATGAACGAGGCGATTTATAACCTAAACCTATCATTAATTCACGTACACTTGGTATACTTCCTTGATGAACAAGAGAATTTCTAATAATCTTTAGAGCTTCTAACTCTTTATCGGATAAATCATAAAACATACACAAATATACACTTTTAATACAGTCAAAACATTATTGTAAACCATTAGTTATAAACTCGTTATTAACATTTATTAAATTATTAGTGTAAATATATTTTGAGAATAAATAGTTTCTTTGTGGGTTTCCATAACGAATAGAAACTATATCTAAATATTCCCATTCCACACACATTACACTTCCCTCCTATGTCGTCGTGTAAAAAAGTGTTCTACTAACTTTGTAAAAGAAGCTTTGGAGAAGAAAACTTTTAAAAGAAAAACACGCTTCTAATACGCATTCATCATGTTACATGATAATCTATTAATGCTTTTAACTGTCTGTAACAGATTTCAGCTAAGGGTCTTAATGAATCACTTCTATCGGTGATTTCAAAATGAATGGCTTCGTCCATAAAACTAATATAAGTTTCGTTCCAACGATCACCTATACATAGTTCATTAGGTACTTTCATGAGTTGGGCTACTAACTCTAATATTCCTAAATAAAAAATGTCATCACCCTCCAACCCTATCCGTCTAAGCCCTGCTGTTAATTGATTATGTTTTAAATCTTGCTGAATGAGATTGATAATTAGTTCTTTGTTTTTCATGGTAAATTATAGTTTAAACTGATTATTTTATTGCTTTTAACAATACAAATCTAAGTTTAATCAATCAATTTTCAAAATATTTTCATTGGTTTGAATTGTAAAAACATCGTTTAAATCAGTATTAATATCATTTTAACCAATGATTAGAAATGTTGCTAATTGCTAAAACCTTTGCTTTTAGCTATTTTTATAGCATGGCAGAACGAATAAATAGAATCAAAGAAGTATTGGTTATTAAAGGCATGAGCCAAAAAGAATTGGCTGCTGAATTAGGTAAAAACCCTAATAGTATTACTGCTATGTGTAATAACAAGTCTCAGCCTCACTTGAAGGACTTAAAAAAAATTGCTAAAATTCTTGATGTAGATATCCGAGAGCTGTTAGTTTCTACAAAAGAGTAGTTTCTATAATTCTATACTTATAGAAAAATAAAATATAAATAGATTATTTATTTTACACCTCATATCTGATTTAGATAATGCTCAATATATGTTACACTTTTTGGAAGGAGAGTGCTTTACTCCAAGAGAAATAAGAAATACTTGTTTTACTATAAAAGGTTTAAGAGAATGTCTTATGCAAGCATATTTGAAACAACAAGGCTGGTATTATAATGGATTAAATAACAAATGATTTTTTTTGATCAGGAAAAATGAAGCACCAAAGCAAATGGCACATCATATAAATTAATATATCTTCTGGTTAATAATATTTATAAGTCTATCTAATTGTGTGTCTTTTCCAGTAAAAATTTGTATGCTATCTGCTGGTATATAAATATCAGGTTCTGTGCCATTTCCGTCCAGCGTTTTTCCATTTCTTTGAAAAGATAACATAGTTGATATTTTTATTCTAACTTTTGAATTGGTTAAAAATATTTTTCTAGAATTACCGCTAGATCCGTCTGTTGTAACACCAGCAATTTTAACATTAGGTAATCCTTTAAATGAACTAGTAAACACTGTAGCTGCGCTAAAACTGTTTTCATTAACAATAATGTATACAGGTTTGTTATAAGTTGATTCGCCTGCATTTAAAACCATATAAAATGGATTGCTAAAATTTGATTTATCAAACTTGTTTTCTGGGTTAAACTTCTTATTAAATACATCAATTGCATCTCTTTGCGCATCTGAAAAACTCTTTGAATTATAGCTATATAGATAGCGTCCGCTCATTGATTTTTCATCTGCTACTATTTTTTCATCAGTACGTAGATAAGCAACATTTGCTACCCAAGGAGATTGTTTTGCAGGAACAATATATTGTGCAAAAATCTGTAAAATTTCTCTTCCACCTCCAGGATTGTTTCGCAAATCAATTATTAATGCTTTTGTTTTTGAGAATTTATTAAAGGAATTCTTAATAAAAGCTTCTAGCCCTTCAGTTTCTCGAGGATGAAACATCATCGGTATTTTTATATAACCTATATTACTGTTTAGTATTTTACTTAAATCATCAAAATTTTTATTTTTTCTTACTTCTATAATAGATTTAAAATTCTCTTTAGCAAGTTTTGAGCTAAACCCCATTTCTTCTGTTGTTAAATCAACATACACTGTTTTTTCTACTTTATTGCTACTATCAGTAAATACTACTTTTATACTTTTTGATACTTTCTTATTGTTCTTAAATAACAATGCTCCAAATTTTTGTATCGCATTTGCTCCTCTTGTTAGTTTGGTTTCTTTTGGAGCTTTTTTATTCTCATAATTATATGTATTAAGTAAATCATCTAAACTTAAATCATTAATGCTTTTTAAATATGGGTATTCTTTAAAATAATAGACATAATTGTCTTTTTTAGAAGTGGGTTTAATTGCAATTAATTTGTTGTCTAAAGAAGCTAAACCGAATGGAAGTTTTAAATTATATTCATTATGTGCTTTTTTATCAAATGCTTTATTTTTGATTGATGAATGCCTGTCTCCTATTTCTGCCAGAATCTTAGCAATTTCATTAGAAAACTCGTTAATATTCATAACCTCTGGATTTTTGTGTATAGAAGCTGCTAATTTTTTAATAGCAGTAGAATAATCATAACTTGAAATCTGTGCATAGGACGATCTATTGTCTAATATTTTTTTAAATTCTTGTAAATCTGCCAATAATTTTGCTTTACTGGTTTTTACTTTCTTATTATTAGGCTTTGATTTTAATGTTCTATTGCTTCTGTTATACATTAAGCAACTTTGTCTATTTTCTAAAGTAAATACTCCTGTGTAAGTTTCTGTAATGCCATTTTTAGACAATTGCAATTTGACTTTAATGTTAGGGCGATAGTCCATGCCTTTTAGTACTTCTACAAGATCTTCAGAAAATCGTTTCTGCCATTTATGTCCGTACTGTTTTTTACAAAAAGCTAAGATTTCTTTTTTTGTAAACTGTTCTAACTTTTCGAAATAATACCATTCGTTGTTAAATTTAACAATAGGCTGATTCTCTTCCCATTTTACAGCGGAAAAAGGCGATGCTTTTTCTAACTCTAATTTCTGACAAAAACAACTTAATATTGAAAAAAAGCAAATAGAAACTAGGATAAAATGTCTTTTCATTTTTATGTTTTTTAATGTTTAACTAGGTCAAACTTAGTAGTGCTTGAAAGTATTTAAAAATGAAATCGACAACTGTTGTTTATAAACAGATAAACCCTATTCTGTAATCGATTTAAATAAACCTTCTTTATTTATATTTATGACTTAATTAAAAATTAACTGGCATAGATGTTATATCTACCAAGCAATACAATACGGATTATTAAGATTGTATTTAATATTATCTTAGTTGCTGTTGCAGTTTTTCAGTTAGTAAAGAAGCATTTAGATGCTTTTTTAAATGATTGGCTCTTTTTAATTACAAGTGATGCAGCAGAGAACTTAATAATTGTTCTAATTGCTTATGGAGTATTTTTTCTCTATCAAAGGAAGATTAAGTTTAGTTTACAGTTTGGTTTTGCTCTTTTTTTACTTTTTGTTGCTGTTTCATTATCTCTTTTAAAAACATACAGATTATTTAATGTAATTACGATTAAAAATGCTTTTGACTATTTTGTGGTTTTTTTAGGAAAACTATTTTTAGTCTATCCACTTATCTATTTTGTAAATAGATTGGATTATTTTGATAAGCATAAAAAATTAAAAATTGAACTAGAAAAAGCTAAAAACGAAGCTTTAAAAAAGCAATTAAACCCTCATTTTTTATTCAATGCTTTCAATTCATTATATAGTCTTTCTCTACAAAAAAATGATAAAACATCAGACGCTATTCTTAAGCTATCTGGCATGATGCGGTATATGACTGATGATTCTAAACTTGGCAGAGTAAAATTAGATAGGGAGTTAAAGTTTATTGAAGATTATATCTCTATTGAGAAAATTAGATTTGGAGACAATGCAAATATTGATTACAACGTATCTGGAACTACAAAAAATCTAACTATAGAACCATTATTATTAATAGTAATTGTTGAAAATGCGTTTAAGCATGGGTTTTATACTAACGATTTTAATTCATTTATTGTTATTAATGTTAAGGTTAGTGATAAAACTCTTCTTATAAGAATAGAGAACAGTATTCAAAAGAAAGGGCATTTTAATAAAGATAATAGAGAAGGCAAAGGATTAGAAATTTTAAAAAAGCGACTCGCTTTATCTTATCCTAAGTCACATAAATTAATTTCGTATGCGAAACCTAACTCCTACTTTACTCAATTAGAAATAAATTTATAATGTACACAGCTGTAATAATAGATGATGAACCGTTAGCAATTGATGTTGTTTTTAACTATTTAAATAGATTTTCTGAATTTGAAATTCACACCTTTACGGATTCTATAGAGGGATTTAAATACCTAAATGACAATTCTGTAGATTTAGTTTTTACAGATATAGCCATGCCTCAAATCTCAGGGATTGAATTGATTCAGTCAATTAAAAACAAAACACAGTTTGTTGTTATTACTTCATATAGAGATCATGCTATAGAGAGTTTTGAACTAAATGTAATAGATTATCTTCTGAAACCAGTGTCTTTTGAAAGATTTACTAAAACCATAGAACGGTTTAAAAAACAAAGAGGGAAAAATAATAATGAAGACGAGTCTTTTTATATTAAAGAAGGAGACGAGTTTATTAAAGTTTTAGTGAAAAACATTGACTATGTGGAAGGAATGAGAGATTACGCCAAGATAGTTTGCGGAGATAATTATTACTTGGTTTTACAAACATTAAAGCTTTTAGAACAAAAATTAGAACGTTTTAACTTCATTAGAATACATAAATCCTTCATAATTCCTTTAAGTAAGATAACTCAATGTAATAATAGATATGTTACGATTCAAAATACTGAAATTCCTATAGGAAGTAGTTATCGTAATAAATTAAAAAAACACTTAGAGGAAAATAAGATGTAATAACAGATAGATAGATTATTTTATAAACTAACCCCAAATAACATTCAGTTGCTTGGGGTTAGTTTTAAATTACAGTTTTCGCTTTAACATTTCTAAATCCTCAATAGAAAATTTTTTCTTATTGAAAATTCTGTCATGATATATTTTTTGCAACTCCTTGTGATTAGCATGTACTTTCTGAAGAAAATTGAGCTGACTTTCCCTGTCGGTGTTGGAAATTTTTGATAATTCCCCATGTACCATTGCTGCAGGACTAAGCCATTTCCATTTATTCATCAGCATGTTTCGCTCATTCACTTGTTTATCAAATTGGACTTTTAGTTTATTAGCCTCCTTGTCAAGCAAGGTAAAACTAGCATAATACCATTTATCAAAATCAAGAGTATCGTTTTGTTTATTGTATTGTGGGTAATCTTTATAGAATTTATTAAGCACAAATGATTTTGGACTTTCCCAATTCTTATCATTTAAATTTCTAACTGTATGAATTACTTCTGATCGATCTGGTAAAGAATCTGCCTGAAATAGTAAAAGGTTCAGTAAGGCTGGTACTACAAGTGTAAAAACTAACCAAACGCTTACACCTAGCATAGCGTTTAAAGCAGATTCTTTACGCAACCTTATAATAATACTCATTATTACAACCCAAAACAGACAATACCCAAGAACAATGACAATCCACTTAATTAGCATTTTTATATTACTTACATCAATTGATATATTTTGAGCGATAACACCTATCATAAGTAATATAACAGCTAATGACCACACAATTAACAATCTAAAAATTCCTTTATTGATAAGTATTTTATTCAAAGAAGCAGATTGTGATTGTAAAAGTGACAAAGTACCAGTTTCTTTTTCGCTCGAATACAAGTTGTAAAACAATGCTATGATTAATAGTGGAAAAAGGAAAACAAATACATACGATAAATCAAAATTTCCACTTAATAATTTTGTGGGATTTACCAATTCTCCTGTATTTAGTTGACGAGTTAAATCAGTAATATTTATTCCGTAATACACAGGAAAAAGATCTCGTTGCCCTAAACACAATCCTGCTAAAGGAGGTGTTTTGTGTGAGAAATAATATGTAAAGTGTTTATTCCACCCTGAACCTGTAGGAGAAATAGCTTGCTGATATTTCTCTTTATTACCTTCAATAACTGTATCTAATCTTGCCCATTGTAGTATTTTATCAAATTCTTTTTTCTCATAAGATTCTACATGCTTTATTCTTTCTTCTTGTTTTTTGATTTCAGAATTTCCATAATAAATAGCATAAATTCCAGAAGCTAGCACTACAAATACAAGTGCTTTAAGTACATTACTTCGTATTAATATTTTCCACTCAAAGAAAATAATATGAATAAACGTTTTCATGATAATTATTATAACTGATAATTCAATGAAACACCTGCAAAAAATTGTCTTCTAAATCCAGGATTAAAAAATCCTCCAAATGGACTGTTATAAGCATTTAAGCTACTATAGAGCGTGTTTCCTAGATTATTCACACCTAAATATGGATGAATTTTTATTTGTTTATTCAATAACTCACGTTCATATCCTAATCTAAAATTCATAATAGAATATGATGGATGGGTTAAATCATTTTCATCAGTTAAAAAAGTTTTGTCATAGTGATTAAAAGTAAAGTTTAGATAAATACCAGCTTGTGTTTTAATATCTGCCATTATTAGCCAAGAGTGAGGAATTGTTCCTGGCACTACCTGTCCGCTATAGTCAACTGGAACACCTGATGTAACTGTCTGGTAATCTTTATACTCATAGTCATTATACGTATATCCTACTCTTAGTTGAGAACCGTACCAAAAATCATCTCTGTTAGTTGTTAAATTCAATCCTACAATTGCTTCAACACCTCTTTGTTTTACTTCTCCTGCATTTGTTTTTCGTTCTGCATTTACTCCTGGAGATATTTCAAATAATCTTCGAATTATTGCGTCTTGTATAAGAAGATCATAGGCTGTTATGTTATAGAAAAACAATCCGTTTTTACTACTTCCTCTACTGCCAATTTCGAAATTCCAACCTGTAGATGCTTGCAAATTATTTACACTTCCATCAGGATTCAGAAAATCACTTGACACTCCTGCCGCAGGAGGACTAAAACCTTGACTAGCAGAAGCATGAAATGAATATGTTCCTATTTTTTTAAGAATAGAAAAACGAGATGCCAGTTGATTCACTGTTTGCTTAAAAAGTAAAAGATCAGGTTGATTTATGTTGTTTTTTATATTGTATCTAAATTCATTAAAACTCAACCCTGCAGTAAAAAACAAGCTTTTATCTATTGCTAATTCAGCTTGAACAAATCCCATAAATTGATTTGATTTAGATTGATTGATTGTCGTTATAGATGCTCCTTCAACGTTAAAATCACTATCATAGCTAATAACCTTGTTGTCTACATATCCATATTCAAATCCTCCATCTACTTTTAAGTTGATATTATCAAATTTATTTTTATGTGTTACAGTGCCTCTTGTATTGTAACCAGAAGATGGTTCTTTGTCAAAAATACCGAAGAAAGGAAAGCTTAGTATGAATTCCCCATCATTGTCAAAATAATATCCTCCAAGAGACGCTTCCCATTGATTGTCAAATTTATAGCTATATCCTAGACCTATTGTATGCTTATCTGGTCCAAATCCTGTAGGCTCTATGGTATTTGCTGTTTGTGGTGCGTTGTTAAAAGTATCTTCATCAAGATCTCCTGCTATATTAACAAGTCTATTTTCATAATTGTAGAAAAAGTTTACTTCTCCTTTTTGACCTGTGTAAATCTGTCCATAAAGATTTAAAACATCTCCTTCAGAATCAGTCATGTCACGATAACCGTCTGTAGAAGATTTTGTATATCGTAATGCAATATTTCCTCCGCTACCATTGTATTTTAAACTTGTTGTGCTTCTAAACGTATTGTAATCACCAACCATCAAATCTGTACTTAGTTGAGTTCCTATTTCATCTGCTTTGTCTGTATTAACTAGTACAGTTCCTCCAAATCCAGCTCCGTACAACGAACTACCAGGACCTTTAATTATTTCTATATTATCAATAAAATTAATATCCAAACTACCAAGAGAATTTCCTCCGCTAGCAGTTGTAATAGGAATACCATTCCAATACATTCTGTAACCACTACCGTGTACAGAAGGTTGTGCCAAAGAACCACCTCTAATGTTGAGCCTGTAATCTCCAACCGTGTAATGATCTAACTTTACACCAGGAACCGCATTAAATATTGGTATAATAGTTGAATTATCTGCTCGCTGTAAATCTGTTTTAGAAATAACAGAGATAGGTGCAGCCACCGTTAAAAGATCTCTATCTGCTTGATAAGCATTAACAACAATTTCTGTTAATTGTGTAGCGCTTTGTTTTAATCTAATTCTTAAGTATTTTGCTGATGGATTTATGGTTTGCGTTTCATATCCAATATAACTTATCAAAATTGAAGAAGTAGTTTCAATTATAAACTCCCCATTTTTGTCTGTAGTAGTCCCTCTAGACCCGCTTAGTTCTTGTACGTTTGCTCCTACAATAGCCTTATTTGTTTTATTATCCACTACTCTACCCTTTATTGTTTGGGCAATTAATGATGGCACTGATGCAAATAAGAATAATATTATATAATTTATGTTGTTTTTCATTTTTTAAAGAATTGATATTTTTTTAGGTAAATAATTGCTTAATAATAAGAGGCTTATAAGCCAAATAAATAATGATAGAATTGCTTTCCACTGATTTTTTAATATTTCATTAGTTTTTGGTAGATCGTAATTGAATGATTCAATACTAGACCACATCTCTGTACCTACATTATAATCAGTGTAAGCAGTTCCTGGTTTATGATTTAGCTCCATATCTTTATTCATCTTTTTAACAAAAGATCTACGATAATCTTCTGCAGCTTTTGTAAATGTTACGTGATGATAAAAATCAGTTCCAGCAAAAGCCATAGAAAGATTTTTAATGGCTAAGTATGGATTTATAAAACCAATCCATTCAGTAAACTTATTTTGCTTGTTAAATATGGCTTCAACTTTGGAAAATTCTTCATCATATACTTTATCAGTATAATCTTCTCCCGCTTGCATTGCTATTCCTCCCCAGTTTACTGGCAATTCGTCAATAGTTTTTACTCCATATTCATCTAAAACCTTTTTTTTGAGTGATGCTAAACGAGTATCTGAAGGGTTATGCCCATCAATACCATTTTCAACTTTTTTCTCAATGGTTTTTTTAAGTTCAAATTGCGAAGGTGTTGCGTAGAGATTGTCTGCTAGATTAACCGTAGCTTTTGGTATGATAATACAAGAAGTAATCCATAAACCAAGTAGCATTAATAGAGATAACTTTGAGTTTTTAGCAAACGCTGAAATCAATATGCAAATTGAGGTAAAGACCAAGAAGTAAATAGCATAACTTACTGTAAACAATAAAAATTTACTTGCTACATTGCCATCAAAATTAGATGAATCATTACTTAATAATAAATATGTGATTAATACAACAGGAAGAGAAATAAATAAAACAATCGTATAATTTGCCCATAACTTTCCCATAAAAAGTTGCTTCATAGAAAGTCCTTGTGCATAGATTAGTTTAAGTGTTCCCTGCTCTTTTTCTTTGCTAAAAACATTAAAAGTTAAAAATATAATAAGGAGCGGAATTAATATCTGAAAAATATAGGCCACAGTAATTTCTCCAAACCTGGTCATTCCGCTGCTATCTTGAGCTCGACTAAATAATGCTTCATTTTGCTTGTGTGCTTCCAGAAAAACCGAAACACCTGTATAATCATCTAAACCCGTATCTAAAAAACTCAATACAGGTTTTGGTTTAAAAGCAAATTGCCCATAATGAGCAGCACTGTGCGGATGCTTATCTCCTTGTTTTAACCATTTATCGTACATTTTTGATTGCGCTTTTGTACGTTCGTTCTGTATTTGCTTTTGCTTTTGTTTTCCTACAAAAACAGCTACAATCATTAGAGTTATTAAAACAACACCGAAAACCTGTAGACGAATGTCTCTAAGAGCATTAAGAAATTCTTTTTTAATGACTAGCTTAATCATGATTTCCTGCCTTCATAGTTTCTAAATACAAACCTTCTAATTCAGCCAAAGTGATGTCATCCGTTTTAAGAGAATGAACTAGTTTTCCCGCCTTCATTATTCCTATATGTGTACCACTTTCTTTAGCTCGAAACAAATCATGAGTAGCCATTAAAATAGCAACCTTATTCTGCTTCATTTCTTGTAATAATTCAGCAAAATCATTACTCGCTTTAGGGTCTAATCCAGAAGTAGGTTCATCTAATAATAAATTGCTTGCTTTATTTGCTTTTGCAATTGCGATCCCTACTTTTTGGCGCATTCCTTTTGAGTAATTTGAAACACGTTTGTTAACAGCTTCTGCTTGTAATCCTACAGATTCAAGTAATTGTTTTGATTCTAGCTTGTTTAATTTTTCGTTGCTTAAACCAACAAAGAATTGTAAATTTTCAAGTCCTGTGAGATTACCATATAAGTTTAAATTTTCTGGTATATAGGCTATGCTTTTTTTTATCTCTTTAGATGTAAGCGTGACATCTAATCCATCAATTCTTACCTCACCAGAAGAAGGATTGATAAAATTCATGAATAAGTTTATAGTGGTTGTTTTACCAGCACCATTGGCACCTAGCAGGCAAAATATTTCACCCGGAGCAACTGACAGATTTAATTCTGTAAGTGCCTGTTGCCCACCGTAATTTTTCGATAGGTTAATAGCTTCCAACATAGGAATATTTTTTTATGTAATAATTAATGCGTTAAAAGTGTGCAACAAGATTTGTTGCATTAAATAGGAAAGTAACTTTATAAAGAAGGAGGCCCTCTTGAAGAGATGCTTATACTTGGTATATAAACAATATTTTGAGTAATTAGCTCAGAAAATGAGCTTTCAAAAGTTTTAAATCGAAATGAAAACAGTTGTAAGTAAGCTTCTGTTTGTTTACTAAAATAATAGTCACAAACAAAACATTCAGATGACAAAGTGGAATCTGAAAGATCAATGGTTTGATATACTGAATCTTGCTCATGTATGTGCTGCTGAAAGTGTATAGCAGCAAATACTGGAATCATGAGGAAATAATATGCCAGTAATCTTGATATTGCTCTTGATGATTTTTTCACGACTGCTAAACTATCAATTATTTTTAAAACAATAGCATTATTTATTTTTATATACAAGGAAGCAATTAAAGTAATTATATCGCTATTTGTCAGAACTTTATAATGAAATCAGTAAAATATTGAATGTGTTAATATTTTATTAATTATAATCATTTTTTGCTATTTAATAGTAATACTATTATATTTGCGTCTATAAATATTTTGTAATGAAAAGATTACTATCAAATATTAAAATACAGGTAAATGAAAACATTTATCAAAAAGACCCTGAAACATCAGATCTTGGTCGTAAAATCATTGAGCATAGCATACTCCTTATACATAAAATAGGGATTGAGAATTTCACGTTCAAAAAATTAGGATTAGAAATTCAATCAAATGAAAGTTCTATTTATCGCTATTTTGAAAATAAGCATAAACTCCTACTCTACTTAACTTCTTGGTATTGGAGTTGGGTAGAATATCAATTGGTTTTTAGTACATTAAACATTGGTAATCCTTTTGAAAAATTAACAAAAGCCATTGAAGTAATAACTCAGCCTATAGAAGAAGATAATACGTATAAACACATAAATGAAGTACTATTAAATCAAATTGTGATTAATGAATTTTCGAAATCGTATTTAACAAAAGAGGTTGATCAAGAGAATAAGGAAGGGTATTTTTCTGTGTATAAAAGACTAACTACTCGCTTTAAAGAAATAATTATAGATGTAAATCAAGATTATCTTTATCCTTCTAGTTTAGCAAGTATGTTGATAGAAAGTTCTTTACATCAGAATTTTTTAAAAGATCATTTTACGTCAATAACAGACTGTGAAACACCTACTGATATTAAAAACTTTCTAATTAATCTTGTAACTGCAACGCTTAAAAAATAAAAACATGTCAAAGAATTTTTTAACTGCTTGGCAGCGCTTTATAAGACTTCTTGAACTAGATAGAAAAGATATTCTACATGTCTTTTACTATGCTATTTTTGCAGGAGTTGTAGGATTAACTCTTCCTTTAGGAATTCAAGCTATTATTAATTTAATTCAAGGAGCTCAAATTAGCACTTCGTGGATTTTACTAGTTATTCTTGTAACACTAGGCGTAGCTTTTGTTGGTATTTTACAACTTACGCAAATGCGAATTATTGAAAATATTCAGCAAAAAATATTCACACGGGCTTCTTTTGAGTTTGCTTATCGTTTTCCTAAAATAAAAATGAGTGAGCTACGTAATCAATATCCGCCAGAGTTAGCCAATCGTTTTTTTGATACATTAACAATACAAAAAGGGTTGTCTAAAATTTTAATTGATTTTCCTACTGCCTTGTTACAGATATTATTTGGTTTAATTCTATTAACATTTTACCATCCGTTTTTTATCATCTACGGATTACTCTTAATAATTCTTATTTACATTGTATTTAAATATACTGCATACAGAGGTTTAGAAACCAGTCTTAGCGAATCTAAATATAAGTATAAAGTAGCGCATTGGATTCAAGAAGTAGCCAGAGCTATTGTTAGTTTTAAGCTGTCAGGAAAAACAAAACATGCTTTAAATAAAAATGATATGCTAGTTGATGAGTACTTAAATTATAGAGAGAGTCACTTTAAAATACTAGTAATTCAATTTATTCAAATGATTGGTTTTAAAGTGCTTGTAACAGCAGGTCTTTTGCTTATTGGAGGAATTTTGGTAATTAACCAGCAAATGAATATTGGGCAGTTTGTAGCTGCTGAAATTGTTATTATAATTGTTATTGGTTCTGTAGAAAAGCTAATTTTAGGATTAGAATCTTTTTATGATGTATTAACTTCTCTTGAAAAACTAGGTCAGGTAGTAGATAAAGAACTAGAACCTCAAGATGGTTTTTACCCTGAACTATCTTCAATTTCTGTAGAACTTAAAGATGTGACTTACAAAGTGGCAGAGAAACATATACCAATTTTAAAGAACATTGATTTAGCAATTAACAATGGAGACCGAATTGTTGTTCAAGGTAATAGCGGCTCAGGGAAAACTTCGCTACTTAAAATAATTGCAGGCGTTTTACAACCTACATCAGGAGATGTTTTTGTGAATCAAAATTCGTTACGTAGCATTAATTTAAATCATTATAGAGGAAATGTTGGTCAGACGCTAACAGAAGATACTCCTTTTGAAGGAACAATTTTAAATAATATAACCTTTGGAGATAAAACAATCTCTCAAGAAGATTTAGATTGGGCTATAGATAATGTAGATTTACGTGAGTTTGTAAAAGAACAACCAAAAGGATTGCAAACCATTCTGTACCCAGAAGGAAAACAGATTTCTTATACCATTGCCAAAAAAATTGTACTAGCTAGAAGCATAGTTACTAAACCCAAGTTACTAATACTTAAAGAACCGTTGGAGTATTTTGATGATCAAGAAGCTACAAAAATCATGAAGTTTTTAACTGCTAAAGAAAGGCCCTGGTCTTTAATAGTAGTAAGCCACAATAAAAATTGGGTAAAAGAGTGTTCTACTGTCTATAAAATGATTAACGGAGAATTAAAAAAATAAGCGATGCTAAATATTTCTAATAAACCACTAAATAAAAGTATAAGTTTAGAAGAGTATGCTTGCGGCAAAAAAGTGTTTCACAAAAGAGATTTTGTACACTTTAACAGATTTTTACTAGCATTTAGCATTATTCTTTTCATTATTTTGTTTTTACCTTGGACACAAACAGTTACAGGTAGGGGCAATGTAACCACTTTGCAACCTAGCCAAAGACCACAAACAATTCAATCTCCCATTCCTGGTAGAATTGAAAAATGGTATGTGCGTGAGGGAGATTTTGTAAAAAAGGGAGACACAATCTTATTTATATCAGAAATAAAAGATGATTATTTTGATTCTAATCTTCTAGATAGAACTCAACAGCAAATTGATGCAAAAACCAAAGCTGTAAAGTCATATGAAAATAAGGTGCGTGCTCTTGATGTTAGAGTGGAATCTTTAAGAAAAGAATTAAATTTAAAAACAACACAGACAAAAAATAAAGTTGTTCAATCTAAACTAAAAATACAAAGTGACAGTATTAATTTTGAAGCTGCAAAAACTAATTTAAGTATTGCAGAAAGGCAGTATAAGCGAGCCGTAACATTACAAGAAGAAGGGTTAGCAGCTGTAAAAGATGTAGAGGAGAAAAAGTTAAAACTACAAGAAACACAAGCTAAAATTATTTCTGAAGAAAATAAGTTACTAGCAAGTAAAAATGAATTGATTAATGCTCAAATTGAACTCAATCGAATTAAGGCATCATATAAAGACAAAATATCAAAAGCAGAAAGCGATAAGTTTACTGCAGAATCAAGTCAGTTTGATACAGAAGCGCAAGTAACAAAGCTTGAAAACTCATACTCTAATTACTCTAGGAGAAATGAATTGTATTATATAAAAGCTCCTCAAGATGGTTACATAAACAAAGCTATTAAGGCTGGAATTGGAGAGACGTTTAAAGAAGGAGATCGATTAGTTGGGATCATGCCTGCTAATATAGAAATGGCTGTAGAAACTTATGTGAAACCTATAGATTTGCCACTAATTCATCTTGGAGAAAGCGTTCAAATACAGTTTGACGGATGGCCATCAATTGTTTTTAGTGGCTGGCCAAATGCTTCTTACGGCACATTCTCTGGAACTGTTGTTGCTATTGAAAATTTTATTAGTGAAAATGGTAAGTATCGTATTTTAATTGCTCCTGATCAAGACGATTATCAATGGCCTAAAGCATTGCGTGTAGGTTCTGGAGCAAAAACAATGGCTTTGCTAGAAGATGTTCCTATTTGGTTTGAATTATGGAGGCAGCTAAATGGCTTCCCTCCTAATTATTACCAACCAGAAAAAACCAATGAAAAAGATGGCAAAAAGTAAGCTCTACTTTATCATACTTCTGTTTATTTCACTAACTGGATTTTCACAAGTTAATGTGCTTAGTTTTAGTGAATATATTGGCTATGTAAAAAAGTTTCATCCTATTGTAAAACAAGCAGATTTAACTATAGAAAAAGCTCAAACAGAATTAATGCAAGCCAGAGGTTTTTTTGACCCAAAGTTGGAAGTAGATTATGAGCAAAAAACCTTTAAAGATTCGCAATATTTTGAAAAGCTGAATGCTACTTTTAAAATTCCTACTTGGTATGGAATTGAAGTGAAAGCAAACTTTGAAGATAATATGGGTGATTTTTTAAACCCAGAAGCAACAGTGCCTAGTAATGGTTTATATAGTGTTGGTGTTTCTGCTTCTTTAGCTCAAGGATTATTAATTAATAAAAGAATGGCAGCTATTAAGCAGGCTAAACTATTCAAAAAACAAACGGCTGCTGATAGGAATTTGTTAGTAACTTCTATTCTAACAAATGCAGCTGATGCATATTTTAATTGGTACAGACAGTATCAAGAATTACTGGTTTATGATCGGTTTTTAAAAAATGCTGATACAAGATTTAAAGGGATTAAAAGAAGTGTAGAAACAGGAAATAAACCTGCCATTGATAGTATAGAAGCTAGAGTGTCTTTAAACAACAGAAAGTTGAATCTCGTAAAAGCAAGAGTTAGTTTTAGAAATGCTTCTTTAGAGTTATCTAATTTTTTATGGCTTAATGATAGAACTCCTCTAGAAATTAAAGAGAATTTAATTCCTGAAAACATATCAGCTACTTCTATTGATGAAGTTTTAAAAATTGATGTTAATGATTCTTTTGTAATCAATAATCATCCAAAATTGTTGTCATTAGGTTATGAAATAGAAAATCTACAAGTAGAGAGAAGGTTAAAAATGAATAATCTGCTTCCTAAAATAGATGTGCAATATAATTTCTTAACACAAACACCTGAAAATTTAAACTCATATTCTAATGCTTCTTATAAGGCAGGAGTTAATGTTAGTTTCCCCTTATTTTTACGAAAAGAGAGAGGAGGCTTAAAATTTACTAAGCTGAAAATTCAAGACAAAGAATATAAATTAGGATTAACACGATTAAGTTTAGAAAATAAAATTTCTGCAATTAATCAAGAGTTGAATGCTTTTACAGATCAAAATGAGTTAATGACAATTTTAGTATCTGATTATGAAAAAATGTTAAAAGCAGAAGAACGGAGATTTGAACTAGGAGAAAGTTCTGTTTTTTTAATTAATTCCAGAGAGAGTAAACTAATAGAAATTCAACTAAAATCTATAGAGTTAGAAAATAAGTTCTATAGTACAAAAACAAAACTATTTAACACGCTAGCAAATACTCAGTAACTTAAAACTTCTTAAAAATATCTTCTTTTATTTTTGGTAGTTCTAGATGATACTTTACAGCAATTAGTCGAATAATGATAACAGTTAAACTGCCTATAATAAAGCAAATCCAAGAAGTATGAATCCAGTAGGTAGAAAGTAAATAAACTAATCCGCCAGCTAAACAAGCAGAAGCATATATTTCTCGCTGAAAAATTAACGGAACCTGATTGGTTAATACATCTCTAATAACTCCGCCAAATACGGCAGATATCATTCCCATTATTAATGCGACAAAAGGATTTAGTTCATTGAATAATCCTTTTTGCAATCCTAATATTGTAAAAACTCCCAATCCAATTGTATCAAACAAAAAAAGAGTTTTACTTAATGGTGCTATCTTACTTTTAAATAAAAACGTAAAAATTACTGCAACAAAAATTGTCCAGATATAATTTAAATCACCAATCCAATTAATGGGATGCGAGTTAATTAGAATATCTCTTAACATTCCGCCACCTACAGCTGTTACAAAAGCAATAATAACTACACCAAATAAATCGAAGTGTTTTTTAGAAGCTACTAATGCGCCACTAATAGCAAAAGCAAACGTACCAATAATATCCAATGCATAAATTACATCCATAAGGCAAACTTATATCAAAATGCAGAATTTGTTAATATTTATTTAAATAAATTCTAAAATGAAACATCTTACTAAGAATCTGTTGATATTTGTATTTCTCTATGGCAAA
Organism: Bacteroidia bacterium; assembly: GCA_030428865.1. Classification (GTDB taxonomy): domain Bacteria; phylum Bacteroidota; class Bacteroidia; order Flavobacteriales; family Flavobacteriaceae; genus Polaribacter. Next base: position 57,568 of record JAUIEK010000003.1, on the reverse strand, counting down.
ATTAGCATCAGAATTAGGTACAGAAAAGATAAGTAAACTACTAATAAAACAAGCGGTTCCTGCTTCTATTGGTATTTTAGTGATGTCTATTAACATGATTGTAGATACCATTTTTGTTGGTAATTGGATTGGTGTAATGGCTATTGCTGCTGTAACTGTTGTATTACCAATAGCATTCTTAATTTCATCTTTGGGTATGGGAATTGGTATAGGAGGTAGTTCTATAATTTCGAGAGCATTAGGTGCTGAAAATAATCAGAAAGCATTTTTAACCTTTGGAAATCAGATAAGCATGACAACGGGTTTATCTGTTTTATTTGTAGTTGTAGGGCATTTTTTCACAACGGAGTTACTTCAATTATTTGGCGCTAATGGAGATATTTTAATCCCTGCTAAAGAGTATTTTGATGTTGTGTTATACGGAATTCCCTTTTTAGCTTTTGCTATGATGGGTAATACAGTAATAAGAGCAGAAGGAAAGCCTTTTTATGCAATGATGGCTATGATTTTGCCTGCTATTTCTAATATTATTCTTGATATTGTATTTATCAAGTTTATGAATTTAGGTATGTATGGAGCTGGTTTGGCAACTTCTATATCATATGCTGTTTGCGGACTTTTTATACTCGGTTTTTTTCTCTCTAAAAAGAGTGATTTAAAAATCGTTTTTAAAAACTTTATATTAGATAGTACAATAGTAAAAGAAATTGTAAAGCTAGGTGGAGTAACAGTTGCCAGACAAGGAACAATAAGCATATTAGCTATTGTTTTAAACTATACACTCTTTAAGTATGGAGGAGAAATATCTATTGCCATCTATGGAATTATAAATAGAGTAATGATGTTTGCTTTATTCCCTGTGTTAGGTGTTACTCAAGGTTTTTTACCTATTGCAGGATTTAATTACGGTGCTAAAGACTGGAAACGCGTTAAAGATTCTATTCGTACTGCAATTACTTACGGAACTGCGGTGGCAACTTTAATATTTGTTTTTATAATAGTTTTTCCAGAAACAATCTCTTCTATTTTTACCAAAGATGCTGATTTAATTGCTCAAACTCCTAACGCATTACTATTAGCTTTTTTAGCAACTCCGGTAATAACAACTCAATTAGTAGGATCAGCTTATTTTCAGGCTGCAGGAAAGGCTTTACCTGCTTTAATTTTAACATTGTTAAAGCAAGGAATCTTCTTAATTCCGTTGGTTTACTTAATGCCTCTATTTTTTGGTATTGATGGAGTATGGTACTCCTTCCCTATTGCTGATATATTAGCTACTTTTATCACATTTTGTGTATTACAGAGAGAAGTAAAGAAAAATTTACAGTAAAAAATGAACTAAAGAATCGACTCTCCATTTAAATTAGTCGTTAGTACTTCACTCATATAATCAAAGAAAGGTCTTAACGCTTTAAAAGAAACATCTACCTCATCAAGAAAATTTTCAGCCAATACTTGTTGATCTGTAAAGTTACGCACAGCGATATAACCTTTTTTTCGAATCAAATCAATATCTGGATGATTTTTATCAAAGCCTTTAGGAGCTGTTTTTAATTCTTCTCCTTCTAACTTATTGCCAAAATAGTTCACAAAATCTTTATCAGAAATAATCTTTCTTAAATCAGCAGCATTATATTCTAACTCTTTTCTAATACGAAAAACATCTTCTTTATTTGGCTCCCAAAAACCACCAGCTAAAAAACTCTCTCCTGGTCTAATCCTAAGGTAATAGCCTCCTCTCAATTCTTTTCCTAAGCGAGAAAATGAACCCGCAAAATGAGGCTGATAAGGTGTTTTATCTTTTGAAAACCGAACATCTCTATATATTCGAAACATTTTAATTTTTTCTATTTCATCATGGTTATTTAAACGATCTTTTATTGCTTCCCAAAACTCTTTTGCATTTGTGTATGCTTTTTGGTAACGAGGTTTATTATCATTAAACCAATCTCTGTCATTATTTTGCTTTAAATCTTTTAAAAATTGTAAACTCTCAGGAGAAAATTGCATGCTAATTATTTTTGAAGCATCAAGTTACAAAAATTGACGCTATTTTTGATTGTAATGAAGATTCAGCAACAACGTTTTGAAGGATTTTTAAAAACACCATTTTTATGGAACGGTGTTTTAGGTGATTTACAACAATTCTCAATTCCCTTATTTCAAGAAAAGACAACCTTAAACTTAGATTTATCAAAGGCTACAAGACTCGGAAATTATGTTGAACAACTTGTTTTTTATCAACTAGAAAACACAGAAAATATTCAAATTCTTGCTAGGAATGAACAGATAATTGAAAATAAAAATACCTTAGGAGAAATTGATTGTCTCTTAAAACGTACTGAAGTTCCGATTCACATAGAAATAGCATATAAATTCTATTTGTATGATGATGAAGTTGGAGGTAATTTTCTAGAAAAATGGATAGGACCTAACAAAAGAGATAGTTTGGTTTTAAAGCTTAACAAAGTAAAAGAAAAACAATTCCCTCTTTTGTTTCATAAAACGTGTAAACCGTTATTAAAAGCATTGAATTTGAATCTATTAGAAATGGAACAACAGACCTATTTTAAGGCTCAATTATTTGTTCCTTATCAAAAAGAAATACAACTTAAGCAGATCAATTCAGAATGCGTTTCAGGATTCTACTTAAGATTAAAGGAATTTAAAAGCTTTGTCGATTGTAAATTTTATATTCCTAAAAAACTAGATTGGTTGATAATACCTCATACAAATGTTGATTGGATGGATTTTAAATCTACTGAAAGTAACATTTTAGAATTCTTCAAAAAACAATCTTCCCCTCTTCTTTGGATGAAGTTTCCTAACGGAGAAATTAAGAAAATATTTGTTATTTGGTGGTAGCTACATTTTCTGTCTTGATTCTAAGATCGTAATAACATCATCTAGTTTATATCCTTTTGCTTGTAATAGCATTAGATAATGGAATAATAGATCGGCACTTTCATTTAAAAATAGATCATCATTGTTGTCTTTTGCTTCAATAACAACTTCAACAGCCTCCTCACCTACTTTCTGTGCCACCTTATTAATTCCTTTCGCGAATAAAGAAGCTATATATGATTTTTGATTGTCAGCATTTTTAATTCGATCTGAGATAATATCTTCTAACTTAGATAGAAAACCGTAAGACATTGTATTTTCTTCGCTCCAACAAGTGTCTGTTCCTTTGTGACAAGTAGGTCCAGTAGGATTTACTTGAATTAATAACGAGTCATTATCACAATCAATTTTTATACTAACCATATTTAAAAAATTACCACTTTCTTCTCCTTTTGTCCATAAGCGATTTTTTGAACGGCTGAAGAATGTAACCTTTCCTATTTCTATGGTTTTATCGAAGGCTTCCTGGTTCATATAACCTAACATCAAAACATTTTTAGTTTGAGCATCTTGAATAACGGTAGGAACTAAACCATCGCTATTTTTATTGAAGTCTATTTTCATAATCGTACTTCTATGTTATTATTTTTTAATTCTTTTTTTAATTCTGGAATTGGAATTTCTCCAAAATGAAATACACTGGCCGCCAATGCTGCATCTGACTTTCCTTCTTTGAAAGTATCTATAAAATGTTCTACTAAGCCTGCTCCGCCAGAAGCTATAATTGGAATATTAACCAATTCAGATAACTTGGCTAGCGCTTTGTTTGCAAAACCGGCTTTGGTTCCGTCATGATTCATAGATGTGAATAATATTTCACCAGCTCCGCGTTGCTCTACTTCTTTAGCCCATTCAAACAAGTTTAGTTCTGTTGGTATGGTTCCTCCTGCTAAATGAACTTTCCAAATTCCATCAATTTGTTTAGCATCAATAGCAATCACAACGCATTGGCTGCCAAATTTTCGAGATAGTTCATTAATTAATTCTGGGCGTTTTACTGCTGATGAATTGATCGATACTTTATCAGTCCCACAATGCAACAAATCATCTACATCTTCTACAGATGATATTCCGCCTCCTACTGTAAAAGGTATGTTAACGTACTCAGCAACTTTTAAAACCATGTCATGCATCGTTTTTCTTTTTTCCTGAGTAGCTGAAATATCTAAAAACACCAACTCATCTGCACCAACTTCTGCGTATTTTTTTGCCAACTCAACAGGATCTCCTGCATCAATTAAATTGACAAAGTTGACTCCTTTAACAGTTCTTCCATTTTTTACATCTAAACAAGGGATTATTCTTTTTGTCAGCATTTTATTTGTTAATTATAAAATTTTCCAAGTCTTTTAATCGAATCTTATTTTCATAGATTGCTTTACCTATTATTACTCCTTCACAACCTAATTCAGCTAATTTTGGTAACTCTTCAAATTGAGATACACCGCCTGATGCAATGAGTTTAATCTTCTTTGAAGAATTTAAAATTCTTTGATACAAATCAAAAGAAGGACCTTGTAACATTCCATCTTTTGAAATATCTGTGCATATCACATATTCTATTCCTTTAGATTGATATTTCTGTATAAACGGAATTACCTCTAATTCACTTTCTTCTTGCCAACCATTAATGGCTATTTTTTCATTGTTACAATCTGCTCCAAGTATGATTTTTTCACTTCCATATTTTTGAATCCAATTTTCAAAAACAACAGGATTTTTAACTGCTATACTGCCTCCTGTAATTTGATTTGCGCCTGATTCAAATGCAATACGAAGATCTTCATCTGACTTTAATCCTCCGCCAAAATCAATTTTTAGATTTGTCTTTACAGCAATCTGTTCTAGTACTTTATAGTTAACAATGTGGCTAGCTTCTGCTCCATCTAAATCAACTACATGAAGATGCTCTATTCCAGCATCTTGAAACTCTTTGGCTACCTCTACTGGATTTTCATTATATACTTTCTTTGTATTGTAATCACCTTTGGTAAGGCGTACACACTTTCCTTCTATAATATCTATGGCAGGGATTATTCTCATGCTATAATTCTAAAAAATTTTGTAAAATCTTCTCACCTACTTTTCCACTTTTTTCTGGATGAAATTGTACTCCATAAAAGTTATCTTTTTGTAAAGCTGTAGCGTAGGTTTTCTCATAAAACGAAGTTGCAATAGATTCTTTTGTGTTTTCTGCATAATAACTATGTACCAAATACATGTATTCGTTTTCTTTTATATCCTGAAATAAATTTGATTTTAGATTTTGAATGGAATTCCAGCCTATTTGAGGAACTTTTACAGCATTCGAAAAACGTTTTACATCTGTATTAAAAATATGTAATCCTTGTGTATTTCCTTCTTCTGTAAAGCGACACATTAGCTGCATTCCTAAACAAATTCCTAAAACAGGTTGCTCTAATTTGGGTATAACAATGTCTAACCTTGACTCTTTCAATTTTTTCATTGCAGAGCTTGCTTCTCCAACTCCAGGAAAAATAACTTTATCTGCATTTTGTATTTCATCTACATTGCTAGACAAAATAGCATTAATGCCTAATCTTTTAAAAGCAAACTGAATGCTTTTAATATTTCCTGCTCCGTAATCTATAATGACTAATTTCATTAGAAGTTTTAATTTTTAATGTTGAATTTTAAATTCATAATTCAACATTCGTAATTTATTAAAGCATTCCTTTAGTAGAAGGTAAAATCATTTTTTCTACATCTCTTTTTACAGACATTTTTATTGCCTTAGCAAATGCTTTAAAAATTGCTTCGATTTTATGATGCTCGTTGATTCCTTCTGCTTTTATATTTAAATTACATTTAGCTCCATCAGTAAATGATTTGAAGAAGTGAAAGAACATTTCAGTAGGCATTTTCCCAATCATCTCGCGTTTAAAATCGGCTTCCCAAACCAACCAATTTCTACCTCCAAAATCTATCGCTACTTGCGCAAGGCAATCATCCATGGGCAAACAAAAACCGTATCGTTCTATTCCTAATTTATCTCCTAATGTATTATTAAATACTTCTCCTAGTGCAATTGCAGTATCTTCAATGGTATGATGCTCATCTACTTCTAAATCTCCATTTACTTTAATTTTTAAATCTAATTGTCCATGACGTGCAATTTGATCTAACATATGATCAAAAAAAGCAATTCCTGTTGAAATATCACTTTTACCTGTTCCATCTAAATTTAGATCAATTTCAATTTGGGTTTCATTTGTATTTCTTTCGATATTTCCTGTTCTATCTTGAACCTTTAAAAACTCATAAATTTCTTCCCAATTATTTGTTTCTAAGGCGATAAAACTCTGCAATTCCCTTTTTTGAACTGATATTTCATCAGCTCCAACTTCTGGTCGATTGTTAATGAAAATTCCTTTACACCCTAAGTTTTTTGCTAATTCAACATCTGTTAAACGATCTCCAATTATAAAAGAATTAATCAAATCATAATCTCCATTCATGTACTGAGTTAATAATCCGGTGTTTGGTTTTCTTGTTGAAGCATTATCTTTTGCAAAGGTTCTGTCAATAATTTGTTTTGAGAATTCAACTCCTTCTTGTGCAAAAGTTTTGATAATGAGTTCGTGCACTGGCCAAAAAGTGTTTTCAGGGAAGCTATCTGTTCCCAATCCATCTTGATTCGTAACCATAACCAATTCAAAATCCAATTCTTTAGCGATTTTTACCATGTATTGAATAGCTTTAGGATAAAACTCAAGTTTTTCAAAACTATCTAACTGATAATCAATCGGCGGCTCAATTACCAAAGTTCCATCTCTATCTATAAAAAGTACTTTTTTCATTTACAATGATTTTAATGTATCAATTAATTGGTTGTTTTCTGCTTTTGTGCCAATAGTAAATCGTAAGCAACCTTCGCATAATGGTTGATTACTCCTATTACGCACTACAATTCCTCTTTTAATTAACTGATCGTATCTTAAGTTTGCGTTGTCTACTTTAACTAGTAAGAAGTTTGCATCTGAATGATAAACCTTCTCTACAACCTTTATTTCTTCTAATTTAGAAATTAACTGATCCCTTTCTTGAATAATCTCTTTAATTTCTTGATTTACTTCTTTTTGATTTTGTAGCCGCTTAAGTGCTGTTTCTTGAGTAAGTTGATTCACATTATATGGAGGTTTAATCTTATTTAAAATCGAAATAATTTCTTTAGAAGCATAGCATACTCCTAATCGAATTCCAGCCAAACCATAAGCTTTAGACATGGTTTGCGTAACAATTAAATTCGGAAATTCATTTAATCGATTAATCCAGCTTTCTTGTGTAGAAAAATCTATATATGCTTCATCAATAACCACAAGACCTTTAAAGTTTTTGATTAAGTGTTCTGTGTTAACCAACTCAAAACTATTAGCTGTTGGATTATTAGGGGAACACAAAAAAAGTATTTTTGAGTTACTATTTTGTTGCTTAATAATATTTGTAGTATCTGGTTGAAAATCTTTCACTAGAGGAATCTTAATCAATTCTATATCATTAGTATTTGCTAAAACCTGATACATTCCATAGGTAGGTGGTAAAATAATTACTTGATCTTTTTTTGGTTCACAAAAAGCTCTAAAAATCAAATCCAGTACTTCATCGCTTCCATTTCCTAAAAGTATGTTTGAAGAAGAGATGTTTTTAATTTTCGATAATTCATTCTTAACTTCATTTTGTTGTGGATCTGGATAACGATTTAATCTATTGTTGAATGGATTCTCATTAGCATCAATAAAAATCATATCCGAAGTTGCGTTTTTGAACTCATCTCTTGCAGATGAATATGGCATCATTCGTTTTATGTTTTCTCTAAGTAGATTATTTATATTCATTTTAAATCTTTAAGCCTTAATGTAACAGCATTCTTGTGTGCTTGTAAGCCTTCTGCTTCTGCCATTAACTCAATTGACGGGCCAATGTTTTTAATTCCTTCTTTAGATATTTTTTGAAAAGTAATTGCCTTTGTAAAACTATCTAAGTTAACCCCAGAGTATGCCTTAGCATAACCATTTGTAGGAAGTGTATGATTTGTGCCAGAAGCATAATCTCCAGCGCTTTCTGGCGTATAATTTCCAATAAAAACAGAACCTGCATTTGTAATGCTTTTAATCAAATCATCATTGTCATCTAAGCAAACTATAAGGTGTTCTGGCGCATATTCATTTACAATATCTAATACTTCCTCATTATTATTGAGTAAGATAGATTTAGAATTTTTAATTGCTTGTGAAGCAATTTCTGACCTAGGTAAATCTGTCAATTGATTTTTGACTTCTACATTAACAGCATTAATTATTTTTTTAGAAGTTGAAACTAAAATTACTTGGCTATCTACTCCGTGCTCTGCTTGACTCAATAAATCTGAAGCCACATAACTAGCATTTGCTGAATTATCCGCTACAATCATTAATTCACTAGGTCCTGCAGGCATATCAATAGCAATACCATATTTGATTGCTATTTGTTTAGCAGCTGTTACGTATTGATTTCCTGGACCAAATATCTTATATACTTTGGAAATTGCATCTGTACCAAACGATAATGCAGCAATTGCTTGTATTCCGCCTACTTTATATACTTTATTAATACCACAAAGTTCTGCCGCATATAAAATTTCATTAGCAATTTTACCATCAGAATTTGGAGGAGTACACAATATAATTTCTTTACAACCTGCAATTTTTGCCGGAATTGCCAACATTAAGACAGTAGAAAATAAAGGTGCTGTACCTCCAGGAATATACAATCCTACTTTTTCTATAGGTTTTTTTTCTTGCCAGCAAGAAACACCAGCAGTTGTTTCTATAAATATCTTCTCTGTTTTTTGAGCCTTATGGAACTTTTCAATGTTTGCTTTTGCTAATTCAATTGCTGCTTTTAAACCGTTAGAAACTTCTGTAGCTGCTTTTTTAAATTCAACATCTGTAACTAACAAGTCATTTATTGTTACTCCGTCAAATAATGAAGTATATTTTTGAACAGCTTCATCTCCATTTCTTTTAATGTCTTCAAAAATTTGATTTACAGTTTCTTCAATATCTTTTAGTGATTGTGTTGGTCTTTTTAAAATTTCTGACCATTCTTTTCTTTTAGGAAATTTAATTGTTTTCATAACTACACAACCATTTTTTCGATTGGACATACTAATATTCCTTCTGCTCCTTTTAACTTTAACTCATCAATAATTTCCCAAAATTGATTTTTATTGATTACAGAATGAACGGAACTCCATCCTTCTTTTGCCAAGGGAAGTACTGTTGGGCTTTTCATGCCAGGTAAAACCGCTATTATATCCTCTAGTTTATCATTTGGCGCATTTAACAAAACATAGCGAGAATTTCTCCCTTTTAGAACAGATTTAATTCTAAATTGAAATGTATCTAATATTTTTTGAGTTTCGTTATTAATTTTAGTAGATACCGCTAAAACAGCTTCTGAGGTAAGAATAACTTCAACTTCTTTTAAATTGTTTTTAAATAATGTGCTGCCAGAAGACACCAAATCACAAATTCCATCTGCTAAGCCAATATTAGGAGCAATTTCTACAGAACCATTAATTAGATGAATATCTGTTTTTACACCTTTTTGTTCTAAATAATTACTAACGGTATTAGGATAAGATGTTGCTATCTTTTTTCCATTGAAAAAGTTTGTGTTGGAATATTCTTGGCTTTTAGGAACAGCTAACGAAACTCTACATTTAGAAAATCCTAATTTTTCGATAAAAGAAATATCAGTTCCTTTTTCAACTAAAGTGTTTTCTCCAATTATGGCTACATCCACTACTCCATCTCGTAAATACTGAGGAATGTCTCCGTTTCGTAAATAAAAAACTTCTAGTGGAAAATTTCTAGCACTTGCTTTTAATTGATCTTTTCCGTTATCAATAGAAATACCACATTCTTTAATAAGTTTAAGAGAGTCTTCATTTAGTCTTCCTGATTTTTGAATGGCAATTTTAAGTTTACTCATGTTTTTTAAGTTGTGCTTGAGTAAACCTACACAGGAATCTTTTTGCAAAAGAAAACCCGTTTGATTTACTCAAACGGGTTTTGTATTTTTTGTTTAATTTATTCAATACATCTTCACCTCGCTTGAGCGAAAGTATGAAAATGATGATGGTTTTGAATAAATTTCATTTCTTGATTTGTTACAATGCAAATTTTGCAAATAAATTTTTAATTGTGCAACAAAAATTACATTTTTTTAAGTAGGTTTAGTAATCATTTAAATTTAGTTAAATAAATAGTACTCCCATTTCAAATCAAAAACAAAAAATGTATGAAACGTAACCTAATCTTAATTCTACTAACAGTTTTAATGTCATGCTCAAAATCAAAAAAACCAGACATAAAAGAATATCAAGTGCCTAAAAAAATTATTATAGCAGGTAAAATAGATAGTATTGATACTAAGAAACTTGATGTTAAATTAATTATTCGTGACTTATATATAAATAAAGAACTCAATGTAAAAGCTGATAGCTTAGGTAATTTTTATGCATCGTTTGAAGATTATTACCCGACAAGTATAGTTATTGGGTACAATACATATAATACTATTTTAGCTCGCCCAGGAGATAGTATTTATCTTAAATTTAATGGTAAACACAAAAAAAGAATCGATTTACTTAAATCAATAGAGTTTAGTGGAGATGCTATAAAAGAAAATCAAGATGCTACAAAGTTTCAGATAATGTGTTTTTCGGATTCATTATATAATGATTGGACTTCTCATAACAGAGCTGTAAAAGAATATAATGTTGATAAATATGTAATGTATCTTGATACTCTGAAAGAAAAAATAAACAATTTTCACGCCACCTTTGTAAATGAAGTTAAGCCAACAAAAGAGGTTGAAAATTGGGCTAAAATGAGTCTTGATTCTGATATTTATTATAATCGTTTAATATGGTATCCTAATGATCATTTAAGAGCAAATAAATTAACAAAAAAGGAATGGGATGTGCCTAATACATATTATGATTTACTACTGTCTGCACTGCCAGTGAAAAAAGAAAAATTAATATATGGTGGTCGTTTTTTATATTATTTCTCTATGAGTTTTCATAGGAGATATATCATGAAAGAATTTTTTAATGATGAACAAAACAAAAAATACAAAACCATTGAAGAATATTCTACAGCACCAGCACATGTTAGAGATTCTATAGAGGTTTACAGTACTATTAAATACACTCCTGACACATTATTTAGGCAAATAGTATTAACTCAATATTTTAATATTAAACTTGAACAGTCAAATATTGACCCAATTGAAAAACATCGAGATATTGTAGATAAATACATTAAGGAACCTTTTTTAATAAAACCGTTAATTAAAAAATATAATAAATTAGAAAACCATATTAAAAACCCTAAAATTGCTAAAAATGCCCATTTAGAAAAATTGGAAAACTATTCTGCTAATCAGATATTTAATTTCATATTAGAAAAAAATAAAGGTAAAAACATTTATCTAGAATGTTGGGCTACGTGGTGTGCCCCATGTAAAGAGGAAATGCCAAAGACAAAAAAGTTGATGGAAGAAATAGAGGGGAAAAATATTGTTTTTGCATTTTTAAATGTTGATTCTAAGGAAGAAGCATGGAAAGCTAATTTATCTGAGTTTCAGATTGGAGGGCAACATTATTATTTAGATAAAGAACAAAGTTCTGAAATAAGAAAATTTTTAAAAGTAGAAGGAATACCATATTATTTTTTAATCAACGAAGAAGGAAAAATAGTAGAACAAGGACTTCCTCCTAGAGAAGGAATAAGTGCAGTAGTTAGAAAAAAAATCAAAAAACTACTACAAGATAATATTAGATTTCAATAAATGTAAAAAGACCTTCAAGAAAATCTTGAAGGTCTTTTTAATAATTTTACTTTACAAAGCTTATTTTACGAAGCCTTAAACTTTCCGGAGTTACTTCTAGATATTCATCTTCCTTAATGTATTCCATATATTCTTCTAAAGAAAAATCAATCTTAGGAGCAATTTTTAATCCTTCGTCAGAACCTGAAGCACGAACGTTTGTTAATTTTTTCCCTTTAATTAAGTTAACAGCTAAATCTTCTTGTTTAGAATTTTCACCTACAACTTGTCCTTTATAAATCTCTTGATTTGGATCAATAAAAAACCTTCCTCTATCTTGTAATCTGTCAATTGCATAACCTGTTGCTTTACCCGATTCTGAAGAAATAATCGCTCCGTTTACTACATCGTTAAACTCACCTTTATATTCATCGTATCCACGAAGTCTATGGTTAATGATTGCTTCACCTTGTGTTGCTGTTAAAAGTTTATTTCTAAGTCCTATTAATCCACGAGAAGGAATATCAAATTCTAAATGTTGTAAGTCTCCTTTTGGTTCCATTACTAGCAAATCTCCTTTTCGTATCGTAACTAAATTAATTGCTTTACTAGCTAATTCTTCTGGAACATCAATTACTAAGGTTTCATAAGGTTCGCATTTTTTTCCGTCAATTTCTTTTAAAATTACTTGCGGACGACCTACTTGCAATTCATAACCTTCTCTACGCATGGTTTCGATTAAAACAGATAAATGCAGAATACCACGACCAAACACATTGAATTTATCTTCTGTATCAGTTTCTTCAATACGCAGTGCCAAGTTTTTCTCGGTTTCTTTAAACAAACGATCACGTAAATGACGAGAAGTAACAAATTTTCCTTCTTTTCCGAAGAACGGAGAATTGTTAATCGTAAACAACATACTCATTGTAGGTTTATCAACTTCAATTCGCGGCAGTGCTTCTGGGTTTTCTACATCTGCAATAGTATCTCCAATTTCGAAATCTTCAATACCAGTAATTGCACAAATATCTCCACTTCTAACAGAAGAAACCTTTGCTTTTCCCATTCCTTCAAAAACATGCAACTCCTTAATTCGCACTTTTTTAGTAGAACCATCTGCTTTGCATAATACGTAATCTTTATTTTCTTCTAAATCTCCTCTAAAAACACGGCCAATAGCAATACGTCCGGTGAACGAAGAAAAATCTAGTGAGGTAATCTGCATTTGAGGTGTTCCTTCTCTGTATGGTGCTTCTGGTATTGTTTCTACAACAGCATCAAGTAACGGAATAATATTATCTGTTGGTTTTTGCCAATCTGCACTCATCCAACCGTTTTTAGCAGAGCCGTATATTGTTGTAAATTCTAACTGTTCTTCTGTTGCATCTAAGGCAAACATTAGGTCAAATACTTTTTCATGCACTAAATCAGGCGTACAGTTTTCTTTATCAACTTTATTTACAACTACAATTGGAGTTAACCCTAATTCTAACGCTTTACCCAATACAAAACGAGTTTGTGGCATTGGTCCTTCAAAAGCATCAACTAACAATAAAACACCATCAGCCATTTTTAATACACGTTCTACTTCTCCTCCAAAATCTGCGTGCCCCGGTGTGTCAATTACGTTAATTTTTACACCTTTATAGTTTACAGATACATTTTTAGATAAAATGGTTATTCCTCTTTCACGTTCTAAATCATTGTTATCTAGCAATAATTCTGTTCGTTCTTTTCGATCATCTAAAATTTTTGCTTGGTCAATAATTTTATCAACCAACGTTGTTTTTCCGTGATCTACGTGGGCAATAATGGCAATATTTCTAATAGATTGCATAGTGTTTATTTTGAAGCTGCAAAAGTACGATTTTCTTGTTAGCTATATATCTAAGCTTATGCTTTTATTTCATCTTGATTATCATCTTCATCTTCTCTAAAAGCACTTGGTAAAATATCGGGTATTAGTTTGATTAAAAGTGGTAGTAATAATGCTCCGCCTGGTAGCATAAAAACTGCAAAAGCAGGTATGGCTTTGCAAATATCTAAAATCTGAATCTTAATTTTTTCTTTTTCCTCATCGTTTAAAGCCGTATGCATCGATTTTTTGATCAAAAACATAGCTTCTTTACTTTGTTGCAATTCTTTTTGAAGGCGTCTTTTGTTTTTTCGAAGTAACTCTTTTATTTCTTCTACAGTTGTCACTCTAATTTTCTGCGTTTTCGTTCTTGTTTTATTAAAGAAAGCTCCCTGTTTGTTTGACCTGCTACCGATGTGTTTTCTTCTGCCCTTCTAATTAGGTACGGCATTACGTCTTTAACAGGCCCATAAGGAACATATTTAGCTGTGTTATATCCTTCTTTTGCTAAATTAAAACTTATATGATCGCTCATTCCATATAACTGACCAAACCACATGCGTTTGTCATCATTATTTATTTTATGCTTTTTTGCAAGATCCATAAGTAAGTATGAACTTTCTTCATTGTGAGTTCCTGCAAATAATGCCATGTTTTTATGCTCCATCATATATCGAATGGCTTCGTTATAATTAATATCTGTAGCTTGTTTGTTTTCACAAATAGGTGATGGATATCCTTTTTCCTTTGCTCGCTCTCGTTCTTTTTCCATATAAGCACCTCTTACAACTTTTAATCCGATATGAAACCCTTTTTGATGTGCTCTTTGATGCAACTCTCTTAAATACTCCATTCGATCATGCCGATACATTTGTAAAGTATTAAAAATAATGGCTTTTTCTTTGTTATATTTCTCCATTAGCTCTTCAACTAAGTTGTCAGCAGCGTCTTGCATCCAGCTTTCTTCAGCATCAATTAAAACGGGTACGTCATACTTTTTGGCTTTTTCGCAAATAGCATAATATCTTTCTACTATGCGAATCCACTCACTTTTTTCATCATTCGAAAGTTCTTTTTTTTCTGTTATTTTTTGATATAAAGAAAACCTGCCTACACCTGTTGGTTTAAAAACAACAAAAGGAATAGCAGGATTGTTTTTAGCAAACTCAATATTAGAAAGTGTTTTTTCTTTTGTGTAATTAAATTGATCTTCTGTTTCTTTTCCTTCTACAGAATAATCTAGAACAGAATACACTCCAGACTTATACATTTTATCTATGTTAGAAATACAGTCTTGTTCTGTTATACCACCACAAAAATGATCAAAAACAGTAGAACGTATTAATCCTTCTATTGGCAAATGAGCTTTGATGGCAAAGTTGGTAACAGCCGTACCTATTCTTACCATTGGCTGACTCTGGATAAGTCTAAATAAAAAATGAGCTCTTTCAAGCTCTGAATCTGATTTTAAGGAAAATGCTACTTCTATGTTATCAAAAAGCTTCATTAGTTGATTTTATAAGCGAAACAAATATAATTACCCAATACTAATAATTCAATAATTTCTGTTTATTTTGCAGCTAGTACATTTCAAATTAATTTTGATGATTCAATCTTCATCTTACTCTATTCATTTTCAATTAGATGGATATAAAAAACTAAATGAGTTAATTAGTAAAAATACGTATTCTTCTGTTTTTATTTTAGTTGATAGTAATTCTTTTGAAAAATGCTACGTACGATTTATTCCTAAACTGGAAACAAATGTTCGAATAGAAATTATTGAGATTGATCCGGGAGAAGAATTCAAAAACTTAGATACATGTTATGGTGTTTGGGAAGCTTTGACGGAACTAGGTGCTGACAGAAAAAGCTTATTAATAGCTTTAGGTGGTGGTGTAATTACCGATCTTGGCGGATTTGTAGCGGGAACTTATAAAAGAAGTATTGATTTTGTTAATATCCCTACCACTCTATTGAGTATGGTTGATGCTGCAGTTGGAGGAAAAACAGGAGTTGACTTAGGGGTTTTGAAGAATCAAATAGGTCTTTTTTTGAATCCAAAATTGATTGTTGTTGATCCAGTTTATTTAGAAACACTAGATAAGCGAGAAATTAAATCAGGATTAGCTGAAATCATAAAGTATGCACTTACGTTTGACATTAGTCTTCTAGAAGACATTAAAAATGTTAATGATTATGTTGATATTGAGATTATTGAAAAATCAATTCAAATTAAGAATAGTATTGTAATTAAAGATCCTTTTGAGAAGAACCTTAGAAAAGTGCTTAACTTTGGTCACACAATTGGTCATGCTGTTGAATCCTATTTTCTAGAAAATAATAAGAAAGAATCTTTAAAGCATGGAGAAGCAATTGCTATTGGAATGATATGCGAAAGTTATCTTTCACACAAAATATGTGGTTTAACTGAGGATAAACTCACAATCGTTAAAGATTATATTTCTTCTATTTTTAAAAAAGTAACCATTCTTGATTCAGATTTAGAATTCATATTTGAATACTTAAAACACGATAAAAAGAATACAGCTGGAGAGATTAACTTTGTGCTTCTCAATGATTTTGAAAAATTTGAATTAGATTGTAAAGTTTCTACAGATTTAATTAAAGAAAGTATCTATTTCTATAATTCTTAGATCGCTTTTTCCATTAATCCCTTGTATATATCTTCGTATACAGGTAAAATATTTTCTAACGTAAAAAGTCTAGCATGTTCTTTAGATCGCTCTTTAAACTCATTTAAAACTTTATCGTCTGTTAAAATTTCGATTGCATTTTTAGCCATATCATCAATATTACCCAAATCACTTAAATATCCTGTTTTTCCGTTAATATTAACTTCTTGAAGACCTCCTGTATTAGTAGATATGACAGGTGTTCCAGCGGCCATGGCTTCTAGTGCAGCCAACCCAAAACTCTCTGTTTTTGACGGAAGTAAAAACAAATCTGAATAACAAAGGATTTTTTCTACATCTTGGCTATTTCCTAAAAACAATACATTTTGTTTAATATCTAATTTCCTAGCTAAGTTTTCTGCACGCAGACGCTCTGGTCCATCTCCTACCATCAAAAGCTTAGCAGGAATTGATTGCTGAATAATATTGAAAACTTGAATAACATCTTCTATTCGTTTAACAGGTCTAAAATTTGAAATATGCGTAACAATTCGTTCCTTAGGTTTTGCTAAGGCAATACGTTGGCAATCTGCTTGATCTGCTTCTTCGTACTTTTTTAAATCAATAAAATTATAAACAACTTGAATAGGGTTGGTAATAGTAAATAACCTTAAAGTATCTTCTCTTAAACTGTTCGAAACAGCTGTTACAACATCAGAATTATTAATACTAAATTCTACTGCAGCTTTATAAGAAGGATGACTTCCTACTAGAGTGATATCCGTGCCATGAAGAGTGGTCACAACTTTAATATCAATCCCTTTTTCTTTGAGCATCATTTTTGCCATGTAAGCCGCATATGCATGTGGAATTGCGTAATGCACATGAAGTAGTTCAAGGTTGTATTTTTTTACAACTTCTACCAATTTACTTGATAAAGCTAGCTCATACGGTTGATATTGGAATAAAGGATACTCTTCCATTAAAACTTCATGAAAGTGTAAATTATGAGAAATAAAATCTAGCCGAACTGGTTGATTGTATGTTATAAAATGGACTTCATGTCCTTTATCTGCTAAAGCCATTCCTAGTTCAGTGGCTACTACTCCACTCCCTCCATAAGTAGGATAGCATACAATACCTATCTTCATTTGTTTAGTTTGCTTGGTTTGTTGTAAAGATATTACAAACCTTACAATGACTATCTAAAGGAAAATATAAAAAAATCCTATTTAAATACTTAAAATAGGATTTTTATTGGCTTTATAATCTTAGGAGTTTAATAATCTCCTAATGTAACAGGGTTTTGTTCTAAAGCAATTTGTAGTTGCTCATCGTTAGGAGCTTTTCCGTGCCATGCATGTGTGTGCATCATAAAATCTACTCCATTGCCCATTTCTGTATGTAATAAGATGCATACAGGCTTTCCTTTTCCTATTTTTTGTTTAGCTTCTTCTAAACCTATTTTAATTTCTTCAATATTATTTCCTTCTTTTACTTCTAGAACATCCCAACCAAAAGCTTCAAACTTTGCTTTAATGCTTCCCATTGGTAACACATCATCTGTAGCTCCATCAATTTGCTTTCCGTTTAAATCTATTGTAGCAATAATATTATCAACTTTTTTAGCAGATGCATACATGGCTGCTTCCCATATTTGTCCTTCTTGTAATTCCCCATCTCCATGCAACGAGTAAACCAGTTTACTGTCTTTATTTAATTTTTTAGATAGAGCAGCGCCTATGGCAACGCTCATTCCTTGTCCTAAAGACCCAGAGGCTATTCTTATTCCTGGAAGTTTTTCGTGAGTTGTTGGATGACCTTGCAAACGAGAATCTAATTTTCTAAACGTGCTTAATTCTTCTATAGGAAAAAAACCACTTCTAGCCAATACACTATAGTAAACAGGAGAAATATGTCCGTTTGATAAAAAGAAAATATCTTCATTTTCCCCATCCATTGAAAAGTCAGTAGAGTATTCCATAACTTCTTTGTACAAAACTGTAAAGAATTCCGCACATCCCAATGATCCTCCTGGATGACCAGAATTTACTGCATGAACCATTCGCAAAATATCTCTTCTTACTTGCTGTGTAAATTCTTGTAACTCTTGTGTTGTTGCCATGTTTTTTTATTTGATGAGCAAATGTACTTTTTTAAGTAACAATCAACAAGAAAGTTTTATAGGTTAAATCAACACGTTATTAACCAATTTATGTTTTTTGTTTTTTCTTCTTTGCTGCTGGAAATAATACATTATTTAAAATTAATCGATAGCCGGGTGAATTAGGATGCAATTCTAATTCTGTTTTAGGATCACCTACCCTATGCGTATAATCTTCAGGATCGTGGCCGCCATAAAAAGTAAACATTCCTTTTCCTTTTGTTCCATGGATATAACGTGCTTCTCTATTGGTTTTATTTTCTCCCATCACTAGCACATTAGACTTAACAGTATTTCTATCAAAAGAGGTAGTTTGTCCCATAAATCCTTTTACCAGTTGCGTATGGTTTTGAGTCAACATGGTCGGAACCGGATCCCACTTTGCCGAAAATTCAGTAAGAGAAAAGTAATCTGAGGTTTTAGGTATCCTTCGCTTTTGTGTCATATCTATAGAAGAAAATTCATATGTAATTGGATTTCTAACTAGAGTGAAGTTTTCAAAAGCAAATGTTTTAGTAAAATCAATTTTTGATTGGTAATTAGCTTCTGCCGGATCACCATCAAACATAGATTCGGCAATATCTACTCCTTCTGCAGATAAAGCAATATCAAAACTATCAGTTGCAGAACACATCGCAAACATAAACCCACCTCCAATTACATAATCACGAATTTTTTTACTAACAGCCAACTTGGCTTGAGAAACCTTGCTAAAACCCAATTCTTTCGCCAATTTTTCAGCATCTTTTTTGCCTTCTACGTACCATGGAGCAGTTCTAAATGATCCATAAAAGCGACCATATTGACCTGTGAAATCTTCATGATGCAAATGAAGCCATTCGTACAAAAGCAGTTTGTCTTCTAAAACCTCTCTGTCATATACAACATCAAAAGGGATTTCTGCATAAGATAAAACCATTGTAACAGCATCATCCCAAGGCATTTTATCTTTGGGTGAATACACGGCAATTTTAGGCGCTTTTTCTAAAGTAACCGCTTCTTGATTTTTGGCAGGTGATGCAATTTCTTGTAAAATTAATTGTGCTTTTGTATCTGATATTATTTGATATGAAACTCCCCGAATTTTACATTCTTTTTCTATATCTGAATTTTGCTCCATTAAAAAAGCACCTCCGTCATAATTCAGTAACCATTTTACTTTTATTCCTTGTTGTAGAGAAAAATAAACAATTCCGTATGCTTTTAAATGGTTTTTTTGATTGTCATGGCTCATCGGAATGTAAATGAATGAAGCCCATAAAGAAGACAAATAAAATGAAAAAATTAAAAAAAGAATAGATTGTTTCATGTAAACGAAAATACACATTTACTTAACACATTTACTTATATAAAAAACTCTAAGCTATTCTTACAATCTTCTTAAAACGGAATATCATTTTCCTCCTCTGATCCAAAAGCGTCTTCTGGAGAAGCTCCACTTATGTTTGGATAAGAATCTGTTTCACTTGAAAAACCTATATTCATGCTAGAGTGGAATTCACTACTAAATCCTTCATCTAAATCAGAAAATTTTGCTAAATAACCTGTAAACTTTAATCGAATATTGTCTAACCCTCCATTTCTGTGTTTTGCTACAATAAACTCAGCTTGCCCTTCACAAGGTGTGTGATCATCATCATCCCACTCTGTCATTCCATAATATTCTGGCCTGTAAATAAAAGAAACAATATCAGCATCTTGTTCAATAGCACCAGATTCACGTAAGTCAGACAACAAAGGGCGTTTACTTCCTCCTCTTGTTTCAACTGCACGTGAAAGCTGTGATAAAGCAATAACAGGAACATCTAATTCTTTAGCTAAAGCTTTTAAGTTTCTTGAAATGGTTGATATTTCTTGCTCTCGATTTCCTCCTGCTTTTGATGATGTTCCAGCAGTCATTAATTGTAAATAATCAATTACAATAATTTTTACGCCATGTTGTGAAACCAACCGTCTTGCTTTTGCACGTAAATCAAAAATAGACAAAGAAGGTGTGTCGTCTATAAAAATAGGAGCATCTGAAAGGCGTTTTACTTTTACGTTCAATTGTTCCCACTCATGTGGTTCTAAATTTCCCTTTCGTAACTTTTCTGAAGTTAACCCTGTTTCAGAAGAAATCATTCTGGTAATTAATTGAACTGAAGACATTTCTAATGAAAAAACAGCCACAGGATGATTAAAATTAATCGCCATGTTTTTGGCCATGGAAATCACAAATGCTGTTTTACCCATACCAGGACGAGCAGCAATAATAATTAGATCGGAAGGTTGCCAACCAGAAGTAAGTGCATCTAGTTTAGTAAAACCTGTGGCTAAACCACTCATGCCTTCTTTTTTAGAGATATCTTCTATTTTTTTCAAGGCTTGTTTTACAAGGTCTCCTGCTCCTTCAGAACTTTTCTTTAGATTTCCTTGTGTTACTTCAAAGAGTTTAGCTTCTGCATCGTCTAGCAAATCAAAAACATCAGACGTTTCATCATAAGCATTTTCAATAATTTCACTAGAAATAGAGATCAGTTTACGCTGAATGTATTTTTGAAGGATAATTCGGGCATGGAATTCTATATGTGCTGATGATGCTACTTTTTGTGTAAGACGAATTAGGTAAAAATCACCTCCTACTAAATCTAATTTTCCATTCTTTTTTAATTGGCTAGAAACAGTTAGTAAATCAATCGGTTTTGATTGCTGAAATAAATCGTAAATAACTCGGTAAATTTCTTGATGTCTAACATCATAAAACGCATCTGGATGAAGAATATCAATTACATCATCGATTCCTTTTTTGTCAATCATCATAGCACCTAGAACAGCCTCTTCTAAATCTACTGCTTGAGGCGGAACTTTCCCTTTTTCTAAGCTGATAATTCTACTTTTATCGATTTTTGTACCTGTAATTGGGTTCGTTTTTTCCATACCGGACAAATGTATAGTATTCATGTAAAATACGATTAAAAGTAGCTCATTTTATTTGTGCACATATTTTGTTAACCATATTGTTATTATCTTGTTAACAACCCTGCATAATATAGAATTCTTGTTTATTTTTAGTCTGTGAAATACAAAAAACAGCAACTTTGGTTAGCGGCAAGTTTGCCGTTGCAAATACTTTTCATTTCTTGGTTAAAATCATATCCTGAATGGATAGAACGTTACTACTCTACAGGTATTTATCCATACATATCTTATTTTTTTAGAATCACTCTAGGTTGGATTCCTTTTTCTGTAGGAGATTTATTATTAATCGTCGTCGTCTTTTTAGGAATTCGCTTCCTATATTTATTTTTTAAGAAATTCCGAAAAAAAGGAATTTCTCTTCTAATTCGGTTATTTAGCTTTATTTCTGTCCTTTATTTTTGTTTTTATCTATTCTGGGGTTTAAACTATTTTAGAACTCCTTTAATTAACAGTTTGAATTTAAAAAACCAAACTTACTCAACAGAACAACTTATTTCACTTGCTGAAGTATTGGTACAAAAAACAAATGATCAGCAACTTTTAATTACTCAAGATACCTTAGAATCAGTAATCGTTCCGTACAAGCCTGAAGAATTGTACTCTAAAGCAACTCAATCCTATAACGAACTTTCCAAAACATACCCTCAGTTTAGTTATCATCATCCTTCCGTTAAAAGCTCTTTAATGAGTGTTTTACAGTCATATAATGGAGCAGCAGGGTATTTAAATCCGCTAACAGGTGAAGCCCAAGTAAACTATAAAATTCCTAAAACAAGTTTTCCGGCAACTACCTGCCATGAGATAGCTCATCAAATTGGTTTTTCGGCAGAAAATGAAGCAAATTTTATTGGCTTTTTGGCAGCTATTCACTCAAAAGATAAGTACTTTCAATATTCAGGTTATAAAATGGTACTTCGTTATACTCTTGTTGAAATATATAAACGAGATAAAATAGTATACAAAACAGTATTAGAAAAAATAAATGGCGGAGTCTTAAAAGATTTTCATAAAACAAAAGATTTTTGGGACCAGTATGAAAACCCTATAGAACCTATTTTAAAAAAAGGATACGATACATATCTAAAAGCTAACAATCAGAAAAGTGGAACAAAAACATACAACTATGTAGTTGATTTATTAATTTCTTATTACTTAAATAATCCCAGCAGATAATTCTTAAAGTTTTGTTAAAAGAAATAGATAAGAGTGTTCTGTTGCTGGAACTAAATAATTTTATAGCAAATCAAATAACTTACGAATGAAAAAACTACTATTCTTACTCACATGCTTGTTTATAGTACATGCACAAGCTCAAGAGTATTTTCCAACTAACACAGGCGTTAAAACTAATAAAAACAATGTAGCGGCTTTCAAAAATGCTACAATATACATTACGCCTACAAAAATTTTAAAAAAAGGAACACTTCTAATTAAAGACGGAAAAGTTGCTGATGTTGGTAGATCTGTAAAAATTCCTAAAGGAGCAGAAATTATTGATGCAAGTAACAAAACTATATATCCCTCTTTTATAGATATCTACACTAACTTTGGGGTAAATAAACCCAAAAGAGCTGGAAATTCTAGCAGAAGCCCCCAATATGATGCAGGAAGAACAGGCTATTATTGGAACGATCATGTTAGACCAGAAACTGATCCTGTAGAATCATTCAAGTTTGATAATAAAAAAGCAAAAGAGCTATTAAAAGCCGGTTTTGGTGTTGTAAATACACATATGCCAGATGGGATTGTTCGTGGAAATGGAATGTTGGTTTCGTTGAATACAAACTCAAATAACGCATATAGAATACTCAATACAAATTCTGCTCAATATCTTTCATTCAGCAGAAGTGTACAAACCAGACAGAGCTATCCTACTTCTAGAATGGGGGCAATGGCCTTATTACGTCAAATGTATTTAGATGCGCAATGGTACGCTTCTGGAAATACTAAAAACAAAGACCTTTCATTAGAAGCATTAAATAATAACAAAAACTTAGTTCAAATTTTTGAAGCAGGAAATGTGCTAGATGTGATGAGAGCCGATAAAGTTGGTGATGAGTTTGGTATTCAGTATACAATTGTAGGTGGCGGAGACGAATTTGAGCGTATTCAAGATATCAAATCTACAGGCGCTAATATGATTATTCCAATTAATTATAGAAAAGCGTATGATGTTAGCAATCCTCTATTAGCAGAGCAAATTTCATTAAGTGATATGCGAAAATGGAATCAAGAGCCATCTAATTTAGCAGTTCTAGCTAAAAATGGGATTAATTTTGCACTTACTACTCACGATTTAAAGTCTGTAAATAGTTTTCATAAAAATTTACAAAAGGCTATTTTATATGGGCTAGATAAAACAAAAGCTTTAGAGGCTCTTACAACAATCCCAGCCCAGATAATAGGAGAAAGTAAAATTGGAAACCTACAAGAAGGCAGTTATGCAAATTTTTTAATTACTGATGGTGATATTTTTGATACAAAAACGATTCTTTATGAAAATTGGGTACAGGGAAGCCGTTATTCTGTAAATGATATGAACATATCTGATATTACAGGGACATATTCATTTGTAATTAATGGAAAAAATTATCAATTAGAAATTACAGGGCAAGATACCAAGCAAAAGGGAACTGTTAAATCTGGAGAAGAAAAAATAAAATCTAAATTTTCTTTTTCTGACGATTGGATTCAGTTAACAATTAATGAAGAAGGAAATTTTTCTAGAATTGTAGCACAAACATCTAATAACGGACTTGCGGGTACTATACATTATAATGATGGTAGTACTGGAAATTGGATCGCTCAAAAGACAGCTAATCCTAATGTGGAAAAAGAGAAAAAAGAAAAAGCAAAAGAAACAACTCCTGAGTTATTACCTATAAGCTATCCTAATATTGGTTTTGGGAATTTTACACAACCCAAACAAGAAACCATTTTAATCAAAAATGTAACTGTTTGGACAAGTGAAAATCAAGGGGTATTAAAAAACACAGACGTTCTTCTAAAAGATGGTAAGATCGCTAAAATTGGCAAAAATCTATCGGAAAGAAGAGCTCGTATAATTGACGGCACAGGAAAACATCTTACAGCAGGAATTATAGACGAACATTCTCATATCGCTACATCGGCTGTAAATGAATCAGGACACAATTCAACCGCTGAGGTGTCAATTGAAGATGTTGTAAATCCAAATGACATCAATATATACAGAAATTTAGCTGGTGGTGTTACTTCTATACAAATTCTTCATGGTTCTGCTAATCCTATTGGAGGCCGATCTGCAATTATTAAACTAAAATGGGGAGAAAATGCAGAAAACTTAATTTATAAAAATACGCCTAAATTTATCAAATTTGCCTTAGGAGAAAATGTAAAGCAATCTAATTGGGGAGATAATCAAACTGTACGGTTTCCACAGACAAGAATGGGTGTAGAGCAAGTTTATGTAGATTATTTTCAAAGAGCAAAAGAGTATGATGCACTTAAGAAAAGTGGCAACCCTTATAGAAAAGATATTGAGCTAGAGGTATTAGCTGAAATTCTAAACAAAGAACGTTTTATTACCTGCCATTCATATGTGCAAAGCGAAATTAATATGTTAATGAAAGTAGCAGAACGTTTCAATTTCAATATCAATACGTTCACTCATATTTTAGAAGGATATAAAGTAGCTGATAAAATGAAAAAGCATGGTGTTGGAGGATCTACTTTTTCTGATTGGTGGGCTTATAAATATGAAGTAAATGATGCAATTCCATATAACGCTGCTATTATGCATAATGCCGGCATCACAGTAGCAATTAATTCTGATGATAGAGAAATGTCTAGAAGATTGAACCAAGAAGCTGCAAAAATTGTTAAATATGGAGGACTTTCTGAAGTTGAAGCTTGGAATATGGTGACTATTAATCCTGCTAAATTATTACACTTAGATAAAAGAACAGGAAGTATTAAAGAAGGGAAAGATGCAGATGTTGTTCTTTGGAGCGATCATCCTTTATCTATCTATGCTAAAGCAGAAAAAACAATTATTGAAGGAAAAATTTACTTTGACATTGAAGAAGACAAGGAAAAGCGTAAAGCTGTTAAAGAAGAAAGAGCGAAATTGATCAATATGATGTTAAATGAAAAAATGAATGGAGGAAAAGTACAAGCTCCTAAGAAAAAAGTTTCAAAAAATTTTACTTGTGATACAGAAGAAATCTAAAATTAAACTGATGAAAAAACTATATATACATATATTGATATTATTCTTTGTTACTAGTAATATCATTGCGCAACAAACGCCTGCTCCAACACAAAAAAAAGATTTTGCAATTATTGGAGCAACAGCACATATTGGAAACGGAAAAGTAATTGAAAATAGCTTAATTCTTGTAAAAGAAGGAAAATTAGCCACTGTTGCAGATGCTCGTTTGGTTAAAATAGACCTTTCTAAAATAGAAACTATCAACGCCACAGGAAAACATGTTTATCCTGGTTTAATTGCTCTTAATGCTTCTTTAGGTTTGGCTGAAGTAGACGCAGTTAGAGCATCTGTAGATGTAGATGAAATTGGTTCTATGCTTCCTCATATTAGAAGCTTAATTGCTTATAACGCAGAGAGTAAAGTTGTAGAATCTATGAGGCCAAATGGAGTTTTACAAGCAGAAATTACTCCGAGAGGTGGAACCATTTCAGGAACGGCTTCAGTAATGCAATTAGATGCCTGGAATTGGGAGGATGCAGCTATAAAAGTAGATCATGGAATTCATATGAATTGGCCAGGAGCTTTTACTAGAGGGAGATGGTGGTTAGGCGAAGATCCTGCATTAAAACCTGATAAAAACTATGCGAAAAATGTTGAATCAGTTACTATATTTTTTAAGGAAGCCAAACGGTATTTAGCTTCTGATAAAGAATTGAAAAACTTGCCCTATGAAGCTACAAAAGGACTTTTTGATGGTTCTCAGAAATTATTTATTCATGTTAGTGGTCAAAAAGAAATTACAGATGCTATTACAACTGCAAAAAATTTAGGAATCAATAACATAGTGATCGTTCATGGAAATGATGCAGAAAAAGTAGCTGATTTATTATTAAAACACAATATTCCTGTTGTAATAGATAGAGCACACAGAGTTCCTAATAATGAAGATGATGATTATGATTTATCTTATAGAACAGCCAAAATTTTAATGGATAAAGGAATTACAGTGGCAATTGGTGTAGAAGGCCAAATGGAGCGAATGAATACTCGTAACCTTCCTTTTTATGCAGGCACCTATGCTGCTTATGGAGTTGATAAAGAAAAAGCACTCCAAATGATTACAGGGAATGCCGCAACAGTTTTAGGAATTGATAGCTTTACAGGCACACTTGAAGCAGGTAAAGATGCAACATTTTTCATTAGTGAAGGAGATGCATTAGATATGAGAACAAACATTCTAACACATGCATTTATTCAAGGAAGAAAAATTAGCTTAGAAACGCACCAAACTAAATTATGGAAACGGTACAGTAATAAGTTAAAAGAAAACTAATTAAATTTATTAATTGTAAAATATCCTCAAACGGTTAAATACTGTTTTGAGGATATTTTTATTTAGTAATCAATGATATCTATATTTCGTTAGTTTCTATATTTTTGTTTTTATGAAGCAGATAACTAGCATTCAAAATTCATTGATAAAAAATATTATAAAACTTCAAGAGAAATCTCGAGAGCGAAAAAAACAAAATCTTTTTGTTGTTGAAGGAAAAAGAGAGTTGTCATTAGCTTTAAAGGGTGGTTATAGAATTACCTCTCTCTTATTTGTTCCTGAAATGATTGACCAAAATTATTTAGCAAATTTTAAAGGAGTAGAATTCATAGAAATATCAAAAGAGGTTTATGAAAAGATCGCATACAGAGAGTCAACAGAAGGTGTTATTGCTCTTGTAAAGACAAAAAAATTAGCGCTTAATACCATAATTTTAGATGAAAATCCTTTAATTCTAGTAGCAGAATCTATTGAAAAACCAGGTAACCTTGGTGCGCTTTTGCGAACTGCAGATGCGGTTAATGTTGATGCCGTCTTAGTTGCAAATCCAAAAGCAGATATTTATAATCCAAATGTAATTCGATCTAGTGTTGGTTGTTTGTTTACCAATCAGATTGGCGTTGGATCATCCGAAGAAATTATTGAATTCTTGAAAGAAAATAATATTTCTATTTATAGTGCAACACTTCAAAATGCAAATGAGTATACCAAAGAAGATTTTACTAATTCATGTGCATTAGTTGTAGGGGCCGAAGCTACAGGCTTGAGTAATAGCTGGAGACAGCAAGCTGCAAAAACAATATACATTCCAATGGAAGGTGAAATTGATTCTATGAATGTTTCTGTTGCGGCTGCAATTTTGTTGTTTGAAGCAAAAAGGCAACGAAAAGTAAGTTGATTGTATTTTCATAAATTTGCTGCCTCAACTTTTAATCATGACAGCTATTACCCTTTTTTACATCCTAATTGGAATTCTGATTGTAAACTTTGCAGTAGACCAAGTTCTTGACTATTTAAACGCGAAGCATTTTTCTGATGCAATTCCTCAGGAATTAAAAGATGTTTATGATGAAGAAGAGTATAAAAAATCTCAGCAATACAAAAAGACTAACTATCAGTTTAGTATTATTTCTTCTGCTTTTTCATTAATTACAATACTTCTATTTTTCTATTTAGATGGTTTTCAATTTGTTGATAATTTAGCACGTGCTATCTCCGATAATTCTATTTTAATCGCCTTACTATTTTTTAGCACTATTATATTAGGTAGTGATTTAATTTCATTACCATTTTCTTATTACAAAACATTTGTGATTGAAGAAAAGTTTGGGTTTAATAAAACTACAAGAAAAACATTTTTTCTAGATAAAATAAAAGGCTGGTTAATGACTGCTGTTGTGGGAGGATCTATTTTAGGTTTAATTATTTGGTTCTATCAAATTACAGGTAAACACTTTTGGGTTTACACATGGATAGCAGTAGCTCTATTTACTGTTTTCATGAATATGTTCTATTCGAAACTCATTGTTCCGTTGTTTAATAAACAAAAACCGTTAGAAGAAGGCGAATTAAAAGATAATATAACAGCTTATGCTAACTCTGTAGGATTTAAGCTTCAAAATATTTTTGTAATAGATGGTTCTAAACGCTCTACAAAAGCCAATGCATATTTTTCAGGGTTTGGTAAACAGAAGCGAATTACACTTTTTGATACACTAATTAACGATTTAAATACTGATGAAATTGTAGCTGTTCTAGCCCATGAAGTAGGACATTACAAAAGAAAGCATATCATTTTTAATTTGATTAGCTCTATTTTGCTAATGGGCGTTATGTTTTACGTTTTATCTTTATTTGTTAATTATCCCTTAATGTCTCAGTCATTAGGTGTTAGTATCCCAAGTTTTCATGTAGGTTTAATTGTTTTTGGTATTTTATATACACCCATTTCTGAAATTACAGGGTTATTTATGAATATTCTGTCTCGAAAGTTTGAATATCAAGCTGATAATTATGCTAAAGAAACATACAATTCAAAACTACTTATTGCTGCTTTAAAAAAACTTAATAAGAATAGCTTGAG
The DNA here is from genome assembly GCA_030428865.1 of Bacteroidia bacterium. Lineage (GTDB taxonomy): Bacteria > Bacteroidota > Bacteroidia > Flavobacteriales > Flavobacteriaceae > Polaribacter. The sequence goes on along the minus strand of JAUIEK010000003.1, from coordinate 28,599 downwards.
TAATTTAACTCCTCACCCAGCCTATGTGTTTATTCATTACTCACATCCTACCCTTCTACAAAGAGTTAAAAACTTATCCCAGTAGCTAATTCAGAACTTGGTAAAACCTTTTTTTTATAGTATTTTCATTGTAGAATTGAGAAAATGCAAGAATACGCTGCTACCATAGAAGAAGAAAACAAAGAAATAGCAAAACGCTATAAAGATATGCTCAAAGGAACGTATCAAAAATTATCTCATGCAGATAAGTTAATGATACGTAAAGCCTTTAATATTGCTGTAGAAGCACATTCAGAACAACGAAGAAAAACAGGAGAGCCTTATATTTTTCATCCTATTGCTGTTGCTAAAATTGTGGCTTACGAAATCGGTTTGGGAGCTACTTCTATTGCTGCGGCTCTTTTACATGATGTTGTAGAAGACACTGATTATTCTATAAATGATATTGAGCAACTTTTTGGAGAAACTATTGCACGAATTGTAAGTGGATTGACTAAAATATCTAGTCTTAAAAAAGATAAAGATATTTCTATTCAAGCAGAAAATTTTAGAAAAATGCTCCTAACACTCAATGATGACGTTAGGGTTATTTTAATCAAAATTGCAGATCGTTTGCATAATATGCAGACAATGGAATCTATGCCAGATTACAAGCAAGTAAAAATAGCATCTGAAACACTGTATATATATGCTCCGCTAGCTCATCGATTAGGTTTGTATAATATTAAAACAGAGCTTGAAGACCTTGGTTTAAAATACACAGAATCTGATGTTTATAATGACATTTTAAGTAAAATAACCGAGAGTAAAGAAGAGCAAGAAAAATACATTCAATCGTTTTCAGACATATTAAAAGGCGCTCTTGATAAAGAAGATTTTGAATATCAAATAAAAGGACGGTTCAAATCTATATTTTCTATCAGAAGAAAAATGCTAAAGCAGAATGTTTCTTTTGATGAGGTTTATGACAAATTTGCGATCCGAATTATTTACAAACCAACATCTGAAGATGAAAAGTTTGATGCTTGGAAAATTTATTCTATTGTAACAGATTACTTTAAACCCAATCCGGCGAGGTTACGAGATTGGATATCACAACCTAAATCTACTGGTTACGAAGCGCTTCATATAACTGTAGTAGGACCAGAAGCAAAATGGGTAGAAGTTCAGGTTCGATCAGAAAGAATGGATGAAATTGCAGAAAAAGGATATGCTGCACATTTCAAATACAAACAAAACACCAAAAATGAAAGTGGTTTAGAGGAATGGTTAAATAAACTAAAAGAAACCTTAGAAAATCAAGGCTTAAATGCAGTTGACTTTGTCGAGGATTTTAAACTGAATCTATATGCAAAAGAAATTTACGTGTTTACTCCCAAAGGAGATTTAAAATCATTGCCTAAAGGAGCTTCAGCATTAGATTTCGCATTTGCTATTCATACAGATATAGGCCTTAGCTGTAGAGGTGCTAAAGTAAACGGCAAGTTAGTTCCACTAAGTTATGGACTGAAAAGTGGAGATCAAATAGAAATATTAACGTCCGCTAATAATAAGCCTAATTCAAGGTGGCTAGATTTTGTAATTACAGCAAGAGCTCGATCTAAAATTAAAGCAGCTTTAAAAAATGAAGAAAAGAAGATTGCAGAAGAAGGAAAAGCAATTTTGATTAGAAAACTAAGGCATCTTAAAATTACTTTTAATGAAAAAGTTGTAAATGAATTAGTTAGTTTTTTTAAGCTGAAAACCAGCTTTGATCTTTTTTTTAGAATTGGAAATGGAGCTATTGATAATTCTCAGTTAAAAGCATTTGTAAATCAACGAAGTAATTCTTTTGTCAATTTTTTCAAGAATAGATTAAAAAGAGGAAAATCGAAAGAAGGAATTGATGTTGAAGAAGTTACAGATATTTATGATGCTTTAGTATTTGGTGTTGATGAAGAGCAATTAGATTATACTTTGGCAAAATGCTGTAATCCAATTCCTGGAGATAAAGTATTTGGTTTTGTTACTATTAATGATGGAATTAAAGTACATAAAAAAGATTGTCCAAATGCCATTTCACTCCAATCTAACTATGCATATAGAATTATGCCCGCTAAGTGGATTGATTCCACTAAAGAAGATTTTAAAGTCATTCTAAAAATAAATGGATTTGATAATCAGGGGATTGCCAACAACATTACCCGAATCATATCTAATAACATGAATGTATTTATACATAGCATAAATATTTCGGGAAACCAAGGGGTATTTGAAGGTAAAATTACTATTAGCGTTAAAAATAAGAGTCAATTAAATAAATTAATGGAGCATATTAAAAAAGTAGAAGGTGTGCAAGCGGTAGATCGTGTAAACACTTTATAATTAACTTCTATTAAATAGTTCTTATTTTGAAGAATAAAGTTAAATTTGCTCTTTTGAAAAGATGAGTACGGCAGATTATCAAGAGATTGTAAAAAAAGTATTTACTACTTATTTAGAAGAAAATAAACATCGCAAAACTCCTGAGCGCTATGCTATTTTACAGGAAATTTACGATGTAGATGAGCATTTTGATATTGAGTCTCTTTATATTAAAATGAAGAATAAAAATTATCGTGTAAGTAGAGCTACTTTATACAATACCATTGATTTGCTTCTTGATTGTGGTTTGGTTCGAAAACATCAGTTTGATGGACATTCCATGGCTCGATATGAAAAAAGTTACTTTGATAAACAACATGATCATGTAATTCTTACTGATACTGGTGAAGTAAAAGAATTTTGCGATCCTCGAATACAAACTATAAAAAAAACTATAGAAGAGGTTTTTGATATAGATATTCACAACCACTCCCTTTATTTTTACGGAACAAAAAAGAAAAAAAACAACTTAAATTAAATATTCAATATACTAACTAAATGGCTGTTGACTTATTATTAGGACTACAATGGGGTGATGAAGGAAAAGGTAAAATTGTAGATGTTTTAACTAAAGAATATGATATTATTGCTCGTTTTCAAGGAGGCCCTAATGCAGGTCATACATTAATTTTTGATGGAAATAAGCATGTTTTGCATACAATTCCTTCCGGAATTTTCCATGATAAAGCTATAAATGTTGTTGGAAACGGAGTTGTAATAGATCCTGTTATTTTTAAAAAAGAGTTAGAAAATCTAGACAAACATAAAATTCCGTATACCAATAAATTATTAATATCTAGAAAAGCACATTTAATTCTTCCTACACATCGGTTGTTGGACGCTGCTTCTGAAGCCTCTAAAGGAAAGGCAAAAATTGGATCGACCTTAAAAGGAATTGGTCCAACCTATATGGACAAAACAGGAAGAAACGGAATGCGCGTAGGCGATCTAGAGCTTGATAATTGGAAAGAAAAATACGATGCTCTTACAGAAAAGCACATTAAGATGTTAGATTTTTTTAATGTAGATGTTCAATACAATTTAAAAGAATTAGAAGAAGAGTTTTGTGCAGGGATTGATAAACTTAAAACGTTGCAGTTCATTGATAGTGAAGAGTTTTTGAACCAAGCTATTAACAGCAAGAAGAAAATTTTAGCTGAAGGAGCTCAAGGTTCTCTTTTAGATATCGATTTTGGAACCTATCCTTTTGTTACATCATCTAATACAACTGCAGCAGGCGCTTGTACAGGCTTAGGCATTGCTCCAAATAAGATTGGTGATGTATTTGGAATTTTTAAAGCATATACAACAAGAGTAGGTTCAGGGCCATTTCCTACTGAATTATTTGATAAAAATGGAGCTACTATGGCAAAAGTTGGCCATGAATTTGGCGCTACTACTGGCAGAGCTAGACGTTGTGGTTGGCTAGACTTAATAGCCTTAAAATACGCTATTCAAGTAAATGGCGTAACACAATTAATGATGATGAAAAGCGATGTACTATCTGGTTTTGATACAATTAAAGTTTGTACTGTATACAATTATAATGGAGAAGAAATAGCACATCTTCCCTATAACATAGAGCCAGAAAATGTAACTCCTGTTTATTCTGAATTTAAAGGTTGGAAAGAAGATTTAACATCAATGAATTCATCAAACCAGCTTCCAGAAAATTTAGAAATCTACATTTCTTTTATTGAAAAAGAAACTGGAGTACCTGTAAAGATTGTATCTGTTGGACCAGATAGAAAGCAAACTATTTTAAGATAAGTTTACCGTTTTCTCAAAATAGACTTTATATCTTTTCTTTACTTTTGCTTAAAATAATAAAGCGGTTGAGACAGCTTGTTTTTCTTTTATTATTCGTTTCTCTTGCTTCTTTTTCTCAAGGAAAAAGAATTCTATACAAAGCAAAACTTCAAACCAAAAACGAAGATAAATACCCTGAAGCTACTATTTTAATTGGTGATGTTGTTATGAAGCACGAAGGTGCTACTCTCACTTCAAAAAAAGCATTTTATTATCAAAATAAGAATCTGTTTATCGCATTAGGAAATGTTAAGATTAATCAAGGTGATACTATTTTTCAAAACAGTGATTTTTCTAATTACGATGGAAACTTAAAACGAGCCAAATCTTGGGGGAATGTTTCATTGCGTGATTCTCAAATGACACTAAAAACAGACACGCTTTATTTTGATAGAGTTGAACAAACACTTTACTATCAAGACAATGCAACTATTATAAATGAAAGTAATACATTAAAAAGCAAAAAAGGAGGTTATTTTTTAGCTGAAAAAAAGTTTACGGCTAAAAACCAAGTAACTGTTGAAAATCCTGAAAACTTATTAGAATCTGATTTTTTAACGTATTATACAGAATCAGGGCTGGCTTATCTCTACGGGCCATCTACTATTACAAACAAAAAAAACAACAATAAAATTTATTGCGAAAGAGGATTTTATGATACCAATACAGATGTTTCTTACTTTGTTAAAAATGCAAAACTTTTTCTAAAAGACAGAACTATTTCTGCAGACAGTTTGTATTATGATAGAAAAAGTGGATTTGCCTCAGCCAGTAATCGTATAAAAGTTATAGATACGCTTCAAAACTTTGTTGCTAAAGGAAATTATGCAGAGCTTTTTGAAAATAAAGATTCATTATTTATGGTAGATCGAGCTGTGGCAATATCTATAATTGAAAAAGATTCTATGTACATTCATGGAGATACGCTACTCGTGACCGGAAAACCCAAAACTAGAGATGTTAGAATTTTCCATGATGTGAAAATTTTTAAATCTGATCTCCAAGGAAGTTGCGATTCTATTCATACTAGCCAAAAAACAGGAATTACAAAAATGTTTTATAATCCTGTTTTATGGTCTGGAGAAAATCAAATAACAGGAGATCATATTCAATTGCTGTCTGATACCATTACAGAAAAAATGGATTCACTAAAAGTTTTGCAAAATGCATTTATTATCCAAAAAGATTCCTTAGATCATTCTAATTTTAATCAAATTAAAGGAAAAATAATGTTGGGTAAGTTTATTGATAATCAATTATCTACTCTATGGGTTAAGGGAAATACAGAAGCCATTAATTACAATAGAAATTCTGAAGGAGTTTTAGAAACTATTACCAAACAGTTATGCTCTCAAATTGAATTTGGACTAGAAGATAATCAAATCATATCTATTAAATGTTTAATAAAATCTGACGGGAAAACATATCCTCCATCTCTATTTCCAGTAGAATTAAAAAAACTAAGAGGTTTTATTTGGCGTGAAGAAGAGCAACCAAAGAAGAAAGAGGATATTTTTGTAGACGGAAAGATAATTCCGCGAAAAAATATTAAAAAACCTAAATTTTTAGATTCAAAAGATTTAAATAATCCTCCTGATTTAAAAGAAGAGAATAATGATTCTTTAAAAAAATTATGACAGATGATTTTTTTAAATACCAAGCACAAACTTCTCCTTATCCGCTAGGTATAGAAATAGAAAAAGCAAAAGGGTCTTATATTTATGACACGAAAGGCAAGGCTTATCTTGATTTTGTAGCGGGCGTTTCTGCTAACAGTTCAGGGCATAATCATCCTGCAGTTAATAAAGCTGTTGTTGAACAAATCAAACTACATAGTCATGTTATGGTTTATGGAGAATTTATTCAGAAACCTCAGTTAGAACTATGTAAATTGCTTGCTAATACTTTCAAAAAAGACGTAGCTGTTTATTTAACCAATTCAGGAACAGAAGCAACTGAAGGAGCAATTAAATTAGCAAAAAGAGCTACAAATAGATACGAGATAGTTTCTGCAAAAATGTCTTATCATGGCAATACTCAAGGGGCCATGAGTGTATCAGGAGTTGAAAAACAACACATGGCATTCAGACCATTAATTCCTGGTGTAAAATTTATTGAGTACAATAATGAACTTGATTTAAATCAAATTAATACATCTACAGCTGCTGTTATTTTAGAAACTATTCAAGGAGGAGCTGGATTTATCGTTCCTGAAAATAACTATTTAAAAAAGGTAAAAAGTAGATGTGAAGAAGTAGGTGCTTTATTAATTTTAGACGAAATACAGACAGGAATTGGTAGAACGGGTAAGTTTTGGGGATTTCAAAACTATGGAATAGAACCTGACATTGTAATTTCAGGAAAAGGATTAGGTGGCGGAATGCCAATTGGAGCGTTTATAGCTTCACAAGAAAATATGGCGCTTTTAAAAGAGAATCCTACTTTAGGACATATAACCACTTTTGGAGGTCATCCAGTAATTGCTGCTGCAGGAGTTGCTACAATTACTGAAATAGTATCCTCTTCTCTTATGGTTGATATAATTAAGAAAGAACAATTAATTAGAGCTCACCTTAAACACCCTAAAATCAAAGAAATAAGAGGAAAAGGATTAATGCTTGCTGCTATTTTAGAAGATCAAAAACTTACTGAAAAAGTAGTTAAGAAATGCTTAGAGAAAGGCCTTATTTTATTCTTTTTACTTTTTGAAAAAAAAGCGCTTCGGATAACTCCTCCCTTAACTATTTCTGATAAAGAAATAAAAAAAGGGTGCTCAATAATTATTGATGTTTTAGATCAACTCTAGGAATACGTTAATTTTTTCAAAAAAATCAAGCTTTTTAATTTTCTGGTGTAACATAAGCTACTTTTTAAAGTCTTAATAATGTTCGCTAGTTACAATAAAACAACCTTAAAACAACGGTTGGTTAGTTGGGTGCCTGAACGCAACCTTTGTGTTGCTTCGGGCATTTTTTATGTATAAAAAACAAAAGTCCATAAACATTTCTTGTTTATGGACTTCTTCCTTATATAAATTTATAGCTTACGCGTTTTGCTTCTTAATTAAATTTAAAGCAGAGCCTTCCTTAAACCACTCTATTTGACTATCATTATATGTGTGATTTACCTTAATAACATCTTTACTACCATCAGTATGAATAATTTCAATAGACAATGGCTTATCCGCTTTAAATTGATCTAAATCTAAGAAGTTAAATGTATCATCTTCCTGAATTAAGTCATAATCATTCTCATTGGCAAAAGTTAAAGCGAGCATTCCTTGCTTTTTCAAATTTGTTTCATGAATTCTAGCAAAAGATTTAACCAATACAGCAACAACCCCTAAATGTCTTGGCTGCATAGCTGCATGTTCTCTAGAAGAACCTTCTCCGTAGTTATGATCTCCTACTACAATTGATGGAATACCTGATTTTTTATAAGCTCTTTGTGTAGTTGGAACAGCATCATACTCACCAGTCAATTGATTTTTCACAAAGTTTGTTTGCTTGTTAAATGCATTTACTGCTCCTATTAGTGTATTGTTTGCTATGTTATCTAGATGACCTCTATAACGCAACCAAGGACCTGCCATAGAAATATGATCTGTTGTACATTTACCAAAAGCTTTAATTAACAGCTTAGCACCTTTAATATCTGTTCCAATAGGTTTAAAAGGAGTCAATAATTGGAGTCTTTCAGAATCTGATTTTACTTCAACAACAACATTATTTCCATCTTCAGAAGGTGCTAAATATCCATTATCTTTTACTTCAAAACCTTTAGGAGGTAATTCCCATCCTATTGGTTCATCAAGCATCACTTCTTCTCCATTTTTATTAACCAACTTATCAGTAATTGGGTTAAAGTCCAGTCTGCCTGAAATAGCTATTGCAGCTACCAATTCTGGTGAAGCTACAAACGCATGTGTATTTGGATTACCATCTGCTCTTTTGGCAAAGTTTCTGTTAAAAGAATGAACAATACTATTTTTAGGTGCATTTTGAGGATCTTTATAACGAGCCCATTGACCAATACATGGTCCACAAGCATTTGTAAAAATCGTAGCATCTAGTTTTTCAAAAACAGCTAAAATTCCATCTCTTTCTGCTGTATAGCGAACTTGTTCTGAACCTGGATTAATTCCAAACTCTGCTTTAGTTGTTAAACCTTTATCTAATGCTTGTTGCGCAATTGACGAAGCTCTAGATAAATCTTCATAAGAAGAGTTTGTACAAGACCCTATAAGTCCCCACTCCACTTCTAAAGGCCAACCATTTTCAGTTGCTTTTTTGTTCATCTCTTCTCCTACATTAGTAGATAAATCTGGAGTAAACGGACCATTTAATAACGGACCTAATTCTGATAAATTTATTTCAATAACTTGATCAAAGTATTTTTCAGGATTTTCATATACCTCTGTATCTGCCGTTAAATACTCTTTTATCTTATTGGCTTCATCAGCAACATCAGATCTATCTGTAGCACGTAAATAACGTTCCATGGTTTCATCATAACCAAATGTAGACGTGGTAGCTCCTATTTCAGCTCCCATATTACAAATAGTTCCTTTACCAGTACAAGACATAGCTGTAGCTCCAGGACCAAAATATTCAACAATTGCTCCAGTTCCTCCTTTTACTGTTAAAATTTCGGCAACTTTTAGAATAACATCTTTAGGTGATGTCCAACCAGATAATTTACCAGTTAGTTTAACTCCAATTAATTTAGGGAACTTTAATTCCCATGCCATTCCAGCCATTACATCTACTGCATCTGCTCCACCAACACCAATAGCAACCATTCCTAATCCTCCTGCATTAACTGTGTGAGAATCTGTTCCAATCATCATTCCTCCAGGAAACGCATAGTTTTCTAAAACTACTTGGTGAATAATTCCTGCTCCTGGTTTCCAGAAACCGATACCATATTTGTTGGAAACTGACTCTAAAAAGTTAAAAACCTCATTACTTGTATTTAAAGCAGATTGTAAATCTTTGTCTGCTCCTAATTTTGCTTGGATTAAATGGTCACAATGTACAGTTGTAGGAACAGCAGCCTTACTTTTACCTGCTTGCATAAATTGTAATAGTGCCATTTGAGCAGTTGCATCTTGGCAAGCCACTCTATCTGGAGCAAAATCTACATAATCTTTTCCTCTAACGTATGTTTTATTTGGTTTTCCATCCCATAAATGGGCATATAATATTTTTTCTGCTAATGTAAGAGGTTTTTGATTCAGCTTTCTTGCAGCATCAACTCGTTCTGTAAAACTAGCGTAGACACCTCTAATCATTTCTATATCAAATGCCATAAATAATTTTATTTAAAATTTTGGTGTACAAATTTACGATTTTTTAAAAGCATTTAAAAGATAAACACTAAAATAGAGAAAAATCTATTATATTATCAAAATAAAGGGTTTAACCTGCTTTGAAAATAAATATTTTTCAAAAAGTGCTGCATTTTTTATTAAGTTGATAAATTAAAAGCAGACTTGTAAGCCGGATTCTGTTACCTCTTAAAGAGGTCCTTATCATTTATCTAGTTTAAAGATTACTCTTAAAATCAATCTGCCTACCCCTTAGAATCGGGCGAGTAGCCCTCAAACTCTAATATACGTGACATTTCACCGCGTAGAGTTTACCTGATTTCACTACAGCCTAACTGTACATTCTTTCTGTTACACTAGTCCTCGATTTACATCGGACGGATGTTATCCGCTACGCTACTCTGTGGTGTCCGGACTTTCCTCTCTTAATTTAGAGCGATAAGGCAAGTCTGCTCAAAATTATAAATTCAGAACTTCAAATATAAAAAAAACCCACTCAAGATTGAGTGGGAAAAATTGCTATGAAAAAGAAAAAGTGTTACTGATTAAATCAGCAACACTACAAATATAAATTTTTGTTTTTAATAACAAAACACTTTTTAAGAAATTAACATTTTTCAGGAAAACATATCTTTTACTTTTTCAAAAAATGATTTGTCGTTTTTTTGTGGATTTGGGGCAAAATTATCATCTTCTTTCATGCTTTCGAAAAACCGACGTTGTTCTTTTGTAAGCTCTTGAGGCGTCCAAACGCTAACATGTATCAAGAAATCTCCATTTCCATAACGTTCTATACTTGGAAGTCCTTTTCCTTTTAATCGAAGAATTTTACCCGATTGTGTTCCTGCATCAATTTTCACCTTTACTCTACCTGATACTGTTTCTATCTCTTTACTGGTTCCTAAAACAGCTTCAGACAGACTAATATATAAATCATAGTGAATGTTGGTTCCTTCCCTTTTTAATGTATTATGAGGTATTTCTTCTATTAAAACAAGAAGATCTCCTGCTATTGCGTTTTTACCTGGCGCATCATTTCCTTTTCCTCCTACTTTTAACTGAATACCATCTGTTACTCCTGCTGGTATTTGAATAGATACTGTTTCTTCTTTGATAATAAGTCCTTGAGCATCTGCTCCGTTTGGCTTACTGCTTATTGTTTCTCCTGCACCATGACAAGTAGAACAAGTTGTAGCAGTTTGCATTCTACCTAATATGGTATTTGTAACACGCATTTGTTGACCAGAACCATTACATGTATTACAGGTTTGGTATTTAACTCCTGGAGCTTGAACTTTTCTTCGAACTTTTACTTTTTTTTCTACTCCTTTAGCTATTTCTTCTAATGTTAGCTTTACACGAATTCTTAAGTTACTTCCTTTTACTCTTGCTTGCCCTCTACTATCTCCACCGAAGCCTCCAAAACCACCACCAAAGGCTCCACCAAAAATATCTCCAAATTGACTAAAGATGTCTTCCATATTCATACCGCCTCCGCCAAAGCCTCCTTGACCTCCTTCAAAAGCAGCGTGACCATACTGATCGTATCTTGCTTTTTTGTTTTGATCACTCAATACTTCATAAGCTTCTGCTGCTTGCTTAAACTTTTCTTCTGCTTCTTTATTATCTGGATTTTTATCTGGATGATATTTTATAGCCATTTTTCTGTAGGCTTTTTTTATCTCTGCCGCTGAAGCCGATTTAGAAACTCCTAATATTTCGTAATAATCTTGTTTTGCCATGTTACTAAATTAACAATTAGTAATTTTATGAATGAACAATTTTCGCCAATTCAAAATTCCTAATTTATCATTCATAATTTTCTATTGTCCTACAACTACCTTTGGAAAACGGATAATCTTATCTCCTAATTTATATCCTTTTTCTATCGCGTCAATTACTTTTCCTTTTAACTTTTCTTCTGGAGCTGGAATCTGAGTAATTGCCTCGTGAATTTCAGCATCAAAATTATCTCCTGCTTTTACAACAATTTCAGATAAACCTTTTGATTGTAATGTATTTTTGAATTTATCGTTTATCAGCTGCATTCCTTTTAATAACTCTTTATCTTTTGATTTTTTAATTTCTGTCAGTCCTCTATCAAAATCATCTAAAATTGGCAGCAAAGATGTCATTAATTCTTGACCAGCTGTTTTAAAAAGTTCAATACGTTCTTTAGAAGTTCTTTTTTTATAATTTTCAAACTCAGCAAACAGACGCAAGTACTTATCTTTTTCTTGTTGTAAGAGTTCCTCTAGTGTAGGCTCTTCTTTTACAACTTCTTCATTATCTTTAATTTGATTTTCTTGCTCGTTATTATTAATTTCTTCTTGTTCTATTTTTTCTTCTTTACTCATGTTAAGAATGCTTAAAATTCACCTCTTATTGTCAATTATTTTGCCAATAAAAAAATCGTGTCAATTTGACACGATTTTCTCTGCTTAATTAGACAACTTATAATGATGATTATTTTTTCAATTCTTTGTTTATGTCTAAATTATATTCTTCTTTCAAGGAATTAACTATTTCATTAGAACTATAGCACTTATTTAGAACATGACTATTCCACTTTATAAATTCTTTGATTCCAATCTTATCTTCAATAAGATTAAAAACCATATACGATTTAAAATATTTTGAGGCATGTGATAAAATATCATGATTTTCTTCCTTAAAATCTGAGGGCTTAAAACTTAAAGTAACACCAGGAGGAGTTACCCCATGTTTTTCGAGATATTTTATTCCTTCTGGTGTTAGCTGCTTTTTAATAGCTTCGATGCTAAATCCCACTCCTTTCCAATTTTCTAAGGCAGTAGTCTTTTTATTTTTCGATTCTTCATCTTCTTTAATTTGTTTAAAATTGTTTAAACGTATATTCCACTTTTTTGGAGTTAAATATGATAATGTTTTACCTTCAATCCACATAGCTTGACCTTCTTCAAACCAACGCGGTAGTTTATTACAGTTTCCAAACTGATTTTGCAAAGCATGCACTTGTTCATGAGACATTAAACTATAAATTTCATCTTTTGCTTTGATAGATAAACTGGCACTATCATCATTTTGAATTTTCCATTTTTTATTACCTAAAACAGGTAATTTGTAATCTTTATTGCTAACAATTACCACATCTGCAAACTTTGGAGAATTTTCTTTTGCTTTAAATACTTTTAGAATTTCTTTGTACGTTTTATTCAGGTGTGGAATAGCCTGAAAAGCAGCTGTTTCGTTTTTAACATCAAAATAAACTTTATATTCAAAACCTGTATTTACAACTACTTTGTAGTAGGCTAAATCTTTAGCATCGGCATCTGATTTACTGAATTTATAGTCTTGCGAGTATAAATTAAACTTTAAGAAAAGACAGAGAATTGCAAAAACAAGTTTTATTCTATTATAAGTAAATAATAAAATTGAAAGCTTCGTTAGTAAAAGATAATTTATTTTCATTACCAATAAATTTTTAGATTTTTATTGGCATCAAATATCTTATTAAACAGTATTAGCAAGTGTTAAGAAGTGTTAATGAATGTTAATAGATGACTAAGTTCTATTTGTTTAGAAACACAAAACTTTTTAAGCCTCTATTCTTTCAATTTTTGCACCAATAGATCGTAAGCGCTCTTCTATATTTTCATAACCACGATCTATTTGCTCTATGTTATTGATGATACTAGTTCCTTTAGCTGATAATGCAGCAATTAGCAATGAAATTCCTGCGCGAATATCAGGAGAAGTCATTTTTGTTGCCTTTAGTTGTGATTGCCTGTTATGTCCTATAACTGTAGCTCTGTGAGGATCGCATAAAATTACTTTTGCGCCCATATCAATCAACTTATCCACAAAAAATAAGCGACTTTCAAACATTTTTTGATGAATTAAAACGGTTCCTTTTGCTTGTGTAGCTACAACTAGAATAATACTAAGTAAATCCGGAGTAAAACCTGGCCAAGGCGCATCAGAAACTGTTAAAATAGAACCATCTATATATGTTTGAATTTCATAAGAATCTTGCTGCGGAATGTATATATCATCTCCTTTTTTTTCTAGTTGAATTCCTAATTTTTTAAATACGGAAGGAATTACACCTAAATCTTTCCAACTAACATTTTTTATGGTTAATTCAGATTGCGTCATAGCAGCCATTCCTATCCAACTACCAATTTCTATCATATCTGGCAAAATAGTATGCTCACAACCCGTTAACTCTTCAACTCCTTCAATAGTTAGTAAATTAGAGCCTACTCCTGTTATCTTGGCTCCCATACTGTTGATCATTTTACATAACTGTTGTATATAAGGTTCACAAGCAGCATTATATATAGTAGTTGTTCCTTTAGCTAAAACAGCTGCCATAATGATGTTTGCGGTTCCTGTTACAGAGGCCTCATCCAACAACATATATGTGCCTTTTAAACCATTAAAAGCTTCTACTCCATAGAAACGCTCTTCTTTGTTGTAACGAAAAGAAGCTCCTAACCTAATAAAACCTTCAAAATGAGTATCTAAACGTCTTCTGCCGATTTTATCTCCTCCTGGTCTTGGTATATAACCTTTACCAAAACGAGCAAGTAAAGGCCCAACAATCATAATAGAACCCCGCAAAGAACTTCCATCATTTTTAAACTCTGAAGATTCTAAGTACTCTAAGTTTAACTCATTTGCCTGGAAAGAATAAGAGTTAGCTTTTAACTTTTCAATTTTTACGCCTAGTTTATCTAAGATAAAAATAAGCTTGTTAACATCTAAAATATCAGGAATGTTGTGTATTGTTACTTTTTCTGGAGTTAATAAAACAGCACAAAGTATTTGAAGTGCTTCATTTTTTGCACCTTGTGGGGTTATTGAACCACTTAATTGATGTCCTCCTTCAATTTTAAATGAAGCCATTATCTTTTTCGGTTTTTATTTTTTGGTTTTCCTCCTTGTTGCGTCTTTCGGTTACGCATTAAACTTCTCGTTTCTGATAGTGTTACTTCTTCTGAGTTTCTTAAATCAATTTTCCCTCCAGATAATTCAAATAAGTGTTCAAAAATTACATCATCTTCAACGGTATCTTTATTCCAATTCAAAAAACACTTTTTCATATGATTAGCAATCGAAAAAATTAATGCTTCTTTCATTTCTCCTTCTTCCCAAGTAAGTGCTGTATCAATCATAATCTGGATATTATTTCCATAGAATCGATATTTTGAAGCAGCTCTAGGATATGCTAGTCTTTCAGGCTTCTCTTGCAACTCTTCTTTAGAAGGTTTTTCGTAAGGCGAATCTACATCTAAACGAAAATCTGACATTATATGAAGTTGATCCCATAATTTGTGTTTAAAGTCTGGAACATCTCTAAGATGAGGTTGTAAATTTCCCATTACATCAACAATAGCTAGCGCCATTTTATTTTGTTCTTCCTTGGATGAAAGGGATATACAATGATCTACTAGTTTTTGAATATGTCTACCATACTCAGGGATAATTAAATGAGGTCTTTCGGAATTGTATTCTAAATCAAATGTCATATCTGTTTCTTATTACGTGCAAATTAGGTATTTATTTTGTGAAAAATCAACTAATTACTTTCAATTTGGCAAATTGAAGCAACAACTTCTTTTTGCCTGCTGTTCCAAATTGGATTTCTGCTTTTTTATTGGCGCCAGCTCCTTCTAAATTTAACACTTCACCTTTACCAAACCTGTTGTGTTCTACAATGGTTCCTACAGTGATATTATTGTCGAATAAATTTGTTTTAGTTGATGTTTCTGAAACCTTTTTTAAGTTTTTAGGCGGTGTAAATTTAACTTGTTGCGCTTGTTCTCTTTCTTTTATTTTTCTTTGAATTGGTTTTTGAAAACGAATTTTTTTGGGAGCATCTTCAAACAAACTTTGATCTACAAATCGATTTGTGCTGGGCGACACTGTTTTTGGTGATAAATATTCTAAAAACGATTCATCTATTTCTTCTAAAAAACGACTAGGTTCGCTATCCACCAATTTGCCCCATCGATATCGAGTTTGTGCATAGGTTAAATACGCTTGTTTTTCTGCTCTTGTTAAAGCTACGTAAAACAATCTTCTTTCTTCTTCAAGCTCAGAACGCGTATTCATACTCATTGCAGAAGGAAATAAATTCTCCTCTAACCCAACAATATAAACATATGGAAACTCTAATCCTTTTGCAAGGTGAATTGTCATTAGAGAAACCCGAGGTCTATCGTCTTTTTTTTCTGAATCAAAATCTGTAGCCAGTGCAACATCTTCTAAAAAAGCAGTTAAAGAAGCATCTTCTCCTGTTTCTTTTTTATCTGTTATAAAATCCTTGATTCCATTTAACAGTTCTTGTATGTTTTCTACTTTGCTGATGGCTTCAGGTGTTCCGTCTTTTTCTAAATCTTTAATTAATTGTGTTTGTTTAACAACTAAATCAGCAATTTCATAGGCATCTAACTTTTGCGCATCAATCTGAAAACGCAAAATCATATTCAAGAAGTTTTGCAATTTAGTTTGCGTGCCTGTATTAATGTTTAAGTTTACCTTATCTAAGTTTTTTAATATTTCAAAAATGGGTTTTTTGTACTGATTGGCTGTAATTGTTAATTTATCAATAGTTGTAGCGCCAATGCCTCTAGCAGGATAATTAATAATCCGCTTTAACGCTTCTTCATCATTCGGATTTATAAGCAATCTTAAGTACGATAGTAAATCTTTTATCTCTTTACGCTGATAAAATGAAATTCCGCCATAAATCTTATAAAGAATATCTTTTTTTCGCAGCGCATCTTCAATTGCTCTAGATTGCGCATTGGTTCTATATAAAATAGCAAACTGATCATTTTGTAACTGATTATTCATCTTATTATCAAAAATAGATTGTGCTACAAAACGACCTTCTTCTCCATCAGAAATTGTGCGCATTACTTTTATACGATCTCCTTCTGAATTAGACGTCCAAACTTGCTTGTCTAATTTTGTTTTGTTTTTTTCAATTACTGAATTTGCTGCATTTACAATATTTTTTGTAGATCGGTAATTCTGTTCTAGCTTAAACGTTCTAACATCTGGATAATCTTTCTGGAAATTTAAGATATTCTGAATATTAGCACCTCTAAAAGCATAAATGCTCTGCGAATCATCTCCTACCACACAAATATTTTGAAATCGATCTGCCAAAGCTCGCACAATTAAATACTGGGAATGATTGGTATCTTGATACTCATCTACTAAAATATATCGAAAACGATCTTGATACTTTGCTAAAACATCTGGGAAACGCGCTAATAATTCATTTGTTCTTAAAAGCAAATCATCAAAATCCATTGCCCCAGATTTAAAGCAACGATCTACATATTCTTTATAAATATCACCAACTTTAGGTCTGCTTGCCATTACATCAGCCTCTTGCAAATCAGAATTATTAAAGTAGGCTCTAACGGTTATCAAACTATTTTTAAAAGATGATATCCGTCCTAAAATTTGCTTAGGCTTATATCGATCTTTATCCAAGTTCATCTCTTTAATAATTGCCGTTATTAAGCGAACAGAATCTTGCGAATCGTAAATTGTAAAATTTGAAGGAAAACCTAGTTTATCTGCTTCTGCTCGTAAAATCCTAGCAAAAACAGAGTGAAAAGTTCCCATCCATAGATTTTTGGTTTCACTCTCTCCTACTACAGAAGCAATCCGCTCTTTCATTTCACGGGCAGCCTTGTTTGTAAAAGTTAGTGCTAAAATGTTAAACGGATCAACTCCTTGCTGCATTAAATGAGCAATTCTGTAAGTTAGTACTCTTGTTTTGCCAGAGCCTGCTCCAGCAATTATAATCATAGGGCCGTCTTTTTGCAGAACAGCTTCTTTTTGTGGAGTATTTAATGATTCTAGATAGTTTGCCAATTTATTCTCTGATTGGTAGTCTTTTTTTTACAAGCCAAAAGTACCATTCATCTAGCACAGTAACAACTAAAGTTATTTACATTTATTAGCATGTAAAATTTACAACTCTATCCATAAAGAAGAGAATATTTTTGCTTTATAAAATTATAAGAAATAGAACTATTAAATAATATCTATCTCTATAGGACAGAATAGTAATGAAAAATATTACAATTAAATAAAAGAGGTTGCATTTATTAAAATGTAACCTCTTAAAAAACTAGAATTATTAATTCTAGTTAAAATATATTTTAGCAGCACCTAATGGAGCATCTATAGTTTGTATTTGTGTATTTGTGTTTAAATCAAATACAATCATTTCACTAATATCTGTAAAACTAACATTTAGTGCATATAATTGACTATTTCGAACTGCCATTCCATATAAGAAACCATCTGTTGCTGTTAATAAACTAGTTGTAGGAATTGAGTTCGAGTTAGCAGACATAGAAAACACATCATTTCCTATTGTATAATAAATCATATTGTCATCTAAATACATTAAACCTGGATGAACTCCAGAAGCGAAATCTAATTCCGATTCAACATTTAATGTGTTGGTGTTTATAACCATTATACTACCAAGAGTTTCGTTACCTGTCCAAGATTCATTTCCTCCTACAAGGACAACTAAATCTCCACTAGAAGTAAAAGCCATTTCGTCTGGTTTATCTTTAACCTCAATTACCCTTTCGATACTATCATCTGAAGTATCAATAACCGTTATTTTATTATTACTACCATAACCTCCTTTATGTGAAACAAATAGTCTTCCGTTTTGATAAACAATTTGCTCTGGTCCAACTTCTACATTGATTGTACTTGTTACTTGTAATGTTGTTAAATCTACAACAGCTATGAAATCATCATCAACATTGTTGCCAAACGAACCGCTACCCCAGTTGGTAACATAACCTTTATTATCCACAACAACCATGAATCTTGGAACTTGTAATCCGATTGTGATTTCTCCAAGTTTTTCAAACGTAAATCTATTGACCACAGTTATCGTATTCTGGTTATCTACAATGATATAAGCTTGGTTATCATCGAAGGCAACAGATTGCAAAAAAGTTCCTAAATCTTCTCCATTAACCGTATTAAAAATTCTGTCTTCACCACTCCTAAGATCATCAGCAACAAATGATATTGATCCTGTTCCTGCTCCGGAACCTTCTCCTGCAATTAAGATTCCATTTTCGTAATCTCCCCTTGGCAACTGATCATCATCATTACAAGATGAGAGAAAAATAATGCATGATAACATTAAGGCATTAAAAATCAAATTGATTCTTTTCATCGTTTTAAAATTTATAGTTTATGTTTAGATTGTAATTAACTCCAGGCATAGGCCTATTTTGAACAATCTCATAATCTGTATTTAGCAGATTATTCACTTTTATTCCTATACCTAAATTTTGTTTTTTATTTTGTAATAATTTGTAGTTAATTCCAATATTCGAAACGAAAAAAGAATCAACTATAAAATTTGGCGAATTGCTTTCTGTAGTAAAGATCTTATCGTTAAATAATTGTTGGTAAAATAAAGACCATCTAGATCTAGAAACACTAAAATTAACATTTGCAATGTGCTTAGGCACAAAAGGAAGCAACTCTTCTCTATCTGTATTCTTTGCATTTACATATACATAGTTTAGTAAAAGATTTGTTTTAAAATTTTTGAATGCGTTGTACTTAATGTTGGCGGATAGCTCAATACCTTGATTTAAAGATTTACTAAGGTTGATTGGAGTCCAAACTCCCGGTCTATTTGGATCCCCATTAGGTGTCCAAACAATTCTATTTTTAGCGTCAATTATAAAGTAAGCGAGGTCTATGAAAAGATTTTTGGTTGAAAAACCAATTCCTAACTCCCCTTGATGCGAAGTCTCAGGTATTAAATTAGGGTTTCCTTGACCAGGCCAAAAAAGATCATTGAATGTAGGTACTCTATAGTTTTTTGAATTGTTAGCTCTGATAAAAAAAGATCTGAAAGGTTTCCACTTTAAGCCAACAGCATACGATAATGGGACATTAAAGTCAGAATTATAATCTTCTCTTATTTTAATATCGTAAGAAAAGTTATAAGCTATTTTATGATCAAAAATAAACGATTGAGAAACCTCTGTTCTAAATTGATATTCTATACGATCTGTTTCTCCTTTTACGCGTTCCCATCTTGTATTAGAGGTCAATGTAGCATTGATTTTTTTAAAAGTGTAATCAATTGTAGCATCTGAAAAAAAGCGATCCGAGCGACCGAAGCTAAACACATCACTTTCTTTATCATCAAAAAAACAATACTCGTCATATAAATAGGCTAATCTAGTTTCAATTTTTAGATTTTTTAAACTGTATCGTAGTGATAATAAATTTCTTTGGTTGATGTCGATATATTTATCGTTAGCTGCTGTAGGATTAGGAAGTTCGCCTGAAAACAATCGATCTCCATGATAGTAAGTAGTATAAAACTGTAGCAGAAAGTTATCCGTTAACTTATATCCATTTGAAAAGTCAATCAGATAGTTTTCGTAAGCACCGTTTGTATTTCTAAACTCAGAATTTACAAAAGGATAATTATTTTCTGATCTGTTGTAAGAAACCCCAAAGTTTAGAGCATAGTTTGAAGAACTATACTTTACCTTATACAAAGTATTGATTGTTGAAAAACTAGAAAACGTGGTGTTTATCAAGTGTTTAAGCTTATTTTTTTCTAAAAAATCTAGTACATCGTTTAAATGTATTGTTCCTCCAATGGCTCCTGAACCGAACTCAATGCTTCCCCCTCCACTTCTAACATCTAATTCGTCATACAACCCAACCGTTAAAGAATTAAAACTTGTTTGACCATTATTGATAGAATTGATATTAATACCATTCCATATAACAGCTGTATTAGAAGCACTAGTTCCTCTAAAACTAGGAGAGCTAGTTCCTCCTTGACCAAATTCTCTAAAGTAAATTGGAGAGTTAAAACGCAGTAAACTAGTAAACGACTCTAGATTATTAACGATAACAGAATCATTTAGTTTAAGTAATTTGTAAGCTTTTGATGTTTTTGATAATCGTTTATTAGCCTGAATTACAATCTGATCTAAACGATAATAAATACTATCATTCTGCTGAGAATAACTAACACTAGTTATCCAAATATACAATAAGACAAAAATTAGGTTTTTCATTAAAACTTACATAAAAACTTTTATCCCGAAAGTTTACTAATCATGATAAATGGCAGGTCTCCTGACTTGTTCTATGTTATTTAACCTTCCCAGAAAAAAATCCAGTGGTTTGAAGAAATAACATTTTTAAGAAAACTTAAAAACTGAACTTACAGTTGCGGGAACAGTTTTGGATTTACACCAAATTCCCTTTTAATTTATTTGTAAAATGAATCTTTACAAACAAAACCATAAATCGGTGCGAAAGTAGTTTATTTTTACGATTCTTAGAACATTCTATGATTTTTAATTTTTAATCATATCTTAGCTTATGCTTTTTATACGTTAATTAATTGTAAATAATTAGTATCTTTATGTTCGACTAACATCCTAAAAATTAATTAGCAAGAGCGAATAAAGAAAGGAGGAAAATTAAAAATCGCTCAAAACTTCGCTTAAAATCAGATTGAATTAATTACTTAATTCAAATGGGGAAATGGCGGTAACTAAAACTGCTTTATAGTATTTACTTACAGACATAAATAATTTATTATGAAAAGAACTGCAAAGAAATCTCTTGCAGAAATGCAATTGATTATAAAAACAAGAAATATATTTACTAGTAAAAAAATTTTATTAAATATAGTTGGAGGCAAAGTAGATCCTCTTACGCCAGATGTACCTCTCTCTCCTCCCGAAGATCCAAGTGGATTGAAGTTTTATTAAAACTTTTAAAACATAATTATTTAGTAGCACACTTATAGTTTTTGTAAGTGTGCTTTTTTCTTTTTAAATTTGATTTTACCTTATATTTAGTCCCCTAACAGATTGTATTCAATACAATTCTTTGGTGTATAACGTATTTACCATACGAGGTAAGATCACATTTTTAACAAAAAATTACTTTTTCACACGCTTATTATCTCATTTAAAACTAAAACAATAGTAGTTATATAATTTAATTTATTTTTTGTTTTTTGTTTTTTTTTAAAATAAAATTTTAAATTTTTATTTCATTTTAAAATATATATTTAGCTTTGTGGTTATTAATAAATTTCAAAATATTATGAAAAAACAACAAAAACTTTCATTAGAAGATTTTAAAAAAACTATATCTAAAATTAAGACAACTACTCTTCTTCAACAGATTACTGGAGGTAATTCAGAGAGCTGCCATGTTTCTAAAGAGGATGAAGAAGCTTTTGCAAAGATGGACTTAGACTCATTGTTAAGTATGGATTAATACAAAAAATAGTTATAGATTTTCCCTTGTAATTCAAAGACCACAATCAATAACAGATTATTAACAAAAGTTAAAAGAAAGGGTATAAGAATATTGTGTTTAATTGGGAAATAAATACTCACAAACATGTTGGTGTATGCGGTTGTGTATGTTTTACCCTATTTCTGAGAAAGTATTTTTAATTTGTGAAATCCTTATACAAAAAACATTGTTACTAAAATCGTATTATTTATCGGGCATTGACGAGATGATTGAGCATATTAAAATGTTGCTCTATAAAACAAACGAAACAATTTTTGATTCAATTGATTTTGAGGATGACTATATCTATCAAGATCCATTATTTTTTGCTTTTTTTAATAAACCAAAATCAATTCCATACAATCTATCACAACTCATTTATGGATATACTTCATCTAAAAATCGTTTAAAAAAAATTTCTGCAGTTACTGATATTCATGGAAGAGTTTATATACCTAATTTGGGCTGGTTTCATACGAAAGAGACAAACAAACCTGTTAGTATTGTATCACAAAGCAAAAATTATTTTACGCTTTATCATAATGAAGAAGTGATTGAATTCTCTTTTGAAAAACCTACTTATGTACCAAACACCAAAATTGAAGTATTAAAATATCCCGTTACACTTTTAGCTCCCTTTTATGGCAATCAAGAAACTCCGCTATCTGTAGAAATAGAAAGAATTACAGAACAAAAAAAAGAAGCTTTGTACAATGCTTTCAATTTAATCGAAAAATGTATTCCAGAATACTATAATCTGCTTCTACTAGCGTTACGCAAAATAGTTATATTTAATACAGATACAACCCTACAGAACTCTTTCGCTACACTTTCTGCCCAAGGAGTTGCTTTTTTTAATGCCTACCAAGAAACATACGACGAAGTTTTTTTTATTGATGATATTGCCCATCAAGGCGGACATGTTATTTTTAATGCTGTTATTTACCAAGGCGCTTCATTCTTTAATATCCCTGAAAGCACAGCAATTGTTGATGCCTTTGGATTGCAGAAAAACGTATCTGAAGTGCATCACGGAAGAGATATCCGTACTTATTTTCATGCATTATATACTTATTACACATCTTTACGTTGCTTAGATGCTTGTTTAAGTCAGGAGGTTTTTTCCACAAAGCAAAAACATGAAGCTATAGGTAGAATAGGATTTTACCTTCGAAAGAGCTTGCTGGATTTGTCTTATATGATTTCTAAAAATGGGGAAAGCAAGGAAACCATTATTTTTACTAAAAAAGGGTTGGCTATTTATAGAGAAATAAAAGATTCTATTATACAATTATATCATAAATGGAAAGAAAAGACAAATTTACTTACATACGATGCGCAACCTTATAATTTTACGTATTCTGTTTTTCTACAAAAAAATCCCTTATTTAATTTTAAACATTAAATTTTATGAAAACAAATAGAAGAAAAACATTTACAGAGTTAGCTATGCAAGCTAATAATAAAACAAGTGCGGAGTTACTATCAAAAATTACTGGAGGTAATTCAGAAGGATGTCATGCGGGATATCTTTCTAAACCAGAAACAGCAGATCCTGATCAGCCTATCTCTGAGAAATTTCCCTTATTGCCCATGTATATCCCAGATGTACAATAATAATTCGGTTATCAATAATAAATATTTCATTAATAATATAAAATAATATTTTATGAAGACAATTAAACAAAAAACAATATCAGCACTAAATTTAAACAGTAATCAAATTAAAAAATCTATTAGACAAGTAAAAGGAGGTAATAGTCAGTTCAATCTTTTTGTACATGTACAGAACGTGACTTGCTGCAACCGTATATGGCTTTTCCCTTACATAAGAGTTAAATAATATCTGAGAATCAGTATTTTTATAAAGAATCACTTTAAATTAATTATGAAGAAATTAAAAAATATTTATTCGATTTTACTAAGTAAGGATAATTCTAACCAAGGACTTCTAAACATAAAATAAAATGTGGAGTTACAGATGGAAGCCTTTATTAGTTTCTCATACAAATTCAAGCTAGACATAGTGATGAAATTTTAAGTGATCTTCTTGATCATAGATACTGTTCAAATTGGGATAAGAAAGATAAATAATTTAAACACAAAAGAAGAAATTTCAAATTACTATAAAGGGGTTAATAAATTTGTTAACCCTTTTTAATGTGATAGTAAACTCTTGTTTTTAACCAATTACTTTAAAATGCTTATCTTTACATTAATAACCTATAAAAATAGTTGGTCATGAAGAAAACAAAAAAAACTTTGACAGAGTTGGCTTTAAGTAAAGGTCAAACGAAAAGAAATCAACTACTACTTACGAAAGTAAGAGGAGGTATGTTAGGCTGGGAAATTAAGCGATAAAATTTTCTAGATTATTTAAGAATACATTTAATTAATAAGTAAATAGGGTTTTTTGTAAAAGTAATTTTTACAATTAACCCTTTTTTTATGGGAAAAAGTTTCTTCTTGCAACTAAGTTAAATCAAATAGATATCATATAGGTATTTACTCTTGAAATAAAAGTATCGATTAAAGCAATTTACATTCTAAAACCAGTTTTACATTAAGTAATAAAAAAGCACTTCTTTAGTATAGTAATATATTTACTTTTCCCTTTATACTACCTGTCATTTAATTGTTTCCCTTACGTAAAATAAATATAAAATTTGTACCTTTATAAAGATTAATCTAAAAACAGTTGGTCATGAAAAAAGTAAAAAAAACACTAGCAGAATTGGCTTTAGGTAAAAGCCGAGTAGAAAAGAACCTAATACTTACAAAAGTAAAAGGAGGAGCAATTCGCAGGCGATATATTTAGATTTCTGTATCTTTAACAACACTATTATAATAACCAAATAGGGTTTTTTGTATAAATAATTTTACAATTAACCCTTTTTCATTACATGAGAAAAAAGTTTCCTTTTTACAAGCAGTTAGATCAAATGGATTGCGGGCCTACCTGTTTAAAAATGATTGCCAAATACTACGGAAAAAGTTACGATTTAAATTATTTACGAGAAAAAGCAAGTATCGATAAAACAGGAGTTTCACTTGGCGGAATAGCCGATGCTGCTGAAAGTATTGGTTTACAAACTCTTGGTGTAAGCTTGCCGTATCAAACATTAGAAGAAGAAGTACCTTTACCTTGTATTGCTTATTGGAAACAAAGACACTTTGTAATTGTTTACAAAATACAAAAAGGAATTGTTTATGTGGCTGATCCTGCTCATGGATTATTAAAATATACCAAAAATGAATTTTTAAAAGGATGGATTAGTACCAAAAACCAAACAGATGATAGCTCTAAAGAAGGAATTCTATTGTTATTAGAAACCACTCCTGAATTCTACAATACAGAAGAAATTGATACTTCTAAAAAAAAAGGATTCAAATTTCTTTTTCCTTACTTTAAACCTCACTATAAAAGTATTTATCAGCTTTTATTAGGGCTTTTTGTAACCAGTTTATTGCAATTGGTATTACCTTTTTTAACACAAGCTGTGGTAGATTATGGTATTAATTACCAAAATCTTAATTTCATTTACTTAATTTTAGTAGCCCAGCTTACGTTGTTTATATCACAAACCTCCGTTCAAGCTATTCGTTCTTGGTTGTTGTTGCATATGACTAGCCGAATCAATATTAAACTACTTTCTACTTTTTTAATTAAATTGATGAAGCTCCCTCTCTCCTTTTTTGACTCAAAAAATATAGGTGATTTAATGCAACGCATACAAGACCATAGAAGAGTGCAAGATTTTTTATCATCAAACAGTTTAAACATCGTTTTTGGTGCTTTTAGCGTTCTTGTTTTTGGAGCAGTGTTGGCTTACTATAAACTTTCTATCTTTTTTATATTTCTTCTAGGAGCTTCTCTTTATATTTTATGGACTCTCCTGTTTTTGAAAAAAAGAGCAGAAATTGATTACAAACTATTCGATGAATCCTCTGGAAATCAAAGTAGTACTATTCAGCTTATTAACGGAATGCAAGAAATTAAACTAAATGGTTCAGAAAAAAGGCGTCGTTGGGAATGGGAAGCAATTCAACTAAGATTATTTAAAATATCAATTAGAGGGCTAAAGCTCTCGCAAACACAAACCATTGGCGGAAGCTTTTTAAATGAACTGAAGAATATTCTTATCACTTTTGTGGCGGCTAAATCAGTTATTGATGGGGAAATGACTTTGGGTATGATGCTTTCAGTTCAATATATTATTGGGCAATTAAATGGGCCTATAAATAATTTTGTATCCTTTATTCAAGATGGACAGGATGCTAAATTGAGTCTTGAACGTTTGGCAGAGATTCACAATAAAGAAGATGATGAAAAAAATACAGAGACTTACTTAACTTCTTTCCCTAAAAACAAAACAATTACACTTTCAAATATAAACTTCCGATATGGCTCTAGTGCCTCAGAATTGGTTTTAAAAGATATAAACTTAACAATTCCAGAGGGTAAAGTAACAGCTATTGTAGGAGCTAGCGGAAGCGGAAAAACAACTCTTATTAAACTCTTATTAAAGTTTTATAAGCCTACTTCTGGAAATATTCATATTGGTAACACAAACATTAATAGTATTAGTAGTTCTTTTTTACGAAAACACTGCGGAACTGTAATGCAAGATGGATATATCTTTGCAGATTCTATTTATAGAAATGTTACTGAATCTGATTCTGAAGGTTTGGTAGACAAAGAAAAGTTGCTAAAATCAGTACAAATAGCCAATATTGAACCTTTTATTGAATCAATGCCTTTAGGATATCATACACGAATTGGCTCTAGTGGTATAGGCTTAAGTGGCGGACAAAAACAACGTATTTTAATTGCGCGTGCCGTGTATAAAGATCCTCAATATTTATTTTTTGATGAAGCAACCAGTGCATTAGATGCCAATAATGAAAAAGTAATTATTGAAAATTTGGCTTCTTTTTTTAAGGGAAAAACGGTTATTATTGTAGCACATCGATTAAGTACTGTAAAAAATGCAGATAATATTATTGTTCTTGATAAAGGAGAAATTGTAGAATCTGGCACTCACAGTGAATTAACCGCAAAAAAAGGAGCATATTATACTTTAGTAAAAAATCAACTTGAGTTAGGAGACTAGATGAGTGATCATAAAAAAATAGACGACATTCAGCAACATAGTGAACAAGTAAGAGATGTATTAAGCGAAACGCCAAACATTCTTATAAGAACAGGTTCTGCTGTTATTTTCGGTTTTGTTATTATAGGAGTTCTTCTTTCTTGGTTTATAAAATACCCTGATGTTATTACGGGCAAAATCATTCTCTCTACTCAAAATCCTCCTATTCAAATCATTACAAAAAGTAACGGAAAGGTAACTCATTTGTACCAACCAGAAGGTTCTTTTGTAGAAAAGAATCAGCCAATTGCTCAAATTGAGAGCCTTATTTCTAAAGAAGGAATTAGTTATTTAGAGTCATTAATTCCTACAGTTGAAGATTTTTTAAAAAACACGACTAACCAAGTTGTTTTTACAGATAGTTCTTTAGTCTTTGGCACCATACAACTTTCTTATAACGAACTAAAAGACTTATGTTATAATTATCGCTATTGGATAGAAAATGAATCTACCTACTCAAAAAAATCGAATCATGTTTCGCAGAGTATTGCAATTCTTAAAAGTAAAATAAAGCGATACAAACGTCTTATACTTATTTCTCAAAGTCAAGAAGCTATTGCTAGAAAAGAATTGTATAATGCACAAATAAAATATAATGCTGATAAAATTTTATATGAAAAAGGCGTGCTTTCTAAAATGGATTTTTATAATCAAGAGACTCTTTTTAGAGAAAAACAACAGCAATTAGAAAGTTTAAAAAAAACAGTAACTCAGCACCAAATAGATTTAGATAATTTAGAGCAACAATTACTTGATATGGAGTATGAAATAAAAGAAAAAAATCAAACATTTCAGAGAAACATCCAAGTAAAAATAGACGATCTTAAAAATCAAATAGATCAATGGCGGCAAAACTTCACGTTAGCAGCACCTATATCTGGAGAACTGTCTTACTTAAAACCTTTAAGTACTTATCAATTTGTAACTACAGGCGAATCTTTATTTACTGTTATTCCTAAAAACGAATCTTTTATAGGTTTTATAACTATTCCTTCAGGAGGTTATGGTAAAGTCAATATTAATCAGCAAGTAAAAATAAAATTTGATAACTATCCGTATCACGAATACGGACAGGTTGAAGGGCGTGTTACAAAAATCTCTAAAATAGCAACAGAAAATAATTACCGTGTAGAAATACAACTTACTAACGGATTAAACACCTCATACGAAAAAACAATTGTTTATAAACCCGAAATGAGCGGTGTTGCAGAGATTATTACAGAAGATCTACGACTGCTAGAACGTATCTTTTATCAGTTTAAGAAAATTATGGAGTAGTTTAAAATTTGGTCCAGTTTTTAGGGAGACTTACAAAACCGCTCCAATTTCTTGAAGCGGCATTTAATTTTCTTTATTCTTTACTCTCTAAACAATCAGAAAACTTTTTACCAAAGGCTTCTTCCAAAAATTTAAGATCATAACTGAGTACTTTCCAGTTTTTATCTCTATCATACACTAATATTGTATGCTTCCTTTCTGTAACATGTAAAATCTTTGAACTTGGATTAAGGTAAACATTCTCTTTACCGTATTCTTTATAATTCAGTTTTAAAGCTGTAG
>JAUIEK010000002.1 GCA_030428865.1 Bacteroidia bacterium | reverse complement strand
CAGGTGTGGCAGTAGGGGTGATTAGCTTGGCGTAGTTTTTAAGTGCCGATAAAGACAGTTCACTACCGTCTAGCTTTTGTACCACAGGATTCCAAAAGTATTGACGTACATCGGTACTTGTACTATAAAACAAGTAGTTTTGAAGACGGGTAGTGGTAGTGCTTTCACGCCAAGCAAACTCTTGTCCGTCTAAGACTTTATTGCCTTGTGTATCATACACGCCACTAACACCTGTATTACCTCCTGTATAGCCTGCTGGATGTACCACACCCACCATCAAATACCAAGTGTCTAGTATCGGAAGATCACCGTACCAGAAATACGGGTTAGGATGTTCTCCTCCTGACAAGTAATTGACATTGGATGGTCCGTGGTAGGTAGTTCCTTCCATACCACCGGTTCGTTTTACCCATACCGAAAAGCGATAGCCTTTACTGGCATCAATACTAAAATAACGCGTGTTCCAACCGCCATCTTCTCCACCATCTCCACTGGGGATGCATTCCCATAAAAGGTCTTGATCTCCAAAAGGAGTCACTCCATTGATGATTCTATTTTCTTCTGTAGCACCATTACGGACAAAAAAGCTGGTACCTGATTGACCTAAGCTCCAATCATAGCTAATCGTGTTGTTTTGTACCACGCCGCCTCCTCGAATGGCAATGGACTGTTTGGGTCTACCCAATCCATCGTAATAGGTAACCGATTCAATCTTTTGGGCGGCTGTTAAGTTAGCTGTACTGGAAGCCCCTACCTGAGGTGTGAGTGTATGTACATAGTTCTCCGTAGCAGTCAATCCTGCTGTTACTGGACAGCCATCGTCTGTGCCTTGTCCGTCTAATAGCGGACAGCTATCATTTGCATTGGATACGTATCCTACAGGTTGATTACACTCGGTGAGTGTAGTAGCAGGATCGCCCAGTCCATCTCCATCTTGATCACGGTACCAAACCTGAGTTTGTAATATGGTATAGGAAATCGTTCTAGCGGCACTCCACAGTCCGCTACTGTTGTCTCTGGCTCTTAAATAATAGGTGTTTCCACTGGTACGCGTAACTGAAGGCGCACTATTGCTGGTGCTTGTTCCGGTAGTCGTCGCTTGCCAATACCACGTAACACCACTAGGGGGTATCCCTCTAGTGATTACGGCACTACCACAGTTAGTGCTAATAATTGGGATGCTGGGAGTCGCTGGTGGTAAAGGTACACTGACTGTTACGCTAAACGATTCAGAGATTCGACCAGATTCTAATCTTCCTCCTGAGGTATACGTGCCAAAATACCGAACAGTTCCTGGATTGGAACTCCAACGAACCGTAACAAGATTGTTGTCTTGAGAGATAATTGTACCCCCGGTAACACTCCAACTACCATCATAAAAAAAACTACCTGATACTGAAAGGATATAGGTTTTCGTTTCTCCTGCTAGAGCCGTGTTATCTCCTGAAATCCGTACACTAGGCCCTTCGCGGGTATCGCCATCGCCATCAATAATGTCTGTAAACTGCCCTAAAACCGAAGTAACTCCAAAAACACCCAATAAAACCGAAAGAATTAAATACTTTTTCATAGCGCTTAGTTGTTGTTTTTGTAGTTATAGGCATGTTCGGTAACTACATTACCATCCTGATCTTTTACACGAACCAATCGATTAAAATCATCATACTCGTAATAAACCGTAGCACCTCGAGGATCCGTAATGCTCGTAACACCAATTAACGGATCGTAGGTGTAACTCGTGACCATTGCACTAGGTAAATCGTCTCGTAAGTTTTGTAATGCTGTTCGAAGTTCTCCTTCTTTTCCTAAACTACCAATCGTTCGA
The DNA here is from genome assembly GCA_030428865.1 of Bacteroidia bacterium. Lineage (GTDB taxonomy): Bacteria > Bacteroidota > Bacteroidia > Flavobacteriales > Flavobacteriaceae > Polaribacter. Next base: position 438,696 of record JAUIEK010000002.1, on the reverse strand, counting down.
TCATTATCTGCATTGGAGGCAGCAACTACTGCATCATACAATCCTGTAGGAATATCGCTAAAACGAACGCCTTCTATCTTGGCTACAGGCTGGGTGTTTTGATAACCCCAGATATAAACCACATGAGTGCCATCAGATTTGCTTAATTCTAGTGGATTGCCATGATCGTTATATTCGTGATACATAACTTCATTTTTTAGCTCTCCTAAGCCTTTTGCACTACTAATTTTTTCTGGTAGTATATACTCAATTTCATCTTTTAGAACTTTTTTTACTTTTTTAACTGTTTTCGACAGTGGCACAACAGTTCCGTTAATTTCTTTAACCTCCTTGGTTTCGAGTAATTCAGAAATTCTATTACTCGTAATTAATTCATCTAATATCGCTTGAGACTGGGAAGGCAAATTATCTTTAGTATAGAAAAAATTCGTATAAATCTTTTCGTTACTATTTACAACATATTCTTTTTTACTTAATAAATTATCGTCATTGAATTCATAACTTGTCTCACTAACAACTTCACCTTCTAAGTATAGGATCTTCCTTGATGTTTTCATGTTGATAGGGGAATTAAAGTAAATTTTTTCCTTTGCAAAAAAATGTATTCCATCTAATTCTGTATCCCTAAAAACCCAGTGATTTTCTTGAATATCTCCTTTGGCATAGATATGAGTTGGTGAATAACCAATGTTAAAACTTCCTATAATATCAATTAAAGACTGTGAGAAAGATTTTTCATAAGTATATATTTCAGAACTTTTTTTTCGTTGTAAGTTATCAAATTCCTCAACCTTCATTAACTTCCCATTCAGGTATGGTGAGTCTCCATAATAACTGATGTCAGGGAAAGGATATATACCATATCCTTTTTTCTCTACCTCACCATACAAGACCATCTTTCCTTGGCTAGTCCCTGTACCTCCAAACTGCCATGGATACGTATATGGCATAAAACCTGTATGTCTATTTGCTGATTGCGTATAGGTTGTTTCAGTGGTTGGTCCACTTGAAGAATTTACTTCGGTTTTAGAATCATCATTGTAATGAAATGTATATTCTGTATACCCCAAGTTACCACTAAAATCTGAGGAAGTAACTTTTTCTCTGACATTTGAATAAATTAACTCCGCTCCATTGATATCACTATTACTTGATAATGGATGTGTGGATAATCTTGTTAACTTCTTTAAAATTTCATTATGACTAACCCCATCTCTTTGCAATTCTCTATATGTTACAATTTGGTGGGCATTATCAACATGTATGTTCGAAACATCATTATCTATAGCTTCATTAACTATATATGAGTAAGAGGGTTTATAGAGTAAATTTCCACTTGATTTAGATTGATCTGTAAATTGTTCATATTCATATGTTTTTCGATGTGAAATTTTATCTTGATCAGAAAAATAGTTTAAATTCTTAACTCTAACTCCAGGACCTATTTGATTCTCAATATCTAAGTTTGAATCATAAAACATATTTGGTTCATAATCTATTTCCAAATAGCCTTTGGTGGGAAATGTCACTTTCTTCAAGGTACCATAAGATGAAAATGAGGAGTTTGGTGATTTGTCTGTTCCTTGAAGAAGAACATACGATTGGTTTTTCGGTTTGAAATATGAAATTCTATTTCCTTCTGTTGAACTACTCGTTTTTACATAGACTTCTGGAAAGTACACATCATCGGAATTTCCATCAAACCTTCCACCTTTATAATACCCATAAATATCTGAGCTCCAATACGCTGTGGTTGTAGGCAATCCTTCTGGATTATCATATTCAAAAAGAAATGAATGTTTTTTCTCGCTATCTATAATCTCTGATAGAAACATTCTGTGCCCTGTACTCCCATCGTCTATTTCAGCAAAAAATTTAATAAATTCAAGGTTTTTTATTTCATATTCCTGAGCTCCAACAAACCGAACTAAGCTTATTTTCTTTAGGTTCTCACCTCCAGTTTCATAATCATTCCTATGTAGGTAGTGATCAAATTTGATACGAAAAACTCTTGCTTTTGTATTAAAATAGTCTATAGACTTCAGTTTCCATCCATCAACACCGTTATATATATATTTGAGCCCATTATCAAAGCCCGTTGGTGAAAGGTTTTTTATTTTATTTTTATACTCTCCTACATGCAATCTCGGCACTTCATGTTTGGTTTCTGAAATATTTTTTTCATATAAATATTCTATCTCGTGACCATTTGGCATATTTATTTTTGAAATCTTCCAAACTCCTATATGAATATTTTCCAACGAAAATTGAATATATTTACGTGAAGGGGAAACAGATAGACTTGTGCTTACTATTGTTGATATTTGCTCATTTTCTATAAATTCATACTTATTAAAAGTGTATTTTACTCCTTTTTTATCGGTTATAACAAACTTTGTAATTGCGTGTTCTTTTGAGTTTCTCGTTCTATTAATTCTTATATCATTTTCATCTAGATTATCCCATAATTTGTAATAATCAACTTCAGTTATAAAATACTCAATTTTGATAGCTTTATCATCAAGAGGAATTGCCTCAAACATGTTCTTTTGTATATTAAGATCAGGAGTGTTATGATTACTATGATTAGCAAACTCGGGCTTTATTCTAAAAGCAAATGAAAATTTTAAATCCCCAACTGAAACATGAAAAATATCTCTTTGAGTATCATTTACTCCCCTATTTTTTGTTAACAATACTGCCTCTATTTCACTATCAGTAACCTCCCAAGGATTACCCACTCCATTAAAATAATCTAGATTAGGAAATTTATACATCATATCATCTAAAAATAAACTTGTAATAGAGCCTCTTGTTGGTTTAGTGGTAAAAGAATTAAGCTGTTTCAAATTTAATATTGGATATGACGGGTACTTTCTGCCCGAATATAAATTGCCATAAGAATATGGAGTACAACCACCACATGGCGCTGGTTGCAGTGCATTAAATACTTCATCTGGTTCCCCCTTTAATTCCCTTATGATTTTCCCTTCTCCATAAAAACTCCATCCTGTTCCTATTGTTGATGAAATTTCTGATACTTTGACCCCAGAAGTTTGATATTGGATACCAATAGGAAGATTAATGTATTCACTTTCAATTTGGTGAAACGGAACATTTAGTCCAAATTTCCCTGTTGCTAAATCTACATTTCCTTTTTCGCTATAGTTATAAAAGTAGCCTCTTTCAGGAGGGTTTGGATCTAATTTTTCAGAAATATCATATATCTCCTGAGAAAAAGCGATTTTATATAAAAAAATGAAGAATAGTAATGGTTTTTTCATAAAAAGTACTTTGTAAAATGGGGGATTACTAGCAATTTTTTTAGCGATTGATTTTCAGTGAGCGAATTTAGAAAAACGTAACAATTTTAAAAAAGAAATATATAATTTATTTTAGGACTATTTGTTATCAAACATTTTGTAATCTTGTTTTTCTAAATTCTTACCATGAAAAAGTATAATTGGATTCCTATTCTTGTAGTTACTTGTATTCTCTTTTCTTGTAAAGAAAAATCGCAAGCTAAAGAAAAAATCAATCAACAGAAAGACAGTATAAAATATGCTAAAGGATTTAATATAAAACATTTAGAAAACGAAAAAGTATTACATATCACTCAGGCCTACCCTAATGCTAATGAAGTCTTCTCATATAACTTAGTTACAAAAAAAACGAAACAAAATATAAAGGATATTCAAGTTCCTGTTAAACGAATTGTGGTGAACTCTACCACACATATTCCTATGCTAGAACTTTTGGGTGAAGAAATAACTTTAGTTGGCTTTCAGAATACAGAATACGTTTCGTCAGAAAAAACAAGAGCGTTAATTAATTCTGGAAAAATTAGAGAATTAGGATTAAAAGCAGAACTAAATACAGAAGTTCTTTTTGATGTTTCTCCTGAGGTGGTTGTTGGATTTGCCATGTCTGCCAACAACAAAACCTACCAAACCATTGAAAAAGCAGGAATTCCTGTAGTTTATAATGGCGATTGGCTAGAAACTTCTCCTCTAGGTAGAGCTGAATGGATTAAGTTTTTTGGTGCTCTTTACAATAAAGAAAAAATAGCTGATAGTATTTTTACCGAGATAGAAAGAAATTACCTGGCTATTGTAACTCTTGCAAAAAAAGCGACTGAAAAACCCACTGTTTTATCAGGCGCTATTATGAGTAAAGATATTTGGAATTTACCTGCGGGTGATAGCTTTGTTGCGCAATTTTTAAAAGATGCAAACACAGATTATTTATGGAAAAACACGGCAGGAACAGGTAGTTTATCTTTGAGTTTTGAAAGTGTTTACGCCAAAGCTAAAAATGCTGATTTTTGGATTGCTCCCGGCTACTTTGAATCAAAAGAACAATTGTTGGCTAGCAATAAAAAATATGCCGAATTTAATGCATTTAAAACAGATAATATTTACACGTTTGCTAATAAAAAAGGTGCTACGGGTGGCGTTATTTACTATGAGCTAGCACCTGTAAGACCCGATCTTGTTTTAAAAGATATTTTAAAGATTACACACCCTGAGCTATTACCAAACTATGAACTTACTTTTTTTGAAAAAATGAAATAACTAGAACAATTTGGTTTGCTCACCTATTGAATCTGTTTTTTCAGGTTTTTCTTCTTTATTGGTTTCTTTTTCCTGAGACAACACCTCTTCTTCATCTACTACGTTCATTTCATTTACAGAAGGTTTTTCTGGTTTTTCATAAGGTAAAGACTCCAGTAAATTTATTTGTTTAATTTTTTCTGTTGTTAGCTGATTTCCTTTTGCTTTTATTCCTTTAACGGCAATAAACTCTTCAAAATTCACTTGTATATTTTCCAAAGATCGTTTAGAAAATACAACTTCTGCTATCGGTCTGTAGTCTGTTGCTACAATTTCTAATTGCGATTTTGGATGCTCTGAAATAAAAATTTCCTCTTTATCTGTAGATTCAATTAAAAATCGTTTTACAAAGTAGCGTTCCTTTTCTCCATCATAATAAATGGCTGAAATAGGTTTGTCTGGATCCCATTTTTCTAATACAATCATATCATCATCAAACCGCATGAGTAAATCTGGCGTAACTGCTTTTATCTTTCCTGATTGATGTGCTATAAGTAGTTTATCTTCTGCCTTAAACTCGCCTAGTAACTCTCCTCTTTCATCCACATTTAAACGTTGAACAGTTTCATCAAACCAAATTTTTCTAGGTTTTAAAGTAGAAACACCAGCAGATTTAAACTCTACTTTTTTAATAGCATATTTTGTGATGGTATTTCCTCTCACGTTTCTGCCTTTTATAGCTAAATCAGCAAAATCAATATCCCATTTTAGTTTCTTAATACTGCCAACTGCTCTTAGATTAATTGTTACAACTTCTGCTTCTCCATTTGAATTAGCACTAAAATAATGCACTATAGAGCCTTTACTACCATTGGTTAAATCATATTCTTTATCACGAGTTATTGATGTTACATTAAAGCGTTTTATATAACTTGGTCCATTTTTTCCGTCTTGATAGATCATATTGTAAACCGTTCGCTTATCCTTCTTCTTAAATACCGCTACATGTATAATATCTTTACCTACAAATGTTTTAGCAGCTACTTTTGTAACTTGCATTTTACCATCTTTTCTAAAAACAATAACATCATCAATATCAGCACAGTCAGATACATATTCGTCTTTCTTTAGAGATGTTCCAACAAAACCCTCTGCCCTATTCACATATAATTTTGAATTTCGAATAACTACTTTAGTAGCAACAATATCATCAAAAACACGTATTTCTGTTTTTCGCTCTTTTCCTTCGGCGTATTTATTTTTTAACTCTTTAAAATAATCAATTGAATAATCAATTAAATGATCTAAATTATATTTTACTTCTTCTATTTTCTCTTCTAAACTCTCTATTAATTGTTTTGCCTTATCAATATCAAACTTAGAAATCTTCTTAATTCTTATTTCTGTTAATCGAACAATATCTTCTTCTGTTATCGCTCTTTTTAAATGTTTAATATGAGGTTGTAATCCTCTATCAATAGCCTGTATAACTCCTTCCCAAGTTTCTTCTTCTTCAATATCTCGATAAATTCTGTTTTCTATAAAAATGCGCTCTAAAGATGCAAAATGCCACTGTTCCTCTAGCTCATGTAGTTGAATTTCTAGTTCTTTCTTTAAAAGTTCAACCGTATAGTCTGTAGAGCTTCTTAACATATCAGAAACTCCAATAAACTTAGGTTTATGGTTTTCTATAATACAACACAAAGGCGATATTGAGCTCTCGCAACTTGTAAATGCATACAGCGCATCAATCGTTTTGTCTGGAGAAATATTAGGAGGTAAATGAATCAGGATTTCTACATTAGCTGCTGTATTGTCTTCTATCTTTTTAATCTTAATTTTTCCTTTTTCATTGGCTTTTAAAATACTATCAATAACGATTGAAGTAGTTGTTCCGTAGGGTATTTCTTTAATAACCAACGTTTTTTTATCTAATTGAGAAATTTTAGCACGAACGCGAACTTTCCCTCCTCGTTTACCATCATTGTAATTGGTAAAATCAGCTATGCCTCCTGTTAAAAAATCAGGAAGTATTTTAAAGCTTTTCCCTTTTAAATATTTAATTGAGGCATTAATTAACTCAATAAAATTATGAGGTAAAATTTTAGTAGACAGCCCTACTGCAATTCCTTCTGCTCCTTGTGCTAATAGTAAAGGGAACTTAACCGGTAAATGAATAGGTTCTTTTTTTCTACCATCATAAGAAGATTGCCACTCAGTTGTTTTGGGGTTGAATACAACGTCTAACGCAAATTTAGATAGCCTTGCTTCTATATAACGTGATGCAGCAGCACTATCTCCTGTAAGGATATTTCCCCAGTTTCCTTGCATATCAATAAGCAATTCTTTTTGTCCCATTTGCACCATAGCATCAGCAATAGAAGCATCTCCATGAGGATGATATTGCATTGTATGACCTACAATATTGGCTACTTTATTATAACGACCATCATCCAAATCTTTCATAGAATGCATGATTCTTCGTTGTACGGGTTTAAGCCCATCGTTTATTGCAGGAACAGCTCGTTCTAGAATAACATAAGAAGCATAGTCTAAAAACCATTCTTTATACATTCCTGTAATCTTAGTAATGGTTTCCTGCGGCTCTAAAAAATTAGCTTTTTCTAAGTCGTTATTTTGTTCGTACTGATTTGTGTCTTCGCTCATGTATCTACTAACTACTTATTTATTCTTGAACTAAATCTAATTCTACTTTTAAATTCTGAATGATAAACTTTTGTCTATCAGGTGTGTTTTTTCCCATGTAAAATTCTAACAACTGATCTATAGACATTTCTTTGTCAAGCATTACAGGGTCTAATCGCATATCTTCTCCTATAAAATGTGTAAATTCATTGGGCGAAATCTCTCCCAATCCTTTGAATCGAGTTATTTCGGGCTTTCCTTTTAGCTTTTCTATTGCATTTTTTTTCTCTTCTTCAGAATAGCAATAGACAGTTTCTTTTTTATTCCGAACTCTAAATAATGGAGTTTCTAAAATGTATAAATGCCCATCTTTTATAAGCTCAGGAAAAAATTGAAGAAAAAATGTAATTAATAGCAATCGAATATGCATTCCGTCTACATCAGCATCTGTAGCAATAACAATATTGTTATAACGTAAATCTTCTAAGCCATCTTCTATGTTAAGAGCAGCTTGTAAAAGATTAAACTCTTCGTTTTCGTACACAATTTTTTTAGAAAGTCCGTAAGAATTTAAAGGCTTTCCTTTTAAACTAAAAACAGCTTGGGTATTTACATTTCTACATTTTGTAATCGATCCTGATGCAGAATCTCCCTCTGTTATGAATAACGTTGTCTCTAAGTATCCTTCTCTTTGAGTATCGCCAAAATGAACACGACAATCACGTAACTTTTTATTGTGCAAACTTGCTTTCTTAGCTCTCTCACGAGCCAACTTTCGGATTCCAGAAAGCTCTTTTCGTTCTTTTTCTGCTTGAAGAATTTTTCTCTGCAATTTATCTGCAACTTCTTGATTTTTATGCAGATAATTATCTAACTGTGTCTTTACAAAGTCATTAATATAGGTTCTAACTGTAGGTAAATTACCTCCCATTTCTGTAGAACCTAATTTTGTTTTTGTTTGGCTTTCAAAAACAGGTTCCATTACTTTAATACTAACAGCCGCTATAATCGATTTTCTTACATCAGAAGCATCAAAATTCTTATTATAAAACTCTCTAATTGTTTTTACCACAGCTTCTCGAAAAGCGGCCAAATGCGTACCTCCTTGTGTAGTATGTTGCCCGTTTACAAATGAATGATATTCTTCTGAGTATTGTGTTTTACTGTGTGTAATAGCAACTTCAATATCACTTCCTCTTAAGTGAATGATTGGATACAACATATCTTCTTGATTATTATTGTCTTCCAATAAATCTCTTAGTCCGTTTTCTGAGTAGTATTTTTCTCCGTTAAAAACAATGGTAAGTCCAGGATTTAAGTACACATAATTTTTAAGCATTTTAACCACATATTCTGATCGGAATTTGTAGTTTTTAAAAATCGTATCATCTGGAACGAATGTTACTTTTGTCCCTCTTCTTCTCGTTGTTTCCTCAACCTCTTCTTTATTTGTAAGATCTCCTTGTGCAAACTCTGCAGAAGCAGATTTTCCATCTCGAGTTGATTCTACACGAAAGAAATTAGAAAGTGCATTAACCGCCTTGGTTCCTACTCCATTTAGTCCTACTGATTTTTTAAACGCTCGGGTATCATACTTTCCTCCTGTATTCATCTTCGATACTACATCCACCACTTTCCCCAACGGAATACCACGACCATAATCTCGCACAGTAACCTTATTTCCTTGAATAGAAATTTCAATTGTTTTACCTCCTCCCATTACATACTCATCTATTGAGTTATCTAAAACTTCTTTTAGAAGAATATAAATTCCATCATCAGCAGAAGATCCATCACCTAATTTTCCAATATACATACCAGGTCGCATTCTGATATGTTCTTTCCAATCTAAAGATCTAATGTTATCTTCTGTATAATTGTTTTGTTGTGACATATGATGACTACGTAGTTATTCGGAGTAGCTGCTAAAATAATAGTTCTTCCATTAAATAAAAATGCGAGGTTCTATTAGTTATTAACAGGCTTTTAACGAGATTACAAATAGTTTTACAAAAAAAATGTATTTGTTATATTCTTTTAGCACACAAGTTTCGCTATTCAATTTTAGCTATTTTCGTTTTTTATAATATAAAAACTCATGAATCCGACTGATTTACTAGCTATTGCAAACAAGTATGATAGCCCTGTTTATGTGTATGATACAGAAAAGATTGCTTCTCAATATCAACGAATTACAGATGCTTTTACTCAAGTTTCTAGCTTGCAAATAAATTATGCTGTAAAAGCACTCTCTAACATAAATATTTTAAAATTCTTTAAAAAATTAGGAGCTGGTCTAGATACGGTTTCCATACAAGAGGTCTTGCTTGGATTAGAAGCTGGTTTTGATCCATCTAAAATTATTTATACGCCCAATGGAGTTTCTTTAGAAGAAATTGAAAAAGCTGCTGATTTAGGTGTGCAAATTAATATTGACAATCTTTCTATTTTAGAATTATTCGGACAAAAACACCCAAATGTTCCTGTGTGTATCCGAATCAATCCGCATATTATGGCGGGAGGAAATAGCAATATTTCTGTAGGCCATATTGATTCAAAATTCGGAATTTCAATTCATCAGGTTCCACATATTAAACGTGTTGTGGAAAATACCGGAATGATTATTAATGGAATTCACATGCATACAGGATCTGATATTTTAGATATTGAAACATTTATTAGAGCTACCGAAATTCTATTTGAAGTTGCTAAACAATTTAAAAATATTGACTTTATTGATTTTGGTAGTGGGTTTAAAGTTCCGTATAAAGAAGGTGATGTTTCTACCAATATTGAAGAACTGGGAAGTCAGCTATCAGAACGTTTTCAAACATTCTGTAAAACTTACGGAAAGGACGTTACCTTAATGTTTGAGCCTGGTAAATTTTTAGTATCCGAAGCAGGATATTTTCTTACAAAAGTAAACGTAATAAAGCAAACAACTTCTACTGTTTTTGCGGGTGTTGACAGTGGTTTTAATCATTTAATTAGACCAATGATGTACAACTCGTATCATCACATTACCAACTTATCAAATCCTACTGGTCGTGAGCGATATTATTCTGTTGTAGGTTATATCTGTGAAACAGATACTTTTGGTTCTAACAGACGAATTCCAGAAATTTCTGAAGGCGATATACTATGCTTTCATAACGCAGGTGCTTATTGCTTTTCTATGGCATCTAATTACAACTCTCGATACAAACCTGCTGAGGTAATGATCTATGAAGGAGAAGATTACCTTATTAGAAAAAGAGAAAATTTTGAGGATATTATTAGAAATCAAGAAATTATTGAGTTATAAAACCTAAGCGAAAAAGTATTTTTTATACATTGGTATAATAATAAATACATTCTGTATAGCAAGGAATTTTATACAGATTAAGAATGAAAATACTTTTAACAATATTTATAGTTTTCTTTTCTCTGATTTGTTTTGGACAGAATAAACTTATATTAAGAAAAAGTGGAAAAACACTTGAAGAAATAATTCCTAACGGATGGAAAATATTAGACTCTAAAATAGGAGACATAAATCAAGATGGAGTTTCTGATTTAGTTTTTGCTATTCAAAATACTGATAAAAAGAATATTAAATTAAATGATGGAATTGGGTCTGACACAATTGACTTAAATCCAAGAATATTAGGCATCTATTTTGGAAACGAATTTGGAGGATTTGATCAAAAATTAGTATCTGAACACTTTATAATTCTTCGTGATTTACCGACAATGGATGAACCTTTTGAAGGATTCGATATTAATGCAAAGGGGATTTTGAATATTAATTTTAAATTTTGGTTTAGTGCAGGAAGTTGGAGTATGTCAAATCATAAATATAAATTTCGTTTCCAAAATGATGAATTCACATTAATCGGTTATGATTCTTATGAAGCACATAGGGCAAGTGGAGAAACAACAGAGTATAGTATTAATTTTCTAAGTAATAAGATGAAAATAACTAAAGGAAATTTTTCAAAAGATAGCCCAGACTCTATTAAATGGAAAAAATTTAACCTCAAAAAACTGTTTACCATAAACTCGATTAAAAAGCCTTTCGAGTTAAAATTCGAAGGAATATATTTATAACAAAAAGCCTGATCTATAACAATGACCACAGGTAATTACCATTGCTTATATAACCAGAACATTTTCTATAATTAAAACAACACAAATGCATAACCTTGATTTTAAGAAATATTTTTTAAGAACGTTGGTCATTGCACTTACCATAAGCGCATTAATAGGAATAGTTATTTTTATTGTTGGTGAATTTGGAGAAACAGAAACTCGATTGCTTTTAACTACTTTAACAATTGGAGGTTATAGTTTGACAGGACTTTGCTGCGCAACAAATCAAAATAGAAATGACCTAAAGTATTTTTCGATTATAGGAATATTTATCTCTGTAATTGGTTTCTTAATTACTATTGGAGCAATTTGGGAATTAATTGACTTTGACGACACATTTAAAACTATGATAATTTTTATAATTCTATCTGTAGCGGTAGCGCATATATCTTTATTACTTCTAATTAGACCAAAGTCGGACAATATTAAGTATTCATTAATTGCTACAATTGTTTTCATTTCGTTAGTTGCACTAATGCTAATTAAATCGACAATAAATGAATTTAATGACTCTGAATTCTATTTTAGGCTTTTAGGAGTTTTCTCAATACTTGATGTTTTAGGAACAATAGCAACGCCAATTTTGAATAGAATAACAGAGAAAAAATAATAAAAATTCGTCAACAATGGTTTTAATTTAAAAAAATGAAAATAAGAGAAATCACTACACTCCTTTTAATATTGACTTCATCTTTGCTATTAGGTCAACATAGTAATGATATTCTTTTAAATAAAACTGTTCTCTTCAAAATAACTAACCAAAATTCAGACAAAATATCATATCTGTTTGGAACACATCACGCTTTTGGGAAAGCCTTTTTTGACTCGTTGACAAAAGCTAACCAAGTCCTAGAGTCGTGTAATTTATTAATAAAAGAAAACTTAAATATTCCAGGAGAAATGGCTGAGGATATTATTAACCAAAGAATAGTAATAACCAAATGGAACAAATATTTAAGCAAAGAAGACTTGTCTTTCATTAAAAATCTATTTGCCACAAGTCCTACAGATTACAATAAGATGACACCAACCGAAATGTATGTTTTTCTTAACAGATATTTCAAACAGCAAATATGTTTAAATAAAAATGTTAATGACACTTCTCTTTCTTTAGATGATTATATAAGTTCTAGAGCTCGTAAACAAAACATAGAACTGTACGGGCTTGAAACAACTGAGGAACAAATAGCTCTAATTAATAAAGACGTTGAGGGAATGCCTAGAAAAAGCCATAAAAGAAGACTTGTAAACATTATAGATAAAATTAGAATGAAAAATTCGAATTACTGTGAAGAGACCAATTGGTATTCTCAAATGAAAATTGACTATCAACTGAATATCCCTTGTAAGAATGCACTTATGTTAACTGACAGAAACAATAAGTGGATTAAGACAATTAGCTATTTGCTTAAAAAAAAGAATTGCTTTATTGCGGTAGGATTAAGTCATTTAATGTATGAATGCGGATTGATAAACCAACTAAAGAGTCTTGGCTATACTATTACTCCTATAAAAATGTTATAAAAACTATACCTAGTAATGGCTATAACTCAGCATTACAACAATACAAAAATTGAAATAATGAATAAAATATTTTTCTTAATTGGATTTGCTTTTTTCCTAATAGGTCAAATAATATTAGCTAAAGGAAATGATTTTGTATATAGCCAAAAACCTATTGATTTTGCTCATTGGTTTTTATTAGTCGGAGTAGTTTTTTTGATTCCTCAAACTGTATCATTTCCTAGAAAGATTTTTAGCTTAATAGGAATTCCTATAACGCTAATTGGAATTGTTTGCATTATTGGAATGTGTGTGTTAGATTTCATATGGTGGAGCTTTCCTTCCGAAGAAATGCGAAGCAATTTTACCAATCACATTTCCCAAGTTCCATCAATTTGGAAACCATTTATAACAATTGGACCAAGTTCAAAAGTTTTTAACTTAGGACTATTGATTTTGAGCCTAAATTATTTTAAAACAAAGAAACTAGGAATACTTATAATTCTTTTAGCTAACCTTGTTTTGTGGCATATAATCCCTTTACCTTTTCGACTAATTTTTGGGTACGCACTAACTTTAATCGGCTTTAGTATGATTTTACTCAAAAAAAGTAAATAAACGATCAAGATTACTGTTAACCCATATAATGTAAATTAAATGTTAGAAATAAGAACTACCTGTGAAAACTGTAAAAAGGAATTACCTAACGATAGCTCAGAAGCGATGATTTGCTCTTATGAATGTACATTTTGTGAAGATTGCGTTAATAATATCCTACATAATGTTTGTCCCAATTGCGGCGGTGGTTTTGAAAAAAGACCTACTAGACCTAAAAAACAACTGGTTAAAAACCCAGCAAGGAAAAATATTATATTTAAGCCTGTTGAAAACAACAAGTTTCTAGAAGCAAACAAAAATATTGATCCAAGAAAGCGGTAATATTATTACCTATTAAAACTGATTAAAAATAAATTTATGATTTTATCAATTTTATTAAGTATAATTTTAATCGGACTTGGAATAATTCATTTCAATTGGGCAATTGGAGGGAAATTTGGTTTTTCAGAATCTATACCAACGAAAGAAAATGGAGAAAGAGTATTAAATCCAAAAATGGCTGACAGTATAATAGTAGGATTAGGACTTACAATATTTGGATTATTCTATTTACTAAAAGCTGGAATTGTAGAAATCAATTTACCTGAGTGGATAATGAAATACGGAGGGTGGGTAATTCCATCAATATTCTTGTTAAGAGCTATCGGAGAATTTAAATATATTGGCTTTTTTAAAAAAGTAAAGAAAACTGACTTTGGAAAATTAGATACGAAGTTCTTTTCTCCTTTGTGTTTATTTATTGGATTATGCGGACTAATAATTCAACTAACAAAATAAAACTGACCTAAAATGGTGTAAGAAATAAATGATTAGTTGAGTCCTTAATCAAACAAACTGTATATAATGAATGAAGATGTTAACAAATACCTAAACGAACTTAAAAAATGGAAGGAAGAGTTGATAAAACTTCGTGAAATTGTACTTAGCTGTGAGTTAAAAGAGGAATTTAAATGGATGCATCCTTGCTATACTGACAATGAAAAAAACATTGTATTAATCCATGAATTCAAAAATTACTGCGCAATTTTATTTCATAAAGGTGCATTGCTAAAAGATCCTGAAAATCTTTTAGTCCAGCAAACAGAAAACGTGCAATCTGCAAGACAGATACGATTTACTGCTTTATCAGAAATTGAGGAGCTTGAACCAACTATAAAAGAATATATTCAAGAAGCTATCGGAGTAGAAAAATCTGGACTGAAAGTAAAAATGAAAAAAAGTATTGACTCTGACTTGCTAATAGAACTAAAGCAAAAGTTTAATAAAAATCCTGAATTTAAAAAAGCATTTAATAATTTAACCACAGGGCGTCAGCGTGGTTATCTTTTGCATTTTAGCAAACCAAAACAACCTAAAACAAGGATATCTCGAATTGAGAAAAATATGAGACGAATAATAGATGGTTATGGAATAAATGATTGTGTTTGCGGACTTTCGAAACGAAAACCGAATTGTGATGGCTCGCATAAACAATTAGAAAAAAATGAATAAAAAGCCTTGTACAACAACGTGTAATTACCAACACTAGTAATAGCATTTTTAATTTCAATCATTAATGATAATTTGATAAAAATAACAAAAACATACCTGCGAAAAAGGTGGAAAGATCCTGTTTTTATTGAGAACTTACCATTTCCATTAAAACATTCAATAGATACTCGTAAAGAAATGAAAATAGATAAAATAAGTGATCTAGATTTGCGCGGAATATCAAACAATCAACTTTGGGTTTTTCCTAATATTGCTGACTCAGATAACAGGAATTTTGACTTATCTTTTGGAAGTGGAGATATAACTTTTATTCATTCTCATTTAGAGAACGGCAGTTTTTTTGAGTTTAAGTTTGGTAAAGGGGCTGGTATTATAGGTGGCACAGTCTCAAATTGCTCATTTGTAAAAAGTAGATTCTTTACATATTTCTATGAAGTAATATTCGAAAATTGTGATTTTTCAGAATCGATTTTCAAAGGAGGTTGGATGAACGAATATGGGTTTAATAAATGTAAGTTTATCAACTGTAATTTCGGCTCTGCTCAATGGGAAGATAATCACTTAATAATGTGTTGGTTTGTTAAATGTGATTTTACAAACTTTACAATAAAAGGTTCCAAAATTAATAATTTTAGAGTTGACAGCCTTAGTAAGCTACCAAAAATTAAAGATTGTTATATTGTAGGTAGAGGATTTGTAGAAGAAACTTTTAAAAAATAACTTACACTACGTAAAATGAAATGCATTTTATGTAAACCTTTTATTAAACAGTAACAAGAAAAATTGTAACAAAAAAGAAAAATCAACACTAATTAGAAAAACATAACATAATTATGAGAAGTAAGTATATTGCATTAGGATTAATTTTTGGAACTGGAATCGGTATTAGTATTGGAGTAGCAACAAACAATTTAGCTATTGGGCTATCTATTGGAGTCGGAGCTGGCATAGCTCTAGGAGCAGCTATAAAAAAAGAAAAAAGAAATTGCCAGGAAGAAAACCCCCAAGTTTAGTAGTTTAACCTACATTGTTATAATCTAGTTGAAGCTTATTGTCAACCAGCTACTATGAAGATTAATATTTTAAGATGATAATTAACCTAATAAATTAGAAACAAAAGATATTATAAAAAAAATCAAATGATGTATTAATCATTTTTATACATTTACAACTGAAATGTTACTAAGCGCACAACATATTATCTTCAATCAGTACAATTCTTGTACTATTACTTTGTGCGAAACAACTACCACAATTACCACAACCCCTTAGGGGGTAACATTACATAGCAGGTTTACCTGCGTCATTTCCATATAGAAATACCTTATTTCTACCAACAACTTATTGCAAAATATTTTACTAAAATCATTAAAATGATCATATTAAAATTTGGAGGAACTAGTGTTTCTTCTATTGAGAATTTCAAACGGATACAATCAATTCTCAGCAAAAAAAAAGATAATTATATAGTTGTCGTATCAGCTTTTTCAAAAATAACAACTCTCTTAGAAAATATAGCAAATCAAGCATTAAATGGTAAACCAGATGATTTGCTAGAAGAATTAAGAATAAGACATTTTTCTATAATCAAAGAAACACTTAGTTTTTCACATCAAACAGATGCTTTGCTAACTGCTCAACAAAAATGCAATGAATTAGAAGCTTTATGTAATGGCATTTCTTTGTTAAAGGAATTATCACCAAGAACTAAGGCTTTACTGTTAAGCTATGGAGAACAGCTATCTTCTTCTATACTTTATAAATATTTAATTACAAACAATGTAGAAATAGAACCAATAGATAGCAGAAAGCTACTAGTTGCAAATGGTGATTATTTAAATGCTGAAGTGGACTTTAACGCTACAAATCAGAACATTATTACTTCTGTTGCTACAAATAAAAATTACATTACAGGTGGCTTTATAGCTTCAAACAGTTTAGGTGAAACTGTTCTTTTAGGAAGAGGAGGTTCTGATTATTCGGCAGCTATATATGCAAGTGCCTTAAACGCTGACTTATTAGAAATCTGGAGTGATGTTAACGGAATTCATCAAGCAAATCCTAAAAAAGTAAAAAATACAGCGGCAATTAAAAACATGAGCTACGAAGAAGCTTTTGAGTTAGCTTATTTTGGAGCCAAAGTATTATATCCTCCTTCTGTAATTCCAGTAAGAGAAAAGAAAATACCAATACGACTAAAAAACACATTTTATCCAGAACAAGAAGGCACTCTTGTTAACTGTTCTTTGCCACAACAACAAAATATAGTTAAAGGATTATCTTCTTTAAACAATATAGCTATTATCACTGTTTCAGGAGTTGGATTAACAAGACAGAAAGGTAGAGCAAGACAAGTATTTCAAGTATTAGAAGAAAATGGAATTAACAGCATTTTGATTACACAAAGTTGCTCTGAGCAAAGTATTGGAATTGGGATTGATCAAAACGATCTAACTGTTGCAGAGAAATCGTTGAATTATGCTTTTAAACAAGATATTGATAAAGGAATTATCAATAAAATAAAGGTGACTAGAGATCAATGCATTATTGCTTTGGTGGGTGACAATATGAAAAGTAAAGTAGGGTTAAGCGGAAAAGTCTTTAGTGTTATTGGAGAAAATGGAATCAATGTTACGGCGATTGCACAAGGCGCTTCTGAAAGAAACATCTCAATTGTAATTGATGAAAAAGAAGAAAAAAAAGCTTTGAATGTTATTCATGAAAAATTCTTTGGGCATGCTGTAAAAAAAGTGCATTTGTTTATAGCAGGAATTGGAAATGTAGGACGTGCCTTATTAGAAATAATCTATCTGCAACAAGAAAAACTAATTAAAGAGCATCGTATTAAATTAATAATTGTTGGTGTAGCAAATAGTAGTCATTTTTTGTTTAACAAAAAAGGAATGGATATACATGATATTGATCAAATAAATAAAACGGGAGTTGCATATAATTCTTTCTCAGAATTTGTTCAGATTGCAAAAGATTTGAATCTGCGTAATAGCATATTCATTGACAATACAGCTGCAGAAGTTGTGAGTAACAGTTATAGCAATTTTTTAAAAGAAAGTATGTCTGTAGTTACTTGCAACAAAATTGCCTGCAGTGATAATCTTGCTCAATATCTTGCATTAAAGAAACTAACAAAAGAACATAACTGCTATTTTAAATATGAAACATCTGTTGGAGCAGCTTTACCTATCATAAAAACAATTCAAGATTTATTGGTCAGTGGTGATGAAATACACAAAATTGAAGCCGTAATATCTGGAAGTCTCAATTATATTTTTAATGAATATAATGAAGAAAAAGAGTTTTCAGACGTAGTATTACAAGCTCAAAAAGAAGGATATACAGAACCCAATCCTCTTATCGACCTGAGTGGTTTAGATGTAATGAGGAAAATTTTAATATTATCAAGAGAAGCAGGTCGTTCAAAAGAACTTACTGATATTTCATTTCAACATTTTTTACCTAAAGATTGCGTTAATGCTCAAGGAAATGAGTCCCTTTTTCTGCAACTGAAAAAAAATGAAAATCACTTTAAGTCTTTATTTGAGAAGGCTAATAAAAAAGGATGTAAACTAAAAGTTGTTGCAACTCTCAATAAAGAAAAATTAGCGGTTGAGTTAAGAGAAATTCCGCCTCATAGCCCGTTATATAATCTTGAAGGAAAAGATAATGTTGTATCTATCAATACCAATCGATATGATTCAGAACCGCTAGTAATTAAAGGAGCTGGAGCTGGAGCTAGTGTAACTGCAAGTGGTGTTTTTGCAGATCTAATGTCTATAATAAATCAATAATTATGAAAGAAATAACAGCATTTGCTCCTGCATCTATCGCGAACTTTAACGTAGGTTACGATGTATTGGGAGTATCATTAAATAACTTAGGAGATCAAGTTAAATTAATACATAACGAAACTCAAGAAAACAAGATTGTATCAATAGAGAATGGAAAACAAATTCCAAAAGATGTGAATAAAAACTGTTGCTCCGTAGTTATTAGAAAAATGCAAGAAGCATTGGGCATTTATCGCGGCGTAGATATTTACATTACCAAAGGTTTTGCTTCTGGTAGCGGATTAGGCTCTAGTAGTGCTAGTAGTGCTGCAGCTGCTTTTACATATAATGAATTATTAGGAAAACCGTACTCGAAAAAAGAGTTAGTTTTCTTTGCGGCAGAAGGCGAACGTGTGGCTTGTGGCAGCGCTCATATAGATAATGTAGCGGCTTCCATTTTAGGCGGAATTGTATTGGCTAGTGGAAATGATATAATTGAACTTCCTGTACCTGAAAATTTATTTGCCACTACTCTATTTCCAAAAATTACCCTAAACACAACTGATTCTCGTAAAATATTAAAAGAACATGTTTCTCTTAAGTCAGCAAGTAAGCAGATTGGTTTAATGGGAATGTTTGTATCTAGTTTGTATAAAAATGACTTGAATGGTCTTTCAAATGCTTTGCAAGATATACTTATTGAGCCTATGAGAAGCTTGTTAATTCCGCATTTTTTTGAAATGAAAGAAGCTGTAAAACAATATGGTGCACTTGCCTTTGGTATCTCAGGATCTGGACCATCTGTATTTGCTATTAGTGAAGGAAAAAAGAACGCAGAACTCATAACAAATGTTCTCGAAGAAGTATATGTTCCTTTAGGCATCGAATTTCAAATATATAATAACGCACTTAGTGAGAAAAGTGGTGCACGTATCTTAAAATAATACCATGAAATATATAAGCACAAGAAAAAACAACGAACAAGTATCTTTTAGAGAAGCTGTAATTAATGGACTGAGTAATAACGGAGGACTTTATGTTCCTAAAGAAATCCCTAAACTTCCTTCATCTTTCTTTAAAACAATTGAGGATTACAGTAATAATGAAATTGCTTACAAAGTACTCCATCCATTTGTTCAAGAATCTTTAAACGAGGAACAGTTAATGCAAATTATTGAAGAAACTTTATCTTTTCCCATTCCTTTAAAAAATATTGAAGAGAATATTTTTGCATTAGAATTATTTCATGGTCCCACGCAAGCTTTCAAAGATGTAGGTGCGCGATTTATGTCGAGATGTTTATCTCATTTTAAAACAAAAAAAGAACAAGCTCTCAATATTTTAGTAGCTACTTCTGGTGATACAGGAAGTGCTGTAGCTAATGGTTTTTTTAATGTTCCAAACGTTGCTGTTACTATATTATTCCCAAAAGGAAAAGTTAGCCCATACCAAGAATATCAGATGACAAGTTTGGGAAAAAACATACACGTCATTGAAGTAGAGGGCACTTTTGATGATTGCCAACAATTGGTTAAAAAAGCTTTTACTGATGTTGAATTAAAAAAACGTATTAAACTAAGTAGTGCCAACTCTATAAATATAGCTAGGTTACTACCACAAATGCTTTACTATTTTTTTGCCTACAAGCAACTAAAACCTTATGTAAATGATAAAAAAGTAGTTGTTTCTGTTCCATCTGGTAACCTCGGTAATGTTACCGCAGGATTATTTGCTCAACAAATGGGACTACCTGTTTCTAAGTTTATTGCAGCTCTAAATACAAATGATACATTTTTAGAGTATTTAACTACAGGAATTTACCAATCTAAACCATCTGTACTAACGTATTCTAATGCTATGGACGTAGGCAATCCTAGTAATTTTGAGCGGATATTGTATCTATATCAACAAAAAATACATTTAGTGAGAAAATATATAGCCGCATATAGTTTTAGTGATGCTGATACGCTAGAAGAAATAATGCAGACTTTTAAAAAACATAATTACTTGTTAGATCCACACGGAGCTATTGGTAAGTTAGCATTGTCTCAATATTTAGATGGAAATTCTGCTGGTGTATTTTTAGGAACTGCCCATCCTCAAAAATTTTCAGAAGTAATTCAAAAAGTAATTCCTGAATATGTTTCTAAAAAAGTTGACTTACGTAATTGCAATAAACAAACTATTAGCAACTCATATCAAGAATTTAAGGAATTTCTGCATTCTACAATATAAAGTTTAATGGAGGTATTGTAGAAACACAATAAACTATAAGATACAGAGCAAGCTTTTTTATATATTTATGAAATAGAGAAAATATTATAAACAATAATGGAAAAAATGAATCGAACCCTCGAACAGCAAAGAATTGAGTTCTCAAATGGAAAATTTCTCGCAACACCATTAGCTGGTTTAATAGCTTGGTTAATAGTTGGAATCGCTGGATTAACACTTCCAAGACAAGTAACTGTTTGGGTTTTATTCGTTGCAACTGGCTGTATTGTTTATTTAGGCATGTTTATCTCAAAGTTTACGGGAGAGAATTTTATGGCTAAATCAAAACCAAAGAATGAATTTGACATGCTGTTTTTCTATACAATTGGACAAGCAATTTTAGTGTATTCAATTGCAATTCCGTTTTTTTTGGTGGATTATTCGTCTTTACCATTAACAGTAGGAATATTGACAGGACTAATGTGGCTTCCATTTTCGTGGATAATAAATCATTGGGTTGGTATTTTCCATACGATAACGAGAACCGTTTTAGTACTTTCACTTTGGTATTTACTTCCCGAATATAAGTTCGTGGCAATTCCTTTTGGAATAGTTATAATTTATATCATAACGATAATTATTCTACAGAATAGAAAAACAGAATAAAGCAATAACAATGAAATCAAAAATAATTTTTACCGTAGTAATTGCTTTAATTATAACAGCTGCATTCTCTTGTAAAGAGAATCAAAAACCAAAAAACCATACTCCTACTAACTCTACTCATAATTCTGTTGATATTTCTTCATTTGATCTAAACGTTTACATTCCGAAACCAGAAACAAACTTTAAAGAAAAATGGATTAAAGAGTTAAAAAAATACGGGCTTGAAGTTGAAATACATCCTAATTTTGATATAGACAATCAACAAGGATTTCTACCGTTTAAACTTATTGTCCAGAAGAATAACAAATATGTAAAATCTAAGAATTACCATAATAAAGTTATTCTAACAGGATATGAATTAGACATATCAAAATTTGATAGCAAAGATTACTTTTCATATTTCGAAGAAGATGAATTAAAGAAGTTATCACAGGAATACAAAGACAAATTAAAAAAATGTGAGTTAAACTTATTTTTCTCTGTTAACCCCTCACAAAATACATCAGAATATAGAATAGCGTGGTTTACTGCAGCAACACTTACAAAGCTTTATAATGGCGTTTTATCTGATCCACAACAAGGAGTTGATTATATAGGGCAAGAAGCTATTAATAAAGCCATTGAATTATCAGATAAGTTTGAAAATTCTATTCCTGATAATCAATGGAAACTCTATGATTTTAAAAAATGGAATTAAAACACCATTAAGAAGATTATAAAATATATTGGTTAAGTTATTATACCAACTTGATTTTTTCCACAATTGATTTAACTACCTTTGTTTTACAGTAAATAAAAGGGAAATTTAATCATGAAAAACACCAAAAAAATTGTGGTGGTTGGTGGAGGATTCGCAGGCTTAGAATTTGTAAAAAGATTAGGGAATTCTCCATATTATCAGATTACTCTAGTAGATACCAATAACTATAACTTCTTTCCTCCTTTAATTTATCAAGTATCTACAGGTTTTATGGAGCCCTCTGCAATAAGCTATCCGTTTCGAAAAATTTTACGAAAATTAAAAAACGTTCGTTTTCGATTAGGTACACTTGAAAAAGTAGTTCCTGAAGAAAATAAAATCTTATTAAATAACGGAGAATTAGAATATGATATTCTAGTTATGGCAACGGGTACAGAAACTAACTTTTTTGGGAATAAAAACATCGAAAAATACAGTTTGCCAATGAAAACTATAAGTGATGCGTTGTCTCTTAGAAATACGATTCTTACTCGATTTGACCGTGCCACAAGAATTCATGATCTTGAAGAGCGAAAAAAACACTTAACTTTTGTTATTGCGGGTGCAGGACCTACTGGAGTTGAACTTTCGGGGATTTTGGCAGAAATGAAAAGTTCGATTATTATAAAAGATTATCCTGAATTAAAAGAAAGCGATCTTGGAGAAATACATTTAATTGATGGGCAAAAATCAGTTTTGGCACCAATGTCTCAAAATGCTCAAAAATATACTACTAAAAAACTAATTGAGTTAGGTGTAAACCTAATTATGAATACAATGGTTAACGATTTTGATGGAGAAATTGTGTATTTATCTAATGGACAAAAAATTCAATCTAAAAATCTTATTTGGGCAGCTGGAGTATCAGCTAAAACGTTTGAAGGTTTTTCAAAAGACAGTATTGGTATAGGTAAAAGACTAAAAACAAATCAACTTAATCAAGTTCTTTTATACGATAATATTTATGCCTTAGGAGATTCTTGTTTTATTATTGATGATGAAAAATATCCTAATGGGCATCCACAATTAGCGCAACCAGCATTACAGCAAGCAAAAAACTTAGCTGATAACTTAAGTAGAGAAAATAAAAGCTGGAAACCATTTCAATATAACGACAAAGGCTCTTTAGCTATTATAGGTAGAAACAAAGCTGTGTTAGATTTTCCAGGAAAAAAACGATCTCTAAAAGGTTTTGGAGCGTGGTTGATTTGGATTTTTGTACATATAATGGGACTCGTTAATTTTAAAAATAAAATAAGAACACTGTATAATTGGATAGGTTACTACATATATAAAGATCAATATTTTAGAATGATAATTAAACCAACCGAAAGAAATAACGCAAATCACTAGCAACTTTTTGGAAAGTTATAATTTCAATTCTAAATAAATATTTGTTTTGTAAATAATTGATTTTTAATTACTAGCTTTGAGTATCATCAATAAAACCAACCCAAATGAAAAATCAATTTGTAGCTTTATTGTTTATCCTATCAATACTTTTGTTTAGTTCTTGTGCTAGCAAAATAGCATATATAGATTTTAACAGAGATATCACTTTAGATGACGATATTAAAAATCAAACCAAATTTAGTCAAGCGAATTGTGGAGGAGATCCGTTTAAATTTACATACACAGTTAAAGGAGGAGAAGATTTTGCAATATTAGAGGTTAAGAATAATAAATCCTGCGATGTAGAAATTGAAGCAAAACAAGAGCTTAAGAAAGGTACCGTTACTAGATTTGAAGGAGAGCTAGGAAAGTTTGTAATTAAAGAAAATGACCCTGCCAAAGTGTTCGCTTTTGATATTTCTAAAGTAGCTAAAGGACAAAAATTATTTTTTTCGTTTAAATGCAAAGAGGCTACAGGAGAAGAAGGTTGTGGTTTTTATTATAGATTAACAACAGCTAATGAAAATAAGAAGAAACCAGCAGAAAATAAAAGAAGTGTCTCTTTAATAAAATTAGAGACTACTGAAATACCTACCACCAATGCTAATAAGTGTGAAACAGGGAAA
Organism: Bacteroidia bacterium; assembly: GCA_030428865.1. GTDB lineage: Bacteria > Bacteroidota > Bacteroidia > Flavobacteriales > Flavobacteriaceae > Polaribacter. Next base: position 414,332 of record JAUIEK010000002.1, on the reverse strand, counting down.
ACTGAAACGGTACTAAAGACAATAAAAAATACATCTAAAAGAGATCTAGTTGTTCAGTACAAAGTGGTTAATGAATGTAAGTGTACTGATTTTATAGTAGTGGGACAAATAAAAAATAAAAGAGGTAAGAGACTTAAACCATTCAACACAAAAGCAAGCAGAACAAATTCAACTTCTGGACCTGTTACGTCTAAAGAATATAGTGTTATAATTAAAAGCGGTTCTGAATTAATTCTTTATGGAAGATGTGATAACGGATCGGATACCAGTTGTAAAGGCTCTATTAAAGATATTAGAATTACAACTAAGAAAAACTTAAAGAAGTAACTGAACTTATTAAAAAACTGGGTGAAATAATATATAATCTCAATACAGCTATTTTGGCTACTCTTCGATTTCAATTAAAATTAGTTGAAACTACTTAGATTTTTTCTAAAGCCAGTTCTAAACCAAAAAGCATTATTTCAATTCCTTGACTGACGATGCTAACAATTTGGTAATAAATCCAGTATAAGGTAAAAATATTTTTCATTTTCAATATAACAAATCATTCTATTAAACATTTAAGAAAAGAGTTCAGTATTTATATATTTGCACAAAATAAATTTTTAATTAAAAAATTATGGGATTAGAAAGAATGTTCTCAAAGGTTATGTATACTGTAGAGTCTCAAGTTACAAGGAGAATCTCTAATGCTGCCACAAAAAAAATATCAGACATTTTCTCTGGCAAAAAAAAGACAGCAGAAAAAACTGAAAAAGAAGTTACACCTTCTACTAATGAAAAAGATAAGTTGATTATAGCAAGCTTATATGTGGGTTTTGCCGCATCTTATGCAGATGGTGTTTTAGATGATCAAGAGATAAAATCTATAGATAAATTTAAAGAACAATTGGCTGCCAACGGAAATCAAGATTTGGTGATTGAAGTAATGAAAATTAAAGGAGAAAAACCTTCTTTTGAAGATGCTATGAAACATGTTGATGAGTTTCCAAAAGACATGTTAAGTTTCTTTAACGGAATAATAGATGACATCTTAAATGCAGACGGACAAGTGAGTGAAGAAGAAAAGGTGTTTCTAGAAAAATGGGAACAATATAAAACTAAGCGAGCTTAATAAGCCTTTAATTAAAGCTAAAAAGCTTCCTTTTCAAGGAAGCTTTTTTTATTATTTTTAATCTAAATCAGGTAATAAAAACGCATCTAAAACACTTTTTTTAGCCATCATTTTCTCAATTTCTTCAGATTTTCTAGGCGCTTCTGCTGATAAGTTTACAGGGCCTTTTTCTGTAATTAGAATATCATCTTCAATTCGTACTGCAATTCCCCACCATTTTTTATCACAAGGGCTTCCTTCTGGGATATAAATACCTGGCTCTACGGTAATTACTGAGTTTTCTCTAAAGGTTCCATAAGTACCAGGATCGTGTACATCTAAACCTAAATAGTGTGAAACTCCGTGAGGCAAGTAATTATGTCTTTCATCTATATTTTTAATAATTCCTAAAGCCAACAATCCTTCATTTATAACTTGTCTACATGCTTTATTAGGATCTCCAAAAGAAGCGCCAACTACACTTGCTTTAATTCCTGCCTCTTGCGCTTTATAAACAATATCATAAATTGCTTTTTGCTCTGGAGTAAATTTTCCACTTGCAGGAATTGTTCTAGTTACATCTGCTGTATAACCTCTATATTCTGCTCCTAGATCCATCAAAACAAGATCGTGACCTACTTTTGTTTTATTATTTTCAATATAGTGTAAAATACAACCGTTATTTCCTGCTCCTACTATTGATGGATAACCCTCGTATTCTGCTCCATACTTTTTATAGACAAATTCATGAATTCCCTGTAGCTCTGTTTCAGACATATGAGGCTTCATTGCTTTCATAACCTCTATTTGACCAATTGCAGAAATGCGAATAGCTTTTGTAAGTAATTTAATTTCTTCTGGTGTTTTTATCTCACGCATATCCGATAATGTAGTGGTCAGAAAATCAATATCGATATTCGTTGTTGGAGTCAGTTTTAGAGTGATTTTTTCTTTAAGGTCGCCTTTTAACTTATTATCAGTAGTCGTTTTATATTTTGTTAAAAGCTCGTCATTTTTAATATCTGGATAACGATTTTCAATTCGTTCTATAACCTGAGCCACATTAGCGCTATTCTCAATCGGAGTAGATTTAACTAGCTCGTACACATATTTTTTAGCTCGCGACAAATAATTACTGGGATCATAACCTGATTTAATTTTAAAACTCTTAACTAAGTCAAAAACTTCTGCCAAATTACCCGTATTTCTGTAATCATCTTTGAAATTTTCGATAAATACCTTATCAAACTTTTTAAAATTAATGTTCGAAGAAATAAAGTCAATAGCATTAAATGCAGTTGCAAATCCTAATTTATTTTTTGCTCCCTCTACTCCTAATCTTTTCCCATTCCACATTTCTGCGTTTAAATTTCTTTCTTGTACGTATAACACTTCATTGTATGACGTTCCATCTTCTCCTTGCTGATTTTCCTTAAATATTAGCAAAACCGCATTAGGTTCTCTATAACCTGTTAAATAATAAAAATTAGGATCTTGATGATATACGTAATCTACATCATTTGCTCTATTTCTTACAGGATTTGCAAAAAAAACAGCAACCGAATTAGCTGGCATTTTTTTTCTGAACAATTCTCTTCGTTGTTTATGAAATTCTTTTGATAAATAATCTGTAGGAATTCTTTCTTGAGAAAAAATAGTAAAACAAGTAAAAAACAGAATGGATAAAAAAATACGACTTTTCATGACTTTTAAAATTCAATTCTCCAAATCTATTATTTATTTAGAGGTATTATATAATAATTAACAAATTTTTTACTTTTTTAGTTCCCTAAATTTTTTGTGACAATTTTATATACATTTGCATTACTTTTTTTACAAATCAAAATCAGGATGAAAAATACTGCGTTAACACATATACACGAAGCATTAGGTGCAAAAATGGTTCCGTTTGCTGGATATAACATGCCTGTTCAATACGAAGGTGTTAACATAGAACATGAAACTGTTCGTAAAGGAGTTGGAGTTTTTGATGTAAGTCATATGGGTGAGTTTTTAGTAGAAGGTGAGCGTGCTTTAGAGTTAATCCAAAAAGTGACTTCTAATGATGCTGCTAAATTAGAAGTGGGAGATGCGCAGTACAGTTGTTTCCCGAATGATTCAAACGGAATTGTTGATGATTTAATTTGTTATAGAGTAAAAGAACATACGTATTTATTAGTTGTAAATGCAAGTAATATTGATAAAGACTGGGATTGGATAACTAAACACAATGAAAATATTGGTGCGGATTTACGTAACATTTCTGATCAATATTCTTTGTTAGCTATACAAGGACCAAAAGCCATAGAAGCTATGCAAAGTCTTACCTCTATTGATTTGGCTGATATTCCGTTCTATAAATTTAAAGTGGCTGATTTTGCAGGTGTGCCATATGCAATTATCTCAGCTACAGGGTATACAGGTTCTGGCGGATTTGAGATTTATGTTAAAAATGAAGAGGTAGAAAGTGTTTGGAATAAAGTATTTGAAGCAGGTAAAGATTGGGGAATTAAACCCATCGGATTAGCTGCACGCGATACACTACGTTTAGAAATGGGCTATTGCTTATATGGAAATGATATTGATGATACTACTTCTCCTATTGAAGCCGGACTAGGCTGGATTACCAAGTTTACAAAAGATTTTATAAATTCGGATAACCTATTAGCACAAAAAAAGAATGGTGTTTCTAGAAAACTAGTTGCTTTTGAAATGAATGAAAAAGGAATTCCTAGATCAGGTTATAATATTGTAAACCAAGAAGGTGTTTTAGTTGGTAAAGTTACTTCTGGAACCATGTCTCCTTCTCTAAAAAAGGGAATTGGAATGGGTTACGTAACCATTGACGAAAGCAAAATTGATAACCAACTTTATATACAAGTTAGAAACAAAAATATTCCTGCAACTATTGTAAGACTTCCATTTTACAAAGAAAAATAAACGTTTTTTTTGAGATTTTTCTTCCTATTAAAAATCTGCCCGAAGTGATAGGATGAAGTTTCGTCCTGCACCCGAAATTCCAGAACTATAAGGTCTATATCTCTGATCTGTAATATTTTCTAGCCCTCCACTTACACTAAACGCATCCGTAAGTTGATACATTGCTTTTAAGTTGATTGTATGCCAAGAAGGTGCGTAGTTGTTTCCATTTTCATCTTTGGCATAAATTTCATCTTTACCTTGCTCTTCAACTGATAATTTCTCATGACTTCTCTGTCCTTGGTAAATAACATTCCACTCCATTGACAACCTATCGGCAACATATCTTAATCGTGTAGTCCCAAATAAAGGTGCCGCATGCCTAGACGAACTTGTAGATCCATCATCTAATTCTTCTTCTCCTTCTTGATAGTTTATATCAGAAGAAAAACGAAATCCTGCAGGAAGTTTTACTTCAATTCCTGCTTGAACTCCATATACATTTGCTACAGCAGCATTTTGAATGGCCTGAACCTGACTCATTTCTCCATCGTACATAATAGTACTTTCTCCATTGAGCTGAAAATCTCTTCTAACTAAAGCGTTTTGCAAATTTGTATAAAAAGCAGTAACATCTAGTTTAACTGTTTTTCCAAATACTTTTGCTACTCCAATATCAAAGTTGTAGGCATATTCTGCATCTAAATTTGGATTAGGAACTGTTACAGAACCTGGTTCTGAGTCAAAAATTTTACCAATATCATCTACATTTGGTGATCGAAATGCAGTGCCAAAACTAGCTTTTAGCATCCAATCATTAGTAGGTTTATAGATTGCTCCAATACTACCTGTAAGTGCTCCTTTATTTATTTTCGCATCTGTAAATGGAAATGGATAAAAGGCTAAATTACCTCTAAAATCTGCATTGAGAATAAATCGATTATACCGTAAACCTGCTTGTAACGTTATTTTTTCTGATAGAACATGTTCATCATTTACAAAAAAACCAATAGAACTCCATTTTGATTCTGGATAACGAGAAGCAGTAACTTGAGAATCATTAGTAGAAATATCTCTAATAAATCCTCTGGATTTTACATCGTTAAAAACATATTCTGCTCCATAATACAACGTATTATTTTGAGACATAACCTTGACAAAATCAATATTAACAGAATAAGCTTTTACTTCTTCTATCTGATTAGCTTGATTTAAACTATTTAAAGAACGATCAATTCTACTCTCTTCAAAAGTTTGTTGTGCTAATCGAATATTTACTTCATCAAACCAACTACTATTATTTTGTTGGTGATGTATTAGAAGATTATTCATCATCCATTTTTGAGGTCCGTAATTCCATTCTCCATAACGAGCTGTTCCGTTTCTAGTTCTATTATGACGATCGTACCTTCCATAAGGAGATGTTTCTGAATAATGAAAACCATATTGAAAATCCAATTTATCAGTTGGTTGATATCGAACCTTTTGCATAAAATTTATTTGCGAATAAGCTGTTGGAATCTGCAATAGCGGATCGTTTTGAGAGATAATTACGTCTTCATTATTTTGCGTTTCTACATAATAATCTTTTATATAATCATCAGGACCATGAGATCCTTGCTTTAAGTGGTCATAATCCCAAGAGCTAAAACTTGATATAACGGCCCATTTTTTCCACCCTACATTTACATCTAAGTGCCCTGTTTTTTCATTATTTGCAGAAGCTGTTCGTAAAAGTGCTTTTCCTGTAATAAATGGTTCTTCATCTAAAGATAACTCTGGAATTAAGGTTTGAAAACTCATTACACCACCAATTGCATCACTACCATAAATAACAGATCCTGGTCCAAATAATACTTCTGTGTTTTCCGTTGCAAATGGATCTAGATTAATCACATTTTGAATGTTTCCGCCTCTAAAAATAGCTGAGTTCATACGAACACCATCTACGGTATAAAGTAATCTGTTAGTTGCAAAACCTCGAATCATTGGACTACCTCCTCCTTGTTGACTTTTCTGAATAAAAACTTTACCTGAAATTCCTAACAAATCTGCTGCTGTTTGCGGATTTTGTAATGCTACTTCTTTAGGGGAAATAGAGATAATTTTTGAGGGCACTTTATCTGTAGTCTGTCTCCAACGTGTAGCTGAAATAACTATTTCATCTAAATTTAAATTATATGTTTCTAATTCAATTACAAACTCTAATTGCTCTAACTGTTTATAACTAAGAATAATACTTTTATATCCTAATGAACGAATAATTATTTCTTTTGATCCTTTAAAAGAAGATATATCTGCCTGTCCTTTTGCATTTGTTACAACAGATTGTTTTGGGTTTTCACTAATTAAAACAACCCACTCTAACGGAACTTTACTCTGCTCATCTGTTATAGTTATTGTTTGTGAAAAAGAAAAGAATACATTTAAAAAAAAGAATACGAGAAGTAATAATTTTTTCAATTTTTTATACTTTTTTAAAATTATTAAGATTTCTCTATTTACTTATAGAGAAACACATCAGATGCATTAAATTAAATATCTAAGAAAATCTACACAGGACAAACGATCTAAAATCATTAGAAATGAAAAACATTATAAAGTGTGTTGTTATTATAAATGTTTCATCAACTCTTCTTTAATCTTATCTACACTTTCACTATCATTTCCCATAGAAACATAGCGAATCACCCCTTTCTTATCAATAACAAAGTTTTTGGGGATAGAGCCTTTTGCATAAAAATTCCAGATTTTTTTATCTGCATCCACTCCTGTATCAAAAATTATACCTTTTTGAGCTAAGTAATTTATTTTTTTTCTAACTATACTTGTTTCTTCTCCTATTGCAATGGGTAAAAAAACAAAATCTTCGTTTTTTAGCGGCTTTAAAATTTTAGAAGGCATTTCATAAAATTCTCTAATACAAGGGCCACACCATGTTGCCCAAAAATTAAGTAAAACCACTTTTCCTTTAAGTTGAGATAATTTTATTTTTTTTCCACTGAGCATTGTTATCGTAACATCAGTAGCTAGATCATTCTCTTTTAAAATAAAATCGTTTTTATTTTTCGCACTTTCTTCTTCTTTAGGACTTTTATTTACTTTACGTTTTTTATTTTGATATTCTTCTTCTGAAAAAATAGTCAAAATCACTACATATTCTTTTTCTGTTATTTTATTTCCTAGTTTTTTCTTTAGTTCTACGTACTGATTTTCTGTAGCTCCATTTTGCATGTTTTTAATGTATCCTTTTTTTGCATATTCATTCACTTTTTCTTTGGATACAATTTTACTGTTAATAATAAAAATAGGCTGATATTTACTGCTCTCTTGCGCAAAACTAATCTGTACTGACAGTGCTATAAACAGTAGGAAAACTCTCATATAAAAAGCTATTAAGAAATTGAGGCGAAAGTATGTTTATATTTTTTATTCTACTGTAAAATTTTGTTAAAGCATAAAGTAACCTATTAAAACCATCTTTTCTTTTTAATGTAAATAACACTTATGATGATGATTAGTAGCATTACAAATAATACAATATAGTAGCCATATTCTGTCTCTAATTCTGGCATGTTTTTAAAGTTCATTCCGTATAAACCGGCCACAAAAGTCAACGGAATAAAAATTACAGAGAAAACAGTTAAAGTTTTCATTACTTCGTTGAGTCGATGACCTTGAATACTGAATACTAAATTCAATTTACTTTCGAGCGCTTGTAACTCAAAATCAATATCTGCTATTAGATTAATAACTTCTTCTTTTAACTCACTAAAATATTTAGGTTTTATTCCTTTTACTTCTGTTTTTTCGAGTTTTGTTAGCGTATCTCGTAAACTAATAGATGCTTTTTTGAGTGTAAAAAGTTCATTTTTCCTTTTTTCTACTTTTGCTGTAAAATCAGGTGTTGGCTTTATAGCAGAAGGATCTAAATGATTCTCTGCCAACTCACTGTTTTCCTCATAAGTAGTTTGATAGTTATCTATAATAGATTCTAAAATTAGAAATAGTAGATAATCTGCTTTTTTTCTTCTTACAATACCTGTATTGAGTTCTAATCGCTCTCGTATCCATTGAAAATAATCTCCTGGTTGCTCTTGAATGCTCCATACAAAATCTGGAGAAACTATAAACATCATTTGTTCGTAATCTATAGTCGCTGAATCTGTTTTTAAAACTTTAATTGCGATAAACAGTAAATTATCTAAAACAATCACTTTGTTAGGGTGCTCTGAATTACTAACCAGTTTTAGTAAAAAATCATCCAATTCATCTTTTGTAATGATTGTTTTAAACTCTTTTACATAATCTAAACCATACGTATTTAACCACTTAATAGTTTGATCTTGCTCTATTAATGTGATTTCATCAACAGATGCAAACGTAACTCGTTGAAACAACTCATTTGAATACTTAATTAGTGTGGTATTATCAAAAAAACTTGCTTTCATGAATAACTGTGTGATTAAAATAGATTCTGAAATTTACTTAAAATATTGTTATCCATAGAAAACAAAAAGCGATTCTATTTTGATTATAGAATCGCTTATTCTTAATTTTCTCTTTATTTTTCTATGCAGAGGCTTTTTTGAGAAACAATTTTTTTCGAAACCAAAACGATACTCTTACTAACAGAATTAAAGCTGGAACCTCTATTAAAGGACCTATTACACCAGTAAAAGCTTGTCCTGAATTTAAACCAAAAACAGCTATTGCTACAGCAATGGCAAGTTCAAAATTATTTCCTGCAGCTGTAAAAGCTACTGATGCTGTTTTATCATAACTAACTCCCAACGATTTGGTAACTAAAAAACCAATAAAAAACATGAGAATGAAATAGATTAAAAGCGGAATTGCTATAAGTAAAACGTCCTTAGGTATGGTAACAATAAGCTCTCCTTTCAATGAAAACATAATCACAATAGTAAATAGTAAAGCAATAAGTGTTAAAGGAGAAACTTTAGGAATAAATTTTTTTTGATACCAGTCTTCTCCCTTATACTTCACTAGAATCCAACGGCTAATTATACCTAAAGCAAAAGGAACTCCTAAGTAAATAGCAACGCTCTCGGCAATAGTACTAATTGATATATCTATAATAGCTCCTTCAAAACCAAGCATAGGAGGCAACTTTGTAATGAACAGCCAAGCGTAAAAACTATAAGCAAAAACCTGAAAAATACTATTTAATGCAACTAATCCAGCTCCGTATTCATTGCTACCTTCTGCAAGATCATTCCAAACTAATACCATTGCAATGCAACGTGCAAGTCCAATTAAAATCAACCCTACCATATATTCAGGATAGTCTTGCAAAAAAATGATTGCCAAAGCAAACATTAACACAGGACCTATAACCCAATTAAGAAGTAACGAAATCGATAAAAGTTTTACATCTTTAAAAACTTTTGGTAATAATGCATAGTTTACTTTTGCCAAAGGAGGATACATCATTAAGATTAAACCAATAGCAATAGGAATATTAGTAGTTCCGCTACTTAATGAATTAATAAAGTCTGGAAAAGTTGGTGCAAAATAGCCAAGACCCACGCCCAAAACCATTGCTAGAAAAATCCAAAGCGTTAAATAGTTGTCAAGAAAGCTTAATTTTTTTTTGGCCATTTTAATTATTTTATAAGTGAAAATATATACTTCATTTCCGTTGCAATTTGAATACTCGCTTCTAAGTATTTTTCTTGTTGTACTAGTGTGTTATCAAATATCTTAGGGTCTTCAAAAGTTATGGGAATTCGTTTTTCTGCTCCTGCTATAAAAGGGCAACCTTCATCTGCTTGTGAACAAGTCATAATTGCCACAAATTCTGATTTTGGATTAAAATAATCATTAAAATGCTTAGAAAAACCTACTATAGGGTGCTCATTATCAGCGTACTTTATACTATACAAAGGATTATCACTATCTGAAAGTGTATTTATTCTCAACCCTTGTTTAACTAATGTTTTTACTACTGTAGAAGAAAGTGCTGTTACTTCAGTGCCTCCAGAGTAACAAAAAACATTTTTAACCGCAAAATAGTTAGCCATTACTTGTGCCCATACTTGAGCAAGATGACTCCTACGAGAATTATGTGTACAGATAAAATTGATGGTAACATTCTGATTATTATCTTTTTTCTGCTGAATAAAATCTACAAGAGGGTTTAGTACGGTTTTACGTTTCTCTGAGATTATTTGAAGATCGAGTGTTAGTATGTTGTTTTCTATATCTTGAAAGAGTATTGATTTTGTCAACATGATAATACAGTTTTAAGGGTTTAACAACATCCTGAACTAGGAGCACAAGAACTAACACTTGCTTCTTGTAATTTTGATAGAGCAACTTTTGGTTTTGAGGATGAAACACCACACTTATCTGTAGCCAAACAAGCTGTAGATTTATTTAATAATAGAAAGCTTTCACCATCAAAACCTACATCATATCTACCAATTGTATTGCCTTGATATTCAACTTCTACTTCCAAATCTTCAATGCCTAATGTTTTTTCTGAAAGTTCAATAATTGATAATAGTTTATCTGGATGCAATCTGTGGTCATAATCATTTGCTTCCCATAGCTGAAAGGTTACTATTTTTTCGTTCCTTATTGTGCCTCCACAATCGATAAAATGTTTTGTTATAACACCTACTTCCGTAACGTGAAAGTAACTTGGAACTAGTGTTCCGTCAGGCAACTGAAACTTTATAGTTTCCAGTTGTAATAAATGAGATTTAATCTGTGAGAGTTTCATTGGTTTATAGTATTCATTATATTATTGCAATATTGCGATGTTTTAATGTAAATTTTTTTAGCAGCAATCATCATCATTACTACAGCTTAAATTCTGACTTAAAAAGCCTTCAAATAAAGAAATTACTTCTGTCCATTTTTCTTGATCTATACAATAACAAACACTTGTGCCTTCTATACTTCCTTTAATGATGCCTAAGTTTTTGAGTTCTTTTAGATGCTGTGATATTGTAGGTTGTGCTAATCCTATTTCTTCTACTAAATCTCCACAAATACAACTATTCATTTTAAAAAGATGCTGTAAAATTGCTATACGAGCAGGATGACCCAACACTTTTGCTATCTGTGCAATTTTATTTTGTTGATCTGTAAATATTTCTGACTTAGTGAGCCCCATTTTCAATTTAGTTATTGCAATATTACGATTAATTCTTGAAATAAGAATACTAAAATTTAATTTTAAAACTATGTACTGGAAGAATTTGACTTGATATGGACATCCATTTGCGGAAAAGGAATTGTTACAGAATGTTCTATAAATTTTTCGTTAATCGTTTTTCGAATATCTGATTTGGTGTTTTCTATTTGAAAAGTATCTAGACTAAAAAACAGCACTTCAAAGTCTAAAGAAGAGTTTCCAAAATTAATAAGACGAGCCAGCACAGAATCTTTGTTGGTAACTTTAGGATGTTCTGCTGCACTCTCTTCTAGTAATTGCAATACTAAATTTACATTACTCCCGTATGCTACTCCAACAGTTATGCTAAAACGCGTAAGTTCTGATTGATGACTCCAGTTTATTACTTTGTTTGAAGTAATAACATCATTGGGTATAATAATTCGTACATCATTTCTATTAATAGCTGTTGACGTTCTAAGACCTATACGTTCCATTTTTACCACATCACCATCAACTTCTATAATATCTCCTACTCTAAGAGAGCCTTCGAACAGTAAAATAATGCCAGAAACAAAGTTATTAAATGTATGCTGTAAACCTAAACCTATTCCTACCAGTAAAGCAGCAGAACCTGCAAGTAAGGCATTTATCTTTACTCCAATTGTCTCTAACAAAAGAAGTACTGCTATAATCCATATAACATATTTGATTATTTGATAGAGCGCATGAAGGTTTCCTTGCTCGTATTTATTCTTAATTTTTTTTCTGGATAACGCTTTTTTAACAGCCCAAACAATAAATAGCGTAACAGCTATAATAACAAAAACTGAAAGAATTGTAGCTACAGTATACGACCGCTCACCTATTGTGAAAATCTCATATTCAATAAAGTTTTTGATGGTTTCCATAAATTAAGCTTAAAAATAAGAAAAAAGAAACCAGTTAATAAATAAGTCTTGGTAAAAAGTTATACGTTAAAACGGAAATGCATTACATCTCCATCTTTCACGATATACTCTTTTCCTTCTACACGCATTTTACCTGCTTCTTTTACTTTTGCTTCACTTCTATGAGTAACATAATCATCATAACCAATTACTTCTGCTCGAATGAATCCTTTTTCAAAATCGGTATGAATCACGCCTGCAGCTTGGGGTGCGGTAGAACCAACAGGTATTGTCCATGCTCGCACTTCTTTTACTCCTGCCGTAAAATAGGTTTGTAAGTTTAATAATTTATATGCTGATCGGATTAATCGAGAAACTCCAGGTTCTTCTAAACCTAGATCTTCTAAGAAAAGTTGCCTTTCATCGTAGTCTTCTAACTCAGCAATATCAGCTTCAGTGGCAACTGCTAAAACAATAATTTCTGCTCCCTCATCTTTTACAGCTTGTTTTACTGCCTCAACATGTTTATTTCCTTCTTTTGCTGATTTTTCATCTACATTACAAACATATAAAACAGGTTTAGCTGTTATAAATTGAAGGGGTCTTACAAATTCTTCTTCTTTTTCAGTCAACTCTATAGCTCTAACTGAAGTTCCTTCCAACAATGTTTCTTCTACTTTTAACAAAACTTCTAACTCCGCCTGTGCTTCTTTTTGTCCTGTTTTAGCAGTACGTTTTACACGTTCCAAACGCTTTTGAACGGTTTCTAAATCTTTTAGCTGAAGTTCAATATCAATTGTTTCTTTATCTCGAATTGGATCTACCGAACCATCAACATGTACAATATTATCATTTTCAAAACAACGCAATACATGTAATATGGCGTCTGTTTCTCTAATATTAGCTAAAAACTGATTTCCTAAACCCTCACCTTTGCTGGCTCCTTTTACCAAACCCGCAATATCTACAATTTCTACCGTTGCTGGAACTACTTGTTCTGGATTTACCAATTCTTCTAACTTTTCCAATCTGGAATCAGGAACGTTTACAACACCTAAATTAGGTTCTATTGTGCAAAATGGAAAGTTCGCACTTTGTGCCTTAGCATTTGACAAACAGTTAAATAATGTTGATTTTCCTACGTTTGGTAATCCTACAATTCCTGCCTTCATAAGTTTTGTTTTTAGTGCCGCAAATATAGACTTAATAATAGAATTTTAGAAGTAGTAATAATGCATAATCAACTTCATTAAAAAATCCCAACAATTATTATGTTGGGATTTTTTCTACTTGATATATTAAGCAATATTATTCTTTATGCATAAAACGTTGTTTAGCTTTTAATTCTTCTTCTGTCTCTACATTATTCTCATCAGGCACACAACAATCTACTGGGCATACAGCTGCACATTGTGGTTCTTCATGAAAACCTATACATTCAGTACATTTATCTGCTACTATGTAATAGATTTCATCAGAAATAGGTTCTTGTACTTCATCTGCATCAGCATGATTACCATTAGGCAAAACAACCTTCCCTTCAAGGTCTGTACCATCAGAATACTTCCAATCATCTGCACCTTCATAGATTGCTGTATTTGGACATTCTGGCTCGCATGCTCCACAGTTAATACATTCATCAGTAATTATAATTGCCATCGCTCTGTTGTCTATTTAGATTGTGTAAATTTGCACTTGCAAAAATACTAGCTAAAAAGGTAGCAACCAAAAGAAATGAATAGTATTCAAAATAGAGTGCAGGCATTTGCCAAATTGGGTCAGTTTTTATCTCAATTTTCAAGAAAAGAAATTAGACAAAAAGAAGGCGTTTTACACAACAACTTGTTTTTTGACGGATTTTTACATCAAATAAAACTTACTGAAGAAAACAATGCTTGGTTTACTAGAAATAACATATTGTTTTCTCTGGAATCTTGGTCTAAAGCATTAGAAGCTCAAAACATACAAAAGTGGATTGAAAATGAAAATATGAACAATCCAAAGCCAAAGACTGTTGCTATTATTATGGCTGGGAACATTCCGCTTGTTGGGTTTCATGACTTTTTATCTGTATTGATAGTAGGTCACAATGTGCTCATAAAGCAATCATCAAATGATAAATATCTGCTTCCTTTCTTAGCAAAATATTTAGAGTATGTAGAACCTAGCTTTAAAAACACAATTTCATTTACTAAAGAGAAATTAACTGATTTTGATGCCGTAATTGCAACAGGAAGCAATAACACTGCTCGTTACTTTGAATATTATTTTAAGGATAAACCGAGTATTATCAGAAAAAACAGAAATTCAATAGCTGTATTACAAGGCAATGAAACAGAGATAGAGATGGAGGCTTTAAGTGAAGATGTTTTTCGCTATTTTGGATTGGGTTGCAGAAGTGTTTCTAAGTTATTTGTTCCTAGAAATTACAATTTTGATAATTTCTTTAAAGGAATGTATAAACAACGCTCAATTATAGAAAACAAAAAATATGCGAATAACTACGATTATAATAAAGCAGTCTATTTAATGAGTGAATTTGATATCTTAGAAAATGGATTTTTAATGATAAAGGAAGATACTAGTTACTCCTCTCCTATTGCAAGTGTTTTTTATGAATATTATGATGATTTGGTAGATTTAAAAATAAAACTGCATCAGGAAAAAGAATACATACAATGCATTGTTGCTAAAAACTTTATAGAGCAAGAAATCACTTTTGGAAAAACGCAACAACCTGCTCTTTGGGATTATGCAGACGGAATTAATACGCTTGCTTTCTTAAATGAAATTTAATACCGAAAAGTTACTAGAAATACTATAAAATTATCACTTTTGCTAACTGATACAGAATCTCATGAAAAAACATAATTTTAGTGCTGGTCCTTGCATTTTACCAGAAGAAGTTTTACAAAAAGCTGCTGAAGCAGTAATTAATTTTAATAATGACAATTTATCATTATTAGAAATATCTCATAGAAGTAAGCCTTTTGTTTCAGTTATGGAAAAAGCTAGAGCTTTAGTTCTAGAATTATTAGGTTTAGAAAACAAAGGATATCAAGTTTTATTTTTACAAGGTGGTGCAAGCACACAGTTTTTAATGGCAGCCTATAACTTACTGAATAAAAAAGCTGCGTATTTAAACACAGGTACATGGAGCTCTAAAGCAATAAAAGAAGCTAAGTTTTTTGGTGAATTAGTAGAAGTAGCTTCTTCTAAAGATAAAAACTTCACATACATCCCTAAAGATTATACAATTCCTTCGGATGCAGATTATTTTCACTGTACAAGTAACAATACCATATTTGGTACACAAATAAAAGAATTTCCAAAAACGGAAGTTCCTGTAGTTTGTGATATGAGTTCTGATATTTTTTCAAGACAATTGGATTTTTCTCAATTTGACTTAATTTATGCTGGAGCTCAAAAAAATATGGGTCCCGCAGGAACAACTTTAGTAGTTGTAAAAGAATCGATTTTAGGAAAAGTAAGCAGAACAATTCCTTCCATGTTAGATTATCAAGTTCATATAAGTAAAGATAGTATGTTTAACACACCTCCTGTATTTGCTGTTTATGTATCCATGTTAACTTTGCAATGGCTAAAAGACTTAGGAGGAATTTCTTTTATAGAACAAGTAAATAACAAAAAAGCAGATTTACTTTATAAAGAAATAGACAGAAATCCACTCTTCCAAGGTGTTGTAGAAAAAGAAGATAGAAGCTTTATGAACGCTACTTTCACTTTAAAAAAAGATAATCTAAAAGAACGTTTTGATTCTCTGTGGAGTGCAGCAGGAATCAATGGTTTAAATGGGCACAGAAGTGTAGGTGGATACAGAGCTAGTATGTATAATGCTTTACCTTTATATAGTGTACAAGCTTTGGTAGATGTAATGCAGGAACTAGAAAGAACAGCTTAATTAAAAAACATAAATCTTAAATGAAAATATTAGCAAATGATGGAATTTCTAATAGCGGTAAAACAACATTAGAAAATGCAGGTTTTGAAGTTATTACTACTCAAGTAGCTCAAGAACAACTTGAAAATTTTATTAATAACCATAACATAGATGCCCTACTTGTTAGAAGTGCAACACAAGTACGGCAAGAATTAATAGAAGCATGTCCTAGTCTAAAGCTTGTTGGACGCGGAGGCGTTGGCATGGATAATATAGATGTACAATACGCAAAAGATCAAGGACTACATGTAATCAATACCCCAGGAGCATCTTCTGCATCCGTAGCAGAATTGGTATTTGCGCACCTTTTTAGCATGGCACGATTTCTACATCAATCCAATAGAGAAATGCCTCTAGAGGGTGATTTTAGATTTAAAGAATTAAAAAAAACATATGCTAGCGGTACTGAACTTAGAGGAAAAACTATCGGAATTATTGGTTTTGGCCGAATAGGTCAAGAAGTTGCTAAAATCGCTTTAGGATTGGGAATGAATGTAATTGCCAATGATTCTACAAAAGGAGAAAAACCTGTTACTGTAAAGTTTTTTAACGGACAAGCGCTCACATTTTCTGTAAACGTAACAACTTTAGAAGAAGTACTTAAGAAAAGTGATTTTATCACGCTGCACGTTCCTGCTTCAGATAAACACTTAATTGGAGTAAATGAAATAGAGCAAATGAAAAATGGTGTTGGTATTGTAAATGCAGCTCGTGGAGGAATTATTGATGAAGTAGCGCTAGTTAATGCAATTGAAACTAAAAAAGTACGATTTGCCGGGCTAGATGTTTTTGAAAATGAGCCCAAACCAGAAATACAGCTCCTTATGAATCCTGAATTATCCTTAACTCCACATATTGGAGCAGCAACTATAGAGGCACAGGATCGAATTGGCTTGGAGTTAGCAAATCAAATTATTGAGTTACTAAAATAATGGCTATTGTAAAACCTTTTAAAGCAGTAAGACCCACTAAAGATAAAGTAGCCTTAGTATCTTCTAAATCCTATGAGGCATATTCTCCAGCTGAGCTAGGCGCTAAACTCGATTTTAATCCTTATACATTTTTACATATTATTAACCCAGGTTATAAATACCATCAAGAAATTATAGGAGAAGAGCGATTCAAAATGGTGCATGATCGATACCTAGAATTTAAAGAAAGTGGTATTTTTCTAGAAGACAACTCTCCTTGCTACTACATTTATGAATTAATAACGGAAACTAACACATTCTGTGGAATTATTGCTGCTACTGCTGTTTCTGACTACGAAAAGGGAATTATAAAAAAACATGAAGACACACTATTGGCTCGAGAACTTCTATTTGAAAGCTATTTGAAAAACACAGGCTTTAACGCAGAACCTGTTCTTATTACATACAAAAATGATGTTATAATTGAAGAACTCATAACCAATATTAAAGAAAATCAACCTGAATATGAGTTTTCTACCACAGATAAAATAAAACACAAACTTTGGGTAATTTCTGATTCTAAATTACTTAACAAGTTTGAAAATCAATTCAATAAAATAGACAATTTATACATTGCTGATGGTCATCATAGAACAGCTTCTTCTGCCCTTTTAGCAAAGGATTTAGCTAGAGAAAACGCTAATCATACAGGGAAAGAATCCTATAATTTTTTCATGAGTTACTTGATTCCAGAAACAGATCTAAAAATATCTGAATTTAATCGTTTTGTGAAAGACCTTAATGGGTTATCAAAAGAAGCGTTTTTACAACTTTTAGATGATGTTTTTCTTGTAGAAAAAAAAGGAAGAGAGTTTTGTGTACCTACTCAAAAACATCATTTTAGTATGTACTTAGATGAAGATTTTTATAGCCTTCGTCTTAAAAATATAAATCATGATGTTACAGATACATTAAGTAATTTAGATTCAGAGATACTCTATCAAAACGTCTTAAAACCCATTTTAGGAATAAATGATATTAACAGGAGTACTCGAATTGGTTATGCCGATACCCAGAAAGACAAACTCTCTATTAAAAATCTGGTTGATAATGGTATATATAAAATTGGCTTTGGTTTATTCCCTATAAGTGTAGAAGAAATGAAAACAATAGCAGATAAACAACTTAAAACACCGCCTAAAACAACTTACATAGAGCCCAAATTAAGAAGCGGATTAACTTTGTACGAATTCTAATTATGATTGCGCAAAATCTCCAAAAAATTTATGACGAAATTCCAGCAGATGTTACACTAGTAGCCGTATCTAAGACAAGGCCCGTAGGTGATGTTTTGAAAGCTTATGAGGCAGGGCAACGTATTTTTGGAGAAAATAAAGTACAAGAAATGGCAGCTAAATATGAAGAATTACCAAAAGATATAGAGTGGCATATGATTGGGCATCTTCAAAGAAACAAAGTAAAGTACATGGCTCACTTTGTAAACATGATTCATGGAGTTGATAGTTTAAAAACCTTAAAAGAAATTGATAAACAAGCTTCAAAACATAATCGCAAGATAAATTGTCTTTTACAGGTCAAAATAGCTAAAGAAGATACCAAATTTGGGTTGACTTTCCAAGAAACGGAAAACATTTTAAATTCAGTAGAGTTAAAAAAAATGACCAACCTAAAGGTTATTGGTTTTATGGGAATGGCTACTTTTACAGAAAATGAGTCTCAAATACAAGAAGAATTTGCTTCATTAAAAACGTTTTTTGATGTTCATAAAAATCAACATGAACTACAGGTGCTTTCTATGGGTATGAGTGGAGATTATGATTTAGCAATCAAGCAAGGTAGTAATATGATTCGTTTAGGAAGTTCTATTTTTGGTTCTCGAAATTATAACACCTAACTTAAATTTTTGTACGCAGTTCTTGACATAGAAACTACTGGAGGAAAGTATAACGAAGAAGGAATTACAGAAATTGCTATCTATAGATTTGATGGGCATGAAGTTGTAGATCAATTTATCAGCCTTGTAAATCCAGAGAGAGAAATTCAAGAATTTGTTGTAAAACTAACGGGCATTAATAATAAAATGCTCCGAAACGCACCCAAGTTTTATGAAGTAGCAAAACGAATTCTTGAAATAACAAAAGATTGCACTTTAGTTGCTCATAATGCAACTTTTGATTCTAGAATCTTAAAAACTGAATTTAGTAGATTAGGATATACTTTTAAAACTAATACACTCTGTACAGTAGAATTAAGCCAGAAACTTCTCCCGAATCAAAAATCGTATAGTTTAGGAAAGCTATGTAAATCATTGGCAATTCCTATGAATAATCGGCATAGAGCTTCAGGAGATGCCTTAGCAACTGTTAAGCTTTTTAAATTGCTGCTAGAAAAGGACACGAATAAGGAAATTATACAGCAAACTACTCAATATTTTGATAAAGAAGTTATTAAGAATAAACTAAATAAGCTTATTGAGAAAACCCCAGAAAAAGAAGGAGTATTTTACATTCATAACAGACAGGGAACTGTTATTTTTCTTGGGAAAGGAAAAAATATTAAATCAGAGCTTAGTAAATGGTTTCTAAAAGACAGCAAACGAGCTAAAAAAATTAAAGAAAAAGCTCAAAATATAAGTTATGAAATAACAGGAAATGAACTATTTACTGAATTGAAATACAGAATTGAGTTAGATACGCTAAACCCTAAATACAACATTAGAAAAAGCAAGAAATTAAAATTAGTAAGTTTTAAAACCGATAATTTTATATTAATAAAGAAAGGAAGAACTCTAGGAGAAAATGCCTTAATTTTAGTTGAAAATAATGAAGTTATGGGGTATGGATACACCAACCTCTCCTTTCAACAAAATAATTTTACTATTCTTAAAAAAATACTGACTCCTATAGAAGATAAAATACTAGCAAAAAGTATAGTTAAAAGATACTTAAATAAAAGTAAGGCATCAGAAATTATTCATTATTGATGTAATTTGCTGAAAAACAATATTTTACACCCTATTCATTGAAAATACGTCAAAAGACGTATTTTTTTATTAAATTTATAAGGTCGCTCTTGACAAATCACATAAATCCTTAACAATGAAAAAACTAGCGATCTTATTTTTGTTCATTTTTGTGGTTTCTATACAAGCACAAGAATACCCAACCGGACTCGAATTTAGCAAAGAAAAATACGACGAAGTACCAGAATCCGCTCCTATTTTAACTAGAAGTTTTAACTCTTTACCCTCCAGTGCAAGCCTAAAAGTCTACGCTCCTACTCCTGGAAATCAAGGAAGACAACCTTCATGCGTAGGTTGGGCAAGTGGCTATGGAGCCAGAACTATTTCGTATGCTATTAAAAAAAATTGGAAAAACAACTTGATTAAAATTAATCAAAACACATTTTCTCCTTCTTTTGTTTATAATCAAATTAAATTTACAGGAGATATTTATTGTAAGAGAGGCTCTTACATTGCAGATGCAATGAGATTGATAAAAACAAACGGCATTTTAAAATTAAATGAATTTCAATATAATTCTAGTAATTGTAATACTAAACCGCCTTATAATTCCTTAAAAAATGCAAAATTAAATGCAATTGAGGGATTTGAACGATTGTCAAAATGGGGAGACAATTCAAACTCTTTTGTGAGAAAAATAAAAAAAGCGCTAGCAGAGAATAATCCAGTAGTAATTGGTATGACTATTCATAAGTCCTTTTATAGAGCAAAAGGTGTTTGGAGTCCACTTTCTGTTAACGATCCTTCTCTTGGAGGTCATGCTATGGTTGTTGTTGGTTATGATGATAATAAATACGGAGGTGCTTTTGAAATTTTAAACTCTTGGGGAACCGCTTGGGGCAATAACGGTTATATATGGGTAAAGTACAATGATTTTAAAAACAAGACCAACTCTACATATGTAATGATAGATAAAGTTGGATCTCCTATTGTTAAAAATAATACCACTACATATAAAAATAAACTAAGCGGAGAAATTAAGATTCGATTGAGTTCTGGTTATAATATGTATCCTACCTTATCTAATAATGCAACTCGTAACTTCAATATTGTAAAAGTAACACAAACAACCTACGAAGTAAAAAAAAGCTATTCTTCTGGAACGCAATTCAGAATATATATGAAAAGTAACCAAAGAGGATATGTTTATTTAATTGGTTATGGGTCTTACGATAAATCTGTGAGTAAATTGTATCCTTTTGATAATTACAGCGCTTTTTTTAATTATAGCAATAGTGAAATAGCAATTCCTAATGAGGATTACTATATTGAGTTTGATAACAAACCAGGTAAAGATATTTTATGTGTTTTGTATAGTAAAGAACCTTTAAACCTTAATGATATTATTAATAAAGCAAAATACGGAAGTGGTGACTTTGTATCAAGAGTTAAAAAGGCACTTCAATATAAAATGTTTAGAGGAAGTGATATCGCTTTTGAAAAAAATAAAATTGCTTTCAATGCACAGAGCAATAATAGTTTAGCAAAAGTAGTACCTATTTTTATTCAGATGAACCATCAATAAACCGTCATGAAAAAAAAGATTCTATATCTATTCTACGCTTTTACGATACTATTGTCAACAAACAACATAGTTGCACAATCTAATTATGTTTATAATGAAGAATTTAACAACAAAGGATCTTGGTATACTGGATCTGATGGAGATAAAAATCTTAGCATATCTGGAGGTAAGTATTATTTTGAACACAAAAGAACTTCTGGCAGTTGGATGGTTTGGAGTAGTGCTCTATACTTAGATTTAAATAAAGACTTTGAGCTTGAAACATCTATCCAGAAAATTAGTGGTGTTGATAACTACGGAATTGGTTTTATGTATGATTTTAAGGACACTGATAATTTTTCCGAATTTACATTTTCTGCAAATGGATACGGACGTGTTGCCGAGACAAAAGATGGAAATTACAACGCTATCAAGAAATGGAAAAAAATCTCATTCGTCAAAACAGGAAATTATGCAACTAACATTTTACGTGTTAAGAAAAAAGGGTCTTACATTACTTTTTACATAAACGACTCATATTTCTACAGCATGAAATATGATCAGTTTATGGGTAAGAAAATGGGGATTGTTCTTTATCGAAATCAAAAAATTGCTATTAACTACATAAAAGCTAAGTACCTTTCAAACACAAATGCTAGTACAACTGCGAAAAATGAAATGATCATGTTTGATGGTTTCTTCTCTAATCGCAATAACTGGCCTTTAGATAATAGTGATAAGGCTTTCTCTGAAATCAAAAACGGGAAATTATTTTTTGAATACAAATCAACTAGTGGAGGTAGAGTAACTACTCACTATAAATTTATTGACACCAATAGAGATTTTTATATAAAAACACGTCTAGAAAAAGTTAATGGAACCCAATACAATGGTTTCGGGTTGGTATTTGCGAGGAAAGACAATAACAACCAAAACATGTTTTTTATCAACTCTAGTGGTTCTTATGTAATTAATAAATATGTAAACGGAACGAGAAGTTATATAAAAAATTGGACAAAATCGAGTGCTATAAAAACAGGCAATGGTGCTTACAATGAATTAAAAGTTGAAAAAGCAGGAAAAGCACTGAAATATTACATTAATAACACATTAGTTTATACTGATTATTCTTGGCAATGGCCAGGTCATAATACAGGATTAATTGTTTATGACAAGCAAAAAGTTGCCATGGATTGGATAAGCATGTATTATATAGGAAATAAAAATCAGAATAATAACTATTCTACAGATCACTTAAAAGACTACACGTATTCCGATTCTAATTATTACTTCAGTGATCAGTTTAGTAATAATACCAACAACTGGTCTGTAAACAATACAGATGATTACGATTTTTCTATTAAAAATGGTAAATATTACATTGAACATAAAAGATCTACTGGAGGCTGGTCTAACAATATTACAAAGTATATAGACACTTCTAGAGATTTTGAAATTGAAACAAAAATTGATAAGATTTCTGGAGTTACCAACTATTCTTATGGATTAATGTGGGGCAAAAAAGATAACAACAGCTTTCGTTTTTTCATTACCTCTAATGGATATTATAAAATAGTTCGATTTGTTGATAATAAAGAGCAAGTCATTAAAAAATGGGCTACTACATCATACATTAATAAAGAAAATGGAAAAAGCAATACCTTAAAAATTAAAAAAGAAGGAGATCATTATAAGTTTTACATCAATGGCTACTACTTAACACAAGTTGATTTTGAACCATTTTATGGAGATAGAATTGGGTATCTAGTTTACAACGATCAAAAAATTGCGGTAAATTATTTACGAATTAAATATAATTCTAAACAAAATAATGATTACGTTTATTCTAAGCTCATTGCGCCTATAAATGAAAGTTTTAGTTCTAATACTAACAAATGGTATTTAACTAATGCAGATACGTACACTGCCAGCATGAATAGTGGTAAGTTAAAAATTCACAGAACAAAATCCGGAGGCATTTTTATCAGTAAAGATATAGATATTGATACATCTAAAGACTTTATTATAGAAACCGCTATTGCTAGAGATAAAAATGGAGCTACAGGATTATATGGAGTTACTTTTGGCAGAAAAAATGGAGCTAATGAGTACTCTTTTTTGTTATCTACTAATGGTAGTTATAAATACCGAAAATTTGAGAATGATAAATACACGAGTATAATTCCGTTTACAGAATCAGATGCTATAAAAACAGGTATTGGTCAAAACAATGTAATCCGAATTGTAAAAACAGGTAATCTTTTACGTTTTTTTGTTAATGGTGAATTTTTACAGGATACTCCTTTTGAGCCATTTTTTGGTAATAAACTTGGTTTTACAGCTTATCATGAACAGAGAATTGCTGTTGATTACTTAAATGTTAAGTATCAAACGAGCAGTTTTAACAACCCTCCTATAATTGTAATTACAGAACCAAAAGTAGAATTAGAAAGAGGTTTTAAAATTGTAAAAACTAAAAAAATACTTGTAAAAGGAACTGCAACTGATTCTGATGGTATCTACGAAGTAAAAATAAATGGTATTGATGCTCAAATTCAAGAAGATGGAAGTTTCACGGCTAATGTTCCTTTAGCAATTGGTAGTAATAAGTTAACAGTAACAGCTACAGATATTAAACAAGTTTCTGCTACTAAAACATTTGCTATTAAAAGAAAGTCTCCCGTTGTTGTTAATGATGATGATGTTGTTGTTATTAACAACGATAAAGACAAAGACACAAATGTTAATATTGGTTTTGGAAAATACTATGCGCTTATTATAGGAGTTAGTGATTATGGTAATGAAGATATTGATGATTTAGCAGGTTTACCTACAAAAGATGCTGCAGATTTAGCAAATATTTTAATTGGTAATTACAACTTTAAAAAAGAAAACATTACGCTTTTAAACGAAAGTCCAACAGCAAACGATATTAAAAAGCAATTTGCTATTCTAAAAAAGAAAGTAACTAACAAAGACAATGTAATTATTTTCTATGCAGGACATGGTGTATATGATGAAAAAACAGAGATTGGCAGTTGGTTGCCTTCTGATGCCGATCCTGAATTTGGAATTAATACAATCAGTAATTCTGAGATTAAAGATTTTATCAAAGCAATTAATTCCAAACATACGCTTTTAATTTCAGATGCTTGTTTTAGTGGAAGTATTTTTAAAACACGTTCATTTAAAGCAGCACCCAAATCAGTACAAGTTAAATATAGCTTACTTAGTAGGAAAGCGATGACCAGTGGAACGCTGAAAACAGTACCAAACAAAAGTGTTTTCTTAAAGTATCTAATTAAACGATTAACAGAAAATCCAGATAAATACATTTCTGCTCGTCAGCTGTTTAACAGCTTAGAAGATGCTGTAATAAATAACAGTGAAAACAAACCTCAATTTGGTGTGGTAGGTGATACAGGCGATGAAGGTGGAGATTTTATTTTTGTTAAAAATTAATTTGTAGTATTGTAGTAAATACTGCAAAAATTTGACCGAAAATAATTCTAAAAAAAGATCAAACTGGAAGCACCAACTTCATGAAGTAATTTATGAGGCTGATACATCAGCAGGTAAGTTATTTGACGTTGTTTTACTCATAGCTATTCTAGCCAGTGTTCTACTAGTAATGCTAGAAAGTGTTGGTGAAGTCAGAGAAAAGTACGGCGTTTTATTAAACAGAGCCGAATGGGTAATCACAATTCTATTTTCAATAGAATACGTGCTTAGAATTATAGCTATTAAAAAGCCGTTTAAATATATTTTCAGTTTTTACGGTGTCATTGATTTGCTTTCCACGCTTCCTAAATACATTTCTTTTATTGTTGTTGGTGGTCATAATTTAGCTGCTTTAAGAGCATTACGCTTGCTTCGAGTTTTTAGGATACTAAAACTAGCCCGCTATGTAGGTGCTTCTGAACGACTAGTTCTCGCGCTAAAACAAAGTAGAGCAAAGATTTCTGTTTTTTTGTTCTTTGTACTAATACTTTGTGTCATTTTAGGTACAGTAATGTATATGATTGAAGGTGAAGAGAACGGGTTTAGCAGTATTCCTGTAAGTATTTATTGGGCAATTGTAACGCTTACTACTGTGGGCTACGGAGACATTGCTCCTGGTACTTTTTTAGGACAACTTATTGCTAGCGTTATTATGATTTTAGGTTATGCAATCATAGCAATTCCTACAGGAATCGTTAGTTCTGAACTTACAAAAACAACAATTCATCAAAATACACAAGCATGTCCTAATTGCTTAAAAGAGAATCATCAAAATAAGGCAACGTTTTGCTATCATTGTGGTAATAAATTAAACCCATAACATTGAGTAAACAAAAGACATTAATCACTGTTGTTGGTCCTACTGCTATTGGAAAAACAAGCTTATCCATATCACTAGCTAATTATTTTAAAACTGAGATTATCTCGTGCGATTCCAGGCAGTTTTATAAAGAAATGCGAATAGGAACCGCCGTTCCTTCTAATGAAGAATTAAAATGTGTTCCTCACCATTTTATCCAGAGTAGAAGTATTCATGAAGAATATAATGTAGGTCAATTTGAAAAAGATGCTATTAATTTGCTCAATTTGCTTTTTCTAAAAAATGATATAGTTATAATGGTAGGCGGAAGTGGTTTGTATGTTGATGCTGTTTTAAAAGGATTAGACAATTTTCCTGACGTTGACAAAAATATTCGTAAAAAACTTATAGATGAATTAGAACAAAAAGGGTTAGATTATCTTCAGAATCAGTTAAAAAAACTAGATATAGATTCTTATAATACCATTGCTATAGGTAATCCTCAACGAGTTATAAGAGCATTAGAGATTTGTTTAGGAACAGGGAAGCCGTATTCATATTTTAAAAAGAATGCTAATAAAAAAAGAAACTTTTCTTCCCTCTTAATCGGCTTAACTGGAGATCGCGAAGAAGTTTATCAAAGAATTAATTTACGAGTAGACAATATGTTTGATGAAGGTTTATTAAAAGAAGCAAAAGAACTCTACAAATTCAAAAACTTAAACGCTCTACAGACTGTGGGCTACAGAGAACTATTTGATTTTTTTGACGGAAATTTTTCGTTAGAAACAGCCATTGAAGAAATAAAAAAGAATACTAGACGATTTGCTAAGAGGCAATCTACTTGGTTTCGAAGATATACTGATATCTCTTGGTTTGATTATCGAACTAATCATGATGAAATAATAAAATTTATTTCAAATAAACTTTAACGGTTTTCTAAGACTATTCAATTATGATAACTTATTGATTTAGGTATATTTGCCAAAATTTAATATTAAGATGAAAAAAGCATTATTTTTTATTTGTACCTTTTTTACAGTTATAAGTTATAGCCAAACTAAAGTAGGTACTGCAAACACGGAGTTAATTGTTGGACTGATGCCAGAAACTAAAAAAGTTTTAACATTACTTAATGATTATGGAAAACGATTAGACTCAGCCTATCAAATAAAAATAAAAGAATATCAAGATAAAGTAGCTAGTTACCAAAAACTAGAAGCAACTGTGTCTAAAGAATATCAGCAAATAAAACTGAAAGAATTAACAGATTTAGAAGATGGCTTAAAGAAAAGTAGAGCAACTGGTAATCAATTAGTTCAATTAAAACGAAACGAATTAATGAGACCTTTGTATAAAAAACTAAGTGATGTTATTTCTGAAATAGCAAAAGAACAAGGATACACACAAATTCTTACTTCTACAGGAAATGAGTTTGCATATATTGATGAAAAATACGACATTACTAAACTCATAATGAATAAGCTAGGTATTAAACCAGAAGAAGAGGCAAACAATAAAAACTAATAACATAGGTTGAAACACAAGTTGTCAACAATATCTAATGATTTAAATTACAGATAGTTGTAAATGATTCTCACAAGTTACAAATAAAAACAAACGTACTTCGCTTGCTCTAATATTAATCTTATGAAATTGAAAATTTTAATAAAAAAAGCTAGAACTAATACAAGTGATTGGTCGAAAAATCTAACCAATGAAGTGATGAATTCCGCTTGTGATGGAGTTAAAGAACATTTAGAAAGTGAACTAAAAGATTTTGAGTGTGAAATACACAAAGAAAACACAACAGGTACGATTACATTAATCGCTGACTCTAAAAAAACTTTCATAGCCAAAAAATCCAATTTTTGTTGTAAGGATTTTAGTGATTCTATAGAAATAACTCGTTAGAAATTATTTGAACTTTCTTGAGGGATTTTTAAAACTTGATGTTGTAAGTTTCTTTTTGTAACTAGGAAAATTATTCGGAAAATAAAAATTCTCTTTTTATATCAACCCTCTTGATTTAAACTGTAAATATTTATTAATTACATTCACAGAAAGTTGTTTAGGTTTTGTTAAAACAGCATGAATTCCGTGATTGTTTAGTTCTTTTACCATTAGTTTTTTATCGTAAGAAAATTGCTGAGCTACTGCTTTATTGTATATTTCTATCACATTACTTGCCTTTCCATCAATCATCTTTTCTAGCTCTGTGTTTTCAAAAAAAACAACCAATAATAAGTGTTTTTTAGCTAAAGAAGTTAAATACGGTAGTTGTCTTTTGAGTCCTGAAATATGCTCAAAGTTTGTATATAAAATCAACAAACTTCTTTGGTTAATTGTTCGCCTTACAGTAGCATAGAGTAGTCCATAATCAGCATCTAAAAAATTCGTGTCAACTTTATACAATACCTCATTAATTAAAGATAGGTTTGTTTTCTTATTACTAGCCTCTACTCTATTTTCTATTGTATTTGAAAAAGTAAGCATTCCTACTTTATCATTTTTTAACAACGCTATATTTGAAAATGCTAGTGTAGAATTAATGGCATAATCAAGTAGTTTTAAGTTTTCAAAAGGCATTTTCATAACTCGGCTCACATCAATTAGAGAATAAATCGGTTGCGATTTTTCGTCTTGGTATTGATTTACCATTAAATCTGCTTTTTTGGCAGTTGCTTTCCAGTTAATTGTTCTTACATCATCTCCAACTACATAGTTTTTAATTTGCTCAAACTCCATAGTATGCCCAAGCCTTCGTATTTTCTTTAATCCGAATTCTGTTAAACGATTATTCATGGCTAAAAACTCATACTTTTTCATCTGCATGTATGAAGGATAAACGGCTACTTCTTTTTGATTTTCAAAGCGATAGCGTTTCGAAATCATTTTTAAAATGGAGGAAGCGTACACATTTAAACTACCAAACTTATAAACACCTCTTTCTGTTGGAGTTACATAATAAGAATTATGTTTTGATTCATTCTTTTTAAGATTTATTTTCAGCAAAAAATCTCGTTTCTGAAATTGATAAGGTAATTCATCAATAATCGTTAATGACACATCAAAAGGATATTGATTTTTCAGCACCAACGTTATTTCGTTTTCATCTGAATTAGAAAGCTTATCAGATAGGACTCTTTTTGCTGTAATACCAGTAGAAAATCGGAATAATAAGATAAAATCAATCAACAAAAGCATTAAAAAAACGAATACTAAAACTTTTGTTATGCCGTATAATATAGGAAACCAATAGGATAGCAAAAATCCTACAGAAATTCCTACCAAATAAAGGTAGAATTGTTGATGAAAATAAAGTGACTTTATTATTTTTATCATCTATCTAGGAACCTCTATAGATTGAATGATCATTTCAATAACCTTATCTGGAGTTATGCCTTCCATTTCTCTTTCTGGAGTAAGAATAATACGATGACGTAAAACAGGATAAATACTTTTTTTCACATCATCTGGAGTTACAAAATCTCTTCCGCTTATAGCTGCAAATGCTTTTGAAGCCATGTAAACAGCTAAACTAGCTCTGGGTGAAGCACCTAAATATAAATGTGGATGATTTCTTGTACTTGTTACTATTTCTGCAATGTATTTTACTACTTTTTCTTCTACCAACACATCATAAACCTTAGATTCGTACTCTAACAACTCTTTCTCGGAAATAACAGACTCAATTAAAGTTTCAGGTTGTTTTCCTTTACGTTCATTAAAAGATTGAATGATTTTCACTTCTTCTTCTAAATTTGGGTAGCCTACATGAATTTTAAACAAAAAACGATCTAATTGTGCTTCTGGCAAAGCATAAGTCCCTTCCTGTTCTATTGGGTTTTGAGTTGCCAATACCATAAAAGGAGGTTTCATTTTGTATTTGTTCCCATCTATAGTTACTTGTCTTTCTTCCATTACCTCAAATAAGGCTGCTTGTGTTTTTGCAGGAGATCTATTAATCTCATCAATTAGGACTAAATTTGAAAATATAGGTCCTGGCTTAAATTCAAATTCTGAAGATTTTATGTTTAAAACAGATGTTCCTAAAACATCCGAAGGCATTAAATCAGGTGTGAATTGAATTCTATTAAACTCAGTATCAATTGTTTTTGAAAGCAATTTTGCCGTAACTGTTTTAGCTACACCAGGTACTCCTTCTATTAAAACATGTCCTCTAGATAGTAATGAAACTAATAAAAGTTCTATGAATTCTTCTTGCCCAACAATTACTTTTTCTAGTTGTTTCTTTATTTTATCAACGGCTATTTTTAATCCTGATAAATCAATTCTGCTTTCAAAAGATTCGGGTATGTGTTGTTCTTGGTTTTCCATCTTTATTGGTAATTACGTAGACTAATAGTTCTTTTTAAATTTTTCAATTTTAGATTCTAATTCTAACAATTGTTCTGCACTAATTGTATATTGATTTTCTACTTGTTTAATTAGCGTAAAGAGCTGCTTTACTTCTTCTAAGTCATTTCCACTTTTTTGAGCTAAATACTCAAAAAATTCATTATTAAAGTTTAAGGTTGTTGTATAAAATTTCGATCTAATATATTCTAAAAAATGATGAATGTTTTTTTGAGCAATACTCTTATGGTCTTTTTTATCAAAATACATCGCTGCAACTGTTTTGGTAAATGCGATTGTTTGATTTTTTAATGGGGTAATAATTGGGATATATCGTTGGTTTCTTTTTCCTTGAAAGAAAACGAATAACACAACTGCTATAATTGCAGTATAATACGCCCATTTTAAATGCGGAGAACTTAAAACATAATACATAGGAGAAGATATTCTTGACTTTCCTGTTTTATAATATGTATCCCATAATATGGGTTTTTCATTTTGTATGTATGATAAAACAGAAGAAACATACGGATTGGTTTCTTCATTTAACACATAATAGTTTGTAAATGCATATGGATATAAATGAAAATAGAAATATCCTTTCCCAAATTTTTGGCGAATAAAGTTTACACCTTCTTCTTTTAACTCATTATTTCCATACACTTTAACATTTCCTAAAGCTTCTACTTGAAGTGTGTCAATTTTAGTAAATTTTTTCTTAAAAAGATCACTTTTAAACTGTGCAGAGAGTGTGTCTAAGTACGTATTAAGCAATCGTAACTGTATGTATTCTGAAGTACCGAGAACATTAATACTTGATGCTTCTATATTAAGCGTGTCTATTTTTGTTATGTTAGTTGATATAAACACATCATTCCCTCTATTTACAAATTCTAATAAATGGTTAAGCTCTTCTTTACCAAAGTTAATTGTGTTATTTACAAAAAAATATGTTCCTGTTAATGTAGAATCTTTTAAGACTTCATAAGGTGGCTTACGAATATCTTTTATATCTGATTCTTTAAAAAGAGTAGAGAGTTCGTTCCTTAAAACATAGGTGCCATAAGGGATTTTGTGCTTTGATGAAAACGAAGGATACCAATTTATTGATTTACTTTTAGCAAAATCAGAATACACTATCCAAATGACAGCTACTACAAATATAAAAAGAGATATTTTCGTTTTTTTATCCAAGTTTTTTATTAATTAATGATGTAAATACACCTTCGGCTTTCATAAACCTTTCTTTATTGATAACAAAATTACCATACCAAACAAAATCATAAAATCGTGTAGTTTCTTCAAACAAAGACTGGTATGGTTTTCCTTCTAACTCTTTAATAAAATCTCTATTAGTTTTCTCTTGGTGCCAAACAATATCTCCTGATGCAGATAACTTTTGAAGCACTAACAGATAATAAAAACGAATCGCCAAACGATAATTTCCCTCATCAATAGCTTGTTGTAGTAGAAAGTCTAAATTATCTTGTTGCAATAATTCCTCATCATCTTTAAAATCAATTAATTGGGTGTTTTTTCCTCTTACAATTGTCCTAATACTAATACCCGAAAAGTATTTAATAATTAAGTATAACGAAATAGCAATGATAATATAAGGAAGCACATCTAAAAGAAATTTAAAAATAGTAATTGCTGGACTGGACTTACCAAAAGTACTCTCTAACAAATTTCTAACACTTCTCTTTAACCAAACCCAAGCTCTCTCTAAAAAAGATGGTTCTTCTTCTGGTATTTCGTATATAAATTCATCGTTTTTTTTGTATTCTTCAATTTGATCCGCATCAAACTCCTTCTTTTTTATAAATGAATCATCTACCTTAATTGATAAATCTTTTTTTTCCTCGTTTTCTTGAACAATAGAATCCTGAGCAATAGCAATCTGCGCAAAGAGAAAGAAAAGCCAACAAAGAGTAGTTTGTATTTTCAAATTATCTTCCTAAAGAATCAATCATATCTATAGAACCAGAAGCATGCTTTTGTTCGTTTATATCAAAATAGATAAATATAGTTGATATTAATGTTACAGTGTACAATAAGAAACGAATAGCATAAGAAAAAACAAGTAATACTAAATAAATAGGGTCTTTATATATAGTCATTATACTTGTTGGGTCTTCCTTACCTATAAATATTCCCATTTTAACAAGTTGATATATAGTAGCTGGCAATTGTGTTATATAACTAATAACACCTACAAGTATAGAAACAACTATAAGAGTACCAAGCGTTTCCCACCAATTTCCTTTTATAAAACTAAAAGCACCATTTATACTATCCATAACTGATTTCTCTTGAAACACTAATATTGGAGTGCTTAAAGATAAAACTACACCCAAGTATACACCTGGTAGAAAACAAAAGAAAATTCCCACGGCAATAATGATAAAGTTCAAAACAAACAAACCTACAAGAGACCAAAACTTAGACTTAACCATTGTTTTAACATATTCATAATCAACAATTCCTGAATTATCTATGTATGACTTTATATAATAAATAGCTGCAGTGGTTATTTTAACATAAGCTAGTAAATAAAAAATAGCGAAAGCGATTAAAGAAAACACAAAAATAATCACATTAAATCCTTTCATAGTATCAGTCCTACCATTTATAGCATCTAAATTCAAAAGATCAGTATAAAAAGTTGAGAATGATGTTGAAAAAATTATAATGGAAATAACAGCCAATAAAATAGGCAGTAACGAAGTTTTAACGATTGTTTTAAAAAAAGGTTTGGCTTGCAACCTTAAAAATTTAAATGTATCTGTTATAATAGCCCCTAAGTCTCTTTCTTTTTTAAATTGAATGAAATTCGTTGTATTCATAAACTTCTATATTTTTTATGTAATAAATGAGGATAGATTACGTAGTAGAAAATAATTAAACAAAAAGATGTTATGATAATTAACAGTGCCAACCAATCTGGCATTTCGGTGTGTCTAGTAACAAAACCCTCTAAAAATCCGGCAACAAAGAAAAAAGGAACCGTGCTTAGCATAATCTTCAGTCCATCTTTAAAACTTCTCTTAAAAGATTCTAACCTTGTATATGTTTTTGGAAATAATAATCCATTGCCCGCAACCATTCCTGCACATGAAGCAATAATTATAACAGATATTTCAATTGTTCCATGAATCCAAATTGTTCTAGAAGATTCCCATAATAAATCATAATGATAAAAAAAGTAGGTAAAAGACCCTAGCATAATACCATTTTGCATCATAATATATAATGTTCCTATAGAAAATAGCAAGCCTAAAACAAAAGCAAATACAGCAACTCGCACATTATTAAATGTAATATACGAAGCCATATCCAACTCATTTGCTTGTTTATAAACAGCCATTGGGTCTCCTTTTTCTATATTTTCTAACGTCATATTAACATAACTATCTCCCAATATTAACCGTACAAAATCGATATTTTCACTTGCTGAAAAAATCCCTACAAAAAAGAAAAATAAAAAAACTGAAAACGCAATAACAAGTTGCTTTTGATAGTTATAAAATAAGAGTGGAAATTCCGACTTAAAAAAAGTTACAAACCTATTCTTACTTTCTTTTTTTGTTTTGTATATCTTTAAATGTGCTGATGATGCTAATGTATTGAGGTAAAAAACTGTTTTACTAGTTGGGTAAAATGTTTTTGCATAACTCAGGTCATCTGTTATATCTAAATATAAATCGGAAAGTTTATCTGGAGAAAGGTTTGCTTTTCTATCAAGCACATCCTCAAACAATTTCCATTTATCTTTATTTTGTTTAACAAATAATGCTTCTCTCATAAAAGTTTACCTACAATATACCTTTCTAAACAATCAATCAAAACTCAAGGAAACTTGCTATCTTAGCAACTCTTTTTGATGGATACCTCTTAACAAATTAACTGAAAAATGGATAATTTTCAAATAGAAACTGCTCAAAATATTACTATTCATCAAAATGTAGCAAACATCACTACTAGGATTGGTTCTTTTTTAATTGATGTCCTCATTATTGTTGCCTACTATATAGTAGTTATTCTTTTTTCTAGTCTCTTAAACTTAATAACCTATAAGTTTTCTTTTGTAACAATAATTTTAATATTTCCAGTATTATTTTATTCATTAATCTTTGAAACCTTTATGAATGGGCAAACACCTGGAA
Source organism: Bacteroidia bacterium (assembly GCA_030428865.1). GTDB lineage: Bacteria > Bacteroidota > Bacteroidia > Flavobacteriales > Flavobacteriaceae > Polaribacter. The sequence continues at coordinate 380,039 of JAUIEK010000002.1, read as the reverse complement.
AATATTTTAATAAACTTAGGGTTGTTAGATTAGATGGTAGAAAACCAACTTTTGGCAGCTATCTAATTCGATGGCTTCTGCGAATTATTGATATTACATTGTTTAGTGGTTCTGTTGCAGTTGTGACCATTTTATTGAATGGCAAAGGACAACGTTTAGGTGATATTGCTGCGAGCACTACAGTTATTAGTGAAAGAAAGCGAGTACAATTATCTGATACATTGATAAATAGTATTCCTGATAACCATATCCCTACTTTTCCTCAAGTAACGCTATTAAATGATAAAGATGTTCAAACAATAAGACATTTATACAAAGATGCGCTTAGAAAAAGAAAACACGAGGTACTTTTAAAACTAAGTGACAAGGTAAAAGAACTTACGGAAATTAAAACCGAAATGAAGCCTGTTGACTTTTTAGATGTTGTGATTAAAGATTATTACTATTATACTCAACAGTAATAAACATTTACTTATTATTTATCTTCTACTATAGTTTGGTGCTTCTTTAGTGATAGCTACATCATGAGGATGGCTTTCATTAATCCCAGATGATGTAATTCGAACAAACTTTCCAGTAGCTTTTAAGGTTTCTATATCTTTAGCTCCACAATATCCCATACCAGCACGTAACCCTCCTATAAACTGATGAATACTTTCATATAGATCTCCTTTATAAGGAACTCTTCCCACTATTCCTTCTGGTACTAATTTTTTAATATCATCTTCTACATCTTGAAAATACCGATCTTTAGATCCTTGCTTCATTGCTTCAACAGAACCCATTCCTCGATACGATTTAAATTTTCTACCTTCATAAATGATAGTTTCTCCTGGTGATTCTTTCGTGCCTGCTAGAAGCGAACCTAGCATAACACAATCTGCCCCAGCCGCAATTGCTTTAGGAATATCTCCTGTGTAACGAATTCCTCCATCAGCAATTACAGGAACACCCGTTCCTTTTATAGCAGCAGCCACTTCTAAAACTGCAGAAAACTGAGGAAAACCAACTCCTGCTACAACTCTAGTTGTACAAATAGAACCTGGTCCAATTCCTACTTTTACAGCATCTGCACCAGCATCAACTAAATATTTAGCAGCTTCTGGAGTAGCAATGTTACCTACAATTACATCTAAGTCTAAAAAACGTTTCTTAATCTCTTTTAGAACATTTACCACTCCTTGAGTATGGCCATGAGCTGTGTCTATAACAACAGCATCAACTCCAGACTTTACAAGTGCTTCTGCTCTATTTACAGCATCTGCTGTAACACCAATTGCAGCAGCAACTCGTAACCTACCATAACTATCTTTATTAGCAGTTGGTTTCTGAGTGAGTTTAGTAATATCTCTAAAAGTAATTAAGCCTACTAGCTTATTATCTTTATTTACAACAGGAAGTTTTTCTATTTTATTTTCTTGCAAAATCTCTTCTGCATCTACTAAAGAAGTTCCTTCTGAAGCTATTACTAAATTTTCAGAAGTCATAACTTCCGAGATAGGTCTGTTATCGTTTTTTTCGAACCTAAGGTCTCTATTCGTTACAATTCCGATAAGAATTCCTGATTTGTTTACAATTGGTATTCCTCCAATTTTATTCTCCCTCATAACAGCTTTTGCATCCATTACAATCGCTGTATCAGGTAACGTTATTGGGTCAATAATCATTCCGCTCTCTGCTCTTTTTACTTTTCTAACTTGCAAAGCCTGCTCTTCTATTGTCATGTTTTTATGCAAGACACCAATTCCTCCTTCTCTAGCAATTGCAATAGCCATATCAGATTCCGTTACCGTATCCATAGCAGCAGAAACTATCGGAACATTTATCGTTATATTTCTAGTAAATTTAGTTTGAATGTTTACCTCTCTGGGAAGAACTTCTGAATAGTTAGGAACTAACAAAACATCGTCGTATGTTAATCCTTCTCCTACAAATTTAGAACTGTGAGCAATCATAATGCAATTGACTTTAAAAAGTAATTGCGTACAAATTTACAATTAATTCTTGATTTTAAAATAGTTATTTCTAGCTAGTTTATATGATCTACTTTTTAAATCTCAAAAAACACAGATTAAATTAATTTTATTTATTCTAAATAAAGTTTGTTTTTATTTCAAAAACTAATACTTTCGCGGCGGAAAAGTTAAATAGATTTAATCTAAATTAAGAAATGAGAAAAATTCTTTTTTTATTGCTTTTAGCAGCAAGCCAAATTGTAACAGCACAAAAAAACACATCTTTAGATTCTATTCAAAAACTAGATGAAGTTATTATCTCTACAAATCAGATTTTTGGAAGTAAATACGTAGCTAAAAACAGAACAGGATCTGCTTATTTTATTTCTAAAAAAGAACTACAAAAAATGGGATATGCAGATGCTAATAGAATACTACGAAATGTTCCTGGAGTAAATATTTATGAAGAAGATGGATTTGGCTTAAGACCAAATATAAGTTTACGAGGCACATCGCCTGAGCGTAGTTCTAAAATCTCTTTAATGGAAGACGGAATCTTAATAGCTCCTGCGCCTTATAGTGCTCCTGCAGCATATTATTTTCCTACAATTGCCAGAATGCAATCTGTAGAGGTTTTAAAAGGGAGTAGTCAAGTTCAATTTGGTCCATTTACTACAGGGGGTGCTATAAACATGATTTCTACAACGATACCTAAATCTTTTTCTGCTACTGTAAAAGCGAGATACGGAAGTTTTAATTCAGCCCAATTTCATACTAAAATAGGAGATTCTAAAAAGAACTTTGGCTACATGGTTGAATATTCAAACTTTAATTCAAACGGATTTAAAGATTTACTAAATGGAGCAAATACTGGTTTTGATAAAAATGATGTAGTAATTAAATTTAGATTAAACTTATTCCCTGAAGCTAAAACAAAACAATCTTTATTGGCAAAGTTTCAATATGCTGATGAAGTTTCAAATGAGACTTATTTGGGACTTTCTGAAAATGATTTTAATAGCAATCCTTTTAACAGGTATGCTTCTTCTGCAAACGACAAAATGACAAATGATCATTTGCAATTGATGCTTACACATACTGTCAATTTTTCTAAAAATATTCAATTAACCACTGTTGGTTATTATAATGATTTTTATAGAAACTGGTATAAGCTTAATAATGTTGTTTCTGAAGGAAATAGACTAGGCATAGCTACTGTTTTAGAAGACACCAACACATATTCGAACCATTTTGCAATTATGAGAGGTATTCTAAATTCTGATGATGATGCTTTGTTGATAAAGGCTAATAATAGAAATTATTTATCACAAGGAATACAAACCAAACTTGATTATCATTGGTATGGAAGAAATACTTTTCACGATATTGAAATTGGAGCAAGATATCATTATGATGAAGAGGATAGATTTCAATGGGTAGATGGTTACAGCATTAATTCTTCTGGTCAATTAAGTTTAACTTCTAATGGAGTTCCTGGTTCTGATGCTAATAGAATTAGTAGTGCTAGAGCATTTGCATCCTATGCTACATACCGCTTAAAAAGTGGTAAATGGACATTAACTCCAGGGTTTAGATATGAAAACATCCTCTTAAAAAGAGAAAACTTTGGAACAAACGATCCTAACAGAACAGGCAATGATTTATCTACTAGAGAAAACAATGTAGCCGTTTTTATTCCTGGATTGGGAACCAACTATCAATTAAATAATAACCTGTCTTTTTTTGGAGGAATTCATAAAGGATTTTCTCCTCCAGGAAATCAAGAAGGACAAAAACCAGAAGAAAGTATTAACTATGAGTTAGGTTCTCGATTTAACTTTAGTGGATTACAAGGAGAAGTTGTTGGTTTTTATAATGATTATAGCAACTTATTAGGAAGTGATTTAGCAGCAAGTGGCGGAACAGGTTCTCTCGATCAATTTAATGCAGGAGAGGTTACAGTTAACGGGCTTGAAATATTATTAAACTATGATCTATTAAGAAAGAACAATCGTTTTTCTTTACCTATTTCTTTTGGCTATACATACACAAACACCCAATTTGAAAATAGTTTTGGTTCTGATGATGATCTGTGGGGAGTAGTAACTGCTGGTGATGAGATGCCTTACATTCCTAAAAATCAATTTAATACATCTATTTCTTTAGAACATTCTAAATTTCAATTAAATCTTAATGCAAGATATACTGGAGAGTTTAGAACAGTAGCAGGAACAGGAAATATTATAGAAAGTGAAAAAATTGATTCAAATTTTATTGTCGATTTTTCTGGAGTGTATAATATTTCTAAAAACTTAAATGTAACAGGTAGTATTATTAATTTATTTGATGCTACTTACGCAGTTTCTAGAGCGCCTGCAGGATTAAGACCAGGACATCCTTTTGGAGTTTATGCAGGAATTCAATATCAATTTTAAAAATTTCAAGAAACAAATACCAACATAAGATGCAAAAAGCATCTTATGTTGGTTAAATAAGTAAACTAAAAAATCTCTAACGCTTTATTATAAGCACTTTCAAAACTCATAGGTTTTATACCCGTATCTTCTTTTTGTTCTGTAAAATACGATAGTAGCTTTTCTGTTGGCATATTTCCTGTTAGCTCATCTTTTGCCATAGGACAACCACCATATCCTTTAATTGCTCCATCAAAACGCTTACAACCAGCTTTATGAGCTGCTGCTATTTTTTCCCTCCAGGTATCTGGTGTTGTATGTAAGTGAGCTCCAAATTCAATTTCTGGGTATTTAGGAATTAAATTAGAAAATAAATAATCTATCACTTCTGGAGTTGAACTACCAATAGTATCTGATAGCGATAGAATTTTTACGCCCATTCCATATAGTTTTTCTGTCCAGTTACCAACAATATCTACATTCCAAGGGTCTCCATAAGGATTACCAAAACCCATTGATAAATAAGCGACTACTTCTTTCTTGGTTTTTGATGCTATTTTTAATATTTCTTGTAGTGTTTCTATTGATTGAGCAATTGTTTTGTGTGTGTTTCGCATTTGAAAATTTTCTGAAATAGAAAACGGGTAACCCAGATAATCTATTTCTGAAAACTGAGAAGCATCAACTGCTCCTCTTACATTTGCTACAATTGCAAGAAGTTTACTTGTTGTGTTAGATAAATCTAACATAGATAAAACTTCTGCTGTATCTTTCATTTGAGGAATTGCTTTTGGAGACACAAAACTTCCAAAATCAATTGTATCAAAACCAACTTTTAGTAATGAGTTTATGTATTGTGCTTTTTTTTCTGTAGGAATAAAATGACTTTTAATCCCTTGCATTGCATCTCTTGGGCACTCAATAATCTTAATTTGATTCATTAATCAAATATACAACAATGGTTAAGTATTTTGATTATCACTTAGGTGATTCAATTGCACTATTTTAATTATTTAATTGTGTTAATTATTGACAAATATTTTTCTTCTGTTACTCCGTTATCTTTTGGTGTTTTGTAATACTTTTCAGCATAATTTTTAAAATTCTCTTCAGAGTTTGAAGCTGCTAAACTTTTTGTGTAGTAATCAATAGCTTCTGGCTCTTTATCTTCAATTAAACAAATATGACCCAGTATTAGATATAATGGTAATCTATCTTGACCCTCAAAAATTTTAATCCCTTCTTCTAACACAGATTTTGCTTCCTTCAGTTTTTTTAGCTTAACTAATACATATGCATAATTCCCATACAAAATGATATGATTTTTATGGGCTTTGGTGCCATTTTTATAATATTCTATAGCCTTATCGTAATCCTCTATATTCTCACAAGATATAGCCAAGTAGTTAACAGTATTGGGGTGCATACTAGAATAAGGAATTGTTGAATCAATACGAGCAATAGCTTTCTTATAATCTCCTTTTTGATAATAAGTATAAACCATAGCATCATAAAAATCTTGACCCATTTCGAGTGCTTTAGAATCTACTTCAATTGCTTTATCATACTCTTTTAGCATTACGTAAGAATAAATTAACCCTTCAATTTTATCTGGGTGGCTGTAAAGATCTATTTCACAAGCTTTTTCAAGATATATTACTGCTTGCTTATAATCTCCTTGAGAGTAAAGAAACAACCCTAACTTATAATAAGGTTCTTCTTCTTCAGGATTATGCTCTATAGATTTTTTATAACACGATAAAGCTAAATCTAATTTATCTTGACGTATTAAAATATGAGCTATATTATTCCATCCATTTATATATCTTGGAGCTACCTCAACAGATTTTTCATAATAAGAAATTGCAGTATCATAATCTCCTAGCATATAATAACAAGTAGCTATTTGATTATAAAGAATATGATCATCTTGTTTAATTTCAATAGCTTTTTGATAAGACAAAATTGCTTTATCGTATTCTTCTTCTTTTTGAAAAGCATCGCCTAAATCTCTTAATGTAAATGCCGTAAGATCTCTATCTAGTATATCATTAATTTCTTCAGGATTTATATCTTTAGCTATTTCATAGGCTTCGTCAAGTAAGCCGTCTTCTATACATTTTTCTATTTTTTTCTTACGTAAACCATTAATTTCGTATGTTATTAACTCCCTATCAGGATCTATATCTAAAAGAGCTTTTTTAAACTTAATTGCTTCGTCATAATTACCTAAATCTTTATAAATAGAAGCTAAATATTCTATTGAAGATTCATGATCTGGTTTAATAGATAAAGCTTCTTTAAAAAAAGTAATCGCTTTATCATAATCTTCCTTATCACTATAATATAATTTCCCTATGTAATAAGGTGTATAGTGTTTCTCCTCTAAATCTAACTCTCCTGCCTTCTTATAGCAGGCAATCACTTTATCGTAATCCTTTAACCCTTTGTATGCATGACCTAAATTATAGTAGAAATAATCTTTAGGACCTATCTGCTCTATGAGTCTGTGATAAGCCTCTATTGCCTTCTTTTTATGATCATCGTCATAACTATTTGTATAAGCTCGGGCTAAGCGCTCTAAACCATCTGTATGATCCGGATCTAACTCTAATACTTTTTCAAAATAAGGAATTGATTCACTGTTTTTCAAACTTTTAGAGAACTCTATCCCTTTTTCTAAAATAGCATCAATGCTGTCTGGAAAATCAATACGCTTTGCATCTTCCTCTGCTTGCTGCCACTCTTTTAACTCCTTCAATAATTTATCTACAGTCTTTTTCTTGGCATAGAACATCTCTAAAAATTCTCTGATCGATTCTGGTTTTGGAAATTTATTAAGGTCTCCAAAAGCCATACTTTTAAAATCATCTTCGTCTTCTTCGTAATCATCGTCAAACCAAATTCCTACTTCGGCAGATTTAGAAAACTCAACTCCTTCTTTCTTGAGTCCTGCTACAATTTCTCTTACGGCTTTAATCATCTCCATCCAATATAAGCACACAGGCAGATCATAGAGATTAGAAAAATAAAGCTCATATTCTTCTGGGTCCATATCCCATTTTTCGCAAAAAGTTTCCGTTAAACTGTTTACATAAAGTTCAATATCTATATCTGGAGTTAGCGCTAATGTAATTTCGTCATTTATAGCTCCAGATTTAACCATTAACCCGTCCAAATACAAAGATTCTGGCATAGCAAATAAGTGAAACTTTTCTATAGGTGTAGGTAATTTGTCTCTTATTTCAAGTATTTCTTTGATGCCCATTTTAACCGTTTCTTTAGCATAAAGCTCTAAATTTTGAATTTCCATAGTTTTAATTCAATTATTTAATCGTGTTAATTATTGAAAGATATTTTTCTTCTAATATTCCGTGTTTACCCAAAGTAGCTATATCTTCTCTAGCGTTTTCTATAAATTCTTCGGTAGTTTCTGAATTTGCTAAGCTTTTTTTATAGCAATCAATCGCTTTAGATTCTTTTCCTTTAATTAAATAAATATGTCCTAATAACAAATTTAATAGCGGTGCTTCTGGACTTACTTCTAAACCTTTCTCTAAGTATGTTTTAGACTCTTCTAATTTGTCTAATTTAATTAATAAATCTCCTAGGTTTACATAAGAATTAATCTTTCTATCATCAATTTCGAGAACTTTTTTATAGTATGGCAATGCTAAATCAAATTTTCCTTGACGACTTATAACATAACCTAAATTATCCCACCCTGTCAAAAAATTAGGCTCTATTTCAACCGATTTTTTGTAATAAGAAACTGCATTTTCATAATCATCTTGTACATCATAACAATAACCTATTTCATTATATAAAACATAATTATCGGGAGTAAAATCGATTCCTTGTAAATATAAATCTATTGCTTTTTTATATTCTTCTTTATCAATAAAAGCATCTCCTAATTCCCTCAACCCTGATATGATATCTGGATAATCTTCACTATCAATATTTTCTTTCTGAAATTTCTGGTAACTTTCGTAAGCTTTATCTAGAGCATTATTTTCAATGTACTTTTTAATTATACTCAGCACATTATCTACCGCATAGACTCCATCAGGTTTAATTTCTAGTATTTTAAGAGCACATGCAATTGCTTCATCATAATCCTTTTTATCTTCATAGATTAAATATAAATACGTAAGAGTATTTTCATGATCTGGTTTAATAGATAAAGCTTCTTTAAAAAAAGTAATCGCTTTGGCATAATCTTCCTTATCACTATAATATAATTCCCCTATGTAATAAGGCGCATAGTATTTCTCCTCTAAATCTAACTCTCCTGCCTTCTTATAGCAGACAATCGCTTCATCGTAATCCTTTAACCCTTTGTATGCATGACCTAAATTATAGTAAATATAATCTTTAGGGCCTATCTGTTCTATGAGTTTATTGTAAGCTTCTATTCCCTTCTTTTTGTTTTCCTCTCCATAAGCCAATACATAAGCTCGGGCTAAACGTGATAAACCATCTATATGATTTGGATCTAACTCTAATACTTTTTCAAAATAAGGAATTGATTCACCGTGTTTTAAACTTTTAGTGAACTCTATCCCTTTTTCTAAAATAGCATCAATATTGTCTGGAAAATCAATACGCTTTGCATCTTCCTCTGCTTGCTGCCACTTTTTTAACTCCTTCAATAATTTATCTACAGTCTTTTTCTTGGCGTAGAACATTTCTAAAAATTCTCGAATAGCACTCTTTTTAGGTAATTCTAAAAGACTCTCAAAAGCAACAGATCGAAAATCTTCTATATCATCATACCACTCGTCTTCTATTAAGATTCCAACATCGGCAGACTTCGAAAATTTAATCCCTTCTTTCTTTAACTTTTTAACGATCTCTTTGGAGGCCTTAATCATTTCCATTCGATACAAACTCTCTGGTAAGTTATAGTAATCTCCCCAACAATACTCATCTATTTCTAAATCCCACTTCTCACAATAATCCTCCATTAAATCATCATAATCACTCTCTAAAAAATCAGCATCAGGAACCTCGTAATGAATAACTTCTTTATATACACCTTTCGATTCTATTACCATTCCTCCTATAACTCGTGAACCTTGATCGGACCATAATCTAAATTTTTCTATCGGTACTGGTAACTCTTCTCTAACCTTAAGAGCTTCTTGGTAATTAATATCTATCGTTTTTGATACAAAAGATTCAAAATCGTGACTTTTCATGATTATTTGATTTTAAAAAATAGAGAGGTAATTTAATTAAAATAGTAGTACTAAAAAGTTATTATTTAGCTAATAATGCTTTGTTAATCTTTTTTACTAGATTAGGACCTTCGTAAATAAAACCTGTATACAACTGTACTAAATCTGCACCTGCTGCTAGTTTTTCAATAACATCTTCTGCTGAATGGATTCCTCCCACGCCAATAATTGGGAATGATTTATTTGATTTTTCTGATAAAAATTGGATAACTTCTGTTGAACGTTTTGTTAATGGTTTACCACTTAAGCCACCAGTTTCCACCTGATTATTAGAATGTAATCCTTCTCTAGAAATAGTTGTATTTGTAGCAATAACACCAGCAATTTTTGTGGTATTTACAATATCTATGATATCTAAAAGATGATCATTAGATAAATCGGGAGCTATTTTAAGTAAAATAGGCTTAGAAGATGCTTTTTTAGTATTTAGCTTTTGTAATGTATTTAACAAATCTAGTAATGGTTCTTTGTCTTGAAGCGCTCTTAAATTTGGTGTGTTTGGAGAACTCACATTTACCACAAAATAATCTACATAATCAAACAGAGCATTAAAACAAAGAACGTAATCGTCTATTGCTTTCTCGTTAGGTGTTGTTTTATTTTTACCAATATTTCCACCAATTAAAACTCCTGATTTTTTAAGATGTTTTGATCTTTTTTTGAGTCGTTTTATAACCTCTTCAACTCCGCCATTATTAAAGCCCATTCTATTAATAATTGCTTGATCTTTTTTTAATCGAAACAATCGTTTTTTAGGGTTTCCTGATTGAGGTTTGGGTGTGATCGTGCCTATTTCAATAAAACCAAATCCAAAATTAGATAGTTCATTAAACAGTTTTGCATCTTTGTCAAAACCCGCGGCCAAACCTACCGGATTTGGAAAATCTAACCCGAAAAGATTTCGATGTATTGAGTCGTCTTTAATCTCATATATCTTTCGAAAGATAGAAGCTACAAAAGGTATTTTACATACAAATCGAATACACGAAAATGTGAAATGATGAACCTTTTCAGGATCAAACAAAAATAAAATGGGTCTTATAAATAGTTTGTACATAATTAAAAAGTTCCCACTAGAAACTCATTATCTTAAAGTAGCAGCTAACTTTTTTTCGAATGTTTGTTGCAACTTTTGCATTACTTTATCTATTTGTTTATCTGTTAAAGTTTTGTTTTCGTCTTGCAACACAAAACTCACTGCATATGATTTTTTTCCTTTAGGTAAATTATTTCCTTGATATACATCAAATAAATCAATTTCTTTTAACAACTTTCGTTCTGATTGAAAGGCTAAATCATGTACTTCTTTAAATGTAATTTTGTCATCAAGTAATAGAGCTAAATCTCTTTTTACAGGAGGATATTTTGGCAGTGAAGTAACTTTAATTTGTTTTTTTGTAGCAAACTCAACTAGTTTATTCCAGCATATATCAGCAAATAAAACATCTTGCTTTACTCCAAATTGCTTAGCTATTTTATTTGACACTAAGCCCATATCTAACAACTTCTCTTCTTTTACAGAAAAAGTTATTCCTTCTGATAAAACATCAGATTGAGTTGGAGAAGTATTTACGTTTTGTATTCCTAATTTTTCCAAAATAGTAGCTACAATCTTTTTTAGATAAAAGAAGTCAGCATCTTTATTACTTATTAACCAACTATCACTATTCCTAGCTCCTGACACAAAAAGAGTGAGATGTTTTTGTTCTTTATAGCTAGAATTAATTTTGTGATATGTTTTGCCAAATTCATACAGTTTTAATGAATTATTTTTTCTGTTTATGTTATGCAAAACAGATTCTAATCCGCTAAAAAGTAATGATTGTCTCATCACTTTTAAATCTGCACTTAGTGGGTTAAGCATCTCTACATTTTGATCTTTCTGTAAATCTTCAGAAAAATCAACATACTCTTCTTTAGTAAGAGAATTGTTCATCATTTCGTGAAAACCTAAATCACTTAATAAGTTAGCAATTGTATTTTCAATCTTAACCTCTTTATTAGAATCAAAAGAAATAGAAGTATTTAACTTGCGAGAAAATCGAATATTGTTATAGCCGTACACACGCAAAACTTCTTCAATGATGTCTGCTTCTCTCTGAACATCAACTCGATAAGAAGGAATTGTAAGGCCTAAACCACCTTCTGTTTCACTATTAATTTTAATTTCTAATGATGCTAAAATATTTTTAATAGTTTCCTTATCAATTTCTTGGCCGATTAATCGAAATGCATTTTCATACGATAAAAACACTTGAAAATCTTCTATTTTCTCTGGATAAAAATCCATAATATCAGAAGCAATCTTGCCTCCTGCGTACTCTTCTAGTAAAAGAGCAGCTCTTTTTAATGCATAATCTGTAAAATCTACATCAATACCTCTTTCAAAACGGAAAGATGCATCTGTATTAATAGCATGTCTTTTCGCTGTTTTCCTGATAGAAACAGGATTAAAATAGGCGCTTTCTAAAAATATAGAGGTTGTATTTTCTGTAACACCTGAGTTAATTCCACCAAAAACACCTGCAATACATAAAGGATTCGATTCTCCATCACAAATCATAATATCATCTTTATGCAGCTCTCTCTCTACTTCATCAAGAGTAGTAAATTTAGTTCCTTTAGGAAGTGTTTTTACAACCACTTTATTTCCTTTTATTTTTTGTGCATCAAAAGCATGAAGTGGTTGCCCAAGTTCGTGCATTACATAATTTGTAATATCTACTACATTATTTTTAGGTGTAATTCCGATCGCTTTTAATCGGTTTTGAATCCATTTTGGTGAATCTTTAATTTCAACATCTGTAATGGAAATGCCACAATAACGAGGCGCAAGCTCTCTCTTAGAAACCTCTACATCAATTCGTAGGGTTCTTTCATCTACATGAAAGTCACTAACAGATGGAGAAATTAATTCTGGTGACAAACCATTCTGAATCAATCCAGCACGCAAATCTCTTGCAACTCCATAATGGCTCATAGCATCTGCTCTATTAGGAGTTAAACCGATTTCAAAAACAGCATCTGTTTCTACATTAAATACCTCTGAAGCAGGAGTTCCCGCTTTCAATTTTTCATCTAACACTAAAATTCCGTCATGGCTAGAACCTAATCCTAATTCATCTTCAGCGCAAATCATTCCATGACTTTCCTCTCCTCTAATCTTTCCTTTCTTAATCGTAAAACTCTCTCCATTTTCATTATATAGAACTGTACCAACTGTTGCCACAGGAACTTTTTGCCCTGCTGCAACATTAGGAGCTCCACATACAATTTGAACAGGATTTTTTTCTCCAATATTAACTGTTGTAAGCTTTAGTCTATCTGCATTAGGATGTTTTTCACAAGTTAAAACTTCTCCTACAACAACTCCTTTTAAACCACCTTTTACAGATTCTTTAACCTCAATGCCTTCTACCTCTAAACCTAAGTCTGTTAATAATTCTCCTACTTTTTCTGCACTCCAATTAATCTGTAAAAACTGCTTCAGCCAATTATATGAAATCTTCATGAAATTATCTTGTGAATATAGGCGGCAAATTTAAAGAAATAAAACTGTCACTCTAAATATTTCATCCATTTTAAGGTAAAATATAGTTTTTGTTACGTTACTTTTTCTTCTTTTGTAGTTTTGGTAAGTAGTTCATAATAAAAATTATCCTGTTTATAAAAAAGCACTTAAGGAACAACCTAATATGGAGTAAATAATAAGGTTATATTTCAAACAATAAATTCTGTACGTTTTGGTTCTGTAATAAGAACTCGTTAACTTTAGAAAAACTTTAAACATGAAAAAAACTTTCTTTATTCTATCTTTTCTATCTTTTTTTACTCTCTATACCAATGCTCAAGAGCTTGGTTTACGTTTTGGTGACGTTACAGGAGGTAATGTTGCTGTTGATGCTGTTTTTTCTATGGGACAATTTAGCAGAATTCACGCGGATGTTTCCTTTGGAGATGGAGTTGGAATTGATGTTTTATGGGACTTTATTTATAGACCTTTGGGAGAAGAATCTTTGTATTGGTACGCAGGTGTAGGACCATATGCTTTTTTAGGAGATCCTTTTACGCTTGGAGCTGTAGGTGAATTAGGGCTTGAGTATAAGTTTAGAGAAATCCCTATAACCTTAGGTGTAGATTGGCGTCCTTATTTTAGATTAATTGATGATACGGATTTAGGATTTGATACATTCGGGCTCAATTTACGATATCGTTTTTAGCTGATATTAGACCAATTTCCTGAGGATTGTAACAATTCAATATTTCGATTTTTGATGTTATTATTCTCAGGTTTCAACAAATCAGAATCGGAATCTAGTAGTTTTTTTGCTTCTTTTCTGGCTTCCGTTAAGATGAAAGTATCCTTAACTACATCAGCTATTTTTAGATGTAATATACCACTTTGCTGGGTTCCCATTAAATTTCCTGGACCTCTTAATTTTAAATCAACTTCTGCAATTTCGAAACCATCGTTAGTAGTAACCATTGTTTCTAATCGTGTTTTTGCTTCATTTGACAATTTATTACCTGTAAGCAATATACAATAGCTCTGGTCAGCTCCTCGACCTACTCGTCCTCGTAATTGGTGTAACTGACTTAGTCCAAATCGTTCTGCGCTTTCTATTACCATTACACTAGCATTCGGAACATTAACTCCTACTTCTATCACAGTAGTGGCTACCATTATTTGCGTTTTTCCGTCTATAAAACGTTGCATTTCAAACTCTTTATCGGCAGGCTTCATTTGTCCGTGCACAATACTTACTTGATAAGTAGGTGTTGAAAATTCTCTCACAATACTTTCATATCCATCCATTAAATCTTTATAATCAAAAGCTTCTGACTCATTAATTAGAGGATATACAACATACACTTGTCTTCCTTTGGCAATTTCTTGCTTCATAAAATGAAATACAGACAATCGATTCGTATCGTATCTATGTACCGTTTTCACTTCTTTACGTCCAGGAGGCAATTCATCAATTACAGAAATGTCTAAATCACCGTAGAGTGTCATTGCCAACGTTCTAGGAATTGGAGTAGCCGTCATAACTAAAATATGCGGAGGCAATGTGTTTTTTTTCCACATTTTAAAACGTTGAGCAACTCCAAACCGATGCTGTTCATCAATAATCGCAATTCCCAAATTTTTAAACTGAACCGTATCTTCCAAAAGTGCATGAGTTCCTACAAGAATATGCAAACTTCCATTTTGAAGTGATGTATGTATTTCATTTCTTTTTTTTGTTTTGGTTGAACCAGTTAAAAGTTCAAGTGTAATAGGCATTTTTTCTAATAATTTTGACAAAGAACTGTAGTGTTGCATTGCCAAAACCTCGGTTGGTGCCATTAACGTTGCCTGAAACCCATTATCTATGGCTAACAACATACATAAAAACGCTACAATTGTTTTGCCAGAGCCTACGTCTCCTTGCAACAAACGATTCATATGTGTTTGAGAAGCTACATCTTTACGAATTTCTTTGAGCACTCTTTTTTGAGCATCAGTTAGTGAAAATGGTAAATGATTTGTGTAAAATGTATTAAAATAATCTCCTACAGATTCAAAAACATAGCCTTTATATTTGGTTTTTCGAGCTTCCTTAGTTTGTAAAAATTGGAGTTGTAAAAAAAATAATTCTTCAAACTTTAATCGATATTGGGCTTGAGCTAACTCATTTGGTGAATCTGGAAAATGAACCTGAAAAAAAGCTTTTTTTCTTAAAATTAACTGATTTGAATTTATAATTTCTGATGATAGCGTTTCTTTAATTTCTATACCTACTTGATGAAAAACTGATGTTATAAATCCTCTAAAAACTTTTTGACTAATGCCTTTGCTCGTTAGTTTTTCTGTTGATGGATAAACAGGTTTCATTTTAGGTTGTAATCCTTTTTTTTGATCAGAAACTAATTCTATTTCTGGATGTGGAATACTGAATTTACCATTAAAAAAATTTAAACGTCCAAAAACAATATACGGTTGATTAACTTTTAATGATTCTCGAAACCATTTATGACCTCGAAACCAAACAAGTTCTATTGTTCCTGTGTCGTCTTGAAAAGTTGCAACAAGCCTACTTCCTTTTTTTTGTTGCACTGTTTTCAGCGCTGTAATTCTTCCAACAATTTGAACGTCTGACTGATTATCAACTAACTGATTAATTTTATAAAATTGAGTCTTGTCAATATAACGATTAGGAAAACAATATAATAAATCTTCACAGGTATAAAGCCCTAGTTCTTCCTGTAACAGTTTTACTCTAGCAGTACTAATTCCTTTTATATAAGTCAGCGGACTTTGTAAATTCATACAATCAATCTTACAAAAGCGAAAATAATGAATTCATAAAAAGGAATCTTTTTCTTCTTTTGTTATTTCTATCTTTGCCGTCTAAATATTGAGTTAATTTGAGACTACATAGAAATTTAGTTTTTTGCGTTATTGGTAGCCTTAATGAAATTTTTAATGAAAATCAGTATGCAGATAAAGCTGTTGAAAAAGCATTAAAAAGAGATAAGCGTTGGGGAAGTCGTGACAGAAAGTTTGTTGCTGAAACAATTTATGAAATTGTCCGCTGGAAAAGACTATATGCAGAAATCGCTGATGTTAAAGAACATTTTGATAGAAGAAACCTTTGGCGAATTTTTGCTGTTTGGTGTGTTTTAAAAGGAATTTCTTTACCTGATTGGAAACAAATTGAAGAAACTCCTTCTAGAAGAATTAAGGGTAAGTTTGATGAACTTTCAAAAATTAGAAAATATAGAGAATCTATTCCTGATTGGTTAGATAATCTAGGTATAAATGAGTTAGGAGAAGAACTTTGGACACAAGAAATTGCTGCTCAAAACAGACCAGCAGAAGTAATTTTACGAGTAAATACATTAGCTATTTCAAAAGAAAATTTACAAAAAGAATTGCTAAAAGAAGATATAGAAACTGTAGTCTTATCTAATTATGCTGATGCACTCCAACTAAAAGAAAGAGCAAACGTATTCAAAACAAAAGCTTTTAAAAATGGATGGTTTGAAGTACAAGATGCTTCTTCTCAATTAGTAGCTGCTTACCTCGATGTAAAACCAGGAATGAAAGTAGTTGATACTTGTGCTGGTGCTGGAGGGAAAACACTTCATTTAGCTTCATTAATGCAAAATAAAGGGCAAATATTTGCCATGGATATTTATGAAAGTAAGCTCAAAAAATTAAAAATACGAGCAAAAAGAAATGGTGTTCACAATATTGATACAAAAGTTATAGATTCAACAAAACCGATAAAAAAACTCTTCCAAAAAGCCGATAGAGTTTTAATTGATGCTCCTTGTTCTGGAATTGGTGTTTTGCGTAGAAATCCTGATACAAAATGGAAACTAGAACCTGAATTTATAGATAATATAAAAACTACTCAACAAGAAATTTTACAAAAATATGCAACAATGGTAAAGCCGGGTGGTAAATTAGTTTATGCCACTTGTTCTATTTTCCCTTCCGAAAATCAGCAACAAATTCAGAAGTTTTTAAGTTCAGAAATAGGAAAAGATTTTACTTTTGCAAAAGACAACAAAGTGCTTGCTCATCAATCAGGCTATGATGGATTTTATATGGCACTACTTGAAAGAAAATAGATGAAAAAACAATTACTCTTTTTATACTTATTTTTAATTTCTTCAACCCTAATATTAGGGCAACAGAGTTATTATGATGATGTAGACCTTAACCTTACTGGAATTAGTCTTAAAAATGCATTATCAAACAAAATTATTACCACCCACACAAATAACCTTTCTTATACTCCAGGTATTTGGAATGCATCAAAAGAAACAGATGTTAATCCTGATAATGAAAATGAGGTTCTATTAATGTATGGTTATAGCTCTAGCGGAACCACGGCAAGAACTCGTGGAATTAATCAAAATGGAGGAGATACTGGAGAATGGAACAGAGAGCACGTTTATGCAAACTCATTAGGCACACCCGATTTAGATCAAAGTGGTGAAGATGGTCCTCCTTACGCTGATGCACATAATTTAAGACCTTGTGATGTTCAAACAAATTCTTCAAGAGGTAGTAGGTTGTTTGCAAATGGTAGTGGAAATTCTGGAGCAGTAAGTGGCGGGTGGTATCCTGGTGATGAATGGAAAGGAGATGTTGCAAGAATGATGATGTACATGTATTTACGTTACGATTCACGTACACTGCCTAGTAATGTTGGTGTGGGCAGTAATGCTTCCACTCCAGATGATATGATAGACTTATTTCTGCAATGGAATGCCGAAGATCCTGTATCTCAAATTGAAAGACAACGGAATGATTATCATGGTAATTCATCAAATACCTATGCGCAAGGTAATAGAAATCCATTTATAGATAATCCTAGATTAGCTACTAGAATTTGGGGTGGTCCTGAGGCTGAGGATATATGGGGAATTTATTCTAATTCTGATACTGAAGCTCCTAGTATTCCTATGAATTTGGTTGCCAACAATATTACTACTTCTTCTATAAACTTATCTTGGGATGCATCAACAGATAATATAGGTGTGTCTAATTATGAAATATTTGTAAATGGAAGTTTAGAAACTTCAACCTCTAGTACTAACTACGAAATATCAAATTTATTATCCAATACTTCCTACAGCTTAACAGTTTTAGCTGCTGATATAGCAGAAAATAAATCTGCACAAAGTAGTCCTCTAGCTGTTTCTACATTAGCAGATACTGAGGCTCCAAGTGTTCCTACCAATATTACCATTAGTAATGAAACAGATGTTTCTTTTAGAGTTACATGGAATGCATCAACAGATAATACAGCAGTTACTGCTTACGATATTTATCTAGATAATACATTTAATGCTACTACAGATAACACCTCATATACGGTAAATGGACTAACTGCTTCAACTACTTATTCAGTTACAATTATAGCTAGAGATGCTGTGAATAATGAGTCTGTGCAAAGTACTCCAGTCAATGCAACTACAACTGACGGATCTGCAAACAGCTCTAATGAGATATTTATCTCTGAATATATAGAAGGATCTTCAAATAACAAAGCAATAGAAATAGCTAACTTTACTGGAAGTACAGTTAATTTATCTTCATACAATTTAAGAAGACAAGGAAATGGAGCTGGTTCTTGGTCTACACGATATGATTTATTCGGTACTTTAAATTCAGGAGATGTATTTGTAATAATAAATGGGAATGCAGACAATGCAACACTTTTATCTGAATCAGATATTGCTATCCCTAACAATAGTGCCACTAATTTTGGAGAACCTCTAAATTTTAATGGTAACGATCCTGTAGGATTGTTTAGAGATGATACTTTAATTGATATAATTGGAGTTTTTGATGGTGGCAGTGAAAATTTTGCAAAAGATGTTACATTAAGAAGAAAGACATCAGTTGTAAACCCTAGCACTATTTTTGACCTAGCAAATGAATGGGACTCTTTTCCTCAAGATACAGTAGATGATCTAGGTTCTCATTCAGCTACATTAAGCTTTGATGATCATTTTTTTGAGCAAGTAAGTATGTATCCAAATCCTGCAAAAGATTATATCCTATTAAACAACTTACCTGGTAAGACTGATTTGATAATATATTCTATTTTAGGCAATAAAGTTTACGAAAACACTATTGAAAATCAAAACTTTAGAATTAATATTAAAAGTCTTAAATCAGGTATATACTTAATTCGTATGACATCAGGAAATGCATCAGTAGCAAAAAAGATAGTGAAGACTAATTAACATAGAAGGTTGATAAATTTGAAGAAGAATTAGATGTAGTCGTGGCAAAAAACTTATTTTTGCTTTATAAACGACAACACTAAAAATGATTCACTTTTTTGGAAATCCTAAGGATAAAGTTTTTGCTATAGAAGCTCAAACAGAAATCTCACAAGAAAACCTTTCAAAATTAACTTGGTTGTTTGGCAACCAACCTAAAATAAACGCGGCGTCTATTGACGCCTTTTTTGTTGGTCCTAGAATAACCATGATAACTCCGTGGAGTACCAATGCAGTAGAGATTACCCAAAATATGGGAATCTCAGGTATTTCTAGAATTGAAGAATTTTTTGCTGTTAATGAGAATTATACAGATTTTGACCCAATGATATTACAAAAATATAATGGGCTTAATCAACAACTATTTACGATTAATATCAAACCTGAGTCAATTTTAGAAATTGATGATATTGATGCTTATAACAAAAAAGAAGGCCTAGCTCTCAATGAAGAAGAAATTGAATATCTAGAGAATCTATCAAAAAAAATAGGACGTAAACTTACAGATTCTGAAGTATTTGGTTTTTCTCAAGTCAATTCAGAGCACTGTCGCCACAAAATATTCAACGGTACATTTATAATTGACGGACAAGAAAAACCGAGTTCTTTATTTAAACTCATAAAAAAAACATCAGAAAAAAATCCAAATACAATTGTATCCGCATACAAAGACAATGTTGCTTTTATAAAAGGACCTAAAGTTGTTCAATTTGCACCTAAAAGTGCTGATATCGCTGATTTTTATGGCAATAAAGAATTTGATTCTGTAATTTCATTAAAAGCAGAAACACACAATTTTCCTACAACTGTAGAGCCTTTTAATGGTGCAGCTACTGGTTCTGGTGGAGAAATTAGAGATCGTTTAGCAGGAGGAAAAGGATCTATTCCTTTGGCTGGAACAGCAGTTTACATGACATCATATTCAAGACTTGAGAAAAACAGACCTTGGGAAAACCTCGAAGAACGAAAGTGGTTATACCAAACGCCTCTTGATATTTTAATAAAAGCATCAAACGGAGCTTCTGATTTTGGGAACAAATTTGGGCAACCACTTATTTCTGGTTCTGTTCTCACTTTTGAACATGAAGAAAATACCAGAAAACTAGGATTTGATAAAGTGATTATGTTAGCTGGTGGAATTGGTTACGGAAAAGAAAAAGAAGCACAAAAAGACACTCCTAAAAAAGGAGATGAAATTATCATATTAGGTGGAGATAATTACCGAATTGGAATGGGTGGTGCAGCAGTATCTTCTGCAGATACAGGCGAGTTTTCTTCTGGGATTGAATTAAATGCAATACAGCGATCAAATCCTGAAATGCAAAAAAGAGTAGCCAATGCCATTCGTGGCATGGTAGAAAGTGACACAAACCATATTGTGTCTATTCATGATCATGGTGCTGGCGGTCATCTAAATTGTTTATCTGAATTAGTTGAAGAAACTGGAGGAAAAATTGATTTAGACAAACTACCTATTGGAGATCCCACATTATCTAGAAAAGAATTGATTGGTAATGAATCTCAGGAACGAATGGGGCTTGTTATTAATGAAGAAAATAAATCCCTTCTCAACAGAATTGCGGAAAGAGAACGTTCTCCTATGTATGAGGTTGGAAAAGTTAGTGGAGATCATCAATTTACATTCGAATCTTCTTTAAACGGAGATAAACCAATGGACTTGGCTTTAGAGGACATGTTTGGATCATCTCCAAAAACTATCATGAAAGATGTTTCTGTTCCGTCTTCTTATCAAGGTGTAGAATACTCTAAAGAGCAATTTTCATTCTACCTGCAAAATGTTTTACAACTAGAAGCCGTTGCTTGTAAAGACTGGTTGACTAATAAAGTAGATAGATGCGTAGGCGGAAAAGTAGCAAAACAACAATGCGTAGGTAGTTTACAGCTTCCATTGAATAATGTTGGCGTTATGGCGTTGGATTATAATGGGAAAGAAGGTATCGCTACTTCTATTGGCCACTCACCTATTTCAGGTTTAATTGATCCTATTGCTGGAAGCAGAAACTCTATCACAGAAGCACTTACTAATATTATTTGGGCTCCGCTAGAAAATGATTTAACATCTGTTTCTTTATCTGCAAATTGGATGTGGCCTTGTAAAAACAAAGGAGAAGATGCTCGATTGTATCAAGCTGTAGAAGCAGCCTCTGAATTTGCTATTGAATTAGGAATTAACATTCCAACAGGAAAGGATTCTCTTTCTATGAAGCAAAAATACTCTAATGAAGAAGTTATTGCTCCAGGTACTGTAATTATATCCGCTGCAGCACATTGCAGTAATATTAAAAAGGTTGTAGAACCAGCTTTACAACTTGATAAAGGAAGTTTGTATTATATTAATCTTTCTAAAGATTCACACAAATTAGGAGGTAGCTCTTTTGCTCAAGTTCTAAATAAAGTGGGAAGTGATGCTCCCAATGTTAAAGATGCTATTTATGTTAAAAATGTTTTTAATGCTCTTCAAGAACTCATTAAAAGCGAAAATATAATCGCTGGTCATGATGTTTCTTCTGGCGGACTTATAACAACATTATTAGAAATGTGTTTTCCAAATAATGACATTGGTGCAAACATCGATTTAAGTGAAATTAAAGAATCGGATAGTATTAAATTACTGTTTTCAGAAAATGCAGCAATCGTTATTCAAGCAAAAAGTGATAAAGTAGAAACTATTTTTGATAAAAATGATATACATGCAATCAAAATTGGCGAAGTTGTTGAAGGAGATCGTGTAAACATTAAAAACTATGCAGATAACTTTTCCTTATCTGTATCTGAATTAAGAGATGTTTGGTACAAAACCTCTTATTTGTTTGATAAAAAACAAACTGCTAATAATTTAGCTGAAGAGCGATACACTAATTATAAAAATCAGCCTTTACAATACAAATTTCCAGATCATTTCACAGGAAAACTTCCTACAATAGATTCTTCTAAGCCTAAGCCAAAAGCTGCTATTATTAGAGAAAAAGGAAGTAACTCAGAACGTGAAATGGCAAATGCTATGTATTTAGCTGGATTTGATGTAAAAGACGTGCATATGACCGATTTAATTTCTGGAAGAGAAACCTTAGAAGATATTCAGTTTATAGGCGCTGTAGGTGGATTTTCAAATTCAGATGTGTTGGGTTCTGCAAAAGGTTGGGCCGGAGCCTTTAAGTACAACGAAAAAGCTAATAAAGCATTAAAGAAATTTTTTAATAGAGAAGATACTCTTAGTATTGGAATATGTAACGGATGTCAGCTATGGATGGAATTAGAACTCTTGAATCCAGATCACGAGGTACATGGTAAAATGACATATAATGATTCTAAAAAACACGAAAGCGCTTTTACGTCTGTTACAATTCAGGAAAATAATTCCGTAATGCTATCTTCTTTACAAGGAAGTACTTTAGGTGTGTGGATTTCTCATGGAGAAGGCAAGTTTTCACTTCCTTATACAGAAGAAAACTATCATATTGTGGCTAAATATGCTTATGATAAATATCCTCATAACCCTAATGGTTCCGATTTTAATACAGCTATGATGTGTGACAAAACTGGACGTCATTTAGTAACCATGCCACATATAGAACGTTCTACTTTTCAATGGAACTGGGCATATTATCCAAACGAACGAGAAGATGAAATATCTCCTTGGTTAGAGGCTTTTGTAAACGCTCGAAAATGGGTCGAAAAGAATAATAAATAAAAAGTGTCACAAGCTAAGTAACTTTTTGTCTTTATTATAAAATCAGAATATTATGAGAAAATATTTTACTATTTCGTTTTTACTATTACTAACAATCTGTCTTCCATTGTCAGCTCAAAAAATGATTAAAGCAGTTGATCTTATGAAAGACTTAAAAGCAGGTAAAGATATTGCAATAAAAAATGCTACAATAGAAGGACATTTGGACTTTACATTTATGGAAGAAAAACTTCCTGATTTACCTAAAAGAAAAAGAAATTGGTGGGGACAAAGCGACAACACAGTAAAAAACCTTATAAAATCAAAGGTTTCTTTTCAAAATTGCATTTTTAAAGATGATGTATTAGCTTATATTCCTGATGGAGATAATAGTGGCTACACTTTTATTGCAAGCTTCTATAATGATGCTATTTTTGAAAACTGCAATTTTGAAGGAAAAGCAATGTTCAAGTACTCTAAATTTGAGAGAGAAGCTTCTTTTAAAGGAGCAAAGTTTGAAGAAGATACTACATTTAAATATGCTGAGTTTGATAATAATGTTAGTTTTTCCAATGCTGTTTTTGAAGAATCTGCTACATTTAAATATTCAAAATTTAAAGATGGTGTATCTTTTAGAGCTGTACAGTTTAAAGAAGACTTAAATATTAAATACACTAAAGTAACAGGTAATTTTGATATTAAAGACATGAAAGTTGCCTATGACATTGATTCTAAGTACACTAAAATAAACGGGAAAAGTTTTTCTATGCATTTATTAGAAAAACAATAGAAATTAATACTATTTTCGGTCTGAAAAAACATTCTCTTGTTAATGAGAATGCTTTTTTTATACGAAATCCTAAGCAGGAATAGCTTGTGAAAAATTAGACTTTTTTGTACTTTGCGAGAATACAATTTTTTCCAAGAAAACATGTCAATTAAAATCACTCGATTATTCGATTTTGCATACTATGCAAAAGAGACTTATAATGTTAAAAAAGCGTTTGTTACAAAATATGAAAAAGAAGGATGGGTTGCTACCTCATCAGAAGAATACATAGAAAAGATTAATGCACTTAGTAGAGGTTTGCTAAAACTTGGAGTAAAACCTCAAGATAAAATTGCAGTTATATCTACTAATAATAGAACCGAATGGAATGTATTAGATTTGGGTGTACTTCAATTAGGAGCTCAAAACGTACCTATTTACCCAACTATATCTAAAGAAGATTATGAATATATATTAAATCATTCTGAAGCTAAATATTGTTTTGTTTCTGATATAGAAATTCTAGAGAAACTAAATTCTGTAAAAGGCAATATTAAAACCTTAAAAGGTATTTATACATTCGATGAGGTTGTGGGAGAAAAAAACTGGAAAGAAGTACTAGAACTAGGAAAAGATACCAGTAATCAAGATGAAGTTGACACACTTAAAAATTCAGTAAAACCAGATGATTTAGCTACAATCATTTACACTTCTGGCACAACAGGTCAACCCAAAGGTGTGATGTTGTCTCACGATAATATTGTGTCAAATGTTTTAGGTAGTTTTGAAAGACTTCCTTTTGAAACGCTAGAATTAGGAAATTGTATTGCATTAAGTTTTTTACCTGTATGTCATATTTTTGAACGTATGATGCTTTACCTATATCACTATTCTGGAGTAGAAATTTATTTCGCTGAGTCTATTGAAGCAATTAGTGATAATTTAAAAGAGATAAAGCCTAATACAATGACAGTAGTTCCTAGGCTTTGCGAAAAAGTATTTGATAAAATATATGGTCGCGGAGAAGAACTATCTGGTTTTAAAAAGAAATTATTTTACTGGGCTATCGATTTAGCTATCAAATATGAACCTTACGGTGCCAATGGTTGGTGGTATGAGTTTAAACTTAAAATAGCTCGTAAACTAGTTTTCAAAAAAATAAGAGAAGGATTAGGAGGAAATCTTGATTATATGTTCTCTGGTTCTGCAGCCTTACAACCAAGATTGGCTCGCTTTTTCGCTGCTGCAAATATGCCTATTATGGAAGGTTACGGCTTGACTGAAACCTCTCCCGTAATTGCTGTAAATGATATAAGAAGAGGCGGATTTAGAATCGGAACTGTAGGAAGAATATTAGGAGGAGTAGAAGCAAAAATAGCAGAGGATGGAGAGATTTTAGCAAAAGGGCCAAATATTATGAAAGGTTATTACAAAGACCCTAAACTTACTGCAGAAGTAATGTCTGGTGATTATTTTCATACGGGAGACATTGGTGAGCTCTCTGATGATGGTTTCCTTAAAATTACCGACCGTAAAAAAGAAATGTTTAAAACCTCTGGAGGAAAGTATGTTGCTCCTACTCTACTAGAAAGTGTGTTAAAGCAATCTCGATTTATTGAACAAGCAATGGTTGTTGGTGAAGGAGAAAAAATGCCTGCAGCAATTATTCAACCTAACTTTGTTTTTATTGAAGACTGGATTAAAAGAAAAGGGCATGATATAGGTTTATCATCAGAAGAAATAGCTAGTTCTCAAATTGTAATTGATCGAATTCAGCGAGAAGTAGATGCTTGTAATGAGAGATTCGGAAAGTGGGAACAAATAAAAAAGTTTGAACTAACTCCTAATGAGTGGTCTATAGATGGAGGTCATTTAACACCTACTATGAAAATGAAACGAAAAGTTATTAAAGAGCTTTATAGTAATTTATACGAAAAAATATACCGAGGTTAACCTCGGTATATTTTTTAACTAATTCTCTCTTACTACGGTTTTAATTACTCCATTATAGCAGCTGCCGCTTTCTTATATACACCACTTTCTAATTTAGTTCTAATAGCCGAAAAAGCCTCAATAGTTTCATCAATATCCTGTTGTGTATGAGTTGCTGTAGGAATTAGTCTTAAAATGATTAATCCTTTTGGTATTACAGGGTAAACAACAATAGAACAAAACACCCCATGATTTTCTCTTAAATCTTTTACCATAGCCATAGCCTCTGGTATATCTCCTTTTAAATATACTGGCGTAATACAAGTTTGTGTTGTACCTAAATCAAAACCTGCTTCTCGTAAACCAGATTGCAAAGCACGAGTATTCTCCCATAACTTTTCTTTTAATTCTGGCATTGTACGAATCATTTCCAAACGTTTAAGAGCACCTTTTACCATCGGCATAGGCAAAGACTTTGCAAACATTTGTGATCGCATATTGTACTGCAAATACTGAATTATATCTTTATCTCCTGCCAAAAATGCTCCAATTCCTGCCATAGATTTTGCAAACGTAGCAAAATAAACATCAATATCATCCTGTACTCCTTGTTCAAAACCAGTTCCTTTGCCCATATCCCCTAACGTTCCAAAGCCATGAGCATCGTCAACAAGTAAACGAAAATTATATTTTTTCTTAAGTGCACAAATTTCTTTAAGCCTTCCTTGCTCTCCTCGCATACCAAAAACTCCTTCAGAAATAGCCAATATACCTCCTCCTGTTTTTTCTGCCATTCTTACAGCACGTTGCACATTTTTCTCAAAACTCTCTATATCATTGTGCTTGTAAACAAATCGTTTACCTGGATGTAATCGTACTCCATCAATAATACAAGCATGCGTATCTACATCATAAACAATCACATCATTTTTACCTGCTAGAGCATCAATTGCAGACATGATTCCCTGATAACCAAAGTTTAACAAATAAGAAGCCTCTTTTCCTACAAATTCAGCACATTCGTTCTCTAATTGCTCATGGAATTTCGTGTGGCCAGACATCATTCTAGCTCCCATAGGATAAGCCATTCCATATTCTTTAGCAGCTTCAGCATCTACTTTTATAACCTCAGGGTGATTAGCAAGTCCTAAGTAGTCATTAACACTCCAAGTAATTACTTTTTTCCCGTTAAAAGACATTCTATTAGAAATAGGCCCTTCTAACTTAGGAAATACATAGTATCCCTCAGCCTTGTCTGCCCAATTGCCCAACGGACCTTTATCGTCTCGAATTCTTTCAAATAAGTCTTTCGTCATTACTTTTTTATATACTTTGAGGTTGCAAAGTAACCGAATTTTTGGGAGTTAATCAAATTAATAAAAGAGCTTCATCTTAACCTCAATTAATTAACATAGTGAGATTGCTTATTTTTTGGAAGATCTTCATCAAAAAAACCTTGCTCTTTCATCCAACGATCACTATAAATCTTAGTAATATAACGAGATCCATGATCTGGAAAAATTAAAACAACCACACTCGATTCATTAAACAATTTTTTTTGAGCATATTGTTCTGTAGCTTGTACAACAGCTCCACTAGTATAGCCCGAAAAGATTCCTTCTTTTATAACTAATTTTCTTGCCTTGCAAGCCGCAGCTTTATCGGAGACTTTTTCATACACGTCAATCACAGAAAAATCAGTAGAAGTTGGTATTAAGTTTTTACCCAACCCTTCTATTTTATAGGGTTTAATCTCATTTGGATCTATCTTTCCTGTTTCATGGTATTTCTTCAACACTGATCCTTCTGCATCTACTCCTAATATCTTTATGTCTGGATTTTTTTCTTTTAAGTATTTTCCGCAACCCGATATCGTTCCTCCTGTGCCACTTGCTACGACAACATGAGTAACTCTTCCTTGAGTTTGCTCCCATATTTCAGGGCCTGTAGTTTCATAATGAGCCTCTATATTCAACTCATTAAAATACTGATTAATATAGATAGAGTTTGGAGTTTCTTTTTGAACTTTTTTTGCAACTTCATAGTATGATTTAGGATGATCTGCAGGCACATTGGCAGGACAGACAAAAACCTCTGCACCCATGGCTCTTAAACCATCAATTTTGTCCTTTGACGATTTGTCGCTAACAGCTAATTTACATTTATACCCTTTCACCATCGCTATCATGGCCAATGAAAAACCTGTATTACCAGAAGTGGTTTCAACAATTGTACTTCCTGGTTTTAAAATCCCTTTCTTTTCCGCATTTTCAATAATGTGTAGCGCAATCCTATCTTTTGCTGATTGACCAGGATTAAAAAATTCTAGCTTGGCAAAATAAGTTCCTGGAAAATCCTCTACTATCTTATGCAGTTGAACCATAGGAGTTTGACCTACCAGCTCCAAAAGATTGTTATACACATTTTGATGTCTATTCATTTTGAATTGCAGCTTTTTGATTTGGCTGCAAAGCTAACTATTTTTCTGTTTTTCCTTCCAAAACGAGAAAAAAGCTATAATCTCTAGCAGTTTCTTTTAATGCATCAAAACGACCAGAGGCTCCTCCATGACCTGTTTCCATGTCTGTATGTAATAAAAGCAGGTTTTTATCGGTTTTCAATTCTCTCAACTTCGCAACCCATTTAGCTGGCTCCCAATACTGAACTTGGCTATCATGCAGTCCTGTTGTAACTAGCATGTTGGGATAATTTTGAGCTTTTACTTGATCATAAGGAGAATACGATAGTATATAATTGTAATACTCTTTATTTTTAGGATTTCCCCACTCATCAAACTCACCTGTTGTTAGCGGAATAGATTCATCTAGCATAGTCGAGATTACATCTACAAAAGGAACGGCTGCTACAACACCATTATATAACTCAGGTTCCATATTTACAACGGCCCCCATCAATAATCCTCCTGCAGAACCTCCCATAGCATACATATGGTCTTCTGACGTATAGTTGTTTTTTATAAGGTGTTTTGTACAATCAATAAAATCATAAAACGTGTTTTTTTTGTTCAACATTTTTCCATCTTCATACCATTCTCTACCTAAATATTGGCTACCTCTAATGTGAGCAATGGCATAAACAAATCCTCTATCTAATAAGCTAAGACGTGTAGTAGAAAACCCATCTGATAATGTATAGCCATAAGATCCATACGCATACAATAATAGAGGAGTTTGTGAGCTTAATTCGGTACCTTTATGATATACTAGCGAAATTGCGACTTTTTTACCATCTCTAGCGGAAGCCCAAATTCGCTCACTTTTGTAGTTGTTTTTATCAAATTTCCCGCCTAAAACTTCTTGTTCTTTTTTAACATCCTTAGTTTGATTTTTCATATTAAAATCTATCACAGAATTAGGAGTTGTTAGTGAATTATATGAAAAACGAAGTAAATCTGTGTCAAATTCAGGATTACCATACACGCTAACTGAATACGTTTCTTCATCAAATGGCAGATAATAATCTTCTGAGTTATCCCATTTTTTAATTCTGATTTTATTCAGTCCATTATTTCTTTCTTCTAAAACTAAATAATCTTTAAAAATGGAAATATCTTCTAATAATGTATCTTCTCTATGCGGAATTACATCTACCCAATTCTCTTTTCCTGTTTTATCAACAGGAGTTTTCATTAACTTGAAGTTTTTTGCTCCATCTTTATTTGTTTGGATGTAAAAATAATCTCCGTAATGAGAAAGGCTGTATTCTAAGTCTCTTTCTCTTGGCTGAATAATTCGGAAATCACCATCGTTTGGCCTATCTGCATCAATCACTCTGTATTCATTAGAAACTGTACTCGAAGAACCAATAACTATATAACGTTCTGATTTTGTTTTATAAACAAATGCACTAAATGTTTCATCTGTTTCATGAAAAACTTCTACATCTTCAGAACTATCAGTTCCTAAAACATGCTTGTAAATTTTTTCACTTCTTAACGTTACGGGATCTTTTTTGGTGTAGAACAATGTTTTATTATCATTCGCCCAAACAGAACCTCCTGTTGTATTTTCAATTTTGTCTGAAAAAATCTCTCCGGTTTTTAAGTTCTTAATTCGGATTACATACTGTCTTCTACTCACTGTATCTACTGCATAAGCAACCAACTCATTATTTGGGCTAACATTTAAACCTCCTAATTGAAAATAATCATGCCCTTTTGCTTCTTTATTAACATTAAACATGATTTCTTCTGATGCTTCTAAAGATTTTTTTTTCCGAGCATAAATAGGATATTGCATTCCTTTTTCATAACGAGTAATGTAGAAATACTCATTTTTAAAGTACGGAACAGATGAATCATCTTCTTTAATTCTTCCTTTCATTTCTTGAAAAAGTGCCTCTTGAAAATCTTTAGTTGGAGCGGTAACTTTATCAAAATATACATTCTCTGCATTTAAATAGTCAAATACTTTTTGTGTTTGTCCATCTTTATTTTTAGCTTTCTTTTGCTCATCTGATAAACGCATCCAAAAGTAATTGTCTACTCGTGTATCTCCGTGAATTGTAAGTTTTTTCGGCTGTCTTTCTGCAATAGGAGGATTAGCATCCATATAAGTAATTGTTTTCTTTTTTTGACATGAGCTGGCAAAAATAACACATAAAACCAAAGTAAAAGACCAATTTTTATCCATGATAGTTTTTAAGTTTAAAGATGTAATATAAATACTAAATTTGTAAGAGGCTTAAACTCATTGAAATATTTTAGATAGTTTATCAACCAATAATTAATAACAAAGAGATCAAAAGGAATTAAATTTTATGGAGTTGGAAAAATATATGCTTCCTTGTTTAAATAAAAAATTATTTGGGATAGATTGTCCTGGGTGCGGTATTCAAAGGTCTCTTGCTGCTCTCATAGAAGGAAACTTTACCGAAGCATTTAACTTATATCCTGCTGTTTTTACTTTGCTTGCCTTGTTTGTTTTCTTTCTTGCACATAAAAAATTTCAATTTAAAGCAGGAAAAGAAATAATTATTATCTTGGTGTCTACTAATTTAACAATAGTCATTTTAAGTTATATAATAAAAATGAATCAACTAATCTTAATACACTAAAAATTATGGAAAAACAAAAATTACCTAATTCCACCACCGCTTTAGTTCTAGGAATTGTATCTATTGTAACCTGTTGTTGTTATGGTATTATAGGATTGCCTTTAGGAATTATTGCTGTGGTATTGGCAAATAAAGCTAAGAAGCTATATTTAGAAGCTCCTGAAAATTATGATGGATACTCGAACGCTAAAACGGGTAAGATTTTGGGGATTATAGGAATCATCTTGAATCTTATTTATTTAATTTACATTGTTACAATTATTGCCACCATAGGATGGGCTGCTCTACAAGATCCTCAACTCCTTCAACAAAGACTATTAGAACTAAGTAATTAATTTTAACATATTTTTTTTATAAAAACAGAGATGGTTAAAATCATCTCTGTTTTTACATTTAAAATTCTAATATTGTCTTCTTAATAATTTGAATACAATCTCTTAATTGCTCTTCATTCATAACCAGTGGTGGTGCAAATCGAATAATATTTCCATGTGTCGGTTTTGCTAGTAAGCCATTATCTCTAAGCTTTATACAAATATCCCAAGCAGTAGAACTATCTTCAGAATCATTAATAACAATAGCATTTAGCAGTCCTTTTCCTCTAACAAGAGTTACTAAATCATTAGTTTTCGCAAACTCAGATAACTCTTCTCTAAAAATTTTTCCTAATCTATCTGCGTTTTCAGCTAAGCTTTCCTCTTTAACTACTTCTAAAGCAGCAATAGCTACTGCTGCTGCAACGGGATTTCCGCCAAATGTAGAGCCGTGATTTCCTGGCCTGATAACATTCATTATTTCATCATTAGCCAAAACTGCTGATACTGGATAAGCTCCTCCACTAAGAGCTTTTCCTAATATTAAGATATCTGGCGTAACATTTTCATGATGAACAGCCAACAATTTCCCTGTTCTGGCAATCCCTGTTTGAACTTCATCTGCAATAAAAATAACATTGTATTTTTCACACAATGCTTTTGCTTTTTCTAAGTAACCATCAGAAGGAACATAAACTCCTGCTTCTCCTTGTATAGGCTCCACCAAAAATCCTGCTATATTTTTATTGTTTTTTAATGTTTCTTCTAACGCTTGAATATTATCATATTCTATTTTGATAAATCCTTTTGTAAAAGGCCCAAAATTTTTTCTAGCAACTGGATCATTAGAAAATGAAATAATTGTTGTGGTTCTTCCATGAAAATTGTTTTCACAAACAACAATTTGTGCTTCGTTTTCTTCAATTTCTTTTACTTCATACGCCCATTTTCTGCATATTTTTAAAGCTGTTTCTACAGCTTCAGCACCCGTATTCATGGGGAGTAACTTATCAAAGCCAAAGTATTCTGTTGCATATTTCTCGTATTTTCCTAATACATCATTATAAAAAGCACGAGATGTAAGTGTTAATGTTTTTGCTTGTTCAGTTAAAGCATTGATAATTTTTGGATGACAATGTCCTTGATTGACAGCCGAGTAAGCCGATAGAAAATCATAGTATTTTTTACCTTCTACGCCCCAAACATACACACCTTCTCCTTTACTCAAAACTACTGGTAAAGGATGGTAATTATGGGCTCCATACTTGTTTTCTAATTCGATTGCTTCTTGTGAATTGGTTGGGTTTAAAACAGCCATTTTAATTAAGTTTAAATGAATAAAATAACCATTCCTACTCTACCTTTATTTTTTCGATAGCTCGAAAAAGCAGCGTGGGAGAGAAATCATCCCTGAAGGGCTGCAAATTACTAAAAAATAATCAACTTGTATTATCAATCAATTTCATGAGTATTTTTTCTTCAACAGGGATAACTTTCCTAAGTTTGTCAACCTATTAAACAAAAAATGAATGCCAAGAAGAGAGCGAAATAAGTTTGTAAAAAGAGGCCAGATTTTAGAATTACGTATTCAGGATTATGCTTTTGGAGGAAAAGGAATTGCTAAAATCACCTCTGAAAATGGCGAATTTGTTGTTTTTGTACCTAATACTTTACCTGGACAATTGGTAAAAGCTCAAGTAAAAAAGTCTAGCAAGAAATACGCCGAATGTAAACTCATTGATGTTTTACAGCCTTCAGAAAATGAGATTGAAATTCCCTACCAAGATATTCCTGGGGCTCCTTATATAACACTCCCTATAGAACTTCAACATCAATATAAAAAGGAAAGCACACTATCATTATTCAAACGTATTGGAAAAGTAGGCAATATTGAAAGTATTTTTGATGAGTTCATCTCCTCTCCAAACACATTTCATTATCGCAATAAAATGGAATACGGTTTTTCTGCTATTGGATATAACAGAATACAAAAAACAGATATAGACGAATTTACATTGGGCTTTAAAAGACGTGGTATTTGGTGGATGGGTGATAATCTTGAAAAAGATTCTGGTTTGTTTGACAAACAAGTTGAGGACAATCTAAAAATAATCAGAGAATATTGCAAAGAAACAGGATTGGCTCCATGGCATGGTCCCAAAAGAGTAGGCTTTTTTAGGTATTTTGTAGTACGAAAATCTTATAAAACCAATCAGCTATTATTCAACCTTGTTACAACATCATCTGAGCTTTCTAAATTCAATTTAGAAAAGTTTACTGAATTGTTAAAAGATATCTTTAAGGAACGTTTTGCAGGATTATTACATACCATTAATGATGAAACTGGGGATAGAACAATTGCTACTTCTGGCAGCATTAGTTTAGTTTCTGGGCAAGATAAAATAGTGGAAGAGTTATTAGGGCTACAATTTGAAATTAGCATGAAAAGTTTTTTTCAAACGAATCCTAAATCTGCAGAAAAATTATATTCGAAGGTAATTGACTATGCTCTTGAGGATAGGTCTGCAATAGACAATACAGTAGTGATGGATTTATTCTGTGGTACTGGCACCATAGGGCAAATATTGGCTTCTAAAAGCAACAATACTAAAATTATAGGTGTAGATATTGTATCATCTGCTATTGAAGATGCAAAGAAAAATGCCGAACGTAACAACATTAAAGGTGTTAATTTTTACGCAGCAGATGTTGGAAAGTTTTTGATTCAGCACCCAGAATATAAAAATAACATAAGAACACTCATCCTTGATCCTGCTAGAGCTGGAATCGCTCCAAAAACATTAAAAAAGATTATTGGTTTACATGCCGATCGAATAGTATACGTATCTTGTAACCCTGCAACACAAGCTAGAGATACTGAAGAATTAGTTAACAATGGTTACCAACTAAAAAAACTTAGTCTAGTAGATCAATTCCCACATACTGCCCATATAGAAACCATTGCTTTATTCGAGAAATAACTTTGCAACGCTTTTCAGTTTTATACGTCTTAATATTGCAAACTAACCCAATTCAATTATGAAAAAATACATCTTTATTACATTATTATGTCTATCGACAATTGTAACATCTCAAGAAATTAATTTTTCGATGGATTCTGACTATATAAATCCTATGGGAGAAAATTCTACTGATATAGGTTTTATTCCTCTTACAAAATTAGAATCTGATATTGTACATTATACAAACAAGAGTGCTACAATAAAACGTTTTCCAAATTCCTTAAATAAAGAAAAAACTGCATACGGTTATTTATACTTTGCAGGAACTAAAAATTCAGTCTTTGGTAAAATTATTACATTGCTAGTAGAAAATTACAACTCTCCTACTGCTACCATTCATATAGATTCTAATGGTAATCTAGATTTTACTGATGATGGAAAAGCTGTTACTTTAAACCAAAATACAATCATCAATCTTACTAACAATACAAATAAAAATGCAGTTGTTAATTATAAGTTAGGAAGAAGTAAAATCAGAAAGGAAAACGAGGAAAACATAATGAGATTTTATAGTAAAAAATTCCCAAAGGGTAAAATGCTTTCTGCTACATTGTGGCTCACACAACAAAGAATGAATATTAGATATTCTAAATCTATATTAGGTGGTAAGCCTATAACCATATTACTTTATGATGGATCTATGGACGGACTTTTTACATTTGAAACAGATGATTCAGGAGACAGGATTTTTATAACGGATCAAGAAATTAATAAAGGCAGTTCATTATTAGACTATATAAGACAAGGAGAACCCATAGATCATAATGCTGTTTTTACACTGCATGGAGAAAACTATAGAATTGAAAAAGCTAGTGAAAATGGGGAATCTATCAGTATCAAAGAAACTAAAAAAGAAACTAAAATTGTTTTTAAAAAAGGAACTAATGTAAAAGATTTAAAAATTCAATTGCTTAACGGCAAAGAAACCTTAATTAGTAATCACCTAAAATCTAACAATTATCTTTTAATTGATGTTGGAGGAACGTGGTGCAAAGGCTGTGTATCGCAAGAACCTATCATAAAAGATTTATTTAATAAAGGTTTGGCAAATATTATTGGTATTTTTTATCATGACACAGAAAGTTCTTTAAGCAGGTATATTAAAAGAAAAGATATCAAATGGCCTGTTGCTTTGGTCAACAAAGAGTTTAATGATAAGTTTAAAATAAGCTCTTTTCCTACATACATAATTATCAATCCAAAAGGTGAAATTGTTTATATGGATAGTAGTTCTGAAAAAATTAGAGCTTTCTTACTTAAGAATAAGTAGATAAAACAAAAACATTTTTTGAAGTGTTTTCTTAAATAGGATTTGGATTTATTACATTTGACAGCTAGATTATCAAATCCAAATGAAGCGATATAGTGCACTAATCTTATTTCTTAGTTCGTTACTGCTAAATTCGTGTGAAAAAGATGACATTTGTGTCTTACCCACAACTCCTAAATTGATCATTCGCTTCTACGATAACTCTGATCCTGAGAATACAAAAGAAGTGGAAAATCTAACTGTTTCAGTAGAAGCTGCAGATAGCGCTATTTATGATGGCGTGACTACTGATTCTATTGCTATTCCATTAGATGTAAATTCAACACAAACAATCTATAATTTATCTAGAGGCGATGTACAAGATCAATTACAAATTGATTATGAGATAGAAGAAATTTTTGTTTCTCGCTCTTGCGGATTCAAGGCTAATTTTAACAATTTATCTATTTCTTCTACAAATAATTGGATTCAATCATTTGAAATTATTTCAACATCTATAACCAGCGAAAACTCAGCTCATGTACAAATACGTCATTAGCCTTCTTTTTGTTCTAACTGCTTTTACCTCGTGGTCTCAATTAACTCCAGAAGTTGAAAAAGAAAAAGACAGTATCGTACATAAAACAGCTTATGGCCTTCGGTTAGGTATTGATATTAGCAAACCTGTTTTGGAGTTTTTTGATGATGATTATTCTGGTTTAGAGTTTGTTGCTGATTACAGAATTTCAAAAAGTTGGTATATCGCTGCTGAATTTGGCACAGAACAGGAACGCGTTAGAGAAGATTACATTACTGCTTTTTCTGAAGGAAATTACCTTCGAGTTGGAGCAAATTACAACGCGTATGATAATTGGCAGAACATGAATAATGAAATTTTTGTTGGATTTCGATATGGAATCAGTTCTTTTGATCAAACTCTAGAAAGTTATACTATTAATTCTGGTAGTCCTGAATTTATAGGAGATCCTATAATAGTAAATAGAAAAGATTCAGGACTGAGTGCTCAATGGCTAGAATTAATGTTGGGTATTAAAGTAGAAACATTTACCAACTTTTTCATTTCTGTAAGCGGATCCTATAAAATCATGGTTTCTATAGATGATCCTAATAATTTTCAATCTCTCTTT
Organism: Bacteroidia bacterium; assembly: GCA_030428865.1. Taxonomy (GTDB): domain Bacteria; phylum Bacteroidota; class Bacteroidia; order Flavobacteriales; family Flavobacteriaceae; genus Polaribacter. Next base: position 343,433 of record JAUIEK010000002.1, on the reverse strand, counting down.
GCTCCCGGTTTTAACAGAATCTTTGCTAGTAATACAGGGTTTGGATTCAACTATACACTCTCCTATTTAATTCCGTTTAAAAAGAAATAACCCTTTTTAGTTGGTAAGATTTTACTAATTTTACCTATATAGAATAAAACAATGAAGATTAAAATATTTATATTTCTATTACTTGTGTCAAGTTCAATCTTTGCACAAATTGAGATTAAACATTTGACTATAGATTCTAAATTCATTGGTGAGACTAGAGCCCTTAATATTTCTTTACCAAATAAATACCAATACTCAATAAAGAAATATCCATTAATAATAGTTCTAGACGATGGCTTACTATTTAATACCACAAACGCCATTGTCAATCAATTGAGCAACACATCACGAATCCCTGAATCTATAGTAGTTTCCTTGAGTGCTGGTGAAAAACATAGGAACTATTTTGCTCCTGACTTATTTAACAATCATCGAAATAGAAAGTACAACTATGGTAATCATCAGGAAGAATTTGTAAAATTCTTAGAGCTTGAATTATTACCATTAATAGAAAAAAACTATCGTACAACTCATTTTAAAACTTTTATTGGCTTTTCACCATCATCAGTAATCGGATTATATACATTATTGAATAAACCCAACTTATTTCAAGCGTATATATGCTTTGCAGCAGGGAACATTATTGGAGATGGTTATAATAAAGACAAGCGACTTATAGAGGAATTAGAAAACCTTTATAGTCAAAATGAAATAAAACAAAGTTTTTTATACGTTGTGTCAGGAAGTAAGGATGCAGAATCACAACCCTATATCAATGTGAATGTTAAAGACTTTAACGACAAATTGTCTAGATTCAATTCCAGAACTATCCGCACAAGAGCCGAAATAGTTCAAGGTGAAGGGCATATAGATGTAATTTTACCTGGATTAATTACCGCTTTCGAATTTATTTTCCCAAAAAAAGAATGGTATGTGGACTACCTTGATTTAATTGAAAAGGAAGGGACAGCTAAAGATAATATTTCATCTTTTTACCAAAAACTATCTGATGAATATGGATTTGAGATTTACCCAAATACAGACAGATTGTATAGTATGAGTTGTCTTAAGAATATCGGAAGAAGGTTAATTGGTGAAAATAAAACAGAAGAAGCAATAGAAATATATAAATATTGGGGTGAACTATACCCTTCATCACATTTAGCTCATTATTACCTGGGATTATCGTATAAGGAAAATAAAGAAAGTAATAAGGCTATTTCAGCCTTTAAAAAAGCATACGAATTGGCTCTTTTACAAAAAAGAAATGACTCAAAAATTTATAAAGAGGCTATTGACAAATTGAATGAATAAAATACAAATCACAGCTTTGGCCATCGACCGTGCATGATTAAACTACCACTTTTCAATCACGCACTACTTAAAGCCAGACCGTTATACAAATATTATGAATAAAATCCCTAGTATTGATCTATCAGATTTTTTATCTGATAATACAGAAAGAAAGCAAAAGTTTATTAATGAAATAGGAAATGCCTATGAAAATATTGGTTTTGTAGCATTGAAAGGTCATTTTTTAGATGATAAACTTGTAGAAGATCTGTATACTGAGGTTCGAAATTTTTTCAATTTACCGTTAGAAACAAAACAGAAATATGAAATTCCTGGTATAGGAGGTCAAAGAGGGTATGTGTCATTTGGCAAAGAAAGTGCAAAAGGCAAGAAAGAAGGAGATTTAAAAGAATTTTGGCACTTTGGTCAATATGTAGAAAATGATTCTGCCCTAGAAGCTGAATATCCAGAAAATGTTTACGTCGAAGAGCTTCCTAAATTTAACGATGTTGGTAAACAGACGTACAAAATGCTAGAAAAAACAGCTAAATATGTACTACGTGCTTTAGCATTACATATTGGGCTAAAAGAAGACTATTTTGATTCTTATATAAAGAATGGAAATAGCATTTTGAGACCCATTCACTATCCTCCTATTACAGAAGAACCAAAAAATGCAGTAAGAGCTGCTGCACATGGAGACATTAACTTAATTACTTTATTGATGGGCGCACAAGGAAAAGGATTGCAAGTTCAAAATCATAATGGTGATTGGATTGATGCTATTGCAGAACCAGATGAGCTGATGATTAATGTAGGAGATATGCTTTCTCGTCATAGTAATAATAAGTTAAAGTCAACGATTCATAGAGTTACAAATCCGCCTAAAGAGCTTTGGAGTACTTCACGTTATTCTATTCCGTTTTTTATGCATCCTATAAGTAGTATGAGACTTAATGTTTTGAAAGAATGTATTGATGAAGATAATCCTAAACTATATGAAGATATTACTGCTGGAGAATTTTTAGATGAGCGATTAAAAGAACTAGGATTAAAGAAGTAACATTTTTTGTATGGATTTACAAGATCAATTGAAAAACTTGTTTCCTGATCATCAGTTTGAAGAAGAGCCAAAACCTGAAGAGCCGACAATTTGGATGCAAGAAGAACCAATTCTTTGCAAATATGAAAAACGAAAAGGGAAACCAACAACCATCATATCAGGATACAATGGTGCTACACAAGATTTTAAAAAACTAGCAAAAGAAATCAAAACAAAATTTAATGTTGGAGGAAGTTTTAAAAATGAAGAGATTATTATTCAAGGAGATTACAGAGATCAAATTATGAATCTTCTAAAAGAAAAAGGATTTAATGTGAAACGCGTAGGAGGTTAAATGTTAAAACCTCTATAGTTTAAAATAAATCAGATACCAAAACGTTGCTAAAAACATGAATCAATCAACTTTGCACATTACCAATAGAGATCTTACTACAGACTACTTAAAAAGTAAAGGAATATTAGGAGATTACATTACTTGGCGAGAAATGTTGTGTGAAGGAAAAACATTATCAGAGGTAGGAAGTGAAAATTTCTGGAAAATTCGTTTCGATTTTTTAAAAAAAACGTATAAGGTAACGAAAAAAACATTTATCGATTTTACTTTGAAAGAGTATCGGGTTTTATGCCAAAAGAAACAACAAGAAGAAATTGTTTTATGGTTTGATAACGATTTACACTCCCAAATTAACATGCTTGCTTTACTTAGTTGGCTAAAAAATAACAGAAATGGACTAAATATTTACTTAATTGATAGTCGAGATTTAGTAGGTAAAAAAATAAACAGCTTACCTAAAAAAGATATTCTGAAACTTTTAGAAAACAAAATTCTACTATCAGTAGATGATATTGAATATGCAGACTACATTTGGCAACTTTACTGCTCTGATAGTCCGCTTAGATTGGAAACTGTTTATAAATTCAACCCTATGTCTCCTTTTTATCATTTATCAAGCGCATTAGAAACACATTTAAAACGATTTCCTAGTTTAGGCAATGGATTGAATGAAGTAGAAAATACTATTTTAGAAACAGCAAATAGTAATCAATTAAAATCAAAGCATCAACTAATTGATATGTTGTTGAATAAACAAAAAACATATGGTTATAATGACTTTCAATACCTATCCAAGTTAGACGAGTTCAAAAAACTATTTACAACATTTAGTCCAGTAAAACTAAGTAAAAAAGGAAAACAAGTGCTTGAACATAAATTGAATTTCTATCGAGAAATCAGAAATGATGACATGTATTTAGGTGGTGCTAAAAAATATAGCTTTCTATATGTTGAAAACACTCGAAAACTGTTACAAATTACTTCTTAATGAGTTTAGAAAATTCAGAATTAATTTTAAATCCTGATGGTAGTATTTATCATCTAAATTTAAAACCCGAAAATATAGCTAACAATATCATTTTTGTTGGCGATCAAGATCGAGTTAATAAAATTACCCAATATTTTGATTCTATTGAGTTCTCAACACAAAAAAGAGAATTTAAAACAACTACTGGTTTTTATAAAGGCAAAAGACTGTCTGTAATATCAACAGGAATTGGCCCTGACAATATTGACATTGTAATGAACGAACTAGATGCATTGGTAAATATTGATTTAAAAACAAGGAGAATAAAAGAGAAACTGACTTCCCTTAATATTATCAGAATTGGCACATCAGGTTCATTACAAAAAAATATTCCTGTAGATTCGTTTTTACTTAGTTCATATAGTTTGGATTTGAATGGTATGATAAGATCATATAATGTAGAAGCTATTTCTAATCCAGAAATAGAAGATGCTTTTGTAAAACACACTAATTGGTCTGATAAAAAGTCGTATCCCCTAGTTGTTTCTTGTAATGTAGATTTAAAGAAAAAGTTAGAATCTGACAAGATTTTTGAAGGAATGACAGCTACTGCAGGTGGCTTTTACGGGCCTCAAGGACGCATACTCCGTTTAAACATTCAAGATCCTTCTTTAAATCAAAAAATAGACTCTTTTGAGTGTAATGGAATACAAGCTACAAACTTAGAAATGGAAACTTCTGCTATTTATGGAATGGCTAAATTATTAGGACATAACGCTTGTTCTTTAAATGCAATTATAGCCAATAGAGCAAATGGCACTTTTAGTAAAAATCCTAAAAAAGTGGTGGATGAACTCATTATATATACACTTAACAAGCTAGTTCAATAATGCTTCAATTAAAAATTGGTGGTGTACCCGAGCATTTTAATTATCCTTGGTATCTTACTTTAAAAAACAAAGAATACACACCTTTTGATATCAATTTAAGATGGCAAGATTTTCCTGGAGGAACCGGACAAATGGCTGCTGCTTTACGAGATGGCTCTATTGATATTGCCATTATTTTAACAGAAGGAATTATAAAAGATATTGTTGAAGGAAATCCATCTAAAATTGTACAGACTTATGTAGATTCGCCTTTACTTTGGGGAATTCACTGCAATATTAATTCTTCAATACATACTATTAAAGACCTTAAAAATAAAACGGCTGCTATTAGCAAATTTGGATCGGGTTCTCACTTAATGGCTATTATCAATGCAAAAAATTTAGGTTGGAGTACAGACGATATCAATTTTTTAGAAGTTCAAAACTTAGAAGGCGGAATTGAATCTTTAACAAACAACACTTCCGATTATTTCTTGTGGGAACACTTCACTACAAAACCATACGTAGATAATGGTGTTGTAAAAAGAGTTGGCAACTGCCCAACTCCATGGCCTTGTTTTGTAATTGCTGTTAGGAATGAGATTTTAGAAAAGCATCCTGAAGCTATTAAAAATGTTCTTACAGTTATCAATCAAAAAACGGCTCATTTTAAAGAAATTGAAAATATTGATCAAATATTAGCCAAGCGTTATAGCCAAAAAATTGAAGACATTCAGATATGGTTGGATAAAACAGCGTGGAATACAGGAAATCCTATTTCAGATCAACTTATTAATAGTATTCAGGAAAAATTGGTTTCATATGGCGTTATAAAAAACACAATCAGAGTTGACAAACTAATAGAAAAAATGTAACTTTAATTTCTTCTGTATAGCTTTATTTTCAATGAAAAACTGGTCATTTATTTTAATTTTTATAATTCTATTCGTTTTTTCTTCTTGCAAAAGCACGTCTAAACCCTGCGGTTTAGGAATCATCTACAAAAAGAATGAGTGCAAAATGAGATATTTGCAGAATAGCATTCCTTCTAAAATTTTAACAACTTTTTTATAATTGCTTAACCTTTTTAGTACATTTTAATAAAGTTAAGCACACATTCTTTTTACCTACATTTTACTTAGTTAAAACACTCTTTCTCTACTTTTAATAAACCATTCTATCTAATCATAGAAAGTAGATTTTTATATCAAAACTTGGCAGACTTCAAATTCTTTGAAGAAGCTTTTTACCCATCAACTTTAGCTAGAAATCATGAAAAAAATAAAAAAGCGTAAGCTTGATCTTGCTGTAATATCAGATATTCACTTAGGCACTTTTGGTTGCAGAGCTACAGAATTACTTAATTATTTAAAGACGATTGATCCTAAGACCTTAATCTTAAACGGAGATATTATTGACATCTGGCAATTTAATAAACGATATTTTCCAAAAGCACATATGAAAGTGATTAAGTATATCACTTCTCTATTAGCAAAAGGAACTAAAGTGTACTACATAACAGGTAATCATGACGAAATGCTTAGGAGATTTAAAGGATTTAGATTGGGATCTTTTGAAATCGTAAATAAGCTAGTTCTTGATCTTGATGGTAAAAAAGCATGGGTTTTTCATGGAGACGTGTTTGATGTTACTATGCAACACTCTAAATGGTTAGCAAAACTTGGTGGCGCAGGATATGATCTATTAATTCTTATAAACACATTTGTTAATTGGTGTAGCAATTTACTAGGGTTTGGTCGCTTATCTCTATCAAAAAGGGTAAAAAACAGTGTAAAAAGTGCTATTAAATTTATCAATGATTTTGAGCAAACAGCTGCCGAAATAGCAATTGATAATAAATATGATTATGTTATTTGTGGACACATTCATCAACCACAAAAAAGAATTATCAGAAACAAAAAAGAAGAACAAGTACTTTATTTAAATTCAGGAGATTGGATTGAAAACTTAACTGCTCTCGAATATTCTAAAAAACAATGGAATGTTTATGAGTATAGCAAAGATCCTATAGCTCAAAATTTACATTTAGATTATGGAATAATTGATCCTGAGTTAATAAAAGCAGAAAGCAAAAACAAAGATCTTTTTCAAGATTTATTAGCAGAATTTGAATTAGGGACTTTTCAAAATAAGAGAAAATGAAAGTATTATATGCAATTCAAGGAACAGGAAATGGTCACATTAGCAGAGCAAAAGACATCATTCCTATTCTGAAGCAAAGAGGAGATGTTGATGTATTGGTAAGTGGTGGAGATAGAAACACTGAATTACCTTTTCAAGTAACCTACAGATTGCATGGAATGGGTTTTGTTTTTGGTAAAAATGGCGGAATTGATTTATGGAAAACCTTCTCTGAAATGAATACTTGGGCTTTTCTTAAAGAGATTAAAAAACTTCCTATTAAACAATATGATTTAATCCTCAATGATTTTGAACCTGTATCTGCTTGGGCTGCTAAGTTTAGAGGAATTCGTACTATTGGGTTAAGCCATCAAGCAGCAGTATTAGACAAATTCTCTCCAAAGCCTAAAAACATAAATTGGTTTGACAAAACATTTTTATATCTCTATGCTCCTACCCGAATAAAATATGGTTTTCACTTTCAAAATTATAATCACTACATTTTTACTCCTGTTATTAGAAATGAAATAAGGGCTGAGATTCCTACTAATCAAAATCACTATACAGTTTATTTACCTGCTTATAGTGATCAAAAGATAATCGCTATTCTATCAGGGTTTAAAAATATTTCTTGGAAAGTATTTTCTAAACACAGTAAAGAAACTTACTTAATAAACAATATTTTAGTTACTCCGGCAAACAGTGATAAGTTCATTAAAAGCTTGGTTTCCTGCAAAGGTGTTTTATGCGGTGCTGGTTTTGAAACACCTGCTGAGGCTTTGTTTCTAAGAAAAAAACTTTTGGTCGTTCCCATGAAAACTCAGTTTGAGCAACAATGCAATGCAAAAGCATTAGAGGAAATGGGTGTGACAGTTATTAAGAATCTTAAGAAAAAGCAATTACCTATAATAAAAAAATGGTTAGAAACTGGTACAAAAGTAGCTGTTAATTATCCTAACATAACAGAAAATATTATAGATGCTATTTTTGAAAAGCATGTTTACTCTCAAGATGTAATTCACTCAGAGAGTTCTTCTATAAATATTTAAATAATTACCAGTTAATTGGTTCCAATCCTTTGTGAACCAAAAAATCGTTGGTTTGAGAAAAGTGTTTATTTCCAAACCAAAACCCTCTGTTAGCACTCAAAGGAGAAGGATGCCCAGAAGTTAATATATGATGTTTGGTTTTGTCAATTTTTGCGCCTTTTTTCTTGGCAAATCCACCCCATAATAGAAAGACAATATCTTCTTTTTGTAAGGATATTTGTTGTATAACAGCATCTGTAAAAATCTCCCACCCTTTTCCTTGATGACTACCTGCTTTATGAGCTCTAACTGTTAATGTTGCGTTGAGTAACAGAACTCCTTGTTCTGCCCAATAAGATAAATCACCAGATTTAGGATATGGCTTAGCAACATCTGACTCTAATTCTTTAAATATGTTAATTAAAGACGGAGGATGTGAAACATTATTATGAACAGAAAAACATAAACCATTTGCTTGTTTAGGTCCATGGTAAGGATCTTGACCAATAATAACAACTTTTACTTTAGAAAAAGGGCAATAATTAAAGGCATTAAAAATATCTTTCCCTCTAGGATAACATCTATTTTGTTGATACTCCTGCTTTACAAAATTAACTAGGTCTAAGAAATATTGTTTTTCAAATTCAGATTGTAAGATTTTTTTCCAACTCTCTTCTATTTGTACTTGCATAGTTGCTATTTTTGTGCCGAACCAAAGATAACTTTTGCTAGTGAATATTCCTGAAAAAGTATTACAAGATTTAGAATTTAGTACCGTTTTACAACAAGTTTCAGAACATGCTATATCTTCTTTAGGAAAAGAAACTATTCTACAAATTAATCCTTTTAAAGAAAAACAAGCACTGATACAAGAACTCAACAGAGTAAACGAGTACCTTTCTTCTTTTGAAAATGAAAATAGAATTCCAAATCATGGATTTGACAATATTTACGATGCATTAAAAAAACTAACGATTGAAAATAGCTACCTAGAACCAAAATCTTTTCTAAAAATAGCTACAATTACCGAGACTGTTGGCGAACAGAAAAAATTCTTTTCTAAATTCAAAACATATTATCCTGCACTTTTTGAGTTGAGTGAACAAGTAAGTTTTGAAAAAGAGATTATTATTCAAATCAAAAATATAATTACCTCATATGGTGAAATTGTTAGTAACGCCTCTCCTATTTTAAAGGAGATTCGAAAAGAAAAAATAGCTGTTCAAGGAAAAATAGGGCAAAGTTTTACATCAGCATTAGAAAAAGCGAAATCTGCCGGTTTTTTAGATGACATTAAAGAAACTGTAATAGATAATCAACGAGTTCTTGCTGTACAGGCTATGTATAGAAAAAAAGTAAAAGGAAGCTTATTAGGTTCTTCTAAATCTGGCAGTATAGTTTATATTGCTCCTCAAACAACACTAACTTTACATAGAGAACTTCAAAATTTAATTTTTGAAGAAAAGCAAGAGATTATACGAATTTTAAGAGAATTAAGTGAAAAGATACGTCCTTATGTTTCAACTATAAAAAGCTATCTAGTTTTTCTCACACATATAGACGTAACGGGCTCCAAAGCTAAGTATGCGTATAACATTAAAGCTCTGTTACCTAAGATAAATTCAGAAAAAAGAGTTCTTTTTAAGAACGCTTATCACCCTATTCTTTGGTTAAAAAATCAAAAAGCAGATTTACCAACCATTCCTCAAACCATTAAGCTAGATACAAATCAGCAAATAATTGTTATTTCAGGTCCAAATGCAGGTGGAAAAAGTATCACGTTAAAAACAGTAGGTTTGCTTCAGGTTATGCTTCAAAGTGGCTTATTAATTCCTGTTGATGAACGAAGCGAAACCTATTTGTTTGATATTATTCTTACTGACATAGGAGACAATCAATCAATTGAAAATCAATTAAGCACATACAGCTACCGTCTAAAAAACATGCGAAACTTCCTAAGGAAATGCAACAGTAAAACACTTTTCTTAATTGATGAATTCGGTACGGGTAGTGATCCTGAACTAGGAGGTGCTTTAGCGGAAATATTTCTAGAAGAGTTCTATCAAAAAAAAGCATTCGGAATTATAACAACACATTACGCTAACTTAAAAGTACTCGCTGATGAACTTGACAATGTGGTTAATGCCAATATGCAATTTAATGAAAAAACATTAGAACCTAAATACAAACTTTTTATAGGGCAAGCCGGTAGCTCCTTTACCTTTGAGGTAGCTCAAAAAAATGGTATACCTTTTAGTTTGATTAATAAAGCGAAAAAACGCGTTGAAGGAGATAAAGTACGGTTAGACAAAACAATTTCTAAGCTTCAAAAAGAACGAAATAGGCTTCAAAAAACTTCGGATGATTTAGAAAAACAACAAACAAAAGAGCAAAAACAATTAGAAAGCTTGCAAAGTAAAGAGCAAAAAATTCAAGAAAAGTTAGAGAGCTTTCAAGATTTATATGACAACAATCAACGAATGCTTACCTTAGGCAGAACTGTCAATGAGTTTTTAAATACATACCTTCAAACTAATAACAAAAAAGATCTTACGGCTAAATTTCTAAAGTGGGTTCAAACAGAAAAGACAAAACATCTAAAGAAAAACCCGGAAAAGCCTAAAGCAAAAACTCAAAAAAAAGAAGAAAAGAAAAAAGTAGCGCTACAAAAACAAACACTTAAGCAAACTGAAAAAGAAGTACTGGAAAAAGTAGTTGAAGTTCGAAAAGAAAAAAAAGAAGAAGCTAAAAAAATTGCTAAAGCAAAAGCTGAATATATTTTTAAAGTAGGTGATAGAGTTCGGTTAGAAGATGGAAATGCAGTGGGAACTATCGAAAAGATAGAAAAGAAAAAAGCATTTATTAATTACGGAATGTTTACTACCGAAGTCTCTACATTAAAGTTAGAGTTAGTAGAAAAAAATGGTCTTGTATAATTGATTTTTCATTTCATTTTTTTCAATAGTTCTTTGATATAACTATTCTCAGAGTCATATTTTAAAGTGTTCTGAGCATATTTCTTAGAAATTTCAAATTCATTTAAATAAAAAGTACATTCAGTCATATATTCCAACACTTGTGTATATATGGGTTTACCAATAAAGCTTGTAATGCTTAATTGGAACTTTATTAAAAGTTTAATTGCTGATTCGTAATCTTGAATATCCAAATATAACGTAGCTAACTTCCAATATACCTCCCTGTGCCACATATCAATTGTGAGTTCATTTGATTGTTCATTATGTTGTAAATCTAGTTGATTAACCAACTTCTTATAAACTTCAAAAGATTTTGATCTTTTACCATCAACTTTATATAATGCTCTTGCATAGTTTTCAGCAATGAAAAAATTTGATGGTTCATATTTATAAGCAACTTTTAATTTATTTGCCGCTTTTTCAAATTCACCTTGCTCATATAAAGCTTGAGATTCCAAAATTTGATTATGATAAACCTTTGAGTAAAATTCTGGTAATTTTTGGATAGAACCTATTTTTTCCCCTTCTTTAATATCTTCTTTTGTAACCTTAGAGGTTATGTGAAAAAAATTAATCGCTACTACATTCTTATTTACAATGCAGTGATCATTTAAGAATACATATTCTTGAGCAACTGTATTTATTGAAAAAAGTAATAAAATCAAAAGAAATATTCTGTTCATGTTTTCAGTTATTAAGTAGTATGGAATTACATGCATATAACAGTTATTTATACTCTCCTACTTGTTCATCATAAAAATTTCCAGCAGCTTCTATTAAGTTAGAAACTTCTTCTGCTAAATCATCTTCATTTTCATTAGCAATATCCTCAAAAAATTCGACAGAATCATCTTTTAGATTGATTAACAATCTTGGGTATTCAGTATGCAGAACATATATATCTTCTGGATAATTGCTGTTATCTGCCAATAAAAACTTAGGAAGATTCATCATATTTAATTTTAATAAGTTTTAAAGTTAAGTAATTGAAACGTATGTATAACATAATTGCGGCAGCAGATAATCCTGCCAACAAACCTATCCATATTCCAAAACTACCATACATGTTTTCTTTTCCTAAAAACCAAGATATAGGGAAACCAATCAACCAATACGAAATAAATGTAATTAATGTTGGAATCATTACATCTTGAAGTCCTCTAAGCGCTCCAAGAACTACTACCTGAATACTATCACTAATCTGAAAAATAGCAGAAGCTAACAGTAATTGTGTAGCTATTGTAACTACTTCAAGATTATCTGCGTAGTTTTCAACATCATTAAAATCAACATATAATTTAGGAAGATCAGCTCTGAATAATAGAAATAGAATTCCAAATCCTACTGCTAGTAAAACAGCAAATAAAAAAATTGAAAAAGCTACTCTTCTTAATGTTTTAAAATCTTGTAACCCTTTTTGATTTCCTACGCGAATCATTGCTGCTACACTAAATCCTGTAGCAACCATAAATGTCATTGAAGATAAATTAAGTGCTATTTGATTGGCTGCTTGCGGATTCTTCCCTAACAAACCGCTCAACCAGATTGCTGATGTAAAAATTCCGACTTCAAAAAACATCTGCATAGCACTTGGAGTTCCTAACTTTAGGATATTTTTTAACATCAGTTTATCTAAAACAAAAATCTTAATATTAGTAACCAGTTTTTTAGACTTTTCTTTCCTTGCCAACAGCCACCATATATGAATCACCATAACAAACCGTGAAACAAGAGTTCCATACGCAGCGCCTACAATTCCCAATTCCGGAAATCCAAATTTCCCAAAAATGAGCACATAGTTCAATCCGATATTTACTACATTTCCTAAAATTGTTGCATACATCGGATATTTTGTCATAGACAAACCATCACTAAATTGTTTAAATGCTTGAAAAATAGTTAGTGGAATCAATGAAAATGCAACTAAATCTAAATAAGGGATAGCTAGTTTAACAACCTCTTCAGGTTGATCCATAAATTGTAGTAAAGGTTTGGAGAAAAAAATTAATAGAAATAACGAAATTCCAAGAACAATACACAAAAATAGTCCGTGTTTAAAAGATGATTTGGATAATTTGGAGTTATTAGCTCCATCAGCTTCTGCTGTAAGAGGCGTAATGGCTGTAGAAAATCCAATTCCTAAAGACATCGCTATAAACATAAAACTGTTTCCTAATGAAACAGCTGCTAGTTCAGCTGTTCCTAATTGTCCTACCATCACGTTATCAACAAAACTCACAAATGTATGACCTAACATACCTAGCATTACTGGAGCTGCTAACTTCCAGTTATATTTAAATTCTGATGTATAGTTAGAAATTTTCAAAACTTCTTTAAATTGCTTGCGAAGATATTCATTATAGAATGAGTTTACTTAAAAACTGCTTAGATATTTCTATCACAAATTTTTAACTTTAAGCGCTAATTTTTAAAAATGGCAAACCCTAAAGAGCGTTTTATAAAAAATAGATTAAGAAGTATTTTGTTTTCCCTTAGAGGTATATTAATCCTTATCAAAACAGAAAAAAGTATTCAGGTTCAAGTGATCATTGCTATTTTTATCACTCTTGTTGGCTGGTATTTTTCTTTGAGTACTATGGAATGGATTGCTCAATGTATTGTAATTGGTTTAGTTATTACAGCAGAATCATTAAACACAGCTATTGAGAAAATTGCTGATTTTATTCATCCAGATTATCATAAAAAAATTGGCTCAATAAAAGATGTTAGTGCAGGTGCAGTAGGTTTAGCAGCTATTATTTCACTAGTTGTTGCTGGTATTATATACATTCCCAAGATTCAGCAGTTATTCTAAGTAAATAATTATCTTTACTGCGCCTAATTAAAAATCTGAATGACCAGAAAGTCAAAGAAAAATAGCACCTCAAAAACGAAAAAATCAAACTCGCTAGTAAAATTTTTCGCTAGCAGACAAACACAAACCGTTTTTGGGTCTTTTTTTATATTGTTTTCTGTTTTTTTATTAATCGCATTCATTTCTTTTTTTTACACTTGGCAACAAGATCAAAGCATTTTATATCAATTCGCTAATAAGTCTATTAAGTCTTCAAATTTATTAGGGAAAGTAGGCAACAATCTTAGTTATTTCTTTATCTATAAAGGTGTTGGTTTGGGTGCATTTTTGATTCCTTATTTGTTATTTATTACAGGACTTTTTTTACTATTAAAAACTAAATTTTCATCTCTTGTTGTACGTTGGAATTGGGCAATTATATCAATGATTTGGCTATCAATAACATTAGGATTTGTTCCAGAAAAATATGTTTTGCTAGCAGGCACTATTGGTTATGAGCTAAACGAATATTTTCAGCTTTTCCTAGGGAAAATTGGCTTACTTATAGTGTTGATATTCTGTTTTTTAGTGTACTTAATTGTACGTTTTAATATAACTCCAGAAGCCGTTGGTAAATTATTTAAACTAAAAAAGAAACCTAAAGAAGAAAGTTTACTTGATGACGATTTTGAGGACAAACAAGAGCATGCCATTTCTTCTTATAATAGTGATGATTCTGAAAAAAAATCTGAGTTCGAACTGTCCTTAGAAGATTTGCAGCCAACGATTCAAAAACATTCAGCCATTAAAAAAGAAAGTTCTGATAAAGAAGATGTTGTAATTGACGTTGAAGTGACAAAAGAAGAACAACACGTAACTGAAAACCTGTCAGAAAAAGCATTAAAAGATTTTGGAGAATTTGATCCTACTCTTGAGTTGAGTAATTATAAGTTTCCAACCTTAAATCTACTAAAGCAATACAACGAAAGTATCTCTATAGATCCAGAGGAACTTGAGCAGAATAAGAACCGAATTGTAGAAACCTTAAAAAACTATAAAATAGGTATTGCTCAAATCAAAGCTACTGTTGGACCTACTATCACATTGTATGAAATTGTTCCTGAAGCTGGTATTAGAATCTCTAAAATTAAAAACTTAGAAGATGATATTGCTTTATCATTATCTGCACTTGGTATAAGAATTGTTGCTCCCATACCAGGCAAAGGAACAATTGGAATAGAAGTTCCCAATAAAAAATCAACCATTGTTTCTATGCATTCTGTTATTTCATCTAAGAAATTTCAAGAATCTCAAATGGAATTACCTATTGCCTTAGGAAAAACAATTGCTAATGAAACATATACAGTTGATTTAGCAAAAATGCCTCACTTATTAATGGCTGGTGCAACAGGTCAAGGAAAATCAGTTGGTCTTAACGCTGTACTTACTTCCCTACTTTATCGTAAACATCCTGCTGAAATAAAATTTGTACTAGTAGATCCTAAGAAAGTAGAATTAACAATTTATAACAAGATAGAAAGGCATTATCTAGCTAAACTCCCAGATACAGAAGAAGCAATCATTACAGATACAACAAAAGTTGTTAATACATTAAATTCTCTTTGTATAGAGATGGATAATCGTTATGAGCTTTTAAAAGCTGCAATGGTTAGAAACATAAAAGAATATAATACAAAGTTTAAGGCTAGAAAACTAAATCCTGAAAACGGACATAAATACCTGCCTTATATCGTTTTAGTAATTGATGAATTTGCTGATTTGATTATGACTGCTGGAAAAGAAATTGAAACGCCTATTGCTAGACTAGCACAACTTGCAAGAGCTATCGGAATTCATTTAATTGTAGCTACTCAAAGACCTTCAGTAAATGTTATCACAGGTATAATTAAAGCAAATTTCCCGTCAAGAATTGCATTTAGAGTAACTTCTAAAATTGATTCAAGAACTATTTTAGATGCTCCTGGAGCAGATCAGTTAATAGGACGTGGAGATATGCTCTACTCTGGAGGGAATAAAATTACAAGAATTCAATGTGCATTTGTTGACACACCCGAAGTAGAAAAAATAACTGATTTTATAGGTTCTCAAAGAGCTTACCCAGAAGCTCATTTATTACCAGAATATGTTGGGGAAGAAGGTGGCACAAATCTTGATATCGACATTTCAGAAAGAGATAGTTTATTTAAAGAAGCTGCAGAAGTTATTGTAACAGCTCAACAAGGTTCTGCTTCTCTATTACAAAGAAAATTAAAACTAGGGTACAACAGAGCTGGGAGATTAATAGATCAGTTAGAAGCTGCTGGAATTGTTGGTCCTTTTGAAGGCAGCAAAGCTAGACAAGTACTAATCTCTGATTTGATAAACCTTGAACAACACTTAGAAAATGAAAAACGTGAATAGAATGAAAAAACTTTTTTGTTTAATTTTATTGGTAACAGTACAATATACATTTACACAAAGTAGTGCAACTGCAAAAAAACTACTTGACGAAGTTTCTGAAAAAATGGGAGCTTATAAAAACATGCAAATTGGGTTCAGTACTTCATTAGCAAATAAAGAAGCTGGAATTAGTGAAGGAGATGAACCTCCTATCAATGGAAAAATAACACTACAAGGAGAAAAGTATTATCTAGAATATCTTGGTAATATTCTTCTTTTTGATGGTAATAGGCTTTATGTTATTAATAAAGATGAAAAAGAAGTGAGTATTAATCAAGGTGATTTGAGTGAAGAAAATGGATTTATATACCCTTCTAAAATGCTAACCTTCTATAAAGAGGGATATAATCTTAAAATGGGAAAAAAAGAAACCATTAATGGAAAATCAATTCAATTTGTAAATCTAACACCTATAGATAGCAATTCAGAAATTATTAAAGTTACATTAGGCATTGATGCTGTTACTAAACATATTTACCAAATGATTCAAACGGGAGCTAACGGAGCCATAACAACTCTATCTGTTACTAACTTCAAGAGTAATCAAGATTTGAGTAGTACGTTATTCTCCTTTGATCGAAAGAAGTACGAAGACTTAAACTATTTTATAGATTGATTTATTGAGAAAGCTAGATCAATACATACTTAAATCTTTTTTAGTTCCATTTTTTACCACATTTTTTGTTATTCTATTTGTGTTGGTAATGCAAGCTTTATGGCTCGCTTTCAGTGATATAGCAGGAAAAGGGATAGGCCTAGACTTTATTTTAAAATTTATTTATTACACCGCTTTAATGGTTTCTCCCCAAGCTTTACCTATTGCTGTATTACTGTCTGCAATAATGGCTTTAGGAAATCTTTCTGAAAGTTATGAGTTTGCTGCTGTAAAATCTGCAGGAATTTCTTTTCAACGAGTAATAAGACCTTTGATTGTCTTCACGCTTTTATTAAGTGGATTAAACTTTTTTTTTCTGAATAATGTATTTCCTTACGCTACATTAAAACAAAAAAACTTAGCCTATAATATTAAAACTAAAGAACCTTCATTGGCTTTGGTTCCTGGTATGTTTAATACAGAAATTCCTAATTACCAAATTAAATTTGATGAGAAATATGGAGAAGATAAAAATCTTCTTAAAAATGTTTTAATCTATGACCTAAGTTCTAGAAAAGGAAATCAAAAAGTAATTACGGCAGAAAGAGGTAAAATTGTTTCAGAAACAGGGAGCAAATACATGACGCTTATTTTATATAATGGCTACTATTATGAAAATCATAAAAGTCGTAGAGGTCGTGTTGGTAGAAATGATAATATGCCTGCCTCGCAAGCAAAGTTTAAAGAATATACATTTAACATTGACATATCTTCTTTGACTGATGAGAGTGAGTTAGAAAAAATCAGGTCTAAGTCTAGTAGTATAATGCTTAGTTTAGGACAATTAAAAGATACTATTCCGCAAGTAAAAGAAAAGTTTGATCAGTTTTTAGAGATTCGCTCAAGAAGTTTGTATAGAAGTGTAAACGCAGAAAAATTACACGCTGTGAATGACAGTATTAAAACACCTAATTTACAACCTAATATTATTGATAATTTTAATAGTTCAGAAAAAGTTCAAGTATTAACTAATGCAATATCAAAGGCTGGGAGAGCCGCTAGCGCTTCTAAAACCAACACAAAAACATTTAAAATAAAACGTAAATTCTTAAATCTTTACGATGTAGAATTTTACAATAGAATTGCGTTTTCATTTGCTTGCCTTATCTTATTTTTCATTGGAGCTCCTTTAGGATCCATCATTCGAAAAGGAGGTTTTGGTATTTCCATGATCATGGCCATTACAATATATGTAATCTATTTTTTCTCTAATACTCTTTTTAAAAACTTGGCCGAGGAAAGTTCTATTTCGGCTATTCTAGGTGCATGGCTATCAGCATTTATTATGATTCCGTTTTGTATACTTTTTACAAGAAGAGCTATAAAAGGAATGGGATTATTTAATATTGACGTACTTTTGCAGTCTTTTACTTCCATATTTAAACGATCTAAGAAAAATGCAGACGAAGTCTCAAGTTAAACTCAACAATATAGAAGAAGCCATTAATGATATTAGAAATGGAAAAGTAATTATTGTTGTTGATGATGAAAATAGAGAAAATGAAGGTGATTTTTTAGCAGCTGCTGAAAAAGTGACACCAGAAATGATCAATTTTATGGCCACGCATGGCAGAGGTTTAATTTGTACTCCTTTAACAGAAACTCGATGTAAAGAGTTAAACCTAAACATGATGGTCTATAATAACACAGATCCTATGGAAACAGCTTTTACAGTATCTGTAGATCTGCGTGGCAAAGGAGTTACTACGGGTATTTCTGCATCAGATAGAGCAAAAACAATTTTGGCGCTAATAGATGAAGAAACCAAACCATATGATTTGGCTAGACCTGGACATATTTTTCCTTTAAAAGCGAAAGAAGGTGGAGTTTTAAGACGAACAGGCCACACAGAAGCAGCTATTGATTTTGCTCGATTAGCTGGCTTAAAACCAGCTGGAGTAATTGTTGAGATTATGAATGAAGATGGAACAATGGCTAGGCTACCTCAACTACAAGAAGTTGCTAAAAAATTCGATATAAAAATTGTTTCGATAGAAGATTTAGTTGCCTACCGAATGGAACATGATTCTTTAATTGAAAAGAAAGAAGACTGTACTATTCAAACACGATTTGGAGAATATAGATTGCGCGCCTACCAACAAACCACCAATAATCAAGTTCATTTAGCGCTAACAAAAGGAGAATGGTCTAAAGATGAACATGTATTAACTCGAGTGAATTCTACGCTAGTAAACAATGATATTCTAGGCACTTTGACAAATAATGCTGATAAAAAACTAGATAGAATGTTTAAAAAAATTAATAAAGAAGGTAAAGGCGCTATTTTATTTATTAATCAGCAAAACCAATCTCAAAATTTGCTAAAACGCTTACAAATACTCAAAGAAAATCAAGAGAAAGGAGAAATAAAAGCCCCAAGAATTGCTATGGATAACAAAGACTTTGGTATTGGAGCTCAAATTTTACACGACATTAACATCAGTAAAATTAGATTGTTAACCAACACAGAACAAACAAAACGCGTAGGAATAATTGGCTATGGTCTAGAAATTATTGATTACGAAAAATATTGATTCATTAAACTTCCACTCAAAATTTCTATTGGCTCTTTATCTTTTTGAAACCATCTAGCTGACAAACCTCCTTTTAATTTAATACTATCATCGTTCACTTCAAGCCAACTTCCTTCTCGTAATCCTAGTACGGGAACTTCATTAAATACATGAAACTCTTTAATTCGAGTTTCACGCGTTTCTCCCATGTGTGTTGATTTAGGATCAGGGTCTATATAATGTGCATTAATATTAAAAGGAATTAATCCCATTGTGTTAAAATTGGGAGGATAAACAATTGGCATATCATTGGTATTCTTCATTGATATCCCACAAATATTACTTCCTGCGCTGGTTCCTAAATAAGGAGCTCCTGCTTCAATCGCTTCTTTTAAAGGTTTCATTAACCTTTTTTTATACAATTGATTAACTAATTCAAAAGTATTGCCTCCGCCTACAAATAAAGCACTGGCAGTTTTAAGTATTTTTTCCGGGTCATCAAATTCATGAATTCCTCTTACATTAATTCCGATTTTAGCAAATGCTTGTTTTGCTTTTTGTGTATATGAGTTATATGAAATTCCACCGGGTCTGGCATAAGGAATAAAAATAATTGAATCTGTTTTTCCAAAAAATGTGTCTAACTCAGGCAATAAGTAATCTAAGTATCCACCTCCATAAATTGTAGATGTGCTAGCTATTATCAATCTTTTCATATCTCAAAAATACAAATAACTAAAGCTTCTGTTTAACTCATTAATTTTTTGTTTAACAAAATTTTATCATACTAAACACACCATAAATTTACAGGTAATTTAGTAACTTGTAGTCATAAAAAACTTGGGTTATTAAACAATTAATACTTTTAGCAGTTTTATTATCGAGCAGTTTTTTGTTCGCTCAAAACAAACAGCTTTACTTATCTGGAAAAGTTAAAGATTCTTCTGGGTTTGTTAAAGATATACATGTATTTAATTTAACCAAGAAAACAGGTACTTTTACTAATGATTATGGTTCTTATAATTTATTTGTTTCTTTAGGAGACACCATTCAGTTTACCTCTATACAACACTTAAAAAAACAAGTAATCATTAGTAAAAGAATCATGCAACGAAAGAGGCTAGATGTTTATTTAATAAATAACTCTATCGTTTTAGATGAAGTGTTTATAAAAACGACCGAGTTATTAGGAGTTCTTACATCCGATGTTAATAAAACTCCTATTGATAAAAAAAAAGAAGCTTTAAAAAAGAACATGGATTTATCAAAAGTTGATTGGAATGCCTCTGTAAAAAATGATTACATTGATGAAAAAGTAAGGCCTCCTATCAAAAACACAGATCCTACAATGGCTTTTATTGGAGCTGGAGCTTCCGCATATATTCCATTTAAGTATTCTAAAAAATTATGGGCTTTGCGAAGAGATATTGCCTTTAAACAAGATTTGCCTCAAATTCTTTTGGATAAGTTAGGTACAGATTTTTTCTTAAAAGAGCTAAAAATACCAAGAAAAAAATACCTGTCTTTTGTCTTCTTTTGTCAAAACAACAATTTAGAAAAAGTTGTGAAACAAGATAGCTTAATAACCCTAATAGATTACTTAAAGGACGAAAGTAAATTATATCTTAATAGCTATACCTTTAAAAATGATGAATAACCAACTCCTGAAAAAAGGACTTCTTATAGTACTGATAACTTTTTTTTCGTTAGGGTTTACCTCACATAAATTCTATCTAAGTTTATCTCAAATAGAATACATAAAAGACAAAAAATCCATTCAAATAATCATTAATGTATTTATGGATGATATTGAGTTAGCTATTAATGAACTTAACCAGATTGATTTACAATTAACAACAAAAAAAGAGCTTCCAAAAAACGATAATTATTTTAAAAAGTATTTAGCAAATCATTTTCAAATTTCTATTGATGGAAAAAAACAAGAGTGCAAGTACATAGGAAAAGAATATGAAGGGGATTTGGTTTATTTCTATCTTGAAATAACAGGGATTGAATCAATAACTAATTTAGAGGTAAAAAACACCATATTAGTTCAACACTTTGAAGATCAACAAAATTTAATTAAGGCAAAAATAAACAACATCCATCGCAGTAAATTACTAAGCAAAAAAACTAATAAAGCTTTGTTAAATTTTTAAGCTTTTTTTAAGATTCTCTTTTAATATTAGTATTTTAACCCAATTTTAAATTAAACCATACGAACTATGAAGAAATTTGCTTCTTTTTTGCTAGCAACTTTACTTGTTTCTGCTGCTGCTTTTGGGCAGGAAACCACAAAAAAACGCGAGCAAGGTCATACGGACCAAAATAAATTTAGGCAATTAAAAGATGTGTTACCCACTCCTAATGAAAGCAGAACTGCTTCTGGAGCGCCTGGGCATGCCTATACCCAACAAAAAGTAGATTATGTAATGGATATTCGTTTGGATGAAACAAACAATAAAATCTATGGAGATGAAACCATTACATACCATAACAACTCTAAAGATGTCTTGGAGTACCTATGGGTACAATTAGATCAAAACATGAGAGCTCCAGATTCTAAAACGCCTTTAGCTAGATCAGAATCTGCTAGTTCTTTTATCTCTGTCGATAACTTTTCTGGAAAATACCTTAAAGAGCCAAAACCTTTTGGGTTTAAAATAGAGCATGTCAAAAATTCAAATGGCAGTGCTTTATCTCATACTATTAATAGAACCATGATGCGAATTAATTTACCTAAACCTTTAAAACCAGGTGAGCAATTTGTATTCAGTATAAAATGGAACTACTTAATAAACAATTCTGTAAGAGATGGAGGAAGGTCTGGTTTTGAGGATTTTCCTGATGGAAATAACAACTACACGATAGCTCAATTTTTCCCTCGTTTAGCTGTTTATGATAATGTAGAAGGTTGGCAAAATATGCAATTCTGGGGTCGTAGTGAATGGGCGTTAGAATTTGGAGATTATGATGTAAAAATTACTGTACCAGCTGATCATATACTAGAAGCTACTGGTGAGTTACAAAATGAAAAACAAGTTCTTACTAGAGAGCAAAGAAAGCGTTTTGAAAAAGCAAGAAAATCTTTTAAAGATCCTGTTTTTATTGTTACTCAAAAAGAAGCTGAAGCCACAGAGAAACAACGATCTAACAAAACAAAAACATGGCATTTCAAAGCAAACAGTGTAAGAGATTTTGCATTCGCTTCCTCTAGAAAATATATATGGGACGCTATGGCAGTAAATATTAATGGACGTACTGTAATGGCGATTTCTTTATACCCAAAAGAAGGAAATCCTTTATGGGAAGAACACTCTACAAGAGTTGTAGCTAATACGTTAGAAGAGTATTCTAAGTTAACTTTTGATTACCCATATAGTAAAGCTATCTCTGTTCATGCTAAAAATCAAGGAATGGAATATCCTATGATTTGTTTTAACTATGGACGCCCAAACCCTGATGGAACGTATTCTGAAAGAGTTAAAAGAGGAATGATTGGTGTAATTACTCATGAAGTTGGGCATAACTTTTTCCCTATGATTGTAAATTCTGATGAAAGACAATGGACTTGGATGGATGAAGGTTTAAACTCTTTTGTGGAAACCTTATCTGAATTAGATTATGACCCTAATTTTATTACAGGTAATTTGCCAAAAGATATTGTTAGATATATGGGAGGTGATCAAAGCAACCTTTCTCCTATTATGTCTCAAGGAGATTATGTAAAGCAGTTTGGTCCAAACGCATATACAAAACCTGCAGCTGGGTTATACTTATTACGCCATACTATTATGGGACCTGAGTTGTTTGATCATGCTTTTAGAACTTATTCACAACGTTGGATGTTTAAGCACCCTACTCCTGCTGATTTCTTCAGAACAATGGAAGATGCATCTGCAATGGATTTAGATTGGTTTTGGAGAGGTTGGTTCTACACAACGGATTATACAGATATAGGTATTAAAGAGGTAAAACCTTTATATCTAACAGATAAACCAGATGAGAGAACTAAAGGATTAATGAAAAAGTATGCAGATTATTTTGCAAGCCAAGGTCCTATGGTTTTTGTTACAGATAAAAAAGAAGACGCTAACAATCCTAAAAACTTAACAGATTACTTGGCTGGTCTGTCTGCAGAGGATAGAAAATCAATTAAAGAAGCACCTAGTTACATTTATCAAGTAACATTTGAAAAACCAGGAGGTTTAGTAATGCCTATTATTGTTGAAATGGAATACGCAGATGGTTCTAAAAAACGAGAAACATTCCCTGCTCAAATATGGAAATATAATGACGAAGAAGTTAAACGTGTTTTCACGTCTAATAAAGAAATTGTGAAGATAACGGTAGATCCTGATTTAGAAACTGCAGATGTAGATACTTCTAATAACTCATGGCCTAAAAAAGAAGATTCTAAATTTGATAAATTCAAAAATAAAACAAAGGGATAAAAACTTCCTTTGTTAACGAAAAATCCCAATTGAATTTCAATTGGGATTTTTTTTGTTATATAATTATTTTACAGATTCGTTAAAATTTATCGTTTAAACAATCATTGTTAGAGATTATCATTAAATTCACGGTTCTAAAAATTAACGAATACATCATGAAAAAAATGACTTCTTTCGTTTTAGCAACACTGTTCATCTCTTTTTCAGTTTTTGCTCAAAACAACACTTCAAGAACTAAACAAGGTCATACAAATCAGAACAAATTTCGTCAAATGAAAGATTTGTTAGCCACACCAAACGAACAAAGAACCGCTTCTGGTGCGCCAGGCCCAAAGTATACCCAACAAAAGGTAGATTATGTGATGGATATTACTTTGGATGATGAAAAAGCTAGAATAACTGGTTCTGAAAAAATTACTTACCATAATAATTCAGAAGATACATTAACATATTTATGGGTTCAGTTAGATCAAAATATGAGAGCAACTGATTCCAAAACTCCAGATATCACACCTAGAAGTGTTCCTAATTCTATTCCAAAAAGATTTTATAACAGAGCGTTTCCTGATAAACCTTTTGATGGAGGATTTAAAATAACGAGTGTTACTAATGCAAATGGAAGTAAATTATCACATACCATCAATCAAACAATGATGCGTATTAATTTACCAAAACCTTTGGCTTCTGGTGAGAAGTTTGAATTCAACATTTCTTGGTGGTATAACATTAATAATCATAGAACTCAAGGAGGAAGATCTGGTTATGAATATTTTCCAAAAGATGATAATAGAAATTATGTTATTGCACAATTTTACCCAAGACTTTGTGTGTACGATAATGTAGAAGGTTGGCAAAATGATCAGTTTTGGGGAAGAAGTGAATTTGCTTTAGAATTTGGAGATTTTACAGTAAACATTACTGTTCCTGAGGATCATATGTTGGGAGCAACCGGAGTTCTTAAAAACGAAAAAGAAGTTCTTTCAAAAAAGGAATTAAAAAGATTAGCAGAAGCACGTAAAACATATGATAATCCAGTAATCATTAGAACTCAAAAAGAAGCAGAAAAGATTGAAAAATCTAAAGCAAAAGGGACTAAAACATGGAAGTTTTATGCTAAAAACGTAAGAGATTATGCTTTTGCAACATCTAGAAAGTTTATCTGGGATGCTATGGCAGTTGATATAAATGGAAAAAATGTGATGGCATATTCTCTTTATTCAAAAGAAGCAAATCCTTTATATGGAGATCATTCAACCAGAGCTGTGGCACAAACTTTAAAAACATACTCTAGATATACATTTGATTATCCATATCATAAAGCTATCTCTGTAGACGGACAAATGGGAATGGAATATCCTCAAATTTGTTTTAATCCAGGAAGACCAGATTTACCAAATGGTGGATACTCAGATAGAATGAAATATAGAATGGTAAAAGTTACCATTCATGAAGTTGGACATAACTTCTTTCCTATGATTGTGAATTCTGATGAACGTCAATGGACATGGATGGATGAGGGTTTAAATTCTTATATGGAAATGCTTGCTGAATTAGATTATGATCCAAATTTTCCTATCACTAGAGGATATCCAAAAAACATTGTTCGTTACATGAGCGGAGATCAATCTAGAATTGCTCCTATTATGTCTAAAGGAGATAATGTGTATAGTTTTGGAAGTAACGCATATGGCAAACCAGCTACAGGATTATGGATGCTAAGACAAACCATTATGGGACCAGAATTATTTGATCATGCTTTTAAAACGTATGCGAAACGTTGGAAGTTTAAACACCCTACCCCTGCGGATTTCTTTAGAACAATGGAAGATGCTTCTGCAATGGATTTAGATTGGTTTTGGAGAGGTTGGTTTTACACCACTGATGTTACTGATATAGGAATTAAAGGAGTAAAAAAGTTCTCTTCTAAAGATTCAGGAAATATTGTTGATTTTATTGAAGATACTAGTGAAGGTTTAGGGTTTTCAAAAAAACATAATAAATACCATTATGAAATTACATACAACAAACCTGGTGGTTTAGTAATGCCTATAATTGTTGAATTTACTTACAAAGATGGCTCTAAAGAAAGAAAAACGTATCCTGCTCAGATTTGGAGATATAACGATAAAGAAGTAACTAAAGTTTTCTCTTCATCAAAGCAACTTGAAAGCATACAAATTGATCCTGATTTAGAAACAGCTGATGTTGACACTTCAAACAATAGCTTCCCTAAAAAGGAGAATTCAAAATTTGATAAGTTCAAGAATAAGGTAAAAGGATAAAAATATACTAATTAGTTATCAAATAAAAAAAAACTCGCTTAAAAGCGAGTTTTTTTTTTATGCCACTTTTTTTGCTTTCGGTTTTCGCAAAATAAACCAGAATCCAACTAAAATTAAAGGAATACTTAAAACTTGTCCTGTATTCAGAGAATTGAAAACCCAATCTTCTCTACCATCTACTTGTGCTTCTTTTAAGAACTCTATAACAAAACGAAGCGACCATAAAGCAATCATGAAGATTCCAAAAATATATCCTTCTTGAGTTCTCTTTTTTGTTTTCCAATAAATACTCCAAAGAATAAAGAATAAAATAAGGTAACTAAAAGCTTCATATAACTGAGTTGGATGTCTCGGAACTGTTTCTCCTGCAGCTTTAAAAATTACACCAAAGTTAGAGCCTGTTGGTTTACCATAAATCTCCGAATTAAAAAAGTTACCAAAACGGATAAAAAACGCACCTAAAGCTACCATTATAGCTAATCTATCAAGTATAAAAAGAATCGATTTCTTAAGATGTTTTTTACTATAGAAGTACATAGCTATAATTATAGAAATTGCAGCACCATGACTTGCAAACCCAGTAAATCCTGTAAATTTCCAGTCTTTAATTAATCCAAAAAAAGCACTATTTCCCGGACTTTTCTTAAATGGTAAAACAATTTCTAGTAAATGATGTTGGTAATAATCCCAACTATAAAAAAAGACATCCCCTAAACGCATTCCAATCAACATTGAAACAAATACATAAACAAATAGTTTATCTAGTTTTTTTAAATCAATACCTTCTTCTGTATATATTTTTTTCATGAGCCGCAATCCTAATAGAAAAGCTGCGACAAACATTAAACTATACCAACGAATTGTAAAGAACCCTAGGTCTATACCAATAGAAGGATCCCAAATGACAGATAAAAATTTCACGTTATAAATATTATGATGATTGATTTGTTTTTTGTTTTTTTTCAGGCACGGGGTCATATCCACTTCCTCCCCATGGATTACAACTAAAAATACGTTTTAAAGATAGCCAACCGCCAACAAACAACCCTCTTTTTCGCAATGCTTCTATCGTATAACTAGAACATGTAGGAGTATATCTACATGTTGAAGGTGTATATGGAGAAATGGCTACTTGATAAAAACGAACCAGTAAAATAAATGGATATGTAAGAATTTGTTGAATCACTACTTAATTGTGTAAGAAGTACCTTCTCTCCCATCTTTCAGCTCAATACCTATAGCAGCTAGCTGATCTCTTATTTTGTCTGACATAGCCCAATCTCTATTTTCTCTTGCTTCTTTTCTTAATTCAATCAATAGGTCTATTACACCCGTTAATTTTTCTGAATTATCTTCTTCTGAATCATCCAACAATCCTAAAACATCAAAAACAAACGTATTGATCGTTTTTTGAAAAAGAGTCAAATCTTCTTTTGTTAATAATTCTTTATTTTCTTTTAATTGATGAATGTATTTAACACCTTCAAATAAATGAGCAATTAAAATTGGCGTATTAAAATCATCATTCATTGCATCGTAACACTTTTTCTCCCAGTCATTAACAGAGAAAGAAGATGATTTACTTGGTGTTATATTTGACAAAATTGTAATAGCTTCCATTAATTTATGGTATCCTTTTTCAGCAGCTAAAAGAGCATCACTAGAGAAATCTAAAACACTTCTGTAGCTTGCTTGCATATTAAAGAAACGAACAACACTTGCAGAAAATGCTTTGTTGAGAATGGTGTTTTCTCCTGTTAAAATCTGCTCTGGCAAAATAAAATTACCCGTAGATTTTGCCATTTTTTGGCTGTTCAATAAAAGCATATTTGTATGCATCCAATAATTTACAGGATCTACACCGCTACATGTTTTAGATTGCGCTATTTCACACTCGTGATGCGGAAACTTCAAATCCATTCCACCTCCATGAATATCAAATTGTTCTCCTAAATATTTTGTACTCATCACAGAACATTCTAGATGCCAGCCAGGAAAACCATCTGACCATGGAGAAGACCAACGCATAATATGTTTTTCATCAGCTTTTTTCCAAAGGGCAAAATCTTGCGGATTTTTTTTGTCAGATTGCCCATCTAACGCTCTTGTATTATGAATAGCATCTTCTATATTTCTACCAGATAAAATACCATATTTATTTTTTTCATTGTATGCAATTACATCAAAATAAACAGAACCATTAACTTCATACGCTAATCCTTTGCCTATTATTTGTTTGATCATTTCAATTTGCTCTACAATATGACCGGTGGCTGTAGGCTCTATGCTTGGTGGTAAAAAATTATATTTTTTTAAAACATTATGAAAATCAACTGTGTAACGCTGAACAACCTCCATCGGCTCTATCTGCTCTAAACGTGCTTTTTTTGAAATTCTGTCTTCTCCCTCATCTGCATCATTTTCTAAATGACCAGCATCCGTAATATTTCTTACATAACGAACTTTATAGCCTAAATGCAGTAAATATCTATACACTACATCAAAAAACATAAAGGTTCTTATGTTTCCTAAATGTGCATTGCTATAAACTGTTGGACCGCAAACATACATTCCTACATGTCCTTCATGAACAGGTTTGAAAAATTCTTTTTGCTTGGTAAGTGAATTGTAAATTTTAAGTTGATTCTCTTTGTAGAGTTCCATAAAAAGTAACTATTTACAGATGCTAAAGATAGGTACTTTACTAGGAATATCGAAATGGAATTCTATTGAAGATTTGGAGTATTTTAATATCAGAGTTCTGGTAAAGCAATTTTTATTTTATAACCTGCAAGTCACTGTAGCGACCTATAATTGAAACAATGCCGTTAGCCGTTTTCATAGAAAAATTACCAGTTATGTCTGTTTGGTTTTTATTTTTATTTGTAATCAACTTAGAATGTGTATCTAATGTTTTAATAATTAATTTGTCTTTTAACTCCAAAAGGTTAATGGTAGCATCTGATTGTTTTAAACTAACCTGAAGTTTTTTAAGAGATGGGTTGGTCTTTAAAATTGTTAAATCTCCAAATTCTGTTTCTAAGACAGTGCCATCAGAAATTTCTGCTATTTCTAAACTTCCTGAATTTGAATAAACATGTGAGTTTGTAACCGATGCTATTTTTGCATCGGTTACGTTATGTAATGTCAAGTTTGAATTAACTACATTCGAGATAACTACAGGGGAAAAAGAAACATGCAAACTACCTCCTTCTAAGCCATTAGAATTAAGTGATCCGTAAGATACTTTACCAGATGTTTTGGTGTTTGGCAAGCTTACTTTGCAATGTCTTGTATTTAAATCAAAAGTTGCTTTTTTAGGCACTTTTATTTCTAATCTTTTTTTGATTTTTATCTTTTTTCCGTTGATGATAATATCATCAGAGTTTGAAAGGAACTCGTAATTAAACCTCCTGTTTTTTGCAACTTCTTTGCGTGCTTTAGAAAGTTGTTTTCTAATTTTCTCCCTATCAATTTTATGAATCGATTTTCTAGCTTTCACAATCGATTCTTCAATTTTCTTTCTGTTTTCTTTATTTAGTTTTTCCTTTACTTTAGCCATTTGTTCTTTCATCTTAATTTGATGTTCTTTCATTTTGACTCTATGCTCCTCCATGCTTTTTTTAAGCTCTTTGTATTCTTTTGTTTTTTTGAATTTTTCCCAGTCTTTTTTTGATTTTATCTCAATATTCCTGACATCATCTTTCCAATGAAAGAAATAGTTCTCTCCATCCTTCTCGTATTTTTCAAAATCGAAATCTACATTGTCTAAATCCATGAAAAGATGATCAAAATCTAACTCAGGAATCTCTATAATTTCTACTTCTGGGATATGAATTTCAGAAATCTCGGGAATCTCTATTTCGGGAATAATAATTTCTGGTAATTCAAAATCATTTTTATTAAATATTACTACATCGTTTTTATTAAACGTAAATCTATTTGATCCTTTAGAAGTGATAACTACCTTGTTTTTATTTCCTAATGCCTCAAACTTGTAGTTTTTTAAATACTTCTCTGCTTCTTTTTCTGTTAATCCTTCAATCTCAATATAAGCCTCTACTGATACTTGATTTTTATTCCATGTAGAAACATTAACCTCTGTGTTTGCAGCATTAATTTCTACCATAACATCTTTATTTACAGAAAAACTCTCGGTAAATTTTTTACTTGTTTTTTGTCCGAAAAAACTTGTTGATGCCACCAAAAATATGGTAGTTACAATTATTTTATAAGATTTGAACTTCATTGTTTTGTGTGTTTAATTGTTTTAACGTGTTTAACTTCTTTTTTAAACGTTTTAACAGCTGTAATCGCAATTGTAAATTGCTTATTAATGCATCAATTGTTTCATCATTAACTCCTTTTGTATTGAGCTCTTCGGTTAATGATTTATATTCTTTTGTTAATTCTCCCAGCTTAGTAATGTAACTATCTAATAACTCTTTATTATCATCTGTAATTTCTAATTCACTTAATTCTAGGTTAATACTATTTATATAATAAGTTTCAATTGTTTTTAAATCTGGAGAAATAGATCCTAAACTTATCGTGTTGGTATTGGTGTTTTTTTTAGATGAATTTATAATTGGGGTATCCTTACTTGGTAAAAAACGAATTGCTACTGACATCAGTAATATTAATGAAGCCGCAATTGACAACCACTTATATGAAATCCAAGGTTTTTTTTCTGAGTGTAACTCTTGAAACAATTTATTCTCAAATTCTTTTCTGTGGTTTGGAGATAAATTAGCTTCTCCTTCGTTATAATTTTCAAATAATTTTTTAATATCCTTCTGCATACTGAATTGCTTTTAGATTTTCTTGAATCATTTTTTTACCTCTCATCAAATGTGTTCTTGATGTTACTTCTGATATCCCTAAAATTTGAGAAATCTCTTGATGGTCATATCCTTCTAACAAATAAAGAGATACTACTACTTTATATTTTTCTTTCAGCTTATCGATACAATCAATTACCTTTTCTGTAGAGATTCTATCATCTACATACCAAGAATCATCTTGCTTTTGCTCTTGTAACTCTTGATTAATAGAAACTATTTCAAGCTTCTTTCTCTTTAACTCATCAATACTCCCATTAATTACAATTCTCTTTAACCAAGCTCCAAAAGGCACATCTCCTTTATATGTATGTATCTTTTTAAATGCTTTAATAAATGACTCTTGCATTACATCTTCTGCCAACATATCATCTTTTATATAGCGTTTAGCCGCCAAAAACATTCCTTTACAATACAAATCGTAAAGTTTCATTTGTGCCTTAGCATCATTTTGCTTGCAAGCTTCTATGATGTCTTTGTGTAAGTTTGCTGTCTTACTCATATTGATTAGTTACCTTATAGACGAGCTAAAAAAGGTCGCGTTGCATTTTGGGTCAAATTTTATTTCTAAATTTACCAATTCTATTACTACAAATACTTTTATGAGTAAAAAAGGTACTTCTTCTTTACATGAACAAGAAGGTGTTTCAAAACCAGAAACGACTCATATAAAATCCATAAATGACCTAAAATCAAAAAGAGGAAAAATTCCGTCAGTTGATACTTTTGTTAGCAAAATTAAAGAAGGGAATATTTCTTTTTTAAGTAGAGCTATTACATTAGTTGAAAGCACACAAGAAAAACACCAAAAAAAAGCAAATCTTATTTTAGAACGATGTTTGCCTTACACAGGAAACTCAATTCGAATAGGTATAACTGGTGTGCCTGGAGTAGGAAAAAGTACTTTTATTGAAGTATTTGGAAAGTATCTTACAAGTTTAGGTAAAAAAGTAGCTGTTTTAGCTGTCGATCCTAGTAGTTCAGTAAATAAAGGAAGTATTTTGGGTGATAAAACCAGAATGGAACAATTAGTAACTGACTCTAAAGCTTTTGTAAGACCTTCTCCTTCTGGAAATTCATTAGGAGGAGTTGCTCGAAAAACAAAAGAAACAATCTTGTTATGTGAAGCTGCTGGGTTTGATACAATTATTATAGAAACCGTAGGAGTTGGACAGAGTGAAACAGCTGTTCACTCAATGGTTGATTTCTTTTTGCTTTTAAAACTGGCTGGAGCTGGTGATGAGCTACAAGGTATAAAGCGTGGTATTATTGAAATGGCTGATGTTATTGTAATTAATAAAGCTGATGGAGATAACGAAAAAACTGCTAGATTAGCTAAAGTTGAATTTTCCAGAGCATTGCATTTATATCCTCCTAAAGACAATACTTGGACGCCTAAGGTTTTGTTAACAAGTGCTTTAAATAACGTAGGTATTACAGAAGTTCACCAAGCAGTTCAGAGCTATATTGAAGTTACTAAATCTAACGGTTATTTTACTACAAAAAGAAAAGAGCAAAATAAACAATGGCTTTACTCAACAATTAGCGATCAACTACTCAGTGAATTTTACTCAAACCCAAAAGTAAAAAATTTACTAAAACAAGAAATTGAACGTATATCTAAAGGTTTAACAACTCCTTTTGCATCTGCAAATAAACTTCTAAAAGCATCTAATGAAGCAAATTAACTCTAACAACTTTCTTTTTTTTATAACCGTATTTATATTTTTTATTATCAACGTTTTACAAGGAAGTTATACAGAACTGATTCCTGATGAAGCATATTATTGGGTATATAGTTTGGATATGAGCTGGGGTTATTTTGATCATCCGCCTTTGGTAGCTCTATGGGTAAAAATTAGTAGCTGGCTTTTTAACAAAGAACTAGGAGTACGCTTCTTTGCAAGTATTTCTTTTTCAATATTAATCTATTTAATTTGGGTGTTAATTGAACATCCTGAAAAAAGAAAGTATGTTAAATTATATTTACTTCTTGTTTTCTCCACAGCTTTATTAAATGCATATGGTTTTATAACGGTTCCTGATACGCCGCTTGTTCTTTTTGTCGCCATTTTTCTATTAGGATATCAAAAGTATATTCGCCACAAATCAATTGTAAGCTATTTGATTATTTTGATTGGTATTGTTGGAATGCTTTATAGTAAATACCAAGGGTTATTGGTTGTGTTATTTGTATTAGCTTCTAACTTAAAAGTACTAAAAGATTGGAAAATGTGGGCAATGACTCTAGGTGTAATCATTTGCTATTTTCCTCATTTATATTGGCAGTTTGAAAATGATTTTCCTTCCATTCGATATCATTTATACGAGCGAGTAAGCTATCGTACTTACAAAACAGAGTATACTTTAATGCACATTGTTAATATTGCTGCTATATTAGGAATAACTTTTCCTTTTTATTATTTGGCTTTTTTTAAATCAGCAAAAAGTAAAGATTTATTCTTGAAAGGATTAAACTTTATTGTTGCCGGATTTATTCTTTTTTTCTTGCTGATTTCCTTTAACAGAAGAATTCAGGCGCAATGGATAGTTCCTATATCCATTCCATTGATTATCATTACGTTTAACTATTTAGTAGAGAATTTATCAGTAAGAAAACTTTTCTGGAAGTTTGCCACTATAAACCTATTACTTTTATTGGTGATTCGGATAATTATGATAAACGATTTTGTTGGTTATCAGTTTGAATTTCATGGAAATAAAACTTGGGTTAGTAAACTCGAACAGTACTTAAATGGAAGAACTCCTCTCTTTGAAAATTCTTATCAAAATACCTCTACCTATTGGTTTTATTCAGGAAAACAGCCTTGCCAATACAATACTTTTGATGGCAGAAAAAATCAGTTTAATCTTTCTTACTCTAATAAAAAATGCCAAGAAAAAGAAGTAGTTCACGTAGGTAGAAAAAATGAAAAAACTATTGATAGTATTAAGAAACGAAATAGAAGAATTCTTTATTTAACACCTATAGAAAACTACCGTGACTTAAAAAAAATAGATTTTGTTTTCGAAAAAGAGAATTATACGATTTCTTCTAATCAGGCAAATAAACTGGAAGTAACAATTGAAAATAAATACAATCGATTAATTGATGTAAATTCTTTTAAACTGTTTGCATATATAAATGATAAAAAAGGAAAAGCTATTGACACTGCACTTGTAACAACTGAATTAAAAAACCCTATTGTTCATTCATTATCTAATGTAAAAGCCTCTTTATTGTTTACAATTAAAGACACAATATATAGTGATGAAGAGTATATCTTACAGTTATGTGGAATTAATGATTCTGGTATGCGATTTACCAGAATGAGTAATAACCTTACTATAAAAATCAAATAGAAAATCTACTCTGTACTTTACTAAATAACTTGTAAAAAATACAACCCCATAAAGTTCCCATAAAGTATCCTGTGGTAACATCTAAAGGATAATGAACTCCTAAGTATATTCTACTATATCCAAAAATTAAGGGAAATAAAAACAAGAAATAAAGGTATCGAATCTTGTTTTTTAGAGTAAGATAAATAAAGACAGTAAAAGTAGAAGAAACAGCCGCATGACCAGAGTAAAAACTAAATCCTCTGGGTTTATATGTAAAATCTCTAATTAAGCCATTTAATGATACTTCATTGCACGGACGTATTCTTTCAAAAGAATACTTTATGAAATTGGTAAACTGATCTGAAAAAGCAATCATTAAAGCAATAAAAAATAGCGAAAAAATACCTTGCTTCCATCCTAATTTTTTAAAAATAAAAAACAAAAGAAGTAGGAACAAGGGACTCCAATGAAATTGGTTGGTTATTGCTAACCAAAAAGAGTCCCATTGTTCACTACCTAAATTATTAAGAAAAATAAGTAGTTCTCTGTCTTTTTGTAAAATGTATTCTAACAACTACTTCTTTTCTACTTTTAGCACCTCTACTTCAAAAATAATATCTGATTTTGGAGGGAATGGACCTCCGCCTTTTTCTCCGTATGCTAAGTAATAAGGAATAAAAAAACGTGCTTTTTCACCTGTTTTACAAGAAGTTATTCCTTCTACAAATCCTGGAATCATAGGTTGATCACTAATTGTAAAAACAAAAGGATTACCAGAATCTTTAGAATCTTGTATGAAAGTTCCATTAGCTAAATACAATCTATAGTGAACTGTATTTTTGGTTTCTTTAGTCACTTTAGTTCCTGTTCCTTTTTTTAAGGTTAAAATCTGTAACCCAGAATCTGTTTTAACAGCTTTTTCTATCTCCATTTTAGACTGAAAAGCTTTTTTAAGCTCTTCTTCTTTCTTTTTCTTTTCTTCTTGCTCTTTAGAAAATTTTTCTAACTCTGAGTTAAATACCTCTACAGCATCAAACGATTTTGCTTCATTTCCTAATCGTACAATATTGATGCTTTCTATTTTATCTCCTTTCTGAATTTGATTAACCACTTCTAATCTTAGTGAATCTAAAGTTTTTACTAACTTAATAGAATCGTTAATAGTAGTTTTAAGTTTTTTTTCTCTTGAAGGATTTAAAACCACTTCTCCAAAAACAGTATGTTTTCCATTTAACCACGGAGTTTCTTTATGAGTTATAAAAAACTGACTTCCATTAGTGTTTGGTCCAGAATTAGCCATTGATAAAATTCCGCCTCTATCATGTTTATGTATTAAATTATTAGTAGAGTCTTTAGCAAATTCATCATGGAATTGATAGTCAGGTCCTCCTGTTCCATTTCCTATTGGATCACCTCCTTGAATTACAAAATTGGGCACAACTCTATGAAATGTAAGTCCGTCATAGAACTTCTTACCTTTTAAGGAATCTGTTACTTTAGTGTTTGTACCTTCTGCCAAGGTAATAAAACTAGCAACAGTCATAGGAGCTTCTTTTTCAAAAAGTTTTACGAGTATAACTCCTTTACTAGTTATAATATCAGCATAAATACCTTCTTCTAGTCCTTTATATTTAGGGTCACAGGAATTAAAAATAAAGGCTAAACCTACTAAAGCGGCTAAAAATTTCGATTTCATTAGTTTTCTGATTTAATTTCTTTTAATGTTACGATTACTATAATTGATTGATTGATTCCTATTTTACTTCCATCTCCAATGATGCCGTATGCATTATAAGACGGTATTAAAAATTTAATTTTTTCATCAAGCTTCATAAGTTTGATTCCTACTTGCAAACCTATTATCATTTCTTCTTCATCTACAACATAAGTCTGCAAACCTAATTCTTCTTCTGAATAAATTATATTATTTAACAAATCCTTAATTACTAAATTATACGTTACAACATCTCCTTTTTCTGGTTGGCTTCCTTGATTTTTTTGATCTAAATAAGCATACCAAAATCCTCGTGAATTTACTTGATAAGAAAGTAAACTATCATTTTTTATGTATTGCTGAATCCTATTTTCCTCTATTTGGTGCAATTTTTTTAACTCTTGTGATGTACTTATAAATGATGTATTTGTTTTAACCCGAACAGGTCTTCTTGCTTTAGGACCTTGACAAGAAAGTAGTAGCGAAAAGAGTAGTAAAAATAAAAAACTATTCCTCATACGATTGCAATAATTTTTCTTTATACTTTGGTAACAAGGATTCAAATCTGTTTATCGTTTTATTCAGATCATCATAAGATTTGCCTCCAGCAGCATTATCATGACCTCCTCCATTAAAATGCTTTCTAGCAAATTGGTTAACAGAAAAACTACCTTTTGAACGAAGCGATATCTTTATAATTCCTTGTTCTTTATCTTCTATAAAAATAACTCCAAAAACAACTTCTTTTAACGATAGTGCGTAATTAACAATTCCTTCTGTATCTCCTTTTTGATAATTGTACTCTTCTTTTTCTTTTTGTGATAAGGTAATAAAGGCTGTTTTATACTCTTCTAACAACTTCAAATTGCTTAACGCTTGACCTAGTAATAGCAATCGATTGTACGAATTTGAATCAAACGTATTACTGTGGATTCGATCATTTTTTGCTCCTTTATCAATCAAATCTGCAACAATTCTATGTGTTCTACTAGTTGTAGATCGAAAACGAAAAGATCCTGTATCGGTCATAATTCCTGTATATAAACAGGTTGCTATCGCAGAATCTATTACACTCAAATCGCCCATCATTTCAATAAAATTGTACACCATCTCGCAAGTAGAACTCATTGAAACGTCAGAGTACAAGTATTTAGCAATCGTATCTGGTTGCTGATGATGGTCAATCATAGCAAAATCATTTGGATATTGCTCTAGCGTTTTTTGCATATCATCTCCTACCCTATGCAACGCATTAAAATCAAGCAAAAAAATCAATTCAGAATTTCTAATTGAACGAAGCGACTGATGATTTTGTCCATCAAACCGATAAATTTTCTCTGTCTTTGGTAGCCATTTTAAAAAATCAGGAAAGTCATTAGGCATTACAACAATAGAGTTATGTCCTTTTTTATTAAAATAAAAATTCAAAGCCAAACTCGATCCTACGGCATCTCCATCAGGGTTTTTATGACCAATTATAACAAGCTTTCTTGGGGTGCTTAAATACGTTTTTAAGGTGTCTAAGTTCTGAATATCCATAAAAAGCGAATATACAATTTAATAACATTGACAGGTGTTTTTTTGAATTAGATTTGTCAATAAATCCTACAAAACATGCATAAAAACGCAATTATTTTCAGTTTTTTTCTTTTTCTATCTGGTATTTCTCAATGTCAATCAGTTGATGTAAAAAATTTTTCGAGCGAATTTACGATTGCTTTTGGATCTTGTAATCATCAAAATAGGGGTAACGTTCTATGGGTAGAGATTTTAAAAAACAACCCGAATTTATGGATATGGGGAGGTGATAATATATATGCTGATACAAACAACATGATGAAGATGAAAAAGATGTATCAAGAGCAACAAAATAATGTAGATTATAAACATTTAGTTAATTCAGTTCCCATAATGGCTACTTGGGATGATCATGATTATGGAATTAATGATGGTGGACAAGAGCATATAATGAAAAAAGAATCACAGCAAGCTTTTTTAGATTTCCTTGGCGTAAAGAAAAATGATGTTAAAAGAAAGCAAGAAGGAGTTTATGCTTCTAAAACTTTTTTCGTTAAAAATGGCTCTATTAAAGTAATTGTTCTTGATACTCGTTATTTTAGAAGTTCTCTGATCAAGTCTAAAGAAAGAGGAAAACGATATACTATTAATAATGATAAAAAAGCATCTGTGCTTGGTGAGAAACAGTGGCTTTGGTTAGAAAATGAGCTAAAAAGTTCTAATGCCGATTTTAATGTAATTGTAACAAGCATTCAGTTTTTATCACAAGAGCATGGTTTTGAAACATGGGGGAATTTCCCACATGAAGTAGAAAAGTTAAAAAAATTACTAATACGTACAAAAGTTAAAAATCCGATTATTTTATCTGGCGATCGCCACATTTCTGAGTTCTCTAAAATAGGAATTGAAGGATTACAAAATCCACTAATTGATTTTACATCTAGCGGATTGACACATTCTTATAAAAACTTTAAAGGTGAGCCAAATGCACACAGAGTAGGGAAAGTTGTATTTGATATTAGTTTTGGCTTGTTAAAATTTAATTTACAAGAAAAATCAGTGTTGATGGAAATGAGAGGAAAAGAAAATACACTACAACAACATTTATTTCAAAAATATCAGTAGCAATAAAACTTA
The DNA here is from genome assembly GCA_030428865.1 of Bacteroidia bacterium. GTDB lineage: Bacteria > Bacteroidota > Bacteroidia > Flavobacteriales > Flavobacteriaceae > Polaribacter. Next base: position 305,016 of record JAUIEK010000002.1, on the reverse strand, counting down.
GAAATAATTATTGTAGATTTGCGGCGATTTATAAAACCATCTAAACAAACAGTACATAATGGCAACAAACAGAACCTTTACAATGATTAAACCAGATGCGGTTGAAAAAGGGCACACAGGTGCAATTTTAGAAAAAATTAATGCCGCAGGTTTTAGAATTGTAGCAATGAAAAAAACACAAATGACTAAACGAGATGCAGAAACATTTTACGCTGTACACAAAGAACGTCCTTTCTTTGGTGAGTTAGTTGAGTTTATGACAAGAGGACCAATTGTTGCTGCTGTTTTAGAAAAAGATAATGCAGTAGAAGACTTCCGAACACTTATCGGATCTACTAACCCAGAAGATGCCGCAGAAGGAACTATTAGAAAACTATACGCAAGTTCTGTTGGTGAGAATGCTATTCATGGTTCTGATAGTGACGAAAACGCAGAGATAGAAAGTAACTTCCATTTCTCTGGAAGAGAAATGTTTTAAATAAAAAAAGCTCATCTTTTCAGATGAGCTTTTCTTTTTTGTATAGTTTTTTCCCTGAATTTTTAAACAAGTAGTATTTTTTTCACTACCACTTCTCCCATTTCTTCATTAATCATATTGATTATCTTATCTACTCCGTAACTAAGTTCTTCTCGTAAAACCGAAGAGTTAAGCCTAATGATTAAGGTTTTATCTTGAAGCTGAATACTCTCTGTGTAATTACTAACTCCATCACCCATTAGCTTTTCCCATACTTCTTCTACTTGTACTCGTTGCATTCCTTTTTTTAATTTGTTTTCACTAATAAAAGATTGCATTAAGCTTTTTATCGAGTTCGATTCGTTATTTCTGCTTCCCATTTACGATAAATTAAAGATTTTGTAAGGCTGATTACTTTTTTTTATGACATCTTCTGTGCGACTAGCATGTGTATCTGTTATAAAAATTTGACTAAAATCATTTCCTTTTACTAAATCGATTAAATGCGTTACTCGGTGTTCATCTAGTTTATCAAATATATCATCTAAAAGTAAAATTGGCGTAACCTTACTCTGTTTTTTAATAAATTCAAATTGAGCCAATTTTAATGCAATTAAAAATGATTTTTGTTGCCCTTGAGAACCAAATTTTTTAATTGGGTAATCACCTATTTCAAAACTCAAGTCATCTTTATGAATACCCGCTGTTGTGTATTGTAAAACCTTATCTTTCTCTAGAGATTGAGCCAATAATGTTTCCATATCTAGCTCTTCTAATTGACTTTTATAAACTAACCCAACAGACTCCTTTTCGCCTGAAACAACTCGGTATTTCTCATTAAAGATTGGCGTGAATTTATTTAGAAAAGTATTTCTGGTTTCAAAAATACGAGTTCCTAACTCAATTAATTTTGTATTGTATACATCTAAATTTAATGCATCAAAAGTTCTGTTTGCTGCAAAATATTTTAGCAATGCATTTCGTTGTGAAAGTACTTTATTATAAGCAATCACATCTTTTAAGTAGTTTTTATCTTGCTGTGAAATAACTCCGTCTATAAATTTTCTTCTAGTATCACTTCCTTCTATAACTAAATCTCTATCTGCAGGTGAAATGATTACCAAAGGAAGCTCTCCTATATGATCAGAAAATTTTTCATATATCTTTCCGTTTCTTTTTAGCACTTTTTTTTGCCCTTTTTTTAAGCTAGAAACAACAACTTCCGTACGTCCATTAATTTGATACTCTCCTTCTATCATAAAAAAAGCTTCCCCGTGCTTTATATTCTGTATGGCGATAGGGTTAAAGTAGCTTTTTGCAAAAGACAGGTAATATATAGCATCCAGAATATTTGTTTTTCCGATACCATTTTCTCCTACAAAACAGTTAATTTTTTCTTCAAATTCAAACGATCTAGAATGTATATTTTTGAAGTTGACAATAAATATCTTTTTTAAAATCATACAACAAATATACTTCTAAAAAAAAGTTGTAAAACATCATTTTATTTACAATCTATGAGTTTTTAAAATCCAATTAAAAAAACTATTTTTGCGGCTACAATTTTTTACGGTACATGGCAACATATAAGAAAAGAGGATACAAAAAAGACAAAGATGCTTCACAAGTAGAGAGTGAAAAAAGTACAACAGCTGAAGTTTTTAATACTTTAGATGAAACAGCTTCTAAATCTGAAAAGTGGATTGAGAAAAACAACAAAACATTGTTTTATGCGCTAACTGTTGTGGCAATTGTAATATTAGGGTTTATGGGTTATAATAAATATATTGTTGAACCCACCGAAAAAGAAGCAGCTAACGAACTTGCTTTTCCTAGACAGTTTTTTAATCAAGCAAAAGTATCTGCAGATGTTGATTCTCTTTTAACCTTAGGACTTGAAGGTGCTGATGGAAAATATGGTTTTGTAGATATCGCTGCTACTTATTCTGGTACAAAAGCAGGAAATCTTGCTAATTATTATGCAGGTATTTCTTACTTAAAATTAAAAGATTATGAAAAAGCTGTTGAGTTTCTAGGCAACTTTTCTTCTGATGATGCACTACTAGGCCCTACGGCAATTGGCGCTATTGGAGATGCTTTTGCTGATTTAGAACAACCTAAAGAAGCTTTAGAATATTATCAAAAAGCAGCTAATAAAAGCGCAAATGAATATACAACTCCTTTATTTTTATATAAAGCTGGAGTTGCTGCTCTTGAGTTAAAAGAATTTTCTAAAGCTGAAACACTTTTTACTAGAATTAAAGATGAGTTTCCTAAATCTGAACAAGGAAAAGATATCGACAAGTATATCAGCATGGCGAAATATGCTAAATAATGGCTAGCGAGAATTTATCTTATTTCGATAAATCGACAATTCCTAATGCGAAACCTTATCGATTTGGAATTGTTGTTTCTGAATGGAATCCTGAAATTACTGAAAACCTTCAAAAAGGAGCTTTTGAAACACTTTTAGATTGTGGCGCACTAGCTGAAAACATAACAATTTATAAAGTTCCTGGAAGTTTTGAGTTGATTTTTGGATGTAAAAAAATGATCCAGAACTCTAAAGTAGATGCAATAATTGCTATTGGAAATGTAATTCAAGGAGAAACAAAACATTTTGATTTTGTTTGCCAAGGCGTTACTAAAGGTATTGCCGATTTAAATATTCAATACGATATTCCTACTATTTTCTGCGTATTAACAGACAACACAAAACAACAATCTCTAGATCGTTCTGGAGGAAAACTTGGTAATAAAGGAATAGAATCTGCAGTTGCTGCTATTAAAATGGCCGCATTAAAAAACCTTTAACAAACAACTTACTAACATTTTTTGATCAAGCATTTTTATTTAAGTAACTTTGACTTAAAAGCAAGTTTCGGCTTAGTTTTTGATCTTTTTAGCAAGAATTAAATTCTTAAGATTATGTTTGGATTTGGGAGCGCTTTTAAAACGAGAACACATTACGTATTTGATTATAAACCTCGCTATTATGATGAGCGTAAGGAGCGTTTAGAGAAAATTAAAGAAAAATATGCCGGTGGTAATTCTGATAATGACGAAGATATTAAGTCTATTTCTTTTACTAAAAACAATTTAAGAGATGCTTGGAAAAAAACTAAGAAATCAAGAAACGATACAAAATCTACTAGAAGACTCGCAATAATAATTACCATACTAGTAGGAATTGTTGTTTACATTTTTGATCTTCATTCGTTGTTTTAATGTCAGATATTATTCAGCTTTTACCCGATCATGTTGCGAATCAAATTGCTGCAGGAGAAGTTGTTCAACGCCCTGCATCTGTTGTTAAAGAATTGTTGGAGAATGCAATTGATGCGGATGCAAAATCAATTACACTAATCCTTAAAGAAGCAGGAAAAACTCTTATTCAAATTGTTGACAACGGAAAAGGAATGAGCACTACGGATGCTCGTTTATGTTTTGAAAGACATGCAACCTCCAAAATAACATCTGCTGATGACCTTTTTGCTCTTCATACAAAAGGATTTCGCGGAGAAGCCTTGGCTTCTATAGCTGCTATTTCTCATGTAGAATTAAAAACGAGGCAAAAGGCTGAAGAATTAGCTACTCACATAAAAATTGAAGGAAGCAAGGTTACCTATCAAGATTTTTCATCAGGTCCAGAAGGGACAAGCATTGCCGTTAAAAATTTGTTTTATAATATTCCTGCTAGAAGAAATTTCTTAAAATCTAATACCGTTGAAACACGCCATATTGTAGATGAATTTCAACGTGTTGCGCTTGCTCATCCAGAAGTTGAATTCTTTTTTTACCATAATGCTAGCGAAGTATATCAATTACCTGTTAGTAATTTACGAAAGCGAATCGTTGCTATTTTTGGTTCTAAGGTAAATGAAAAGCTAGTCCCTATTGATGAACAAACTGATATTCTCTCAATTACGGGTTTTATTGCAAAACCTGAGTATGCTAAAAAAAAACGAGGTGAGCAGTTTTTCTTTGTCAATAATCGATTTATAAAAAGTTCATACCTACATCACGCAGTTGTTAATGCTTTTCAAGGGCTAATCGATCAAGCAAGTCATCCTAGCTATTTTCTATACTTAACCGTTCCTCCTAAAAGTATCGACATTAACATACACCCAACCAAAACAGAAATAAAATTTGATGATGAAAAGGCATTGTATGCTATTTTGAGAGCTACTATTAAGCACAGTTTAGGTCAGTATAATGTAGCTCCTATATTAGATTTTAATAGAGATGCAAGCTTAGATACACCTTATGATTATAGAGAAAAAACTGCTACTACCCCTAAAATTCATGTAAACCCTAATTTTAATCCTTTTGTGAATAACCAACAAAAGACAACAAACTTTTTACTAAAAAAAGAAGATAAAAGTTGGGAGAATTTTTATGTAGAAAAAGAGAAAAATTTAGAGGTAAAGCCAGATAGGTTATTTGAATCTAGTAAAGAACAAGAAACAGGAAAAACGCTTCAGGTTCAACGAAAATATGTGTTAAGTTCCATTAAGTCTGGAGTAGTTCTTATTCATCAAAATCTGGCACATCAACGAGTTTTGTATGAATCTTTTTTAGAAAGTATAACCGTGCAAGAAGCTAATAGTCAACAACTATTGTTTCCCGTAAAAATTACTTTCAACTCAGAAGAAATTAAACTTTTGCAGTCTATTTTATCTGATTTAGAAAATGCAGGCTTTGCTTTTGAGGTATTTGATAAAGAATCGATAACCATAAAAGGAATTCCAACCTCTATTAATGAAAGTCAGATAGAAATTATACTAGAGCAGCTTTTAGAAGATATTCAACTAGAAGTTCCTAACGCTAGTTTTAGTCATTTTGATATAATGGCTAAATCTTTTGCTAACTCTTTGTCTATAAAAACAGGAGCTGTTTTATCAGCTAGAGAGCAAGAAGCTCTAGTTAATAATCTTTTTTCTTGTAAAGAACCTTCTCAGTCGCCACAAGGAAAACCTACTTTTAAAACGCTAACTTTAGAGGAAATTGATTTACTATTTAAAACAACCAAATGAGTAGATTAACCGAAGCCATAAAACATCTTATTATTGTTAATGTTATCTTATTTATAGCTCCACAGCTTTTAAATATTGACTTATCTGGTGCTCTTGCTTTGCATTTCCCTAAAAATGATCAATTTGGTTTTTGGCAGTACGTAACTCATATGTTTATGCATGGTGGGCTTGCTCATATTTTATTTAACATGTATGGGTTGTGGGCTTTTGGTAGTCCGTTAGAACAAATATGGGGGCGTAACAAATTTTTATTCTTTTATTTTTCGTCTGGATTAGGTGCTGCTGCTATTTATACATTAGTTAATTACTATCAATTTAATTCGTACTACGAAATACTAATCAATAATGGGTTAAGTGGAACAGATATCCAATCTATTTTAGATACAGGTAATTATACTGATTACGTAGATAAAATAACACTTACCAAAGAAGAACTAACTAAATTTTTCTATTTGTTTAACGGTACAGCAGTAGGAGCTTCTGGAGCTGTTTACGGCGTATTGGTTGCTTTTGGACTATACTTTAAAGATGCAAAACTTGCACTAATTTTCTTCCCTATACCAATAGCAGCTAAGTATTTCATTCCACTATTATTAGTATCTGATCTGTTTTTTGGAGTAACCAATTATTCAATTGGAAATATTGCTCATTTTGCTCATATTGGAGGTGCTGTTATTGGATTTATAATAGCTTGGTATTGGAAAAACAATCAATTTAAACGTTGGAGTTAAAATGGGTGTTTGGGGAGATTTACAGTATAAGTTCAAAACAAGTTCTATTGTACAGCAGCTTATTTACGTTAATGCTATTTTGTTTCTAATCACTTTATTAATTGGTTCTTTTTCTGGACTTTACAATTCAAGATCTAATTTCATTATTGAATGGTTTTCACTTTTTTCATCTTTTGAAGTTTGGATAACAAGACCTTGGTCTATTGTTACATATGGTTTTTTACATGGAGGTTTTTTTCATTTACTCTTCAATTGTATTGCCCTTTACTATTTTGGTCGATTGTTTTTAGATTATTTTACTCCAAAACAACTACTTACTTTTTACCTTTTGGGTACCTTTTTTGGAGGTGTTTTATATATGATCGCATATAATTACTTTCCTATTTTTAAAGATCAAATTGCTCCTCTTGTTGGAGCTTCTGCTGGAGTTTATGCTATTATTATCGGGTTGGCTACCTATATTCCTAGTTACCAATTATATTTTCGTTTTATTGGACCTGTAAAAGTCTGGCATTTAGCAGCTATTTTTATTTTGTTAGACCTCCTGCAACTTGCCGGGTCTAATGGTGGTGGACATTTTGCACATTTAGGTGGCGCAATCTTTGGTTTTTTATATGTTTCACAAGCAAGTAATAAAGAAATTGGGTTATTCCGTATAGTTTCCAACATTTTTAAGCCTAAAAAGAAGCCGTTAAAAACGGTATACAAATCACCTAAAAAAAAGCAAAAACGAACGGATAAAATAAATCAAGATGAAAATCAAAAAAAAATAGATGCTATTTTAGATAAAATCAGTAAATCTGGATACAATGCTCTTTCAAAAGAAGAAAAAGAATTTTTGTTTAAACAAGGAAAAAGATGACGCTTAAAAAAAAGTTATCGATAGGAGAAAAAATACTTTATACGGTTAATCTCTTTTTTGCTTTAGTACTTTTAATTTCCTACGGATTGCCTTATTTATCTCCTGAAAAAATTGCTAGACTAGCAACGCTTAGTCTTTTATTTCCTATTTTATATTCAATTAATATCTTATTTGTTATTGTATGGATAATCAAGTTAAAAAGACAATTTATCCTGTCATTTCTTATACTAATTGTAGGTTACAATCACTTTAATGCTCTTTTTAGAATATCAAGTAAGGAAATCTTAAAAAATGATGATATAAAAATCATGAGCTATAATGTTAAAACATTAAATTACTATAAATGGAACGAAGATGATTCACTTGCCATCAAAACAGTGAATTTTATTCATTCTAAATCTCCTGAGATTTTATTGTTACAAGAATTTTACAATTACGAAAACTTACATTTTGATTACCCATTTAATTATGTGAAAATGAAATCAAAAACACATAAGTTCGGGCTAGCTATCTTTTCAAAATACCCTATTGTAAATTCAGGTTCACTTGATTTTAAAAACAGTGCTAACAACATCATTTATGCTGATATGATTATTAAAAATGACACTGTTAGAGTATACAATATCCACCTAGAATCGTTAAAACTAAACCCGAAAAAAGAAAATTTTGGAGAAGCTGATTCTAAAAAATTATTAGGCAGACTTGCCCAAACTTTTAAAAAACAAGCCGAACAAGTAACCCAGTTTTATCAACATGAAAAAAAATGGAAAGGAAAAACCATTGTTTCAGGAGACTTTAATAATACTGCTTTTTCGTGGGTATATAAAACAATAAAAGGAGATAAAACAGACGCTTTTGTAACTGCCGGAAAAGGATTTGGTAAAACGTTTGATCATGTTTTTCCAATCCGAATTGATTTCATACTAACTGATTCTTTTTTTGAAACAAATTATTATACCAGTTATAATGTAAAATTTTCTGACCACTACCCTATTTTTGCTCGACTTCAAAAAAAGTAATTGCTATATTGCGGCAAATACAAACTAATGAAGCATTTTGATGTAGCCATTATAGGAAGCGGTCCTTCTGGAGCTTCTACTGCTTTTTATCTTGCTAAAAAAGGAATTTCAACTGTTCTTGTAGAAAAAGAAACACTTCCTCGTTACAAAACATGTGGTGGTGGTTTTGTTTATAGAGGTCGTAAAAGCTTACCTTTTAAAATAGACGAAATTGTAGAACGTGAATTTAGAACTGTTGATGTTTATTTAGGGTCTAAAATGCATTTTAAAACTCATAGAGAAAGACCTACAATAACGATGGTTATGCGAGACGCTTTTGACAACTTAATTGTTGAAAAAGCTAAAGAATTAGGTGTTACAATTTTAGAAGACACCAAGTTGAAAAGCTTAGATTTTACAGAAAAATTTATCAAATTAAATACTTCTCAAGATCAACTAACAGCAAAATTTGTAATTGCTGCAGACGGAGCTTTAAGCCCAACTGCAAAAATGGCTGATTGGACTAATGATACTCGAAAACTCATTCCTGCGCTAGAATATGAAGTAGAAGTTTCTGATGAAGATTTTGAGCGTTTATCTAAAGAAGTTCGTTTTGACATGGATGCTATTCCTTATGGTTATGGCTGGAGTTTTCCTAAAAAAAATCACTTGTCAATTGGAATTGCTTCGGCAAGAAGGACAAAAATCAACCTAAAAGAGTATTATAAAAAGTATCTTGACACTCTTCAAATAAAACACATTATCAAAGAACAACAACATGGATTTCAAATACCTGTTTCGCCAAGAACTGATGGCTTTGTTAAAAATAATGTCTTCTTAATAGGAGATGCTGCTGGTTTTGCAGATCCTGTCACTGCAGAAGGAATTTCTAATGCCATTTTAAGTGGAAAACTAGCTGCTGAAGCAATTATAGAAAGCCAGTTAAATCCTGAAAAAGCAGCTGATTTATATTTCGAAAAGTTAAATGAATGTATTTTACCCGAAATAAAAACAGGTTTATGGCTATCTAAGTTTTTTTACGAACAAAGAAAAATTCGAAATTTATTACTTAAAAAATACGGTCAACGATTTAGTGAAGCAATGGCAGATGTTTTTATGGGAGATAGAACATATCCTCATGACATTAAGAAAAAAATCACAAGTAAAATTAAGGAGCTTGTTTTTTAACCATTCGTAAATCTAACAAGTCAATTGGATTAATTCCTAAACCTGTTATGTTCTTTTGAGTAAAACGAACAACCTCATCATAATACAAAGGAACTACAGGAGCTTCTTGTATTAAAATACTATCCATTTTTTGATACAACTTATACCTTTTTATATCGTCTACTTCAGAGATTGATTGTTCATACAAATCATCAAAAATCATGTTCGAAAAATGAGTATAGTTAGGCCCGTTTGGTGTAAAGTTTTTACTATAAAATAATGACAAGTAGTTTTCAGCATCTGGGTAATCGGCAATCCAACTAGCTCTAAAAATTGAAAATTTTCCGTTGGCTTTTCCTTGTCTTAAAGTAGAAGGAGGAGTTACGTCAATTTGCACATAGAGTCCTATTTTTTCTAATTCACGTTGTATGAATTCACATAAATCTAAATAGTTATTGTTGGTTGTTATTATTATAGATGGTTTTTCAACGTTGGTTTCTTTACTAAATTGATTTACTAGTTTTCTAGCTTTTTCAGGATTATATTCAAACCCTTGTTGATTAATAAAACTAGGCAAACCTTTTGGTATAAATCCTGAATTTGCAGGTCTACCTATATTATTTCGTAAAAAACGAATCATTTTTTTTCTGTCAAAACCATAATTGATTGCTTTTCGAATTAATAGATTTTGTTCTGGTGTAGATTTTTCTTTGTCTAAAAATATTCCCAAATACTCTGTATTTAAATAAGGCGCTTTTTGCATCTGTATCTTATCTAAATATTTTTTTTGCAACTTACCTGTAGTAGTAATTAATTCATCTTTGTAAGAAGCATCTAAACTTTTCATAAAATCTAAATTTCCTTGAATAAACTGAAGAAATTCAGATTGTTTATCTGGCAAAAATGTAACAGCTACGGCTTCTAAATAAGGAAGTTTGTTTCCTGAAGAATCTTTTTCAAAGTATAGCGGATTTTTTCGAAAAACCAACTTAGTATTTTCTACCCATAACTTAAATTGAAAAGGTCCTGTTCCTATGGGGTTTGAGCGAAAATTTGATTTGTTATTTTCTATAATTTCTTTAGGCACTACCGAGCAATATTTCATAGCTAGTAATCCTAAAAAAGGTGGGAAAGGTTTCGTTAAATGAACAACAAAAGTAGTATCGTTTTTAGCTACAAAACTTTTTACATTCTGCAAAACCCAACCTCCTGGAGAAGCTATTTCTGGATCTTTTAATCGATTAAAAGAGTATTCAAAGTCTTTCGCTGTAACCGTTCGAGTTGAATCTTTTCCAAACAATCTATGTTTATGAAAAAAAACATCTTTTCTTAATAAGAATGTATACGTTTTCCCTTTATCTGATATTAACCAATTCTCTGCTATATCTGGTTTTACACGCAAAGAATCGTCTAACCTTACTAAACCATTAAACAGCTGATTAACAGCCCATATATTTCTCTGGTCTTTTGCAAAAACCGGATCTAAAGAAGTAATATTAGCGTGCTCGTTATACCGAAAAACATCTTTGCCTCTTATGTTTGTTTTGTTTTTAGAACAAGCTAGAAATACAAATAAAACCCCAAAAAGAAAACTATTTCGTAAAACCATATTCTCTCTCTACTTTACATATTCGCAATTGATATTGCTTATACCATTTTTTTCTACCCATTTCTCTGGCTTCAGTATGTTCTATGTTTTGTTTCCAATTTAAAATAGATTCTACATCTTTCCAATAAGAAACGGTAATTCCTACTTCATCTCTAGCATGTTCAATACCTAAATACCCTAATTGTTGTTTTGCCAACGTTTCCATTCTTTCCGCCGTTTCTTTGTATCCGTTTAAATCATTGGTTAAAATTGTTGTGAAAATTACAGCATAATAAGGAGGTTCTAAAGAATCTAAAATCATAAACGTAAAATTATATTATCTCAAAGTTTACACTGCTAAAAAAACACTAAGTGTCTCATTTACAGAAGACTGAATTTATAGCTAAGAACTTCTAAGAAACGAGTTTTGTTCATTTTAAAAGAGAATTGTTGTAACTTTGACCGTCCTTAAAAGTACAAGAATGAATGCAGATAAAAAAGTAGCTTTTTACACTTTAGGTTGCAAACTCAACTTTTCAGAAACCTCAACAATAGCACGCAGTTTTGTTAACGAAGGTTTTAAGCGGGTTGATTTTGAAGATTCTGCAGATATATATGTTATTAACACATGCTCTGTTACCGATAATGCTGATAAGCGGTTTAAAACCATTGTAAAATCTGCTTTAAAGAAAAACGAAGATGCTTTTTTGATCGCCGTGGGTTGTTATGCCCAACTAAAACCAGAGGAATTAGCTGCTGTTGATGGAGTTGATCTGGTTTTGGGCGCTACCGAAAAATTTAACGTTACAAGTTATATAAACGACTTAACCAAAAACACAGTTGGCGAGGTGCACTCTTGTGAAATTTCGGATGCTGATTTCTATGTAGGTTCCTATTCTATTGGAGATAGAACGAGAGCTTTTTTAAAAGTTCAAGATGGATGTGATTACAAATGTACTTACTGTACTATTCCGTTAGCACGAGGGTTTTCTAGAAGTGATACGCTAGAAAACGTGCTCAAAAACGCGAAAGAGATTTCTGAAAAAGGAATTAAAGAAATTGTTTTAACAGGAGTTAATATAGGTGATTATGGTAAAGGTGAGTTTGGAAACAAAAAACACGAGCATACTTTTTTAGATTTAGTTAAAGCATTAGACAATGTAAACGGAATTCATCGTTTACGGATTTCATCCATAGAGCCGAATTTGTTGAAAGATGAAACCATTGATTTTGTTGCAAATTCTAGAACATTTGTTCCTCATTTTCATATTCCATTACAAAGCGGGAGTGATGAGTTGCTGAAAAAAATGAAGCGCCGTTATTTGCGAAAAGTATACACCAACCGAGTTTCTAAAATAAAAGAAGTAATGCCAAATGCTTGTATTGGCGTAGATGTGATTGTTGGTTTTCCTGGAGAAACCGATGAACTTTTTTTAGAAACTTATAATTATTTAAACGAGCTAGATATTTCGTACCTACATGTTTTCACATACTCTGAAAGAGCAAATACAGAAGCAGCAGAAATGGCAGGAGCTGTGCCTAAAAATGTTCGAACAAAGCGTAGCAAAATGTTGAGAGGATTATCTGTTAAAAAACGACGATCTTTTTATGAAAGCCAACTAGGCAATACACTTACTGTTCTTTTTGAAAGTGAAAATAAAGAAGGTTACATTCATGGCTTTACAGAAAACTATGTAAAAGTAAAAGCTCCTTGGAATCCTGAGTTGGTTAATACTTTACACGATGTAACGTTGACAAAAATTGACGAAGATGGCTTGATACGATTTGATTTTGTAAAAAAATCCATTCTTGTTTAAGTGAAAAAAAAACATCTTTATTTCTTTCCTGGATTGGGAGCTAGCTCCAAAATTTTCGAATTTATCTCTCTACCCGAAGAACAATATGAACTTCATTTTTTAGAATGGAAGATGCCATTATCTATAAATGAAAATATAGAGGAGTATGCTGCCCGGATGTGTAAAGATGTTACAGAATCAGATCCTATTTTAATAGGAGTTTCTTTTGGTGGTATTATGGTGCAAGAAATGAGTAAACTAATAGCTGCTAAGAAAGTTATTATCATCTCCAGTATTAAATCTCACCACGAATTACCAACAACTTTACGAATAATAAGAGACACTAAGGCATATAAGCTTTTTCCTACAAAGATTGTGGAAAACTTAGAAAGTTATGCAAAGTATTTCTTAGGTGATTATCTAAAAAAAAGAGCCGAATTGTACAAAATGTATCTCTCTGTTAGAGATGCTGATTATATGCAATGGGCTATTTATAATGTATTACACTGGAAACAAGAAAAAACAATTAAAAACATCACTCACATTCATGGTCTGGATGATAATGTGTTTCCTGTAAAACATATTGATGATTTTATTCCTATAGAAAAAGCCACACACACTATGATTTTAACAAAAGCGAAAACAATCTCGTCTCTTATTGAAAAGTATGTACCATAAAATTTCTTCTATTTTTTTCGTATTTTTACAATAAATTTAATGTATCATGGCTAAGGTAGTTCGTTTTTTATTCTTTTCTACAGTTTTTTGTGTTTCTCTTTTCTTGATGAATGCTATTTCAATATCTGGGTCTTATAAAAAAGAAATAACAAAAGAAAAAGATACTATAAAACAGGATAAAAATACTGCTGATACATACGAGATTAAAGCTTTAAAAATTCCAGAAGGCATTAATTTTTCTGGAGAGAGAGTTCCTGTAGAGCGTTTTGATATTCGAGAGCGAATGGATAGAGAGTTACTAGTAAACACATACTGGCAATCCAACGGTTTATTGTTGATTAAAAGAGCAAATAAATATTTCCCTATCATAGAACCTATACTCAAAGAGCATGGTGTTCCAGATGATTTTAAATACTTAGCAATTGCTGAAAGTGGGTTGATGAATGTATCATCTCCTGCAGGAGCATCAGGATTTTGGCAGTTTATGAAAACGACTGCTAAAGAATACGACCTAGAAGTAAACGACAATGTAGATGAACGGTACAATCTAGAACTAGCTACTAAAGTTGCTGCTGAATACCTAAAAAAGTCAAAAGAACGATTTGGTAGCTGGACACTGGCTGCTGCTGCATACAATGCGGGTAATTATGGAATAGTTGAGAAATTAGAAGAACAACAAGTTAATAATTATTACGACCTCCTATTAAATACAGAGACATCTAGATATGTATTTAGAATTATAGCATTAAAAGAAGTAATTTCTAATCCAGAAAAATATGGGTTTGAGCTAGATAAAGAAGATTTATACTCTCTTCCTAAAACTCGTACAATTAAGGTAGATACTGCTATATCTAATATCGCCTCTTTTGCAAAAAAATTTGACACTAACTATAAAGAATTAAAACTTCTTAATCCTTGGTTACGAGAAAACGAACTCAATAACAAAAGTAGAAAGTTATATCATATTAAAGTTCCTGTAAAGTAGTTTTCGCTTCGTTAAATTCTTTCACAATTTCTTCTAAGATTGCTTTTGCAGGCTTTATATCATGAATTAAACCTGCAATTTGACCAATTTCTAATTCTCCATTATCAAGATCTCCTTCAAATATTCCTTTTTTTGCACGTGCTCTTCCTAACAATTCTTTTAATTGTTCTACTGTTGGATTTTGTTTGTACAAAGCTTGCACTTCATTGTAAAATTGATTTTTAACCAATCGAACTGGGGCTAATTCTTTTAGAGTAACATGCGTATCACCATCTTTTACATTAACAATTGTTTGTTTAAAATTATCATGTGCAGAAGATTCTACTGTTGCTGCAAATCTACTTCCGATTTGTACTCCATCTGCACCTAAAACCATGGCTGCAAGCATTCCTCTTCCTGTACCAATTCCTCCTGCCGCAATTACAGGGATTTTAACTTGTTCTTTAACCATTGGAATTAAAGTAAAAGTAGTAGTTTCTTCTCTTCCATTATGACCTCCAGCTTCAAATCCTTCACAAACAACGGCATCAACACCTGCTTCTTCTGCTTTTTTAGCAAATTTTACTGAGCTTACTACATGAACTACTGTGATGTCTTTTTCTTTTAAAAATGAAGTCCATGTTTTTGGGTTTCCTGCAGATGTAAAAACAATTTTCACTCCTTCTTCAACAAGAATATTCATAATTTCCTCTATCTGAGGATACAACATTGGAACGTTTACTCCAAAAGGCTTATCTGTAGCTTTTTTACATTTTTGAATGTGCTCTCTCAATACTTCTGGATACATGGATCCAGAACCTATTAAACCCAAACCTCCTGCATTTGAAACAGCAGAAGCCAATCTCCAACCGCTTACCCAAATCATTCCGCCTTGAATAATAGGATACTGAATATTAAAAAGCTTTGTGATTTTATTTGTCATTATGCGAAGCTACGAAATTACTCCAGAACCTAATAGCTCTTCATCTCGATACCAAGCAACGAATTGACCTTCTTGAATAGCAGATTGTGGATTTTCAAATTCAACAAACAATCCATTTTCTACTTTATATAAAGTTGCTTTTTCTAGTGGTTGTCGGTATCGGATTCTTGCCATAACTTTTGTAGAATCATTAATCTTTAGCGCCAAATCTTCTCGTACCCAATGTTCTTCTTCATTATTTACAAATAAAACATTTCGATGCAATCCTTTGTGATGCTTTCCTTCTCCTACATAAATTACATTTTCATCAACATCAGTTTCAATTACAAATAAAGGTTCTTTTGTACCTCCAACAGCTAAGCCTTTTCGTTGTCCTTTTGTAAAATAATGAGCTCCTTGGTGCTTTCCAACCAATTTTCCATTTTCTTGGTGATACTCATATTTTTTAGCAAAAAAAGTAAGCTCTTCTTCTTTTGTAGAAAAATCTGGAATTACTCGATTGTATAATTCGGTTTTATTATCTATTTGGATAATAGAGCCAGTTTTAGGTTCTAATTTTTGTTGTAAAAATTCGGGTAATCTAACTTTTCCAATAAAACATAAACCCTGTGAATCTTTCTTTCCTGCAGTGATCAAATCAGCTTGTTTTGCGATTTCTCTTACTTCTGGCTTTGTTAACTCTCCTATCGGGAATAAAGCTTTGGCTAATTGCTTCTGAGATAATTGACACAAAAAATACGATTGATCTTTATTTGCGTCTTTCCCAGCTAGTAGTTTATATATCTTTTCGCCATTAACTACTTCTTCTTCCTTTCTGCAATAATGACCAGTTGCTACATAATCTGCACCTAAATTTAGAGCGATGTCCATAAAAACATCAAACTTAATTTCTCTGTTGCATAACACATCTGGGTTTGGTGTTCTTCCTTTTTCATATTCATTAAACATATAGTCAACAATACGTTCTTTGTACTGTTCGCTCAAATCAACAACCTGAAATGGAATCCCTAACTTCTCAGCTATAATAAGAGCATCATTACTATCTTCTAACCAAGGGCACTCATCTGAAATTGTTACAGAATCATCATGCCAGTTTTTCATAAACAAGCCAATAACATCATATCCTTGTTCTTTTAAAAGATATGCTGCTACGCTACTATCTACTCCACCTGAAAGCCCTACAACTACTCGTTTCATTTTATTTTAAAAATAGAATGCAAATTTACAAAATCGAAAAGTATAACTACTAAGGCCATGTTTCTATATTAGAGGTATTTGTTTCAATCAAAATCTTAATATCTTTATTAAGATAAATTAGATGTGAATTTTGAATATTGAAAATATCATAGAAACTACCGTTTCTGCTAAAGCCGCTGATCGAAAATTAGCTGCAAGTATTGTATATAATAATTGTGAGTTGATTCCAGATTTAGTAAAAATTATTTTTGATATACATAATAATCTATCTCCTAGAGCTGCTTGGGTGCTAGAATATATCTGCTCAAACTTTGATTTAAATATTTTATTTAATCACTTAACCTTTTTTTGTAATAATTTAAAACGTCTAAATGATAGTAGCGCTATAAGACCTTGTGCTAAAATTTGCGAAATACTAGCAAAAGAATATGTATCCACTAAAGAAAATAGTAGTTTGAAAACAATCTTAACTCAAACACATATTAATCAAATTATTGAAACGGGTTTTGATTGGTTAATTTCAAATCAAAAAGTAGCAGTAAAAGTCTATACAATGGAAACTTTATTTTTGTTTGGTAGAGATGTTGATTGGGTTCATGACGAATTGTCTCACATTATAAAAACCAACATAATACATGAGAGTAAAGGCTATGTAGCAAGAGGAAAAAGAGTTTTAAAGCAGATAGAAAAACACAAAAAAAGAGTACTCTAAATCTTCTAAATTCAGTAATTTTGTGCTTTTCAACACAACAACTACAAATGAATATTACTGAGCTTACTGCTATCTCTCCTATAGATGGTCGTTATCGTAATAAAGTTGCTGAGTTAGCAGCTTATTTCTCTGAAGAAGCATTAATTAAGTATAGAGTTTTAGTAGAAGTAGAATATTTTTTAGCCTTATGTGACATTCCGTTACCACAGCTAAAAAATTTCGATAAAAAAAAATCTGCTGCATTAAAAAAGTTATACGAAGCTTTCTCAAGTGAAGATGCTCTTAAAATAAAGGAAATTGAACGTGTAACAAATCATGATGTAAAAGCTGTTGAGTATTTTATTAAAGAAAAATTCGATGCTCTGGGGCTACAAGAGTTTAAAGAGTTTATTCATTTTGGTCTTACTTCTCAAGATATTAATAATACAGCGATTCCTTTATCAATAAAAGATGCTGTTACACATGTTTATCTTCCTCAATTTGAAAACTTATTAACTAAACTTAAAGAACTTAGTGCAGAATGGATTGATGTTTCTATGCTTGCAAGAACACATGGCCAACCTGCATCTCCTACTCGTTTAGGCAAAGAAATTCAGGTTTTTGTAGTTCGCTTAGAAGAACAAATTAAAGCAATTAAAAATAACCCTAATGCTGCTAAGTTTGGTGGAGCTACAGGAAATTATAATGCACATAAAGTTGCGTATCCAACAATTGACTGGAAAGCTTTTGGAAGTAAATTCGTAAATAATACTTTAGGTCTACATCACTCTTTTCCTACAACACAAATAGAGCATTATGATTATTTAGCTTCTCTATTTGACGCCTTAAAAAGAATCAACACTATAATAATTGACTTAAATAGAGATGTTTGGACCTATGTATCAATGGATTATTTTAAACAAAAGATTAAAAAAGGTGAAGTGGGTTCTTCTGCCATGCCACACAAAGTAAATCCGATTGATTTTGAAAACTCTGAAGGAAATTTAGGAATTGCAAATGCTTTGTTTGAACATCTTGCCGCAAAACTACCTATTTCAAGATTGCAAAGAGATTTGACTGATAGTACTGTTTTGAGAAATATTGGTGTTCCTTTTGGTCATACTTTAATCGGTTTTGCTTCAACCTTAAAAGGCTTAAATAAGTTGTTATTAAATAGAGAAAAATTTAATGAAGATTTAGAAAATAACTGGGCCGTTGTGGCAGAAGCAATTCAAACTGTTTTAAGACGAGAAAACTACCCGAATCCTTATGAAGCCTTGAAAGGATTAACGCGTACAAATGAAAAAATAACACAGCAAACCATCAGTAATTTTATTGACACATTAGAAATTTCTAATGACATTAAAAACGAGCTAAAGGCTATTACACCTAATAATTATACAGGGATTTAAATGAAGCACTTCTATTTAATCATTTCTTTAATTTTTGTTTTGGTTGGCTGTCAGTCTAAAATGGAAGGAAATCCTGATCGGTTTAAACAAGGTGTGTTTTCTATACCTGCTGGAGAAGGCTATAGCGAAACCATTGTAAAACGAGTAGATAGTTTGCAAATAGAAGAATACACAAAATATATAAGCATCAGTTCGGATTCTGGCGTTTATGAAAAGCCTGTTAAACGAGTTGATACACTATACATTACGTGGAAAAATAATTTTTTCTACATTCTTAAAATGAAATCTCCTAAAACAAAGCTTGATAAAGATCCTATTTTTGTTCAAATTACTAAGGTTACAGATAGTTCCTATAGTTTTAGTGCTAAAATTGGTTACTCAAAATTCAAACAAGAAGGTATTGTTTATAAAGTAAAATAGATATGGAAATTTTCCTGCAAGTTGATACATGGGTAGCATTGCTTACTTTAACATTTTTAGAAATTGTTTTAGGTATTGATAATATTATTTTCATATCTATATCAGCCAATAAATTACCCGAGAATCAGCGTAAAAAAGCAACTTTTTTAGGGTTATCACTAGCCATGATAACAAGAATACTACTGCTTTTAAGTGTTTCTTACTTAATTGCTATGAAAGATCCTTTTTGGCACATTAATCTTTCTTGGTTATCTGTTGGCCTAACTGGACAAAGCGTTATTTTATTATTAGGAGGCGTTTTCTTATTATATAAAAGTACTAAAGAGATTCATCATAAAGTAGAAAAATCAGAAGGCGCTGAAAATAAAAGCCAATCGAAAACATTGTCTTTTTCAAGTGTAATTTTTCAAATCATTTTAATTGATATTGTCTTTTCTTTTGATTCTATCCTAACTGCTGTAGGAATGACAAACGGAATTAATGGAGCATTAACTATTATGATTATTGCTGTTGTTATTTCTATGATTATTATGATGGCATTTGCAAATCCTGTTAGTTCATTTGTAAATAAAAACCCAACAATTCAAATGTTGGGTTTGGCATTTTTAATTCTTATCGGATTTATGCTAATTGCTGAAGGCGCTCATCTTTCTCATTTAGAAATCTTCGGACAAACTGTCGGTACAATTCCAAAAGGCTATTTGTACTTTGCTATTGCTTTTTCATTAGGTGTAGAAGTTTTGAACATGAGAGTTAGAAAAAAAGGTAATTAGTCTTAATCAATTATTGCACTTGATTTTAATAAGTAAGGGAATTTCTTTTTAAAACGATTTAGCCTCGGAATGGAAACATTTCTTACATATGGATTATTCGGGTTTAACCTTTCGTAATTTTGATGGTATTCTTCTGCTTTGTAAAATTTTTCTAGTTTTTTAACTTCTGTAGCTATTTTTCCTTTATAAATATTTTTGTTTAATGTGTTCAGTATTTTTTCTACCACAGCCTTTTCCTCCAAAGTATTATAAAATGCGATAGACCTGTATTGTGTACCATAATCAGGATGTTGACCATTTACTGTTGTTGGGTTATGGGATCCAAAAAAAACAACTACTAATGTTTCAAAACTTACTTTTTCAGGATCATAATAAACAGCTACCGTTTCTGCATGACCTGTTTTTCCTGTTCCTATCTTCTTGTATGTTGGATTTATAGTATGTCCTCCAGCATAGCCAGAAACAGCTTCTTCAACTCCTCTTACACTTTCAAATATTGCTTCTACACACCAAAAGCAACCACTTGCAAAATAAGCTACTTCTGTATTCTCTTGAGTACTTTTTTGAGAGTATACTGATGTTACAATAATGAATGAAAAAAATGTAGCGGACAGTAAAAGTTTTCTAATTTTCATAATTAATAGTTTATGTAACTAGTCTTAATAAATTTGCAAACCCTACAAATTGTTTACAACTTTAATATTTTATTAAGAATCTGTTTTGTAAAACAACCTGTAGATAATTACATTTGTTTGCACAAACATAGTTATTCTTCATGGAGCATTTTATAGTTTCTGCCAGAAAATACAGACCCAAAAACTTTGAAGATGTAGTTGGGCAGCAAGCTATTACCAATACATTAGAAAATGCTATCAAGAATAATCATCTTGCACAAGCACTTTTATTTACAGGACCAAGAGGAGTTGGAAAAACTTCTTGTGCTCGAATTTTAGCAAAAAGAATTAATCAAGAAGATATCACTTCTGATTCTGAGGATTTTGCATTCAATATTTTTGAATTAGATGCTGCATCAAATAATTCTGTTGATGATATTAGGAATTTAACAGATCAAGTTCGGATTCCTCCTCAAACAGGTAAGTATAAGGTTTACATTATTGATGAAGTGCACATGCTTTCTCAAGCAGCTTTTAATGCTTTTTTAAAAACATTAGAAGAGCCTCCTGCTCATGCTATTTTTATTCTAGCGACAACAGAAAAACATAAAATCATTCCTACAATTTTATCTCGATGTCAAATATTCGATTTTAAACGAATTACCGTTTTAGATGCCAAGAATTATTTACAAACGATTTGTGAAAAAGAAAATATTGTAGCAGATGATGATGCATTGCATATTATTGCCCAAAAAGCAGACGGAGCTATGCGTGATGCACTTTCTATCTTTGATCGAGTAGTTAGTTTTTCTGGGAATAATTTAACGCGAGAAGCAGTTACTCAAAATTTAAATGTGCTTGATTATGATTCATATTTTGAGATGACCGATTTATTGCTAGCAAACCAAATACCTGAAGTATTAAATTATTTTAATTCTATTTTAAGTAAAGGTTTTGAAGCACATCATTTTATTAATGGGCTTGCCTCTCATTTTAGAGATTTGTTAGTAGCTAAAGATAAAACTACCATAAACTTGTTAGAAGTTGGCGATAACGCAAAGAAAAAGTATTTAGAGCAGGCTACTAAAGCAACTATTTCTTTTTTACTAAAAGCAATTGACAAAGCAAATGAATGTGATCTGAATTACAGAACTAGCAAAAACCAACGGCTGTTAGTAGAACTTAGTCTTATGCAAATTGCCTCCATCACTTTTGATGGAGAAAAAAAAAAGGCAATTAATTACATAATTCCAGCTACTTTTTTTACTTCTTTTTCTCCTATTACTAAGTCTCAAAGTGCTCCAAAACTAAATACTGAAGATTCAGTAGTAGTTGAAAAGATAGAAAAAATCCAAAAGGTTTCCTTAGAAAACAAAAAAACTCCTACTCTTAAAAACGTAAAACGTCGTTCTTCTTCTTTAACTCTAAAAAGTGTTCATCAAAAAAAAGAGGAGAAAGAAAAAAAAGTAGAAGAAAATTACAACGGTTATCCAGAAGAATCTTTTTCCGAGTCAGATTTACAAGAAGTTTGGAGTAAATACCAGAAAAAAATGGAAAAAAAAGGAGAGCGAAACATTGCTTCTATCTTAGCCGCAAACACTCCTACTCTGTTGCAAAAAAATGTTATTCAGTTTGAGGCTCCAAATAACTTAATGCAAGATCAATTACAACAAAAAAAACCTAAGATTTTAACATTTTTAAGAGAAAAGCTCAACAATTATGCTATTGAAATTGAATTAGTTGTAAATGAAATTAGCGAGAAAAAGTTTGTCTATACAAATATTGAAAAATATCAAAAACTAAAAGAAAAAAATCCTTTAATAGAAGAATTAAAAAATCGCTTTCAATTAGATATTACTTAAATCTTATCTCCTAGGTACACCAACTTAGCTTTTTTAGGTGATAATTTTTGAGATTCAAACTCTGCTATCAAACTTAAATTTCCGTCAGTTGTTTTAACAAACAACGGAATAGATTCCACTTGATTAAATAGTTTTTGCATAGTAGTCTTATACTCTTCTTCTGAGTTTATAGAAACTTCATGAATTGATGGATAATCTCTTACGGCCTCACTAAGGTTTATATAATCATCATACGGAGTAAAAAATAGGTGTTTCTTTTCATAATTTTTATTCTTAACCTCATCAGCAGTTGCTAAACGAAAAGCCCCTTGTTCACCAAAAGCAGCTGATAAAGAATTTATTGCGAATTTATTTACAGCATCACTCCCGGTCATGGCTATTAAATAACCCACATCGTTTAACTCAATGTTGTTGGTTAAATCATCATCATAAATATTAACTTCATACGCCTCTAAATCTTCTTTTGCAGATTGTTCTACAAACATTTTGTTGGAATCAATCAGCACAACTCTTTTATCATTATTTTGTAAATACTTAGCAATGAGTCGGGCAGGTTTAGATGCTCCAACAATTAATATAGCGTTCGAGTCTTTTAGGAAAACTCCTACTAACTTAGCAAACAAGCGAGCAGTTGTGGCATTTAGCAATACAGTACCTAAAACAACCATAAATACTAATGGTGTAATATATTCTGCACCTGGCACACCTTGTTTTAATAATTTACTTCCAAATAAAGAAGCAATACCCGCAGCAACAATTCCACGCGGACCTACCCAACTAATAAATAACCTTTCGTTTATTTTTAAACTTGAATTAAACGTACTTAAGAAAACCGCCAAAGGTCTTATTAAAAAAACAACTAATCCAAACACCACTACTGTTTTCCAATTATAGAGCAAAAGCAGATCTTTCATGTCAATATTTGCTGCTAAAAGAATGAATAGTATGGAAATTAAAAGTACACTCAAAGATTCTTTAAAATACAAAAGCTCTTTTAAGTTGTTTAATTTTCCATTACCTAAAACCATTCCCATAACCACTACTGCTAACAAACCTGACTCATGCGCAAAGAGCTCTGACTCTACAAAAACCAGTAACACTGTAGAAAGTGATACAACATTGAGTAGATAATGCGGTATCCATTTTTTATTGATAAGAAAAGCTAGAGCATGAGCAAACGTAAAACCAAACGTAGTACCAAAAAGTAAAATTTTACCAAATTCTACTAATGCTGTTTTAGTAAAACCACTGCCGCCGCCAACACTAATAAATTCAAATACTAATACCGCAACCAAGGCTCCTATCGGATCAATTAAAATTCCTTCCCATTTTAAAACAGCAGACAGATCCTTTTTTAATGGAATGTTCCTAAGAATTGGTGTTATTACTGTTGGACCTGTAACAATTATCAATCCAGAAAATAAAAAGGAAATTTTCCAACTTAAATCGAATATATAATGTGCTAAAATTCCTGCACCAAAAAATGTTACTGCTGCACCAATTGTAATTAGCTTTGTTATAACAGGTCCTACATTCTTTATTTCACTTCGTTTTAATGTTAAGCCTCCTTCAAACAGAATAATACTAATTGCCAATGAAACAAAGTAATATAATCCTTCACCAGGAAATAACCCTTTTGTTCCATTCCAAACAGGTTCAATATATTTAGAACCATCTCTAGTAATGTATTCTGCTGATATAGGACCAACAATTAATCCTATTAATATTAAAGGTAAAATAGCCGGAATTTTAAACCTCCATGCTACCCATTGAGCTAAAATTCCTAGAATGATGATGCCCGCTAATTCTATCATATACTTGTCTTAAAAATCTAAAATACTAAAAAAGTTTTTGTAAGCTTATGTATTCGCAAATATCTATTTTCTTATCAGGAAAATAGTGTGAAATGTAACACAATTCCTAATTTTGTTCCTTTCTAAAGACAATTGCAATGCTAGGACTAAAATTTGAGACAGAAACTTCTTGGGTAGAGGTTGCTAAAAATGGCTTGGAACAATTACTAACTGATCATGCCTTTGCTGAACAAAAAGCAGCTTCTAATGCAGTATCTATCATCATAAACTACTCAGAAGAAACAGATTTGGTAAAAGACATGAGTGATATTGCTATTGAAGAAATGGAGCACTTTAGAATGGTTCATAACATCATGATTGACCGAGGAATGGTTCTAGGAAAAGCAACTAAAAATGATTATGCCTTAAAACTACAAAGCTTCTTTCCTAAAACAAATAACCGAACTGAAGCCCTAATACATAGACTGTTAGTTGCGGGTTTAATTGAAGCTAGAAGCTGTGAACGCTTTAAGGTTTTTTCTGAAAATATGAAAGACGAAGAACTTTCTAAATTTTATAAAGATTTAATGGTATCAGAAGCGAATCATTATACATTGTTTTTAGGATATGCCAGAAAATACATGGATCGAGAAATCGTAGATAAAAAATGGCAAGAATTGCTAGATTTTGAAGCAGATATGATGAGAAAACGAGGCACTATTGCAAAAGTACATGGTTAATGTTTAGCAAAGAAGAATCTGCTAAAATTAGGCAAGAATTCTGGACGAGTTTTGGAAAGTCTTTTCCGAAAAAATGGCTTTTATATAATACAAAAATTAAAGGTTTTTCATTTAAGTTTGTTGCAGATCGTAAAAAAGCAATGGTTTGTTTGGATATTGAAAACTCAGACGCTGTCGTAAATCAACTATTATACGAGCAAATTTTTTCACTCAAAAAAATTTTGATTGACGAATATTTACCCAAAGCTATTTTTGATGAACATTATGAACTAGAAAATGGGAAGGTTATTTATAGAGTTTATGTTAATCATCAGCAAAAATTTAGCATTCATAATAAAGAAACATGGAGAGATTGCTATGAGTTTTTTGTTTCTACAATGAGTTTATTTGAATCCTTTTTTTATGAGTACGAAGATTACATTAAGCAAGTCACTCGTTAATTATCTATTTTTGTGCTATGAATTCTAACGACACCATCATCGCACTAGCAACACCTTCTGGAATTGGTGCAATTGCAGTTCTCCGTTTATCAGGTAAAGACGCGATTGTGATTGCAGATCGTTTTTTTCAATCAATTCATGCTAAAAAATTAATTGATCAACAATCTCATACATTACATTTAGGTCATGTTGTAGAAAATGATCGAATAATTGATCAAGTGTTAGTCTCTATTTTTAAATCACCTAATTCTTATACAGGAGAAAATGTGGTAGAAATTTCTTGTCATGGATCCGTTTATATTCAGCAAGAAATTTTACAATTATTTTTAAAAAATGGCTGCCGAATGGCAGATAATGGTGAGTTTACCATGCAAGCTTTTTTAAATGGTAAAATGGACTTATCACAAGCCGAAGCTGTAGCCGATGTAATTGCTTCCAATTCGGCAGCTTCACATCAAGTAGCTATCCAACAAATGCGTGGCGGAATTACCAATGAATTAAAAGAGTTAAGATCTCAGTTATTAGATTTTGCTGCCTTAATTGAGTTGGAACTCGATTTTTCTGGAGAAGATGTTGAATTTGCAGATCGTTCTAAATTTCAAGAATTAGTTTATACAATAATTAATACTCTAAAACGTCTAATTGATAGCTTTGCCTTTGGTAACGCTATGAAAAATGGAATTCCGATTGCTATTATAGGCGAGCCCAATGTTGGTAAATCTACTCTACTAAACACCTTATTAAAAGAAGAAAAAGCAATTGTTTCTGATATTGCAGGAACAACACGTGATGCAATAGAAGATGAAGTAATCATTGAAGGTATCGCTTTTCGTTTTATTGATACAGCAGGAATTCGAGAAACCGAAGATGTTGTAGAATCTATAGGAATAAAAAAAGCGTATGAAAAAGCTGAGAAGGCACAACTGATTATCTTCTTAATTGATGGTAAAAAATTTGTGGAAAATCCTGTTGACTTTAAAAAAGAAATTCAATCTATTAAACAACAATTTCCTGAGAAGAAACTAATCATCATTGCAAATAAGATAGATACTTTGCTTGCATCTGATCAGGAGAGATTGTTGAAAGCAAGTGATAACATACTACTTTTATCTGCCAAAAAAAATACAGGGATTGACATACTTCATAAAGAATTAACAAGCTTAGTAAACAAAGGAGCTTTGAGTAATAACGAAACCATTGTAACCAATTCTAGACATTTTGAAGCTTTAAATAATGCGTTGGAAAGCATTATGCAAGTAAAACAAGGAATCGATATTGGTATTTCCTCTGATTTATTTGCTATTGATATTCGTGAATGTCTACGTCACCTAGGAAACATTACTGGAGA
Source organism: Bacteroidia bacterium (assembly GCA_030428865.1). Taxonomy (GTDB): domain Bacteria; phylum Bacteroidota; class Bacteroidia; order Flavobacteriales; family Flavobacteriaceae; genus Polaribacter. The sequence goes on along the minus strand of JAUIEK010000002.1, from coordinate 278,506 downwards.
GTACGATGTAGATAAAGATATTTTGGGGCATATCTTTTCCAATTTTTGTATTGGGAAGTAATAATAGAAAACAAAAGAAGCTAAAAGAAATTAAAATAATAAAAATCAGCATTTTAAAAAATTAATTCTCAATTTTGTTTTCCTTTAAATAGCTTTTTTATTATTTTCATGGAATCTACTTTCCACCTCAAAAATATAATTTAAAAAGAGATGTAAAAATTACACCTTAAATGAAAATATCCCTTAAAAAAAAGAAATTAAATACTGGTAAATATAGCTTATTCATTGAGTACTATAAAGGCACTATAACAGACAAAGATGGAAAAGTGAAACATAACCGTGAGTTTGAATACTTAAAGAAGTATTTAATCATAGAACCCAAAAATAAGATTGAAAGAAATAAGAATAAAGAAACTCTGGAGTTAGCAGAAAAAATCCTTTCTATAAGACAAGCTGAATATCATCAGGGTAAGTTTAAAATTCAAAATACAAACAAGTCAAAATATAATTTCCTACAGTTCTACCATTTAAAGAAAGAAGAACGCTATCAATCTGATAAGAACTATGATAATTGGGAAGCTGCTCAAAAGCATATAGAAAAATTCTGTGCACCAAATACTACATTCAATGATATTAATATTGATTTCATAAAAGATTTTCAAAAATTTCTACATACTGAAGCAAAAACTAAATCTGGTTCTCCCCTATCTCAAAATACAAAACACACCTACTACAACAAATTTAGAGCATGTTTAAGAGCTGCATTTGAAGAAGGATATCTAAGAGAAAATATTGTTGATAGAGTGAAAAGTATTCCAATGGGAGAAACACACAGAGAATATCTAACAATGGATGAGTTACAAGCTCTTTATAGAACGCCATGCAAAATTTCAATTTTAAAAACTGCTTTTCTTTTCAGTTGCCTTACAGGAATAAGGTGGTCTGACATTAATAAGTTAAAATGGAGTGAAGTAAGAGATGAAGGAATAGATGGTAATGAAGTTGGAATACACCGAATTGTATTTGCTCAGAAAAAAACAAATGGAGTTGAATACCTCTATATTTCTAAGCAAGCCAGAGAACTTCTAGGAGAAAGAAAAAATAATGAAGATCGAGTTTTTATTAATCTTCATTATAGTGCACATATGAATATGATTCTCTTACGCTGGTGTATGTATGCCGGAATTACAAAACATATTACTTTTCACTCAGCAAGACATACGAATGCAGTTCTGTTATTAGAAAATGGAGCAGACATTTATACCGTTTCAAAAAGATTAGGCCATAAAGAAATTAGAACTACTGAAATCTATGCAAAAATCGTCGATAAAAAGATGAAAGAAGCTGCAAATATAATCCCTGAATTAAAAATTAATATATAAATGAATAGTAGCATCAAAACACTTTTGTCCATAATAGGTTTGTTTTTAGGAGGCATAGTACTAACAATTTTTATTGTTAATTATTTTGCTGTCCCCATTAAAAGAGCAGCTAACAAACAACCTGAGAAGTTCTCAAAACTTACACTTATTATATTGATGATGCTCTCTTTTCTAACAAGTTTATATTTCAGTTCTATTTCTGGAATCCTAGGCGATGTGTTTGTTGTAATTAGTTTCTTGTTAGGATGTTTATTTATATTTTTTCTTAGAAGAGAAATAAAGCAGTTCATAATCAATCCACCTCATAAGGATATTGAAAGAAATAGCGAAATCAATATTATTGAGTTTTTAAGAGATGGAATATCATCAAAAGATATAAAACAAGATCTTGAGAATTTATTACAGGGTGAATTTCAAGCGTTAGAAAAGGGTATTTTTATTTCTAAAGTTTGGGATAAAGTTAGTGTAGGGGGAATATTATTCCAATTAAAAGATTTGGGAATATTTAACGATATACAGATTGAAAGAATTTACAAGGAAAAGTTTTTTAAATATAAAAACACTTATCTAGACTCTGATGACTTGAAAGCTCATAATTACCAATTTAAAAAAGATAAGAATAATTTACACAAGAGAATAGACATCCGAAGCGTATTAAATTAAAATATCCGATTTAGTTTTTTTTGGTTTTTTTCAGTATCCATTTGGTTTTTTTGTAAAAAGCTACTTTCCTTTAGTTTAGGTTTGCATAGAATTCAAAATTAAAAGAAAACAAAAGCGGCTTTTGTTCATTATTAACCTTAATTCATTAAGAATAATGGACTCAATAAAATTAGAAGAACGTCTTGATAGGATTGAACGACTTCTTATCTCTAACAAAACTGTTTTAACATTTGATGAAGCTTGTGACTATACAGGAATCTCAAGAAGTTATCTGTATAAATTAACTTCATCAGGAGAAATACCATTCTCAAAACCCAATGGAAAGCTTGTTTTTTTCTCAAAAATAAAACTCGATAATTGGTTGCTTAGAAATAAATCAAAGTCCTCTGATGAAATCACAGAGGAAGCCCTAACCTATTCGTTGAAGAAAAAGAGATAGTCATGTCAGAAAAAATTCCATATAAACGATTAGGCACAAGATATTATAAGGATTTAGAAAAGCCCTTAATCTCTGGAGATACAATTTCAGTAATGGTGCCCTGGAACAAGGAAACTATAATAGCAGACCACGGTAAAAGTTACTTATCCAAGATTCCAAAGTTAGACGGGTTCTGCTGCATACCAGATCACGTTAATTATCAGCAACAAGTGGGTAATTTTTATAACACTTATCATGAGTTGCCTGTGAAACCAAAAAAAGGAAATTGCGAAATTTCATTAGCTTTTGTAGAACACATCTTTGGTAAACAAAAGAATCTAGGGTTAGATTATCTCAAAATCATATATGAATATCCAACCCAAATACTACCTATTCTTTGCCTAGTAAGTAAAGAACGTGGCACAGGTAAAAGTACCTTTATAAAATGGCTAAAAGCAATTTTTAGCCAAAATATGACCTATATAAAGGGAGACAGCTTTTCATCACAGTTTAATGCAGATTGGGCTTCAAAGACCATTATTGCTATTGACGAAGTTTTTTTCGATAAAAAGGAAATCACAGAACGTCTAAAATATCTAAGCACAACAGATAAGGATAAAGTAGAAGCTAAAGGAAAAGACAGAGAGGAAATAGAGTTTTTCGGAAAGTTCATCCTCTGCAGTAATAACGAAGACACATTCATACTAATAGATTCTAACGAAATTCGCTTTTGGGTAAGAAAGATAAAGCCTTTTGAGAGTGAAGATACCGAATTTCTACCCAAGCTCATTAGCGAGATACCTGCATTTCTACAATACCTCTTAAACCGCAAATTTTCAACGCATAAAAAGACCAGAATGTGGTTTACTGCAGAGCAGATAAGAACTAAAGCGCTTAGTAAGCTTATGTGGTTAAATAACAACATTTTAGAAAAAGAAATGGTGCAAATCTTCTATGAAATATTTGAATCAACTACAGACGATATTATAAAAGTAACACCAAGAGAAGTGGTGTCAAATCTAAATAAAGTCAGAAGGCAAATATTTGAGGTAAACGAAGTTAGAAAAGTACTTAAAAACAAATGGGAATTAAAACCTTTTGAAAACTCAAGCACCTACCAAGGTTTTGAATACACAAGTTATGGCGAATTTGTTCAAATAGATAGAAAAGGACGCTATTATGCTATTGAAAGAAAAAAGATTACAGATATTTTTGATGATATGATGACTGAGTAATATAAAGTAATGATAATCAGGAATTTAATTAATCATCAAACTTGTCATCAAAAAATCATCAAAAATAAAGTGATGACTAAAAAATTAGCTGTTTTGTTGTTTGATGATAATTTGTTGACTGGTTAAATACCAGTAAAATCAAATGATGCAAGCGTTTAGTCATCAAATCATCAAAATATTTTAAAAATACAAACCCTATGAAAACAGATAAACTTACTTGCGAAAAAGCCAAAAATTTAGAAGCAGTAAGTATTGCAAAAAAACTTGGGATGCGAAAAAGTAAGCAATCAAATAATCAAGTATGGTTCTTTTATAATAACGAGAGAACAGCTTCTTTTAAAATTGATACTAGAATTAATAAGTGGTATAATTTTTCTCAAGGAATTGGTGGTAATACTTTAGATATGGTAATTCATATTCTAAATTGCTCTGTTTCGGAAGCTTTAAAATTCTTAAGCGAAGATGTAAATCATTTTTCTTTTCATCAGCAGCACTCAAATTTCAAAGAAGAAAAGAGCTACCTGATAAAAAAATTGAAACCATTAAACAATGAAGCTTTAATAGACTATTTAAACAGACGTGGAATAAATATCAAAACGGCTAAAAAATATTGTAGGGAAGTTTATTATAAAACAAATAACAAAAACTTTTTTGGAATTGCTTTTGAAAATAATGAAGGAGGAATTGAGGTTAGGAGTAAATATTTTAAAGGGTGTCTAAATAAAAAAGCAGTAAGTTTTATAAATAATGAAGCAAAACAGATTAGCATTTTTGAGGGCTTCATTGATTTTTTAAGCTACTTAACTTTAGAAGATATGCCTAAACAGCATGAAGATTATTTAATACTTCATAGTGTTGCTCTTTTAGAGAGCACTTTTAAAGAATTAAGCAAGTATGAAAAGTATTTTCTATACCTAGATAATGATAATTCTGGAGATAATGCAGTTTCTCAATTAAAAACCACATTTCCTGATAAAGTAATCGACTGCAGATTTACATATGGTCAATACAAAGATTTAAATGATTTTTTAATAGAAAAAAACAAAGTGTAACGAACTACACTTCGTACCGAAGTGGAGTTCGCTTTTTTTCCTTCTGAAAAAAAGGGGAGTTACTACTACAAATAAAATTATGATATGAGCTTTGCTATTTTAAGAATGGAGAAATTAAAAGGAAGTATTAGCGGTTTAGGCAAACATATAGATCGATCATCTTCCAACGGAGAAACTCATGTGCCTGAAAACGTAAATGAAAATAGAATAAAAAACAACATTCATTGGGATAAAGAAGGTACTAGTTACACTCAGGAAGAATGGAGAAAATTTTGTGAAAAAATGCCTCTATCAAATCGTATCAATAGTGAAATTAATTCCAGGTATAAGTTAGATAAAAAAATTCGTAAAGATGCAGTCAGAGGGATTGAGTATATAATGACTTCAGACAATCTAATGATGAGAGAAATTTTTAAAGACGAAAACCTTTTTAAAGAATGGGTTAAAGACAATAGAAGGTTCTTAGCTGATATCTACGGTGAAGAAAATATAGTTTCTATGCATCTCCATTTAGATGAAAAAACTCCTCATTTACATGCGATTATTACCCCAATAACAAAAGATGGTAGGTTAAGCTGTAAAGCATTTGTGGATGGAAAAAAAGACCTATCAGCCCAACAAACAAAATACGGAGAACTTATGAGTAAATACGGGATGAAGCGAGGAAAACTCGGTTCAACAGCAAAACACCAAAGACCTAATACAATAAAAAATCACAACCATGATAGAAGAAATCGTTAGTGGTATAATCGTAATTTTAATAGCGATCTACATCTTCACGAAATTTAGAAAAGCAGCACGAAAAAGAAAACTGTTTCACTTAAAAAGTAGCGGCAATAAATACTACATACAGAACCTTAACCGATCTGTTATTGGTGTGGGCGGAGCAGGCTCTGGGAAGACATACAGCTTGATTAATCCTCTATTATCATACTGTATAGCAAACAGAGGATGTGTTACATTCGATCCCAAAGGAGAGCTCTCGCCTTTGATTAACAAAGCTGCTAAAAAACACGATAAACCAATTGTCAATTTCTCGTTAGACAACAATTACGACAAAATTAATCCTCTGACACTCTGTGAAGATAAAAGCGATATTATAGATTTTAGCTCATATTTTTTGAGTGGAATTGTAGGTCAGCCTAAAGAAGATGCAGCCAAATACTTCTTTAATTCGGCTAAAAGTGTACTAGTTGGTGTTATTGTGTTTTTGAAGAATAATTATAAATCTTATTGCACCATACCACACATTGTTGCGCTATTTCTTACAGCAAGATCAGAAGATTTAATTACGTTACTTTCTTCAGATAAAGAAGCTTCTAGAGCAGCCACTATCTTAAATACAGTGAAGAAAGACCCTAAATTATTAGGTTCGATCCTCTCTACATTTTCCGCCTTCTTTTCCTCGTTAGATACTCCAAGAATTTTTAGAAACCTTGTAACAGAAAATGTATTAGAGCTTCCTAATAATCCATCAAAACCCAGTGTGGTTAATTTAATCTTCAACCTTCAAAAAAGAGACCTTTATACACCTATATACTCTAGCATCGTAGGGCTTTTATTGAAAAAAATGAATATTCCAGGGCAACATGAGTCTGCTGTTATTATTGATGAGTTTACAGTTTTAAGCATTCCCAATTTTGTTAATATTCCAGAGACCGCCCGTAGTAATGGAATTGCTTGTGTATTAGCAATACAAGACCTGTCTCAGCTTATTACAAGGTACGGTAAAGAAGAAGCCTCGTCTATTATCTCAAACATGGGTAGTCAGTTTCTTTTTCGTACAACTAATCCAGAAACGTTAGACCACTTTGAAAAAATGCTGGGTGTTAGAGAGGTAAAAGATATATCAAAGAATAAATCCACAGATTTATCATTTAAAACCTCTAAAAACATTGCGCAAAAAGAAAAGAATATACTCAGAAAAGAGGAGATTATCCAATACAAGCCAGGACAATGCTTTGGAATCATCTCTGAAGGTAGCCATGCATTTATAGAAAGTAAACGCATTAATGGGAATCACTACGTAAAGAAATTAAAAAAAGATCCTGAACAAAAGCTTGTTTCTCAAGATGATGATGAATCTGCTTATAGAACTGTTTATCTAGATGTTGAGCGAATTCTTAACAAGAATACAACAACAATAAACCCAAAAAAATTTAATATCTAATTAACTATGGGAGCAATCATTAGTCTACTCGTTAGATATAGTAAGTTTATCATAATCGGAGTTTGTCTGTTTGTGTATAGCTATAGTTTTTACGGAGCTTTTAAAATAATTTTAAATGCAGTTAAAAACATTAGTGAAAATCCATATTTGATAGCAACTATCTCTCTTTTTATAATTTACCTAGTACACCTGGTTTTAGTTTGGTTGTATTTAAGAATTATAAAAGAAGATACTTTTATGCATACAACAATAAAAGCCTCCGTTATCAATACTCTACTTGTTGGATTGGTAGTTTTTTCAATAATAAAGCTTGAAAAAACCACCATAGAAACGCCTTCATTTAAACTAACAAATACCGGAATAATCTACATATGCTTTCCAAAGAAATCTACAGTTGAAGTAGATGACTTTAAAAGCAAGCTTTCTGAAAAGAAGCTAGCACATTTTGAATCACAACTTTATGTCTTAATACTTGCTATAACTATCGTAGTTGTTAGCACTATTATTTTGGCTTACATTCTTTTAAAGAACAAGGATAGAATCAATTTTAAATCAATTTTCACATAACTTCAACTTCCCCCAGATTATGAAAACACACCTAGAATTAGATACAAGAATCTCCATTGATATGGATATTGAAGATGCTTTTTTAATTGCATCAATACTAAAAAAATATAATGACGATCTGTTTAGTGAGTATCATTTTAATAGGCAATCTAATCATGTTGAATATGAGCTCACAGCAAAAATAAAAGAGAAGGTTTTGCTAATTTCAGAACTGATTGACCATCGGTTAGAAGAACGAGCTCCAGGAGCTTTTCAATCTGACTCATTAGAGGGCAAGAGTACTCAATCTAAAAAATCATTGTTTAAATGGTTTTTTAGTAAAAAAAATAACTGGATTTTTTAATAATTAAATATTTATTAAAATAAATAATTATGAAAAAAAAGGACATGTTTCAGGATTTGAAAAAAAATGTACTATCAAAAAAACCAAGTACACCTACTCAAACAGTATCTAAAGTAAAAGAAAGTAAGTTAGAAGATGAAGAGCCTTTTACGTTGTGGATTCCAAAAAAAGTAATGAAGCAGCTAAAACTAAAAAAGATAGAAACCGAAAAAAGTATCAAAAATCAAATAAACGAGGCTATAAATTTTTATTTGTCCAATCATTATTAAATTATTAAAATGAATAAGTAATAAGGATTAAATTACCTTTGTAATATAAAAAGAGAAATTATGGTAACGACATTAAGACAAGGAGCAACCAAAAAGACCATCCGGAGTATATTGGAAAATATGGCAAAAGAACTTAAGCCAAAGGGCGTTGACGTATATAAATATGTTGGAAAAATTAGCTTAAAAAAAGATGCCTTAAACATACAAAGAGAGCTTCGAAATGAATGGGAATAAGCTATTTTTAGACACCAATATTATTCTCTATTTATTAAACGGGGACGAAACACTAGCAGAATTACTTAAAAGAGTACACTAATAACTTGACGTACTCCCACAGTTAAAACACATGGGATTCTTTAGTTAGTAGCCTAGAGCGGTTGCTCACAGGTCTTCACTAATTTGGATAACGCCCTATCCAATAAGTTCTTTGCTGCATTGGTGTCTGCATCATCACTATGACCACAAGCAACACAATGGAAATATTTTTTATCTCTACTTTCCTTTTGTGTATGTCCACATTTATTACATTCTCTACTTGAATTTTTTGGGTTTACTTTATAAACGGTTTTACCGTTCCAAGCAGCCTTATATTCAAGTTTTTCATAGAAAGAACTAATTGCTACATCAAGCAATTCTCTATTTAATCCTGATTTTGCTTTACGTCCATTTTTGACTCCTGTTTCGCCTTTGGCTACAGCTTTAGTCATATTCTTTAATTTTAGATTTTCTATAGCGAAAAAATCAAAGGAATGGATTAAATCATAAGTCATTTTATGTTGCCAATCATTTCTTGATCGTGCAACTTTTCTATGAAATTTTGAAACAACAAGTTTTTGCCTTTTGAAGCGTTTACTTCCTTTCTGCATTCTAGAAAGTTTATGTTGGGCTTCATGCAACTTCTCCTTGTTATTTTGGTAGAATCGTTCATTCTTAATGAATGTACCATTAGACAAACTGAAAGCATCTGTTATTCCTGCATCAATACCCACACATTGGCTATCTGATAGGATATTAATTGGTTTAACAGCATTAACTTCAAACATAACTACAATATAGTAGCCATCTAATTCTTTAGTTATTGTAGCCCTTTTCAGTTTTGCTGATTTAGGGAATTGTCTTGAATTGAAATATCTTAACCAACCAATTTTTGGCAGTTTTATAAAGCCATCTTTATGGTCGGTTATTCTTTTCAAAGTGAAAGAGTTATATTGATCTCTTTTTGCCCATTTGGGATAACCACCTCCTTTATAAAAGGATTTAAATGCTTTATCTAAACGATCACAAGCATCTTGCAAAGTTTGAGAATCAACATCTTTTATCCATTCAAATTCTTGTCTTAAAGCAGGAAGTTGTTTATGAAGGTCATAATTAGAAAGGCTTACGCCTTTTCTATAACTTTCTTCTTTCACTTCTTTGGCTAGATTATAAACGACACGACAAGTTCCAATCCAAGAATTTATAATTCTTTCTTGGCTTTTTCTCAAATGAGAAAGTTTGAACTTATACGTTTTTATAATCTTTTTCATGTATTCAAAATAACACTATAAATATAATACATTTTTATTATATTTATGCTATGGAAGACGAAAGATTTAATAGAAAAAATACTACTGTATATAATTTATCTTATCACATAATTTGGTGTCCAAAATATAGAAGAAAAGTACTTCAAAAAGGTGTAGACACGAGATTAAAAGAACTTTTACACATCAAAGCAAAAGAAAGAGAATGGACTATTAAATCATTGGAAGTCATGCCTGATCATGTTCATATTTTTATCTCTGCGTCTCCTAATGATTCAGTTAAAGCTATTGTAGGGGCGTTAAAAGGATTCACTGCTCGATGTTTAAGACATGAGTTTCCATATTTAAAAACAAAAATTCCTTCTATGTGGACTAGATCGTATTATGTAGAATCAGTGGGGCATATTTCAGAATCTACAATCAAAAAATATATTGCAGATCAAAAGACATCTCAAAGACAATAGAGTTTAGATTTGCCTTTCGGCACATTCAATTCATCCCACCCATAAATGAGGTGGGCTTTCTTGAACGATTTATCGTAAGAAACAATATATAGCAGCAAATATTAAGTTAGAAAAACTTATAAAAGAGTTAGATTTAGGGCATGATGTTGATGATGAATTAATTTCAGTTAGTAATATTATCGAAGAATATGAGGAAATTAATTATCCTATTGGATTACCAACTTTACAAGAGGTTATCAATTGCAAAATCGTTACATAAAAAACTGAATATTGATAGTGATATTATTTTACAATAAATAGAAAAGTTATCATTATGAAAAATTATTTAACACACAAAGGTTATTATGGTTCTGTAGAATTTAGCGCAGAGGATAAAACATTATACGGTCAAATTTTAGGTATAAGTGATTTAATTTCTTATGAAGCTGAATCTGTAGACGCTTTAGAAACCGTTTTTAAAGAAGTTGTAGAAGATTACCTACAACAGGTAAAGATTTGAAAATAACCTAATAGACAAATTAAACAAAGCTTTTGTTAGGCTATCAAGAATTATTTACAATAAAATACTTTAATAATTGAGCTTAGCCTCATTCATCTACGCCAAATATTCGCTAACATAAATTTGTTAGCTCACATATTGCCTTGTCTCATTTCATTAAGTTTCAATTATTAAAAAAAAGGACAAATAGAATGTACTCAAATTGGTCAAGTTATGCAGCTATAAAAATTTGATGAAGAAAGGTCAAAGCTGCATTGTTCTAAAAAAGTGATAAATAGCATACCTGTACACACTACTGAGGTTAACACTTTACTGTTGTATATGTTTAAAACAAACTTAATTCACGATTCGCGAATCAAGAATTAATTCTTATTTTTATAATCTAAATAACTTTGGAAAAATGAAAAAGCATAATGGAATGAGACCTCATGATGTTGCAATTCTCTTAAAAATTGTAAGTAAAGGAGCTGAAAAATGGTATATGAAAGACTTGGCTCATGAATTACAAATTAGCCCAAGTGAAATAAGTGAGAGTATAAATAGGTCCGTTATTGGGGGATTAATCAGCAGCGACAAGAGAACATTAAAGAAGTTAGCTCTCATTGACTTCTTGAAGTCTGGTTTACGATACGTATTTCCTCAACAGCCTGGGTCAATCACAAGAGGAATCGGAACTGCTATTTCTGCACCTCCATTAAACGAAGAATTTTTCAGTGATGAAAACTTTGTTTGGCCATATGGCAAAGGAAACATTAGAGGTCAAGCAATAGAGCCATTACACCCTAAAACCTCTGAAGCCTGCTTAAATGATTCAAAGTACTACGAATTAATGGCACTAACAGACGCTATTAGAATTGGCAAAGCCAGAGAGCAAAACTTGGCTTTTGAATATCTAAAAGAAAGAATTGAAAATGCTTAAGAATCAAACAATTAATCTCAAGGTAGTTGAAAAAGTTGCTATTTCACTTGAGGAACTGAACAAAGATGTTATTTATGTGGGTGGAGCTGTAGTCAGTCTTTATGTGACTGACGAAGGAGCTGAACAGCCTCGCCCTACCAAAGATATAGACATATCAGTTCAAATAAGCACCTACTCACAAATGGATGAGCTTAGGGAAAAGTTAGCTTTAAAAAATATCTACCCTGCCCCCACAGAAAAAATAATGTATCGATATTCTTATGAGGATATCCTTATCGATTTTATACCATTTGAAGAAACTCCGCTTGGCCCAACTAATAGCTGGTTAAAACCAGGTTTCGAAAAAGCATACCCTATAAATATTGGTAATATTGAAATTAAAATTTTACCCGTCAGTCTTTTCCTGGCTACAAAATGGGAAGCTTTTAAAAGTAGAGGAAGTGATCCAAGAACCAGTCATGACTTTGAAGACATTATTTACATTATAGACAACAATTTGGAGGTTGTTAAGGATATAAGGCAAGCAAACAAAGATGTTCAAGAATTTCTTAAAGAAATGGGTAACGAAATCTTAAACCACCCTTCTCGAAATGAGATCATAGAGTGTCATATTAATCCTTATACAGCAGAGGAACGAAGGGAAATAGTTATTAATAAACTAAATGAAATTTTAAAATAAAAAATAGTGCTTAATAATGGTTATAATTCATTATTTATTCTCACTTATTCTGAGAAAAATAAACGAAAGGAAAGCAAAATAATACACCTATACTCCACCTAAATGATCTGAAATGATATAAAATACTGAGGTTATTACATTTTGTATTGGCAAATAGCTAATTATTTAAGACTATAAAATTTCTTGATCAAGAAAACCTTTTTCCTTCATCCATTCGTTGTTATACATTTTACCAACATACCTACTACCATGGTCGTGGAATAAAACAACTACAACGTCATCTTTAGAAAAATGTTCTTTTAGTTGCAATACTCCTTTAATAACAGCTCCTGCAGAGTTTCCTAAAAACATTCCTTCTTTTCTAGCTAACAACTGCGTATAAACAGCTGCATCTTTATCAGTTACCTTTGTAAAACCGTCTATAATATCAAAATCAACATTAGCTGGTAAAATATCCTCACCAATTCCCTCAGTTATATATGGATAAATTTCTTTCTCATCAAAAATACCTGTTTCGTGATATTTTTTAAATACAGAACCGTAGGTATCTATTCCCCAAACTTTTACATTCGGGTTCTGTTCTTTTAAATATTTACCAACTCCAGATATAGTTCCTCCTGTACCAACACCAACTACAAAATGAGTTATTTTTCCATCTGTTTGCTTCCAAATTTCTGGACCTGTGGATTCATAATGAGCCTTTGCATTACTCGGATTGTCATATTGATTAACATACCAAGAATTAGGCGTTTCTTCTGCCAATCGTTTAGAAACAGAATAGTACGAACGAGGATCAGTAGGTTCTACATTGGTTGGACAAACTACTACCTCTGCTCCTACTGCACGCAAAATATCCATTTTTTCTTTTGATTGTTTGTCAGACAATACAAACACGCATTTATAGCCTTTTACAATGGCTGCTAATGCAAGTCCCATACCTGTATTTCCCGAAGTTCCTTCTATTATTGTTCCACCTGGTTTTAGTCGACCATCTGCTTCTGCATCTTCTATCATTTTAAGTGCCATTCTATCTTTAACAGAATTTCCTGGATTAAATGTCTCATATTTTGCTAAAACCAAACAAGGTAGCTCTTTAGTTAACACATTTAATTTTACCAATGGCGTATTACCAATCGTTTCCAGAATATTTTTTGCGTAGTCCATGTATTTAAAATTGTGGTGCAAAGAAACAAAATATTTAAGAGAGTTCTAATAAACTTATCTTGTATAAGTGTAAGTTTTTAAGCAAACCGAATCGATCTTGAAGGTTGTATTTTAGTAATGATATACGAAGGAATTAGCAGCATTAAAAAGCAGAGAAAAAGCGTACCTATATTTAGCAATACAATATGAAAAACATTCAAATTTACAGGAACTTTAGATACGTAATAGGTTTGTGGGTCTAACGAAATAAAACCAAAGTAATGTTGAGAAAACAACAATAACAATCCGATAATATTTCCCCAAAACAATCCTTTAATAATTAAATAAGAAGCATTGTATAAAAATACTTTTCGTATACTCCAATTGGTGCTTCCCAATGCTTTTAAGATTCCAACCATTTGAACACGCTCTAGTATTAAAACTAATAATGCAGTAACCATATTAATTCCTGCTACTAAAATCATAATAAAGATGATAAAAGCAATATTATTATCAAACAACAAAATCCACTCAAAAATGGCTGGATACAGCTGAACAATCGTGGTGGCATCTAAGGTTGAATCAATATTTTCATATGCTTGTTTTGCTACATTTGGTAGCTTATCAAAATCATTAACTAAAACTTCAAATCCGCCAACTTTATTATTGTCCCATTTGTTTAACCTTTGCACCTCTCTTATATCTCCTATTACAATAGTTTTATCAAATTCTAAAAAACCAGTATCATAGATTCCTTTTAAAATAAAGCTTCTCTTGCTGGGTGCTTTTCTATCCGATTTTACAAACCAAGTAGTAACAGTATCTCCAACTCTAAAGTTAAGATCATTGACTAATGTTTTGGACATTAGCACATCACGTGTTCTTTGTTGATTATAATCTGGTAAATTTCCTTCAATTAAATATTCACTAAAAAAAGTCCAGTCATAATCACTAGAAACTCCTTTATAAATAATTCCTTCAAAAGTAGTTGCAGTGCGAATTAAACCGCTAATATTAGCAAAAGCCTGAACATTTTTTACACCATTTATCTCATCTATCGTTTTGTATATTTTGTCGTTTTTTGTTATAGGAACTGTTGATATTTCTGAATTGTTATTATCGTAATTCGTAATTTGAATATGCCCTTTAAAACCTGCTATTTTATTACGGATTTTTTGCTGTAAGCCCGAACCTGTAGCAACAGCTATCAACATGATTACCATACCCATAGCAATTGCTATAATTGCTATTTTTATTATTGGTGATGAAATACTATTTTTATATTCTTTACCAGCTATTATTCGCTTGGCAATAAAGAGTTCGTAATTCACTAAAATGATTTTAATTTCACGTAAAAGTACACATTTATTTATGGTTTTTTGTTGCTGCTTTTGGCTGGCAGCTTGCGGTCAAAAACAGAATAATTACCAGATTGAAACGGGAGCAAACCAGATAGAAAACTATTTATCTTATATAAAAAATAAAAGAATCGCTGTTGTTGCCAACCAAACTTCTGTTATAAAAAATGAAGCTAATTATGTTCATCTAGTTGATAGTTTACTTTCATTGAAAGTAGATATAAAACACGTCTTTGCTCCAGAGCATGGTTTTAGAGGAAAAGCAGATGCTGGAGAAACCATAAAAGATGGCGTAGATGCTAAAACAGGTTTATCTATCATTTCATTATACGGAAAAAACAAGAAACCTAGTAAAGAACAATTAGCAAAAATTGATGTTGTTCTTTTTGACATTCAAGATGTTGGCGCTCGTTTTTACACGTACATTTCTACATTACATTACGTAATGGAAGCTTGTGCAGAATTGAATATTCTTTTAATCGTTTTAGATAGACCCAATCCAAACGCACATTATGTAGATGGACCTGTGTTGGAAATGAAACACAAAAGCTTTGTAGGTATGCATCCTGTGCCAGTTGTATATGGAATGACTATAGGAGAATATGCACAAATGATTAACGGAGAAAAGTGGCTGAAAAATGAAGTAAAATGTAATTTAAGTATTATTCCATTAAAAAATTACAATTACCAGTCTGAATACAGTTTACCTATAAAACCTTCTCCAAACTTACCAAACGACAAATCGATTAACCTATACCCTAGCCTTTGTTTCTTTGAAGGAACAAATGTAAATGCTGGTAGAGGAACAGATAAGCAATTTCAAATTTACGGTTCTCCTTATCTGAATGCTGAAAAAAAATTTTCTTACACTCCAAAGTCAAACGAAGGAGCAAAATATCCTAAACATAAAGGAAAAGTCTGTTATGGAGAAGATCTACGAAATACTCCTAAGCTCAATAACTTGAACTTATCTTGGCTTATAAAGACTTATAGGGCAAATTCCAAACAACCTTTTTTTAATTTTTTTTTCACCAAACTTGCCGGAACCAAAAAACTACAACAACAGATTGAGTCGGGTTTTTCAGAAGAAAAAATTAAAGCTTCATGGAAAGAAGATTTAGATCAATTTAAAAAAATGCGAGCTAAGTATTTGATTTACAATTAATTTTTAATCTCTTCCAAATTTGTAGGCTTACGATATTTTTGGAAAGGTTGTTTTAGCAATTCCATTAAATTGCTGTTTGTTTTTTCATCAGGAAATGTATCTACACCATACACAATTTTTTCTCTATCCAAATACAAATACGTCCCTAATAATCGATCCCAAATGGAAAAAATATTACCATAATTTGAATCTGTATAAGGCAACAAGTTATGATGATGTACTTTGTGCATATCAGGAGAAACAATTATGTAACTCAATAATTTATCTAACTTTTTAGGCATCTTAATATTTGCATGCGTAAACTGAGAAAACACCAAAGACATTGATTGATATAACATAACAATCCCGATAGGAGTTCCTACAATAAAAACACCAGCTAACGTGAATACAAAACGAATCATGCTTTCTAGTGGATGATGTCTATTTGCTGTAGTAGTATCTACTTTATGATCTGTATGATGAACCAAATGCACCATCCAAAGTGGTTTTACTTTATGTTCTACAAAATGAGCTAAATAAGCCCCAAAAAAATCAAGTAGTAAAACGCCTAGTAATGCATATAGCCATAAAGGCATTTCTGGAAGCCAGTTAATAATTCCGAAATCATTCACTCGAACCCAATCTGATGTATTCAGTAATAAAAACGCCAAAGCAAAATTAATTACCACAGTTGTTGCTGTAAAAAAAAGATTCGGGACAGCATGTTTCCATTTGTGATATCGAAAAGCAAACAGTGGTAAAGCACCTTCTAATAACCAAAAAAGTGTGATTCCTCCTACCAATAATACACTTCGGTGAGAAGATGGAATGGTTTCAAAGTAATTTATAATTGTTTCCAAAAAAAGTGTTTTGCACTAAAGTACACAAAAAACACTACAATGGCAATCGTTGCTTTAATGCTTCTACAATTCTAAAAGTCGCTGGGCAAATCTCAGTATTTTTTATTGTAAGATTCGTGATCTGAATAAATTTCCTTCGGTTTGTATGCGGATATTCTGCACATGCTTTAGGTCTAACATTATAAATAAAACACGTATTATCCGATTCATCTAAAAAAGTGCATGGCGCCGATTTTAAAACCATAAAATCATCTTCGTCTCTCTGTAAGTACTGATCTACAAAAGCATGCTCTTTCATTTTTAAGTGCTTTGCAATTCTAGTAATGTCTTTTTCAGTAAAAATAGGACTAGTTGTTTTACAACAGTTTGCACATGTTAAGCAATCTGTTTTAGAGAACTCTTCTTCGTGCAATTCCTGCATAATAACGTCTAAATTTTTAGGTGTTTTTCTTTTTAGTTTCTGAAAATACCTCTTATTATCAGCATATAATTCTTTTGCCTTTTGTGGTAGCTTTTGTAAATCTTCTTGCATTTTGTAAAAGTATCAAAACTTATTCTACAGTAAGAAATTCAGAATAAATAAAATATGTAATTTTGCACTTCAATTCGCATAGAATACATGAATATTCAATCTCTTTTAGAAGCAAAAGTTAAGCAAGGTTTTTTAGATTTATATCAAGTAGATATTCCTTCTGTGGAGTTTCAGGCAACTCGAAAAGACTTTGAAGGTGATATAACAATTGTTATTTTTCCGTTGCTTCGCTTCAAAAAAGGAAATCCTGCTCAAATTGGCGAAGAATTAGGGATTTTTTTAGTAGAGAATGTACAAGAAATTAAAAGCTTTAATGTAGTAAAAGGTTTTTTAAACTTAGTAATTGCAGATTCTTTCTATGTTAATTTGTTTAATACTATTTTCAATAATAGTTCGTATGGTTTTGTTACAAAAACCAATGATGCTATTATGGTAGAATATTCTTCGCCTAACACCAACAAACCTTTGCATTTAGGGCATATTAGAAATAACCTACTAGGTTATTCAGTTGCCGAAATTTTAAAAGCTGCTGGCAAAAAAGTATACAAAACACAAATTATCAATGATCGTGGAATCCATATTTGTAAGTCTATGTTGGCATGGAAAAAATATGGAAATGGAGAAACTCCAGAATCTGCTGGAATAAAAGGAGACAAATTGGTTGGTAATTATTACGTAAAGTTTGATCAAGAATACAAAAAAGAAATTACAGAATTAGTTTCTTCAGGCATTTCAGAAAATGATGCAAAAAAGCAAGCTCCTTTATTAATAGAAGCGCAAGAAATGTTACGAAAATGGGAAGCTGGTGACAAAAAAACCGTTTCTCTTTGGAAGATGATGAATGGCTGGGTATATAATGGGTTTGATATCACGTACAAAAACTTAGGTGTTGATTTTGATGCGCTGTACTATGAAAGCGATACCTATCTTCTAGGTAAAGAAGTTGTGAATGCGGGATTAGAAAAAGGTGTATTTTACAAAAAAGAAGATGGTTCTGTTTGGTGTGATTTAACTAATCATGGATTGGATGAAAAATTGGTACTCCGTGCAGACGGAACAGCGGTTTATATGACACAAGATATTGGAACCGCAATACAACGTGTAAAAGATTATCCAGATGTAAACGGAATGGTTTACACAGTAGGTAATGAGCAAGATTACCATTTTAAAGTACTATTCTTGATTCTTAAAAAGCTTGGTTTTTCTTGGGCTGAACAATTATATCATTTGAGTTACGGAATGGTAGATTTGCCATCAGGAAAAATGAAATCGAGAGAAGGAACTGTGGTAGACGCTGATGATTTAATGATTGAGATGGCATCTACGGCTAAAGAAATATCACAAGAACTAGGGAAGCTAGAAGGATATTCAGAAGAAGAGAAAAGTGAATTATATAAAATTATTGGATTAGGGGCTTTAAAATATTTTATTTTAAAAGTGGATCCTAAAAAACGCATCTTGTTTGACCCTAAAGCATCCGTAGATTTTCAAGGAAATACAGGGCCTTTTGTACAATATACATACGCTAGAATTCAATCCATTCTTAGAAAAGCAGATTTTGATTACTCAAAATCTATTACCGAAATTGACTTACACGAAAAAGAAAAAGAATTAGTCAAACAATTAGAGATATATCCGGAAGCAATTCAGCAAGCAGCTCTTAATTATTCACCTGCTTTAATCGCTAATTACACCTACGATTTGGTAAAAGAATTTAACTCTTTTTATCAAAATGTCTCTATCTTAGGTGAAGAAAACCAAGACAAGAAAATATTTAGAGTTCAGCTATCTAAAAAAGTAGCTGATGTTATACAATCAGCATTTAGTTTGTTGGGAATTCAAGTTCCTAACCGAATGTAAAATATTAAAAAAGAACGAAAATGAAATACGACATTATTGTTATTGGAAGTGGTCCTGGAGGATATGTAACTGCCATTAGAGCATCTCAGTTAGGATTTAAAACAGCCATAGTAGAAAAAGAAAGCTTAGGCGGTGTATGTTTAAATTGGGGATGTATTCCTACCAAAGCATTACTGAAAAGTGCTCAAGTATATGATTACCTAAAACATGTAGATGAATATGGCTTAAAAGCTGAAGCGATTGATAAAGATTTTGAAGCGGTTGTTAAAAGAAGTCGTGGTGTTGCAGAAGGAATGAGTAAAGGTGTGCAATTCTTAATGAAAAAGAATAAAATTGATGTAATAGAAGGTTTTGGAAAAATCAAAACCGGTAAAAAAGTTGATGTAACTGCTGGAGATGGAAAAGTTACTGAATACACTGCAGATCACATAATTATTGCTACTGGAGCAAGATCTAGACAACTTCCAAATTTACCTCAAGATGGCAAAAAAGTAATTGGATACAGAGAAGCCATGACATTACCGAGCCAACCAAAATCTATGATTGTAGTAGGTTCTGGTGCAATTGGTGTTGAGTTTGCAAGTTTTTACAACTCAATGGGAACAGACGTTACCATTGTTGAGTTTTTACCAACTTTGGTTCCTATTGAAGATACAGATGTTTCTAAGCAATTTGAGCGGTCATTCAAAAAAGCAGGAATTAAGGTAATGACAAGTTCTTCTGTAGAAAAGGTAGATATATCTGGAAAAGGAGTAAAAGCGACCGTAAAAACAAAAAAAGGAGAGGAAATTTTAGAAGCTGATGTTGTTTTATCCGCAGTTGGAATCAAAACAAATATTGAGAACATTGGTTTAGAAGATGTTGGTATTGTTACAGATAAAGATAAAATTTTAGTAAACGATTGGTATCAAACAAATATTCCTGGTTACTATGCAATTGGTGATGTAGTTCATGGTCCTGCTCTGGCACACGTTGCTTCTGCAGAAGGAATTACCTGTGTTGAAAAAATTGCTGGGTTACATACTGAAGCTATTGATTACGGAAATATTCCAGGTTGTACTTATTCAAACCCAGAGATTGCTTCTGTGGGTATGACCGAAGAACAAGCCAAAGAAGCTGGATATGAATTAAAAATAGGTAAATTTCCTTTTTCTGCTTCCGGAAAAGCGAAAGCTGCGGGTACACCAGACGGATTTGTAAAAGTAATTTTTGATGCCAAATATGGTGAGTGGTTAGGTTGCCACATGATTGGAGCTGGCGTAACTGATATGATTGCTGAAGCTGTATTAGGTAGAAAGCTAGAAACTACAGGTCATGAAGTTTTAAAAGCTATTCACCCACATCCTACAATGAGTGAGGCTGTAATGGAGGCTGTTGCAGATGCATATGATGAAGTAATTCACCTGTAAGTATTTGACCTTTCTTTTGGTATAATTATTGATAAAGGCGATGTTTTAACCTTTATAACTAAAAATTTTACCATGAAAAAAAGTACATTCAGTTTCCTATTATTATTCAGTTTTTCGTTAATTAGTTTTGCTCAAAAAAAGCAGAGAGAAGCTGGTATTCAATTTAATGATTTAGATAGTTTCGGTTTAGTTTACAGAACTGGAACAGATAAAAGCCTTTGGCGATTTAACTTGTTATCCTCTAGTTTTGGGAAAGCTTCATTTGGAGCTAGTGAAACTGATGCTTTTAGCATAAGAGCAAGTATCGGAAAAGAATATAGAACTATAATTGACAAAAACTTTGAATTTCGTTACGGATTTGATTTAGGCTTTGGTTATGCAAATCAAAACAATTCTAATAACGTTGATATTGACACTTTTGATACTACAGCAAATGCTGTAGTCGGTTTTAATTATGTAGTAAACAATAAAATAGTTATCGGAGCCGAGGTTTTACCTAGTCTGACTTATCGAAATAACAATCTAGATGATAATATTAATGAACAATCTGATAATTCATGGTTTTTCAGCCTAAATTCTAATGCTGCTCGCTTATCTTTAGCATACAGATTCTAAATATTAATTAGAATTTCGAAAAAGCCGAAGTATTTTACTTCGGCTTTTATATTTTAACAACCGTAAATTCCAACTGAAGTGGGTTTAATTCTTTAAGTAGTTCCTTTATAAACTCTTCTCCATATTCAAGGTAATATTCAGAAAAGTTTCGTTGCCGTTCTTCTAAACCTCCATTGGGAAACAACTCATTTTGTATTGCGATAATTCTATTTACTAAATCAGCATGTTTTCTTTTTTCTGCTTTTAGTAAGCGTTTTTTTAAATTTTCTAATCCTTTTATTTGCCTCTTTTCTTGCGCATTTACCGCTCCTATAAAAGAAACATCAGTTTGTTCTGCAACTTTTTTTAAATCTGAAAAATGAGTCTCTAATTGTTTTTTAGTTTGTTTAAAATTAAACTGTATCTCTGTGTTTTCTTTTATTTTTTTAGAGAGAAGTTCTTTTTCTTTTAAAAAAGTTTCTTGTACTAATAATTGCAGTTTTGAAAGTTTTTTTTGCTGTTTATCAGAAATTACCAAGACAGAGTTTCTCAATAATAAAATAGGAAAAGGGATTGATACTTTTTCAAAATATGATTTCAACTCAAACCAATATGCCAATTCTCCTCCTCCTCCAATATAACAAAGGTTGGGCAAAATTACTTCTTGGTATAACGGACGCATTATCACATTAGGGCTAAACTTTTTAGGATGAGCTTTTAATTCTTTTAGTATTTCTGATTCTGAAAATGATAATGCCGTATTATTAATTAAAAACTGATTTCCTTTCTTTATAATTCGCTCACGAGAATTTTTAGTCAAGTAAAAAAGATTAATTTCTCTTGGGTTTGCTTGAATTTTATACCTTGTCTCTAGTGATTTTGCTGTTTTGGATACTTCTTCAAACGATGTTTGATCTGTAAGTTCCTTTTCTAAATAAGATGAAAACTGCTGTTTCAAATGAACTTCATCTGCATCTAAAATTACCAAGCCATATTTCCCAAATAATTCATTTACCAAATAGCGAGTTGCTGCGGATAGTGTATTATTTTCTAAATAGGCCTTTTTAAACAATATCTTTAGATTATCTGCATTTTTAGAAGTTCCTAAATGTTTTGAAAACTCTTCAAGCACTTTATCTAATCCTCTTGTTGAAAACCTACCTACGGCTCCATTTTCGTTTTGATTCCATACAACCTTAGTTCCTTTAAAGTTGAAAAAGTTAATTTCGTTAAAATCATGATCTTCAGTAGCCATCCAATAAACAGGAACAAAATTCTTTTCTGGAAATTGTTTTTTGAGTTCCTCAGTTAAATTAATCGTAGAAATAATTTTATATAAGAAATATAATGGCCCTGTAAATAAGCTTAATTGATGGCCTGTAGTAACTGTAAAGGTATTCTTATCTAATAAAAGATTAATATTTTCTGATGTCCTGGTAGATGTTTTAACGTTTTTGTACTGATTTTTTAAAACAGTGACTAAAGTATTTCGATTTTCTTGAGGAAATTGATTTTCTTTTTCTGCAATTTGCTTTTCAAATCCTTCCTTATTAGG
Organism: Bacteroidia bacterium; assembly: GCA_030428865.1. Lineage (GTDB taxonomy): Bacteria > Bacteroidota > Bacteroidia > Flavobacteriales > Flavobacteriaceae > Polaribacter. The sequence continues at coordinate 255,868 of JAUIEK010000002.1, read as the reverse complement.
AAAATGATTATAAAATGGTTTTATATCCTCTTTCTGTTCTAGATAATCAAGAATAATTTTAGAAAAGTAACCCGTGTTAGAAAATGGAATATGAGTAACGCTCATTTAATTCTTTCTTTGAAACAGTGTATATACATACGGTCTTTCTCCTCCATAAGGATTTATAAATGTGTGGTTAAGTTCCTCCAAAAGTGTAAAACCATCTCCTAAATAATCTTGGAGTATTTGAGCATCATATCGTTGTAAAGAAAGTCCACAACATTTTTCTGCTCCATCTAATGCAAACACAGCAATAATTACATATCCACCAGGTTTAACAACCTTTCTAATTAAATTAAAATATGATTTTTTTTCTTCCTCTTTCAAAAAAAAGTGCAATACAGCCCTATCATTCCATAAATCTACATCACGAACTGTATTAAGCTTTGTTGGATTGACCAAGTCATCAATAATAAAAGTAACCTTTTTTGATTTCTCTCCTAATCTAATCTGCAAATTTTCTAATGGTTTTTCAGCTAAATCATTGGCTATTAAATTGGTATAACCTTCTTTCAATAAACTATCTATTATAGTTGATGAGCCAACTCCTACGTTTAAGATTTTAGCTTCTTTTGGCAGCTTTGTTTTTGTTATTAACTTGAGAGTCTTTATCGATTTTTCTTCATACCAACCTAGTTTTTCTGTAGAGTTTTTAGTGTAAGCAGCATTCCAATGCTCTTTGTAATTAATTTCAGAAATCTGACAGTCGCTTTCGTTTGTAGTCATAACTCAAAAATACAATTTTTACTTCTCAGACAAAAATGCTTTCTCTCTCAAATAAGTATTCATTTGTTCTTTAAAAATATTCTGTACATTTGGGTTTTTCCTAAAAAACCATCGTCACATGAAAATTAGATTCTTATTTGCATCTATCATTCTTTTCTCTACTTTTTTAACAGCTCAAAACATTCAATCACCTTCTGAGTTTTTAGGATACTCATTGGGAGAACGATTTACAAGACATCATAAAGTTGTTGAATATTTTCAATATGTTAGTAAACTTTCAGGTAATGTTGTGTTAGAAAAATATGGAGAGACTAATGAGCATAGACCTTTATATGTAGGTTATGTTTCTTCTTCAGAAAACATTAAAAATTTAGATGAAATTCGGTTAAGCAATTTAGGTCAAACAGGTCTTGTTTCATCGAAAGAGAAAAATGATATTGGTATTGTTTGGCTAAGTTATAACGTACATGGAAATGAAGCTTCTAGTACAGAAGCTGCTATGCAAACGCTTTTTGAACTGATTACAAAAAAACAAGATTGGTTAAAAAATACAGTTGTTATCGTAGACCCATGTATTAATCCAGATGGTCGTGATCGTTATGTAAATTGGTTTAATCAAGTAAAGAGTACTCCATACAATTCCAATCAAGATGCAAAAGAACATAGAGAGCCTTGGCCAAGTGGTAGACCAAATCATTATCTATTTGATTTAAATAGAGATTGGGCGTGGGCAACACAGGTAGAATCTTCTCAACGTTTGGCTATTTACAATAAATGGATGCCACATATTCATGTAGATTTTCATGAGCAGTTTATCAATAACCCTTATTATTTTGCTCCTGCTGCAGAGCCTTTTCATGAAATTATTACAGATTGGCAACGTGATTTCCAAACACAAATAGGGAAAAACCATGCAGAATACTTTGACAAAAATGGCTGGCTCTACTTTACAAAAGAAAGTTTTGATTTATTGTACCCAAGTTACGGAGATACTTATCCTACCTATATGGGAGCAATTGGTATGACGTACGAGCAAGCAGGGCATGGAATGGCTGGATTGGGAATTGATACCGATCATGGTTATGAATTGACCTTAAAAGATAGAGTGGCACATCATACCACAACAGGTTTATCAACAGTAGAAATAGCCTCTAAAAATGCTGAAAAATTAAATCAAGAGTTTGCAAAGTTTTTTAACAACAAAAATCTCATCTATAAAAGTTACGTGTTAAAAAACGAAAACGCAGATAAAACGAACCGATTGTTACGCTTGCTTGAAAAACATCAAATTTCATACGAATATACCAAAGTTGGTCAGATTAAAGGGTATAATTATCAAACCAGACAAGAAGAAAAAATGAATGTTTCAAACAACGATCTTGTTATTCATACCGATCAGCCAAAAGGAAAAATGGTAAAAGTATTGTTTGAGCCCAATGCTAAACTAACTGATTCTTTAACTTATGATATAACTGCTTGGTCTTTACCATATGCTCACGGTTTCAAAGCCATTGCTTCTAAAACAAAGGTTTCATCTACTCAAAAATTCCATACAACAAATATACCGTCCAACATAGTTGATAAATCTAGTTATGCTTATTTAGCAAAATGGAATAGTATTGATGATGCTTCTTTTTTAGCAGATCTCTTAAAAAATAATATTCGTGTGCGTTTTTCTGAAAAACCTTTTTCTATTAAAGGAAAATCTTACCAAGCAGGAACGCTTATCGTGTTACGGATTGACAATAAAAACAATTCAGCATTTGACGAACAATTAATAAAAATAGCTAACAAGAATAAAAGAAATCTGCACTCCGTTCAAACTGGATTTGTTGATTCTGGTAAAGATTTTGGCTCTTATAGTGTAAAACCAATCAATCCTCAAAAAGTTGCTGTTTTGTCTGGAGAAGGAACTTCGTCGTTAAGTTTTGGTGAAGTTTGGCACTTTTTTGAAACCCAATTAAAATATCCATTAACTATTTTAGACACAGATTATCTTTCTTCTGTTAATTTAGATAATTATGATGTTTTAATTATTCCTGAAGGATATTACGGAAACGTTTTAAATAAATCTGGATTAGAGAAAGTTAGCAGGTTTGCTAGAAGTGGCGGAACCGTGATTGCTATTGGTGGTGCTGTAAGAAGTTTTGCTGATAAAGAAGGATTTTCCATAAAAACCAAGAAAAGTAAAGACATTAAAGATACTGAAGCAAATTTAACTCCATATGCAGATCAAGAAAGAGAAAGTGCAAAAAACTTAATTGCAGGAGCTATTTTTAAAAGTAAGGTTGATAATACTCATCCTTTAGCTTTTGGTTATGAAAAAGAATATTTTACATTAAAAAGAAGCAGCAGTGCCTATGATTATTTACCCAACGGAAATGTTGCTTATTTTGGAAAATCTACACCAAGCGTTTCTGGATTTGTTGGTAAAAATATTTTAGAAAAGATTCCTGAAACCTTATTATTTGGAGAAGAACGTAAAGGAAGTGGAAGCATTGTTTATATGGTTGATAATCCTTTATTTCGTTCGTTTTGGGACAATGGAAAACTCTTCTTTGTAAATGCAATTTTCTTTAGAAATTCAACTACTATAAAAAGATAATATTTTTATCATCCCGAAAAACCGATTCGGTTTTTCGGGATGATAAAATCCTACTTATAATAATTGATCGTATTGATTACCGATTTTTCAAAATTATCAATATTTGTAGCTTGCTGGTTAACTGCTACACAAATAATAACATCTTTATCTGGGTAGTAGTATAGGCCGCTTGTAAATCCAAAACCTTGACCTCCATGACCTATAATTGTTGTATTATTAACTGTGTATTGACCCAAACCCAAACCATAATACGAATTACCACCTGTTGATAACCAATCTTTCATAATTGAAAAAGTGCTTGCGTTGTTAAATAGCTCATTAGAAACAAGTGCTCTTAAAAATTTAGAAAGGTTTTGCGTCGTTGAAACAAGTCCGCCAGCAGACCAATCAGAGCTTGTGTTCCAACCAAAAAGATCACTATTATCATAGTACCCATGGGCTAACTTTTGAACATCAGGATTTTCATAAGCTTCTAAATATGTATCGTTCATTTGTAAAGGATCTATAATTCGTTCATGATATACTTTGTGTAGTGATTTTTCTGTTATTTGCTCAATAATTAATCCTAATAAAACATAGTTTGTATCTGAATAATAAAAACTATTTCCTGGATCGTTTTTTGGACCTCCATTATCTTCTACATATCTTAACAAATCCTCTGGGTTCCAAAATCGAGAAGGGTTAGAAAGCAATGTATTTACCCAATCTAGTTCCACATAGTTATCAATTCCACTCGTATGTTGTAACAACATTTGAATAGTAATTCTATTTAATTTAGAAGCATCATGCAATCCTGCAAGTAAATTAGCATCCAAATATTCAGTAATCAGATCATTTAATGAAAGGTTGTTTTCTTCTACCAATTGTAAAATAACAGTCGCTGTAAAAACCTTACTTACACTTGCAATTCTGAAACTATGATCTATTGTTAGTTCTTCTTTAGATGAATTGTTAGAAAAGCCACTTACTAAATCAATCGTCTCATTATCCTCAAAACTTACTGAAAGCCATGCTCCAGGGGTTTTACTAGAAGAGTTTACGTAATTATTTAACTGGTTGGAAAGGTCTTTTTCTAAATCTCCTGAATAACTAGGTGTATCTTGGTTTGTACATTGAGATAAATTAGTTAATAAAATGGCTAGTATTAAAACCCGAATTCTTTTCATCATGTTTAGTATTTAAATTCAGGATCAAAACTAATCATGAAAGCAAAAAACATGAGCTATTTTTAGTTATATAATACCGAACTATGCAAAAACCAAACTGAACTATTCGTTTTTAAACCACTCTTTAAATTCAGTTGCTTTTAACTGGCTAACTGAAATCTTATCTGAAGAATAGTCTACAATTTTTACAGTTAACTTTCTATTGTCTGATGGCTTGTATGAAATAATCGCGTTTTTAGAAGCAATAAACTGTCTATTCAATCTAAAAAAAGAATTTGGCAGCTTCTGCTCTAGCTCAGAAAGTGTGTAGTCTACTCGGTATGTTTTTCCATTTTTATGAGTAACGAAAACTACCTTATTACTAGAATAAAAGTAGAGAATATCTTTTGATTCTAATTTTGTTTTCTCTTTTCCCGATATACCAACCAAATCAATAGATACTATTTTAGTATCCGTTATAATTTTAGCTGATGCTTCTATTTTTAAGTACAGTAAATAATAAATTAGGTTAATCACTAATACAAAAAGTAATGCCATAGGAAACTCAGAATCCCATGCCATAATCCAATGAGAAGGAATTCCTAGAAAAGAAGCATAAATAAGTGTAAATAAAAATAAGATAATTGTAGAAAGAAATAATGTAATACCTAATTGGATAAATACTCTTTTAGTAAAATTATCTTTCCACAGATAAACTTTATCTAATCTAATGATTGTTATTCGAGTAGCTTCCCAACACAAAAAAGTAATTAAAAACGAAAATAAAAGGTCTGTATAATAATTATCTTTATTATTCAACCACTCTAAAAATGTACCGTCTCTTCCTATATGAACTAGGAAAAGTGTAGTAAATAAAATAGTAAAAAGGCGAATATTTTTATCTCGATATTTCATACGCAACTTCAAAATAAAAAACGCATACAACCATTTTTTATTCTTATTAATTCGTTAAATAAAAAATATTCTCTTGTTTACAAATCTATTTTTTTAGATTCTCACAGGCTCTCCATATAAATCAAAATCTCCTGCTTCATGAATTTTAATATTAACAAACTCTCCTACTTTAACATAGTGCTTTCTTGCATCAACCAAAACATCATTATCCACATCAGGTGAATCGTATTCTGTACGCCCAAAAAAGTAATTTCCTTCTTTTCTATCAAAAATACATCTGTAGGTTTTTCCTACTTTATTTTGATTAATTTCCCATGAAATTTGAGACTGTAACTCCATAATCTCATTTACTCTATTCTCTTTTATTTCTTCAGGAACGGTATCTTCTAAATCATAAGCACTGGTGTTTTCTTCATGAGAATAGGCAAACACCCCTAAACGTTCAAAACGCATTTTCGCAACCCAATCTTTCAGCTCTTGAAACTGCTCTTCTGTTTCTCCAGGATATCCTACGATCAGCGTTGTACGAATAGCCATATCAGGAACTATTTCTCTAAACTTTTTAAGTAAAGCTGTTGTTTTTTCATAAGTAGTTCCGCGCTTCATCGATTTTAAAACCTCTGTATTGATGTGCTGTAATGGAATATCTATATAATTACAAACTTTCGGTTCGTTTTTTATCACATCCAATACGTCTACAGGAAAACCTGTTGGAAAAGCATAATGTAAGCGAATCCATTCAATTCCTTCAACTTTAGTAAGCTCCTTTAATAGGTTTGCTAAAGCTCTTTTCTTATATAAATCTAATCCGTAATATGTTAAATCCTGCGCAATTAAAATGAGTTCTTTTATTCCATTGGAAGCTAGTTTTTCTGCTTCTTTAACAAGATTTTCTATTGGTGTTGATTTATGCTTTCCTCTCATTAAAGGAATTGCACAAAAGGAACACGGTCTATCACAGCCTTCTGCAATTTTTAAATACGCGTAATGTTTTGGTGTAGTGGTTAATCGTTCACCTATTAGTTCATGTTTATAATCTGCCTCCAAAACTTTTAGCAAATTTGGCAAATCGTGTGTGCCGAAGTACTGATCTACATCTGTTATTTCTTTTTCTAAATCAGGCTTATAACGTTCACTCAAACAACCTGTAACAAAAACTTTATCTACCTCTCCAACTTCTTTTTTAGCTACATAATGTAAAATAGTATCTACACTTTCTTCCTTGGCTTTTCCTATAAAACCACAAGTATTAATAACCACAATATTTCCCTCATCATTTTCATCTTCATGAACAACTTGTTTTCCATTAGCTTCCAATTGCCCCATTAAAACCTCTGAGTCATAAATATTCTTAGAACAACCCAATGTAACAACGTTAATTTTATTTTGCTTGACTGATTTTGTACGCATAAACTATGGGGTATAATGCTTTGATTTTAGATAATTAATAAAAGCTGAACATGTAACCAACATGAATTTCGCTTCATCAAAATCCGGAGAATATCCATCTTCAATCAATGCATGACGAATTCCAGTTTCCTTATCATTAGTGTATAAATAAAGTTTCTCAAGCGCGTTTTTTAATTGTTGATGAATTTCGATTCCTGATTTTTCTAATTTTTTAATTGCCTTACCTAAAGTATTCTCACCTGTAATATTTCTACAAATAGACTCTATAGCTGAAATTGATTCTTTAATTGAATTTCTGTAATCAGGGTTTTCTCTATTTGACAATAATTTTAATGACTCTTTTAAATGCTTAACATCTAGGCTATTTTTTTGATCATCTGTGTTTAATGCATTTTCAAGTGATTCAATTTCTATATCATCAGATATCTCTACCACTTGATTATCTACAATTCTATAGACTGTTAATTCAGCTTTTAAAATTTCATTTATATTAAATTTATAATCATTATAATCTGAACCTTGAAAGATAGAATTTACAAGTGAAAATTCTATTAAATCAAACACTAACCACCATCTTCTATAACGCTCAAAGATACTTTCCTCAATATGTTTAGTAATATCATAACTAGAGTGGGGCATTTCACTAATTTTTTCATTTGAAAAATCAATCCAATACTTTTCTCGAAAGTTTTTTACATCATCATGAAAAGAATCATTTCTTAAAACATATTTGTAAAAAATGTTCCAAAGCTTTACTCTAGTTTCATAATCTAATTCCTCTTTTTGAAATAGTGATCTTATTTCCTTATAACCGTATCTTTTAGAAAAATTCATAGCAATAAATTTCTAATCATTTAAAAAAACTATCTACAAATTCGTGTTTGTTAAACACTTGTAAGTCATCTATCCCTTCTCCTACTCCTATGTACTTTACAGGAATTTGAAATTGATCGGATATTCCAATAACCACTCCTCCTTTTGCAGTACCATCTAACTTGGTAACAGTCAAAGATGTAACTTCTGTTGCTTTTGTAAATTGTTTGGCTTGCTCAAAAGCGTTTTGCCCTGTAGAGCCATCTAATACCAACAATACATCATGCGGAGCATCTTCTACTACTTTTTGCATCACACGCTTTATTTTAGTTAGCTCGTTCATTAAATTTACTTTGTTGTGTAAACGTCCTGCCGTATCAATAATTACCACATCTGCATTTTGAGAAGCTGCGGATTTTAAAGTATCAAACGCCACAGATGCAGGATCAGATCCCATTTCTTGCCTAACAATAGGAACTTGTGTTCTATCTGCCCAAACCTGTAATTGATCAATTGCTGCTGCTCTAAACGTATCTGCTGCTCCTAAAACTACTTTTAAGCCTTTCTTTTTAAATTGAGCTGCTAACTTTCCTATAGTTGTTGTTTTACCAACACCATTTACTCCAACAACCATTAAAACATATGGTTTTTTATTTGATGGTATTACAAAATCTGTTTCTTCTCCTATATTGGTTTCAGAAAGTAATCCTGCAATTTCTTCTCGCAAAATTTGGTTCAGCTCTTCTGTACCCAAATATTTATCTTTAGCAACTCTTTCTTCTATTCTTTCAATAATTTTTAATGTTGTATTTACGCCTACATCAGAGGAAACTAAAATTTCTTCTAAATTATCTAGTACATCATCGTCTACTTTTGATTTACCTGCAACGGCCTTTGATAACTTATTGAAAAAACTTGTTTTTGATTTTTCTAATCCTTTATCTAGTGTTTCTTTTTTTTCTTTTGAGAATATATTTTTTAAAAAGCTCATCTTATAATCTGTAAATAAAGTACTTCAAAATTAGGGAAATAAAGCCATAAAAAAAGCTACTTTGTTTGAAAAGTAGCTTTGTATATTGTGTAAAAGTAAAACTTATTTTTGAGCTAAAAATTCGTTTACTTTACTAGGATCCATAATAGCTTCAACAAATGTGTACGCTCCTGTTTTTGGAGATTTTACCATTTTAATTGCTTTACTTAATCTTTTAGAACCTGTCTGTAATGATGCTACTGATTTCTTTGCCATGATTCTATTATTTTATTTCTTTATGAACTGTCATTTTCTTTAGAACTGGGTTAAACTTTTTTAACTCAATTCTATCTGGAGTGTTTTTCTTATTCTTAGTTGTGATATATCTAGAAGTTCCTGGCATACCAGTAGCTTTGTGCTCTGTACACTCCAAAATTACCTGAACTCTATTTCCTTTTTTTGCCATTGCTCTATCGTTTTATCTCTAGATGGAAATTATTTTTTTAAATATCCTTTTTCTCTCGCTTCTTTGATAACAGCAGAAATTCCTTTCTTGTTAATATTCTTTAATGCAGAAGCAGATACTTTTAAAGTGATCCATTTATCTTCTTCTGGAATATAAAAACGCTTTGTCATTAGATTAGCGTTAAATTTTCTTTTTGTCTTATTCATGGCGTGAGAAACATTGTTTCCTACCATTGCTTTTTTTCCTGTTAGCTCACAAACTCTAGACATCTTCTTGACAATTTTAGTTTAGTGTTATCTTTAAACGAGGTGCAAATTTACATATTTTTCGTTCATCTACAAAACATAATTATGTATTTTTAATCAAAAGCTCTTGCAACATTTGCAATGATTTGGTTACAGTACGATTAATTACTTTCTCTCTTGGTTGACCAAAATCATATTCTCTACAAATAACTTCTTCTTGATTTGCAATTGCTATATATACAATTCCTACAGATTTATCAGTTTCATCAGTTGTTGGCCCTGCATTTCCTGTAACAGCAATTGCGTAATCTGTCTGAAGTTTTTCACAGGTCTTTTGCGCCATTTCTTCAGTTACTTCTTTACTTACTACCGAAAATTGTTCAATTGTTTCTTTTGAAACTCCAATTAATGATTGCTTAATCTCTGATGTATAAGCAACTAAACTTCCTTTAAAATATTCTGACGCTCCAGAAATAGAAACAATAGTTGCAGCAATTTTGCCTCCTGTTATGCTTTCTGCAGTTGCTATTGTTTTTTGCTGTTTTCTCAACAGATTTCCTACATATTCTTCGATTAATAAGCCATTATCTTCTCCTGTTATAATATCTGAAAGTAAGTTTCTTACTATTTTCAGTTCTTTTTCTAATGTGTTTTCTAATAATTCTCTATTAATCCCTCTTGCTGATAATCTTAGACGAACACGACCGTAAGAAGGTAAATAGGCTAACTTAATAAAGTTTGGTAAACTACTTTCCCAATTAGCAATTTTATCTGAAATCATACTTTCTCCCATTCCATAAGTCATAATTGTTTTATGTATGATATAAGGAAGTTTAAATTGTTTCTGAATTCTAGGAATAACTTCATGAATCATCAACCCTTTCATTTCGTAAGGAACACCTGGCATAGAAACAAAAACTGTATCACTTTCATAAAACCACATTCCTGGAGCTGTACCAAAATCATTCACCAATAAAGTTGCCTTTGAAGGCAGTTGAGCTTGATATTCTTGAACTTTGGTAAAGGGAATATTATTTTTTTGAAATAATTCTTTAATATGCTGAATTACATTTGGATATTCAACTATTTCTGAATCATTGAAATACTCTGCTATTGTTTTTTTAGTAATATCATCTTTTGTAGGACCTAAACCACCTGTAATTAAAACAATATCTGCTCTGTTTTCTGCTTCTTTTAGTGCATTTAAAATATGTTCACGATCATCTTGAATTGAAGAAATTTGGTAAATAGAAACTCCTATTTTATTCAGTTCTGTTGCTATCCATTGTGAGTTGGTATCTACAATTTGTCCTATCAGAATTTCATCTCCAATTGTTATAATCTCTGCATTCATTATTTTACACGAATTTGAAAAGATTCCTTAGCCTCTATTGTACCAACTAACACATCATTTTCTTTTACTTTTCCTACTCCATCAGGAGTTCCTGTAAAAATAATATCTCCTTTTTTAAGAGTAAAATACTGTGAAACATAACTAACCAACTCATCAATTTTCCACAACATATTAGATGTATTTCCATCTTGTACAACTGAATCATTTTTTAAAAGCTGAAACGATAAGTTTTCTAAATCAAAATCTGTTTTTGGAAAAAAATCACCTATAATTGCGCTACCATCAAACGCTTTTGCTTTTTCCCAAGGCAAACCTTTCTCTTTACATCTTGCTTGAACATCTCTCGCAGTAAAGTCAATTCCTAAACCAATTTCATCATAATACTTATGTGCAAATCGTGTTGCTATGTGTTTTCCTACTTTGTTGATTTTTACTAAAACCTCTACTTCATAATGAACGTCTTCTGAAAAAGACGGAATAAAAAAAGGATTGTTCTTTGGTAGAATAGCTGAATCTGGCTTTAAAAAAACCACAGGTTCTTCTGGTTTTTCATTAGCCAATTCTTCTATATGTTTTGCGTAATTACGGCCAATACAAATTATTTTCATAGATAAATTAAGGTATCCATTTTTTCTCAAAATTGGGTTTGCGCTTTTCTAAAAAAGCATCGCGTCCTTCTTTGGCTTCATCCGTCATGTAAGCCAAACGAGTTGCCTCGCCTGCAAAAACTTGCTGACCGACCATTCCATCATCCGTTAAATTCATAGCAAACTTCAACATTTTAATAGAGGTAGGTGATTTAGCTAAAATTTCTTGCGCCCACTCATAAGCTGTATCTTCTAACTCATTATGAGGAATAACGGCATTAACCATTCCCATTTCAAACGCTTCTTGAGCTGAGTAATTTCTTCCCAAAAAGAAAATTTCTCTTGCTTTTTTTTGCCCTACCATTTTTGCTAAATAAGCAGAACCATAGCCTCCATCAAACGATGTTACATCTGCATCTGTTTGTTTAAAAATGGCATGTTCTTTACTTGCCAACGTTAAGTCACAAACTACATGTAAACTATGTCCGCCACCAACAGCCCAACCAGGAACAACAGCAATAACTGCTTTTGGCATAAAACGGATAAGTCTTTGTACTTCTAAAATATTAAGCCTATGATAGCCATCTTCTCCTACATATCCTTGATGTCCTCTAGCTTTTTGATCTCCACCTGAACAGAAACTCCAACCACCATCTTTTGTAGAAGGTCCTTCTGCTGATAATAAAACAACTCCTATTGATGTATCTTCATTAGCATCATAAAAAGCATCATATAATTCAGAGGTGGTTTTAGGTCGAAAAGCATTTCTAACATTCGGTCTATTAAAGGCAATTCTAGCTACTCCATTACATTTTTTGTATGTTATATCTTCATACTCTTTAGCAACTTTCCAATTTATTTTTTCCATGCTATATTTTGTGTTTTGATAAACACTCACAAAAGTAAGAGTTTCTTTTTTAGCTTTTTTTACTAGTATTTTTATCTGGCTTTAATTCAATTCTATCTTCTAAAATTAGAATTTTATTTTCTTTATAAAGGTTTCCTATAGCGCGTTTAAATGACTTTTTGCTCATTTGCAAATGAAATTTTATTGCTTCTGGAGAACTCTTGTCTGTAATTAGCAACACTCCTTTATTTTCCTTAAGTCTTGCTAATATTTTATCTACATCAGATTTTATTGTATTTCTATATCCTTGCGGTTGTAATGCGACGTCAATTTTCCCATCTTCTCGAATGTTTTTAATATAGCCTATTGTTTTTTCTCCTTCTTCTAATTCTCTAAAAACTTCATTTCTATAAATAAGTCCTTCATGTTCTTCATCAATTAATACAGTATAGCCTAGAGCTGTTTTAACTCCAATTATCAAATTGACTTGTTGTCCTATTTCTAACTCCATTATTTCAAATAATTAATGTATTCTTTAAGTATTTTATCGTTTTCTTCTGAAGGGGTAAAAATCTCTAACAACTTTGGCTTATCAGAATTTTGATAAAATGACGCCAAAGCAATTTTAACTTCATTCATATTGTTAGTTTTTACATATTCTATATTAAACATTTTACACAAATGCTCTGCTGTCAAACTATGAGGCGTCGTAAAAAACTCAAGAGAATTAGTTGTACTAGGTCCTGGAATAATTTTAAAGATTCCGCCACCTGCATTATTAATCAAAATGATGCGAAAGCTCTTTGGAATGTATTGATTCCACAATGCATTACTATCATAAAAAAAACTTAAATCGCCTGTTACTAACGTTGTTTGATTTTTACTCGCCACTGCAGAACCAATTGCTGTGCTTGTGCTGCCATCTATGCCACTTGTTCCTCTATTACAAAAAACTGTAAGTGTTTTGTTGAGTTTAAATAATTGTGAATAACGAATGATGGCACTATTACTAAATTGTACTTGATTGTAATTTGGAATAGCTTTTAAAACTTGTTCAAAAACTGTTAAATCTGAATATGGTGCTTTCGCTAAAAATTCTTGATGTTTTTTTATGGTATGCTCTCTATACAAAGTCCATTTTGACTGGTAATTACTTCTTGTATCTCTATTTATACTAAGCTTAAACGATTGAAAAAATGTACAACTATCAGTCTTTATATGCTTTGTTAGTGAAAAATAGGTGTCAAAAGCTATAGTTTCATCAACATGCCAATGCTCTTTAGGTTGATATTTTCGTAAAAACTTTTTAATTTTTTTAGAAACGATAAGTCCTCCAAATGTTAGCAAAACATCTGGTTGTAAATCTTGAAATTCTTCCTCTGAAAGATTGAAAATTAAATTGTCAATATCATATACAAACTTTGGATTATGGAGATTAGAAGTTGTTTCTGTTAGTACTAAAACAGAAGAATCATCCGCTATTTCATCTAGTAAAATTTCCAATTTTTTATCTGGATAATGAACACCTAGTAGAATCATTTTTTTAGCAGCTTTATTCCATTTTGTTGACAACGACAAATAATCTACATTTTCCGTTTGGGGTAAAACTATTTTAGGAAAATTATATGTTTTTACTTTATCTACTAGATTATAAAGAGGCTCATCAAAAGGAGCATTTAAATGAATAGGGCCTTTTTCTTTATTAAGTAACTCAAAAGCTTTGCTTATTAACTCAATGTTTTTTACCTCATTTGATTCAAAAAGATTGGCACTAAATAAAATATGGTTTTTAAATACATTTTCTTGTCGAATAGTTTGACCATCTCCTTTATCAATTAAGTATTTAGGCCTATCTGCAGAAATAACAACTAATGGAATCTGACTATAAAAGGCTTCTGCAATAGCAGGATAATAGTTTAACAAAGCAGAACCCGAGGTACAAACTAAAGCTACAGGTTTTTGGGTTTGTTGTGCAATACCTAAAGCAAAAAAAGCAGCACATCGCTCATCTACAATACTAAAAGTTTGAAAAGAAGAATGGTCAGAAAACCCTATTGTTAATGGAGCATTTCTCGATCCTGGAGAGATCACTATTGATTCAACCTGATAAAACTCACAGGCAGAAATAATAATCTGTGCTAATTCTTTTTCTGGATACACCGTATCTTCTTTATTTGACTAAAAAGTAAAAAATCATGAGCTGTGTTAACCCATGATTTCTAATTAATAGAAATTTGCTATTAGTTTCCTTTTTTATGATCTGCTAAAAACTTTGCCAATCCAATGTCTGTTAATGGATGTTTTAATAATCCTGATATGGCGCTTAACGGACCAGTCATTACGTCTGCTCCTATTTTAGCACAATCAATAACATGCATTGTATGACGAACAGAAGCTGCTAAAATTTCGGTATCAAACATATAGTTATCATAGATTTGACGAATTTCTGCAATAAGGCTTAATCCATCTGTAGAGATATCATCTAATCTTCCTATAAAAGGAGAAACATACGTTGCTCCTGCTTTAGCTGCCAATAAAGCTTGTCCTGCAGAAAACACAAGCGTAACATTTGTTTTTATTCCTTTGTCAGAAAAGTATTTACATGCTTTTATTCCATCTTCAATCATTGGTAATTTAACAACTATTTGAGGGTGTAATGCAGCCAATACTTCACCTTCTTTTATCATTCCGTCAAAATCCGTAGAAATTACTTCCGCAGAAACATCTCCATCTACAATATCGCATATAGCTTTGTAATGATTAATAATATTTTCTTCTCCTGTAATTCCTTCTTTTGCCATTAAAGACGGATTTGTAGTAACTCCATCCAAAATACCTAAAGATTGTGCTTCTCTAATCTGCTCTAGGTTTGCTGTATCAATAAAAAATTTCATATGCTTTTCAGTTTATAGTTGTGTTATAATTTATAATGACTCATTAATAGTTTTTCATACATTTTATCAGGAAGAATTCGTTTTAAAACAATGCTGAATTTTTCCATAAAACCACCTACTTTATAATGCACTTTAGGATTCTTTTTTTGTAATATTTTATACACCTTTTTTGCCATAATATCTGGCGATAAACCAGTATCTACATGCGCATTCATTAATTCTAAATTCGCTTGATAGTTCTCTTTATATGCTGAATTGTCAAAAACAGGTGTATGATATCTGCCTGCTGCAATGTTAGTAGCAACATCTCCTGGAGCTAGATTAACAACAGTAACACCAAACTCTTTTACCTCCATTCGTAGCGCCTCCATTGCTAATTCAAAAGCTCCTTTTGTTGCAGAATAAATTCCTCTATAAGGCAATCCCATGTAGCCAGCAATAGAAGTAATGTTTATTATCTGACCTCTTTTGTGGTTTCTCATATGCGGTAAAACTTCTTTAATTACATCGATTGCCCCAAAAAAATTAGTGTTAAAAACACGTTTCATTTCCTCTGTTGGTGTATCTTCTATTGGACCTGTAATTCCCATTCCGGCATTATTAACTAAGATATCTAGCCGTTTTTCTTTCTCAATAATTAACTGAATACAGTTTTGTATAGAATCTCTATTAGTTACATCTAGAGGCAATATTTCAAAATCAAAACCTGTTTTATTTGGGTTTCTACTAGTTCCGTATACTTTATACCCTTTATTAGTTAATAATGAAGCAATTGATTTTCCTATTCCAGAAGAAGCTCCCGTAACTAAAACAACTTTAGACATTATTACCATTTAGACCTCAAATATCCTAAAAAGTTTATAGAATTCTTTAATAAGTTTGACTAGATATTAACAGATTTATAAAAATATGAAGAAACGCTAGAAATGTACAGAAACAAAAAATGGCAAGCTATCTACATCACACTGCTACAACCAAGTACCCTTGCTGCGTTCCCGCCCTGGGGGATTCCGAGGGAGCTAGTTGTGTAGGACTTGCCGATGCAAATTTACAACCTATTTTATCGTCTAACAATTAATTTTTCTTAAAAATTTTGTAACAAATTTAAATATTTGTGAACTAATGGATTAAATTTTTGTTTTCTAAAGCAGAATTTGAAATCAATATATTTGTATAAACTAACTAAACAAAACTAAACAATGGAAAATCAAGCATCGAGTAAAAGTATTATTTTAAATTATGGCTTGTATTATGGAATAACTTCAATAGTATTAAGTGTGATTTTTTATGCATTAAATATGCATTTAGAACAAGGAATTATTAATGCAGTTATTGGTGTTGGTGTGATGGTGGCTTTTGTGGTTCTAGCACAAAAGAAATTCAAAACGGACAACATGAATATTATGTCTTTTTGGCAAGCTGTAAAAATTGGAATGGGAGTTGTTTTAATAGCTACTGTTATTTCTCTTATTTACAATCAAGTCTTTACTAATTTTATTGAGCCTGACTTTACAAATCAGGTTTTAGAAAAACAAAGACAAACATGGATTGATAGTGGGTTAACAGATGAACAAATTGAGAGTCAAATGGAAATGGCTAAAAAGTTTTCTGGACCTCTAATTTCTTCTGCATTTGTAATTTTAGGAGCTGCTTTCTTCGGCTTTATAGTATCTGCAATTGTTGGTGCTGTTATGAAACGCACACAAGAAGATCAGTTTTAGAAAGCGTTTCTTAAGTATTGAGAAAATAGTACCTTTGTTTACTATACATAATACTATATGAATGTATCGGTAGTAATACCTTTATTAAACGAAGAAGAATCTTTACAAGAGTTATATGATTGGATTGTATCTGTGATGCAGTCCAATCAGTTTTTATATGAAATTATCTTCATTGATGATGGAAGTACAGATAATTCTTGGAATGTTATTGAGTCCATCGCTCAAAAAAATACTGCTACAAAAGGAATTCGTTTTCAAAAAAACTATGGAAAGGCTCAAGCTCTTGATGCAGGTTTTGAACTAGCTTCAGGCGATGTAGTTATTACCATGGATGCCGATTTACAAGATAGTCCTGATGAGATTCCCGAATTATACCGTTTAATCACTCAAGAAAAATACGATTTAATCTCTGGGTGGAAAAAGAAACGTTACGATAGTTTTTTTGCAAAAAATCTTCCTTCTAAATTGTTTAATTGGGCTGCTAGAAAAACCTCAGGACTTACACTTCATGATTTTAATTGCGGATTAAAAGCATACAAAAATGATGTAGTTAAAAATATTAAAGTGCAAGGTGAAATGCACCGTTACATTCCTGTTCTAGCTAAAAATGAAGGATTTAAAAAAATTGGAGAAAAAGTAGTACAACATCAAGCCAGAAAGTACGGGCATACAAAGTTTGGAATGAACCGGTTTATCAACGGTTTTCTAGATTTAATCACCATTTCGTTTTTATCGAAATTTGGCAAACGACCCATGCATTTTTTTGGACTTTGGGGTACTTTTATGTTTATTTTCGGGTTTGGTTTAACCGCTTATTTAGGAGGAGTTAAACTGTACAATCTATCTCAAAAAATTAAAACTATTTTAATAACTGACAATCCGTGGTTTTATATTGCATTAACCTGTATGATTTTGGGAACTCAACTATTTTTAGCAGGTTTTATAGGAGAACTTCTTATTAAATCAAGAGATAATACAAAACATTACAAGATAAAAGAAAAACGAAACCTCTAAAGTGAAAATTTGTGTATGGAAGAAATTTTAGCGAAAGCAAAATTATGGATTAATCAGCCTTTTGATCAATCAACACAGCAGGAAATTCAGAATTTAATTGATCAAAATTCTTCTGATCTAGAAGATCGCTTTTATAAAGATTTAGAATTTGGAACAGGCGGAATGCGAGGCATTATGGGAGCTGGAACCAATCGAATTAATAAATATACGCTAGGTAGAGCTACACAAGGGCTTAGTAATTATTTACAAGAAGTATATTCAAATCAGCAAATTAAAGTCGCTATAGCTTACGATTGTAGGCATAATAGCCAATCTTTAGCAAAAGTTGTTGCAGATGTGTTATCTGCTAATCAAATTAAAGTATTTTTATTTAAAGAACTAAGACCTACTCCTGAACTTTCTTTTGCCGTAAACTATTTAAACTGTCATGCAGGTATTGTGCTAACCGCTTCTCATAATCCTCCAGAATATAATGGGTATAAAGTCTATTGGTCTGATGGTGGACAAATTGTTCCTCCAGAGGATAAAGAAATTATTAATCACGTTGATAAGATTGATTATACCAATATTAATTTTGAATCCAACGAGAATCTCATTTCTTTTATTGGAGAAGAAATCGATGAGGCTTTCTGGAAAGCTTCTCTAAAAAATGGAACTTTTAACGTAAGGAACAGAGAAAATTTAAAAATTGTTTTCACATCTTTACATGGCACTTCTATAAAACTAATTCCAGAAGTTTTAAAAAGAGCTGGTTACACACAAGTCCATATTGTAGAAGAACAAAAAACTCCAGATGGAAACTTTCCTACTGTTGTTTCGCCCAATCCCGAAGAACCTGAAGCACTTAAAATGGCTATGGATTTAGCAAAAAAAATTGATGCAGATATCGTTTTAGGAACTGATCCTGATAGCGATCGAATTGGAATTGCAGTAAGAGATTTTAATGGAAAAATAAGTCTCTTAGACGGAAACCAAACAATGAGCTTAATGGTTGATTTTCTTTTAAAACAATGGGAAAATCAAGAGAGATTAAATGGAAAACAATTTATCGGATCTACTATTGTATCAACCGATTTAGTAAACAAAATAGCTGATAGTTACGGGGTTGAAACAAAAATAGGGCTTACAGGGTTTAAATGGATTGCCAAAATGGTTAACGATTTTCCTGATCTGGATTTTATTGGTGGTGGAGAAGAGAGTTTTGGTTTTATGGTAGGAGATTTTGTTCGTGATAAAGATGCCGTAACTTCTGCTCTATTAGCTTGTGAAATTGCTGCTGATGCAAAATCAAAAGGAAGTTCTTTGTACAAAAAACTTGTTGAATTATATCTAGAATATGGATTTTATAAAGAACGATTGATTTCTTTTGTAAAAAAAGGAAAAGATGGAGCTGCACATATACAACAAATAATGGCTGATTTAAGGAACAACCCAATCAAAGAAATTGACGGCTCACCAGTTGTCAAAATTTGTGATTATCAAGCTAATTCTGAAATTGATTTTATTACAAACTCTACTCGTCCTTTACATATTCCAAAATCAAACGTGCTAATTTATCATACAGCGGATGGAACTAAAATTGCCGCTAGACCTAGCGGAACCGAACCTAAAATCAAATTCTATTTTAGCGTAAATAAACCTCTTCATTCTCTTGAATCATTAAAAGAAACAGAGATTCAACTGAATGCTAAAATTGATAGAATTATCAAAGAAATGAATATATAATGAAGCATTTTAGAAAGATTTTATTCTTTGTTAAACCTTATTTAAAAAGAGTATGGACTACCACACTGTTCAATATTCTATACGCTATTTTTAATATTTTAACGGTTCTGTCTTTTCTACCTGTATTATCTATTCTTTTTCAAACAGGCAATAGAGTTACTGAAAAGCCAGTTTATGAAGGGATTACAGGTACTTTTGATTATTTTAAGAAAAGTTTCTATTATGAAATTACACAATACATAGATCAGCATGGTATACTAGCTACACTCGGTCTTGTTTGCGGTTTGTGTATTATTTTGTTTTTTTTTAAGAACCTATTTAGGTTTCTTGCTTCTTATGAATTAGCTTTTCTAACTAATGGAGTTACTAGAGATGTGAGAAATAGTATCTACAAAAAAATAGTATACCTTCCAATACCTTATTTTTCAGAGAAAAGAAAAGGAGATCTTTTATCAAGAATAACTGTAGATGTACAAGCCGTTGAAATTTCTTTTTTAGATTCTATAGGCTCTATTGTAAGAGATCCTTTAACCATTATCATTATACTAATTATGATGTTTGCTATGAGCGCAAAATTGACTTTTTTTGTGTTTATAATGCTTCCTATTTCAGGATTAATTATTTCCTCTCTAGGAAAAAAATTAAAAAGTAATTCAATGAAAGCCCAGCAAGAAGGAGGCAAGTTTTTATCTTTTATTGAAGAAACTCTAACGGGTCTTCGAATTATTAAAGGTTTTAATGCTGAAAAAGCTATCAGTAAAAAATTCACAAACTCAACAGGACTATATGCTCGTTTGATGACAAAAGTAATACAGCGTCAGAAATTAGCTTCACCAATGAGTGAGTTTCTTGGTGCAGTTACAATTATGGCTATTTTGTGGTTTGGTGGAAATATTGTTTTGTCTGGACAAAGTACTTTAGACGCAGAAACATTTATTACATATATCGCCTTATTTTATTCCGTATTACAGCCAGCAAAAACTCTATCAACTTCTGTATCTAACATTCAGAAAGGAAGTGCCTCTGCTGAGAGAATACTAGAAATCCTAGAAACTGAAAGTATAATTATTGACAAGCCAAATGCTATAGAAAAATTAACCTTCGAAAATGATATTGTTTTTGAAGGAATTTCATTCAAATATATAGATGACATGGTAGTTGATAATTTCTCTCTTCATATTAAAAAAGGAGAGACTGTCGCTTTGGTGGGGCAGTCAGGTAGCGGTAAATCAACTATAGCAAACCTTTTAACGCGTTTCTATGATGTGAATATTGGCTCCATTACTGTTGATGGAATTAATATTAAAGATATGACTAAAAAATCACTACGTAATCTAATGGGTATTGTTACTCAAGATTCTATATTATTTAATGATACGGTAATCAACAATATAAGAATAGGAAAGCAAAACGCTACTGAAGATGAGGTGTTAAAAGCATCTAAAACGGCTAACGCTCATGAGTTTATTAAAGATTTACCAGAGCAATATCATACGAATATTGGAGATGGAGGTGGTAAACTATCAGGAGGACAAAGACAGCGATTGTCAATCGCAAGAGCAGTTTTAAAAAATCCGCCTATTATGATTCTAGACGAGGCAACTTCTGCCCTAGATACAGAATCTGAATTACTAGTACAAAAAGCTCTTGAAAAAATGATGGAAAACAGAACGTCATTAGTTATTGCTCATCGTCTATCAACTATCCAAAAAGCAGATCGTATTGTTGTTATGGGAAAAGGAAAAATAGTTGAGCAGGGAAAACATGAAGAACTTCTTAGTAAAAAAGGAGAATATTATAAGTTAGTGAGCATGCAATCTTTCACGTAATCTTCTGATATATTTCTATATACTTTTTTAAGAAAATTTCTGAAGAGTAGTGTTTTTCATAAATAGCTTCTAACTCTTCTTTAGTAACTTTTTCTATTTTTTTATGATTGTCTAACCACTCCTGTATTTCAAAGGTATTTTGTACAAAAGATGGGAAATATTTTTTAATAATTTTTACCGATTCTCCTATATTATAACTTAAAAAAGGAATTCCTTGTGATAAATACTCAATTAGTGCTAATGGATCTCCTTCTGATGTTGAAGTAAGTAATGCATAATCATATTGATATAATTCTTCTTGAACATTTATTGAGCCATGCTTAAAAAAAACACGGTCTTTCATACCCAAAGACTCTATTTTTTTATTGAGATTTTTGAAGTAGCTATTCTCTGTTTTTGCGCAATATATGGTTAAGTTTTTATCTAGCTCTTTAGCTAATTTAACTGCAAAAAAATGATTCTTAACAGGTTTCATGTTTCCTACCAATACCAAATCTTTTTTCTCAAAAGTATTTGGTTTTTGAACATTGTATTTTAATACGAAATTATGAACCAAAAAAACATACCTAGAATCTAATCCAACTATATTTACAGCCCAATCCGTTAATAATTCAGAACAACCGATATAAACATCAGGTTTATAAAACGATTTATAAAAAGTAGGAATTCTTTTGTTTACTGCTATTTCTCCAAAATGATCGTGTAAAATGAGTTTCTTTTTTACACCATAAAACAATAGTGTTTTCTTAACATATTTAAAATTTTGCCTCATGTGTATATGCACAATATCGGCTTCTTTAACTTCTTGAATTAATCTTTTATATGCTTTAAATCGGTTTTTCTTTCTTCCTAAAATTACGATTTCAACATTCTGATCAATTAAATCAAATAAGGGACCTGATTTATCAAATACAACCAGTTTGACATTATAATTATGACGGCTTAATAGATTAGCCATATTAACGCAAACCCTTTCCGCTCCACCTAAACCTAACTGATCTATAACTTGTATTATTTTCATTCTGTAAAATTTGGTGTCAACCCTAATTCTTTTCCTTTTTTAAGCATAAATTGATAGGACGCTTCGTAGTCATTAGGAATTTCTCCTTCTAAAATAGCTTCTTTAATAGCTTCTTTAATTTGACCAATTTCTCTGCAAGGTTGTAGATTAAATGTTTTCATAATTTCTTCTCCTGATATTGGAGGTTGAAAATTTCGAATATGATCGCGTTCTTCTACTTCTTGTATTTTTTCACGAACTATCTCAAAATTCTTGCGGTAGTTCTTGTATTTTTTCGGATTTTTTGTTGTGATATCAGCTTCACACAAAGTCATTAAGGAATCAATATCATCTCCTGCGTCAAAAATAAGTCTTCTTATAGCCGAATCTGTAACATCAGTTGCTAAAACAATTGGTCTAGAGCTTAGCAACACCATTTTTTGAACAAATTTCATTTTGTCGTTTAATGGCATTTTTAAACGTTTAAAAAGCTTATAAACCATTTTAGACCCTACAAATTCATGAGAATGAAACGTCCAACCAATTCTTTTATCAAATCTTTTGGTAGGAGCTTTTCCTATATCATGCAGTAGAGCAGCCCAACGTAACCATAAGTCATTAGAAAATTGCGCCATATTATCAACAACCTCTAGTGTATGGTAAAAATTGTCTTTATGTGTTTGTCCTTCTACTTCTTCTACACCTTTAAGCGCAGTGAGTTCTGGAAGGATTCTTTCTAGTAAATTGGTTTTTTCTAATAATAAAAACCCAACAGAAGGTTTAGGTGATTCTAAAATCTTATTGAGTTCTACAACAATGCGTTCACGAGTTATGATATCTATTCTTGAAGCATTTCTGGTAATTGCTTTAAGCGATTCTTCTTCAATTTCAAAACCCAGCTGAGAAGCAAATCGAATTGCTCTCATCATTCGCAAAGGATCATCAGAATAAGTAATATTTGGATCTAATGGTGTTCTAATGATCTGATTTTGCAAATCTTTTACTCCACCAAAAGGATCTAATAACTCTCCAAAATTAGATTCATTCAGGCTTAATGCTAACGCATTGATTGTAAAATCTCTTCTATTTTGATCATCTTCTAATGTTCCTGTACTTACTGTCGGATTTCTGCTTTCTTCTGAATAGGATTCTTTTCTAGCACCCACAAACTCAATTTCTAAATTCTGATAACGCAACATAGCAGTACCATAAGTTTTAAAAATTTGAACTTTTGGTTTTCCTGAAAGGTTTTTAGCCACCTGTTTTGCTAAAGCAATTCCATTACCAACCGTAACAACATCGATATCTTTAGCATTCTCTTTTTTTAACAAATAATCTCTAACAAAGCCACCTATCACATAGGTTTCTAAATTCAATTGTTTAGAACTCTTAGAGATGATAGAAAAAATAGGATTTTGTAATGCTTCTTTGCTGCTATTTTCGTCCATAAATGATTTAAATCAAGAATTGCTAAATTTTCAGTTATTTATTAACAACAAGAAATTTATTTCTTTGCTACAACGGCAAATTGCATATAAAAAATATCAAGCTGAGTAAACAAGAATAATACATTAAAAAAACATGCTAATGGAAAATATAAAAAAGAGCGAGTTACGTTAATTCCTTTAAACTTATGAATTGTATAATCTTGCTCTAAAAACATTCTCTTAATACTTTTTCTTGTAAAAAATCGATAATGTGTTACATCTAAAATATTATCATCTGTGTATTTCCAATCTTTAAAAAACAGGTATTTAAATAAGTTTTTAGCATACCTAACGTTAGGAATTGATGCAACTAAAACACCTTTTTTCTTCAATTTATCTTTTATGTTTTTAATATCATTCCATGGTTCTAACAGATGCTCTAAAACATCATTAAATATAATAACATCAAAATAGTTATCTGGTAACTTATCAAGAGATTCTTCTATAGAACCTATAATAATTTTATTAAGCTTTTCAGATGCCTCTTCAGCAGATTCTTTATCAGGTTCTAGACCCCAAACTTCCTTATCATTAGACATTAATTGGCAAGCAAAGTTACCTACTCCACAACCTATTTCTAATATTTTAGTAGAATTAACTGGTATGAACTTGAGCATCTCAGGTCGACTATTTTGATAATATTTTTTTTTCTTTTCTTTCATTTTTAGACTTGATAGTTTATAGATCTTTTACTTTTCCAAGTTTTATTCTTAATAGAGTTTAAATAGTAAGACAAAAGCTTTCTGAAAACATAAAATTGCAATCTTACTTTAGGGATAAAAAAGAAAACCAATCCTACTAAAGAAAATATAATCCCATTGATAAAATTACCAATTATTAACA
This sequence comes from Bacteroidia bacterium, assembly GCA_030428865.1. Classification (GTDB taxonomy): domain Bacteria; phylum Bacteroidota; class Bacteroidia; order Flavobacteriales; family Flavobacteriaceae; genus Polaribacter. The sequence goes on along the minus strand of JAUIEK010000002.1, from coordinate 231,233 downwards.
ACACATGAGCTATGAGTTTTTCTAAACCATTAAAGTGATTTTGAATATACACATGTTTAGATATTAATACTTCTGATTTTGTTAATGAAGATGTTTTCATATTTATTCTAGATGCTCCCCCATGGTTATGAAAAATTTTACTTGTCTTTAGAACTACAATTTCCTTTCCAATTTCTTTTATCTTTTTACAAAGATCAACATCTTCGAAATACATCCAATAATCTTCATTCCAACCACCAACAAAATCGAATTGCTCTCTAGATATAAACAACAATGATCCTGAAACCCAATCCGTACTATAATACTCATTTGTTTCTTTGAGATATTTAGGAATAGTAACTTTATAAAACCATCTAAAAACTCCGAAAAGAGTTATAAGTTTTGGAAAATACCGAACTGTTTTTTCCAACTCTTCATTCTTATTTTCTTGTAAACATGAAGCTATTCCTATATTCCTATGCAGTCTTGAATAATCCCAAAGGTTTTCAATAGTTTGGTTATTAATTATGCAATCTGGATTTAAAAAAAGTAGATATTCGCTACTAGCCAGATTAGCTCCTAAATTACAGCCATTTGCAAATCCATTATTTCCTGAATTTTCAACAAATCTTATGTTTCTATACCTATGTTTAAACTCAATCAATTTCCTATCATTAGATTTATTATCTATAACGATAGTTTCAATAGATATTTTTCCTTGAGAATTATCATAATTCAATGGCTCTAGACATTTTTCTAAGTGTAGCCAACTCTTATAGTTAACAATAATTATTGATATATCATTTTTATATGTTTTTGAACCTATTGATAAATTCTCTATCTTTTCGGTTCTATAATTCTGTTTAAATTCTACATACCTCTTATAACGCTGCCTAACACCATAGGCATGTAATTTAGATATTTGGTATCCTTCATAACCATCCAAAAAGCCTCGTTTAATGACAAATTGAATAAAAAATCGAATACTTGGTTTTAAAAGTCTATGAAACCAAGTAGCTTTTTTTTTGTTTCCTATGAGTTCTTTAGCCTGTAGGGAAGCATATAAATCTAGCTTTTTTTTATATTGATTAGCGCTAGAAAAAGAATAATGATCTATTTTGTTTTTTAAAAAACCTACAGGTTTTTCACTAACTATCTCTTCATGAACAAACCCTTCATATCTACAAAATTGACGGTTGAATAATCTTATTACCTTATCGTGCCTCCAACCACTATATCTAAGACATTTATTTTTAAAATAAAAATTTCTGTATATGTAAAAAGCAACAAAATCTTCTGGTGTGTTAATTTTTTCGATTATTTCTTTCTGCAGTTCTTTATCTATTAATTCATCTGCATCTAAAAAGAAAATCCAATCGTAAGATGCCTGCTGTATAGCAAAATTTTTCTGTGCAGAGAAATTATCAAATTTCCTTTGTATAACTTTAGCTCCTAGAGATGTTGCTATATCAACTGTGTCATCAGTACTAAAAGAGTCTATAACTATAACTTCATCTGCAAACGAAACAGATTGTAGTGATTTAGAAATACAACTTGCCTCATTAAGTGTTGGTATAATTGCAGTGATTTTTGTCATATACTACACAGCTACATCATATTCACGCAAAGCATCATTAAGAGATGTTTTTTTATTGGTGCTCTCTTTTCTTTTTCCAATAATTAAAGCACAAGGGACATTGTAATCTCCTGCTGCAAATTTTTTGGTATAACTTCCAGGGATCACAACAGATCGTGCTGGTACTCTTCCTTTCATTTCTTTTGGTTCACTTCCCGTAACGTCAATAATTTTTGTAGATGCTGTTAAAACCACATTTGCACCCAAAACAGCTTCTTTTTCTACTTTTACTCCTTCAACTACAATACATCTCGATCCTATAAAAGCATTATCTTCTATAATAACAGGTGCCGCTTGCAACGGTTCTAAAACTCCACCAATTCCTACTCCTCCTGATAAATGAACGTTTTTACCTATCTGTGCACAACTACCAACTGTTGCCCACGTATCAACCATTGTTCCTTCATCTACATAAGCTCCAATATTTACATAGCTAGGCATTAAAATAGTGCCGGAAGATATATAAGCTCCGTGCCTTGCAACAGCATTTGGTACTACTCGAATTCCTTTTTCTTTGTAATTTGTTTTTAATGGAATTTTATCGTGATATTCAAAAATCCCTGCTTCTAGGGTTTCCATTTTTTGGATTGGGAAGTATAATACCACTGCTTTTTTAACCCATTCATTTACCTGCCATCCATCTGTTACTGGTTCTGCAACTCTTAGTTTTCCTGCATCTAGTAAATCAATAACTTCTCTAATTGCATGTATTGTTTCTTTTTCTTTGAGTAATGTTTGGTTATCCCAAGCCGCTTCTATTTTCTGTTTTAAGTTATTCATATATCAATTTTTATGCGCTTACAAAAGTAAGCTGAGATAAGTAAATCACTGCGAAGATACATTTTTAAACAGACATGTTTGCCCCGTTTAAAATTGTATTTTTGTACAGATGAGTAGAATTTTAGCTTTAGATTACGGAAAAAAAAGGACAGGAATTGCAGTAACTGATGAAATGCAGCTTATTGCTTCTGGACTAACCACTGTTGATACAAAAAACTTAATTGAATTCTTAAAAAGCTATCTCTCAAAAGAAAATGTCTCAACTGTTGTTGTTGGAAAACCAAAACGATTAGATTATACAGACAGCGAAAGTGAAGGCTTAATAAAACCTTTTTTAGAAAACTTCGAAAACCTTTTTCCAAATGTAAAAATTGAACGAGTTGATGAGCGGTTTACTTCAAAAATAGCGCAAAAAACAATGTTAGACAGCGGACTCAGAAAAAAGCAACGCCAAAACAAAGCATTGGTTGATGAAATTAGTGCCACGCTTATTTTACAATCATACCTCTATTATAAATAAGTTTTCTTGTCATTGGCTTTCTTTGTATTTTTGCCGCGAAATACAATTAAAGCATGATATTACCAATTGTAGCATACGGCGATCCTGTTTTGAGAAAAGTCGGTGAAAAAATCACTCCTGATTATCCTAATTTACAGGAATTAATTGCCAATATGAAAGAGACAATGTACAACGCTCAAGGCGTAGGTCTGGCTGCTCCACAAATAGGAAAAGCCATTCGTTTATTTGTAATTGATGCTTCTCCATTTGCTGAAGATGAAGAGCTTTCTATACGAGAACGTGAGCAGCTCAAGAATTTTAACAAGGTTTTTATCAATGCTCAAATAGTTGAAGAGAAAGGAGATGATTGGGCTTTTAATGAAGGATGCCTTAGCATTCCTGATATTCGAGAAGATGTATACAGACCTGAACAAGTGACCTTTACTTATCAAGATGAAAACTTTGATACGCACACAGAAACTTTAAATGGTTTAGCAGCTAGAGTTTTTCAACATGAATATGATCATATTGAAGGAGTTTTGTTTACAGATAAGCTCTCTTCTTTAAAAAAGAGGATTATAAAGAAAAAACTGGAAAATATATCAAAAGGAAAAATTAACGTAGATTACCGAATGCGTTTCCCTAATGCAAAAAAAAGATAAAAATGGAATACAATAAAATCATTACTATATCTGGAAAACCAGGCTTGTATAAAATACTATCGCAAACTAAAACTGGATTTATTGTTGAATCCTTGCTAGACCAAAAACGATTTCCCATAGCTTCTAACAACAATGTAAGCTTGATCGAAAATATAGCTATTTACACGTATGAAGAAGAAGTTCCTATTTTGACTATTTTTAAATCAATTTTTAAGAAAGAAAATGGAGAAAATTCAATTGATCATAATGAAAGTAAGAATAAACTTACTTCCTATTTTTCTGAAATTCTACCTAATTATGATGAAGAAAGAGTATATGTATCTAACATAAAGAAAATCATTCAATGGTATAATATTTTGGTTGATGCCGGGTTAGATTTTTCTAGTGTGAAAGAAACAGAAGAAAGCACAAGAGAAGAAGCCTAATGAACAATCGTAAAGAACAGCTTAAAGCTTTTAATCGTTTACTAGACATCATGGATGATTTACGAGAAAAATGTCCGTGGGATAAAAAGCAAACGTTAGAATCTTTACGCCATTTAACGATTGAAGAGACATACGAACTAGCTGATGCTATTATAAATAACGATTTAGAAGAAGTAAAAAAAGAACTAGGTGATGTTCTTTTGCATATTGTATTCTACTCGAAAATAGGTGCTGAGAAAAATGCATTTGATATTGCTGATGTTGCTAATGCTATTTGTGATAAGTTAGTTGAAAGACATCCTCATATTTATGGCGATGTTAAAGTTGAGAACGAAAAACAAGTAAAACAGAACTGGGAAAAACTAAAGCTAAAAGAAGGCAAAAATTCGGTTTTAGAAGGAGTTCCTACTAGTTTACCTGCTTTGGTAAAAGCAAACAGAATTCAGGATAAAGTTGCTGGAGTTGGCTTTGATTGGGAAAAACCTCATCAAGTATGGCAAAAAGTTCAAGAAGAACTAACTGAGTTAAATGACGAAATAGAAAAAGGAAACAACCAAGCAATTGAATCAGAATTTGGAGATGTACTATTCTCAATGATTAACTATGCCCGCTTTATTGGTGTAAATCCAGAAAATGCCTTAGAAAAAACAAATAAAAAATTCATAAAACGCTTTCGGTTTTTAGAAGAATCTGCCAAAAAAGAAAACAAAAAACTATCTGAAATGTCATTGGCAGAAATGGATGTCTATTGGAATCAAGCAAAAGAAATTCATAGCTAATGAATGTCCTTTTTACCATAAGAGGAGAAACGCCTTACACATCACTTCAGGCTCAAATAGAATTGATGTTAGGAATTCAAAAACAAGGAGCCTCTGTTTTTATTATTGGATTGGTATTACCAGAAGTAGAGGCTAAAATACGAGAAATCGGACTTTCTTTTAGCAGACTGCACCCTAAAAAAGGAATTGACAAAAGCTATATTACGGCACTTAAAGAAATTGTAGACAAAGAAAAAATTGATCTTATTTACTGCTGGGATACTGCTCCTTTAAGAAATGCAATAATCGCATTCAAAAAACACCCTGTAAAACTTGTTGTTTATTATGGTTCTTTAAGTTTACATTGGCATGATCCTTCTGCTTATTTAACTGTTTTAAATAAACGAGTTGATAGAATTATATGTAACAGTCAACATGTTTTTGATCATGTTAAAAAACAACTCATTGGTAAACAAAAACAAAAAGTAAGGAAAGTTTATAAAGGTTACAATCCTGATTGGTTTAAAGATGATCCTGTTTTTGATTACACAGCATTAAAAATTCCCAAGTCAGCAATAGTAGTTTGCTTGATTGGTAATCATAGAAAAGTAAAAGGAATTCAATATTTCCTCAAATCTTCTTATCACCTTACATCAAAAAGAGAAATTCATTATGTAATTATTGGAGATAATACTGATGATAAAGAATTATACGCACTAGCAAGTAAAAGTCCTATTGCGAATAGAATTCATCTTTTAGGACGAAGAAGTGATGTAATTTCTTTACTAAAAGGTTGCGATATTTACACGCAAACCTCTATAAAAGAAGGATTTGGAAGAGCTGTGAGTGAAGCATTATGTGTAGGAAAACCTATTGTGATGACTAATTCTGGTGGAGGAACTGAATTGATTGATAATAGCTGCGGAATTGTAACTCCTATTAAGAATCCGAAAGCAATTGCTCAAGCTATTTCTACACTTTCTGATGATGATAAATTGCGAAAAAGTATGAGTGAAAATGCTAAAAAACGAATTGAAGAGACGTTTCATGTTTCAAAAACAATAGAAAATACATTTTTGATTTATCAAGAATTACTTAATTGACTTTTTTAACAATCTAACACAAAAATAAGGACTATGTAAAATTTTAATATAATAACAGGAGAAGCAGCATTACTAATTGATACACCCCTTGTTAAAAAAATATTAGTTGCTAGATAGACTGCCTTCTCTCTATTTTACCAACACTGACTAAATTACAAGTATGAACACTAAATTTAAAAAATTACCCCTAACCTTACTTTGTGGATTAATCGGCTCAATAACCTTTTGCCAAGTGAAGCTGCCTGAAATTCCACAACCAGCTACTCTTCGAGTGATTACATCGAATACGAATCCAGTAAATTCGACTCCAAATAGAAGTTTTTCGACTTCTCGACCAAACGGAATGGCAGTTTACAAACAGGACAAAAAACGGATTGAACAGCAACAAAACGAACGGAAACAAATTTACTCAGAATTAAAAGCTGAGCGAATTAAGTATTCTTTACCAAACTATAGCAACATAGAAAGCACAAAGTATTATCGAAAAGCATTCGACCAACTAAAAACATTAAACCCAAACGATTTTTCAATAAAAGAGGCAACATTTCTAATCGAAAACGCCTACTTTGAGGAACAAAAAGACTATTCTGAATTTAATAAAACCATAAGACAAACAGGTGATTTCCTTCGTGAGAAAATGACCGAGTTGGAATTTGACCAAAATAGCAACCTTGCCAAAAACTTTATGCTTTTCAAGTTCTTTTCAGACACATTGGAAATCAAATCAAAAGATTTAAAACATTTACCATTTAAATATGATTTTGAAGATTATCTTGGTATTAAAGATTGGTCAAAAATGTTTGTTACAAAACTTTTACGAACAGGGAAAGGGCAATGTAACTCACTACCAAGATTGTACTTGATGCTAGCAGAAGAAATCGATGCAGAAGCCTTTTTGTCTCTATCACCAAATCATTCTTACATCAAATTTAGAGATGAAGACAATAATTGGTATAACGTGGAGCTCACAAATGGAATGTTTACAACCGATTCCTCAATTTTACAATCAGGTTTCATAAAATCTGAAGCGCTACAAAACGGAATTTATATGCAACAAATGACAAATAAACAATTGCTATCGCAACTACTTTCTGATTTTGCTATGGGCTATGCTCGTAAATTTGGTTATGATTCTTTTGTAAATCAAGTAACCAATAAAGCATTGGAACTCTACCCAAAAAGTATTTCAGCAAATATGATAAAATCGAACTATTTGACTGTACAGTTTGAATACGTTGCCCGTCAAGTGGGTATTAATCCAAGAAATCATCAAGAGCTACAAAACATTCGTTTTTACCCAAAAATCGTTGAATTGCTAAACAGTGTTAATACACATTATAAGCAGGTTGATAATCTGGGTTTTGAATTTATGTCACCACGCGATTATGAAAAATGGTTAGCATCCTTAAAAGAGTCTAAAAACAAAAATGATAACGAAACGATGAAAAAACAATTTAACATCAAACTAAAGCAAAACCTAAAAAATTAAATGAAAAAACTTTTTATAGCATTCCTTTTTTGTGCTGCTCTTTTTCAAAATGTAAAAGCACAAGATTTTTTATACCAAGAAAGCTACAACCTTTTGGTTAAAATGCTTGAAAACCCAGAAACATATAGTTTTAAGAAAGCAGTTTTTAGCGTAGAAAACGCCTATAATAATGGTATATTAGATACTATTGCCTTAAACAATGAAATCAGTTTTCTAAAAACATTATCTAACAAACTTTTAAAAAGCAGAACCTTACAATATCAAGGTAAGGACAAAGAAAAAGTAAGCAAATATGCAGCTTTGTTTTCTGTATTAAACGATAGTATTCCTATAAAAGATGCTAAAGACAATGACTTTGTTTATGTGCCTTATCGTTATGATTTTAACGATCCTTTTGGGCATGAGAATTGGAAAAATATGTTTGTGTCAAAATTGTTGCAAACAAGAAAAGGCAATTGTCATTCCCTACCTTATTTATACAAAATTTTGGCAGAAGAATTAGGTGTTGATGCCAATTTAGCACTTGCACCAAACCACGTTTATATTAAACATAAAAGTGAAAAAGATGGTTGGTATAATACAGAGCTAACAAGTGGCATTTTTCCTATTGATGCTTGGTTAATGGCTTCGGGCTATATTCATTTAGATGCCATTAGAAATGGCGTTTATATGAAAGCTTTAAGCAACCAAGAAAGCATTGCGCTTTGTTTGGTAGATTTGGCACAAAGCCATCAAAGACAGGAATTTTATAGTTTGGATTTTGTAATTAAGTGTGCAGATAAAGCTTTAGAGTATTTTCCTAATTACGTAAACGCTATGATTTTAAAAACGGAAGCCAAGGGTAAGAAAATAGAAAACATACTTGCAAGCAAAAACACTAGTTTTAGTGATGTTAACAAATACCCAGAAACACGAAAAATATTGCTTGAAATACAAAGCGAACTAACTACAATCCATAAATTAGGTTACAGGCAAATGCCAGAAGAAATGTATCTTAATTGGCTTGTTTCTTTAAAAGAGGAAAGAGAGAAATACACAAACAAAAAAATCACTACTTTTAAGCCCCCAACCAACTAATCATGAAAAAATCACTATTATTTCTATTTTTATTTACTTTTTACTTAGGCTTTACTCAAACAAAGGATAGTTTGAGCGTTAAAGAACAACAACGCAGAGAAAAAAACATACAAGCTGGCAATCCTTTTAAAAAGTTTGGTTACACACCAAAAATTCATACGCTAAGTAAAGGAAAGTATTTAGAGTTTCACGATTTAGACAGTGTTGTTAGAATTGGCTCATTCTCTTACCATGTTAAAAACAAAACCATAACAGGTTATACACAGTACGAAACTAGGTATTCTGAAGCCACTTTAAGACCTGAAATTATAAGTCGTTGGTTTAGCCCAGACCCTTTAAGTGAGGAGTTCCCGAGTTGGTCTCCTTATAATTTTGTTAAAAATAATCCTATTCGTTTTATTGACCCGGATGGGAGAGCGCCTTTAGATATTATCTTCTTAAATAATAACGATCAGGAAATTGCAAGGATTGTTACAAATGATAAAACAGATACGTATGTTAATATAGATACGGATTTATCATTGCCAACTCCATTTGTCATTGATACAAATTCTGAGTCAAGTGATAAGATTGATGCTGTTGGCTTAACTTTAGAGGGTTCATTAACTTTTGGAGGAGGAGTTCATACAGGAATAGGGTTTGTTTATTTTACTGATGGAAAAGACAAGGGAAGTTTATTTTCTTTTGATTTTAAAGGAGGTAATGTTGGAATGGGGTCTGGAGTAGGAGTTCAAGGATTTATTTCTGAATTTAATGATGCTGAAGCTCCACAATCTTTCAAATCAGCAGATAAATTTGCAGGAGGATATAATGGTTATTCTGTAGGTGTACTCTCAATAGGTGGTAGTATGACTTGGTCAAATACTGAGGGGTCAACAAATGAGTTATATCCAGGAATGAGACATACATGGACATGGAAATCTGAATCTGTTGGTGGATCTAAAGGAACCAGGTTTGAAATAAATTTCAAAGGAGGAGAAACCAAAAATTTTAAAGAAATCAAAACTAAAAAATAATGAGAAAAACTCTGGCATTACTAGTATTCATTTTATTTATAGGCTGCAAGGGTTTCATAGAAAAAAAGACCTATGAATCTAGTTTTAAAAGACTTATAAACAATATTGAAACAGAATATACTGGGATTATCATTGAAACTTATTCTACAAGAAATGATAATCTTCATACTCACTATCGTGTTTTAACAGGAATTGACACATTGAGTATTTGTCCGGGTAATTCTGAAATAATGAATAATATTGAAGTTGGAGATAGCATACTAAAAAAGACTAACGATAATATGGTATACATATATAAAAACAGAGAAGATATCAGAAAGTTTTATTACATGAAAATACCAATGGAATATAGAAAAGATTCTAGGTTTCCCGAAGAATGGAAGGATAAATGGATGGAGTCAAGTGATTGGGATAGGTAAAATAATAGTTTTAATAACATTCATGTTTTTTTTGTGTTTAAACAAGCTGAATGCTCAAGATTACAGAAAAGGTAGGGTAGTAAAAATTTTAACAACAAATTCTTTATTGATTCAAAGAGATAAAGAATTAGATTCAGTTGTTTTCGTAATTAATGATACAAAATCACTGAACAAGAGTGACAAATTATTTAATAAAGGCATTAAATACTTAAATCAAGTAGTGTTAAACAAAGAAGTTTATTTTGATACATTTACGAAAAAAGGTAAAAAGTTTATAGGATCCATTATTTACAATTGCAAAGCCAACGATGGCAAATATTTATCGAATGAACTTCCCTGTCTAAGCGCTAATTTTTTAGATGCAGAACTAATTAATAAAAAGTTTGTTATTTACACTGGCTCTAATGAATATTTAAAGCCAAAAAACAAAAAGTAATTTTTATAAAAAACAGAATCTGAAAAATGAGAAAGATTTTATTGTTCTCTCTGTTTCTAATTTTGTTTTCCTGTGAAGGTTTTGATAGGAAAATGAAAATAAAAGCTAGTTACGATCTAGTTGTGCCAAACATTAAAAAAGCCATTTCAGGAGTTGTTACTGAGAAATATTCATACAGAACCAATCATCCTCCTAACTATTTAATTATAAATGAAGTGGATACCATTTATGCTTCAAATCAAAATTTTGTTAGAAAAGTAAATTTAGGTGATAGTATAGTTAAAAAACAAGATGATAATATCATAAGGGTTTATAATAAAAATAAGCTAGTTATTGAGACTTGGCATATGTTAATACCTCAATACTTAAGAGAGGATTCATCGTTTCCTGAAGAATGGAAAAACAAATGGTTAGAAGCTACTTTTGACCCAACAAATAAAAATTTAAATATTGATTCAATATTACAAATCAGAAGAATCGATTAATGATTTATACAATAGAAAGACTTAAAGTATCACAAAAAGAAGACTAGAATAAAAAACCTGAGTAAGATGATGATAAAAAAAGTTTGAAGAAATCAAAACTAAAAAATAATGAGAATAAGAAATATACTTTCTTTGCTATTACTTATTTTGATGACTTCATGTATTGATATGTTAGATCAGTTGTCTTACCAGAAAAAAGAGATAGTTATGAAGTCAAATTGGATAATTGTTATAATAATAATGAGCTTGTTACAAAGTTGTAATAGTCAAAAAACAGACAAAGTGATTGACAGATTAGATGATGTAGATTTTTCTGAACTAAAAGGGCTATTTATTCATTTCAGAAGCAAAGGTCATAGTAGAAACTCTAATATTTATTTTATTACAACCAATAAAACAAATTGTTCTCCTTATGCGGTAGAAGTAGATAAATCTAAAATTGATGAATTGAAGATAAAAAATGATTTGGTTTTAAAAACGTGTGATAAAGAATATTTGGATAAAGAGACTATTAAAATTGCAATTGAAAAGTATTTGGAATTGAATATTTGTTTGATTCAAGTGGATAGTTTTGGTAATGTGTTCATAAATCCTTCTAAACAAGAATTCCCAACACTCTTAAAAATGTCGAGTAGTACACCTCCAAAAAACATAAATCAATTTGAACTATATAAAGGCAGTTGGTACATCAGAAAATAAACTAAAGCCATGCAAAAGTTGGAGCTTTAAAGGAAAACATAACGGTTAAACACGATATTTTTAATAAAGTATTGACTACAAACCATACCATACCTTTAAAGCGATAATAATGAAATACCACATACCTATTCTTTTTTTAATTGCTTCTATATCTTCATGTAAGAAAGAAAACAATTGTAAAGATATTTATCAAAATTATATTTCTTTAAGAATTAAATCTGATAATGATCAAGCTCTTAATAGTTTGAATAAAGCTATTAAATGTGATACTGAAAATGAACATTTTAGATTTGAAAAAGTAACTTACTTAATTTTTCTTGAAAGATATAATGAAGCAATAAAAGAATTAACATCTCTAGAAAAAATGAATAAATCATATGAAGAGATGCCTCTAATTGGATTACTTGAAATTAGAATTGGTAATAAGAAAAAAGGACTATTAGAATTAAGAAAAGTTAGAGATAACTTACATAAACAAAAAAGAAATGATTTTAATTTAAAGTACTATCGTACACTACTTGACTTATTATTTGAAGATAGAGATTCTGTACTTCAGAAAGTACAAAAAGAAAATTTTGCCACAAACGATAATGAAAGAGCTATCACTAATTATCTTGAAAGTTTAATAAAATCTGACATGGATAGTTTGAATATACTTTACGATGCTTTTAAAATAAAATAATTTTATCTTTATTAAAAATACGGAAGGCTTTAAGAGCCCTAACTTCACTTCTAGGATATTAATAAAAGGAAATATTCTTGCTAAACATGTATTTTCAAATAAAGCATTTGATACGTTTAAATTTATTTAAAATGAGAAAGATTTTATTGTTCTCTCTGTTTCTAATTTTGTTTTCCTGTGAGGGTTTTGATAATAAAGTAATTGAAAAAGAAAGTTTAATTGGCAATTGGGCATTGAGTAAAGAGGAGAATATTGAGTTCACAATCACCAGTAATAAATTCAAAGATTTTGAACATCTTTATGATTATCACTATGTCTTAGATAAGAACAAATTGGTAATAAAAGACTCTATTTATATAGTGGCAACTTATACGATAAAAAAAGTATCTAAAGACTCACTGTTTTTAATTACACAAAACAATGTTTTGTTAAAATATTATAAGAGAGGAAAGGTAAAAGATTAACTTACACAGATTGTTAATAACAACGGTATTGTTGGAACTATAACTGAAATTATTGAAGAGTTGAGTTGTTTTATCCATTTGGGCTGGAATAAAAGATTTAAATAGGGTAATGATAACTAAAAAGTTTGAAGAAATCAAAACTAAAAAATAATGAGAATAAGAAATATACTTTCTTTGCTACTACTTATTTTGATAACTTCATGTATTGACATGTTAGATCAGTTATCTTACCAGAAAGAAAGAGATAGACTTATTGAAAACATTCGTAATCCAATCAATGGGGTAGTTATTGATACTATATCTTATAGAAAAAACTTAAGATCTACACACTTAATCATCAATACTGGTGATACAATTTTTCCAACTAATATAGATATTATGAATAACATTATCATTGGTGATAGTATATATAAACTACGTGATGATAACTATATATATCTAGTAAATGTAAATACTAATACCACACGTAAGTTCTGGTATAAGAAAATACCAATGAAATACAGAAAAGATTCTGAGTTCCCCGAAGAATGGAAGGATAAATGGTTAGAATCTAGTAATTAATCACTGTAATTTTTTATTAAACAAAAAAGAGCTTCAAATATGAAGCTCTTTTTCACTATAGCTTTCTGGCATTTTTCACTTTCTGTTTGGTTAAAGCAATATCAATTACTTCGCTCATTTCGGTAACATAATGAAATTTGAGACCTTTTAGATAACTATCCTTAATCTCAGCTATGTCTTTTCTGTTTTCTTCGCACAAAATAATTTCTTTAATATTGGCTCTCTTAGCTGCTAAAATCTTTTCTTTTATTCCACCAACAGGAAGTACTTTCCCTCTTAATGTGATTTCTCCTGTCATTGCCAAACGATTTTTAACTTTTCTTTGAGTAAAAACAGACACCAAAGAAGTGAGCATTGTAACTCCTGCACTTGGTCCATCTTTAGGAGTTGCTCCTTCAGGAACATGAATATGCACATTGTAGTTTTCTAAAACTTCAGAAGAAATACCAAAATCTTCTGCTTTCGCTTTAATATATTGCATAGCAATTGTAGCAGATTCTTTCATTACATTTCCTAAATTTCCTGTAATTGATAGATTTCCTTTACCCTTACTTAAAATTGACTCAATAAAAAGAATATCTCCTCCAACACTTGTCCAAGCTAAACCTGTTACAACACCAGCTACATCATTACTTTCATATTTATCTCTTTCTAATCTTGCCGGACCTAAAATTGTTTCAATATCTTCACTGGTAATTGCTACATTATAATCTTCTTCTAAAGCGATTGATTTAGCAGCATATCGTACAACTTTAGCTATTTTTTTCTCAAGACCACGCACTCCTGATTCTCGTGTATATCCTTCTACAACTTTCTCAATCTGAGTTTTACCAAGTTTTAAATCCTTTGGTTTTAAACCATGCTCTTTTAGTTGTTTAGGAAGTAAATGCTTTTTTGCGATCTCTACTTTTTCTTCTATAGTATAACCTGTTACGTTGATAATTTCCATTCTATCTCGCAAAGCCCAAGGAATACTATTTAGATTATTAGCAGTAGCTATAAACAAAACTTTAGAAAGATCGTAACCTACTTCTAAATAATTATCATAAAACTCTGTGTTTTGCTCAGGGTCTAAAACTTCCAACATTGCTGAAGACGGATCTCCTTGATGACTTTGACCTAGTTTATCAATTTCATCTAACACAAATACTGGGTTTGAAGTTTCTGCTTTTTTTATGTTCTGAATTAATCGACCTGGCATTGCTCCTATATATGTTTTTCGGTGACCTCTAATTTCTGCTTCATCACGCAATCCTCCAAGAGACATCCGAACATACTTTCTTCCTATTGACTCTGCTACTGATTTCCCTAAAGATGTTTTTCCTACTCCAGGAGGACCATACAAACAGATAATAGGAGACTTCATATCACCTTTCAGTTTTAAAACGGCTAAATGCTCTATAATTCGTTCTTTTACCTTTTCTAAACCAAAATGATCTCTGTCTAAAATCTTTTGCGCTTTCTTTAAATCAAATTTATCTTTTGTGTATTCTCCCCAAGGTAATTCTAGCATTAATTCTAGGTAATTTCGCTGCACACCATATTCTGCCATTTGAGGATTCATTCTCCTCAATCGGTTAAGTTCTTTTATAAAAGTCTCTCCTACTTCCTTGTTCCATTTCTTTTTCTTGGCTAATTCTGCCATTTCATCTAACTCTTCCTCTGCAGATGCTCCACCTAGTTCTTCTTGAATCGTTTTAAGCTGTTGATTTAAGTAATATTCTCTTTGTTGCTGATCTAAATCAGATTTTGTTTTTGACTGAATATCATTTTTAAGCTTGAGTTTTTGTAACTCTTTATTCAAATTTTTTAGCGTTAAAAGAGCTCGTTCTTTTAGATTGTCTTTTTCTAACAGAACCTGTTTTTGCATAACACTAAGATCCATATTAGAAGATATAAAGTTGACTAAGAAAGAATCACTTTGTATATTTTTTATGGCAAAAGAAGCTTCACTGGGTAGCATTGGGTTCTCTTTAATTACTTCTAAAGCAATTTCTTTAATAGAATCTATAATTGCCCTAAACTCCTTTTTATCATTTACTTCCTTTTCTTCTAATGCCTCTGTTACTTTCGCTTTTAAATAAGGCTGCTCTTGAACAATCTCTTGAATTTCAAATCGTTTTTTTCCTTGAATGATAACAGTGGTATTTCCATCTGGCATTTTTAGAACTCTCAGTATTTGAGCAACAACACCTGTATTATATATATCATCTCTCTTTGGAATTTCTACACTTTCATTTCTTTGAGCAACAACACCAATCACTTTATCTCCTTTGTTGGCATCATTAATTAGTTCTATAGACTTGTCTCTTCCTGCAGTTATAGGAATAACAACTCCTGGAAAAAGTACGGTGTTTCTTAAAGGAAGAATGGGTAGAATTTCTGGAATATCTTCTTGGTTAATAACTTCTTCATCTTCTGGAGTCATTAAAGGAATTAACTCAGAATCTTCATTCAATACATTAGAAAGCGACAAACTGTCTAATGTTACTATTTTTGATTTACTCATACTCTTTTTTATCTGTCAAAGTGGCATTGATCTTTTACAATCACTATCCATTTTCAAATCAACACACATCTTAACTATTTAATATACAGTTTTTTAAGTAAAAAAATTTTACGTATTTATAGTAGTTTTTTCAATTCTTATGCCAACTAGTGAATTATCTACTAGAATAAATACAATTAAATCTTTTAAATTTATTACAACTAAGTGTCACAAAACAAAAAACAAATTGTCTCTAGTATAGTATTATCTCATTGACAGCGCAAGAAAAACATATTAACCAACTGTTAAATCGCTGCAAACAATCTGATCAAAATGCTCAGATGCAGATTTACAAAGCTTATTATAAAGCAATGTATAATACTGCATTCCGTATTTTGAAAGATGAGTTTGAGGCAGAAGATATTATGCAAGAAGCTTTTTTAACAGCTTTTACTAAGCTGGACAGTTTTAATAAAGATGGAGTTTCTTTTGGTGGTTGGTTAAAACGAATTGTGATTAATAAAAGCTTAACACAGCTTAAAAGAAGCAGTAAATATCAAGAAGTTACAATGGATGTAATACCTGATTATGATGTAATTGAGAAAAAAGAAGATCAAGTAAATTACTCGAGTTTAAAAGCTGATCAGATAATAAGCATAATTAATAGTTTAAAAGATAATTACAGAATTGTATTAAATCTAAACCTAATAGAAGGTTATGACTATGAAGAAATTGCAGAAATATTAAACTATACAAATGAAAATGTAAGAACAATTATTTCAAGAGCGAAAAAGAAATTAAAACAAGAATTAATAGAAAATTCAATAACAGTTGTATAATTATGGAAGATAAATTACTCCACTTTTTTAATAACAATGAATTTGATCTTTACGAACCTCCTAAAAATCATTTAAAGCGGTTTGAAAAAAAATTAAATTCAGATGCAAAACGCAGCTTTTCATGGATTAGCATGAGCATAGCGGCTTCTATTTTACTGTTTATCGGGTTTGGATTTGGAACATTTTATAAAAGTAATAATGATGTTGGATTGGCAAATGTGTCTCCTAAAATGAGGGAAGCTCAAAACTTTTTTGTTTCTGCTATAAAAGCTGAGATTATTGAGTTAGAAAAAAACAGAAATTTAGATACCGAAGCTATTATAGAATCTGCTCTAGATCAAATAGAAGAACTTGAGGATAAATATAAAATATTTGTAGAAGAACTTAAAAACTCAGGTGAACAACAAAAAATTATCAATGCTATGATTGAGAATTATCAAAAACGACTAGAAGTACTAAAAAATGCACTACAGCAAATAGAAATATTAGAATCAAATAAAAACCTACGTGATGAAATTTATATTTAAAATAACACTTTTACTTTTACTACTGCCAGCTATAACTTTTGCTAATAATTTTAGCAACAAGAAAACACATGAAAAAAGCAAGGAAATTCAAAAACGCTTTAAAGTAAATAAAGATGCTACTCTAAGTGTTTCAAATAAATATGGAAATATCTATGCAACTACCTGGAATAAAAACTCAATTGAAATTGATGTTAAAATTACTGTAAAAGGAAATGATTTAGATGAAGTTGAAAAAAGATTATCAGAAATTATAATAGAGTTTGAAGGCAATGATAGTGAAGTTAAAGCTAAAACTATCTTTGAAAAAAAGAGAAATAGTTGGAGTTTTTGGGGGAAAACAAAAAAAATAAACTACCAAATAGATTATACAATTAAAATGCCTGTTTCAAATAACATAAATTTCAACAATGATTATGGTCGCATTTCCTTAGATAAATTAGAAGGAATAGCCAATATTAATTGCGATTATGGAAAAATTACTATTGGAGACTTATTAGGTCAAAATTCTAATATCAACCTAGATTACTGTAGTAGTTCCTCCGTAAATTCAATGGTTGATGGTAATATTAACACAGACTATTCTAAATTAGAAATTGAAAAAGCACAAAATCTAAAAGTTAATTCAGATTATTCCACCTTGTCTTTAGGAAAAGTAAACAGTGTTAATTTTAACACCGATTATGGAAACATCTCAATTAAAGATGTTGAAACAGTTATAGGAAATGGCGATTATACTGGATTAAAATTTGGCACAATTCGCAAAGCGCTTAAAGTAAGTTCAGATTATGGCTCCGTAAAAATTGAAGATTTAGCTCCTAGTTTTTCAGATATTTTTATTGATTGTGAGTATGCTTCGGTCAATATTGGAGTGAGTTCTGCTGCTCGTTTTAACTTTAAACTAGATATGCAATATGGAACATTTAAAAGAAATGACTCTAAAATAACAATATCAAAAAGCATTGTTAAAAACACAAAGAAATACTACGAAGGAAAATATAATGGAGGAGGAAAATCATCTATTTATATAAAATCAAACTTTGGAAGTGTCAAAATCGATTAATAAATTTTTATCTATATAAAATCTAATATCATGAAAAACATATTTTTAGTATCATTCATCTTTCTTTTTACAATTAGTACTCAAGCACAATGGTGGGGAAATAATGAACGAATTAAAGGCAACGGAAATGTTGTAAAAGAAAACAGAAAAACTGATGATTATGAAAGCGTAAGTTTGGGAGGATCTTTCAATGTAGAATTAGTTAAAGGAAAAGAAGGGAATTTAGTTATTGAGGGTGAAAAAAACTTGCTTCCTTACATAATTACTGAAGTTAAAAACGGTAATCTAAAAATAAAAGTAAAAAAAGGATATTCATTAAAAACATCTAGAAAATTACTCGTTACAGTTCCTATTGATGAAATTGAAAAAGTAGCTCTTGGTGGTTCTGGAAATATTTATAGTAAAACAACCATTAAGTCAAAAAATCTTGATGTAAGTCTTGGGGGATCAGGAAATATTGAGTTCGATTTAGATGCGGAAAAGGTTAAATGCTCTATTGGTGGTTCTGGTAACATCGAATTATCTGGAAATGCAAACTATATGTCATGTTCTATTGCAGGTTCTGGAAGTGTGAAATCTTACGATTTAAATGTAGAATCATTAAAAGCCTCAATAGCAGGTTCAGGAAGTATACAATCTAGTGTAAAAAATGAGATTAAGGCAACTATAGCAGGTTCAGGAAGCATTTACTACAAGGGTGATCCAGATAAAATTGATACGAAATCGGTTGGTTCTGGTAATGTAGTCAAAAAAGGATAATTACTTTAGATATAAGAAAAGCCTTGAATAATTCAAGGCCTTTCTATTTTTAGTAATTCCTATATTGGGCTGTTAACTCAAATACTTTTTCTAATATCTCTTTCTCAACATCGTCTAAAACCATATTTCTTCTTTTCATTACAACCTCAGCAACTTCGTATACTTTTTTAAGTTGATATGTTGTAAAACCAGAAGCACCGCCCCAACTAAACGAAGGAATAAAATTGCGCGGAAAACCACTGCCAAAAATATTGGCACTTACGCCTATTACAGTTCCTGTATTAAACATTGTATTTATACCGCATTTAGAATGATCTCCCATCATCAAACCACAAAATTGCAATCCTGTTTTATCAAACCGCCCTATTTCATAATTCCAAAGTTTAACCTCTGCGTAATTGTTTTTCAGGTTAGAATTGTTCGTGTCAGCACCCAAATTACACCATTCGCCTATAACCGAATTCCCTAAAAATCCTTCATGGCCTTTATTAGAGTATCCAAACAAAACGGAATTATTTACCTCTCCTCCAATCTTACAAAAAGGCCCTAAAGTTGTAGCTCCATATACTTTCGCTCCCATTTTTAAAACAGCATTTTCGCACATAGCAAAAGGACCTCTTATTAAAGATCCTTCCATAATTGTTGTATTTTTTCCTATATAAATAGGGCCTGTGCTAGCGTTTAAAACAGCAAAAGAAATATCTGCGCCTTCTTCTATAAAAACAGCCTCTTTGTTTATACAGTTTACTGATTTTGGAATAGCTTGAGATTCTCTTCCTTCTGTCAATAATGCAAAATCTGCTCTTATTGCTTCTTCGTTCTTTGAGAAAATATCCCACGTATTTTTAACCTGAATTAGTTCTTCTTCAAATTCTATTTGATGATAATCATCAAAATCTACTTCTTCTTGAGAATCTGTTGTGTAAAAAGCAATTACTTCCTCCTCTTGAAAGATAGCTTCTTTAGGCTTCAGTTCTTTTACAATTGATATTAGATTTTCAGTAGGTAAAAAAGAAGCGTTAATCAGAACATTTTCTTCCATCTCTACCATTGGAAACTTCTTTTCCAAGTATTCCTCAGTAATCGTTGTTGTAGTTAATCCAAGATATTTTTCCCACTTTTCACGAATGGTCAAAATTCCTATTCTTATATCGGCTACAGGTCTTGTAAACGTAAAAGGCAATAAAGCATTTCGAACACTACCATCAAATAGAATATAGTTCATAATATCTCGAATTAAATAATAAAATTGATCTAATTACTTACTTAGATACATCTTCCTTTTAGAGTACAAATCGTAAAAATCATCATCCTTTAAACTTTCAATAAACAAAATACTCTCTCCTGTACTTTTCATTTCTGGACCTAAAGTTTTATCTACATTTGGAAATTTGTTAAAGGAAAAAACAGGTTGCTTAATTGCGTATCCTTCTAACTGCGGATTAAAATTAAAATCTGTTACTTTATTCTCTCCTAACATCACTTTAGTAGCATAGTTTACGTACGGTTCTTTATAAGCTTTTGCTATAAAAGGAACTGTTCTTGAAGCTCTTGGGTTTGCCTCAATGATGTACACTACATCATCTTTAATAGCAAACTGAATATTAATTAGACCAACTGTTTTTAAAGCTTTCGCTATTGTATATGTATGATCTTTTATTTGCTGCATTACCAAGTCTCCTAAGTTGAAAGCGGGCAATGTAGCATTAGAGTCTCCTGAATGGATGCCGCACGGTTCAATGTGCTCCATAATTCCAATAATGTATACATTTTCTCCATCACAAATGGCATCTGCTTCTGCTTCTATAGCTCCATCTAAATAATGATCTAACAGCAGTTTATTATTTGGAATCTTACGCAGTAAATCAACAACATGCTCTACAAGTTCTTCTTTATTTATTACAATTTTCATTCCTTGCCCACCTAAAACATACGAAGGTCTTACTAGAATAGGAAACTTTAATTCATCTGCTAATTTCAAAGCTTCATCAGCTGTTTCTGCCACACCAAATTCAGGATACGGAATGTTGTTCTCTTTTAGTAAAGTAGAAAAACTACCTCTATCTTCTGCTAAATCAAGTGATTGATAACTTGTTCCTATAATCTTAATTCCATATCGGTCTAACTTCTCTGCTAATTTTAACGCAGTTTGCCCACCTAACTGAACGATTACACCCTCTGGTTTTTCATGACGAATAATATCGTAAATGTGTTCCCAAAAAACAGGCTCAAAGTATAATTTGTCTGCTGTATCAAAATCCGTAGAAACTGTTTCAGGATTGCAGTTAATCATAATCGTTTCATAACCACATTCTGAAGCAGCTAAAACTCCGTGAACACAACAGTAATCAAATTCAATTCCTTGTCCAATTCTATTTGGACCAGAACCTAGTACAATGATTTTTTTCTTATCGGAAACAATACTTTCATTAGCTGTAACTACTTCTCCATCTTTTGTTTCTACTACGTTCTCAAATGTTGAGTAATAATAAGGAGTTTTTGCAGTAAATTCAGATGCACATGTATCTACCAATTTATAAACGCGCTGTATATTTAGTTCTTCCCGCTTGTTATAGACTTGACTTTCTAAACAATCTAGCATATGAGCAATTTGTCTGTCTCCATAACCTTTTTGCTTTGCTTCTAACAATAATTCTTTATCAATAGTATCAATTGTATAGGTAGATATTTCTTTTTCTAATTGATACAATTCCTCATACTGTTTAAGATACCACATGTCAATTTTTGTAATATCATAAATCTGGCTTAGTGGAATTCCCATCTGAATGGCATCATAAATCACAAACACTCGATCCCAAGATGGATTCTTAAGCTTTTCTATAATTTGATTGTAATTTGTATACCCTTTACCATCAGCTCCTAGTCCGTTTCTCTTAATTTCTAAAGATTGTGTTGCTTTGTGTAATGCTTCTTGAAACGAACGCCCAATTCCCATTACCTCACCAACAGCTTTCATTTGTAACCCTAATGTTCTATCACTGCCTTCAAACTTATCAAAGTTCCAACGAGGTATTTTTACAATCACATAATCTAAAGTAGGTTCAAATAATGCTGATGTTGATTTGGTTATCTGATTTTGAAGTTCATCTAATGTATATCCAATAGCCAATTTTGCCGCAATTTTAGCAATCGGATATCCTGTTGCTTTACTAGCTAATGCAGAAGAACGAGATACTCTCGGGTTAATTTCAATAGCAATAATATCTTCTTTTTCATCTGGACTCACTGCAAACTGTACATTACAACCTCCTTCAAAATCACCAATACTTCGCATCATTTTGATAGCCATATCTCGCATCTTTTGATACGTTTTATCCGACAGTGTCATTGCTGGAGCTACAGTAATAGAATCACCTGTATGAATTCCCATTGGATCCATATTTTCAATCGAACAAATAATTACTACATTATCATTCTTATCCCTTAGTAATTCTAACTCATACTCTTTCCAGCCCATCATGGCTTTATCAATCATTACCTCATGAATAGGAGAAATTTCTAAACCTCTTCGCAACAACTTATCAAAATCTTCTTCTTCATA
This sequence comes from Bacteroidia bacterium, assembly GCA_030428865.1. Taxonomy (GTDB): domain Bacteria; phylum Bacteroidota; class Bacteroidia; order Flavobacteriales; family Flavobacteriaceae; genus Polaribacter. Next base: position 208,828 of record JAUIEK010000002.1, on the reverse strand, counting down.
AACAATAGCCGCGCCAGCGCCTCCTAATGTGTAAGAAGCTCTAATACATAGGGGAAAACCAAATTCTTGTGCAATTTCTTTTCCTTTTAAAAAAGAAGTAGCTGTTGCCTGCGGAGCCATTTTAACTCCAATCTTGCCCATTAACTCCCTAAATTTTTCGCGATCTTCAGTGATGTTTATTGCATTGATATCAACTCCTATTTGCTTTACACCAAAATCCTTCCAAATTCCTTTTTCATCTGCCTCGATACACAAGTTTAACGCAGTTTGCCCACCCATTGTAGGTAAAACAGCATCAATTTGCGGATGCTCTTTTAATATTTTTATAATTGATTTGGTAGTTAAAGGCAACAAATACACATGGTCTGCCATAGAAGGATCTGTCATAATAGTTGCCGGATTGGAGTTTATAAGAATTGTTTCTATTCCGTCTTCTCGCAACGATCGTAAAGCTTGAGATCCTGAGTAATCAAACTCACATGCTTGGCCAATAACAATAGGTCCAGAACCGATAATTAAAATGGATTTAAGGTCGTCTCTTTTAGGCATAATCTAACTTTCTAGTTTCTCTATTTGTAAAAATACTTTTTGATAGGGTATAAAAAAAGGTGTTACTAGTTAAAGCAACACCTTTATTATTAACAAACTGTTAATCATTTATTTTTTATGTCTTGACTCAGATGATACAGACAATTTTTTTCTTCCTTTAGCTCTTCTACGAGCAAGCACTTTTCTTCCATTAGCAGAGGCCATTCTTTCTCTGAAACCATGCTTATTTCTCCTCTTTCTTTTAGATGGTTGATACGTTCTTTTCATTTGTATTTCTTTCTAAAAACCTTGTTTTTGTTATAATTTACTTAAGCTGAAATTCCGTCTGCTAAAAGCGTTGGCAAATATACAATTGTTTTTAAGTATAGCAATAGTATTTTCAAAAAAATTAGATGTTTTTTTAGAAAATCAATGTTTTTCCATTTCTCTGTTTTTTCGTAATTTTTATTTGTGAGAATAGTAAGAGTTAGTACTTTTGCTCAAACCTAGAAACACCATGAGAACTACCAAATACGTTTTCGTTACAGGAGGCGTAACTTCATCATTAGGAAAAGGAATTATTGCTGCATCATTAGCTAAACTTTTACAAGAAAGAGGTTATTCAGTAACTATCCAAAAACTTGACCCGTATATAAACATTGATCCTGGAACGCTAAACCCATACGAACATGGAGAGTGTTATGTAACTGATGATGGAGCTGAAACCGATTTAGATTTAGGCCATTACGAGCGTTTTTTAAACATTCCTACATCTCAAGCTAATAATGTTACAACTGGTAGAATTTATCAATCTGTAATTGATAAAGAACGTAAAGGTGAGTTTTTAGGAAAAACCGTGCAGGTAATTCCTCATATAACAGACGAAATAAAACGACGGATTCAAATTCTTGGTAATACAGGTGAATATGACATTGTTATTACAGAAATTGGAGGAACTGTAGGTGATATCGAGTCGCTTCCTTACGTTGAATCTGTTCGGCAATTATTATGGGAATTAGGAGAAGAAAATGCAATTGTTATTCATTTAACGCTGATTCCTTTTTTAGCAGCGGCTGGAGAATTAAAAACCAAGCCCACGCAACACTCTGTTAAAATGCTGATGCAAAGTGGTGTGAGTCCTGATATTTTGGTTTGTAGAACAGAACATGAATTAGATGATAAGTTAAAAGCGAAACTGGCTTTATTTTGTAACGTAAAAAAAGAAGATGTAATTGAATCAATAGATGCAGATACTATTTATGATGTTCCTCTTTTAATGCACGAAGAAGGTTTAGATCATGTTGTTTTATCAAAATTAAAACTATCTACAGAAAAACAACCTGAGTTGTCAAAATGGAATCATTTTTTAAAACAACACAAAAATCCTTGCCATGAAGTTGAAATTGGGTTAATTGGTAAATACGTAGAGTTACACGATTCATATAAATCCATTACAGAAGCTCTAATTCATGCTGGAGCAGTTAATGAAGTAAAAGTAAATGTAAAATGGATTCACTCAGAAGAGTTGATTCCTGAAACTATTGAAAATGAACTTAGCGGACTACATGGAATATTAGTTGCTCCCGGTTTTGGTGATAGAGGAATTGAAGGAAAAATTAAAGCTGTACAATACGCGCGAGAAAATAACATTCCTTTCTTCGGAATTTGTTTGGGAATGCAAATGGCTGTCATCGAATTTGCTCGAAATGTATTAAACTTAAAAGACGCTAATTCTACAGAAATGGATTCCAATACCAGTAACCCTGTAATTGGTTTAATGGAAGAACAAAAAGAAATCACAAAAAAAGGCGGAACAATGAGATTAGGTGCTTGGGAATGCCAATTACAAGAGAACTCAAATGTTTTCAAAGCCTATAAAGCCCTGAAAATTAGTGAGCGACATAGACATCGTTATGAGTTTAACAATAGTTATTTAGAACAAATGACTGAAAAAGGATTACAAGCAAGTGGAATCAACCCTAAAACAGGTTTAGTAGAAGTTGTGGAGCTTCCTAATCATCCTTGGTTTGTTGGAGTGCAATATCATCCTGAATATAAAAGTACTGTCTTAAACCCTCATCCATTATTCGTAGACTTTGTTAAAGCAACACTAAATTATACTCAATAACTAATGGAATAGCTTTTGTTCTATTAAGGTTTCTTAAAAAAACAAACAGAAATAAAGCATATTTACTACTTTTGTCGCACTTTTTAGCACATTAATTATGTGTTTTTATGACAGAATGACAATTTAATAACCGTACATGGAACAAAAAAAATTCGATTACAATTCTCTTATTGGAATGATTTTATTGGGCGCCATTCTTCTTTGGTGGATGAATTCTCGTCAAACAGAAGAAACTCTCCCTGATAATAATACAACCCAACAAATAGATTCTACTAAAACGATTATAAAAAATGATAGTACTGCTAATAGTTTAATCGTTACAGACTCTGTTAAACAAGCTACTTTAAAAAGTCAGTTCGGAGCTTTTGCAATGAGTGCCATACAAGGAACTGATGGTGAAACTACAATAGAAAATGATTTAGTTGCTCTAACAATAAGCAACAAAGGAGGTCAAATTACCAAAGCATTAGTAAAAAATCATAAAACATACGATTCGCTACCGCTTTATCTTATAAAAGACAAAAATGCATCGTTTAACATTAATTTTGGAACTACTGATAATAGAATTCTAAATACTCAAGATTTATACTTTGCTCCAACACTTACCAAAAGTGACGGAAGTCAAGTTCTTTCCATGAAATTGTTGGTATCAGATTCTCAATTTTTGGAGTACCGCTACGAAATAAAACCAGATGATTATCGTATCGATTTTACAATTAGATCTCAAGGATTAAGCGGAATTATTAACTCTTCTAATCCTATCAATCTAGATTGGAACTTAAAAGCTTACCGGAACGAAAAAAGTATGCGTACAGAAAATATGTACACATATCTTTATTATAAAGACAATGAAGAAGTTGATTATTTAAGTGCAAATGACAACGAGGTAATTAATAATGTTAATTGGACTGCTTTTAAACAACATTTTTTCACTTCTGTTTTAATGTCCGATAAGCCTTTTGACAATGCTACTCTGTCTTCTGTAGATTTTAAAGGAGAAGATGTAGATAGTGTTTATACAAAAACATATGGCTTTAAAGCGCCACTTCAAATGAATGGAGGCGAATTAAACTACAACTTAAAATGGTATTACGGTCCTGTTGATTATCAGCTTTTAAATAGTTATAAAGAAACTAATCTATCAGAAATTGTTGATTTAGGATGGGGAATTTTTGGAACTATTAACAGATGGGTTTTTATTCCTATTTTCGATTTACTGCAAGGTTTTATTGGCAATTATGGATTGGTTATTATTTTGATGACTATCGTTGTTCGGATTTTAATGTCTCCGCTTGTATACAAATCGTATGTTTCTAGTGCTAAGATGAAAGTAATTAGACCAGAACTAAATGAAATTGCTAAGAAATATCCAGGAAAAGATAACGCCTTAAAACGTCAGCAAGAAACAATGGCAGTTCAACGAAAAGCTGGTGTTAGCATGATGGCAGGATGTATTCCTGCACTGCTTCAAATGCCCGTTTTCTTTGCATTATTTAAATTTTTCCCTTCAAATATTGATTTACGCCAAAAAGGATTTTTATGGGCAGAAGATTTATCTTCATACGATACTATTTTCAATCTACCTTTTAGCATTCCTTTCTATGGAAATCATGTGAGTTTATTTCCTATTCTAGCTTCAGTTGCTATTTTCTTTTACATGAAAATGAATCAAAGTCAGCAAATGAATATGCAAGCGCCTACACAAGAAGGAATGCCAGATATGGGCAAACTAATGAAATATATGATTTATTTCTCTCCTATAATGATGTTGTTTTTCTTTAACAACTATGCGAGTAGCTTGAGTTTATACTACTTCATTTCTAATTTACTAACAATCTCTATTATGTTTGTAATTAAAAATTATGTAATTGATGAAGCTAAGATTCACGCTAAAATAGAAGAAAATAAAAAACGTCCTGAGAAGAAAAAAAGTAAATTCAGGCAACGTTTGGATGAAGCCATGAAACAAGCTCAAGAACAGCAAACAAAACAACAAAGAAAATAACTTTAAAAAAAGCCTTGTAAATTTTACAAGGCTTTTTATTTTTAAGAAACACAATATGCTAATAGCGTTCTATAACAGTTAATGTCCACGTTTCTCCTGTAACGGTTGATGATGCAATACCTTTATTGGTAATACCTTCATACATCTTCATAAGATGGAACCAATCAACTGTTTTATCATAATAAGTAGTACTGCGAGTTTTTGCTACATCAATATCCATAATTCTTGAATCGTCATCGGTAGGATAATGATAAGCTATAGATCGGTCTTCAGAATAAACTGTCAAGAAGCCATATCCGTTAATGCTTACAATAGCATTTACTGAGTTACCAGCAAAATTGGTTACTCTTATAAGCATTTCTCTATTTACTAAAAAAGATCTTTCTTGAATAGGATTTTTGTTTTTATTATACTTTTGTTCTGGGAAAAAATCTTTGGATTTTGAACTTGATAAGCTCTCTTCCATCGAATCGTCTGTGTTGCAGGAATATACCGAAAACACTAATACTAGTAAAGTAAATAAGATTTTTGATTTCATTGTAGGTTTGTTTAAATAGTAGATAATAATTTTAAATAGTTGTTTTTGTAATAAGAAGAATATTCTTCTCAAGAACCATTTCTCTGATTTTTTAGAGAATAAAAAGTGAAGTCATTTTACCCAGTTGTATTAAGTAAAGTTTAAAAAAAGAAAATTTTTGGAAGTGTATAATGCCAGCGAAATTCCTTGTGACATTAATTTCATAAACAGTAAATTTGGTTAGTCAAAAAAAGTAAGTTCAATAAGTAAATTAATAACTTATCCAGTAACTAATTTCTGAGTTTAGAAATTCAAAAAGCACTATAAATATAAAGAAAATATTAACTTATTGGTTTTTAAGGCTTTTTCTTGCATAGTAAAATATGTAGTAATAACATAAAATTATTAAGACAAAAGCAAATTTAAAACCAAAGCTATCCGTTAAATAACCATATAATGGCGGAATAATTGCTCCACCTACAATCATGGTACATAAAATTCCTGATGCTTGTGGTTTTAAATCATTCAGTCCTTTTAAAGAAAGCGTAAATATGGTTGGAAACATAATAGAATTAAATAATCCTACTGCTAAAATAGACCACATAGCCAATAAACCTGTAGTTTGTGAAGAAGCGAATACTAATATCATAGCTACTGCGGCGAACAGAGATAAAATAAAAGCTGGTTTTGCTATTCTTGTTAGATATGAGCCAATAAATCTTCCTATCATGGCTCCGCTCCAATAAAATGTAACAAAAACACCTAAGACTGCTTTTGCGTCTTTTCCTTCTAAATCAAAATTAAAAACAGAAGCAATTCCGTTAGCAATATTTTTCATGATTGTATTCTGACTAACCACTTCTTCTAACTTCATATCTAGAAAATAGTTTACCAAGTAACTTCCTATTGCAACTTCTGCTCCTACATATACAAAGATTGCTATGGCTCCCATTAGTAATGATTTATTTTTTAGCAAAGTAGCATAGCCTCCTTTTGGAGCTTTTTTTAAAATAACTGGAAGTTTTATAAATAAAAACAACAATGCTAATAATGCAATAAAGAAAGTAATGCCTAAAAAAGGAGATTGCACAGCAGCTGCTTCTGAAGCATAATAAGCTTCTTTTGCTTCATTGGATAATAAATTAATTTCATCTTGACTTTTGATTTTATCACTCAAAATAAAAAGAGCTCCTAATGCAGGTGCTATGGCTGTACCTAACGAATTAAAGGCTTGCGATAAATTCAGTCTACTAGAAGCCCCTTCTTCTGAACCTAATACAGCTACATAAGGATTTGCAGCTACTTGTAAAATGGTAATTCCGCCAGCCAACACAAAATAAGCAATCATAAAAATTTCAAACTGACGATATGCTGCAGCGGGATAAAACAATAAACAACCAAAAGCCATTGTTAGTAACCCTAAAACGATTCCGCGCTTGTATCCTATTTTTGAAAGAATAAATCCTGCGGGAATTGAAAGTATAAAGTACGCACCAAAAAAAGCAAATTGCACTAAGCCTGCCTGAAAATAAGTAAGCGTAAATAATTCTCTAATTCTAGGGATTAAACTATCAACCAGAACAGTTATAAATCCCCATAAAAAAAACAAAGAAGTTAAAAATACAAAGGCGGTTTTATATGATTTTTGTTGCATGGAGATTATGGTTTGTGATAAAAGTCGGACTTATAATTTTTGTTTTCGTCTTTGGCGTAAACTTGATAGTTAAACCATTCATGAATACAATAACTGCCAATTTCTCCTTGTTTATTGAGAGCGATAAATCCTACTTGAAAGTCTTTGTAACGATTTCCTGATTTTTTTACAATTCGCATCACAGCTTCTTTACAAGCTTGTTGTGGAGTCTTTCCTTGACGCATTAACTCAACAATTAAAAAACTTCCAACCGTTTTTAATACCTCCTCACCCATACCTGTAGCGGTAGCTGCTCCTACTTCATTATCTACAAATAAACCTGAACCAATAATAGGAGAATCTCCTACTCTGCCTTGCATTTTATAAGACAATCCGCTAGTTGTACAAGCTCCTGATAAATCTCCATTTTTATCTAATGCAAGCATACCAATTGTATCATGATTTTCGATATTAATAATTGGCTTGTATTCTGATTTTTTTTTCCACTCTTCCCAAGCTTTTTTAGAAGATTCCGTTAATAGATTTTCAGATTTAAAACCTTGACTTAAAGCAAATTGCTTTGCCCCTTTTCCTGCCAACATTACGTGAGGTGTATTTTCCATTACTTTTCTTGCAACAGAAACAGGATGAACAATATCTTGTAAATAGACCACAGAACCATAATTTCCTTCTTTATCCATAATACAAGCATCTAAAGTTACATTTCCATCTCTATCTGGTAAACCGCCTTTTCCTACTGATGTATTGTTAATGTCTGCTTCTTCAATTCTACATCCTTGCTCTACCGCATCTAAAGATGATCCTCCGTCTTGCAAGATCTCCCAAGCTTTTTTTGTAGCATTTGGAACTCGCCAGGTGGCTACAACAATAGGCTTCACAATTTTGTTAAGGTTATTGTCTTGCATGATTCCAGATTTAGCAAAAGCATTGGCTGTGACCAAACTCAAACCTGATAGAGATGTGTTTTTTATGAATTTTCTTCTTTTCATAACATTATTGTATTTGAATTTCATCTACAAAAATCCAAGGTTTACCTCCGTCTTTGTACCCCAAATGCCATTTGGGAAGTCCTTGTAGTTTTTTAGCAACAATTTTTACATACCTAGCACTATATCCTCTCATAGAAAAAGACACTTTTTTAATCTCTACATCTTCATCTGGTTGGGTTGCATTAATCTTTTGAGCAGGCAAACTCTTATAAAATCTATTTGGGTTATCTGAGACATAACATTCTATTTCGATTGGGTAAAAAATCCAAGATCGCTGATCTTGTAAAAAATTCACATCTATTGTTTCTATCGGCTTTACCTTTCCTAAATCAACCACCGCAATTACATCTTCATCCCAGTAACCTTGCCAAGTACCTGTTCTATAATCTTTGGCTCCTACAATTCCATCAATAAGCGCATTATCACCGCCTGCATTATATTGATTGGCATATTTTGTATGCAATGTTATTTTAAGATTTGGATCTATTTTATAAAAATTAGTTTCTATAACAGCACTTTTTTCTCCATTTCTTATAGCATACGTTTTTAGCAATGTGTTCTCTTTAATAATAAATGGTTTTTCATACACTATAAAATCCGATCCTGTAGAATAATATACAGTCGCATCATGCTGCACACTTTCTAACTCGATCTCTGTTTCTCCTTTAAACGCAATAGCTCCTTTTTTTATGAATGGTGGCGTAGTAATAATATGCTCTTGAATTGATGTTACTGGAATTTCATCGGCTTTCTTTCCTAATGAACTTGGGTTTTTATCCATTTCAAAAACTAAAGTTCCTCCTTGTACAATATCTTGATGTTTTATATACGTTTTTTGGTGAACTTTTCCGTTTAAAGAAAGTGATTTTATATACTTATTTTCTTCTGAATTACTTGGAGCTTCTATTTTGAACTGCTTTCCATTTTCTAGATTTATAATGGCAGATTTCACCAATGGTGAGCCAATAATATATTCATCAGAACCTGGAGTAACGGGATAAAAACCTAGTGCACTAAACACATACCACGCACTCATTTGACCACAATCTTCATTACCAGAAATTCCATCCGGAGTATTTTTGTACAGTTCTCTTAAAATCTGCCGAACTCTAGATTGCGTTTTTTGAGGTTGTTTTATATAATTATATAAATATGCCATATGATGACTGGGCTCGTTACCATGAGCATACTGCCCAATTAAACCTGTAATATCAACCTGATGTCTGCCAGAAGTCTTACCTTTTGCTGTAAATAGTTTATCTAATTGATTTTCGAACTTCTTTTCTCCTCCTATTAATTCAATAAGACCAGAAACGTCTTGAGGAGCATAAAAACTATACTGCCAGGAGTTTGCTTCTGTATAGTTAAAATTCACTTCGTAGGGATCAAAAGGAGCAAACCATGTATTTCTAAAACGACCTCGCATAAACTTGGTTTCTGGATCATATACATTTTTATAGAACTGTGCTCTTTGTAAAAATCGCTTGTAATCTTCTTTTTTTCCTAACGCTTTTGCCATCTGCGCAATCGTCCAATCATCATAAGCATACTCCAATGTTTTAGAAACCGATTCGGATTCTTTTTCTACAGGAATAAATCCGAATTTTTTATAGCTGTCTAAACCTAATTTATCTCGAGTTGCTGAATGCTTCATAGCTTCAAAAGCTTTTTCTACATCATAATTTCTAATTCCTTTTATATAAGCATCGGCAATAACAGGAACGGCGTGGTAACCAATCATACAACCTGTGTAATTTGCAGATAGATCCCAAATAGGCATAATGCCTCCTGTCTCGTATTTTTTAATAAATGTTTTAATAAAATCGTTGGTCCGGTTTTGCTCAATAATCGTAAAAAGAGGATGTGTTGCTCTATAGGTGTCCCAAAGAGAAAACACCGTGTAATATGAATGTTCATCTGTTTGGTGAATCTTCATATCCATATCTCGATATCGACCATCAATATCTTGATATAAATTTGGAGCTAGCATGGTATGATAAAGAGCTGTGTAAAAATTAATTTTATCTTCAGGCTGGTAAGTTTCTACAACAATTTTATTGAGTTGTTTTTCCCAAATTGCTTCCGCTTCTTTCTTAATTGTATCAAAAGGTTTAGTTTCTAATTCTAACTGCCAGTTATGCAAAGCTCCTTCTTCATCTACAGGAGAAATTCCTATAGAAACCTCAATAATATCTGATTCTGTTTCATCAAATTCAAAAGCTGCTTTTACTTTTTTTCCTTCTTGTTTATCATTTAAAAAAGTGACTTTTTTATAAGGTCTAGAAAACTCTAAATCGAAGAACAATCGCTGGTCTGTTGCCCAGGCTTTAGAAAATCGATATCCAGAAACTGATTGCTTATTATGAATTGTTAGTTTAGAGTCTAACACTTCATCTCTATGCTCCAAGTCTAAAATAATAACTTGCTTTGATTTCTTTGGAAATTGATAACGATGCTTACCACTTCTATTAGAAACCGTCAAAGAAACATCAATATTTGTATCTTCTAAAAATACTTGATAGAAACCAGGAGAAGCTTTCTCTTTATTATGCGAAAATTTAGATCGGTAACCTTTTTCTCCATCGGCTCCATTATTAAAAACAACTGTATTGGTTGGCATTAATAATATATCTCCGTAATCAGAAACTCCTGTACCACTTAAATGCGTATGAGAAAAACCATAAATATACTTATCTGAATAATGATAGCCAGAACATCCATCCCAACCTTCTAAGCGTGTGTCAGGACTTAATTGCATCATTCCGAAAGGTAGTGTAGCTCCAGGATATGTATGACCATGGCCTCCTGTTCCTACAAACGGATTTACATAAGATATTAACCGTTTGTTTTCTTTTTTTGTTGTTGGATCTTGTTTGGTTTTGCAGGATACAAAAAAAAGAGCAAAAACAAATAACAGATAATATTTATTCTTCATTAAATTCAGTTGTTTATTTTTATGAGCCGAAGATACTAAAAATGCGTTACCCATATTATCTAATCCTTTTTCTCGTTTTTTTGCCAATTGGTTGTGCAAACAAGCTGCAACAAATTGACAAAATTGGAATCATTCCTCAGCCTTTGGAACTATCTACTATACAAGGAGAGTTTATTTTTGATGAAGCAGTTTCTGTAAATTCTGATGAAAAATTATATACAATATCCAGCTACTTTAGGCAATTTTTAAAGGAGAAAGCTGATATCTCTACAAAAACAGGTGTTTTAAAAAAACAAATCACTTTTTCAATTGATAATGGTATTGATAATGATGAAGGTTATACTCTCACTGTTTTAAAAGACCGTATTGAGATAAGAGCAAAAACAAAAAAAGGTGCTTTTTATGCAGTTCAATCATTATTGCAATTGTTTCCTGCTAATATTGATAAAACCAAACCTGTAACTATTCCTTGTTTAAAAATAAGAGATGAACCAAGATTTCAATATCGTGGAATGCATCTAGATGTAGGGCGTCATTTGTATTCCGTTGATTTTATTAAGAAATATATCGATCTGATTTCTCAGCTAAAAATGAATACTTTTCATTGGCACTTAACCGAAGATCAAGGGTGGCGTATTGAAATAAAAAAATACCCTAAGTTGCAAGAAATTGCTGCATACCGAAATGAAACTTTAGTTGGGCATTATAATAATCAGCCGCATCAATTTGATGGGAAGCGTTATGGTGGATTTTACACTCAAGAGCAGATCAAAGAAATTGTGACCTACGCGCAAAAACGGTATGTAACTATCATTCCTGAAATTGAGATGCCAGGACATTCACAAGCTGCCATTGCTAGCTATCCAGAATTAGGTTGTTTAAACAAGCCTACAGAAGTTGCTACTAAATGGGGTGTTTTTGAAGAAGTATATTGTCCAAAAGAATCGACTTTCAAATTTTTAGAAGATGTTATTGATGAAGTTGTAGCATTGTTTCCTGGAAAATATATTCATATAGGAGGTGATGAAGCCCCAAAGATTCGTTGGAAAAACTGTAGTCATTGTCAAGAGCTTATCAAACAAAAAGAATTGAAAGATGAGCACGGTTTACAAAGTTATTTCATTCAACGGATGGAAAAATATATCAACTCAAAAGGCAAGCAAATTATTGGTTGGGATGAAATTCTAGAGGGCGGTATAGCTCCCAATGCAACTGTGATGTCATGGAGAGGAACCAAAGGAGCTGTAGAAGCAGCTAAAGAAGGTCATAATGTAATCTTAACTCCAACCTCTCATTGCTATTTTGATTATTATCAATCTGATAGTGAAAATGAGCCCTTAGCAATTGGTGGGTTTTTACCTCTAGAAAAAGTTTACAGCTTCAATCCGATTCCAAAAGAATTAACTAAAGAAGAATCAAAATTTGTATTGGGAGCGCAAGGAAATGTCTGGACGGAATATATTCGTACTGAACAACAAGTAGAGTATATGGCTTTTCCACGTGCTATTGCGCTAAGCGAAGTAGTGTGGTCTTCGCTTGAAAGAAAAAATTATGAAGACTTTGTTAATCGTTTAGAGCAGTATCAACAAAGATTAGACCAACAAAATGTAAATTATGCTAATCATATTTATGAAGTAAAAGGCAAATTGAAAAATAATAATCGTACGCTTAGCTATGTTTTGAGTACAACTTCCAAAACCAACGATATTTATTATTCAATTAATGGTAATGAACCTAATCAATTGTACCAAAAACCAATTCCAATTAACAGAACTACAGTTATTAAAGCAGTTGTAAAAAACACAAACAACGAAGTTTTAGGAAACGTTTTTGAGCAAAAAATCAATCTACACAAAGGTGTAGGAGCAAAAATCATAATTAATAAAGAACCTCATCCATCCTATAATGCAGGCGGAAAAGAAGCACTGATTAACGGAATCTCAGGAAGTAATAAGCGTTTTGGTGATAAAGAATGGTTGGGTTTTTGGGGCGAGGACATTGAGATTATGATTGAGTTTGAAAAACCTATAGCTATTAAATCAATATCAACACGTTTCTATAACGGTAATGGGCAATGGATTTATGCTCCTGATAAAATTTTTATCAGTTTTGATAAAAGCTCTTCCGCTAATGTTAGTAAAGTTAATATACCCAAAAAAGACCCCTTAATTGTGAATTCAAAAACCACTTTTATAAATACAAAAGCTAGATATATTATGCTGACAATTCCTAACTACGGAATTATTCCAAAAGGAAAACAAGGTGCAGGTAATAAAGCTTGGACATTTATTGATGAAATAATTATTGAATAAATATGTCCATTGAATCCTGTCAAAAATTGTTTTCGTAAGAAATACTTCGTCAAAAATCAACACAACAAATAAAATATGATTGTAGAAATCTGTTCAAACTCGTATCAATCTGCTATAAATGCTGAAAAAGCAGGTGCACACCGTATTGAGTTATGTTCTGAATTAGCAGTAGGTGGTATTACTCCGTCTTACGGATTAATCAAACAGGTTGTGCAAAATATTTCAATTCCTGTACATATACTAATTCGACCTAGAAGTGGTGATTTTACTTATTCTCAAGAAGAATTTGAAATCATGAAACAAGACATTCTCTTATGTAAAGAATTGGGAGCAAGCGGAATTGTCTCAGGAGTTTTACATCAAAATCAGAGAATTGATGTTGCTAGAACAGAGGAATTAGTTTTCCTAGCTGGTTCTATGAGTTTTACTTTTCATCGAGCATTTGATTGGACAATAGAACCTCTAGCTTCAGCTATAATCCTACAAAAAATAGGCGTTGATAGGATTTTAACGTCTGGCCAACAAAATTCAGCTGAAAAAGGAATTGAACTATTAAAAGAGCTAAAAAACAAAACTACTCTTGGTATTTTGCCTGGCGGAGGAGTTAATATAAATAACGTACATCTATTTAAACAAGCTGGCTTTGAGGAAATTCACTTATCCGCCTCTAAACAAATTCAAACAACAGAGCAGCCTAAAGTTCTGATGAATAGTTTAAAGCTATTTGATGAGACTAATATTTCTTACTCAGACATTCACACAATTAAAAATATTCTTACCAAATTACATGAATAAGCTTTTACTCTTCATGTTTCTAGGGTTCATACTAATTGGATGTAAACCCAAAAAACAGCTCCCTATCGTACAATCATTACACAGTAATTGGTTATTTCATCATCCAGAAAAACAGCAATGGTATCCAGCCACAGTTCCTGGAAATATATTTTCTGATTTATTACAAAATAAACTAATTGAAGACCCATTTATTGGAATAAACGAAGAAAAAGTACAATGGGTTTCTAAAACTGACTGGACTTATCGTTCTAATTTTGCAGTTGATAAAAATATACTCTATAAAAAAAATATAGTATTAAATTTTAAGGGTCTAGATACCTACGCAAATATTTACCTTAATGATTCGCTCATTTTAAAAACAAACAATGCCTTTAGAAGCTATTCTGTAGATGTAAAATCAATCTTACAAAAAGAAAATCAATTGCAAATTGAATTTAGCAACACTCAAGGGCGTGAATTAAAAGCTAAAGAAAAACTTCCTTATGAATTACCTGAAGGCAACCGGGTTTTTACTCGTAAAGCACAATTCCAATACGGATGGGATTGGGGACCGAAATTGAATACTTCTGGAATTTGGAAAAATATTTATTTAAAATCTTGGAATGATATTGTCTTATCTGATGTATATATCTCAACAAATAAGTTAACTAAAGAAAAAGCAATACTCCAATCTGAAGTTACAATAAACAGTGAATACGAAGGTTCCTTAAAGATTATTACTGAAGTCGGTAAACAGCAATATTCCAACGTAATAGATTTAGAAAAAGGAATTCATAAGTATACAATTCCTCTAGTTGTTGAAAACCCCAAACTATGGTGGCCACATAATATTGGGGAGCCTTATTTGTATAACATCAAAATACAATTGATTAAAGATCGAAATGTTATTGATCAGAAAATAATGAGGTACGGGCTTCGCACGATTGAGTTAGTTACTGAGAAAGACTCAGTGGGTCAATCTTTTTATTTTAAGGTTAATGGCACACCAGTTTATGCAAAAGGAGCAAACTACATCCCACAAAATAGTTTCCAAAGCAATGTCAAAAAAACACATTATGAAAAGCTGCTCAGTAATGCCGTAGATGCTAATATGAATATGTTGCGTGTTTGGGGTGGTGGGATCTACGAAAATGATGTCTTTTATCAACTTTGTGATGAAAAAGGAATTTTAGTGTGGCAGGATTTTATGTTTGCTTGTGCTATGTACCCTGGCAATAATAATTTTTTAAACAATGTACAGCAGGAAACCATAGAACAAGTGACTCGTTTGCGCAACCATCCATGTATTGCGTTATGGTGTGGTAACAACGAAAATTCCGAAGGATGGCATCGATGGGGTTGGCAAACAGGAAAAACAGATGTTCAGAAAAAAGAAATTTGGGGAAATTATCTCAAAGTTTTTGATAGTATTTTACCTCACACAGTCAATCGATTAAGTAGACAAACTCCTTATTGGGAAAGCTCTCCAAAATACGGGCGCGGAAACTCAAAGTATAAAACTGAAGGAGATGCACATGACTGGTGGGTATGGCATGATGGATTTCCTTTTGAACATTTTCAGGAGAATGTTCCTCGATTTATGAGTGAATTCGGATTTCAATCGTTTCCTAGTTTTGAAACGATCAACTTCATCAATCAACAAGATTCTGTGAATATTAATACAGAAGCAATAAAATCACATCAAAAGCATTCAAGAGGGTTTAAACTGATTAAAGAATATATGCAAAGAGATTACCCAGTACCAACTTCTGATGAAGATTACGCCTATGTGAGTCAACTGGTTCAAGCTCGAGGAATTACTATGGGAATAGAGGCACAACGTAGCGCCAAACCTTATAATATGGGAAGTCTATATTGGCAATTGAATGACTGCTGGCCAGCAATATCTTGGTCAAGTATTGATTATTTTGGGAATTGGAAAGCTTTACATTATAAAGCTAAAAAGGCTTTTAATAACATTTTACTTTCTTCTAAAATAGAAGATAACCACATTATCGTGCAGTTGATAAGTGACCTACCTTTTCTCTTTAAAAATGATTTATTTTTAAAAATTACCGATTTTAATGGAAACAAATTCTGGTCTCAGAAAAAAACAGTTAATATTCAGAAAAATTCTAATCAAATAGTTGGCAAAATCTCACTTGATTCTCTAAGAGTTAATTTAAAAAAAATAGTTCTAGTTGCTTCTATAGATACAATTGAAAATAGCTATCACTACTTTGTAAAACCAAAAGAATTGGAGTTAAAATCTCATAATATTAACACCAAGATTGAGAAAGTAAAAGGAGGGTTTCTAATTAAACTAACAACCAATTCGTTACAAAAAGATGTTTTCTTGCACACAAAAAATAAAGGTCATTTCTCAGATAATTTCTTTGATATGTTACCTAACCATACAAAGACTATTTTTTTTGAGACCAAAGAAAAGTCTCTAAACAATCTTAAAATAAAAACTTTGAATTCAATTTTACAAAACTGACTTGAAATAGGCCACTACTTTTATACTGTTGTATATTTTTTTCTCAGAATTCCTTCCTAAATATTTGATTTAAAAATCCCAGCCCATATCCTAAAAACTGAATAAATGAAGTGATTATACTCAAAAATGCAACAACTATGTTTTTTGTCTGTCTTATAGCATCAGCTAAAACAAGAAAAAAGTAGAATCCGTATAATCCTATTAATTGCCAATAACCAAATAAAACCAATAAAAGCCCAACATCAAAACCAATTATAAATACACTTGGAAACCAATATGTTATTTTTTTAGATTTAGGGTATTTTCTATTTAAAATAGGTCTTGCTAAACCAAAAGAATACGTTTGTTTAAAAAATTGAGATAACGTTGTTCTCCTTTTATGATATACAAAGGCTTTTTCAATTAACTGTGTTTTAAATCCAGCTTTCCACAAGCGAAAAGTTAAATCGATGTCTTCACCGGTTCTCATGTCTGAAAATCCTTGAGTCACTTCAAAAACCTCTTTAGAAATTCCCATATTAAAGCTTCTTGGCTGAAATTTATTAACCGCTTTTTTCTTCCCTCTTATTCCTCCTGTAGTTAAAAAGGATGTCATTGAATAATTAATTGCTTTTTGAAGTGTTGTAAAACTATCATGAGCAGCATCTGGCCCTCCAAAACCATCTGTATAATTATCTTGTAATGCAATACTAACTTCAGATAAATAGTGCTTTGGCAACAGAACATCTGAATCTAAAATAATAAAGTAATTTCCTGTTGCTTTTTGCATCCCGATATTTCGAGAAGATCCAGGTCCTGAATTTTCTTTTTTAAAGTAATGAATGGTAAGTTTTTCTTGATAACTCTTAACGACTTCTTCGCATATAATTGTAGAGCCGTCCTCAATTACCCATACATCAAAATTTTCTTTAAAACCTTGTTGTACTATAGAATTTAACAACTCACCTATTTCTTGAGGACGATTATAAACAGGAACAATTATGGAGAAGTATAATTTCAAATTAGAAAGCTACAAAATACAGTGATTAAAAAAACGCAAATCAAAGATTTGCGTTTTTGTTTTTTGAATATTTATATTTTATTCTTCAGTAAACTTATCCATAACAGCATCGCTAACGCCCATGTTAGAGAAACCTCCATCATGAAATAGGTTTTGAAGGGTTACTTTTTTAGTTAAATCAGAAAACAAAGAAATAGTATAATCTGCACAATCTAAAGCTGTTGCATTTCCTAACGGAGACATTTTTTCTGCATATGATATAAATCCATCAAACCCTTTTACTCCTTGACCAGCTGTTGTTGGAGTTGGCGATTGCGAAATGGTATTTACACGAACTTTATGATCTCGTCCAAAGAAGTAACCAAAACTTCTAGCAATACTTTCTAAATATGCTTTGTTATCTGCCATATCATTATAATCTGGAAAAACGCGCTGAGCAGCCATGTAGGTTAAGGCAACAATACTACCCCATTCATTCATTGCTTTCTTGTTGTACAATACATTCATCACTTTATGAAAAGATACTGCTGAAACATCCCAACCTTTTGTTGTAAAATCATATTTAGAATCTGTATAATGACGTCCTTTTCTAACATTTACAGACATCCCGATAGAATGCAAAACAAAGTCTATTTTACCGCCTAAAATTTCCATTGATTTTTCTACTAGGTTTTCTATATCTTCCATAGAAGTGGCATCGGCCGGAATAATTTCTGATCCTGTTTTTGCCGCTAAACCTTTAATTCCTCCCATTCGCATAGCAATTGGCGCATTCGTTAATACAAACTTTGCACCTTCTTCATGAGCTCTTTCTGCAACTTTCCAAGCAATTGAATTTTCATCTAACGCACCAAAAATAATTCCTCTTTTTCCTTTTAATAAGTTATAAGACATACTTTATTAGTTTAATTACGTGAACAAATATAGGTTTAATTTAATAACTCCTTCGCGTGAGAAACAGCACTTTGAGAAATGTCTTTACCACCCAACATTTCTGCAATTTCAACAACGCGCTCTTCTGTTTTTAATCTTTTTAGGCGAGTTGTTGTTACATTACTCTGCTCTTCTTTATACACTTTATAATGCTGATCTCCTTTGGCTGCTATTTGAGGTAAATGAGTAATTGTAATCACTTGCATGTGTCTACTCATCTCTTGCATAATTATAGCCATTTTATTTGATATTTCTCCAGAGACTCCTGTATCAATTTCATCAAAAATAATGGTAGGTAGCTTACTATTTTCTGACAATACTTTTTTGATTGCTAGCATAATCCTTGATAGCTCACCACCTGATGCAACTTTCTTTAGTTCACCAAAACTTCCTCCTTTATTTGCCGAAAATAAAAACGATAACTCATCTTTTCCGTTAGACTGAAATTTTTGTGTGGATAATATAGAAATGTTAAATCTTGCTTGCTGCATTCCTAAATCAGAAATGATTGATTCTAATTGCTCGGTGAGCGTAGGTAAGCATTTTTTTCTTGCTTCTGATATTTTTTGAGCAACTATATTAAGTTTTGTTTCTACTTCTTTAAGCTCGCTCTCTTTTTCTGCAATTATATGATCTGCATTTTCTACTTGAGATACTTTTTCTGAAAGTCCTTTTTGAATCTCTAGCAACTCTTCTATTGAATCAACTAAATGTTTTTTTTGTAATGTATAAATTAGCTGTAATCTATCATTAAGAACTTCTGTCTCATTTGGATTAAAATCAACTTGTTCATTTTCATTTTCAAGCTCATTAGCAATATCATCCAACTCTATCTTAACGCTAGTTATTCTTTCTAAAAGAGAATCATATTCCTTTGAATATTTACTGATTTTCTGCAATGTATTTTGCAAACCATTTAACTGTGTTTGCAAACCTATAGTTTCGTCTACTGTAATGTGAAGAGCCTCAGAAATTCCTGTTTTTATGTCTTCAATATTATTTAATTTGTCAAGCTGTTCCTCTAACTGTTGTTGCTCTCCTTCTTTTAAATCTGCTTGCTCTAGCTCTTCGAATAAATGAAGATTATAATCATGTTGCTGATACGCTTCTTTTTGCTGATTTTTGAGGTGTTCAATTTCTCTATTTAGTTTATTCCATTGTATTAATCCTCTTTTATAAGAAGCTACTTTTTCTTGATTTCCAGCTAACGAATCAATCAGTTGAAACTGAAATTCCTCATTGGCTATTTCTAACGTTTGATGTTGAGAATGAATGTCTATAAGACTTTTTTTCAATTCGGTTAACACTTGTAAGTTAACAGGTGTGTCATTCACAAATGCCCTCGATTTACCTGAAGGAAGAATTTCTCTTCGTAAAATGGTTAGTGGCTCATAATCTAAGTCTTCGGATGTAAAATAGGGTTCTAGATTATAATTCTTTACATCAATTTGCGCTTCAATAACACATTTCTCTTCTGAATTCATCAAACTACTTAAGTCTGCACGATTACCTAGAACCAGTCCTAATGCTCCTAAAAGAATGGATTTACCCGCTCCTGTTTCTCCCGTAATGATGGAAAGACCGTCAGAAAAATCGATAGATAATTCTTGGATTAAAGCGTAATTTTTTATAGATAGATGCCGTAACAATTTTATGAAAAATTAAATCTAAAATTACTCAATTTTCCGCCATCTATTCGCGTTGTTAGGCGATATTTTTTTTAAAACTTCTTGAATTTTATTGGGTGAGCCTATACTTGGTCCATTAGAAAATGTACTTATAATCTCATCTGACTTAGCATCAAAAAAAAGCCGGATTAAATAGTTTTCTATGGTTTTATTATGCAGCCTTTCCATACTTAGTATACTGGCTTGTAATGCTATTTTTCCCTGTGATTTACTTTTGTGAAAAACATCCAATCCATTTCTATGATAGCTATATAAAATTCTTCTGAAATCTTTTAAATCTGACGACAACAAATTATCAATTAATAAAAAACGATTAATTTTTCCTACTTGATTAGACCACGCTGCCAAACCAGATTGCTGAGCTTGTAACATTGTATTTTGCGCTTCTGTAAAATATTTTTGCCCTCCGTTAAGAGCAAACGTATCAGCATCTATACCCAGAATAACATATGTATAAAAAGCTAAAGTAGAAACTAAATTGGAATCAAACCGAGTAGGGTTATATATCAATTGGTCAAACTCATTATAACGAAAATTAAAATCATTGTCTCTTACATTTAAAATAGGAGATTCGTATGTTGTATTGTATACAGGTCTAGTAGCTTGTACTTGTAAACTAGCTTCAAAACGATTGTTTTCCCACTTAGTAACAATAATAGTAAAAGCACAATTGATACGCTCATGAGGTTTTACATTTCTATCAGTCCATTTTTTTTGATTGATAAATTCTGAAATAGATTTTTCTAACGTTTTAAAAACGGAACGGTTAGACCCTGATATTTGATCTGCATTTACGGTTACCAAGCAATTCAGTTCTTGAGCTGATATTAATATGCTTGTTAAACAGAATAATAAAAATAAAACTCTACGCATTAATACGTTTTCTAATTTCTTCTAAAATGTCAGTTGCTACTTCTTCCTTACTTTTTAGCATAAACTCCAAAATCTTTTTATTCTTATCTATAAATGTAATCTTATTCGTATTAACAGAAAAACCAGCTCCTTTATCCTGTAATGAATTTAACACAATAGCATCTAAATTTTTCTTTTCTAGCTTTGCAAGCGCGTTGTCCATTTCGTTATTTGTTTCTAATGCAAAACCTACCAAAAACTGATCTTTTTTAATAGCACCTAATGAAGCCAAAATATCTTTTGTAGGTTCTAACTCTATTTGTAACGAAGCATGTTGCTTTTTTATTTTTTGAGTGGCAACATTTTTTGGTTTATAGTCTGCTACAGCAGCTGATAATATAGCTATATCTACTTCATTAAAATTATTATGACAAGCTTCATACATTTCTTCTGCGCTAACAACATTAATTCTATTAATAAGACTATGAGTAAGTTTTTGATGAGACGGACCTGTTATTAAAAAAACTGACGCTCCTAAATTGGCAGCGGCTTTGGCTAGTTCAAATCCCATTTTACCAGAAGAATGGTTTCCAATAAACCTTACAGGATCAATTGCTTCATAAGTTGGACCTGCTGTGATAAGTACTTTTTTACCCTTTAAAGGCAATTTAGAAATAATATCCGATTCTATAAAAGAAACAATTTCTTCTGGTTCTGCCATTCTTCCTTCACCTACTAAACCACTAGCAAGTTCACCAGTAGTAGCTGGAATCATGACATTGCCAAAATCTTGGAGTTTTTTTAAGTTGCCAACTGTAGATTCATGTTTATACATATCTAAATCCATTGCTGGAGCAAAATACACTGGACATTTTGCTGATAAATAAATAGCTAACAAAAGATTGTCTGCTTCTCCTTGAACCATTTTAGACAGCGTATTAGCCGTAGCTGGCGCTATCAACATATAATCTGCCCAAAGTCCTAAATCAACATGATTGTTCCATAGCTCATTCTCTTTTTCTTTGTTGTAAAAGGTAGAATGAACAGGATTTTTAGAAAGTGTAGAAAGAGTAAGTGGTGTTATAAAATCTTTAGCTGAAGGAGTCATAATAACCTGAACTTCAGCACCCGATTTAATAAACAGTCGAACTAAATGTGCAGTTTTATAAGCGGCAATTCCACCAGAAATTCCTAGAAGGATTTTTTTACCGCTTAAAATAGACATACTTATTCAGTCTCTGGATTCCTGTAATAAATTTTATCCTTTAGCCATTCTTCAATTGCAATTGCAGTTGGCTTAGGTAACTTTTCGTAAAACTTAGATACTTCTATTTGTTCTTTGTTTTCGAAAACTTCTTCTAAACTATCATTATACGTAGCAAATTCATCTAATTTATCAATTAATTCTTTCTTTATATCCGAATTAATTTGTGTAGCTCTTTTTGCTATAACAGAAATCGCCTCATATATATTTTCTGTTGGCTGTTCTATTGCAGATCTATTATACGTAACTGTTGTACTTGCCGCATTTGATTCTTTGTAGTCCATGATATTAATTAACTTTTTGCTAATTTTTGTTCTTGTTCTTTTAATGTTTGTAACATTTCGTTTACCTCCTTTATGTGTTTGGTTTTTGGAAATGTATTTACTAATCTTTCATAAGCAGTCATCGCTTCTTTTATTCGCTCAACTTTTTTCGCATCAAAACTAATAAGAACATAATCATGATACGCTTTAAAAATATAGAATAAAGCTTCTTCTTTATATGATGTTCCTAAATATTCACCTAAAAGATTCTCGAATGCGGTTATTGCTGCTCTATAATTTCTATAATCTACCGCTGCTGTTCTATAGTATGTTTTAGCTATTTCAAAATCTTTCGTTTCTAGCTTAAACCGTAGTTCTTTATAATGTTTATTCGCTTCATCTAACCTTAATGAAGTTGGATAATCATTTATAAACTGTTGAAAAGCTAGCAATGCCTTTTTAGTATCCGTTTGATCTACACTATATCTTGGTGATGCTAACTTATAGCTGTATGCTGATAAAAAAGCAGCTTCTTCTTTTTTGGAACTATTTGGATAGTTTTGGGTAAAACGATCGAAATAATAACCTGACAAGGTATAATTCTTAGTATTGAAGTTAGACTGAGCCACCATATACTGAATTCGTTCCATTTGAGGCTTTCCTCTGTAAACAGGTGTTACCTTCTCAAACAAACGCAACGCTTTACTAAACTGCTTAGTTTCATACAATTTTGTAGCCATTTTATATTGCTCTTCTGAAGTCCCTTTGTTTAATACACGTTGATACTCTCCACAAGAAGACAATAGTAGTGCTCCAATAAAAAAGATCGCTAAAAGCTTAAATTTTTGCATTCGGCAAAAGTAATGATTATTCGTTAATTTATAAAATAGATTTTTTCAGCTATAAAATAACTAAAAGTTGTTGCAAATAACGTAATAAGTAAAATAATGATACACTAAAGAACTGTTAATCTTACTGAATAGATGAGTTTGTTCCGTTCCCTATCAATTGCTTTACATCATTATCAAACAAATATAATCCTCCTTTATCGTCTCCTATTAAATTTATTTTATCTAAAATAGTTCTTGCAAGAGCTTCTTCTTCTATTTGCTCAGAAACATACCATTGTAAAAAATTATGTGTTGCGTAATCTTTTTCTTTTAAAGAAACATCTACCAAATCATTGATTGATTCAGACACTTTTACTTCATGCTTAAATAGTATTTCAAACATATCTCTAAAAGATCCAAATTTTGTTGGAGGTGCTTTAAGTTCTGATACTCTTGCTTGTCCACCTCGCTCATTAATAAACTTAATGAGTTTTAACATATGCTCTCTTTCTTCATCAGAATGAGCATACATAAAAGTAGCAACTCCTTCAAAACCTTGAACTTCTGCCCAAGAGGCCATGGCGAGATAAACTTGAGATGATTCCGCTTCTATAGTAACTTGTTGATTTAATGCTTCTTCTATAATTTTTGATAACATAATAGATTTACTCTAGGTTAGTGACAAAGTTAGCAATTTCTTGACGAAGTTTATCGGAAGCTTTTACCAATGGCAAACGAACATTTTCCAAACAAATATTTAATGTGTTTAGCATCGATTTAATGCCGGCTGGATTTCCTTCTTCAAAAATCAAATCGATACTTTTGGCTATTTGGTAATGGTAACTATATGCTTCTTTACTTTTTCCCTCTAATCCCAAACGAACCATTTCTGTAAACTGTTTTGGTAATCCTTCTCCAATTACACTAATAACACCAGAACCTCCTGCCAATATCATTGGCAAAGTGATCATATCATCTCCTGATATTACTAAAAAATCTTTAGGTTTTTGCTGAATAATTTTCATTGCCTGAACCAAATCTCCTGCAGCCTCTTTTACACCAATAATATTATCAAAATCATTAGCTAACTTTACAATAGTTTCAGGCAACATATTTGAAGCTGTTCTTCCTGGCACATTGTATAAAATTATAGACATTTCTGTAGATTCTGCTATTGATCTAAAATGCTCATAAATTCCTTCTTGAGTTGGCTTGTTATAATATGGAGAAACTGATAAAATCGCATCAAAATTTGTGAAGTCAGTATTTTTTATCTCGTTCACAATAGCTGCTGTATTGTTTCCACCAATACCTAATACTAATGGCAATCTTCTTTTATTAACCTCAATAATTTTATTCTTTACGGCTTCTTTCTCTTCTTTATTTAACGTTGCTGGCTCTCCTGTTGTTCCTAATACAACTAAGTAGTTAACACCATTATCAATTTGATAATTTACCAATCTTTCTAAGGCTTCAAAATCTACTGATAAATCTTCTTTAAAAGGAGTTACTAAAGCCACTCCAGTTCCTATAAACTTCTGCATAAAATTACTTTTGGGTTTGCTACGTAAAATTACGTTTTTATATTAAGATTAAACGAAGACAGAATATTTTTGATGAAAAATTAGACAACTTTTTAGAACCTGTTTATATTTCTTTTTTGTCTATTTTTTTCATGATAGAAAGATACTTACTAGACTCCTTAAAAAAGCCTTCAACATTATCTATACTTTCCTGTACTTCCATATTATATATATCTGAGCTCACGCTAGAAAAACCCAATTTAAAATCTGCTTTAGATAGCACAGCAGCATACTCTAAATAAAGATGTTTTTTGTCAAACACACAGATTAACAAATCAAGTGGTGAATCAATAAAACTCTGAAGACTAGGATCAACAATTTTTCCTTTTACATTAAAATCATTTTCAGAAAAATGTTTGAATGATTTTTCTAAATGCTTGTCGTATTTTCTATAACTATAAATTTGACTGTTTCTCACATCAAAATATTCACGAGCCATTTCTTGTAAATTCCACTTTTCTGAAATTTCTTCGAACGTTAATATCCCTGCAGATTGAATACTTTTAGAAGAAGGTTGCTGAGCTTTATGTTGCTCTACTATCTTTTTGATGTTTTTCTGTATAATGCTTGTCTTTAGTTTAGAAAAAACCATAGTTCTTTTTCAAAAAATGTATCTTTGGGTTGTTACAAATGTATCAAAAAAGTATGCTGCAGTCTGTTAAAAGTTTTACATTCTTTATTGTTCTTTTAGTCTTTTTTGTAAGCTGTAAAAAACAAACACATACACTACAAAAAATCACAGCAAAAACAACTACTATTGATAGTAGTTTCTCTTCAAATTCTGAAATTTCTACACTAATAGAACCTTATAAGGAGACAATGATTACCGAGATTAACAAGGTTTTATCATACGCTCCTAAAAACTTAGTAAGAACGGATGGAAATATGCAAAGTTCTCTCGGAAATTTAATTGCTGATCTATGTTTTAAGAAAGCAGATAGTATTTTTTATACCCAAACAAATAAACATGCTGATTTTTCCATGTTTAATTATGGAGGAATTAGATCGGGAATCTATAAAGGAAATGTTACTAATAAGCATGTTTTTAAGCTTATGCCTTTTGAAAACACTTTAGTTATTGTTGAGCTTTCTGCTGATAAAATTCTAGAGCTGGCAACTTATTTCAAAGAAAACAAAATGGCTCACCCGCTCTCTAAACAGATTAAAATTACTCTAACAGAACAAGACTATAGCATCTTAATTAACGGAGAAAGAATTGACCCTGATAAAACGTATTTTGTTGTTACTTCTAATTATCTCCAAAATGGAGGAGACAATATGACTTTTTTCAAAAATCCTGTAACTCTTTACGAAACTAATTACCTGATAAGAGATGCTATTAAAACTTATTTTAAACAACAAGACACTCTAAAAAGTAAGTTGGATAACCGTATAATTGTTAAATAAATAATGAAGAGAAGAAAGTTCATACAACAAACATCTGCCGCACTTATCTATACAAGTTTCGGAACAGCTTCTTTAACTTCTTGCACTAGTAATTCCAAGAAGCATATCACGATATTACACACAAACGACACTCACAGTCAAATTGAACCTTTTGAAAGCAATCATCATAGATATGCTAATAAAGGAGGTGTTGCTAGGCGCGCTGTTGCTATTGAAAAAGTGCGATTGAAAAACCCAAACACATTGCTTTTAGATGCTGGAGACATTTTTCAAGGAACTCCGTACTTCAATTATTTTGGAGGCGAGCTTGAGTTTAAACTAATGAGCAAACTGAAATATGATGTAGCTACATTGGGAAATCATGATTTTGACAATGGAATTGAAGGGTTTAAAAAACAATTACCTCATGCCGCATTTGATTTTGTTTCTGCTAACTACGATTTTTCAAATACTACTTTAGATACTTTGGTAAATCCTTATAAAATTTTAGTAAGAGACGGAATTAAAATTGGAATTTTTGGATTGGGAGTTGAATTAGAAGGTCTTGTAAATAAAAACCTATATAAAGAAACAAAATACCTTGATCCGGTTGAAATTAGCCAAGATATGACTCGTATTTTAAAAGAAGAAAAACAATGTGATTTAATTATTTGTTTATCTCATCTCGGTTATAAGTACAGAGAAGGAATTAATAAAATAGACGACTTAACCTTGGCTCAAAAAACAAAAAATATAGATTTGATAATAGGTGGACACTCTCATACATTTCTCCCAAAACCAACTATTATAAAAAATTCTGAAGAAAAAAATGTCCTTGTAAACCAGGTAGGAGCTTACGGAATTAACTTAGGTAGAGTTGATTTTTATTTTGATAGCTCTAAAAATAAATCTTCTTCTGGCACAACCATATTAGTGTAAGTTCTTCCGTTTTTATCGTCTAATGTTGAAAATAATTATTCGATAATGAAAAAATACATTTCTTTCTTTTTAAAACTAGTAGCGGCAATTATTATGCTACAGACCTTATTTTTTAAATTTACAGGAGCTCAAGAAAGTATAGATTTATTCTATAAAATTGCAGGTGATAATGAAGCTTATATGCGAATTGGAACAGGAATTATGGAACTAATTGCTTCAATTTTATTGTTTGTTCCTAAAAAAACTTGGTTGGGAGCATTGATTACTGCAGGAACTATGAGCGGTGCAATTTTGTCTCATTTAACAATTTTAGGTATTGAGCACAATAACGATGGAGGTGCATTATTTTTTAGTGCGATAATTGCTTGTATTGCTGGTGCCATTTTACTTTTTCTATACAAAAAAGACATTCTGTTTATCAGTAAGTAACAAATAAATTGACATTTTTATTTAAAGAAGTTCTAAAAATTCTTGTTCAGAAATAATCGCTATTCCTAAATCTTCTGCTTTTTCTTTTTTGCTAGGCCCCATATTGTCTCCGGCAATTACGTAATCTGTTTTTTTGGAAATTGAAGAACTTACTTTACCTCCATTATCTTCAATCATTTTTTTCAGATCGTTTCTACTCAATTCTTGAAAAACACCAGAGACAACAAAAACCTTCCCTACTAATTTATCTGTTTGATTAATTAATTCTTCTTCAGAAATCTGTAATTGTACTCCATATAATTTTAAACGATTTACGAGTTGAATATTTTTTTCATTGCTAAAAAAATCAATAATACTCTCTGCAATTTTATCACCAATTTCATCAACTGCAATCAATGTTTCAAAATCTGCATTGACTAAATTATCTATTGATTTAAAGTGCTTAGCTAGTTTTTTAGCTACTGTTTCTCCTACAAACCGAATTCCGAGTGCAAACAATACTTTTTCAAACGGAATGTTTTTTGATTTTTCAATTCCGTCAATCATGTTTTGAGCCGATTTTTCTGCCATTCGCTCTAACGGAATAATTTGTTCCGTTTTAAGCTCATATAGATCTGCATAATTCTGAATCAATCCTTCTTTTCTCAGTAATTCTACTGTTTCAGCTCCAAGACCTTCAATATCCATCGCTTTTCTACTAATAAAATGCTGTATTCTCCCTGTAATTTGAGGAGCACAACCATATATATTTGGGCAATAATGCTTGGCATCACCATCTGTTCTTATCAATTCTGTGCCACATTCTGGACAATGCGTTGCGTATTGAGTAGGAATAGAATTTTTCTGTCGTTTTGAAAAATCAACAGCAACAATTTTAGGTATAATTTCTCCTCCTTTTTCTACATAAACTGTATCTCCCACACGCACATCTAATTTTTCTATCTGATCTGCATTATGAAGTGATGCTCTCTTTACAATTGTTCCTGCTAAAAGTACTGGTTCTAAGTTCGCAACAGGCGTGATGGCTCCCGTTCTTCCTACTTGATAAGTAATTTCATTTAGCTTTGTTGAAACTTGCTCTGCTTTAAATTTATAAGCTATCGCCCAACGAGGGGATTTTGAAGTGTAGCCCAACTCTTCTTGTTGTGCTAAACTATTTACCTTAATAACCACACCATCCGTTTCATATGGTAATTCATGACGTTTTACATCCCATTGATTTACAAAATCTAGAATTTCATCCACTGATTTTGCTAAAACCATTGTAGTTGGGATTTTAAAACCTGCATCTCTTGCTGCTTTTAAGCTATCGTGATGTGTACCATATTTTCGTTCTTCACTAACTACTTGATAGAGCAAACAATCTAATGGTCTTTTTGCCACTTCCGAGCTATCCTGCAATTTTAAACTTCCACTAGCCGTATTTCTAGGGTTTCTATACGGTTCTTCTCCTGCAGCAATTCGTTCTTGATTCATTTTAGCAAAACCTTCTAGAGGAAGAATGACTTCTCCTCGCATTTCAAAATTCTCTAGAAAATCAGATGAAATTGATAACGGAATAGAAAGAATTGTTCTAATATTCGTCGTTACATCATCACCCTGAAATCCATCTCCTCTAGTGACAGCTTTTACTAATTTTCCTGCTTCATAGGCTAAGTTAATTGAAGCTCCGTCGTACTTTAATTCACAAGTATATTCTATATCGGTAGTTCCTAAAATTTTTTGAATACGTTTTTCCCAATCTAATAAATCTTCTTTAGAATATGAGTTATCTAAAGAATACATTCTGTTTTTATGAGTAATAGTTTCAAAATTTTTAGTGATTTCTCCTCCTACTCTTTGCGTTGGTGAATCAGGGTCATAAAACTCAGGATGTTTAGCTTCTAATTTTTCTAACTCCTTGATTTTCATGTCAAAATCAAAATCTGAAATTATGGGGCTATCTAACACATAATAATTGTAGTTATGATGATTAAGCTCTTTTCTTAAAGCCTCTATTTTATTTTGAATTGATGACATGGAACAAAAAATTACTTGCTAAAAATAGGGAAAAACAAAACCCGAAACAAAGCTTTGTTTCGGGTTTTTAAGTATATAAAATGATATTTTAATAATAAGTATAACGTCTTACTTTAGCAATATGTTTAGCTAATCGAATTACTTGATGACTGTAGCCATACTCGTTATCATACCAAACATAAGCAACAACACTATCTCCATCAGTTATAGTGGCTTTACTATCAAAAATAGAAGGAGCAGTCGTCCCTACAATATCTGAAGAAACTAACTCATTATCCAACGAATACTTAATCTGCTCTACTAAATCTCCTTCTAAAGCATTTCGTTTCATTACTGCATTCAACGTTTCTGTAGTAACATTGGTTCGTAACTGAAGATTTAGTACTACTAGCGACCCATTAGGAACTGGAACGCGAATTGCATTTGAAGTTAATTTTCCTTCTAAAACAGGAAGTGCTTTTGCAACCGCTTTACCTGCACCTGTTTCTGTAATAACCATATTAAGAGCTGCTGCTCTACCTCTTCTATACTTCTTATGCATATTATCTACCAAGTTTTGATCATTGGTATATGCGTGAATTGTTTCTAAATGACCTTTTTTAATTCCGAAATTATCTTCAAGAACTTTTAGTATAGGTGTTATTGCGTTGGTTGTACAAGAAGCTGCTGAAAAAATATCTACCATGTCTGGATCATACTCTTTATGATTTACTCCATGTACGATATTTGGAACTCCTTTTCCTGGAGCTGTCAATAATACTTTACTTGCTCCTTTAGATTGTAAGTGTCTACTTAATGCTTCATGATCTCTAAAAGCTCCTGTATTATCAATAACTAGTGCATCTTGAATTCCATAAGCAGTATAGTCTATCTCTTCTGGAGCATTTGCTGAAATCATATGAACAGTTGTCCCATTAATGATAAGTGCATTGTTTTCTACGTCTATCTGAACAGTTCCTAAAAAATCTCCATGCACAGAATCTATACTTAATAGAGAAGCTCTTTTTTCAAGCACAGTCTGGTCTATACTTCCGCGTGTTACAACAGCTCGTAATCGAAGTTGAGAGCCTTTACCCATCTTTGTCATTAACTCTCTAGCTAGTAAACGACCTATTCTACCAAAGCCATACAAAACAACATCTTTCGGATAAATATCTTTCGCTTCTGTTGCATCTTTCAATTTATTGGAAACAAAAGAAACCTTGTCTTCACAAGCTTTTTCATTTAAGTGACATTCGTAAGCTAGTTTTCCAATATCCAGCTTTGCTGAAGGTAAATCTAGTTTCTGAATCGCTTTCGCAATTTCTAATGCATCATGAATTGAAATCTCTTTTGCTACAAATTCTTTTGCGTAATCTATTAAGTTTAAAACTTCTGCCGCTCTTTTATCTATTAATGGATTTCTAAACAAAACAAGCTCGATAGATTTATCATACCATAGATCGTTTACAATGTTTATAAACTCTACTGTTGCTCTTCTAACCTGAGCTTGAGAGGAAACTTCCTGTTCGTAATTATTTTGTGTTGACATAATGGTTTTGAACGAATTATTTTTTTGCAAAAGTATTAATTTCCAACGATTTCGTTAACCTTTATTTAAAATAAAAACTCCAACAATTTGTTGGAGTTTTTGTAAATATAGCTTTCCTTTTTTACCTAAAAATATAGCGCTCTGTTTCGCCTTTCTTATTCATTATTTCTAATACAATAGATGTCCTACTCTTATATGCATTATCTAACAACCTTGCTGCATCTGAAGCATCTAATACTTTCCTTTTGTTTACACTAATCAAAATATCTCCTTCTTCAATACCCGAGTACGTTAAACTTTCATTCAAACTTCTGCTAATTTTTGCTCCACTTTCTATATCGAATTTTTTCTTTTCTTTCTTGGTCAGGTCTTTCAGCTGAATTCTAAGAGGTCTTGAAAAATATGTGTCTCTTTTACTTAACACTACGTTTTTTGTAAGATAATTTCCACTTCTATCTACTGTTACATCTACACGATCTCCAGGTCTTTTCGCCGTTAATTGACCTGCTAAATCTGAAAACTTAGTAATTTTAACATTGTTGATCTTTACAATAATATCTCCTTCTTCTAATCCTGCTTTTTTTGCTCCGCTATCTTCAGGTAAACTTCCAATTTTTACCCCTTCTACATCTTGCTGAGAATTATCAACGCTAATTCCTAAAACAGCTTCTTGTACGCTTCCAAACTCTAATATATCATCTACTATTTTTTTTGCAATATTAGAAGGAACTGCAAAAGAATACCCCACATAGGAGCCTGTTTGAGAAGAGATTGCTGTGTTAATCCCTACCAATTCCCCTCTTACATTTACTAAAGCTCCTCCACTGTTTCCTGGATTAACTGCTGCATCTGTTTGGATAAAAGAATCGGTTACATCTCCATTCCCTTTTAAATCTCGTCCTTTTGCACTAACAATTCCTGCTGTTACAGTTGATGTTAAATTATAGGGGTTTCCTACAGCTAGCACCCACTCTCCTATTCTGATATTATCAGAATTAGCAAAAGGCATATATGGTAATTTAGAATCTGCATTAATTTTAAGCAATGCTATATCATTCTTTTCATCTGTTCCTACCAATTCAGCCTTGTATTTTTTACTATTATTTAAAGTTATTTCTAAATCAGATGCATTTGTAATTACATGATTGTTTGTCACGATATAGCCATCTGACGAAATGATAACTCCACTTCCTGTACCAATCTGTTCGTATCTTCTAGGACCGTTAAACAAATCTGCCCATGTTGTAATTGCAGATTTTATTGCTGTGTTTTTTACATGTACAACCGCATTTACTGTTTTTTCTGCAGCTTCTGTAAAATTTGTAGGTGTGTTAACTGTAGTCGTCTCCGTAAAATTAGACTGAACAACGGGTAACGAATTATCTACAGTTCGTTCTACAACTACAGGTTTTTCTAAAAATAGTTTGTATCCTCCAAGAGCAATTCCACCTCCAAGAATTGCCATTCCTAAAAAACTGAGTACTTTTTTCATAGTTACTAACTTTTTAATGTGTATCAAAAATACAAATTTTAACATTTTTGTCAACCCTATTAACGGGTTCTTAACGCATTTTAACCCCGTATTAACACAGTACTTTCAAGTACTTTTTTTCTATCTTTGCTTCCTTATGGAACTTCCTTTTTACAAATACCAAGGAACAGGGAATGATTTTATTATAATAGACAATCGTACTAAATTTTTTCCCGTTAAAAACCAAAAAGCTATTGCACATCTTTGTGATCGGCATTTTGGTATTGGGGCTGATGGTTTAATTTTATTAGAAAACGATTCATCAACTGATTTTAAAATGGTTTATTTCAATGCTGATGGCAATGAGAGTACCATGTGTGGAAATGGAGGAAGATGTATTGTTGCTTTTGCTAAGTATTTAAAAATTATAGAAGAAAAAACTTCTTTTCTTGCTGTTGATGGTATTCATCATGCTACTATAGAAAATGATTCAGTAACTCTTCAGATGACTAATGTTGATAATATCAAAATCAATAACAACCATGTTTTTGTTGATACGGGATCTCCACATCATGTAGAATGGGTTTCTGATCTTAGTCACTTTCCTATTCTTGAAAAAGGAAAAGAAATTCGAAATAACATCTACGGAACTGAAGGAAGTAATGTCAATTTTGTGCAATACATTAATCAAAATATATTACGTGTTAGAACATATGAAAGAGGTGTTGAAAATGAAACATTAGCTTGTGGAACTGGTGTTACTGCTGCAGCTATTGCTTTTCATGCAACACAAAAAACAACAGAAACCGAAATTAAGCTTCTTGTTGAAGGTGGAGAGTTAATTGTTTCTTTTGATGTTGAAAATGGAACATATAAAAACGTTTTTTTAACAGGGCCTGCTCAATTTGTTTATAAAGGAAGTATTGAAATTTAAGATGTTAGAAGGAAAAAAAGTTTTACTCAGAGCTCTTGAGCCAGAAGATTTGGATTTTCTCTACAAAACCGAAAATAACACTGACTTTTGGGAGGTTAGCCATACAATTACCCCTTTTTCAAAGTATATTTTACAACAATACATTGCCAATTCTCACCTAGATCTTTTTGAAGCAAAACAACTTAGATTAATCATTCAACCCATTGACAACTCAAACCCTGTTGGAATGATTGATCTGTATGATTTTAATCCTATTCACAAAAGAGCAGGAGTTGGTATTGTAATCTTAAAAGAAGCTCAAAATAAAGGCTTTGCATCAGAAGCGTTGCAGCTTCTAGTTCGTTACAGCTTTACCATTCTTGAAATACATCAATTGTACGCAAACGTGGGAATTGATAATATTGCTAGTCAACATTTATTCGAAAAACATGCTTTTAAAAAAATAGGCGTAAAAAAAGACTGGCTTTTTAGTAACGGATCTTATAAAGACGAACTTTTTTATCAACTAATTTCATGAGTAAAAAGAAACTTTTTTTTGGTATTATTCTAATCGCTCTCATAGGTTTGGCGGTGGCATACAATTACTATCAGAAAATCTACGGAAAGAATGTTTTAAAAAACGGATTTGTATATGTTAAATCTACCGACACTTTTAATGATTTACAAAATCGCATAAAGCCTTTTGTAAACGATGTGGATGATTTTAGCTGGGTAGCTAGTAGAAAATCTTTTACTAAACCCAAAAGTGGACGATATAAAGTTTCTGAAAGAATGTCTAACAACGATTTAATTAACTTACTTCGTAGTGGTAAACAAACTCCTTTAACCGTATCTTTTAACAATCAAGACTCTCTAGAAAAATTAGCAGGACGAATTGCCCAACAAATAGAGCCTGACTCTCTTTCTCTTTTAGAATCATTTATAGATAGTTCTTTCTTGTCAAAAACAGGTTTTAATAAAAACTCTGTGTTAGGATTATTTATTCCTAATAGTTATGAATTTTACTGGGACACAAGTGCTGATGGTTTTAGAGATCGAATGCTAAAAGAATACAAAAGCTTTTGGAACAACAACAGATTACAAAAAGCAAAAGAACTAAAAATGACTCCAAAGGAAGTAATAACGCTTGCATCTATAGTGCAAAAAGAAACTGCCAAACCTGAGGAACGTCCTATTGTTGCTGGTCTATATCTAAACAGATTACGAAAAGGCATTCTACTACAAGCTGATCCAACAGTTATATATTCCATAAGACAGGAAAAAGGACAAGATTATGTTGTTAAACGAGTTCTTAACAAAGATTTACAGCTACAATCTCCTTATAATACATATGTTCATCAAGGTTTACCTCCTTCTTTAATAGCCATGCCAGATATTTCTTCTATTGAAGCTGTATTAAATCATCAAAAGCATAACTACTATTACATGTGCGCTAGCATCGATCGATTGGGATATCACGAGTTTGCCAGTACTTTAAGAGAACACAATAATAATGCTGCTAAATATCAAAGTTGGTTAAATAAACAAGGAATTCATCGCTAAAATAGAGGTCTATTTATAATAAAAACTCTTTTTACATACAATCTTAAAAAAATAGTTTTATTGATGATTTTGTAATATTTTTTGGTTTTTTATTGAAATTTTATAACAAAAACAAATTTTAACCCTTGAATCTTCATTTTATGCAATCGCGGAATAAGCTGTATATCAAACAATTAAATTATATTTCGTAAATTTGCAAAGCGAAACAGAAAGATTTTATTATCAGAAAGTTTGTTCTTTTTTTACTAATTAGTAGTTTTTTTATTAGCGCCACAAGCAATAATAGTGCTTTTGAAGAGATTCCTATCATCTCTGTTAAACTAGAGAAAAACTCCCACAAAATTCTTTTTTTACAAAATAACTTTATCGCTTTTAAAGAAGCGTTAGCTTTTAAAGAATCTCAAGGAAACTACAAAGCTATAAACACACTTGGTTATTTAGGAAAGTATCAATTTGGTCGGAGCACATTGAGGCGTTTTCGAATATACAATATTAATACATTCCTTAAAAACCCAGAATTACAAGAAAAGGCTTTCATTGCTTTATGTAAAGTTAACAAGTGGATTTTAAGAAAAGATATTAAAAGGAGCATTGGCAAAACAATTAACGGCGTAAAGGTTACGGAATCTGGCATTTTGGCTGCCGCTCATTTGGCTGGAGCTGGAAACGTAAAAAAATATTTACGAACTGGCGGAAGAGTTAATTTTTCTGATGCTTACGGTTCTAGTATTAGATACTATATAAAAAAATTTGGAGGTTATAATCTTTCTGAAATTAAAGCAGATAGAAAAGCACAGGTTCATTAATTATTTCTGAATAATAAAAATAGCTGGCCTTTTATGTAAATCTGGTGATTGAGATTTCCATTCTTCAGCAGTAAATGTTTTAATATACTCTTCTGGCAAAGTTATATCAACAGCAATACACAAGCGTGTATTTGGAGTAAGAGTAGCTTTTAAATCATTAAACATCTTTTCATTTCGATAAGGAGTTTCTATAAAAATTTGAGATTGATCCTTTTCTTTGGACAATTTTTCTAATTCCTTAATCATCTTCTTTCGTTCATTTTTCTCGATCGGCAAATACCCATTAAAAGCAAAATTCTGACCGTTTAAACCAGAAGCCATTAAAGCCAAAATAATAGACGAAGGTCCTACTAGAGGAATTACTTGCACTCCTTTTTGATGTGCTTGCTTTACAATAGTTGCTCCTGGATCTGCAACTGCAGGAACGCCTGCTTCAGATAATAATCCTACAGAAATTCCTTCTTTACAAACATCTAAATACGACTGTGTTTCTAATTCTTCTGTGTATTTGTCTAATTTCTTCAGCACTAAATCTGGTTGTGATTTTTTTGGGGTAATTTTTTTTATAAATCTTCTGGCAGATTTTTCATTTTCAACAATATAATAATCAACTTCTTCTATTACTTTTTTTACTGATAATGGCATAACCTCTAGCGGTTCTGTATCTCCTAAAGTAGTTGGTATTAAGTACAGTTTTCCTATCATTATCTATAATCGTTTAGCTATTATATCACAGGCTTCATCTAGCATTTGATAAACATTTTCAAAGCCTGCTTCTCCACCATGATACGGATCAGGAACTTCTTTATTCTCGTTTGGAAAGCTTTCATTTAAAATCATTGTTACCTTTTTCTCTTGCTGATCATTTTTTGCTTTCTTGATGATATTATGATAATTGCTTTTGTCCATTACAAAAATCTCATCAAAGGTTTCAAAATCATCAATCATAAATTGACGAGCTTTTTGATTAGTGATATCTAAACCATGCTTTTTTGCTACTTCTATAGAACGTTTATCTGGTAATTCACCCACATGATATGCTGATGTTCCTGCAGAGTCAACTAAAAAAGTTTTTGAATTTAATTTAGATTTTAAAATACCTTCGGCAAGTGGAGATCTACAGATGTTCCCCAAACAAACCATTAGTATCTTTTTCATTTCTGATAGTTTAGAAAGTTAACTTTTTAGTAAGGTCTTCTACGTATTTTCTAAATTGTTTATCTGTTTCGGTAAGATTATCTACCGTTTTACATGCATGAAGAACTGTTGCATGGTCTCTCTGCCCTATTTGAGCTCCAATACTAGCCAGAGAAGTTTTTGTCATTCGCTTAGCAAAATACATTGCTAATTGACGTGCTTGTACAATATGACGTTTTCTTGTTTTTGACTGTAATGTACTCACATCCATGTCGAAGTATTTTGATACCACTTTTTGAATGTAATCTATAGAAACTTCTTTCTTTGTATTTTTAACAAACTTGTCTACAATCTGTTTAGCTAATTCAAGAGAAAACTCTTTTCTATTAAAAGATGCTTGTGCAATCATAGAAATAATTACACCTTCTAATTCTCTAACGTTTGTTTTAATATTTTTTGCAATATACTCTACAATTTCGCTTGGCATATTAACACCATCTCTAAATAATTTTTTCTGTAAAATCGAAATTCTTGTCTCATAATCAGGTGCTTGCAATTCTGCAGACAATCCCCATTTAAAACGAGATAAAAGTCGCTGCTCAATATCTTGCATATCAACAGGCGCTTTATCTGATGTTAAAATAACCTGCTTCCCATTTTGGTGAAGGTGATTGAATATATGAAAGAACACATCTTGCGTTGCAGCTTTGCCTGATAGAAACTGAACATCGTCAATAACTAATACGTCAACCATTTGGTAAAAATGAATAAAGTCATTTCTAGTATTTGATTTCACAGAATCTATAAATTGCTGCGTAAATTTTTCTGATGAAATGTATAAAACTGTTTTATCAGGATATTTATCTTTAATCTCAACCCCAATAGCATGGGCTAAATGTGTTTTTCCTAAACCTACTCCTCCATAAATCAGCAATGGATTGAAAGATGTTCCTCCTGGCTTATTAGCAACTGCCATCCCTGCAGACCTAGCTAAACGATTAGAGTCTCCTTCAACAAAATTGTTAAAGTTATAATTTGGATTTAGTTGAGATTCAATTTTAACTTTCTGAAGACCCGGAATTACAAAAGGATTCCGCAATTCCCTCTTGCTAACCTCTACAGGAACGGAAACTTTTTGCGGTTTTAAAGGGTCTCTATTCGAACTTGGGATTTTAACAATTTGAGGTCGGTTACTACTATACGTATTCTCCATTCTCACATCATAAATCAACTTTGCTTCATTACCTAATTCTCTCACCAAAGCAACTCGTAATAACTTAATATAATGCTCTTCTAACCACTCGTAAAAAAACTTACTGGGCACTTGTATAGTAAGTGCTTCACCAGATAGCTTAACGGGCCTAATTGGTTCGAACCATGTCTTATACGCTTGAGGTTTTATATTGTCTTTTATAAAAGATAAGCACTTGTTCCAAACCGATACCGCAGTTTTAGCCATAGGTAAATATTAGAAGTTAGTTGTTAACAAATTTGATTAAAAATCCTCTTTCAATAGCACAACAAATGTGTGAATAAAAAACAGTATAAAAAAATCAAATTGCTATTGATTATTATTTTTTTTTTACGTAAAATATCACTCGTTACATTTTTTAAAAGTGAAAAAATTCTCTACACAAACAAGAGTACGATACGGCGAAACTGACCAAATGGGAGTTGTTTACCACGGAAATTATGCACAGTACTTCGAAATAGGAAGAACAGAATGGCTACGTACATTAGGTGTTACTTACAAAGATATGGAATTAAGCGGAGTAAAACTACCTGTTATTAGCTTAAGTTTTACTTTTTTAAAACCCGCCCATTATGACGATTTACTAACTATCAAAGTTGAATTAGCCAAAAAACCAATTGTAAAAATACTATTTGATTATACAATTAGCAACGATAATAATGAAGTCTTGTGTACAGGAAGTTCTACACTAGCTTTCATAGATATTAAGACCAATAAACCCATAAAATGCCCTGATTATCTTTTAAAGAAATTCGGTTTTTAGTTTTTTGTACTGAACTTTGTGGAAATTGCTCAATAACGATTCTATTTTTAAGGAATCTTTCTTTCTTACTTCTATTGTGAGTTGACAATTTATTTCCATTTGTTGATTTGTCACTTCTAAATTGTGTTCTTTAACTAATCGCATTACTAAGTTCATTTCTTCATAGCTAAACGTTAACAGAAACGTATCATTAATTGTTTTTTCTATAATCTCAGAAATTTCTAAGGTTATTTGAGCTGAAGTTTTATAAGCCTGAATAAGTCCTCCTACACCCAACTTAGTTCCTCCAAAATAACGAACAGATACAACCAAAATATTGGTAACTTGAAATGATTGAATTTGACCATAAATAGGAATTCCCGCAGAATTATTAGGCTCTCCATCATCATTTGTTCTGTACCGAATAGCCTCTACTCCAATTTGCCAAGCATAACAGAAATGCCTAGCTGATGAGTGTTTCTTTTTTAAAAAATCTAACTGTAATTGAACTTCATCTTCTGATGTAACTGGGAAAGCGTAGCCAAAAAACTTACTTCCTTTTTCTTTGTAAAGTGTCTCTT
The DNA here is from genome assembly GCA_030428865.1 of Bacteroidia bacterium. Classification (GTDB taxonomy): domain Bacteria; phylum Bacteroidota; class Bacteroidia; order Flavobacteriales; family Flavobacteriaceae; genus Polaribacter. Next base: position 169,304 of record JAUIEK010000002.1, on the reverse strand, counting down.
TAGAAGCTGCATGTATGGTTCTATATACATCAACCATAACTAATAAGAACTAGCCACTAAAGCAATACTGATGATCGCAACTAGAATTCCTAACCAATTCTTAATCTGTAATTTTTCTTGAAAGAAAAGCAACCCAAAAATTGTTGACAAAACAACAATTCCCACATTATTCAGTGTAAAAATTGTAGAACTTTCCAGCCCTTCTGTCTTTAATGCTTTTAACAAGTATACAATTGAGTAATAGTTCGGAATTCCCAACATAATTCCCCCCAAAATATTTTTCCACTGAAAAACAAAATTTCCTCTTGCTATTTGGTATACTAAAAATAAGACTCCAAACAAAAAAGCAAATGCAAATATTGTTGCTGAAAAGATGGATTCACTACCTTCCGAAACATGTGTTGTTTCAATAAATTTTATAGTGGTGTCTATACATCCTGACCCTAAAAATAACAACAATGGATATAACAGGTTTTTCTTGTCTAAAGCTTCTTTTTCGCTCTTTACTGAAGTAAGATAAACAGCTACGAGTGCTAAAAAAATACCAATGATTTTTAACCATCCTGTTGTTTCATGATACAATAAAAATCCAAAAGCGATAGGAATTACAACAGACATTTTACTTGCAACTGAAGCAACTGATAATCCATTCTTTTGAGAAGTTAAGGCCATCACGTTAAAGACAGTAATAAATAATATCCCTAAAAAAAACGCTCCCAAAAACCAAGACTGAGAAACAATCTCTTGTGGAGGCGGTATTTGTTCTGCTTTAAAAACACCTACAAAAAATGCTACTAGGTAATTTACAATAATGGCTTGAAGTGTATTAATTTTAAATACATCAAACAGTTTAAAGATTACAAACAATAAACTAGAAATGCAAATACTAACAGCTAAGTAGAACATTTTAAAAATTCTTTTCGAGCCTGCAAATTTACAACATCTTCTTTATGCGGATTTATATTCCACACATGAATTCCGAGAGCTTTCGCTGCATCTATATTTTCTCTAGTATCATCAATGAAAAAAGTTTCATTTGCTGCCAAGTTATTTTGTTGAAGAACAAATTCATAAATTGTCGGGTCTGGTTTCCTCAGCCCTATTTCATGAGACAAGTAGAACTGCTCAAAAGAATTTTTAAACTCATTGTAAACTACTTCTCCCCAATTTTTCTGAATCCAAGAAATATGTAAATCATTGGTATTACTAAGCAAAAACAATCGATATTGATTTGATTTTTTTAGTGACTTGATAAAATCAAGCCTATGTTTTGGCGTATCCTGTAAAATGGCATTCCAAGCATCTACAAAATCTTTTGAAGATATATTTGGGTATAACTTTTTAAACCGATCAATAAAGTTTTTTGTAGAGATTCTCCCTTGTTCATATTGATAATAAACATCGTACATTTCATTAGAAATCACATTTACTCCCAATCCAAACAACGCTTTTTCAGTAGCTAATTTGTCTAAGTTGATAAAGACATCTCCAAAATCAAAAATGATATTTTTAATCATTCACATACGTCTTTAAAATATCTCCCATAATATTTCCCTCAGCAATCAATCTTCCTTGAAAAGTTGGCGATTTCACTCCTGACTTAAATGTTTTTTGACTAATAAAAACAGTTGCCTCATCCCAAATACCAGAATCTATAAACGCCTGTAAGGTTTTTGTTCCGCCTTCTATAATAACAGATTGAATTTCTCTTTTATAAAGTAAGTCGCAAAGCTCTTGAACTAACGAGTTTTTAAAATTTATTTTTTCATAATAAATATTTTGATTGCGAGTAGTAGCCTTACTATTCACAACAATCGTATCACCCTGGTCATCAAAAACATGAAGCTTTTTTGATAACTCTAAATTTTTGTCTACTACAATTCGTATTGGATTATTTCCTGAAAACTCTCTAATTGTTAAACGAGGATTATCTTGCAAAACCGTATTAAACCCAACTAAGATTGCATGCTCTTCTGCTCTTTTTTGATGAACTATTTGCCGAGAAAACTCATTAGTAATCCAAATAGGAGTTTGACTATCTTTATGAATTGGAGCAATAAAACCATCTTGTGTTTCTGCCCATTTTAGGATAATAAAAGGTCTTTTTTTAGTATGAAACGTAAAAAATCGTCTATGATGATGCTTACATTCTTCCTCTAAAGTTCCCAATTCTACCTTACATCCTGCGTTTTTTAGCTTCTCAATCCCTTTACCTGCAACTAATGAATTAGAATCAATACAACCTATTACTACATGTTTAATTCCTGTTGCAATAATTAAATCAGAGCAAGGAGGTGTTTTACCATGATGAGAACAAGGCTCTAGCGTTACGTATAATGTAGCTTTTTTTAAAAGCTTTTCGTTTTTTACTGATTGAATCGCATTTACCTCTGCATGACTTCCACCATAGGAACTCGTATAACCCTCTCCTATTATTTTATTTTCACAAACTACTACAGCTCCAACAGAAGGATTAGGCCTTGTAAATCCTATTCCTTTCTTAGCAAGTTCTAAACAACGTGCCATGTATGTTTGATGGTTCTTCAATCAAAAAAATTTAAAACAGCATCCATTAAAAAATAATTCAACTATTTTTTAGGTAAATTGCCACAACAAAAATAGACGTTTCTATGATAACATCTGCCCCGTTTATAATCAGACCAATAGAACAAGAAGACAATTCTGCTATTGCAAAAATTATTAGAGATGTTTTAATTGAATTTGGCGTACCTAAAATAGGCACTGCTTATGAAGATAAAACGTTGGATTGCATGTTTGAAACCTATCAACAAGAAAAACATCAATATTATGTTGTTGAGCATCTAGGAAATGTTGTTGGCGGTGGCGGTATAGCTCCGTTACAAGGAACTGATGATAGTATCTGTGAGCTTCAAAAAATGTATTTCTCTCCTATTGCAAGAGGGAAAAGATTAGGATCTGAAATGATAAAAAAATGCTTATCTAATGCCAAAGATTTAGGATTCGAAAAGTGCTATTTAGAAACCATGCCTTATATGGAAACAGCCCGACTATTATATAAAAAAAACGGATTTACACCTCTTGAAAAACCTTTAGGAAATACAGGACATTATTCTTGTAATGTTTGGATGATTAAAAATTTATGATCTTAAAAGAATTAAAAAAGAAATTTCACAATCAATTATCTGATTTATTTCCAAAAACAGAAATTGATTCCTTCTTCTATTTTTTACTTGAAGAATATACAGGTTTAAAGAGAATTGATCTCACTCTTCAACCCAATTACAATATATCTAATAAAAATATAAATGCATTTAGTCAAGCTTTAGATCGTTTAAAAAAAGAGGAACCTATTCAATATATTATTGGCAAAACTGAATTTTATGGTTTTCCTTTTATTGTTAATAAACACACGTTAATTCCAAGACCCGAAACAGAAGAACTTGTTAGTTGGATTCTAAATACTATACAAACTTCAAACAAAAAACCAATACAAATACTTGACATTGGAACAGGGAGTGGTTGTATTTCTATAGCCCTAAAAAAAAATAATCCCGATGTTTCAATTTACGCGTTAGACATTTCTAGTGAAGCTCTAGAAGTAGCAAAACAGAATGCCGAACGAAATAATGTTTCTATTCATTTTATCCATAAAGATATTCTAACCACAAGCGATTTAAATCAATCTTTTGATATTATCATTTCTAACCCTCCATACGTTCGTGAGCTTGAAAAGAAAGAGATGAAAAACAATGTTTTAAAATATGAACCCGAATTAGCTTTATTTGTACCGAATAAAAACCCTCTCATTTTCTATCAAAAAATAGCACAACTAGCTTCAAAATCACTTACTGAAAATGGCATTCTATTTTTCGAAATTAATGAATATCTTTTTTCTGAAACTGAAAAACTCCTGCTCGATATAGGATTCCATTCCATTGAAATAAAAAAAGATATATTTGGGAAAAATAGATTTATAAAAGCGTTACGTTAATCTAAACACTCATAATCAAACTTAATATGAAAAAATATATTCTCCTCTTACTATGCTTAATTATTTACACAAACTCTAGAGCACAATCAAACTATGATGCAAAAGTGAAAAATATAGATGCTATTATTCATACACTTTATAATGTTATTTCTGGAGAAAAAGGAGAAACTCGTAACTGGGAATTATTTTCCTATCTATTTCATAAAGATGCAAAGCTAATTCCGACAGGAAAAAAGAAAGACGGAAACACTATAGCTCGGTTTTTAACTCCACAAGATTATATAAACACTTCAGGAAAATGGCTTGTAGCAAATGGATTTCATGAAAAAGAACTAGGTAGACGAGTAGAACAATTTGGAAATATTGCTCAGGTATTCTCCACTTATGAAAGTTTTCATAGCAAAAAAGAAACAACTCCTTTTATGAGAGGAATCAATAGTATTCAATTGTTATATGATGGAGATCGTTGGTGGATCGTAAACGTGTTTTGGCAATCAGAAACCAAAGAATTTCCTATTCCTAAAAAATATATTGATTAAGTTACAACCGAGCCATGCATATAGATATCATTTCAGTATCTCCTGATTTACTAAAAAGTCCTTTTGAACATTCTATCATAAAGAGAGCACAAGACAAAGATTTAGTTACTATAGAGCTTCATGATTTAAGAGAGTTTGGAATAGGAAATTACAGACAAATTGATGATTATCAATTTGGAGGAGGCGCTGGCATGGTTTTAATGATAGAGCCTATTTCTAATTGCATTGAAAAGCTAATGCAAAAACGAAACTATGATGAAATTATTTATATGACACCCGATGCTAAAACGCTTACGCAAGTGACTGCGAACAAATTATCGTTGGCAAAAAATTTATTAATTCTGACAGGGCATTATAAAGGTGTAGATCAAAGAATACGTGATAAATACATTACCAAAGAAATTTCAATTGGAGATTATGTTTTAACAGGTGGCGAATTAGCTGCAGCTGTTTTGTGTGATGCTATCGTTCGGTTGATTCCAGGTGTTTTAGGAGACGAAACTTCCGCTTTAACAGATTCTTTTCAAGATAATTTATTATCACCTCCAGTTTATACAAGACCTGCAGAATATATGGGAATGAAAGTTCCTGAAGTGTTGCTTTCTGGTAATTTTCCAAAAATTGAAGAATGGAGAACCGAGCAAGCTTATAAAAGAACAAAAGAAATAAGACCCGATTTACTGAATGATTAAACTGAAAAGCTTCATAAAAAGGCATCCTTCACTAAGTTGGGTTTTTGGCTTTCAGCTTTTTCGTTTTTTTATACTTCCTTTTATGGGGCTTATGCCTCAAGATGCATATTACTATATGTATGGTCAAAATTTAGCCTGGTCTTACTTTGATCATCCTGGCATGATTGGTTATTTACTTAGGCTTACAACTGAGGTTTTTGGAACTTCAGTTTTTGTAGTAAAACTTACTGATTTTTTAATAACAAGTATTACTCTTATCGTTTTTTACAAACTTGCTCAATGTTTTCTTTCAAAACAAAAAGCATATAATTCACTCTTGCTAATTACTTCTACTCTATTTATATCAATACTGTCTTTTAATTCAACTCCAGATGTTCCCCTCATTTTATTCTGGTCGTTGAGTGTTTTGTTTTTATATAAAGCCATTTTTCAAAACAAAAAACAATACTGGCTTTTTGCAGGGTTGGCAATGGGATTAGCATTCAACAGTAAATACACAGCTATTCTATTACAAATCGGATTGCTCTTTTTTTTACTATTTTCAAAAAACTATCGTAAATTATTTTTTTCCAAATGGCTATGGTTTTGTTTGCTTATCTCTATTTTGACAATGTTTCCTGTTTGGTACTGGAATTATCAAAATGAATTTGCCTCTTTTGTTTTTCAATCATCAAATAGAGCAAGCTCTATTACTCAATTTAATGTAAAACCAAAACTCTTTCTAGGAGCAGTAGCACATCAAGCTTTTCTTTTACTACCTATTTTATCCTGCTCTTTTCTTGTTTTTTCTTACAAGCATATCAAAAAAGCATTTATAAAGTGGTGCTTACCATCTCAAAAAACATTGTTTTTATTAGCATTTTTCATTCCTGCTTTTATAGGTTTTTTTATAATTTCTCCTTTTTATTGGGTTAAAATAAACTGGATGATGCCCTCTTACATAACAGGCTGCATACTAGCTTCTTTCTACATAAATAAAAAACTATTACGATATCAAATTCTCTCATCAATTTTTATACATCTTTTAGTTGCAGTACAGGTTATCTTTTATGTATTTCCCATAAAAAGTGATGATACTTGGGTTGGGTGGAAAGAATTATCTGAGAAAGTAGTAACACTCCAAGAAAAACACTCTACTAGTTTTCTATTTTCTGTAGATGATTACAAGACTTCTTCTGCTTTAAGATTTTATTTACCTCAAGAAACCATTTATGGAAAAAATGTCATTAACCTACCTGCTCTTCACTTTGATTACCTAGATAATAACCTGAGCAGGTTAGAAGGAAAAAACGCATTATTTATTGATTCTGACACTCGATTTAGAAATAAAAATAAAAAAGGAAAAGCCTTTCCAGAAAGTATTTATAACTTCTTTGAAAGTGTAGAAGAATTAGAACCTATAACTATTAAAAAAGGAAATAGAGAAATTCGGAAGTTTTGGGTTTTCTTGTGCAAAAACTACAAGAAAAATTAAATTCTTTTTTCTAATAAGTATAAAAACACATTCTTCACAGGAACATTATTACGCTTTATTTTGATGATATTAAGCAGTTTAGATACAGGATATTCTTTTTTAAAAAGAATTGGATCTTTATAATTTCTACTGTCTGTTACATATAGAACTTTATTCTTGAGCAACTTATTTTTTTGATTTATCCAATGATATTTATGTTTCTTACTAATATCTCCAAGTACATACACATTCATTTTTAGCGGACTAGCAATGTAATAGTCAATATGTGATGCAGGATACCAATTATCAGATACTATTTGATAATTACCGAGATTCTTTTCAAGAATAATTTTGTGTAAACTATCAGCCGCTTGCATCCAACCGTACATATCCATAGTAACATCTTTTCTTCCTAAATTATTTACTGAATCTGAAGTATTAGGTTTAGGCATTAAAAAACCATAATTAATAGAACATGAAACAAGAATAAACAAGACTACTAAAAAAATAAAACCTCTATAAAGCTTTTTAATTATCTTTTTCTTTTGAAAAACATATACAGAAGCAATTGGTATAAGTGTTAAATACGAAATACCAGACCAATGAGGAAGCGTATTTCTTGACACTGAAAGGTAAATTGTTGTTATCAATAAAGGCGCTGAAAAGAGAAGAAAAAACCATACAATTCTACGATTAAACACAAATTTCTTTTTAAAAAATGAAATGACCGCTAAAGCTATCACCCCAAATACATAAGGGTTATTATAAATGATTTGACCTAAAACCTCTCGAAAAAAAGAATCTTTATTAAACGTAAAGCTAAACAGGGAAACACGCTTGTTATGAAAACTAAAACTGATAAAATCGTTTTGATAATTCCAGTAAAAAATCAACCCTATTGCTATACAAGGAAATAAAAATGATATATAAAGATATATACTTCTTAGCCAAGTCCTGTTATAAAAAATAACATATAGAATGACTCCTAATACCAAATAAATAGCTTGATATTTAGAGTAAATAGCCAGTGAGCAAAATAAAAACGCAACAAGCAGGTATTTTTTATTTTGATTGGTAGGATTGTAAATAAGTGATTTTAGAAAAAAAAGGACACTTAATAACCAAAACAACACCATGGGAGAGTCTGGAAGAATAAACGTTCCAGAAATTATAAATCCATAAATACTAAGATTATAAAGAAGAACAGATATAAATCCTATTTTTGAATCATAAATTTCTTTTCCTATTAAAAAGATAACTACCATACTCAAACTACTAGGTATAATAGCTGCTAAGCGTATAAAAAACGCTGAATCAAAATATAAATTACATGTAAAGAGTTGAATAAAAAACCCAACCATTGGAGGATGATCAAAATGGCTTACTGCTGGGTACTTTGCATAAAGCCAATAATAGACTTCATCATTTCCTAGTTCTAATAGACTGGCTAAAATCAACCTTACTATTGTACTAAAAAAGATAAATATATATGCTCTCTTTTGAAAGTTGTTCATTAATGAATCGGCTTATTCCTTAATAACAATCCAAAACTTATAAATCCTACTAAAATTCCAAGTATGGAACCAACAAATATATCTATCCAATAATGTTGAGATAAATACACTCTAGATAAACCAGCTACAATAGCTAAGAGCATCCAGATATATTGTGATTTACATTTTTTAAAATACAAACAAAGTATTGTAAATATAGCGAACGCAGTCATTGTATGTCCTGAAGGAAATGAATGAGAAAAAGCCATTTTTACACCTTCTACAATATGTAAATTATCTAACCCAAAATCGCCAGCAGGTCTAGGTATTCCTTTAAAAACTATTTTTTTTAATAAATGTGTTACTAGTAAAGTTAACGCTCCTGATATACCAAAAACCCAGAACATCCTTCTTTTGATAAAAACAAATAGTAAGGCCAGTATCCCGAACATTATACCATCTCCTAAAAAAGTCGCGTATTTAAAGAGTACATCAAAAAAAGATGAATTAAATTTATTCAACAGCAAGTGTAATGTTTGTTTTTTGTAAAGAGAGATCAATAAAACAGAAGTGATAAAGAAAAAAATATAGACTATAGAAACTTCTCGCCTAATCGTTTTTAATAATAATTTTAAATTGAATAAAAACAAATAATACTTCGAAGCGTAAGGTCTCTTTAGAGCTTGAATAGGATACATCACTCAGTATTTTAATACAATTAAGTTATATTTCTATTCTTTTCGATAACCCTATCTAAACTTTATGTTTTTTTGAAATTAATGCCTATTAATTATGAAATGGCAACACTTTTTTAACATCAAAAAACAATTGGTTTACAAAAAGTTAATTCTTGTCATAATTGGATATAAATAAAATATTGCTTAAATTTGCAAACTCAGAAAATTAACCTCTAACGAGAGTCGTGTATGTTGGTTTTCTATAACTATTAATTTTTTTAAAATGGAATCGTTAGTAAAATTTGTTCAAAACGAATTTGTAACCAAAAAAGATTTTCCTGAATTTTCAGCAGGAGACACTATTACTGTCTACTACGAAATTAAAGAAGGAAGCAAAACTCGTACTCAGTTTTTTAGAGGAGTTGTTATTCAAAAAAGAGGAGCTGGTAGTTCAGAAACTTTTACAATACGAAAAATGTCTGGTACTATTGGAGTAGAAAGAATTTTCCCTGTTAATATGCCAGCAATTCAAAAAATTGAAATAAACAAAAAAGGTAAAGTAAGAAGAGCTCGTATCTTTTACTTTAGAGACCTTACTGGTAAGAAAGCTAGAATTAAAGAGAAAAGAAGTTAAAAAAATAACTTTTACCCAAAGTGAAAAAGCATTGCCTATAGGCAATGCTTTTTTGTTATTAACAAAAGTTTATAACTGGTGTTCACACTATGTTGATTTTTAAATACTTAAAAAATTTGTTTTGTAATAAATCCCTTTTACTTTAGACTCGTTAGATAAAATAAGACAACGTTCTTTATTATAGTTGTATCTTTTATAGATTGTTTGAAGATTCTGTAGTGTTTTAACAACTGAATTTTTTGAAGAGAAGCCAATAGGTTTTCTCAGTCTATTTCAAAGTACAACAACACACTCTTCGATTTATGTAGATACAAAATGAAGAAAGAGTGTTTCATTGAAATAGGAAATATTATAGCTACTTGTCTTTCTTGTAGCACAAGATTAATTCTTGTTTGATTGTGTAGAAATACAAATCAGTTTAATCCTATTTCAAGAAAGCCATAATAAACAAAAATTTGTTTATTATGGCTTTTATTTTTTGGTTTCCTACCCTCATTTCATTTCGAAAAAATCACAAATTCGTTACAGATTTATTAAATTTGCGCTGCTTCAACTTAGAAGCCATCAGATTACATCCTAACTCCATAAAGCATAATATATGTCTCGAAGCACTAATAAAATCATTTATACTATTACTGACGAAGCTCCTGCCCTAGCAACTCGTTCTTTACTTCCTGTTGTAAAATCATTTACAAAATCTTCTAACATAGATTTTGACACAAAAGATATTTCACTTGCAGCTAGAATTCTAGCTAATTTTTCCGAATATTTACGAGAAGACCAAAAAGTAGAAGATGCTTTATCTCTTTTAGGTGAGCTTGCTAAAAAGCCAGAAGCTAATATTATAAAGCTACCTAATATTAGCGCATCTGTTCCACAACTCACAAATGCAATTAAAGAGCTTCAGAATTTAGGATATAATCTTCCTGATTATCCAGAAAATCCGACAACAGAAGAAGAAAAAGAAGTTTTAGCTCGTTACAATAAAGTAAAGGGTTCTGCTGTAAATCCTGTGCTTCGTGAAGGAAACTCGGACAGGCGTGCTCCAAGAGCAGTTAAAAGTTTTGCAAAGAAAAATCCTCATAAAATGGGCAAATGGTCTTCTGATTCCAAAAGTCATATTGCAACTATGCAAGAAGGTGACTTTGCTCATACCGAAAAATCAACTACAATTCTTTCTGATACTAAAGTAAATATTATCCATATTAGCAAAAATGGTCAAAAAACCATTTTAAAATCAGACATCTTGCTTCAAAAAGAAGAGATTATTGATGCTGCTGTTATGAAAAAGAAAGCATTACTTACTTTTCTAGAAGAGCAAGTTAGCGAAGCTAAAGAGCAAGGTGTTTTGTTTTCTCTTCACATGAAAGCAACTATGATGAAAGTATCAGATCCTATTATTTTTGGGCATGCTGTTCGTGTGTTTTTCAAAGAGTTATTTGCAAAACATCAAGAAACATTCGATCAAATTGGTGTAGATGTTAATAATGGCTTTGGTAATTTATTAGAAAACTTATCTGAATTACCCGATTATAAACGATTGGAAATTGAAAGCGATATTAAAGCTTTATTGAATGAAAAACCTGACTTGGCAATGGTCAATTCCGATAAAGGAATTACCAATTTGCATGTTCCTTCGGATGTAATTATTGATGCTTCTATGCCAGCAATGATTCGAACTTCTGGTCAAATGTGGAATAAAAATGGAGAACAGCAAGACACAAAAGCAGTTATTCCAGATAGTTCTTATGCTTCTATATACCAAACAACTATTAATTTCTGTAAGAAGCATGGCGCGTTCAATCCTGCAACCATGGGAACTGTTCCTAATGTAGGTTTAATGGCTCAAAAAGCAGAAGAGTACGGATCTCATGATAAAACTTTTGAGGTTTCAGAAACAGGTATTATTCAAGTAATTGATCATAATAATACGGTTTTACTAGAACACGATGTAGAACAAGGAGATATCTGGAGAATGTGTCAGGTAAAAGATGCTCCTATTCAAGATTGGATAAAACTAGCTGTTAATAGAGCACGTGCAACTCAAACTCCTACTGTTTTTTGGTTGAATGAAGAACGAGCTCATGATCGTCAACTGATTAAGAAAGTAGAAAAATATCTTCCCAATCATAACGTTAACGGATTAGATATTCGAATTTTATCTCCACAAAAAGCAACACAATTCACACTTGAAAAAATTAAAGATGGACAAGATGTGATCTCTGTAACAGGAAATGTGCTTCGTGATTACTTGACTGATCTTTTTCCTATTTTAGAACTAGGAACTTCTGCCAAGATGTTGTCTATTGTTCCGCTTATGAATGGAGGTGGATTATTTGAAACAGGTGCTGGAGGTTCTGCTCCTAAACATGTACAGCAATTTGTAGAAGAAAATCATTTACGTTGGGATTCCTTAGGTGAATTTTTAGCGCTTGCTGTGTCCTTAGAGCATTACAGCGAAACCAATCATAACCCAAAAGCAAAAGTACTGGCAGATTGCTTAGATGAAGCAACTAGTCTTTTATTAGAAAATAACAAATCTCCTTTAAGAAAAGCTGGAGAACTCGATAATAGAGGAAGTCATTTCTATCTAGCTCTTTACTGGGCAGAAGCTTTAGCAAATCAAGAAGAAGATGAAGAATTGAAAAATCAATTCGCTTCTATTTCAAAAGAACTGAAAGCGAAAGAAGAACTTATTATTAGTGAGTTAAACGGAGTACAAGGAAAACCAGTTGATATAGGCGGATATTATCAACCTAATGAATCGTTAGCTAATAATGCTATGAGACCTAGTGATACATTTAATTCAATTCTTGAAAGAATTTAATACTTTATCAAGCAGGCAATAGCCTGCTTTTTATTTTTTACATTTGTGAGGTATGTCTTTTGAAAAAATAACAGAAAAAGATTCTCATTACAGCAATTTAGAGAGCATGTCTGTTGCAGATCTTCTTCATAACATAAACAAGGAAGATCAAATTGTAGCTTTAGCTGTAAAGAATGTGCTACACTCAATTGAACAACTTGTTAATCAGATTGTGCCCAAGCTTAAAGAAGGAGGTCAGTTGTTTTATATAGGAGCAGGAACAAGTGGTCGTTTAGGAATATTGGACGCATCTGAGTGTCCGCCTACTTTTGGGGTTTCTCACAACGTAATCATCGGTTTAATTGCTGGAGGAGATCAAGCCATTAGAAAAGCTGTTGAATTTGCCGAAGATTCAACAACTCAAGGATGGGAAGATTTAAAGTCTTATGATATCAATAATAGTGATGTAGTTGTTGGGATTGCTGCTTCAGGGACAACACCTTATGTTGTATCAGCTATCAAAAAATGTAGAGAAGAGGGCATTATTACAGGATGCATTACCTGCAATAAAAACAGTCCATTATCTATTGCTGCTGAATTCCCTATTGAAGTTATTGTAGGACCTGAGTTTCTTACAGGAAGTTCTAGAATGAAAGCAGGAACCGCTCAAAAAATGGTTTTAAACATGATCTCTACAACTTGCATGATTCAATTAGGAAGAGTAAAAGGGAATAAGATGGTGGATATGCAACTAAGTAATGATAAATTAGTAGCAAGAGGAATAGCTATGATAATGAATGAGTTACAAATTGATGAAAAAACAGCTCAAGAGTTATTAAAAAAATTTGGGAATGTACGATCTGTATTAAAATCATATAAAAAATGACTCATACAAAGCAGCTTGGCAAAGGACTCAAAAATTTAGGAGTTTTATTGTTTTTACTAATTCTATCACCAATCTCACTCACAATGTCTTTTAAAGCATTAGATAAATTTAGTGAGACACCTAATTACTGGGTTGCTATTTTGCTGATTTTAATTTCTAGTTTTCTAACAATTTTTACTTTGGGTTTTGCTTTTAGAACATTTAAAACTTTACTAGATGCTTTTTTTAAACATCAGTAATGTTTTTTAAACGAATATTCTATAGAATCTGGTATTGGGAGTATTGGCCAATTTATATGTTTTATGTTCCCAATTTAGGTTTTGCTTTATACCATGCCTTAAAGGCAAAAAGCTGCACTTTTTATACAGCAGCCAATCCAGTAATTGAAAATTCGGGAATTGGGGCTGAAAGCAAATACAAAGTACAACAACTTCTTCCCTCTAGATATCAACCTAAAACAGTTTTTCATTTGGCAAATTCTTGTGTAAAAGAAACACTAGAACAGTTAAATAATAAAACGATCAACTTCCCTGTTATCGCTAAGCCTGATATTGGGTTTAGAGGATTGTTAGTTAAGAAAATTGCCTCTAAACAAGAACTTATAAATTATCTTGAAAAATATCCTATCAATTTTTTAGTTCAAGAGTTTCTTAATTATAAAAACGAATGTGGTGTTTTTTTCATTCGATATCCAGATCAGAAAAAAGGAATAATTACATCAATAACTCTTAAAAAGTTACCTAAAATTTGCGGAAACGGAGTAGATTCGTTAAAAAAATTAATAAAAAAAGACAGACGATTATTTTTATATGCTGAGCAATTAGAGAAACTAGCTAATGTAAACCAAATACCAAAAAAAGGAGAGATTGTTGTACTATCTAGCATTGGAAATCATTCTAAAGGCACTCAGTTCATAAACGGAAATCATTTGATTGACAATAAGTTAAAAACCATTTTTACTGAATTATCCCACCAAATTAAAGACTGGAATTATGGTAGATTAGATATCAAATATGATTCTTGGGAGAAATTATTAAATGGCGATTTTAAAATAGTTGAACTAAATGGTGTTTTAAGTGAACCTACGCACATTTATGACAGCAAAAAAATCTCTTACTGGGGAGCATTAAAAACCATCCGAAATCACTGGAAGCATCTATATAATATTTCTGTATACAACCACAAAGCAAAAGATACACCTTATACAAGCGCAAGCCTATTTATCAAAAAAGTAAAAAATTTGAGGAGTTACGTTAAAGAAATAAAACAATCAGTTTAACATCTCTTTTTTAGGTGTTGTTGGATTATATCCAAAGTCTGTGTCAGGCAAATCGATCCCTAATTGATAAATGATAAACCCTATAATTGCATAATGATGCGTAACATGGCTATTTGCCTGAAATAATACGGCAGCCAGTGTACAAGAAACTTTCTCTATTCCTTCTCCTAAATTATCTTTAATAATAACTTTTGTTTGTAGATCTTCGTTTGTTAGTGCGCCTAACATATCTAAAACATCATTTAAATAAGCAATACCTGCAAAAAGATTTTCTTCCTGTACAAGATTACGTTCTCGTTTGGTAAGATCAATAACTCCTTCTCGATATCCTGTAAAAATACATTGAAAAAAATCTAATATATGCCTTGTATGTGAACCTAAGCTAGAAAAATAAGGAGGAATAGACTTATCTATATATAAATTTTGATCAATTGATTTTAATAATAAACTCGACTTTTCTAGGTTTTTTTTAATCGCTGTAATCATCTAATAATAAGAAATCTACGTTAATTTTCTACTAAAATGAAATTTTCATTTGCTTAATCAAAAAAAATCAGTTGATTTTTTAAAATTTTCTTTGGCATACACTTTGCAAAGATCTCTAAAGTTAATCGAAATACCACGAGTATTCAAATTTTAAGCTTATGAAAAAATTAATACTTACATTGTTTTTGCTTGCTGCTTCTTACAGTAAGCCTATTTATAGTTACAATAGTTCTGAAAACCTTACACAATCTTACTATGATAATGCTGTAACTTTTGTAGAAAACGGAATTCGATTTCATGTTTTTTTTAATGGCGATTTTAAATTTGATAGAGGAAGATCTAGGTATCGAAGGAGAAATAATAGAATATCCATACAAAGAGACTATCAAGGAAGAGTAAGACGTGTTGGAAATGTATTAATCAGCTACAATAACAGAGGTGATGTGCGAAAAATAGGAAGCATTTATATGCAATACTCTAGAGGTCGTTTAACTAGAGTAGGCCACCTAAAAATCTATTACAATAGATGGGGCGATGCTACATTTTATGGTAGAGTACGATACAATGATTACTACTATAATAATTATAATGAATTCTACTCACCTTATGTTTATAGGTATAATGACACATTTTTTTATGGAAATAGATTCAGAAATTATTATAGCCAGCTAAGAGAAGATGACAACTTTTATTATTATAAGGCTCAAAAAGATTTAGGAGATATAAAAAAAGGAACTGTTATAAAAAGAAGAAAACCTACTACAGTTGATACAGCTGACAGAAAATATAATGCTAGAAGTAGCAGTAGAAAAAGAGGAAGTCAATAAGAAAAACCGCTTTTAAGCGGTTTTTCTTATTTTATGATTTAAACTCTTCCTTTTAGCGCATTAAACACCCAAGCTATTGCGAAGAAACCAACTCCTACTGATGCAAATCCCCACCCTGCAACTTCTTCGTATTTAAAAATTCCAAGACCAATTAAACCAATTCCCACAATAATCATTATAACTGTGGCCCACGCCAAAACTCCATTTTTATTCATGAATCTACTGTTAATTATATTGATAATTCCGGTACAAATATCGCATATTTATTACTGTTTTCATTGTTAAAGTTTAATCTTACTTTTAAACATGAACCAATTAAAGTATTGCTGCAAGTCTACTTCCTTGATTAATTGCCCTTTTTGCATCTAGCTCAACCGCTACATCTGCTCCTCCAATTACATGAACTGTTTTTCCTGCTTTTTCCAAAGGTTCTTGAAGGTCTCTTAATGATGTTTGACCTGCACATATAATTATGTTATCCACATTTAACAAATGCTTATTACCATTTTGAGTATAATGTAATCCTTCATCGTCAATTTTTTCATAAACTACTTCATTAATAAACTTTACGTTCATTTTTTTCAAATTGGTTCGATGTATCCAACCAGTGGTCTTTCCTAGCTTTCCTCCAAATTTTCCTTTGCTTCTTTTAAACATGTAAATTTCTCTAGTAGGTTTTTCTAGTTTTGGTTCAACTCCTGCTATACCTCCTCTTGCTTTTAATGTTTTGTCTATTCCCCATTCATCTAACCATTCATCTAAATACAAACTAGAAGAATGATCTTCATGCAACAAATATTCAGACAAATCAAAACCAATTCCTCCTGCTCCTATAACGGCTACTTTTTTCCCTACTGATTTTTTATGTTTTAAAACATCTATGTAGTTTAATACTTTGGAATGATCAATCCCTATAATTTTAGGTTTTCTTGGTGTTATTCCTGTTGCTAATATGATCTCATCAAAATTATCATTTAATAATTCAGGGGCAGTTATTCTTTTGTTTAAAGAAACAACTACATTATGAATTTCTAACTGTTTTTTAAAATAGCGTATGGTTTCATAAAACTCCTCTTTACCAGGTATTTGCTTAGCTATATTAAACTGGCCTCCTATTTCTTTATCTGCATCAAACAAAGTAACTTGATGCCCTCTTTGAGCAGCAATAGTGGCTGCAGCCAAACCAGCAGGACCTGCACCTACAACAGCTAGTTTTTTACTTTTTTTAGTCGGAGTATAATTGAGTTCTGTTTCATGACATGCTCTCGGGTTTACCAAGCAACTTGCTACTTTTCGTTCAAAAACATGATCTAAACATGCTTGATTACAAGCAATACATGTATTTATTTCTTCTTCTCTTTCTTCTTTTGCCTTGTTAACCCATTCTGGATCTGCTAAAAAAGGACGCGCCATTGAAATCATATCTGCATCACCGCGAGCCAATACTTCTTCAGCCACACTTGGCATATTAATCCTGTTAGAAGTAATAAGCGGAATAGAAACTTCTTGTTTCATTTTTTTTGTAACCCAAGTAAAAGCAGCTCTGGGAACAGAAGTTGCAATAGTAGGAATTCTGGCTTCATGCCAACCAATTCCTGTGTTTATAATTGTGGCGCCCACATTTTCTATGGCTTTTCCTAACTCTACTACTTCTTCCCAACTACTTCCTTTTTCAATTAAATCTAGCATTGAGAGTCTGTAAATAATAATAAAATTATCTCCTACAGCTTCTCGAATTGATTGAACCAAAGCCACAGGAAACTTAATTCTATTTTTATAAGCTCCACCCCATTCATCTGCTCTTTTATTTGTATGAATTGTAATAAACTGATTGATTAAGTAGCCTTCTGATCCCATTATTTCTACGCCATCATAACCTGCCAATTGAGCTAACTTAGCAGAGGTCACAAAATCTTTGATTGTTTTCTTAATTCCTCTTTTGGTGAGTTTAAACGGTTTAAATGGATTAATAGGAGCTTTAATTTTTGAAGGAGCAACATTAAACGGATGATATCCATATCTGCCTGAGTGCAAAATTTGCATACAAATTTTGCCTCCTTCATCATGAACTGCTTTTGTTATTTTCTGATGCTCTCTGGCATGTTTTTTTGTTGACATTCTTGCTGCAAAAGGACTCGTCCAACCAGCTATATTTGGCGAAATTCCACCCGTTACAATCAATCCTACTCCTCCTCTAGCCCTTTCTGCATAATACGCGGCAATTCGTTCAGTTCCATTTTTTTCTTCTTCTAATCCTGTATGCATAGATCCCATCAGGACTCTATTCTTAAGTGTTGTAAAACCTAAATCTAAAGGTTCAAAAAGATGTTTATACTTCATAAAAAACTTGCTTAACTATTATGCGTGCATAATAGTTAAGCAAGTTAATGTATTTCAATTAATAAAAGAATACTAATTCATTGGAACTTCAACAAGTAATATTTCCGTATCTTCTTTGATAGAAATATGAACCTCTGATACATCCCAAACTCCTATAGCATCTCTTTTTTCTATAGTTTCTTGATTAACTTTTATAGTCCCATTAATAACAAAAATGTAAACACCATTATTACCTTTCAGGCTATATGTGATTTCTTTTTCTTCTTGAAAATATCCTAAACTGATATAAGCCTGTTGATAAATTCCTAATGAGCCTTCAATTAATTTGTCTTGAGGAGTAACTATTGTTTGTAGTTTATTAACCCTGTTCTCAAGGTTAAACTTCTTTTGTTCATATTTGGGTTCTACATCTTGCTTTTCTGGCAGAATCCAAAGTTGTAAAAAGTTAGTTTCATCAATTTTACTATCATTAAATTCTGAGTGCGTTAACCCTGTTCCTGCACTCATAACTTGTACTTCTCCTACTTCTATAGCTTTTTTATTTCCCATACTGTCTTTATGAGACAACGCTCCTTTTATAGGAATCGAGATAATTTCCATATTCTGATGTCGATGCGTTCCAAATCCCATTTTGGGTTGTACTACATCATCATTTAATACCCGTAGCTTCCCGAAATTCATTCTATCAGGATTAAAGTAATTTCCAAAGCTAAATGTATGATATGAACGTAACCAGCCATGATTTACATACCCTCTCGATTCTGATTTATGTATAATTGTTTTCATAATTATTGCTATGTTATTTACAGTTAAAAAAGTCAGTTTTATTTGTTAGATATTTTTATTTTCCATGGAATATTTTCACACAAATTTTTTTATCGAATTTTGTCTAGTAAGCTACTTAACATTTCTGCTTCTTTCAATGTAAGCTTATCTAAAAAATCTAACTTAAAATTTTTATCTATATCCTTTAGTAGCTTTTGACCTTCTTTTGTTATGTTGATGTAGACAACTCTTCTATCACCTTCACAACGAACGCGTTCAATTAAGTTTTTATCACACAATTTATCCATTAACCTAGTGGCGTTTGGTGCTCGTTCAATCATTCTATCTTTAATCGTTTGAACCTTTATTGGCTCTTTTGCTCCCCTTAAAATTCTTAAAATATTAAACTGTTGTGGTGAAATTCCGTAAGGTCTAAAAAACTCGTTTTCTATACTATTAATCCAGTTCGCTGTGTATTTGATGTTTATAATAGCTTTAATCTTGCTATTAGCAAACTTTGAATTAATATCTTCACTTATATTCCCCATTTTTATTACGCTTAAGATACAAAACTACAAAAATCAAATTTATTTTCCGAGGAGAATAATTCAATTAAAAATAAACCATCAATCTTATTTTAATTAATTAGTATTTTCCTTATACGTTAAAGCTTTTGAAGGACAAGCATTTACTTGCTTAATAATCCTTTCTGTACGAGCTCCTTCCATGTTTACCCATGGTTTCTTACGAGGATCAAAAACACTAATTAACCCTTTCCAACAATTTGTTGAATGTGTACAAATATGTGGTTTCCAGATAACAGTAATTTCATCGTTACTGTATTCTTTAACAATATTCTCTTTAGATTCCATTTCTATTTTATTTTAAACTATCAATAAAGATAGTAACTGCATTTTTTAGTTCTATATCTTTTTCTTTATTCACAATGATTCCTTTATCAAACGATTCATAAAAATTAGGTAATGAAAAACTTACTCTTACATCAGCTCCTAACGCAGGGTAATACATTTTTGCAGCTTCTAAAACATTTGCTCCACCTCTACCACTAGGTGAAGTTGCCATAAGTAACATAGGCTTATTAGCAAAAACAGCTCTATCTATTCTAGATAGCCAATCAATTGTGTTTTTATATGCTGCGGCATAAGATCCATTATGCTCTGCTAATGAAATCACAAAAGCATCGTAGGTTTTAAATTGATTTGACAATTCAATTAAATGTTTAGGGAAACCATTTTTTTCCTTATCAACACTAAATAGTTCAGCAGTATAATCTCTCATATCTAGTAATGTAACTTCAAAATTTTCAAAATGACTTACAGCGTATTCTACTAATTTTTTATTAATTGATGTTGAGCTTGTGCTTCCTGAAAAGGCTACTATTTTTTTCATATTTATGTCTTTTGATTTATTTTTTACTAATATAAAGGTAGTGTTTTTTTATTTATATTCCAAGGAATATAAATTCATGGAAAATAATAGGAGTTTGATATTTTACTAATCGGCTGTTGTTTTGTAAATTCGCAATAAATTTTCTGGATGGACATCAACTTTAATAAAAACGAAGACCATAATAAATTACTAGTATCTGGCTTGAAAAAAAAGTTAGTGAAAGTAAAATTAGGAGGAGGTCAAAAAAGAATTGACAAACACCACGAAAAAGGAAAATTAACAGCCAGAGAACGAATCGATTATCTGCTAGATAAAAACACAGATAGTATTGAAATTGGAGCTTTTGCTGGAGAAGGTATGTATAAAGAACATGGCGGATGTCCTTCTGGTGGAGTTGTTATAAAAATAGGTTATGTAAAAGGAAAACAATGTATCGTTGTTGCTAATGATGCTACTGTAAAGGCAGGTGCTTGGTTTCCTATAACAGGAAAAAAGAATTTAAGAGCCCAAGAAATTGCTATTGAAAATAGGTTACCCATTATTTATTTGGTAGATAGTGCAGGAGTTTATCTGCCTATGCAAGACGAAATTTTTCCTGATAAAGAACACTTTGGTCGTATTTTTAGAAATAATGCTGTGATGAGCAGTATGGGAATTACACAAATTGCTGCCGTTATGGGAAGTTGTGTTGCTGGTGGAGCATATTTACCAATTATGAGTGACGAAGCGCTTATTGTAGATAAGACAGGAAGTATTTTTTTAGCAGGTAGCTATCTTGTTAAAGCTGCTATTGGAGAAACCATCGATAACGAAACCTTAGGTGGAGCCACTACGCATTGTGAAATCTCTGGAGTAACCGACTATAAAGCAAAAGATGATAAAGACGCTTTAGACACAATAAAAAATCTTATTGATAAA
Organism: Bacteroidia bacterium; assembly: GCA_030428865.1. GTDB lineage: Bacteria > Bacteroidota > Bacteroidia > Flavobacteriales > Flavobacteriaceae > Polaribacter. The sequence goes on along the minus strand of JAUIEK010000002.1, from coordinate 148,126 downwards.
ATTGGTGATTACGAAAAAGCTGGCTTTAATAGAACAGAAACTCAGCAGCCTAAAGAAAAACCAGAAGATATTTACGGAATACTCCCTAAAGCAAGACATGAGCAATACGACATGAAAGAAATAATCAAACGTATTGTAGACAATTCTGAATTTGAAGAGTACAAAGCTGGTTATGGACAAACCATTATAACTGCCTATGCACGAATTGATGGTTGGGCTGTAGGTATTGTAGCAAATCAACGAAATATTGTAAAAACCAAAAAAGGTGAAATGCAATTTGGTGGAGTTATCTATTCAGATTCTGCAGATAAAGCTACTCGGTTTATAGCAAATTGTAATCAAAAGAAAATTCCACTGGTTTTCTTGCAGGATGTGACAGGCTTTATGGTAGGCTCTAAATCTGAGCATGGCGGAATTATTAAAGATGGTGCTAAAATGGTAAATGCTGTAAGTAATTCAGTTGTTCCAAAATTTACAGTTGTTATTGGTAATTCTTATGGCGCAGGAAACTATGCTATGTGCGGTAAAGCATATGACCCAAGATTAATTGTTGCTTGGCCAAGTGCAGAACTCGCAGTGATGAGTGGTAATTCTGCAGCCAAAGTACTACTGCAAATAGAAACAGCTGCTTTAAAGAAAAAAGGAGAAGAAATTACTAAAGAAAAAGAAGAACAATTATTTAATGAAATAAAATCAAAATACGATGAACAAGTTTCTCCTTATTATGCTGCAGCTAGACTTTGGACAGATGCCATAATTGAACCATTGGAAACAAGAAAATGGATTTCTATGGGAATTGAAGCTGCAAATCATGCTCCTATTGAAAAACCGTTTAATCTAGGAGTTATTCAAGTATAAAGGAAGATTATAAAATATTTAGTATATGGGAAGAGCATTTGAATTTAGAAAAGCCCGAAAAATGAAACGTTGGTCTGCGATGGCTAAAACGTTTACAAGGATTGGAAAAGACATTGTAATGGCAGTAAAAGAAGGCGGTCCAAATCCAGAAACCAACGCCCGTTTACGAGCTGTAATGCAAAATGCTAAAGCTGCCAACATGCCAAAAGACAATGTTGAGCGAGCTATTAAAAAAGCATCTGATAAAAACACAGAAAACTACAAAGAAGTAGTTTTTGAAGGATATGCGCCCCATGGAATTGCAGTTGTGATAGAAACTGCCACAAATAATAACAATAGAACTGTTGCTAATGTTAGAGCTGCCTTTAATAAATGTAATGGAAATTTAGGCACGTCTGGGTCAGTGGTTTTTATGTTTGATCATACTTGTAATTTCAGAATTGATTCTGATACTTTACACATGGAATTAGAGGAATTTGAATTGGAAATGATTGAATTTGAAGTAGAAGAAATATTTGAAGATGAAGACGGAATAATTATTTATGCTCCTTTTGAACAGTTTGGCTCCATTCAATCTTACTTAGAAGAAAATAATATTGAAATTTTATCTTCTGGCTTTGAAAGAATTCCGACAACCACTACCCAATTAACACCCGAACAAAAAGAAGAAGTAGAAAAACTATTGGAAAAACTAGAAGAAGATGACGATGTACAAAATGTATATCACTCTATGGAGGAATAAAATAGTTATATATTTGCCGCCTAAAAAGTTTCAGTTATGAAAAAAACATTTTTAATTACTCTATTAATACTATTATTTATTTCTTGTTCTCCTGATAATGAAAGACTTGATTTAGCTAATCATCCTAAACTAACCAAACTTATTTCAACATATTACGAAAATGAGAATGTTAGTAAGGTTAACACATACCATTATTCTTACAACAATAATGGTTATACTAATAAAATAGATATTACTGTAAACTATACTGATCCTTCTGAGAGTGATTGGAACCGAGATTATACTATAACCAAGTATTACGATGGAGAAATTTTACTCCGTGACGTTTTTGATCATAGAGTTAATATAAACAATCGAAATTATACCACAGAAATAGAATTCACTTATACTAATGATCGAATATCATCTGAGTTAGCCACTTTTAAAGACGGACATGAAAGAACCGAAAATCATTTTTACAACCCTAATGGAACTTTAAATAGAAGTGAGATTACTAATGGAAGTATTTATGAATATTCTTATGATACTCAGAATAAAATGGTAGAAAGAAAGTTTTATCAAAGTCCTAATAGTAACGATTTTTCAGTTGAAAACTTTAAATATCATACTGTTCTTAATCCTTTTCATAAAACAGCTTCTAAATACCTAATACAATTACATCATTTATCAGAATATATGAGATCGTACACAGAAGAAGACGTTGATTTTGAAACAAATGACTTCAATCTTCCTATAAAAATAACATATTCAGAGAATGGAGTTGTAAAAAGAATACAAGAATACGAATATTAAAAGCTTATAGAGAACCTATTGAGCTTATTATATTTGTACGTTTTATTTTTCCAGTTTCTGTCTCAATAAATTGATCTAGAAAATAAACTTCCTTAGGAATTTTGTAGGTTGTTAAAATATTCGCTTGTTTTATTTTAGAAATAATATTTTTCTGAGGAGTTCCTTCTACTATTAAAACCAACTTTTCTCCAAAAACCTTATCAGGTAAACCTGCTACAAAATAACGTTGTGAAATAAGTGGTGCTAATTTTTTTTCTATTTCTTCTGGATGTAATTTAATTCCGCCAGAATTGATCACATTATCAAAACGACCTTTCCAAACAAACTCTTTTTCAGATAGTAATTCTACTACATCATTGGTAATAATAGTCTCATCTGAAATATTTGGTGCATCAATTACTAAACAATTTCTTTGATCTTTTGATATAACTATATTTGGTAGTATCTGATAATGAGAGTCTTTTTTTTCATCAAACACCTTATTCAACTTTTTTACGGCTATATGTGTAATTGTTTCTGTCATTCCGTATGTGGCATACGCTTTTGTTTTAATCTGCTGTAATTGATTTTGAAGTGTTTCTGAAACATCTCCTCCTCCAACAATTAACACGTTAATTAAGTCTAACTTTTTTAATGAATTAGCTACTTGCAATGGAACCATTGCCGAAAAATCGTAGGGTTTATTTGAATTTTTAAGTGGAAAAGATGAAGGTTCTACAAGATCAAGATGCCAGCCTAATGTTAATGCTCTAATTACCATCATTTTACCTGCAATAAAATCAAGAGGTAAACAGCACAACACTTCGGATCTTTCGTAGATTTTAAAAAACTCTCCAGTGGCTTTAGCAGAGTTTTTCATATATTTTTTTTGCAACATAATAACTTTGGGAACACCTGTTGATCCGGAAGTAGTAACTTCAACTACATCTTTATCATTAAACCATTCACATAAAAAAGTATACAATTTTTCTGAAAACAGTTTAGCATACATTATTAATTGTTCACTATTCTGAAATATTTTTCCGTTTAACCGAAAATCTTTATGAAATGTATTCTTACTCAAGAATTGGTTTTTCTACATTACCAAACAATTTATCTTTCCAGTTTTTCCATCCATATTTTTTGGAGAGAACAAACAACATTAAAGGATAAATAATAAATACGGGGAAAAACATTTCCCAACTTACACATGGCTCAGAAGTATCTATAAACAACGCTTCCGTTTGAAAGGCCGTCCAATCAGTAGTTATAAAAACTGCTGCTATAACATTGTTTATTGCATGCATTCCTATTGCCAATTCTGCTCCTTCGTCTAGAAGTGTTACTAAACCGAAGAAAATGCCCGTTCCTATGTAAAAAACTAAAGCTATATAGCCTAGTTTTTCTATTTCTGGATTAGCTCCGTGCAATAAGCCAAAAACAGTTCCCATAATAAGTAAAGGAACCCATTTCTTTTTAGCCATTATACCAACACCTTGAAAGTAATATCCTCTAAATAACAGTTCTTCTAATGTGGTTTGAAGCGGAATAAACAAAATAGAAATTACCAAAAGGATTAAAAATGGTACTGGTTTAAAGTTCCATTGATAGTTTTCTGGACTTAATAAAATGCCAACAGTAAGCGTAACAATTGTTATTAATCCCCAAAAAATTATACCAAAAGTTATACGCTTCCAATCAATTTTTTTTCTTGAAGTGATAATCCAAGTTAACTTCTTCTTGTGTATTTTTTTTACCGCTAACAAAAAGATAATTAATGGAATAACAAAAGACAATAACACCAAAAACAGGTATAAATTAGAATCAATTCCTAAGTCTGTAAAGTTATTTTTAGCACTTTCAGCAAATTTTGCTGCATCTCCATCTGCTTTCATAAAAGCGACAACTGTAAGAGGAACTTGACCTACCATTGAGGTTATAAGAATGATGAAAAACATCACTACGTACATCCACCAATCATTCTTTCCTTTATATCCTGTTTGTATAAAACTCATTTATTGTATGTTAAAATTCCAATTATCATTTTTTATGTAATGAAGCTTTCCTCTTTTCACTTTCAATGGACTTTCAAAATTATTTGTGAACAAGCTACCTGTTCCTAAACCTTGTGGCATTTTATTATCTAGCGTGAAAGTCCATTGTGCGATTGCATTTAATCCCACATTGCTTTCTAAAGCACTTGTAATCCACCAGCCTATGTTATTATTTTCTGCTTCATTAATCCAGTCAGAGCTACCTTTAACCCCCCCTATCAAACTTGGCTTTAAAATTATATACTGTGGATTTATTGTTTGTAGCAATTCTTTCTTTTTTGTTACATTAAAAACACCTATTAATTCTTCATCTAATGCAATAGATAATGGAGTTTTTTCACACAAATCAGCCATTTCTTGCCAATGCCTAGGTTTAATAGGTTGCTCAATAGAGTGTAGTTTGAATTCAGATAATCTTTTTAGTTTTTCAAGTGCTTCGTTAATTTGAAATGCGCCATTGGCATCAACTCTTATTTCAATTTCTTCTGCACTGTATTCTTTACGTATCGATTTTAGCAAATTGAGTTCTGATTCAAAATCAATCGCTCCTATTTTCAGCTTAATGCAGGTAAATCCTGAATTTAATTTTTCCTGAATTTGATTCAGCATAAAATCTTTGCTTCCCATCCAGATTAAGCCATTGATTGGTATACTTTTTTTTGATTCAGTAAACTCTGATGGAAATAAAGCAAACGAATGTGAACTTTTTAATGATAAAAAAGCTTGTTCTAAACCAAACTGAATACTGGGAAATTCATTTAAATCAGCTATTAATGTTTCGAATCCTAGATTAATATTTTCACAAATCCACTTAAGCTTATCTTCATAATCAAGTCTATCATCTGCACTTAATCCTCGAAACAACGCACACTCGCCTACACCTATTTTTTCATTTTGTTTCAAAATCAAAAACCAAGTTTCTTTCGTTTTTAAAATTCCTCTAGAAGTACCACTGGGTTGCTTGAAAATGAGAGAATATTTATGATACGTAGCTTGAATCAACTTAATTTTCTATTAAAGTCTTAAAATTATTTAAGTATGATTGATCGATCCCTTTTAGAGTTCCTTTGAAATAAGGAAAAACACAGCTTAATATGTAAGAATCTTCACTTACGAATTTAGAATTAAGTGTTATTGTTGTATTTCCGTTCTCTTCTGAAAAAATGTATTCATCTGTCTTTAACATGCTTTCTGCATCTACAAACAAGGTAATTTTTTGATTAGGAATAAAAGCTAAGACTTTCTGTTTCATAGTAACTTCTTGACCTTTATTATCTACAACCATTTCAAAAATACTTCCTGTTACAGCTGTATTTAACTGAATTGTATCAATTGATTTTATTTCTGGAATCCATTCTTGTAGTTTACTCATATCATTGAATAGCAAAAATGTTTCAGTCAATGGTTTATTTACTGTGACATCAACCGAATACTTATTTTCTTTCACTATTAAACCTGTTGCAAAAAAAAGAACTGACAACCCTATTATAATACCTAAAATTATTTTTACTGCTTTCATAATATTCTTATACCGCTAGCTTATTATTTGCCCAATCCAAAAAAGTAAAGAAAATAAAAATGTGCTAAGTGCTACTATCTTTAACTGACTATCAAATTTACTTATATCTCTGTTTTTATAGACAAAAGAAATGTGTTTAAAAAGTGGAATGTATGCTATTAGAAATAAAAAACTATATGGCGAATACCTTTGAAATAATACATACAGCAACATAAATAACAACGAACCTATAATCAGATAATAATGATAATATTTTGCAAATTCTAGTCCTATTTTTACCACAAGTGTTCGTTTTCCTACTTTTTCATCTTCTTTATAATCTCGCATGTTATTTAGGTTTAATACAGCAACACTAAGCATTCCAACTACAAAGGCTGGTAAAAAAACTGAAAAATCAATTTGCTTTGCATACAAAAAATAGCTCCCTACTACACTTAACAATCCAAAGAAAATAAAAACAAACAAATCTCCAAAACCACTATAACCATAAGCAGAATTACCAACAGTGTACTTTATGGCAGCAATTATTGCCAAAACACCTAATAGGATAAATAAAAGAGAATACACTAAATATTGTACCTCAAATGACAAATAAATTAAAGTTATTGAAAGGGTTAAAGAAATAACAGTCATAGTAATAACTGCTTTTTTCATTTGAGCAGGTGTTATCAAACCTGAGGCAACCATTCTTTTTTCTCCTGTTCTTTTTGCATCTGTCCCTTTTATTCCATCTCCATAATCATTGGCAAAATTAGATAGAACCTGAAAAGCAATTGTTGTTGCTACAGCTAAAACAAAAATGACTGTATCAAAATAACCATGAGAATAAGCTACGGAAGATCCTACAATTATTCCTGATACAGAAAGAGGAAGCGTTCGTAATCGAGCAGCTTTTAAAAAGCTTTTAAACATATACAAAACTTATGTTTACAAATTATTGGCTTCCGCAATGAGCTCTGCAATATCTTTTACGGTAATTTGATTTTCTTTTTCATGAAACTTAACACCATCTGTCATCATTGTATTACAGTATGGACAGCCTGTTGCTATAATATTAGGATTAGTTTTTAAAGCCTCTTGTGTGCGTAAAACGTTGATATCCATATTTCCTTTTTCTGGCTCTTTAAACATTTGAGCTCCTCCTGCTCCACAACATAATGCTCTGTTTTTGTTTCGCTTCATCTCAACTAAATTCACTCCTAAACGCTTAACTAAATCTCGCGGAGATTCATAAACATCATTTGCTCTACCTAAATAACAAGGATCATGAAACGTTATTCTTTTTCCTTTTAAAGAAGCGTTTATAGATAGCCTTCCGTCATTAATTAGTTCTTTGATGAATTGTGTATGATGATAAACCTTGTAGTTTCCTCCTAGTTCAGGATATTCATTTTTTAATGTATTGAATGAGTGAGGATCGCAAGTAACAATCGTTTTCACTTCATAAGCATTCAATATTTCTATGTTGGTAAGCGCTTGCATTTGAAAAACAAATTCATTTCCAGCTCTTTTAGCAGCGTCACCTGTTGAGCTCTCTTCTGTTCCTAAAACAGCAAAGTCAACTTTAGCTTGCTGTAATATTTTCACAAATGCCTTGGTTATCTTTTTTGCTCTTTCGTCGTAACTTCCTGCAGAGCCTACCCAAAACAACACTTCTGGTTGCTTTCCTTGAGCCATCATTTCTGCCATTGTAGGTACATTCATATCTAATTGTGAATTTTGAATTATGAATTTTGAGTTTGTAATTCTTAATTCGTAATTACTCTTTTATTCGTCTTTCCAATTTAATCGATCCATTTGACTGTACTGCCATGGAGCTCCGTTATTTTCAATATTTGTCATCATCATATTCAATTCTTGTGGTGCTGCAGATTGCTCCATTACCAAGTATCTTCTCATATCCATAATTATGGATAACGGATCAATTTCTATTGGGCATTCTTCTACACAAGCATTACAGCTTGTACATGCCCACAACTCCTCTGGTGTAATATAATCTCCTAATAACTGTTTTCCGTCATCAACAAAAACACCTCTATTAAGATCTATGTTTTTACCTACTTCTTCTAAGCGATCACGCGTTTTCATCATAATAGCTCTAGGAGATAGTTTTTTACCTGTTAAATTCGCCGGACAAGAAGATGTGCATCTTCCACATTCGGTACAAGTATAGGCATTAAGAAGTTGAACCCAGTTTAAATCAGCAACATCACTAGCTCCAAATTTTTCTGGCATCTCATCTCCAGAACTTGCTTCTGGCTCAGCATAAGGATCTGCATTTGGATCCATCATCATTTTTACTTCCTTAGTTACAGATTCTAAATTAGTGAACTTTCCTTTCGGATTTAGATTTGCATAAAATGTATTTGGAAATGCTAATAAAATATGGAGATGTTTAGAGTAATAAAGATAATTTAGGAAAATCAAGATTCCTATAATGTGCAACCACCAAGCCCAAGTTTCAATTGTGTGCAATTGCTCTACCCTAAAACCTGAAAGCCAAGAAGCCACATATTGACTAATTGGATTTCCGACTCCTGCTTGTTGAAAAGAAACATCGGCAGCATTCATAACTAAAAACAGAGACATCAATACCATTTCAAAGTACAGGATATAATTTCCATCATTCTTAGGCCATCTTGTCATCTCTTGACTCATAAAACGTTTTAAACGTGCAATATTTCTCCTCAACCAAAAGATAATAACTGAAATAAAAACCAACAAAGCAAGCACCTCAAAAGTTCCAATAAGAAAGCCATATAACGTATCTCCTAAAAATGGCTGAAAAACTCTGTGAGTGCCTAAAATTCCATCTACAACAATTTCTAAGAGTTCAACATTGATGATGATAAATCCTACATAAACAATAATATGCAAAACACCTGCTATTGGGCGAGAAACCATTTTGGATTGCCCTAATGCAACACGTATCATGTTTTTCCAGCGAGCTGACTTATTATCTGTTCTATCTATTTTTTTCCCAAGCTTAATGTTGCGTATTAACTTACGAACATTAGTTGCAAAAAATCCTACTCCTATAACTAAGGTAAAGACAAAAAGTACGCTTGATAAATAATCCATATTATAATAATCTTATCTCTCTTTTATTTTTTATTCTCAGGTTGCGGCTCATAGGGTTTAGGCCTTTTTCCAAATAATGAAAAATGCACAAAACGCTTAGGGTTTAGCTTCATGTCTCTTAATAACTCTTCTAACTCTTTAGAGGCATTTGTAAGGTTTTGGTACATGGCTTCATCTTTTGCTAATTTACCTAGAGTTCCTTTACCTTCATTAATTCCTGCGAGTAATGTATTTACATTATCTAAAGTTGTTTGTAATTTTTGTACAGTTAATCCTAGTTTTGCATTTTTCAATGTATCAGATATTTGACTAAAATCTTCTGTTATTTTTTTGGTGTTGTTTAGCGTGGCTTTGAGATTAGATTCACTAGATTTTACAATGCTATTAACTCCCTCAATTGTTTCATTGAGGTTAGTTACTGTTCTCTCAAAACCTTTTATAGTTCTATTTAAACTCAATCGTGCATCATGATCTAAAACCTCATTAAGCCCTATTAAAAGAGAATCCATTTCTATAATTACTCGTTCTAGTTTTGTTTTTAAAGGGTTTATTGACTCTCCTACTGAAGAAATTAAGTCAGATTCTACTTCGCCTTTTAAAAAATCTCCTGAAACTGCGGTTTCTCCTTTGAAATCTGGAACAATTGCAATGGCGTTTCCTCCTAAAAGATTTGCAGAATATATTTTTGCGATACTATTTTTTGAAAACTCAATATCGTCTTCTAAAGAAATTTTCACAATTAATTTACCAACTTTATCTGGATTATCGTTAAATCTTATATCTGCTATTGTTCCTACTTTTAAACCATAAATTGAAACAGGACTTGCCTCATTAAGCCCTTGAATATTGTCATATTCTACATAAAAATAACGGTAACCAGTTTGAAAAATATCTTGCCCTTTTAAAAAATTGTATCCCCAAACAAACAACGCAATGATAGCAATCGATATGAAACCTGTCTTTAATTCTTTAGACATTCATTAGAATTTTGTAACAATATTAGTAATTATTTATGATACTTCTATCTGAAAACAATTATTTGAGCGCTTCTTTAATCGTGATTTTCTTTCCATTTTTAAAAGCAACAAGAAAAGCTGTTTTGTATCCTTTTTCCTTTGCTGCATCTAAAGCCTTTTTAATCGTATCATAACTGTTAGAAGATCCGTAGTAATATTTATAATAATTGCCTACTTTCACTCGCTCAATGCCTTCTAAACCTCTAAAGTTATACGATTTTTCTTTTAACTTATTTCGCCCGGCAGCAATCTGAACTTTGAATATTACGGATTCTTTTTCAGAGTTATCTGTTGTAATTACAGTATTTACCTGTAAGCGATTAACATATTTTTCTATAGCTTTTGCAATGGTATTTGCTATTTCTTTTTGTCCTTTAGAAGAGTTTAAATATTTACTTTCTTTTTTATTAGTAATAAAACCTGTCTCAACTAACACACTTGGCATGTAGGTTTGGTGTAATACAACAAAACGAGCCTGCTTAACTCCTCTATCTCTTCTTTTTAATTGACTATGAAGATTCTCTTGAATAATACTTGCTAAGAGAAGGCTTTTATCAAGATTTTCTTCTTGCATTACACTAAGACCGATTAAAGATTCTGCTGAATCTGGGTCGAATCCTTTATAGATATCTTTGTAGTTCTCTTCCAATTTAATTACAGCATTCTCTCTTTTTGCTACTTCTAAATTTGTTTCATTAGCTTCAATACCCAAAACCCACGTTTCCGCACCAATTGCTTCAGATGAATGTGAATTACAATGTATTGAAACAAACAAATCTGCATTAGCTTTATTTGCTATACTGCCTCTCTTCCAAAGGTCAACAAATACATCTTTATTCCTGGTAAAAACTACCTTTATTGACTTATTTCTTGTTAATTTATCTCCTACAAGGTTTGTGATTTTTAATGCAATATCTTTTTCTTTTAAGCCTCCATAACCTACTTTTCCTGGATCTCCTCCTCCATGTCCTGCATCTAAAACAACAACATACTGCTTATCCTGAGAGTAAATATGGTTATAAGAAAATGCTAAAAAAAGGCAGAACACTAATAATCCTAAAAACTTGGTATTATATTTGGGCTGTAAGAGTAATAGCATCTATAAAATTGACTAATTTTGGCGTTTTAAAAATAGGCTTTGCTCAACAACTGAGCCATAATAGTATATTTACACAAAAATAGCATAATAAATATTGCAATCAAATCTATCATATTCTCTTATTTTTCTTTGCTTTTTTTGGGCTATTTCTGCTAATTCACAGAACAAAAAACAACTTGACAGCATAAAGAATAATACAATATTAAGAGATAGTGTTCCTAATGTTACGCTAGACACCATCAATCTTTCTAATAGAGATACTATTCCTTCTAAAGAAAATATTAAAGATATTATAAAGCACTATGCTGAAGGATATACTTTTCAAGATGCAAAAAAAGAAACAGTAGAATTATATGACAAAGCCAATATTACCTACACCGATATAGATATTAAAGCAGGTATCATTGTAATTGATTATAAAAACAGTACTCTTTTTGCTAAAGGAATAAAAGATAGTACTGGTTATATACAAAGGCCTGTTTTTAAACAAGGAAGCCAAGAATCTGAACAAGATTCTATGTTTTATAATTTTGACACTAAAAAAGCTTTAATTTACGGAGTAAAAACCGTTCAGGCTGGAGGAATAATCACTTACGGAAACGTAACAAAACGTGTAAATGACTCTACTATTTACATTAGAGATATTCGCTTTACGACATCAGAAAAAGAAATTCCTGATTATTACATAAAAACAAAAAAAGCAAAAGTTGTTCCTAATAAAAAAATTATTGTAGGCACCAGCAATCTAGTTATAGCTGATGTTCCTACTCCGCTATTTCTTCCTTTTGCTTATTTACCTCTAGGAAAATCCAGAGCTTCTGGATTTATCGTTCCGTCATGGGGACAAAATAATAATCAAGGCTATTTTTTACAAAATGGAGGATATTACTTTGCATTAAATGACTATTTTGACTTAGCCGTTACCGGTGACGTATATTCGAATGGAAGCTGGGGTTTACGGGGTGATTCTAGATACAATGTAAGGTATCGTTTTAATGGGAACTTTAGTATTCGGTTTGAAAATATTATCCAAAGCTTGAAAGGATTTGATGATTTTTCAAAAAGCACAAATTTTAACGTTCGATGGACGCATAATCAAGATGGAAAAGCAAGTCCTAATTCGCGATTTTCTGCATCTGTAAATCTGGGAAGTAGCAGGTATTTTAGAGAATCATTAAACGAAATCAATAATTCTCAATTTTTAACCAATACTTTTAATTCCTCTATATCTTATTCTACAAGATTTGCAGGCACTCCTTTCAGTTTAAGTCTTTCTGCCAATCATACACAAAATACAAATACAGGTGATGTAAATATGACTTTACCTGCTATGCAAGTTAATATGGATCGTATTTTCCCTTTTGCTGGAAAAGGAGGAATAAAGAAAAATCCGATTCAAAAAATGGGAATTAACTATAGTTTACAAGGGCAATACCAAATAAACACAAAAGACAGTTTGTTCTTTAAAAAAGAAATGTTTGAAACTGCCAGAGCTGGTATGCTTCATAATGCTAGCACAAGTACAAACATAAAAGTCTTAAAGTATTTTACACTTGCTCCAAGTATTAACTACAGAGAAGTTTGGGCTTTTGATTTTATTAAAAGAACATATAGTCCAACTCTTGTTAATGATGATGATACTGTTGGTGGTGTAATTACTGACACAATTAGAGGTTTCAAAAGCTTTAGAGAATATAATACAGGACTTAGTTTATCTACCAATATTTACGGAATTGTAAACTTCAAAAAAGGACGTTTAAAATCTATTAGACATACTATTAGACCTTCTATTTCTTATTCATACAGACCTGATTTTGCTGATATTTATAATGAGCAGGTTCAACAAAGTTCAGATCCGACAGATATTTTAACGTACTCTCCCTTTGAGCAAAGTTTGTATGGAAGACCTAGCAGCGGCGTTAGTAATTCAATTGGAATTTCTATCAACAATGTTTTGGAAGCAAAAGTTGCTCCTAAAGATCCTGACAGTGATGAAGAAGATAAAAAAATAACTATTCTTAATAACCTAAACTTTAGCACAGCTTATAATATAGCAGCTGATAGTTTACGTTGGTCTCCTGTTAGTGTCTCCTCAGGAACGCGGTTGTTAAAAGATAAACTGGCTATCAACCTAAATGCTTCTTTAGACCCTTATCGAGTTAATGATAATGGGCAACGAATTGATGAATTTAATAAAGGAATATTTCGAATTACCAGTGCAAACTTGACTGCTAATTATTCATTAAGAAGCACTGATTTTGAGAAAGAAGAAGAAAATACGTCTGGAAATGGTGCCCAAAATACGCCAGATGTTCTAGGTAATAATATCGACCCTACTAATCGTTTTGCTCAAGGCATTGGAAATAAAGGTTCTTCAAAACAGAAAGATGTAAAAACCACTCTATATAAAGCTAAAATTCCGTGGTCACTAAGTCTTGCCTATTCTGCTACCTACGTAAATAACGGAATTAGCAATATTGGCGTAAACAATCACTCATTAATGTTTAGTGGCGATGTAGAACTAACTCCAAAATGGAATGTAGGTTTTTCTTCTGGATATGATATTTTAAGAGGTGGCTTTACATTTTCAAGACTCAACTTTTCGAGAGATTTAGATAGTTGGCGATTCAACTTTAATTGGGTCCCTTTTGGAACAAACACTTCATACACGTTCTTTATCGGAGTTAAATCTAGTGTGTTAAGTGATTTAAAATGGGATAAAAACAAACCACCTGATAGAGTATTATTTTAATAGAAATACAATTATGAAAAAAATAATTTACACAAAAGAGGCTCCTGACCCAATAGGTCCATATAACCAAGCTATTTTATCTGGAGATATACTTTACACATCAGGTCAAATTGCTATCGATCCTGCTTCTGGAGAACTAGTTTTAAATTCCATTGAAGAGGAAACTCATTGTGTTATGAAAAACTTACAAGCAGTATTAGATGCAGCTGACATGTCTTTCGAAAACGTTATTAAGAGTACTATTTTTATTTCTGACATGAATAATTTTAGTAGAATCAATACTGTATATGCACAATATTTTAAAGAAGATACAGCTCCTGCTAGAGAAACTGTAGAAGTTGCCAATCTTCCTAAATATGTAAACGTAGAAATTAGTGTAATTGCAAAAAAATAATCCCGAGTTGGGATTATTTTCAATGTTCTTACAAGCTGTTTTTCTCTACAAAGAAGCTGAATATTCTAATAAATCAACAATCTTAGTAGCGTACCCGTATTCATTATCATACCAAGAAATAACTTTAAAGAAATTGTTATTCAACTCTAAACTTGCTTTTGCATCTACAACAGAGGTTCTAGTTTCAGAAACAAAATCTTGAGAAACTACTTCATCTTCTGTATATCCTAAAATTCCTTTTAATTCATTTTCTGAGGATTTTTTTAATACTGCTAATATTTCTTCTAGGTTTGTATTTTTTTCTGTTCTAAAAGTTAAATCAACTAAAGAAACATCTGCTGTAGGAACACGAACTGCCATACCTGTTAGTTTTCCTTTCAGTTCAGGAATTACCTTAGTAACTGCAATAGCAGCACCCGTACTAGTTGGAATCATATTGTTTAAAACCGAACGACCTCTTCTCCATTTTTTATTGGGACTATCAACTGCATCTTGACCTGATGTTGCTGAATGAATGGTTGTCATCAATCCTTCAACTAATCCAAAGTTTTCATGAATCACTTTAGCCAAAGGAGCTAAACAATTTGTAGTACAAGAAGCATTTGAGATAATTTTTTCTTCGGCTGTTAATGCTTTGTGATTAACACCCATTACATACATATTTGCATCTTTAGAGGGCGCTGAAATAATTACTTTTTTAGCACCTCCTTTTATATGTGCTCCTGCCGTTTCTTTTGTTAAAAAGAAACCTGTAGATTCAATTACATAATCTGCATCTACTGCAGCCCAATTTATATTTTCAGGATTTCTTTCTGCTGTTACTCGAATTGATTGTCCATTCACAACCAACTGACCGTCTTTGACTGTTACTTCTCCTTGGAATTTTCCATGGACAGAATCGTATTTTAATAAATAAGCCAAATAATCTACATCTAACAAATCATTGATTGCAACAACTTGTATATTTTTTCTACTGATAGCAGATCGGAAAGCTAGCCTTCCTATCCTTCCAAAACCATTAATTCCTATTTTAATCATTTTTAATTGTAATTTTTATGTAGTCATAATATCCGATACTCGTAATAACTCCGTATTAATTGAGTGGACACCTTTTATTGCTTTTTCTAAATCTGTTGCGATAATATCACTTCCTTTTAACCCCACCATTAAATTGGTTTTATCATCAAGAAGCAACTCTACTGCTTTTACTCCCAATCTACTGGCTAATACTCTATCAAAACAAGAAGGCGATCCTCCTCTTTGCATATGTCCTAAAACAGATACTCTTACTTCATACAGTGGTAAATTTTCTTCTACATATTTAGCCAGCTCAAAAACATTTTCTCCTGTTCTGTCTCCTTCTGCGACTACTACAATACTGGATGATTTACCTGCTCTTCTACTCTTCTTTAATGATTCTAACATTCGCTCAAGCCCTAAATTTTCTTCAGGAATTAAAATCTCTTCTGCCCCAGCCCCAACTCCAGCATTTAAAGCTATAAAACCAGCATCTCTCCCCATTACTTCAACAAAAAATAATCGGTTATGAGATGAAGCTGTATCTCGAATTTTATCAATAGCTTCTACACAAGTATTGAGTGCAGTATCATATCCTAATGTGTGAGACGTTCCATAAATGTCATTGTCTATAGTTCCTGGAATTCCTATGATAGGAAAATTGTACTCTTGATTAAAAACGACACCTCCTGTAAAAGAACCATCACCTCCTATTACTACTACTGCATCAATATTATTCTCTATAAGATTCTCGTAGGCTTTCTTTCTTCCTTCCTCAGTCATAAACTCTTTTGATCTTGCTGATTTAAGTATAGTTCCTCCTTTATTTATAATTCCCTTTACACTCCTTGCGGTAAGTGTAACAAAATCCCCTTCAATCATTCCTTGATATCCTCTGTATATTCCGACACTTTCCACACTATAATACGCACAAGTTCTTACCACAGATCGAATGGCTGCATTCATTCCAGGAGAATCTCCTCCTGAAGTCATTACTGCTATTTTTTTAATCTTTTTTATCATTTTAATAAGGTAAATGTACTACGAAAAAACGATTTAGTACAGAAAAAAAACGAAAACGATTTCGGTATAAACCCCAACAAATATGAGGGGTTATTCATTACGTAATACAAGAAATTGAATTGCAACAGAATCAAAATAAAAAGAATGTGTATTTTGCTAACGAAATAATAATATTCTATGAATTTAACACCTCTAGATTATAGTATTATAATCGCTTTCTTCATCATCTCTTTAATTATAGGAATATGGGCTTCTAAAACTGCTGGAAAAAATAGCAAAGAGTATTTTTTATCAGGCCAAAATATGCCTTGGTGGTTATTAGGGGTTTCTATGGTAGCAACAACATTTGCTGCCGATACACCTGGATTAGTAACAGAGCTGGTAAGAAAAGATGGTGTTTCTGGTAATTGGGTTTGGTGGGCTTTTTTACTAACGGGCATGCTTACCGTTTTTTTTTATGCCAAACTTTGGCGAAAATCTGGTATTACTACTGATCTTGAATTTTACGAATTGAGATATTCCGGAAAAGCTGCACAGTTTTTAAGAGGATTCCGAGCACTTTATTTAGGTGTAATCTTTAATATTATTACAATGGCAGGAGTTTGTTTGGCAGGCTCTAAAATAGCTACTATTCTGCTTGGTATTTCTCAAGAGCAAACCTTGATTTATTCTTCTATAATTGTGGTAATATACTCTTCTTTAGGAGGATTGAAAGGTGTGTTGCTTACTGATTTTGTTCAATTCATAATTGCCATGGTAGGTTCTATTTGGGCAACTATTTACATCGTAAATTTACCGGAAATAGGTGGTTTAGATAATTTACTCTCACATAAAAATGTGATTGACCAGCTAAGTTTTTTTCCTGATTTTTCTAATACGGAAGCAATTATCACACTGATGATTATTCCTTTTGCTGTTCAGTGGTGGAGCACTTGGTATCCTGGAGCCGAGCCAGGTGGCGGTGGCTACATAGCGCAACGTATGTTAGCTGCAAAAAATGAAAAACATGCTACATGGGCTACCCTATTCTTTAATTTTGCTCACTATGCACTTCGTCCTTGGCCATGGATTTTAGTTGGATTGGCTTCGTTAATTCTGTTTCCAAGCTTATCTGATTTGA
Organism: Bacteroidia bacterium; assembly: GCA_030428865.1. Classification (GTDB taxonomy): domain Bacteria; phylum Bacteroidota; class Bacteroidia; order Flavobacteriales; family Flavobacteriaceae; genus Polaribacter. The sequence goes on along the minus strand of JAUIEK010000002.1, from coordinate 130,680 downwards.
ATACTGCTTTTCCTAACCTAGCAAGAGAAATTCAAGGTCACGATGTGGCATACGCCGCCATGATGACTTACTTACCTGCTGGTTTATTAGGTTTAGTTTTAACTTCTTTAATAGCAGCTTTTATGAGTACAATTTCTACACAATTAAATTGGGGAAGCTCATATATTGTAAATGATTTTTATAGTCGATTTATCAATAAAAAAGCTACTGAAAAACAAAAAGTAATTGTTGGTAGAATTTCGGTTGTTATTTTAATGCTAGTTGCTGCATTGTTTTCATTCTACTTACAATCTGCAAAAGATGTTTTTGATTTATTACTTCAAATTGGTGCAGGAACAGGGTTACTTTTTATTGTTAGATGGTTTTGGTATCGAGTAAATCCTTGGAGTGAAATTGCTGCCATGTCAATCTCTTTTACAATAGCTATTGTGTTTTTTATTGATAGCAAACTCTCATTAAATTTATTTGACTCTTTAAAAGGTTATGAGAAGTTAGTTTTAGGAGTTTTATTAACAACAATTGGCTGGGTTATTGTTACTTTATTTTCTAGCAAAAGCAGTCAAAATACGCTTAGTAAATTTCACACTTTAATTTTTGGAAAAGAAAGTAAATATCAATTTTTCGGTTATAAAATTATTGGTTTTATATTAGGCACAGTAGGAGTTTACAGCTTTTTATTTGCTACTGGAAATTGGATTTACGGAAACTTTACGATGGCTTCGATTCTTAGTATCTTAACTATTGTTTCTATTTTTTTATTAAAAATGATTTGGAAGAGAATAGTTTAATTTTTCTTGAAATTAATTAATTCTTTATGTCTACTCAATATGGAATCTTTCTCTTTTTTAACAGCTTTTTTGTCTTTTTTCAAACCTGCTTTTCTTAATAAATCAGATAGTGTATTAAAGTTTACTTGATAACTCAATCCTACTCCTTGCGTATAACCTTCTTCTTGTGCTGAATACTGAATTTCATTCTGTCTATTAAAAATCATACCTCTAAAACTACCTTCTTCATTTAAAAGAACTTCCACTTTTACTTCACCTACAACACTAGATTGCGTCTTGGTTCCTACTGGGACTCCTACTACACCATTAATTACAATTCTGTCGCTAATTTGAGTACGTACTGAAACATCAAATGTTTCATCTGTATTTAAGTTATCCACATTAGATTCATCTGCTGCAGTGTAGTTTACTCCTAATTGTATCTTACCATCTTCACTACTGATTAAATCAGATAATATGCTGCCTATTACATTAGAACCTGTTGTTGTAATTACTGAGTTACTATTAAAATTCCCTCCATTTGGGTTGATAAAGTTTCCGAAAGCTAATAATGAGAAGAATTGCCTCATTTTGGTATTTTCATCATTATCATTTAAAACAAAATCCAACTCTGAAGCAACTGTTGAATTTGCATTTGGTATCTGAATATCAAACTCTTGTTTAGAGTTGAATAGGCCTCCAGAAATATTTGTTACTAAGTTAACAGGTATCTTCCTGTTAGTGCTAATATTATCTAACAACACAGCTGGGTTTGCATTTGTACTATATACGGCTGTTACATTAAGGTTGGCTTCAAACGGATTTCCATTCCAAGAAATAGTTCCTCCTTTTTGAATAGCAAAAGGTTTATTAATTATACCTCCATATTTCAAGTTATAAAAACCGTTATCTATCATATAATCGCCAAACATATTAAACTTTCCTCTTGTATCAATTTCAATTCGTAAATTTCCTGTTCCACTGCCTTTTAGATCACTTCCATTTACCTCATCAATTACTACTTGCGCTACAGCATCTTTAGTTACTTCTAAGTTTATATTTAGTGCAACTCCTTCTATAGATTCGAGAGCAATTTCTTTTTGACGCTCAGCTATTGTTTTTTCTGATTTAAAGTGAATTAGATGATACTGCTCTACAGAAGCAATATCTTTTAACGGAATTACAAATGTTGTATTAGGATTTGTTTTCGCATTTACCTCAATCGTAATATTATTTGTTAATCCATAAATATTAGCATCCCCATCAATAAAAGCTGTTCCGTAGTATAAAGCTTCTTCTGAGTCTTTTGTATCTAACACTAAAAGATTATTAGAAGATAAATTCAAATTTAAAAACCACGATTCAAAATTTAAATGCGAAATATTTCCACTTAAAATGCCTTGGGTATTATGCTTTGTATCTTTTAGTTGAATATCATCTAAATAAAATGACTGATCATTTAAAGAAATAACCGCATCTCCTTCAAAGTCATAATCTGTGTTTAAGTAAGGAAATTTCAATCCTGCTCCAGATAGTGTCAATATTCCATCCATATCAGGATTCCTTAAAAATCCTTTTAATGAAAAATTACCTGATGTGCTTCCTCTTATATTAGAGAGTACATCATTACCCAGCGGACTAAAAGCTTTTAATTGAAACTTCTCTAAATAAACTGATAAATCTATTATTGGTCTTTCTTGAGAAAAATCTAGACTCCCATTTGCTGCTATACTTTTAGCTTCGTCTCTTTGTAGAGATAAATTAACCAAATATTTTTCATACGAATCTTCTCCTACCACATTAACGGCCAAATCTCCTTGCTCAATAGCATTAATCGAAAAATCATTTACAACTAGCGTTCCTTTGGGTTTATATATTCCTTCTTCTTGAAGAAACTCAACTTCTCCACTTAATTTACCTTTTAATGATAGGCTATCAATGGGCGGCAAAAAACTCTCAAGCTGAACTTTTGTGAAATCTGCCTTAAGTGATTTATAGGTAGAATCCTTTAAAACTCCTTTAAAAGCTATTTTTTGTTCTCCTGATTCTAATTGAAAAGGATCAAATCTATATTCTGATGCTCCTAAATCAAAAACAATCTTGTTATTTTTATTATTTTCTGGATTAACATTCCATCTTCTATCTTTAAAATTGAGTGTCGATTTCTGAATTCCTAAAACCGATTTCTTATCCTTATTGATAGTGTAGTAAAAGTCTAGATTGAAATCTTCCTTATCATTTACTCCTCCCTTAAATTCCGACTTAAAAAACAACGTATCATTTATTGTCTTGTTCAATAAATTTAATTTAGAAATATCATAGTGCTCTGTTTTAATATTTCTTGCCATTAAATGCGTATTGTATAATGTATTTTGATTATCTGTTCTCAGTAATAAATCTTTTATTTCGTTACCAAAAACGGTAATACTAGGAGATGATATAGTCAGTTTTAACTGATTTTTATTTGATCGAATGGCTCCTTTTACTTTTGTTCTAGAATCAATATCAATATCTGGATAAAAAACATCAACTATTTTATCATAAATAGTAAAGTTAAAGTCTAAAAACTGACCTGGATTTACTTTGTGCGGTCTATAATTGGTATAAATACTTCCAAGTGCATTTTGAGCAACAGGTATAACTTCATCAAATGTAAATTTACCTTTCAGCTCTCCTCTTGCGATATCTTCAGATTCTATCTTAATAGTTTTTATACTATCTTTAATAGATGATGTTACTAAAAACTCATTAAATGCATACTCTTGTTTTTGATTAGTATATATAACATCCTTAAAATCAGCTTTACCTACAATATTATCTAACGTATTTCCTTCAACATCAAAGTTGATTTTTCCTTTTATTTCTGAAATACTATCTCTTGTAAAAAGATTTGTTTCTAGTAAATTAGCATACTTAATATCTGCCGTGAAATCAAATTGACGAATTTTAGATGATAAATCGGCTAACCCCTTAAAATCCATTTTTAAATTTGTATCGTCAATAGCTAAAAATCCGTCAAATAGTTTCTTTTTGTACTGACCATTTACTTGAATATTTTGATAAGCATATTCCTTAAACTCTAGTAAACTAACATCTCCTATTAAAGACGTATCAATATTATCTATAGTAAATCCACTTCCATTTACATCTCCTTGAAAAGACATTTTACCAAACAATGGATCATTAAAAAAAACACCTATATCAAACTGATTTAACCTTACTGTTCCTTTGTATCGAGCATTGTCAATATCATCTTTATAAACAATTTGTAAATCAGTAATAGCAGAGCCTATTTGTGAATTAATTTCCACATCTGCATCAATAGAAGTTGGAGTTACATATGTTTCGCCTTTTATTGAGAACCTACCTAACCGCTGAAACTCCGAAGGCAATGTATTACCTAGCACATTTGGCAGAATACTTTTTAATTGATTATAGGTTGCTGTAGCTCTTGTAAAGTTTCCACTAAAAATAAACCCTCTCTCCGAATTAATTATATTTTTAAATTCCATTCTTCCATCAATCTCAATTCCATCTTTAGATTTTAGAAAAAAGTTTTGAGCGGTAAAATCATTCAGCTTTCCATTAATTTTACCTGAGAAAGAAAGAATATCCTGGCCTGAAAGTTCTGAGTATAATTTTTTTAAGTCTTTAACGGCTAATTTACTATTATTAAAACTTCCTGTTATAGTTACCCGATCATTAAAATATTGCAAGTCTTCCCTTTTGTAAGATAATTTTACATTACCTCTTACATCAGAACTATTTGTTTGAAGTTGTAGATTATAAAACTCCATATATTTCTTTGTATACATGAAGTCAGTTGTGAGGTTTGTAATTTCTAACCCACGATTATCTTTAAAATATAATCCTCTTATTTTAGCTGTTACATCTGGACCTTCTATTTTGAAATCTTGTATATTTCCTCCCATATTAGAAGCTGAGAATTCAGGGATTTTACTTTTATCTAGATTAGTTTGCCTAAATGTAAAATCCTCTAGGTATATGTTAGATGTCTTTAGCACAAAACCACTTGAGGTAGAATCTTTAGGTTCTTCTTCAAAAGAATCTATAAATACACTTAAATTATCATCTTGCTCTTTGGGGTATGTGGTTAAATGGAAATTAACACCTTGTAATGAAATGCTTCCTAACTCTACTTTATTATCTAGAATACGTTTTGCATTGATTAAAGAAGTACTTAACTTATCTACAAATATTAATGTGTCTTTATGATGATCTCTTATTTGTATTCCTTTAAGAGATACACTCCCTAAGAAAGACAGGTCAACTCTTTTAATAACTAAATCTGTACCAAAGTCATTATTAACTCTATTAGTAACAAGCTTTGCTAAACTTGTTTGCACAGGAGGTAAAGAAAAAAGTAAGACAAGGAACAATAGAAAAAGCAGTACGTTCCTAAGCCACTTAAACAATATTTTTGCAAATTTTTTTATAAGACTTACCGTAAGAATTTGATTGTTATTTTCTTAAAAAACGCAAATATGCTGCCAACTAGTACAAAGAACGATAAATTTAACAAACTATTAAATTTCTAACTCAAAAAAGTAAGAATACAGAGCTTTATTGGGTATTTTTGCATATAAATAAGGCTTTTTGAAAAAACAAGATATTTTTATTTTAGCTATTGAATCTTCTTGTGATGATACAGGTGCTGCTATTTTAAAAGGTAATACTGTTCTAAGTAATGTAATTGCAAATCAAGAAGTTCATGCAAAGTATGGTGGTGTAGTCCCTGAACTAGCTTCAAGAGCTCACCAACAAAATATTGTTCCTGTTGTTCAACAAGCGCTAGAAAAAGCAAATGTAGATAAAAAACAACTCAGTGCCATTGCCTTTACACGCGGACCAGGTTTAATGGGTTCTCTATTAGTAGGGACTTCTTTTGCTAAATCATTAGCTTTAGCTCTAAATATTCCACTGGTTGATGTCAATCATATGCAGGCACATATTCTTGCTCATTTCATAAAAGATGATAATAATAAAATTCCTTCTTTTCCTTTTATCTGTTTAACTATTTCTGGAGGGCATACTCAAATTGTTTTAGTAAAAGATTATTTTGATATGGAAATATTGGGAGAAACCATAGATGATGCCGTTGGTGAAGCTTTTGATAAATCTGCAAAAATACTAGGACTTCCTTATCCTGGCGGACCATTAATTGATAAATACGCGCAAAAAGGAAATCCAAAAGCATTTCGTTTTTCTAAACCTAAGGTTGAAGGATTAAATTTTAGCTTTAGTGGTTTAAAAACTGGAATTTTATATTTTATCCAAAAAAGCCTAAAAGAGAGCCCTAATTTTATCGAAGAGAATCTACATGATATTTGCGCATCTATACAACATACTATTGTTGAAATATTGATGGATAAGCTAAAAACTGCTGTAAAACAAACTGATATTAAACAGATTGCCATAGCTGGTGGAGTTTCTGCTAATTCAGAGATTAGGAAGCAATTAGAGTTGGCCCAAAAACATTGGAACTGGAAAACCTACATTCCTAAATTTGAATATACAACAGATAATGCCGCTATGATTGGAATTACAGGATATTTGAAATACTTACAGGACTACAAAGCTCCAAGTTCTGTATCAGCAAAAGCAAGACTAAAAGTAACTGAATAAAAAAAGTGAACCTTTTCAAGTTCACTTTGTATGTTTTTGTTAGTTCGCTACTTTAATGGAGCAACCTATGGCTCTTGTATATACTTTTTCAGGTTTTTTACCAACTAAAAGAGCTTCTACAGCATCTTCTACAAATTTTTCTTTCACATTGTTTGGATTTCTAGAACTATCATCTATTGCACCAATATACTCAACTCTGTATTTGCTTTTTTCTTTGTTAAGAACAAAAACATGAGGTGTTTTTGTTGCTCCATATTTAGGATAAACTTTTTGCTCTTTATCTAACAAGTAAGGAAATGAAAATCCTTTTTCTTTTGCTCGCTCTTTCATTGAAGCCATATCATCTGCAGGAACTACAGCCGGATCATTAGGATTGATTGCAATCACTGGGTATCCTTTTGATTTATATTTCTTGTCCAACGCAATAATTCTATCTTCATTTGCTACTGAATAAGGACATGTGTTGCATGTGAATACTAAAATAAATCCTTTGGCATCTTTATAATCTGCCATAGAAACCATTTTTCCGTCTATATTTTCTAAACGAAAATCATCGGCAAAATCTCCTACCTTGTATCCTTTTTCTATCTCTTTTGATAGAAAAGTAGTAACCACAAGAGTAGTTAATACTAAAAAAGCTTTAATTGTTTGCATGATGTGTTAATTTAAAAATGTTTGTAATTCGCTTTCTAACTCTTTTTCTGTAAAAGATCGTTCATAAAATTTACGTCTGTTCTTATTGTAAATTATTGTAGCAGGAATTGCTCCTGTCCAATTATTATTAATTTTAGGAATCCACTCTTGCTCATTTTCATCATCAAAATGAATCACTTTAGATAATAACTTCTTTTTATTTACAAATGGAATTAGCCGACTTTCTTTTTGATTAGGAAAATCTAGACTAACCAACAAAACTTCTACATTATTTTCTTTATAACGTTGAGTGATTGCCTCAAAATAAGGTAATTCTTCTACGCAAGGTTTACACCAAGTAGCCCAAAAATTGACAACATATATTTTGTCATCATTTTTAGTAAGATAAGGCTCTAGACCAGAATAATCAACCGTAGGTATATTTTCTTTCTTAGAGGTTACTTCTATAATTTCAGCTTTTGTTTCTTCTTTCTCTTGCCTTTTACAAGAAAGAAAAGTAGTGAAGCATATAATAACTATAAAAAAAATTCTCATTGCGTAAAGGTACAAATAAGAATACCTTCATTATTCTGATTAACAAAAGCTTAACAGCTTAACCAAACAGTTCATTCAGCACTTTTGCCAAACGAAGTCCTCCTTTTTGTAATTGAGATTTTACAGTAGAAAAATGATCATACATATATCTGTAGCTCAAATTTTGGTTTGGTTCTGTAGACGCATATACTTTCATTGTAATTTCTCGCGTTTCAGTAACCCAATCTAAAACAGATCCTTTTTGAATTTCTCTTACTTCACTTGGATTGAAATTATTAAGATTACTACTCAATTCTGAATAACTCATTCCAAAAGATTCAATCATTTTTGTATCCCAAACAGAATGTAAATTCGTGTTACTCCTAAACCACTTTACTTTAATTGAATTTCCACCTTTATCTTCTGTTCTTCCAACATGTAGTGGTTGATGTAAATCACCTATTAAATGAACCAATAGTTTTAAATAAAATATTTTTTCCTCTTTAGAACTGCTAGAGTTCAATATAATTTCTTTGCTCTTTTTTATTCCTACAATTAAGTCTCCAGAAGAATTTTTTTCTGATGCTTCGTACGTTTCTCCTTCTTTAAAATTAACATAATGCCATGGCTTAAATTGGTCATACTTTCTATCAGATTTTATCTCATCTGCAAAAGTAGAGACCATAGCTAAACCTTCTTTATCTAAAAGCTTCTCTAAGTTTTTTCTAGCTTTTCTTGTCAAATGTTGATAAGCAATTTCTCCAACTACTCGATGCCCTGTTTGTCCCCATAGTAACTCATTGGATGCATTTACAGTTATAAAAGCTAAGCAACTAATTAAAAATAAGAATATACGCTTCATAGTGTCGTTTTTAATGTGTGGCTAAGGTAAAAATAATTTAGGTGTTAATTTTTTTCAAAAACTAAAAAATATTTATATCTTTATGATATCATTTTAATATCATTTCAAATCATGAAAGCTGAAAAAATCATCAACCCTACAAGTGGCTATTTAATGCTATTTTTCGTTATAGGTGTTTTCTTTGGGGGAATCATCTTATCTATCAATTACAATAATCCTGTATTTTTAATTCTAACTGCAATCGGTTTTATTAGTATGTTTGGTTTTATTTTAGTAAATCCAAATACTTCTAAAGTAATTCTGCTCTTTGGTAAATACGTTGGAACAATTAAGAAAAATGGATTGTATTGGGCAAACCCTCTTTACACTAAAAAGAAAATTTCTTTACGAGCTAGCAACTTTGATAGTGAACGACTAAAGGTTAATGACAAACTAGGGAATCCAGTAATGATTAGTACCATACTGGTTTGGAGAGTTACAGATACTTACAAAGCTGCTTTTGATGTAGATAACTACGAAAATTTTGTACGTGTTCAAACAGATGCAGCAGTGAGAAAGCTCGCTAGCATGTATCCTTATGACAATTTTGCTGATGAAGGTCGTGAAGAGGAGATTACACTACGTTCTAGTGTTAATGAAGTTAGCGAAGCGCTGGAAAAAGAAATAGAAGAACGATTAGCTATAGCGGGAATAGAAGTTCTAGAAGCCAGAATCGGATACCTTGCTTATGCACAAGAAATTGCAAATGCCATGTTGAAACGTCAACAAGCAACAGCAATTGTAGCTGCAAGACATAAAATTGTTGAAGGAGCAGTAAGTATGGTAGAAATGGCCTTAGAAGAACTCAATAAAAAAGAAATTGTAACACTAGATGAAGAGCGAAAAGCAGCTATGGTAAGTAATCTAATGGTTGTTTTGTGTGGAGATAAAGAAGCTTCACCTGTTTTAAATACAGGAACTCTAAATCATTAAAAAATGAAAGAATATAAAGTTATCACTTGGAAAAAAGGGTTGTCTAAAAACAATGAACGTTTGGAAGATACCTTAAACGAATATGCAAGAAGTGGCTGGACACTTAAATACTTAGGAGAACAATCTAATAGAATTGTTTTTGAACGAAACAAAAATAGGTAATGCGAGTTTTCAAAGAAACACAACGATTTGTACAATCTCCAATGATTATAGTCATGTTAATAGGAATTCTCATAGCAGTTGGTATAACTGTTAAAGAATATACATCAGAAATTAGCGAGATGACTACTATTAAATTTGTTTTAACAATTGGACTCATTATACTTTTTACAATTCCTGTTTTTTTGATCAAGTTAGAAACAAAAATTGATGAAATTGGAATTCATTATCGTTTCTTCCCCATTCATATAAATAATAAAATAATTCGCTGGGCAGAGATTAAAACAATCTACCATCGAGAATACAGTGCTATTTCTGAATACGGCGGCTGGGGAATTAAAGCTGGTTGGAGAAGAAAAAATGGAAAAGCAATTAACATTGTTGGTAATAAAGGGATTCAAATAGAGTTAATTAATGGCAAAAAAATTCTAGTAGGAACACAAAAAGAAGAAGACATAAAAAAAGTATTATCTGCTTATCAGCATAAAATAAAAGAAAAATGAAAATAGTTGGCTTAATTATACTATTTGTTGCTAGTTTAATTTCTAAAAATCAATCTCAAATTTTTACGGAAGAACTGGTTATACAAAATAAAACCATCAAATTATCAGACACGTTATCTTGCATCAAAAAATCTAAAAATTTAATCATTTCGGGTCATGACTTAGATACCCCTAATAAATATTTATAAACCCTAAGTTATGGCTAAGAAAAAAGCATTTGCTCTACGAATTAATGAAGATATGTTAAAAGCCATTGAAAAGTGGGCTGCGGATGAATTTCGTTCTACAAATGGTCAAATTGAATGGATGCTAATGCAGTCTCTTAAAAATGCTAAAAGAGAAACTAAAAAAGAAAATGATTAAAAATACTTGTCTATCTTTTTTATATTTAGCCTTTAAATAAAATTCTTACATGTCTAAAGGAACTAAAAACAAAAAATGGCGCATTAAATGGTCTGCAGAAAAAGTAATGAGTATTTCTGCTTTATTTGTTAGTGCAATATCATTATTTGCTCTTTTTCATCAACTCAATTTAGCTCGAGAAGAAAACGAATTAATTAGAAAACAACAGAGCGCAAGTGTATTGCCATATTTAGACCAATGGTTTAGCAACTTAGATGGATTTAAAATGACTTTTGGAAATGTAGGTGTTGGTCCTGCTTTTATTAAAACTGTTAAATTTGAATTAAACGATAGCTTACTGTTTAATAACAGCGACCATCTGTTCAACAAAGTCAGACAAGCACTTCCTGAATTAAAAAATCACCCCATATCAACCAGTACTTTCAAATCAGGAAAAGTAATTCCTGCTGGAGAAGCTATTCACATTTTAAATTTAAAAAGTGCGGAGGCAGAAAATCTTTTTAAAGAATTTCTTAAAAAAAATAAGGTAATCTATGAAATTATTTATGCTGATGTGTATGGAGAAAAATGGATTTTATCGAATCGAAACGGAAATAATATACCCATCTTACTTTCAAAAGAAAATTAACCGAACCTCTTTCAAAAAAACTACTCACATTTTTAACTATTTTTTATATCCCAAATAAGTTTACACAATGAAAAAATTCTTCTCTCTCATACTCTTATCATTATCTCTTTCCTTACTTGCTCAGGAATTCTCTATGGATTTGGTTAAAAATATGAAACCCAGAAATATTGGTCCTGGAGGAATGAGTGGTCGTGTAACAGCAATTGATGTCGTTCATGAAAGTCCAGATATTATGTATGTGGGAACTGCCTCAGGCGGGTTATGGAAATCTACTTCTGGCGGAATCAAATGGGAGCCTGTTTTTGAAAAAGAAGTGACTGCATCTATTGGAGCCGTTGCAATTCAACAATCCAATCCCAGTGTAGTTTGGGTAGGAACAGGAGAAGGAAATCCTAGAAACAGTTTAAATGGAGGTTATGGTATTTTTAAATCTTTAGATGGAGGCAGAAGCTGGAAATCTATGGGATTAGAAAAAACCAGACATATTCATAGAATTGTTGTCGATCCTACAAATCCAAATACAGTATATGCTGCCGCGATTGGTTCTCCTTGGGGAGAGCACCAAGAAAGAGGCGTTTATAAAACCACTGACGGTGGAAAAACTTGGAAACAAATTTTATTCAACAATATAAAAACAGGAGCCGCAGACTTGATAATGGACCCTTCCAATCCTAATAAATTAATTGCTACCATGTGGCAACACAAGCGTGAACCTTGGTTCTTTACTTCGGGTGGAGAAGGAAGTGGTTTATACATCACTCATGATGGAGGAGAAAATTGGAAAAAAGTCACAGAGAAAGAAGGGTTTCCAAAAGGAAACTTAGGAAGAATTGGCGTTGCTATTTCTAAAAGTAATCCAAATGTGATCTATGCTTTAGTTGAAGCCAAGAAAAATGCATTATACAAAAGTGAAGATGGCGGTTTTTCTTGGAAAAAAATAAATGATAAATCTGACATTGGAAACAGACCTTTTTATTACTCAGAAATTTATGTTGATCCAGAAAATGAAAATAGAGTGTACAGTATTTTCACGTACGTAAATGTATCTGAAGACGGTGGTAAAAACTTTAAACAACTTATGCCAGCTTACGGTGTTTCAAATGGTATCCATCCAGATCATCACGCCTGGTGGATACATCCAAAAGACGGCTCGTTTATGATTGATGGAAATGATGGAGGACTAAACATCACCAGAGATAGAGGAAAAACATGGCGATTTATTGGCAATTTACCTGTTGCTCAATTTTATCATATTGCTGTAGATAACGAGTATCCATACAATGTGTATGGAGGAATGCAAGATAATGGTTCTTGGAGAGGTCCTGCTTATGTATGGAAAGCCCAAGGAATCAGAAATTCGTACTGGCAAGAAATTAGTTTTGGAGATGGTTTTGATGTAATTCCTGATAGAGATGATTCTAGATATGGATGGACGATGAGTCAACAAGGCTTTGTTAGCAGATATGACTACTTAACTGGAAATAATTATACTGTTCGTCCTACGCACCCAGACCCTAAAGTAGAACTTCGTTTCAATTGGAACTCTGCAATTAATATCGATCCTTTTGATAACAGCACAATATACTTTGGAAGCCAGTTTGTTCATAAATCAACAGATAAAGGACTTACGTGGGAAATCATTTCTCCTGATTTAACTACAAATGACAAAGAAAAACAAAAGCAATCTGAAAGTGGTGGCTTAACAATGGATGCTACAGGTGCAGAAAATCATTGTACTATTTTAGTTATCGAACCCTCTCCAGTTGAAAAAAATACGCTTTGGGTAGGAACTGATGATGGTCGTGTACAAATAACACAAAATGGAGGAGCAACTTGGACAGACGTTAGTAAAAACATTCCTGATTTGCCTAATGGTAGCTGGATTGCTCAAATAAAAGCGTCTAATAAAAATAAAGGCGAAGCTTTATTAATTGTTAATGATTATAGAAGATTTAACTATACGCCCTACGCATACCGAACAAAAAATTATGGTAAAAGCTGGGAAAGAATTGTTGACGAAAAAGATGTGGAAAGCTATACATTAAGTATTATTGAAGATCCTATTAATGCAAACTTATTATTCTTGGGTACTGATGATGGTTTGTACATTTCTTTAGACGCAGGAAACAAATGGACAAAATGGACTAGTGGATTTCCAACAGTTTCAACCAAAGATTTGGTAATTCACCCTAGAGAGCATGATTTAATTATTGGAACATTTGGTAGAGCTGCTTGGGTTTTAGATGATATAAAACCGCTTCGTGAAATAGCAAATACAAATGTTTTAAATAAAAATTTAAAACTCTTTTCTCCTCCTACAACTTATTTAGCTTCGTATCAACAACCCACAGGTAGCAGATTTGGAGCAGATGCTTTGTACAATGGAGAAAACAGATCTTCTGGAGCAATGATTTCCTATTATATTAATAGACCAAATACAAAGGGAAAAGAACCTGAAAAGAATCAAAAACGCAAGAAAAAAAGAAAAGAAAAAATTGTTGAATTAAAAAAAGATAGCACTATCAGTAAAATAAAATGGGATTCTATTAAACTAGAAATATTTGATGGTGAGCGTTTAATAAGAACACTGAAAAGAAAAGCTCCAAAAGAAAATGGAGTACACAGAATGTATTGGTATCTTGATGAAAAAGGTGTTGCTAGACCTTCTAGAAGAATCAGAAAATTAACGAGAGAACCTAGCGGTATTAGAGTAAAACCTGGTAAGTATACACTAAAAATGTCTTTTGGTAATCAAACTTCAGAATCCATGATTGAGGTAAAATATGATCCAAGACTTAATATAAAACCTAAAACTACTAATGAAATTTACACAACACTAAAAGAGCTAGAAAAAGATCAAAAATTACTAGCTGATATGGTAAAACAACTTGTTGAAAGCAAAACGACAGCAAACGAATTTGTTTCTAAATTATCTAAAGAAGATAAAACTAAGTATAAAGATCAGATTAAACTTTCAAAAGATGTGATAAAAGAAATTGACAGTCTACTTGATCTATTTTTAGGAAAAATTGATAAACGACAAGGCATTACAAGAAATCCAGAAGTTACAATTAGTCAACGATTAAACAATGCTAGATGGTATGTATCAAGCAGATATGAAAAACTAAGTAAAACGGAGGAACAATTAATCAAGCAATTTAAAGATGCTTTAAATTCAGGCATTAATAAAACCAATACATTTTTTGAGAAAAGCTGGACAAGCTACAAATCAAAAATGGAAAATATTGAATTGTCTCCTTTTAAAGAGTTCAAAAAGTTTTAAATAAAAAGCGGAGTTTAACTCCGCTTTTTATTTTTCTCATATTCATTACATTAGCAGATAATTTTTATTTATGAGTATTTCACACATCAATAATAACATTCCTTTATTTACAAATGATACAGTAACCTTTGGAGTTTTATGTACAACTTTAGCTCTTATCTTCTATACTTCTAAAAAATCTTTTTTCACTAATTTTTATAAAGTTGTTCCTACATTATTACTGTGCTATTTTTTACCTTCTGTATTAACATCCTTAGGAATTATTGCTGATAAATGGATTGATGTAAATGCCACTATTCAATCTTTACAAAACTCATACGGAAATTTGGCTGGTGTAGAAACATTAGACCAGTTAAAAAAATACATCATTCAAAACAACATTAACGAATCTGAATACAAACAATTTACAGGAAGCAGCAACTTATATTATATTGCTTCTCGTTATTTACTGCCAGCTTCACTAATTTTTTTAACGCTTAGTATTGATTTAAAAGGAGTTTTCAAATTAGGCTCTAAAGCACTTATTATGTTTTTTACAGCAACTTTAGGCGTTATGCTTGGCGGACCGTTAGCCATTCTATTTTTTAAATACGTTTCTCCTGATATTATTAATTCTGTAGAAGGAACTGAACTATGGAAAGGCTTATCTACCGTGGCAGGAAGCTGGATTGGTGGCGGAGCCAATCAATTAGCTATGAAAGAACAATGGGAAGTAGGCGATAGCTTATTTAGTATTATGGTAGTTGTAGATGTATTAGTTGCTGAGGTATGGATGGCATTTTTACTATTAGGAGTTGCTAAATCAGATGCCTTGGATCGTTTTTTTAAAGCAGACAATAGCTCTATCAAAACCCTTCAAAACAAGATGGAAAAATTTACACTAGAAACAGCTAGAATTCCATCATTTAATGATTTAATTATTTTGTTAGCTATTGGTTTTGGAATCACTTCTTTGAGTCATTTTTTAGGAGATAATTTAAGCTCTTTTATTAATGAACATATGAAATCTCTTGTTGATTTTGGATTGGGCAGTTCCTTTTTCTGGCTTATTATTTTAGCCACTACTTTTGGTATTACATTATCTTTCACAAAAGCTCGAAATTATGAAGGAGCTGGAGCTAGTAAAATAGGAAGTGTTTTCATTTTCATCTTAGTTGCAACAATTGGAATGAAAATGAATTTAAACGCTATTGCAGAAAACTTAAGTTTGTTTGCTATTGGGCTTGTTTGGATGATCTTTCATGTAGGACTACTATTCTTAGTTGGTAAATTGATTAAAGCACCTTACTTTTTTCTTGCCGTTGGATCTAAAGCAAATATTGGCGGAGCTGCATCTGCACCTGTTGTAGCAGGAGCTTTTCATCCATCTCTTGCTCCTGTAGGGGTTTTACTTGCTGTTTTAGGTTATGCATTGGGTACTTATGGTGCTTTTGCTTGTGCTTTATTGATGAAATGGGTGAGTTAAATACGATTCTTTTTCTCATATTTGCAGCCTAAAATAAGTTAAGATGAAACATTTATTGCTACTAGTTTTATTGATTTTTGTTACCGCATGTTCTTCTAAAAAAGAAGGTAATATGATTGTGAACGGGCAAATAGAAGGACTAAAAAAAGGAACGCTCTATCTTCAAAAAATGAATGACACAACTTTAGTTTCTGTAGATTCTATTTCTCTATTAGGAACCGATCAATTTACACTAACAGATAATGTAGCTTCTCCTCAAGTGTACTACTTAACGTTTGACACCAATACTTCTGAAAAAAGAATTATGTTTTTTGGCGAACAAGGAATAATTACTATTACCGATAAGTTGGAAAAATTTGGCATTAATCCAAAAATAAGTGGTTCAAAAAACCAATTGGTTTTGGAGGATTATTTTACAATGCGATCTCAGTTTCAAGAAAAACGACTGTATTTGTTAAAAGCAAATTTTGATGCTCAAAAAGCTAAAAACACTAAACAGCAAGATTCTATTCAAAAAGCGTCAGAAAACTTACTAAAAAGACAGTATCTCTATACTACTAATTTTGCCTTATCAAAACCTGATACTGATGCAGCTGCGTATATTGCTCTTAGTGAGCTTACAAACGCTAACGTAAAACTGTTAGATACCGTTTACACATCACTATCAGAAAATGTAAAAAATTCTCTGTACGGTAAAAAACTTAATCGCTTTATTGAAAATATTAAAAAAGAAGAATCTAAGGATTAATTTTTCACTTTTAAACTCCATTGAAATTCGAATTCAGAAACAGAAACTCCATCTGAGTTTACTCCTTTTGATTTCATTGTAATTAGTTGTCCTTCTCCTGTTTGTTCAGATTTTTTTATAGCGTCCGAAACTAAATCTCCGTCATTACATTCAAAGTGAATTAAACCCGTCGCTTTTTTTGTGAATGTTCCGCTTTGATTAATTACCAACATGGAAACTTTCTTCCCTGATTCAGAAATCGTTTTCATTACCAAAACACCTGTACTCATTTCAGCAGCCATTCCTTGAGCTGCCCAAAACATTGATTTAAAAGGATTTTGATTTAGCCACTTATGCTTAATTCGGACAATACAAGATAAATTATTTATACTTTTTACTCTAACTCCTCCCCACCAAGCTAATGGTAGTTTAAAAAACATGAAAGTGTTAATATTACTGGGTTTTATCTTCATAAGGTTCTTTAAAAGAATTTATAATCGCGAAAACGAAATGCAAAGGTTTTTAAAACGAAATGCAAATAAT
The DNA here is from genome assembly GCA_030428865.1 of Bacteroidia bacterium. Lineage (GTDB taxonomy): Bacteria > Bacteroidota > Bacteroidia > Flavobacteriales > Flavobacteriaceae > Polaribacter. The sequence continues at coordinate 113,595 of JAUIEK010000002.1, read as the reverse complement.
TTTAGGTAAATATAAAAAACAAACACAACCAAGACTATTAATAATCGCCCAGTTTGTGTTTGCTCAAAGAAAAATAGACAAAAGTTACTTTGATACAAGTGGAATCAAAATGTAAGTCTCTCTATTTGTTAGACCACTTTTATCTCATTGTTTTTATAAATATATAACATAACACTATTTAAAATCATTTAAGCGGTTTCAAGCTACATTAAAGGTGTAATAACAAGTATATCAAATCAATGTTTTTACACCCTACATTACATCCTACACTTCACCCTAATGCTAAAATTTGAAACATTAAATCGATTTATTTCTAATCAAAAAATTATATAATAATGCCTTTTCTAAACCTGAAAAACCCTATTGTTTTCGCATATTGCGTATATAATATCTGTAACAATTTAAAAAGGGTCTAAATCGAGATTAGTAATATCGGTTCGCTATCGCTAAATAACTGTTTATTTGCATTTCGTTTTACGAAGTCCAAATGCAAAAAAATGCACCAAAGCCTTATAAGTACTGAGAAAAGATGCTCTTTTTATCAACTATATTTATTTGCGTTTGGTTTTTACGGGTATAGCGTTTTCTTTTTGGGGGTATAATACCACAAATTAATGATAGTTCTATTTGTTAAAATTTGTTAAAATTCAGTACTATGTTTTGCATAATACCATTTTTTAGATATATATTTGCAAAGTAAAGTATTATAGAAATTAAATTAATCATGAGTAATAATAGTGAAAACACAAATGCTTTTTTAATTCATATCTCTGCTTTTGCAGGATATTTATTCCCTTTCGGAAGTATTGTTGTTCCTCTAATTGTTTGGCAAACGCTAAAAAATAGAAGTGCATTTTTAGATAACCAAGGTAAAGAAGCTGTTAATTTTAATATTAGTTATAGTATTTATATGTTTTTAGCCAGCTTAATTTTTATTCCATTTTTTCTGCGATCTGTTTTTGATAGCCTAAGAGGAAATTGGCATCATAATGTAGATTTTGATATCGACTTTGGAATGGGTGATCTTTTTGGATTTATTGGCATTTCATCTTTAGTTGGCATTATTGGAATTATAAAATTTGCTCTAATCATTTTAGCTGCCATTAAAGCAAATAAAGGAGAAAACTATAAGTATCCGCTAACAATCAAGTTTTTAAAATAATTAAACCACATGAAGATAGAGAACACAAAAGCACAAATGCGAAAAGGAGTTCTGGAGTATTGCATCTTATCTATCCTACAACACGGTGATGCATATACTTCTGAAATTCTTTCTTCGCTAAAAAGTGCAGAAATGATTGTGGTAGAAGGAACTATTTATCCGTTACTAACTCGTTTAAAAAACGCAGGATTATTATCGTATAGATGGGAAGAATCTACTTCTGGACCACCAAGAAAATACTATGTATTAACAGAAAATGGCACCATGTTTTTAAAAGAATTAAATAAAACGTGGCATAATTTAATTACCGCTGTAAACCAAGTAACAAGCAAAAAATCAACGAAAGATGAATAAGACAATCAATATAAATTTAGGTGGATATTTTTTCCATATAGACGAAAATGCCTATCAAAAATTGAAACGGTATTTAGATGCTATTGCAAAGTCATTAAGTGATGATCCGCAAGGGAAAAATGAAATTATTTCTGATATAGAAACACGAATTAGTGAGTTATTATCAGAAAAAATAACAGATTCTAGACAGGTTGTTAATGAGCAGGATATTAATGACATCATAAAAATAATGGGAGAGCCTGAGGCATACTCAGAAGCTGATGCTGATTTTTCAGAAGCTAACCAAACTTCTTATCGAAGAACCAGTTCTAACAAGAAGCTTTACAGAGATCGTGATGGTAAATTTATAGGAGGTGTAGCTTCTGGATTAGGTTACTACCTAGGCGTTGATGTTGTTTGGATTCGTTTGGCTTTCATTTTAACTACTATTTTTAGTGGCATTGGTTTGCTTGCATATATCATATTTTGGATTATTACACCTGAAGCTACTACTACTACTGAAAAGCTTCAAATGGAAGGAGAAGCCGTTAACATCGATAATATTGAAAAAAAAATTCGTGAAGAGTTTAGTTCAATGAAAGATACCATAAAAGAAGGTGCTAACGAAGTTTCAAAGAAAGTTAATGACGGAATAAAAAAAAACGGTAGAAAAGCACAGTCGGGCTTTCAAGATTTTATAGACGTAATCGGGAAGATTATCGTAGCATTCTTTAAAATGATTGGAAAGTTCATTGGCTTTATACTTGTTTTGGTTTCCGCAATTGTAATCATATCATTCATCATTGCTGCTTTTTCTATAGGAAGTTTTGAATTTATGGGATTACATGATATTCACACATTGCCTTTCTTTTACGAATCTTCTGTTCCACATTGGATATTAGGCATCTGTGTATTAATCTTAGTAGGATTCCCATTTTTATTATTATTTGTTTTAGGCTTACGAATTTTATCTAGTAATGTAAGACAATTCAATAAAACGACTTCTTTAACTCTTATTGGAATATGGATAGTTGCTTTATTAGTAGTTATTAGTTCTGCTATTGAGTTTGGAACGAGTAACGCAAGATCGGGTAATTTTATAGAGAAAAAGTCCATTGATCTTAAACTAAAAGATACACTAACTATAACAATGGCTAATAATAATGATTTGTATTATCAAGAAAACATAAGATCTAGAGATAATCACGAAGAGGTTTATATAAATGATAAAACAACGATTTATTCAAACTACGTAAAATTAGATGTTCAAGAAAGTAAAACGGGCAATGCTTATTTAGAAATTAGAAAAAGGTCTAGCGGTCGAAATATAACCAAAGCTCAAAAAAATGCATCAGAGATAAAGTATAACTATATATTTACTGATAACGCATTAACATTAGATTCCTATTTTTTATCTGATTTAAACAATTATGCTAAAGATGAAGCCGTTTTCGTAACATTTTTCTTACCAGAGGGCAATACTATATTTTTTGACAGTTCCACCAGTTCTTTCTTATATCATGTTTACAATACAGACAACATCTATGATGAGGATATGGTAAATCATTATTTTTTAATGACTCAAAAAGGATTAGACTGCTCAGATTGCGAGAACGACTTAGACAAAAATGATACACTTTAAACAGTTCGTATAAAAAATAGAACAATTCAGTAACTATTTTAAAACAGATAGATTTTTTAAAAAGACATTTGATAAAAATAAACTTAAAAACCAAAAACCATGAAAACAACCAAAAATCTTATTGCTATTCTTTTTATAGCAACTACACTCACGTCTTGTAATGTTGATTTTTTAAATCGAGTACAAGGAAATAGAAACGTTATTACTAAACAAAGAAAAGTAAACGAAGATTTTACAAGAGTAAAAGTTGGCAACGGACTAGATCTATACGTTAGCCAAGGAGATACTAATTCAATTACAGTTGAGGCTGATGAAAACTTACATGAACTTATTATAACGGAGTTTAGAAGCGGAATGTTAAAAATTTATTCAGAAAAAAACATTGGAAGAGCAAAGGCTAAAAAAGTATATGTAACTATTAAAAATTTAGAAGAATTAAAAGCGAGTAGTGGCAGTAACTTATACTCACAAAATACGCTAGATGCTAATTCTTTAGACATTAGTGTTTCTAGTGGTGCATCTATGAAAGTAGAAGTAAAAGCCAATACAATAACAGCTTCTTCTTCTAGTGGTGCTGATATGAGATTAATTGGTGAGGCAGATAATTTTGAAGGATCAGCCTCTAGCGGAAGCTCAACCAAGGCAAATAAATTAAAGGTAAGAAATGCCACTGTTAAGGCAAGTAGCGGTGGAGATATTTCTATTCATACAACAGAATCTATTAATGCACGAGCAAGTAGCGGTGGAGATATTCGATATTATGGAGAACCTAAAACAGTAAGTAAAAACAGTTCCTCTGGAGGAAGTATTCATTCAAGATCTTAAAAAAAGTAATAACTAACCAATCATTCAACTAACCAACTCATTTATCATGAAAAGTATTATTAAAGAACTAACACAAAACATAATCAGCTTTATACTTGAGTATATTGACACAATTATGACCACCTTATTTAACTAATATATCTTGTAAAAAATTATAAGATATACACTTGGTTTTATTAGTTTACTTAATAAAGGTTAGCATATATATGCTAACCTTTATTTTCTATACTTACCTTCTATTTAAGTAAAGTTTCCCTACTTTTATAAAATGAAAAAGCTATTTATTCTTCTTCTTTTTTCAACAAATATTTTTGCTCAATTGCCTAAAGATTTTGTTTACCTTGAGTTAATTGATCCTTCTATAAAAAAAGATTTGCGATACCATTCTAGTAATAATTTTATTGGAAAACCAATTAATGGATATTATGAGAATAAAGTAATTATAACCCAATCAGCTGCAATTGCATTAAAAAAAGTTCAGAGTCAGCTAAAACCATTTGGCTTGAGCTTAAAAATCTATGATGCATACAGACCACAACAAGCTGTTAATCATTTTGTAAAATGGGCTCGCCAATTAAGTGACACAATAAATAAACAGACTTTTTACCCTAATATTAACAAAAGAAACTTGTTTAGACTAGGTTATATTTCTTCTAAATCTGGCCATACTAGAGGAAGTACTGTAGATCTCACTTTAGTTGATTTAAAAACAGGAGAAGAGCTAGACATGGGAAGTCCTTTTGATTTTTTTGGAAAAATCTCTCATATTTACCACAAAAATTTAACTCACCAACAAAGAGCTAATAGAATGTTATTAAAGAAAATGATGAACATTAATGGGTTTAGATCATACAAAAACGAATGGTGGCATTTTACATTACGAAACGAGCCTTTTCCTAATACTTTCTTTGATTTTCCTGTTAAATAGAATTTAACATTTCAGAAGCAACTATAAAATTATAACGGCATTATATTTGTTAATCAATTAGTTTTACAAAAAATAACAAATGAAATCCTGCAAAAGTTTTTTAATGTTAGTGCTACTCGTGTTCTCTGTAAGTTTCTCTTTTGCTCAAATAGATGGCTCTAATGGAGGTAATGAAAAGGGTAAGAAAAAAGTAATTACAGCTATTCCTGCTAAAGAAACAGAAAAACCAACAACAAATGAACCTGATTCTGACGAAGGTTTTAAAAAAGCTTTTGGAAAAAAACAACAAAAAGAAAAAGAAGAAAACGATCTAAGAAACAAAGGAGTTTTATCAAAAGCACAATTAAATGACCTGAAAATAAAAGAGCTTTATGGGCAGCAAAAAATAGAAAAAGTAGACACAAATTTGGGCAACTTTTTAACTCTATCAAAAACCCTTACTATTTCATTTAGAGATTTCGGAACAATTGATGGTGATGTTATTTCTATATTCCATAATAATATTCCAATAATAAAGAGAATAACTCTAAATGAACATTATCAATCATACCAACTACATTTAGAAAAAGGAGAAAACAAAATCGAAATTAGAGCATTAAATCAAGGTGATGTTGGAGCAAATACTGCTCAATATAAATTAATAAATAGTGATGGAATAAGAATAGCATCAGATTATTGGTTTCTTGCTACAGGAGCAAGAGCTACTTTTATTATAACCAAAAACGAATAATTCTACTACAAAAAACGTTATCCCTTTTTTACCTTAACGATTTTTTTTATTCTATTCAAATAAGCTACTTTTGTAGCCACGAATCTCCTAATGGAGTTTAAGAACTTAGATCATCTAAACTTAATACGTAATTCATGAAAAAAATCACAAAAGATGTCTACTTAAAATGGTACAAAGACATGCTTTTTTGGAGAAAATTTGAAGATAAATTAGCCTCCGTTTATATTCAGCAAAAAGTAAGAGGTTTCCTACATTTATACAATGGTCAAGAAGCCGTTCTAGCGGGCTCACTTCATGCAATGGATCTCTCAAAAGATAAAATGATTACAGCTTATAGAAATCATGTTCAACCTATAGGGATGGGCGAAGACCCAAAACGCGTGATGGCCGAACTATATGGTAAAGCAACAGGTACTTCTCATGGTATGGGAGGTTCGATGCATATATTTTCTAAAAAATATCGTTTTTATGGTGGTCATGGAATTGTAGGAGGTCAAATTCCATTAGGTGCAGGAATTGCCTTTGCAGATAAATATAAAGGAAATGACGCTGTTACACTAACTTTTTTTGGTGATGGTGCCGCAAGACAAGGTTCTTTACATGAAACATTTAATATGGCTATGTTGTGGAAACTTCCAGTTGTATTTATTGTTGAGGATAATGGTTATGCAATGGGAACTTCTGTAGAAAGAACTGCTAATCATAATGATATTTGGAAGTTAGGTTTAGGATATGAGATGCCTTGTGGCCCTGTTGATGGAATGAACCCTGTAAAAGTAGCAGAAGCAGTAGATGAAGCTATCCAGAGAGCCCGACGAGGTGAAGGTCCTACTTTCTTACAAGTAAAAACTTACCGATACAGAGGACACTCCATGTCTGATGCACAACATTACAGAACCAAAGATGAAGTAGAAGAGTACAAGAAATTAGATCCTATAACACAGGTTTTAGATATTATAAAAGAGAAAAATTACGCTACAGAAGAAGAAGTTGAAGCAATTGATAAAGAAGTAAAGGACATGGTTAAGGAGTGTGAGCAATTTGCAGAAGAATCTCCATATCCAGAACTAAATCAATTATATGATGTAGTATACGAACAAAAAGATTATCCTTTTATCAGATAAATTATGGCAGTAGTAGTTAATATGCCACGGTTAAGTGACACAATGGAAGAAGGTGTTGTGGCAAAATGGTTAAAAAAAGTGGGCGATAAGGTAGAAGAAGGAGATATTCTTGCTGAAATCGAAACTGATAAAGCAACCATGGAGTTTGAGTCTTTTAATGAAGGAACACTTTTACACATTGGTGTACAAGAAGGAGAAACTTCTCCTGTCGATTCTTTACTTGCTATTATTGGTGAAAAAGGAGAAGATATTTCTTCCCTATTATCTAAGAATTCAAATAAAGAAGAAGAAAAATCGGCAGAAAAAAGCACTTCAAACATATCGATTCCAGAAAATGTTCAAATTATATCTATGCCACGTTTAAGTGATACGATGGAAGAAGGCACAGTTTCTTCTTGGCTTAAAAAAGTTGGAGATTCAGTAGAAGAAGGAGATATTCTTGCTGAAATTGAAACCGATAAAGCAACTATGGAGTTTGAGTCTTTCTATGAAGGAACTCTTTTGCACATAGGTGTAGGCGAAGGTGAAAGCGCTCCTGTTGATAGCTTACTTGCTGTAATTGGTCCAAAGGGGACTAATATTTCTACTGTGATTGAAGCACAAGCTAGTGGCTCACTTCAAACAAATCAAAAAGAAGAGAAAACAGAACAGGAAAAAGAAGTTTCTGCAATGCCAGAAGCAAACTCTCAAGAAACTACTTCTAAAGCTGATAAAAATACTGATAGAATATTTGCATCTCCTTTAGCAAAAAAAATAGCAAAAGAGAAAGGTATTAACTTAGCTTCACTAAAAGGCTCTGGAGAAAATGGCAGAATTGTAAAAAAAGATGTAGAAAACTACCAACCTTCAAAAATAGCTGCTACATCAGAAATATCTAAATCAACTCCTGTAGCTGCTTTTGCTCCTGCTGGAGAAGAAGCTAGTAAAGAAGTGAAAAACTCACAAATGCGAAAAGTGATTGCTAAGCGTTTAGCCGAATCAAAATTTTCTGCACCACATTACTATTTAACGATCGAGTTAAATATGGATAATGCCATTGCTTCTAGAAAAACAATCAATTCTCTCCCTGATACAAAAGTTTCTTTTAATGATATGGTAGTTAAAGCTTGTGCCATGGCTTTAAAGAAGCATCCTCAAGTGAACACTACATGGAATGGAGATACAACTAGATATAATAAACATGTACACATGGGAGTTGCCGTTGCTGTAGACGAAGGTCTTGTTGTTCCTGTATTAAAGTTTACCGATCAAATGAGTTTGACTCAAATAGGAAGCGCTGTTAAAGATTTGGCAGGAAGAGCAAGAAGTAAAAAAATTACTCCTAACGAAATGGAAGGAAGTACATTTACTGTATCTAACTTAGGGATGTTTGGTATTCAAGAGTTTACATCAATCATTAACCAACCTAATTCAGCTATTTTATCTGTAGGTGCTATTGAACAAAAACCTATTGTAAAAGACGGACAAATAGTAGTTGGAAATATGATGAAAATAACACTTGCTTGTGATCATAGAACTGTTGATGGTGCTACAGGAGCACAGTTTTTACAAACAGTTCGTTCATTTATAGAAAATCCTGTTACTATGTTAGCATAGTAATGAGAAAATAAATAACTAAAAAGCCTCGAAAAAATTTCGAGGCTTTTTTATTAGTATTAGTGAAAATTTCATTGTTTTTTCATAGTAACATGAACTTCAGATTTCATTTTTTGACCCTGCAACTCTAATTCTACTAGCATTTTCGAATCTTTTGGTATACCCATAGCTTTATCAATAAGTACAGCTCCCGAAACAGTTCCTGATGCTCCATTAGTTACTTGTCCAGAAACATCAATCTTAACAACATCTTTAAGAATTTCTTTAACTGTATATGTTGTATTGATTGTTATATTGTTATTTGTTTTAGAACTAGACCATGAGTCTCCTTCTTTTACCGATTTTTCTGGATAAACTACGGAATTTTGATTTGCTAAATCTTTACTTCCAGCAGCAGTTGAATTAGTTTTACTACTCACAATCTCCCCTCTTGGAGACATAATTGTAGTAGTAATTGCACTTAACATTGGTGCCATTTGTGTTTTCATCATTTTACCTGCCTCATCTAAATCTTCATCTTTTGTGCTAGAATCGTATTGTATAGCCATTCCTCCTTGCATCATATCCATTTTCATATGAGTTACTTTTGATTCTGTTAAAAAATTTTCATCTTTTTTTCCTGTTACATCCATATTCATTTCGATATCCATACTCATAACCATAGCAGGAGCCATATCTTGCTTAGATGAGATGCTCATAAGGTATTTATCGCCTACATTATAGTTGAGTCTAAGAAGTACACTTTTTTGGGAGAAACTTACTGTAGATAAAGCAAGCATTACAAGTAACAATATTTTTTTCATGTTTTTATTTTTAAAGTCTAAAGATAGAGATTATATATAAACCATCTCTTTAGAGATAGAATAAAAAAGCCTTGATACTAAGTATCAAGGCTTTTTTTACATAAAGTTCTATTTTTAAAATTCTTGGTTTATATCCCAAGCTTCTAATGTTTCTTTTAAAGCTTTTATAAACATTCCTCCTAAAGCTCCATTAACCACTCGATGATCATAGGAATGTGATACGAACATTTTTTGACGAATACCTATAAAATCTCCTTCTGGAGTTTCTATTACGGCAGGAACTTTTCGAATCGCTCCCAACGCTAAAATAGCTACCTGTGGCTGATTAATAATAGGTGTTCCCATTACTGAACCAAAACTACCTACATTAGTAACCGTATAAGTTCCGTTTTGAATTTCATCGGGTTTTAATTGGTTTGCTCTAGCTCTGTTTGCTAAATCGTTTACTTGTTTAGTCATCCCTACTAAATTCAATTGATCTGCATTTTTAATTACAGGAACAATTAAATTTCCATCTGGCAAGGCTGCTGCCATTCCAAGGTTGATGTTTTTTCTCTTAATAATTGATTCTCCTTGAACAGAAATATTGATTAACGGATATTTTTTAATGGTGCTAGCAACAGCTTGCATAAAAATTGGTGTAAACGTCAACTTTTCTCCTTCTCGTTTGTAGAACGCATCTTTTACCTTGTTTCTCCAATTTACAATGTTTGTTACATCAATTTCTATGAATGACTGTACATGTGCAGAAGTTTGAACTGAATCTACCATATGCTTGGCAATCAGTTTACCCATTCTACTCATTTCAATAATCTCATCTCCTCCATTTACAGAAACAGGCACTACTTGCTTAGAAGGCTCTACTTTTGTTTCTTTTACTACTTTATTTTCTGTTGCTACTATTTCTGGAGTAGCTTTTCGGTTTTCTATGTAAGATAATATATCATTCTTAGTGACCCTACTATCTTTTCCTGTTCCTTGAATGTTTTCAAGCTCCTGCATGGAAATACCTTCAGTTTGAGCAATATTTCTAACTAAAGGCGAGAAGAATTTTCCTGATGCTGAGGTTTTGCTAATTGGCTGTGAAGCGTTTTCTTTAACCACTTCAATAGCTTTTTCTAACTCAACAACCTCTTTTGATTCTTCTTCTTTTTTGTCATTATTCTCTACAGAAGCATTACCACTACCTTCGGTTTCAATAATGGCAATTGTTTGTCCCACTTCTACAACATCATCTTTTTCAAAAAGGATTTCCACGAGTTTTCCTTCCACTTCACTAGGCACTTCTGAATCTACCTTATCAGTAGCAATCTCAACAACAGCTTCGTCCATTTCAATGGTATCTCCAACTTCTTTTAACCAAGTAGTAATAGTAGCTTCCGCCACACTTTCTCCCATTTTGGGTAACTTTAATTCAAATTTTGCCATTAGTAACCAAGTTTATGGACTGCGAAAATACAAAATTAAGCGATTATTTTTGTATTTGAGAGAGGTAAAAATAACTACAGGAAATATTTTTTCTTGAATTATCTTCAAAAACAGACTGCATTACAATCTGTTTTTTTAACTATAAACAATAAGGTAGTTAAAACATTAAATATTCTATAAGAACTAAATCCAGTCTACTGGATTTTTTAAGACACTTACTAATTTTTCTTCTTCACTATTTTTTTCAGGATGATAGTCATATTTCCACTGAACAACTGGAGGCAAACTCATTAATATGCTTTCAATGCGTCCATTCGTTTTTAAACCAAATAACGTACCTCTATCATGAACTAAATTGAATTCTACATAACGCCCTCTTCTAATTTCTTGCCAATTTCTATGACTTTCGTTATAAAAAGTACTTTTTCTTCTTTCTACTATAGGAACATATGAATCTAAGAAACTATTGCCTACTTCTGTAACAAAATCATAACGATCTTGCATAGAAAATTCATCTGTTTGTTTTAGGTAATCAAAAAATAATCCTCCTACTCCTCTAGCTTCATTCCGATGCTCATTCCAAAAATAATCATCGCACGCTTTTTTATATAAAGAATAGAATTCTGAATCATGATTATCACATACTTGCTTACATATTTGATGAAAATGAATTACATCTTCATTAAACAAGTAATATGGTGTTAAATCTTGACCTCCTCCAAACCACTGAGTAATAATTTTTTCTTCAGCATCATACATTTCAAAATAACGCCAGTTTGCATGAACAGTAGGTACAAATGGATTTTTAGGATGAAGTACCAAACTTAATCCACAAGCATAGAAATCTCCTGCATCAACCTCAAACTGTTTTTGTAAAGGAGCAGGTAACTTTCCGTGAACTGCAGATACGTTAACTCCTCCTTTTTCAAAAACACTACCTTTTTCTATAACTCTTGTTTTGCCTCCACCTCCTTCTTTCCGAGTCCATAAATCTTCTTGAAATTTTGCTTTTCCATCAACTTTTTCTAAAGTAGAAGTTATATGATTTTGCAAATCTGTGATATACGAGTAAAACTTTTCTTTCATTAGTTCATTAAAAACGAATCATATATCACAAACAAATTATGATTTTTCAGATTCTTACCTTTCTTCTACAAACTCTCTTCTAAGCACAACGCCTCCTCTATAATTAGTGCTATCATAAACATCATTATGACCTGCGGCAAATATAACATTATTTGGAGTTTTTGCTAATTTATAAAGACCTGTTACATCTTGAGATTCAAAAATAACTCTCCATGTTACCCCTCCATTTTCTGTTTTAAATATTTGACCTAATTCATTGATGCCATACCCTGTGTCAGCATCTTCAAAAAGTATATCTGTAAAATACAATGGTACACTCCCTACCACCGTCCATGTTGTTCCTCCATCTTCTGTTTTTACTATTTGATTGTTGAAATTCGCATAATACCCCACTTGCTCATTTACAAAAGACATTGCTTTAATTTCTGAGTCCTCTTCTTCCTTTTTTATCCAATTCTCTCCACCATCTGTAGTTATATATAATCTTCCTTGAGAACTTCCTTCCCTTGAGCTTCCTCCATAAAAAAAGCCTACTCTTTCAGAAGCAAATTTTAGTTTTGTGGGATAAACATTATATATGTCTGATACTGTACTAAACAACATATTCCAAGAACTACCAGCATCTTCTGTCTTATAAATTCTTCCAGATCTTGATAAAAAACCTGTTGTAGTGTTTACAAATTCAAAAGAAAAAGTATTAGCTGATTCCCTTTCGGTATACTCAGAAAATATATCTCCTCCATCTTCTGTTTTATACACTAAGCTTCTACTGACAAAAAATTCATTTTCATTTAATATTGCACACGTCCTAAATGCTAATCTTGAACCAGATATAACTTCCTTTCTTTCCCAAGTACTTCCTCCATCTACCGTTTTAATAAAAGTCCCATTAGCTCCAGTAGCAACACCAAAGTTTTCATCTGAAAAATCAATATCTTCTATGCCGTAAACTCTATCTGGCAGGGTTATAAGAGACCATTCTTCTACTAAAGTTGGAACTGGTGGTTCTGGAATAATATATTTTTTACTGCAGCTCACTGCTAGGCACACCAATCCTAGCAAAATTAAATAGTTTTTCATCACGTAAATTATTTAAAGTTTTTTACTAGATGGTGTTTTTACCAAAAGGTTGCGTAACAGTAAACTAAAGTTTAATATTCTTTTACTGCATCAATAAAAGCTTTGGCATTTTCTATAGGAATATTGGGTAAAATTCCATGACCTAGGTTGACTATGTACTTATCTTTTCCAAACTCGTCAATCATTCGTCGTACCATTTTTTTAATTTCTTTTGGTGGAGATAATAATCTTGACGGATCGAAATTTCCTTGCAATGTAATGTCTCCTCCTGTTAGATAACGAGCATTTCTTGCAGAGCAAGTCCAATCTATCCCTAGAGCAGAAGCATTCGATTTTGCCATTTCTTGTAGTGCAAACCAACATCCTTTTCCAAAGGTAATAACTGGAGCATCATCTTTTAAGGCTTCAATAATTTGATTGATATATTGCCACGAAAATTCTTGATAATCCGTTGGAGATAACATTCCTCCCCAAGAGTCGAATACTTGAACAGCATTAACACCAGCTTTAACTTTAGCTTTTAGATATGAAATAGTTGTATCTGTAATTTTTTGTAGTAATTCGTGCGCAGCTTTAGGATTTGTAAAACAAAAAGCTTTGGCTTTATCAAAATTTTTGGAACCTTGACCTTGCACTACATAACAAAGGATTGTCCAAGGAGAACCAGCAAAACCAATTAACGGAACCTCATCATTCAATTTTTCTTTGGTGGCTTTAATTGCATCCATTACATACCCTAATTCCTCATGAACATCGGGAGTAACTACATTATCAACTCCTTTTTGATCGCGTACTGGATTGGGCAAATACGGACCAAAATTAGGCTTCATTTCCACCTCAATATTCATTGCTTGTGGAATTACTAGAATATCAGAAAACAAAATAGCAGCATCCATGCCAAATCTGCGGATAGGTTGTACTGTTATTTCCGAGGCCAATTCAGGTGTTCTGCAACGAGTAAAAAAGTCATACTTTTCACGAATTTCCATGAATTCAGGCAAATAACGTCCTGCTTGACGCATCATCCATACAGGAGGTCTATCTACTGTTTCTCCTTTTAAAGCTCTTAAAAATAAATCGTTTTTTATCATCTTTGCTCTTGGCTTTTTGCTATTAGCTTTTTGCACTTAATTATTATTCTTTAATCTTGAGATCAATGAATTAATCATTTTTGCTTGTTTTTCAATTAAATGAAAAATATCCTCAAAATTAAACTCATTAGCTAATCTTAATTCATTTATTATTATCAATTGAGTTTCTAATTCAAAGAGAGAACCTAAAGCTATTTCTAAAAATCTTTTAAACTCAATTTCACTATTTCTACTCGCTCCTTCTGCAATATTAGAAGGAATTGATACAGAAGCTCTAGTAATTTGACTCCTTAAACCAAACTTCTCTTCTTTTGGTAAAATTTCTGAGAGTTTGTAGATTTCCTTTACAATTTCAACTCCTTGATTCCATACTTCAAGGTTTTTAAATTTTCTCATAACAATATTTTTTTCTTTTTCTAATAGCAAATAGCTAACACCTAATAGCTATTTGCTTTCAGCAACTTTCTCCATTGCTCTATCAACTGCGTTTTCTATTACTCGTATATCTTCTTCAGTTAACGCTGAACTTAGGAACCAAGCTTCAAATTGAGAAGGCGGTAAAAACACACCATTTTTAATCATTTCCCAAAAGAAAACTGCAAACTTTTTAGTATCAGAAGTTTGTGCTTCTTTAAAATTCGTGACTTTTACTTTCGTGAAAAATGGGTTTAACATAGAGCCAAATCTATTCACTGTAATATCTACATTGTGTTTCTTAGCAGCATCTAATAATATATTCTCTATTCTTTCTCCAACTCTATCAAACAATATATAAGGATCTTGTTTTTTGAGTTCAGTTAAGGTAGAAATTCCTCCAGCCATTGCAATTGGATTACCACTCAATGTTCCTGCTTGATACATTTCTCCTAATGGGGCGACCATTTGCATAATTTCATTTCTAGCTCCATAAGCTCCTACCGGAAAACCTCCTCCAATTACTTTCCCTAAGCAAGTAATATCTGCTTCAACCCCTAGCAGCTCTTGTGCTCCACCAAATTTGGATCGAAAACCTGTCATTACCTCATCTGCAATTAGTAAAGCTCCTTTAGATTGCAGAAATGTTTTTAACTCTTCCAAGAACTTATTTTGAGGAATTACAACTCCCATATTTCCTGCTACAGGCTCTATAATTACTCCCGCGATATCATCATGATTTTCGAAATGTTTCTTTACACTCTCTAAATCGTTATACTCAGCGATTAATGTGTTTTTTACTGCATCTTCTGGCACTCCTTTGCTTCCTGGCAAACTCAATGTTGCCAAACCGGAACCAGCTGCTACCAGTAATGAATCTTGATGTCCATGGTAACAACCTGAAAATTTAATGATTTTACTCTTTCCTGTGTATGCTCTCGCTAATCTTATTGAACTTAAAACAGCTTCTGTACCCGAATTGACAAAACGAACCTTATCCATTCCTGGAAAAGTATCACAAATTATTTTAGCTAGTTTAATTTCATTTTCAGTAGATGCTCCAAATGAATATCCATTTTTCAATGCTTTGTTTATAGATTTTTGAACTTTCTTATGACGATGACCTAAAATCATTGGTCCGTATGACAAAACTAGATCTACGTACTTGTTACCATCTACATCTATAATTCTGGAGCCTTTCCCTTTTTTAATAAACAGAGGATTTCCTCCTACAGAAGCAAAGGCACGAACTGGCGAATTCACAGCTCCTACTAAGTTTTCTAATCCTTTATTATATAGCTTTTGCGATTTTTGAAACTCTTTCATTATCGTTCTTTTGATAAAATTTTTGCTGCTTCCTTAGCAAAATAGGTTATGATGATATCTGCGCCTGCTCGCTTCATCGATAGCAAGCTTTCCATCATCACTTTTTCTCCGTCAATCCAACCTTTTTCTGCTGCAGCTTTAACCATAGCATATTCTCCACTCACATTATAACAAGCAATCGGTTTTTCAAAATTATTTCTTAAATCGCGAATTATATCTAAATATGACAAAGCTGGTTTTACCATCAAAATATCGGCTCCTTCCTGATCATCAAAAGTAGCTTCTCGCAATCCCTCTTTCCTATTTGCTGGATCCATTTGGTAAGTTCTTCTGTCTCCAAAAGTTGGAGCAGAATCTGCAGCGTCTCTAAAAGGACCATAAAAAGCTGAAGCATATTTTACAGAATACCCCATGATAGGTAAATTGACGAAACCATGATTATCTAGTACTTCTCGAATTGTCTGAATCGTTCCATCCATCATTCCTGAAGGAGCTACCATGTCTACTCCTGCTTGAGCATGAGAAACAACTTGCTTGGTAATATTAGCTAATGTTGCATCATTATCTACATCATTGTTGTGAATAATTCCGCAATGACCATGAGAAGTATATTCACAAAAACAAACATCTGTAATTACATATAGAGTTGGATAATGTTTTTTAATAAACCGAATTGCTTGTTGTATAATTCCGTTTTCATTCCATGTTTCAGTACCTTCCTCATCTTTTTTTGATGGGATTCCAAACAATAACACTCCTGGAATACTCAAATCAACTACTTCATCTAACTCTTTTGAAATTCTATCTAACGAATATCTTTTTATCCCTGGCATAGAAGCAATTTCAGTTTCAATATCCTCTCCTTCTTCAATAAATAAGGGATAAACAAAATCATCTACAGAAAGTTTTGTTTCGCGTACAAGTCTTCTAATTCCCTCGGAAGTTCTAAGTCTTCTTGTTCTATTGTACATAATGAAGATTTACCAATTCTATTACGCTTTCTACTGTAGGCACTTGTGCAATCTTTACTTCTTTAAAATGTTTTCTTGCTTCGTTTGCCGTAGATGTTCCTATGCAAAAGGCTATTTTGTCTGCTGAGTTTTTTTGAATATAACTCTCTACTGTGGATGGGCTGTAAAACAATATTCCGCTAACCTTGTCTTCCACATCAGCTGAACTATAAACAGTTTTATACGCTTCTACTTCATTGACTGTAATTCCATTTTCTGACAGAACCTTAGGCAACGTATCTAATCGTAAATCACTACAGAAATAGGTAACTTCTTGCCCTTTTATTTCTTTAGATAAAAATTCAGCTAGTTTTTGAGCATTTTTTTCTGAATGCTTTACTAAACCAATTTTTTGTTCTATTAGTTTTTTTGTTCTTCTACCAACACAATAAATATTTTCAAATTGCAGTTCATCTTTTGCAAAACTATTTAGCAATGATTCTACTCCATTTTTGCTTGTAATGATTACATTTTTTATTGGATTTTTAACAATAGTTGGGCTTAATCTATTAAAACGTATTTTAATAAAATCAGAACTCTCTACACCAATATCATCATGAAATAATTTTTCTTGTGCCTCTGAGAGGTTTTTAGTTGAGAAAACGTGTATTCTTTTTGCTATTTCAAGGTCATCAATAATTAATTGCTTACCTCCTTTTTCAATAACATAATCCGCACAATCTTTAGCCAAAAACTTATGCTTACCCATTTTCGCTTTTCTTTGAACCACAATTTTCTTTCTACCATCTTTTGAAAGCAAGACTCCTTTAAAATTAATCTCAGAAGTTTTTTCATCTATTGTTGCCAAAGCTCCTATTGGAGCAGTACAACCTCCTTCTAACCGATTTAAAAATTCACGCTCAATAGCTGTGCAAAGTTCTGTGTCTTTATCATTAATTTCTAAACAAGCTTTTTTCACAAACTCGTCTTCTTGTAGTGCAGTAACCATGATTGCTCCTTGTGCTGGAGCAGGAATCATCCACGATAAATTAACTGCTCCTTTTGGCCTCAACCCTATCCTCTCTAATCCTGCAGCGGCAAAGATGGCTCCATTCCAATTACTATCAGATAATTTTTGTAGACGAGTATTTACATTTCCTCTTAAATCAATAACAGTATGTGTAGGATATCTATCTAACCATTGTGCTTTTCTGCGTAAACTCCCTGTAGCAATAATGGCTTCTTCTTGGGCAAAAAACTCTTCGTTATCTTTTAAAACTAATATATCATTGTAATTCGCTCTCTTTAAAACTGCTGCTTGCGTAATTCCTTCTGGTAAAATTGTAGGCACATCTTTCATTGAATGCACAGCAATATCTATCTCATTATTTAAAAGAGCAATGTCTAAGTTTCTTGTAAAAACTCCTGTAATACCTAGCTCATATATTGGTTTATCTAGAACAATATCTCCTGTAGATTTTATAGGTACAATTTCCGTTTTATACTCTAACTCTTCTAGCATACGTTGCACTTTTCTGGCTTGCCACATTGCTAATTGGCTGTCTCGAGTACCTATCCTGATTATTTTTTGCATGAAGTAATTTAAACTTTTCCGAAAACTTTTGTCATTACCTCGATGCTTTCGCTTACAGAGGTTTCTCCATCTTTTAAATGCTTAACAAACTGTGTTGTAATTTTTTGGATAAACCGATTGGTTATAATTGCAGCTTGTTCTTCGTTAAAATTGCTGATTTTTTTTCTGTGATAACTAAGCTCATCTTTTTGAATTGCCTCTAATGATTCTTTTAAAGCATTAATTGCAGGAGTTAATCTTCTATGATTAAGCCACTCATTAAACTCTTCTTTATGAGCTTCTATAACTTTCTCTGCTAGCGGTATTTCCTTCTTTCGCAATGCCAGCGTCTCATCAGTTACTCTAGATAATTTATCTATATTAACTAACGTAATGTTTGGGTATTTTTCTAATAGCGTATCTACATTTTCTGGCATAGATAAGTCTAAGATTAAAAGTTCTTTTTCTTTAGAAATATGTTCTTTTGTTACTGTAGGTTTATCTGATCCTGTTGATACAATTAACACATCAGCTTGTTCAATTTCGCTTGATAAATCTTCAATTTTTGCTTGCCTTATTAGTGGATGATTTTGTACAAATTCAGTAGCTTTTGATGCTGTTCTATTAATCAAAGTAACTGATGAACTAGGTATGTATTGATTTAAGTTTTTGCAAGTATATTTACCCATTTTACCCAAACCAAATACTAAAATATTTTTGTGTTTTTTATTTTTTCCAGCATCTATAATGTACTGAATGGCGGCATATGAAACTGATGTGGTACCCGAGCTCAACTGGGTTTGATTTTTCACTTTTTTACTTGCCTGTAGCACCAAATTCATCAAACGTTCTAAGTAAGCATTGGTTACACCCAACTTTTTTGCTTGCTTAAACGCCAACTTCATCTGCCCTACAATTTCATAATCTCCTAGAATTTGACTTTCTAAACCTGTTCCTATTCTAAATAACTGATTAACTGCATCTTTCCCTTTATAAATGTTTGATATTTGTGCAAATTCTTCTACAGACCCTTCAGAATATTTACACAGTAGCTCGATTAACTGAAAAGGATGTTCTGCAAAACCAGTAATTTCTGTTCGGTTGCATGTAGATAAAACAAACAACCCTTCGCAACCTTTTTTGGCAACTTCTAGAAGTAGTAAACGTTGATTCTCTTTTGTAAGACTATATTTACCGCGTGTATGAGCATCAGCTTTTTTATAACTAACCCCAATATTGTAAAAATACGTATGTAACTGATTCTCGCTCAACGATCTTTCTAAAAAACGGGTCAAAAGTAAAAAGTTTCATATCAGAAAAGTATCGATAGAAGTACTTTTTTTATCGAAAAAAGTAATTTAGTTTGTTTTTTAATGATAAACCTAAACAATACCTTACTTTTGTAGTGTTTTCAGTATTTAAATAAATTATTATATAGAACTATTCTAAATAGAATAGTTTTCTAACTCTACAAGTAGTATGATAAAAAATATCGCTAAAAGTACTTTTGAAGAGCATGATCTTGACAAGGATTTTAAGTTATTGATTTTTAGCAACGAATCAACTAAAACACAAAAGTTTGAACGAGCTGTTCATAATACATTTATACAGCTACATTTTAGCATTAAAGGAAAAGCTGCATTTTTATTTAACCAAGGAAACTATACGTTTGATGTAATTGATCAACACTCAATTATTCTATACAATCCGCAAATAAAATTACCTATTAATCTGGAAATTCAACCACAATCTATTCTAGTTTCTTTACTGGTTTCAATTAATAAATTTCATTCCCTATTTTCTAACGAAGCGGCATATATTCCGTTTTTAAGTGAGAATAATAAAAACAAAAAGTATTACGATGATATTGAAATTAAACCAACTACATTAATCGTTTTACAACAAATTGTGAATTCCAGCATTAATAGCTCTATCAAAAACTTATATTTAAAAGGTAAAATATACGAGCTATTAAGTCTTCATTTTCAAGGAGATGATTCTAATTTAGCCGAATATTGTCCGTTTTTAGTTGATGAACAAAATGTTCAAAAAATCAGAAAAGCAAAAGACATTGTTATCGCTAACATGGCAGAGCCTCCTAGTTTACAAGAACTAGCCAATGAAATTGGTTTGAATATTAAAAAATTGAAAGAAGGGTTTAAACAGATTTATGGTGATACGGTTTATAGTTTTTTATTTGATTACAAAATGGAACACGCCAGAAGATTGCTAGAAAGTAATCAGCTAAACGTAAACGAAGTAGGTTTAAAAGTAGGATACAGTACAGCCAGCCATTTTATTACTGCATTCAAAAAGAAATTTGGAATTACTCCTAAAAAATACGTAATGTCTTTAAATAGCTAAAAACATGAAGCAATTAAGTCATTACGATATTGAAAATCAGCAAAAGGTGTTTCCTATTACCATTGTTTGTGATGCTATAAGAACTCCTGAAAATATTGGGATGTGTTTTCGAGTAGCCGAAAGCTTTGGTGTTCAAAAAATATATTTACACGAAAGCTCGCCAAATCTAGAGAATAGAATTGTTAAGAAAACTGCACGAAATACAATTAATCAGATTGAACATGAATACTACAACAGCTTCAACGATATCATTAAGCAACTTAAATCTGAAGGATATACAATTATTGGGATTGAAATAACTGATAAAAGTATTCCTATTCAAAAATTCGATTTTAAGAAGCCTGAAAAAATAGTTTTTATTTTAGGTAGTGAGCGGAACGGAATTGAGAATATTCAACTGACGGACACCACGATTAATGTTCCTATGTATGGACGAAATTCATCTATGAATGTAGTTCATAGTTTATCAATTACATTATATGAAGCTACAAATCAAATGAATAAAAATCAATCATAAACATATTTAGACAATTAGGTATGAAAGGAATTTTACTTGTAAATCTAGGATCTCCAGACAGTACAGACGTAAAAGATGTGAAAAAATATTTAGGTGAGTTTTTGATGGATAAACGAGTAATAGATGTTCCTTATTTATTACGATTATTTTTAGTAAAAGGAATTATCTTAAACACACGGCCTAAAAAATCGGCAGCTGCTTATAAAAAAATTTGGTGGAAAGAAGGATCGCCTCTTATCATTTTATCTGAGCGATTAAAAGAAAAAGTACAAAACAAAACGCAATACCCAGTTGCACTGGCAATGCGATATGGAAATCCGTCTATAAAGTCAGGCTTACAAGAATTACATGATAAAGGAGCTACTGATGTGTTAATGATTCCATTATATCCTCAGTTTGCTATGGCAACTACAGAAACTATTTTGGTATTGGCTAAGGAATTACAACAAAAGTTCTTCCCTAATATGAATCTTAATCATATTCCTGCGTTTTATAATAAACAAGAATATATTAAAGTACTAGGAGAAAGTATAAAGGATTATCTGTCTGATAAAGAATGGGATAAAATTCTTTTTTCTTATCATGGGATTCCAGAACGACACATTAAAAAGTCAGACATAACTAAAAGCCACTGTAAAATTGATGGCACTTGCTGCAATACACCATCTCCAGCACACGAATTTTGTTACAGACATCAATGTTACGAAACAACCAAACAGGTAGTAAAATATTTAAACTTAAAAGAAAATCAATATTATACCTCGTTTCAATCAAGATTAGGCAACGATCCTTGGCTTCAACCTTATACTGATCAAACTATAGAAAATATAGCCAAAGAAGGCGTTAAAAAACTAGCTGTAGTAACGCCTGCTTTTGTTTCTGATTGTCTCGAAACACTCGAGGAAATTGGAATGGAAGGCAAAGAAGAATTTATAGAAGCTGGCGGAAATGAGTTTTATGCCGTACCTTGCATTAACGATCGTGAAGACTGGGCTAATACATTAGTAAGCTGGATTGAAAACAACTAATTATGAATTTTTTATACATTAAAGCACTTCATATCATTTTTGTTATTACGTGGTTTGCAGGATTGTTCTATATGGTTAGGCTATTTATCTATCATGTAGAAGCTGATAAAAAAGAAGCAACTGCTAAAGAAATTTTACAAACCCAATATAAATTGATGAGTAAGCGGCTTTGGTATATTATTACATGGCCATCTGCTATATTAGCTAGCATTTTTGCTTTTTGGATGCTATGGTTACAACCTGAATATTTATCTATGGGTTGGATGCAAGTAAAACTCTCTTTTGTTCTGGGGTTATATTTTTATCATGTTTCTTGCCAACGCATTTATAATCAACTGCAAAAAAATAACATAAAATATTCTTCATTTAAACTTCGTATTTGGAATGAAGTAGCAACTATTCTATTATTTGCTATTGTTTTTTTAGTTGTTCTAAAATCGTCTATTAGTTGGATTTGGGGTGTTGTAGGAATTGTATTATTTGGCATTCTTTTAATGCTAAGCATTCGATTATACAAAACCATAAGAGAAAAACGTGACTGGGAAGACGAAATTTAAAATTTCACTTTTTATTTTTCTGTTTAATATTTTTAAAAAGAAATTAACTTAAGTTAATTCACATAAATATTGCAGGCAAGTAAATTTATAAGCTTATAAATTCTAACAAAAAAACTATGAAACAAGTAACTACTCTTTTGTTTTTTATTTTAACTTTTCAGCTTACAAACGCGCAGATCGTAAACATACCAGATGCTAATTTTAAAGCGGCTTTAGTAGGAAACTCTAGCATTAACACAAATAATGATGGTGAAATTCAGGTAAGTGAAGCAGAGGCTTATACGGGGTCCATCAGTGTTATTAACCGAAGCATACAAGATCTTACAGGTATCGGAGCTTTTACTAATATTACAGGTTTAGATTGTAGCTCAAATGAGCTAACCACATTAAATTTATCTAACAATACAAGTCTTCTCGAATTAAGATGTAGTCGTAATGATTTAATTTTTTTAGATCTATCCGATAATACAAATCTTATAAGACTATATTGTGGAAATAACCCACTAACTAGTTTAGACATGCGCAATGGTGGAAATAGTGATTTTACGCATTTCTATGCGGCAAATAACCCTAACTTATCCTGTATTTTTGTAGATAATGCTACGTGGAGTAATGAAAATTGGAGTTCACAAATTAATAATGAAATAAGCACATTTGTTGAAACAGAGGAGCAATGTAACGAAGTCTATGTAAACATTCTTGATGCTAATTTTAAAGCAGTTCTACTAGAAAATTCTAGTATTAACACAAATAATGATGACGAAATTCAAGTTGGTGAGGCTATAGCTTATCAGGGAAGTATTGATGTATCTTCTCAAAACATTCGTACCCTAAAAGGTATTGAAGCATTTACAAAAATAACAGAGCTTAATTGCCAAGACAACAACTTATATTCAATTGATTTATCTAACAATAAAGAATTAACAGGGTTATATTGTGCGGGCAATAATTTAACTTCTTTAAATGTTTCTAATAATATCAACCTTAGTAAATTATACTGTCATAATAATGAGTTAACTTCTATAGACTTATCTAACAATATAAATATTAGAGAGTTATGGTGCGGAGGGAACTTACTAACACACCTTGACATTAGAAATGAAACAAATGCAAATATAGTAAGATTTGATACTAGAGGTAACGAAAACCTATCCTGCATAACTGTAGATAATGCTACATACAGTACTACAAACTGGACAAACATAGATAACACCACCACATTTTCAGAATCTGCAGAAGAATGCAGGGTTTTATCTACTGATGATGATGTAGATTTTGGTAAAGTAAAAGTATATCCAAATCCAGTTATAGATTTATTAACTGTAAAAAGTAACACAACAACAATCAAAAAAATAGAAGTATACAATTTACTAGGTAGTAAAATGCTAGAAAGCAAACAGTCTTCTATTTCTGTTAATCAACTACCTAAAGGAATTTACATCTTAAAAATTATAGGTACAGAAAACCAACAAAAAAATCAACGGTTTATTAAACTGTAAGGAACCGATCTATTTAATGATAATAACCAAACTGCTTGAAATTTCTTCAAGCAGTTTTTATAACGGTTTGTTAATCAGTTTTAACTAATTACCTGACTGTTAATTTCATATCTTTGCTATTCGAACATCATTAATAATTGATATGAAACAAACAATTACTCTTTTATTTTTTATTTTAATTTTTCAGGTTGCAAACGCACAAATAGTAACCATACCAGATGCTAATTTTAAAGCGGCTTTACTAAACAACTATAGTATTGATTCAAACAATGATGGTGAAATTCAAGTAAGTGAAGCTGTAGCTTATACAGGAGTTATTAGTGTTAATAGCCTAAACATTCAAGATCTTACAGGGATTGAAGCTTTTACTGAGATAACGGAATTATCTTGTGACTCCAATAATCTAACTAGTTTGAATTTGTCTGGGCTTACTCGTTTGACTAGATTAACATGTGGCTACAATACTAATTTAAACAGTATAGATGTATCAACTAATATTAACTTATTGCGTTTGTACTGTGAAAATAATAGTTTAACTAATTTAGACGTATCAAATAATATTCTTTTAGAAAGATTAACTTGTGAAGGCAACAACTTAACTAGTTTAGATATATCAAATAATACTAATTTAACAAACCTATCAACTACAGGGAATCCTATTACAACACTAGATGTATCTAACAATACCAATTTATCCAGTTTGATTTGTCGAGATAATCTGTTAACAAGTTTAGATGTTTCTAATAATTCTAGTCTAAGGATACTAACGTGTTCTTCTAACCGATTAACTAGCTTAAATGTGCAAAACGGAAATGCTTCAAACATTGCTTCGTTCATTTCTACGAATAACCCAAACTTAACTTGCATTTTTGTAGACGATGCAGCATATAGTACTACTAACTGGACAGATGTAGATGATACAAGCACTTTTGTAGAAACTCAAGAACAATGCAATGCATTACCCATCAACATTCCTGATGCTAATTTTAAAGCGGCTTTGGTAGGAAATACAGATATTGATACCAATGAAGATAACGAAATACAGGTAAGTGAAGCTACAGCCTACGCAGGAGCAATTAACGGAAATAACCTAAACATTCAAGATATTACAGGCATTGAAGCGTTTACCAATATTACAAATTTAAGTTTGTTTGGCAATAGCCTAACATCAATTGACATATCAAACAATACTGCATTAACCTTTTTAAACTGCGGTAGTAATAGTTTATCTAGTATTGATATATCAAATAACATCAACTTACGGCAGTTGTTGCTTTTTGATAATGAATTAATTCAATTGGATGTATCTAGCAATACATCGCTTAATAGATTAACTTGTTCTGGAAATAACTCACTAACCGGTCTAGATGTATCTTCAAATTCTAATCTTTCAAATTTAGATTTTAGTGATACTAATATAACCTCTATAGATTTATCTAATAACTCAAGTTTAACTAATTTAGTTGCTGAAAACAATGATTTATCTTTAGGGATAGATATCTCTAATCTTATAAACCTAGAAACGCTATCATTAAGAAATAGCAATCTTTCTAATATTGATATTTCAAATAACTTAAGCCTAGAAAGATTATTTCTTAGTAATAATAATTTAACTAGTTTAAACATATCTAATAATACAGCTCTAACAAACATAGAATGCTCAAGTAATCAATTAGTTAGCTTAGATGCATCTAATAATCCTGCCATTACAAGTTTGTCATGCAATAATAATCAATTAACTACCTTAAATATCCGTAATGGAAATAACACTAATATTGCAAACTCTAGTTTTATTGCTGGAAACAACCCTAATCTAGCCTGTATAACTGTAGATGATGTTACATACAGTACTACAAACTGGACAAACATAGACAACACCACCACGTTTTCAGAATCTGCAGAAGAATGCAGGGTTTTATCTACCGATGATGATGATGTAGCTTTTGGCGAAGTAAAAATATACCCAAACCCAGTTACAGATGTATTAACTATAGAAAGTAATACAACAACCATTAAAAAAATGGTCGTTTATAATTTATTGGGTAGCAAAATGCTAGAAAGCAAACAATCTTCCGTTTCCGTTAGTCAACTACCTGAAGGAATTTACATCTTAAAAATTATAGGTACAGAAAACCAACAAAAAAACCAACGGTTTGTTAAGCTATAGCTTATAAAATCATAATTTAAATAATAAAAACCCTCGATAAATCGAGGGTTTTTATTATTTCTGAAAAGATTGCTCAAAAGGAATTCGATGTAAAATACTTCTACCCAAAGTTACTTCATCTGCATATTCTAACTCATCTCCTACAGAAATTCCGCGAGCAATTGTAGAAGTCGTGATCCCAAACTCTTCTATTTGTTTGTAAATATAAAAATTGGTAGTATCGCCTTCCATCGTAGAACTCAATGCAAAAATGAGTTCTTTTACTTCTCCTTTTTTAACTTTCTCTACTAAACTATCAATAGTCAAGTTTTGTGGTCCCACGCCTTCAATAGGTGATATTTTTCCGCCCAAAACATGATACAAACCTCTATATTGAGCTGTACTCTCAATTGCCATTACGTCTCTAATATCTTCTACCACACAAATCGTTTTCGAATCTCTATTAAGATTCGAGCAAATCTCACAAAAATCTGTATCAGAAATATTGTGGCACTTTTTACACGTTTTTACTTCCGTTCTAAGTTTTTGAAGGGCTTCTGCTAAATACGTTGTATTCTCTTTAGGTTGCTTCAGTAAAAACAACACCAACCGTAATGCTGTTCGTTTTCCAATTCCTGGTAAACGTGAAACTTCGTTTACCGCATTTTCAAGAAGTTTTGACGAAAAATCCATAGGGGCAAAAATACACTTTTGAACTCTGATAAACCAAGTATGAAATCAGTAAATAAACTCTATATTCGTAATTGTTAACCTTACTAGATTTCTTTTAGATGCAACCAATTTACATCTTGTTATTAATAGCTGTTTACTTTTCTGTATTATTTTTCATTTCGTATGTAACAGGCAAAAAAGCAGATAATACCACTTTTTTTAAGGCAAATAATAGCTCTCCTTGGTATTTGGTTGCTTTTGGTATGATTGGCGCCTCATTATCTGGCGTTACCTTTATATCTGTCCCTGGATGGGTAGAAACACAGAGTATGAGCTATATGCAAATGGTATTAGGTTATGTGTTAGGCTATACAATTATTGGACTAGTTTTATTACCTCTTTATTATAAATTAAACCTGACTTCCATCTATACTTATCTAGATACCAGATTTGGTAAATATTCATACAAAACAGGTGCTGCTTTCTTTCTACTTTCTAGAACAATCGGTGCTGCTTTTAGGTTATTTTTGGTAGCAAAAGTTCTCGATTTACTCTTGTTTCAAGAGCTTGGCATTCCTTTTTGGGTAACTGTTACGCTAACTATTTTATTGATTTGGTTGTATACAAACAAAGGAGGAATTAAAACAATCGTTTGGACAGATACATTGCAAACGTTATTTATGCTAATTGCAGTTGGAGTGTGTATTTATCAAATATCACATCAAATGCAAATAGATAATTTGTTTAGCTATATTACTGATAGCCAACTATCTAAAACATTCTTTTTTGATGATTATAAAACAGGTAACTATTTTTGGAAACGATTTTTATCTGGAGCTTTTATTGCGGTAGTAATGACAGGTTTAGATCAAGATATGATGCAGAAAAATCTAACTTGTAGAAACCTAAAAGATGCTCAAAAAAATATGTTTTGGTTTACCATTGTGTTAGTTATTGTTAATTTTTTCTTTCTAGCATTAGGAATATTACTAACCAATTATGCCCAAACAAACGGAATAGAAGCACAAAGAGACGAGTTGTTTCCTTTAGTTGCTACTCAAGGAAGTTTAGGCTATGCTACTGCTATCTTCTTTTTACTCGGTTTAATTGCGGCTGCATACTCTAGCGCAGATTCTGCTTTAACATCTTTAACAACTTCTTTTAGCATTGATATTTTAGAAATTGATCAGAAAAAAGACAAACAAAAACAAGAAAAAATACGCAAACAAGTTCATATACTATTTTCAGGAATCTTAATTGCTACTATACTTATATTCAAGTATTTTATTGCTAATGAAAGCGTTATTGCTAAAATTTTCCAGTTTGCAGGATACACTTACGGACCTTTACTGGGTCTATATGCATTTGGTATGTTTACAAAGAAACAGGTAAATGATAAAATGGTTCCTGTTATCTGTATTATTTCTCCAGTACTCACTTATTTAACCAATTTTATCTCACTTACGCTTTTTCAATTTGATTTTGAATTTTTTGTGCTAGTATTAAATGGTTTATACACATTTATAGGATTAACTATATTTATAAAACACAAACTCTCTTAATAATGAAACTAGGTGCTTTTTCTATTAGCTTGGCTGTAAAAAACCTACAAGATTCTAAATTATTTTATCAAAACTTAGGTTTTAAAGTTTTTGCAGGTGATGAGTCTCAAAACTATCTCATCTTAAAAAATGGTAATGCATTAATTGGCCTTTTTCAAGGAATGTTTGAAAACAATATTATAACCTTTAATCCTGGATGGGATGAAAGCGCCAAAAAGCTAAATGATTTTGACGATGTAAGAACCATTCAAAAAAAACTGAAAAATAAAGGAATCAAACTTAACAGAGAGATAGATGAAAATACATCAGGACCTGGTAGTATTGTACTAATAGATCCTGACGGAAACCCTGTATTGATTGATCAGCATGTATAATTTTTAATGACATTATCATTTCTTTTTAGCTTAAGTATCAACAAAAGAATTATAAAATCCTTTTTATATTTGTTTCTTAATCTTTATCTATGTCGAAAGACTTAAGTAGCTATCGAAAATCTTATCAAAAGCTTGAGTTGCTTGAACAAAATTGTCCTGAAAATCCTATGGAATTATTTCAGAAGTGGTTTTTAAACGCCAATTCTAGCGAAACTGTTGAAGAAGCAAACGCAGTCTCATTAAGTACAATAGGAATTGACGGTTTCCCAAAAAGCAGAATGGTGTTACTAAAAAAATACACATGGGAAGGTTTTATTTTTTACACGAATTATAATTCGGAAAAAGGAAAAGCAATCGAGATAAACAACCATGTTTGTTTGTCGTTTTTTTGGCCTGTATTAGAGCAGCAAATTATCATAAAAGGAACTGCTGAAAAGATTTCTAAAAACTTATCTGACGGCTATTTTGATTCGCGTCCTGAAGGAAGCAAACTAGGTGCTTGGGCGTCTAACCAAAGTAGTGTTGTTTCTTCTAGAGAAGAATTAGATAACTCTTTAAAGGAGTATGAATACAAGTTTGATGGAAAAGAAATCCCCAGGCCATCACATTGGGGTGGTTTTATTGTAAAACCTGTTTCTATTGAGTTTTGGCAAGGAAGACCCAACAGAATGCATGACCGAATTCGGTATACATTGTTAAAAGATTTTTCTTGGAAGCTAGAACGATTAGCTCCTTAATTTTTATATTTAACCAACAATCAAATTTTCGTTTGTGAAAACACTGTACATTGTTAGACATGCTAAATCTTCTTGGAAATACCCTAATGTAAAAGATGTAGATAGACCTTTAAAAGAGCGAGGTATTACAGATGCTCATTTATTATCAAAATATTTAGCCAAAAACATAACCAAACCTGATGCTTTTATTGCTAGTTATGCAAATAGAGCCTTGCATACAGCTATTATTTTTTGCGAAAACTTCGGATTTCCATTAGCCAACTTAAAGATTAAAAAAGAATTATACAGTTTTAGTGATGGTTATCTGGTAAAAACAGTAAAAGCGCTAGATAATAGTTTTGATTCTGTTATCATTTTTAGTCACGATCATGGAATTAATACTTTTGTTAACAAATTTGGCAGTAAACCAATAGCACATGTGCCTACTTGTGGAGTTGTTGGAATTCAATTTGATGAAAAGCACTGGAAAAATATTAGAGAAGGGAAAACAATACTTGTAGAAGCTCCCAAAAACCATAGATAACTTTGATAGCAATAAAAAAATATGCAGCAATTGATATTGGCTCTAATGCCGTAAGATTGCTTGTATCTAATGTTATTGAAAAACAAGACTCAGAAACTCAATTCCGAAAATCTTCTTTAGTAAGAGTGCCTATTCGTTTAGGGGCCGATTCTTTCGTTACAGGAAAAATAAGTGATTCGAATACGCAAAGAATGATTAATGCTCTGGAAGCTTTTAAATTGTTAATGAAAGTACATGGCGTTGAGCATTACAAAGCTTGTGCTACGTCTGCTATGAGAGAAGCTAGTAACGGCAGAGCTGTAGCTCAAAAAATAAAAGAAGAAACAGGCATTATTATAGATATTATAGGTGGTAAAGAAGAGGCAAAAATTATCTCTTCTACCGATCTAAAAACACTCATTAAGTCAGATAAAACGTATTTGTATGTAGATGTGGGAGGTGGTAGTACTGAATTTACTCTGTTTTCTAAAGGAAAAATTATCAATTCAAAATCTTTTAAAATTGGTACGGTTCGTTTAATAAATAACACAAAACAAGAAAATAAAGAAGCTTTTAAAAAAGTAGAAAATTGGGTAAAAGAAATGGCTGAACCCTTTAAAAAAATTTCGCTTATTGGTTCTGGTGGAAATATCAATAAACTATTCAAAATGTCTGGAAGAACTGAAGGAAGCCCAATTTCTTATATCTATTTAAATGCTCAGTATCAATTCTTAAAGAAAATGAGCTATGATGAGCGAATAACAGAATTAAGCTTAAATCCAGATAGAGCAGATGTTATAATACCTGCAACAAAAATTTATTTATCTGCCATGAAATGGAGTGGTGCTCGAAAAATTTATGTGCCTAAAATTGGTTTGGCAGACGGAATTATTAAAAGTTTGTATTACAATGTGATTTGATAACTCTATCAAACTCCCCTGCATTCAACCCTAAAAACTGGTTTGTTATCTCTAGATAGCATAATTCTTCTATTTTAGAAGACAATCGCATATAATCTTTTTCTGTAGTTAAAAGGATTTTATCAGAATCTTTTATGCCTTGAAACCTTGCCTTTATGGTTGCTATTTCTTTTTCTGTAAAATTATGATGATCAGGATATTTTATATGTTCAAAATCGTATTTATTTTTTTTAAAAAAATTAAGCAATGAACCAGGATTTGCAATTCCTGTTATTAATAAGATTTTATACCCTTTTAATTCATTCAACTGTAATTGTTTAAAACCATTAATTTGAGGAGAATATAAAATAGAAGAAAAAAACACATGTTGTTTCGAATTCGGTTTTATCTTTTTAACCAATTTTTCTTGCTCTTCTTCACTCATATTTTCTGGACATTTAGTTACAACAATAACGTTTGCCCTGTTACTTCCTCTCCTACTTTCTCTAAGATTACCTGTTGGTAATAAAAAATCATCTGTATACAAATCGTTAAACTTTGTGAGCAAAATATAAAAGCTTGCTTTTACTCTTCTGTGCTGAAATGCATCATCTAATAAAATAACATCCGGGTTTACATCAACAAGCAATTGCTGTATTCCTTTAGTTCTATTAGCATCAACTGCTACAAAAACTTTTGGAAATTTCTTAAAAAATTGAAGTGGCTCATCTCCTACTTCTATTGCTGTGTGAGTATTATTGAGTAAAATATATCTTTTTGTTTTTCTTTTATAACCTCTACTAAGAATAGCAACCTTGTATGTATCTTGTAGTAACTGAACAAGATATTCAATCTGAGGTGTTTTTCCTGTTCCTCCAACACTTAGATTACCAACTGCAATAACAGGTATTTCAAACGAGGAAGATGAAAAGAAATTAAGATTGTACAATACGTTTCGGATACTTGTAATCCAACCGTATAAAATTGCAAGAGGAAATAATAAAAATCGAACTATTTTCATTTTTACGAAAGTACATTAAAAATAGTAACTTTGAATTCAAACTTTTGTCAATGACTATAAAAGAAGTTACTGCTTTAGTAGAAAAAATTGCGCCATTACACTATGCTGAAGATTTTGATAATGTTGGATTGCTTGTGGGAAATCCTTTAGAGAAAGTTAGTGGAATTTTGGTTACGCTAGATACATTAGAAGAAACTGTTGATGAGGCAATTTCTAAAAATTGCAATTTAATAATGAGCTTTCATCCTATTATTTTTAAAGGGTTAAAAAAGCTCAATGGAAATGGTTATGTAGAGCGTACCGTGCTAAAAGCTATCAAAAACAATATTGCTATTTATGCCACACATACAGCCTTAGATAATAGCAAAGTAGGTGTTAGTGGCAAAATTTGCGAAGTGTTAGGGATTCAGAATCCTAAAGTGCTACTTCCAAAAACAGGAATTATTAAAAAACTCATTACTTATGTTCCCGAATCAAATGCTGATGAGGTAAGAAATACCTTGTTTAATGCAGGTGCTGGTGCTATTGGCAATTATGATGCATGTAGTTTTAATGCATCTGGAATTGGCACTTATAAAGGAAATGAACTAGCTAATCCCACTATTGGTAAAAGAGGATTGTTGCACAAAGAATCAGAGATTTGTATTCAAATGGTATTCGAATCGAAAGATGAAAATAATATTCTAAAAACACTGTTTGAAAATCATCCGTATGAAGAAGTTGCTTATGAAGTTATAACCACAAGTAACGTGCATCAAAATATTGGTATGGGAATGATTGGAAACATGACAAAACCCATGGATGAATTAAACTTTCTGAAGTTTCTAAAAAATACATTTAATACAGGGTGTGTAAAACATTCACAGTTATTAAATAAAAAAATTAAAAAAGTAGCCGTTTTAGGAGGATCAGGTAGCTTTGCAATAAAAAATGCTATTGCTCAAAAAGCGGATGCTTACATTAGTGCTGATTTTAAGTATCATGATTTCTTTCTAGCAGAAGAAAAAATTCTATTAGTTGATGTAGGACATTACGAAAGTGAACAGTTTACAAAAAACCTTTTGGTTGAGTATCTTACAAAAAAAATCACTAGTTTTGCAATCGTTTTATCAGAAAAAAGTACAAATCCAATTTATTACCTATAAGCATGGCAAAAAAGAAAGATGTTACTGTAGAAGAGAAATTAAGAGCTCTTTACGATTTACAGTTAATTGATTCTAGAATTGATGAAATAAGAAATGTTAGAGGTGAACTACCTTTAGAGGTTGAAGATTTAGAAGATGAAGTAGCGGGCTTAAATACCAGACTTTCTAATTTAGCACAAGATGTTACAAATCTAGAAACAGATATTGCCAACAAAAAGTTAGCGATAGAAGAATCAAAGTCATTGATAAAAAAATACGAAGAACAACAGAAGAAAGTTCGTAATAATAGAGAGTTTGATTCTTTATCTAAAGAAGTGGAATACCAAGACTTAGAAGTTCAATTATCAGAAAAAAGGATTAAAGAATTTAAGGCTAAAATTGAGCAGAAAAATGAAGTGATTGAAGCTACCAAAGAAAAGCTTGCTCAAAGAGAACAACACCTAGAGCACAAAAGATCTGAATTGAATGAAATTTTAAAAGAGACTGAAAAAGAAGAAAAAGCTCTTTTAAAGAAATCAGAGGAATTTGCTAAAAGTATAGATGAACACTTGTTAAAAGCATACAACAGAATCAGAAATAAGGTAAAAAATGGACTTGCTGTTGTTTCTATTGAAAGAGGTGCTTCTGGAGGTTCTTTCTTTACAATACCTCCTCAAATACAACTAGAGATTGCTGCACGAAAAAAGATTACGATTGACGAGCACAGTGGGAGAATTTTGGTTGATGCTGCGCTAGCTGCAGAAGAAAAAGAAAAAATCGATAAAATATTTTCTTAAGCAAGTTTATTTAAAACATAAATAAAAAAGAAGCCTTAGATTTTTTCTAAGGCTTCTTTTTTGCTTAGTACTTAAGTCCTTTTAAATACTCTAACTTTTTGTTCCATATTTCTAAATCATCTTTAAAACCTTCTATCTTATCTCGAACATTATCAAACATTGGACTATCTTCGGAATCATTTGTAAAAAACCCTAAATTATTTTCTAACTGTTGTATTTCTTTTGAAATTTCATCTACTTTCTTTCTAACAAAATGACCTTCGGAATCCAATCGCTTGTAATTTTCATTCTTAACATAACCGTCAACAATATTAACAAACTTAATCATTGCTAATTCGCTTTTATCAATAGGTAATTTCTCTAATAGATCATCAATGACTTTATTGAATTTCACATCAAGATTTCTCGCACTTCTTGGCAATTTTCCAAAATCTGACCACTGGTTAATTAAATCAACTATTTCTTCTTTAGTTGCTTTCTTAATTGCAAAAATTTTATCTAGAAATTCTTTTCTGTCATTAATAGTTTCTTGTTGTTCTTTACTTATCGAATTTTTTTGTTGATGATAACGATTAAAGAAATGGTTACATGCCGTTTTAAATTCTTTCCAGATCTTATCTGAAAATTTCTTAGGCACATGACCTATTCTCTTCCATTCTGCCTGCACTCTTTTCAGATTGTTTGCCGTATTCTCCCAATCTTCACTATCTTTCAATAACACAGCTACATTAACCAACTCTTGTTTTTTCTCAAGATTTTCTTGCTGATCTGACTTTTCTTTTTTGTAAAACTCGTTTTTTGCTTTGTTAAACTCTCTTGTTGCTGCTTTTAATTTTTGCCACACAGGTTCACTCTTTGAGTAAGGAAGCTTTCCTGCTTTAAAGTATAGTTCTCTTAGCGCTTCTATTTCTTTTATACTATTTTGCCAATCTGCATGTGAATTGTTATTAGAAAAATCATAATTTTCAATTTTCTCAATTACCTTTAATTTTTCATCAATAATATCTTGGTATTGAGACTTCATCTGTTTGTAATGCTCATGTCTCTTATCATGAACTTTTTTAGTCGCATCACTAAACTTTTGCCATATTTCTTCGCGCATTTCTAACGCAACAGGACCAACATCTTCTTTCCACGCTTTATGCAACTTTTGAAGCTCTTTAAAAGCTTCATTTACATCATCCAACTCCGCTAATTCCTCTGCCCTTTTTATGAGCTGAAGTTTTTCTTCTAAATTATTTTTAAAGTCAAGTTCTCTAAAGTCATTACTCAGGTGAAGTAAATCATAAAATCGCTCTACATGGTGATGGTATGTTCTCCATGTATCATTATATCTACTTTTAGGAATAGAACCAATAGAACGCCAAGTATTTTGGAGCTCTTTAAAAGACTTATACATTGTATTTGCATCTGCCTCTTCTATAATTTGCTTTAAATCTTCTATTACTTTTAGCCTTCTTTCTAAATTTTCGCTAAATGTTTTTTCTAATTCACCGTAATATTGATCTCTTTTCTTTTTATAATCTCCTAATAATGTATTGTATTTTGTTTTTACCGGACTAGAAAATTGAAAATCTATAGAATCTCCTCCTTCTGCCAAAAAAGCTTCTTTTTTTTCGGCTAACAGAGCTCCGAATTTTTTATTAAAAACCGACTTAATTTCATTGACATGCTTGTTAATTTGTTGAACAGGATTTTTCTTTATTAAATCTTCTAATTCATCTACTAAAGATTCCAAATCAAGCTGCTGATATTCTTTGTAAGGAATATTGTTTCTTTCATCATCTTTTTCTGCATCTTCTGCAATCTTATTCTCTACTTCGTCTAATGCTTTTTTATTGGCATCTTCAACATCAATTTTACCTTCATCTTTTTCTGAAGATAACGCTTCAGAATCCTTAACATCTTGAGCTGTTTCTCCTTTAACCTCTTCTTCGTGATTAGAATGTACGTCTTCTACTTTTTCTTCTCTATTCTCTAACATATATACAATGTTTACAGTTCGTTTATTTTTTAAATATACTTACAAGTTATAAAAGAAACAAAAATCATTTCTTTATAACGAAAATATTTTTTGACTTATGGAATAGAGAAGTTAATTATCTCATATTCCATATTTTCCAAGATTCTTCTGCTTGTATTTCCAGCATTTCGAGTCCATTTTTCACAGTAGCTCCTTGCTCCTTGCCCAATCTCAAAAATGCTGTTTCTTTCGGATTGTATATTAAATCGTATAGAATATGATTTTGCGTAATGTACTGATAAGGTACTATTGGCTTTTGATGTATTTCGGGATAAGTTCCTAATGGCGTACAATTAATAATAATTGTGTGTGTGCTAATAATATCCTCATCAATTTGGCTATACGAAATATGAGAGTCGTTTATTTTTCTTGACACAATAGTCTGATCAATATCTAACTGATTTAAGGCATACGAAATTGCTTTTGACGCACCTCCTGTTCCTAGAACTAATGCTTTTTTATGATGATTTTTTAAAAGTGGTTTTAATGAATCTCTAAATCCGATTACATCTGTGTTATGACCTATTTTTTTACCTTCTTGAAAAACAACTGTATTTACTGCTACTATTTCTTTTGCTGATGGAGACAAATCATCTAAAAAAGGAATAATCTGCTCTTTATAAGGAATCGTAATGTTTAAACCTACTAAATCCCTTTTTGTAAACACATTTCTAACATCGTTGATTGTAGGGATATCAAAGTTAATATACGCTGCATTCGAAATATTTTCCGCTTTAAATTTATTTGCGAAGTATTGCTTAGAAAATGAATACGAAATATTCTTACCTAAAAGCCCATAAATATATTTATCACTATTTTTTTCTTGCTCTACCATAATAATCAATTCCCAATATCAAAGCAATTCCTAAAAGAATAAAGAAGATAGCAACCCAGGTTTCTGTTTGCCCCACATTTGGTAAAAATCTTTTGTAGTTAAGTATAATTCTATCTCCATTTTGATCTAATAAAAATTCATCATTCACTTGTTTATAAACTTTTTCTTTCCAAGGCCAAACAATCCCTAAAGATCCTGTAATAAAGCCAATAATAATAGCTATAACTATTTGATGATATCTCTTTAGCACATAACCTAAAACATGTGATATGGAAACTAATCCAAACCCAGAACCTACTGTAAAAACACCTATTATTTTTAAGTATCTAATTTTTACAGGATCACTTAGCACATCAAAATTACCTGATGCCAAACTTGCTAGCACATTAAAAAGAGCATTTACAGAATCTACTAATAATAGAACATAATTTCCTAAAAGGATCAAAATAAAAGATCCTGATAAACCCGGAAGTGTCATTCCAGAAACACCTATAATTCCACAAAGGAATACAAACCATAAATTATCATTTTCTCCTGCTGGAGTTAAAAAACTTATACTAATCCCTACTGCAACTCCCAACACAAGAGAGACGCTATTCTTGATAGTCCATTCTCCAAAATCTTTGCTAATGTAGTATATTGACCCTATTATCATACCGAAAAACCAACTCCATACATAGAGCTCATAATTCCTTAAAAAATAATCTAAAACGAGAGAAACACTAAAATAGCTAAACAAGCTACCAGTAATAACAAGGACTAAAAACTGTGCATTTATATATTTAAAAAAACTTCTAAAACGACCATTCATCAATAATCGTAATGCAACAAAATTTATTTTTTGGAATGAATAAATAAGTTCCTCATAAAAACCCAATACAAAGGAGACAGTACCTCCAGAGACTCCAGGAACCTTATTCGCAGCTCCCATAGCCAAGCCTTTTAAAAACAATACTAGTTTTTCTATAAAGCTCCTTTCTTTATGCATGCGTTGGTTTTTCTGCTGCTAACTTTTCTAAAAATAGAATAACTAAGAACCCAACAATTGCTAACAGTATTGCCAACAACAGTTGAGAGTCTCCATTAAAATTATTGGGTAAAACACTTACTTGCTTAAGAGGAACCTCCATACCTTTTGAATTCATCCTCCAGGTCAATGTTTCTTTCCAGGGCCAAATCTTATTTAAAGAACCAATTATAAATCCGGTTAAAGTAGCAAGAGTATATTCTTTAAAACGAGAAAACAACCATTTTAAAACTCTAGAGAAAGACAAAAGACCTATGACAGCTCCTGCAGCCACTATCGAAATTGTTAAAAAATCTCGATTATTAATT
This sequence comes from Bacteroidia bacterium, assembly GCA_030428865.1. GTDB lineage: Bacteria > Bacteroidota > Bacteroidia > Flavobacteriales > Flavobacteriaceae > Polaribacter. Next base: position 75,512 of record JAUIEK010000002.1, on the reverse strand, counting down.
GCATCTAATATCGATTTATATGCACCTAAAAGCACTAGAATAAAAGCTCCTGAAATACCGGGTAAAATCATAGCACAAATAGCAATAGCTCCTGCTACAAACAAAAACCAAGGCGGTGAGTTTTCACTTACTAAAGGGTCTAGTGTTGTTATATAATATGCCAAAATAGCTCCTGCCAATAAAGCAATAATGGAAATTACATTCCATTTTTGTATTTGCTTTCCTATGTATAAAACACTTGCTAACACCAATCCAAAGAAAAAAGACCAAAGCATAATGGGTTGGTTTTCTAGCATCCACTTAATACCCTTAGCAAGAGATATGACACTTATAGCGATACCAAACAGCAAGGAAACTAAAAAATTACCATTCATTTGTTTCCAAGCAGCTAAAATTCCTTCTTTTTTGAGTGTTTTAAACAATGTAAAATTGATACTACTAATTGTAATTAAAAGTTCTTCGTAAATTCCCGATATAAAAGCAATAGTCCCTCCTGAAACTCCTGGAACAACATCTGCAGCTCCCATTGCTATTCCTTTAAGAGCAATAATTATGTAATCTTTTTTAGTTCTTGCCATGCTATATCAATTCAATGTACGAAGATAACTTTTCTGTTTTTATTTCTTATTACTTTTGTTTTTCATAGCTTTCAATATTTATTATGCGAAATATTTTTTTCTTTTTTACTGTTTTTCTTACGTGCTTTTGTATGGCTCAAAAACGGGAAAAAGAGTTCCGAATTTCAGAAGAAAAAATTCCGTCAAAAGCAGTTTCTCTTATTAAAAGCATAAATACTTCTGGCAGAATTAAATGGTATTATGAAGAAAATGAATCAGGAAACTCGTATGAAGCAAAGTTCAAAAAAAAGAAGAAAAAAATTAGCATTGAATTTGGTTTAAAGGGAAATCTACAAGATGTGGAAATTAAAATAAAAGAAAAAGAGATTCCTGAAAAAGCACAATTTGAAATCAGAGATTTCTTAGATAAATACTTTTCAAAGTATCGAATTTTAAAAATTCAGCAACAATTTATTGATAGCGCAGAAACACTTGTCAATAAATTACGAAATAATAGCTTACTCAGAGAAACTCCAAATTACTATGAAATTGAAGTTTACGGTAAGAAAAATAATATCTCAAAAATGATGGAGTTTCGATTTGACAGCACTGGAAAAATGAAAATATTAAGAGAAATTATTCCTAATAACTCTGATCATCTTGAATACTAAAATCTATTTCTTCTGTTTCTTTCTATTATGTTGTGCCAATTTTTTTGGACAATCTTCATACAGATATGGAATACTTCCTGCAATTAATCTGAACACAGATCTTTCAAAAAAATGGAGTGTGAATTTTAAAACTGAGGCACGTCATATTTTTCAAGAAAAAACAGATAATGTTGTAAATAGGCGACAAGAATACATTCATACTGATTTTTCTCTAATTGCCGCAAAGAAAGTAGGAATTGGCAATAAATTATCTGTAGGATTCTTAGCCAGAGTTAGACCCAACGATATTCACAAACGATTTATCCAACAATATACATTGGTGCGGAACTATGATGGTTACCGAATGGCTCATCGATTTGCTAGTGATCAAACTCTAGAAATCAAAAACCGAGTAGAGGTTCGATTCCGTTACAGAACAACATTTGAAATACCTCTGCAGGGTAAAAGTGTTGACTTTAAAGAGTTCTACTTAAAAGTAAATCATGAAATCCTTAATCGATTTGAAAATAACTCATACGACCTCGGACTTCGTGTTATTCCTTTGCTAGGATATAAATATACTGACAAAAGCAAATTAGAGTTTGGACTAGATTACAGATTAAACTCTTTTTTAAAAAGCGGCCCTAATCACACCTCTTGGGTTTCAATTAACTGGTACTTAAAAATATAAACAGCTTCATCCAATTGCTTTGCTATAATCTGAAATAAGCTTTTGAACGTTCTTCTCTTCGTATATAGCAGGAAAAAGCTCTTTTAGAACACGATGATACTCAAAATCAATTTTCATCCCATTAATTAAGTGATTTATTCCGTAGCTCTTTTTATTTAGCGTATAAAAAAGCCCCGAAAGTCTATACTCAACCTCAGCAAAATCTTTAAATATCTTTTGAGCTTTAAATAAAACAGCAAGCGCATCATTAAATTCTCCTAAAAACGTTAACACATCTGCTAAACCTATAAACACCTCAATGGCTTGGTCTTGTAAATTCAAACAGTTTTCAAAGCCTTTTACTGCTTCTTCAAAGAAATGCAATTTCATACTAATGCTTGCATACTTTCTCCAATACAACGTATTTGAATCGTCTATTTTTATTGCTTTGTTTATATAATAGTACGCTTTTTGATAATCGTTTTGTTCATGGTATGCTTCTGTCAGTAAAACCCAACCTTTGTCTAATAACGGATCTTCGTGAACTGCTTTTTTATAATATTTAATAGCAGTATCTAAGTCTTTTAATGCATGATAGCACTCTCCTATTCTAACATATGCATATGCTGTGGGATCATCTAGCTCCAATGTAACCAAATAGTTTTCTATTGCCTCTTCATACATTTTCATTTGCTCTAATGTTTTGGCTTTTTCTAAATAAGCTCCAATGAATGTTTCATCAATTAATACAGCATAATCAAATGCGGTAAGCGCTTCTTTATACATCTCAATTACAAAATACTGCCTTCCTAATTGATGCCAAGCAACTTCACTATATGGGTTTTTATCAATATAGTTATTTAAAAACCCAATGGCTTGCTCATGATCTTTCTCCATATCATAGCAATACACCACATTGTACAAAGCTGAATAATCTTCAAAATCTACATCGATACACTTGGCAAAATTTAAACGAGCATTTTCAAAATCATCTAGATAAAGATATTCCATACCCATAAGAGACCATATATCTACTTTATCATCTGTATGATAAAGCGCTGTTTTCAAATTTTCTATAGCTTCCTGATGATTATTCTTTTTTGAGAGTATTGTCGCTTTTTGGATGTATATTTCATCGTTATTGGGATATAGCTCTTCTATTTTATTAACCATTTTAGTAGCTTCTTCCAGATTATTATCAAAAATTAAGATTTCAACTTTCAGTAATTTTAAATCAATAGAACCTGGGTGCTGTTCTAAACCTAACTGAACTGCTTTTTTTGCGAGAGAGTGTTTTCCGGTATCTAAATAATGAACAATGATTTCTTCAAATTCAGCCAAATCAAAGAAGTAGATGTTATTGGTTTTTAACATCGATTCAAATTTTGCTAATGACATAAGCAGATAGATTTGAATTATACATTTATAAAGTTAAAAGAACTCTTACCTGTCTTTAGAAATAATGGCTTTTGTTTTCAACAATTTAATTAACAATAAAAATACAGAGCTTTATTAAGCAATCATATTTTGCCCGTCTATTTTTTTACAGTAGCTTTGCTTTAATGTAGGCTATCGACTTAAACGATCGATTTTCATGAGAAAAAAAGTACTACTCAATACATCTGAAATAGACATCATCCTACATCGGTTAGCTTGCCAGTTAATTGAAAATCACAACAATTTTTCTAATACTGTGTTAATTGGATTACAACCAAGAGGTTCTTATCTCGCAAAAAGGTTATCAGAATTACTAACCTCAACTTATAAGATTAAGGATTTAAAACTAGGTTTTCTAGATATTACCTTTTATAGAGATGATTTTAGAAGGCGCGAAGAACCGATTGAAGCAAGTTCTACTGATATTCAATTTTTAATTGAGAATAAGAAAGTTGTTTTTATTGATGATGTTCTTTACTCTGGAAGAAGTGTTAGAGCTGCATTAACTGCAATTCAATCGTACGGAAGACCTGAAAGTATTGAGCTTTTAGTCTTAATTGATAGAAGGTTTAGTAGACACTTACCTATACAACCTGATTATAAAGGAAGGCAAGTAGATGCTATTAACAATGAACGAGTAGTTGTGAACTGGAAAGAAACACATAAAAAAGATGCTGTTTATATAGAGCCAAAGTAGAGCATGAAACAATTAAGTGTACCACATTTATTAGGAATAAAGTACCTCAAGAAAAGCGATATAGAACTCATTTTTGAGACTTCAGATCACTTTAAAGAGGTAATAAACAGACCCATAAAAAAAGTTCCTTCATTAAGAGATATTACTATAGCCAATCTATTTTTTGAAAATAGCACTCGTACTAAACTTTCTTTTGAGCTGGCAGAAAAGCGCTTGTCTGCAGATGTAATTAATTTTTCGGCTAGTCAATCTTCTGTTAAGAAAGGAGAAACTTTAATAGACACTGTAAACAATATTTTGTCTATGAAAGTAGATATTGTGGTTATGAGACATTCCAGTGTTGGTGCTGGTGTTTTTCTGTCTAAACACGTTAATGCCAGAATTATTAATGCAGGAGATGGAACTCATGAACATCCTACTCAAGCATTACTTGACTGTTATTCTATAAAAGAGAAATTAGGTAGTGTAAAAGGGAAAAAAATCGTGATTGTCGGAGATATTTTACACTCGCGCGTAGCTTTGTCAAACATATTTGCATTACAATTACAGGGAGCTCAAATAAAAGTTTGTGGCCCAACAACACTAATTCCTAAATATATTTCAAGCTTAGGAGTAAAAGTAGAAACTAACATAAAAAAAGCACTAGAATGGTGTGATGTAGCCAACGTTTTACGAGTACAGCATGAGCGAATGGATATTAAATACTTTCCTTCAACCAGAGAATACACACAACTATTCGGAATCAACAAAGAGATACTAGACAATCTTGGAAAGAAAATTGTAATTATGCATCCTGGACCAATTAACAGAGGGGTTGAAATCACTAGTGATGTTGCTGATGCTGACCAATCCATCATCTTAAATCAGGTTGAAAATGGAGTTGCTGTGCGAATGGCGGTAATTTACTTACTTGCACAACAAATAAAACGCTAGAGATAATGATATTTCAAGAAAAAGAGAATTATGTTTTTTTAGAAGTAAATGATGAAAACATTATTGAATCCTTATCAGCTAAGATAAAAAAATGGGTTAATAAAAACTGCGTAGTACAGCTTTCTGAGAATCTTAACATCTCTAATGAAAAATTCTTTTTATTTTTGGATATAGCTCAATCTAAGAAAAAAAATGGTACATCTTTTGTGATAGTAAAAAATGGGCTCGATCTTGATCTTATACCAGAAGAACTAAATGTTGTGCCCACGCTTACGGAAGCAGAAGATATTATAGAAATGGAAGCTATAGAGAGAGATTTAGGGTTTTAAACAATAAAGTGTATGATTAAAAAGTTACTATTTACTTTTTGCCTTCTTTTTTCATTTTATGCTTTTTCTCAAAAAAGTATGAGCAGCGTTCGTGCTGTTCCTAACCCTTTTGATTTTCAAACAAAAATAGAAGTTTCATCTACTGTCTCTCAGCCTGTTTTTTTTAGTGTCAAAAATGTTTTAGGAAGAGTTGTTTATAAAAAACAAATAACCTTAAAGCCTGGTAAAAACGAAATTCTTTTTCAAAAAAATGATCTTCACTCTGGTATGTATATTTATACACTCCAAAATAAATCAGAGTTAATTTCTAAACGCTTTGTTATTAAATGAGTTTAAAACTCACTATTTTAGGATGCCATTCAGCAACTCCTAGAGTAAATGCACACCCTACTGCTCAATATCTCGAAATTAATAACAGACATTTTTTAATTGATTGTGGCGAGGGAACTCAGCGCCAAATGAGGCGATACAAAGTTGGATTCTCTAAGATTAATCACATTTTTATTTCACATTTACATGGCGATCATTTTTTTGGTTTAATTGGTCTTATTGCTACATACGGAATTTTAAATAGGGAAAAAGATTTGCACGTTTTTGGACCTAAAGGAATTAAAAAAGCAATTGGATTACAACTAGATGTATCTCAATCTCACGTAAGATTTCCTTTACATTTCCATGAATTATCTGCTAAAAAAAGTGAATGTGTTTTCGAAGATGAAAAAGTACGTGTTCATACAATTCCACTAAATCATAGAATTTACACAAATGGTTATTTGTTTGTTGAGAAAGAAAAACCAAGAAAGCTAAATATAGAAGTTATTAGTAACTATCCAGAAATTGAAACTTGTGATTATAATAATATAAAAGCTGGTAGAGATTTTAAACTAAAGGACGGAACTGTTCTTAAAAATGAAGTTTTAACTAAAAGTCCATCTAAACTTAAAAAATATGCTTTTTGCAGTGATACTGCTTATAAACCATCTATTTCTGAAATAATAAAAGATGCTGATTTATTATATCACGAATCAACTTTTTTATCAGACAAAGAAGCACTTGCCAAAAAAACAAAACATTCAACTGCCAAACAAGCCGCAATCATTGCCAGAGAAGCAAAAGTAAAAACCTTAATTTTAGGACACTACTCTAGCCGATATCCAGACATTAATTTGTTTTTAGAAGAAGCAAAAACAGTATTTGACAATGTTATACTAGCTGAAGCAGGAAAGGAAATTACAGCTTAATATTGTTTAGTTGTTAGTAAAACTAATGTACAAGCAACCTCTGTTTTTATTCCATTATCTTTTAATAATTCGATAAACTCAGTGTTTTCAGTTCCTGGATTAAAAATAACTCGGTTTGGTTTTAAAGAAAGAATATAGTTATAATATTCTTCTTGATTTAATGGGTTTAGGTATAAGGTTACTGTATCAATATTCTTGTAAGGAACTAATTCTGTGTCAAAAAAAACATCTTCTATTTGCCCCTCTTTTAAAGAAAATGCTTTAGTAGGCACTTGATTAGATCTCAGCATTTTAATCGCTTTATAAGCATATCTATCCTCTTTTGTAGAAGCCCCAAAAACCAAAGTAACCTCTTTTTTCATTTGTTAAGAATACGTTAAACACTGTTAAATAAAGTAACAAAAGTAACAATTATTAAGTCTATAAAGCATTGATAAATAAAACACGAAACAATTAACCTAATGAAAAAATTAATTTTATTCTGCTTATGCTTTTCAGTTTTAAGCAGCCCTGCTTTTGCACAACTTACCAAAAACAACTTGCCAAAACCTGGTACGGTTACTGGTAAAGTGATTGATTTTCTTACAAAAGAACCTCTACCTTATGTTAATGTGATTATTAGAGATATGGCAAAAAAAGTAATTACTGGAGGGATAACTAGTGATAATGGTTCTTTTACCATTAAAGATATACCAGAAGGAAAAAGTATTGTAGAGCTCCAATTTATTGGTTACGAAACTTACAGTAAAGAAATTACGATCTCAAATAGTTCAAAAGTTGTTAACCTAGGAACTGTTACTTTAAAAGAAAGCTCTGCCAAGTTAGATGAAGTTGTTGTACGAGCTGAAACATCTTCTGTGGTTCAAAAAGTAGACAGAAAAGTAATTAATGTTGGTAAAGATCTAACCTCAGCAGGAACTACTGCTTCTGAACTTTTAAATAACGTACAATCTGTGAGTGTTGATAGTCAAACTGGACAAATTAGTTTACGAGGAAATGAAAATGTGCGTGTTTTAGTAGATGGTAGACCCACTAATATTCCAACGGCTCAATTGCTAAGACAGCTACCTTCCAATTCCATAAAAAGTATTGAGTTGATTACCAATCCTTCAGCTAAGTATAATCCAGAAGGAATGAGTGGTATTATTAATATCATTTTAAATAAAAATGCCAATACAGGTTTTAATGGAAGCGTTGACAGTGGAGTTACTGCTGGACATTATGTACGCTACAATGCCTCAACTAATATGAATTATAAAACAGGAAAAGTAAACTTTTTTCTAAACTATGGTTACAATGGAGGTGATCATTTTAATAAAGGCTTTGTTGAAAGATCTGGAGTAAATCTCCAAGATTTTGTGATTATCAATAATGATCAATCACATTTAGTAAAGTTTGGAGCAGATATTTATATTAATGATAAAAACACATTGTCATTTTATACTACACAGAACTGGTATGATGGTCTAAGTACGGGCCGAACAATTGCAACAGATACTGATCAAAATCAACTAGTTAATGCTCCTAATGTTCAAGATAATTATTCTCCAACAGGAACGTACAACATAAATTATAAACTAGATTTCGCTAAAAAAGGTCATAGTTTAGAGTTTGAAGCAACATACTCAAATACAGATGGAGAAACAGGCATTACTAACAGAAATATACTCCAAGACCCTAGCGATTTTGATTATAACGTATTTAACTACTTCAATGATATTACCAGTAACAGAAGCAATACATTAATCAATTTAGATTATACAAATCCTTTATCTAAAGAAACAAAATTAGAATTAGGTCTAGAATACAGAACTGACGAAACAGATAATGCAAACATTACAAACCAAGAGATATACACTTTTGATAATAATGGTGAAATATCAGGTACTCAGGCTGTGCCTAATTCTGATTTTACATATGAAAGAAGAATTTATTCTGGATACATAAACTATGGACAAAACTGGGAGAAAATCACAATGCAATTAGGTGCAAGGATTGAAAACTTTGAAGTTGAAGGAACGTTTAATCAAGTTGGTCAAGAATCTCAGCCCGTAACTGATAACATTTTCACTGTGTATCCATCTGCTTTCTTTACATATAGCCCTTCAGAAAAAAATCAATGGCAATTTAGTTATAGTCGTAGAGTAGATAGACCTAATATTCAACAAGTAAATCCAATTAGAGAATGGAGTACTCCATATATTACATCAGTAGGAAATCCTGATTTAGTTCCTCAATTTACAAATTCCCTTGAACTAAATTATACACGCCAGATTAAGGGAGGAAATTTAACTATTGGCACATTTTATCGACAAATTTCAGATGTAATTTCAAGAATAACCAATCCTGACCCTGGCAATCCTGAAGTAGCACAATTATTGTCTTTCGCAAACTTTAACGATACAGATGCTTTTGGAGCTGAGCTTTCTGCTAATTTTAAAGTAAATAAGTGGTGGAGAGTAAACTCTAGTGCAGATTTTTATTCTCAGAAACAATATGGAAATATCGATAACACTGGTGATAATCCTCAACAGCTATCTGTTCAAAATAATGTTTTTAATGCTCGGGTGAGTAATAACTTTAAAGCTAGTAAAAATCTAAGTTTACAATTATTTGCTATGTACAGAGGACCTCAAAAAAATATTCAATGGGATATCGATAATATGTGGATGATAAACCTAGGTGGTAGTTGGACTGTTTTAAAAGGAAAAGGAAATATTAACCTACGTTTTAATGATATTTTTAGGGGAATGAAGTTTAAATTTAATTCTTCTAATCCATTTGTCCAAAACGGTCGTTTTCAATGGGAAAGCAGAACTACATACTTAGGATTCAATTACCGATTTGGTGGTGGTAAAAATAGAGCAAAATCTAGACGCCAAAGAGATGATAGAGAAAAGCAAGGTGGTGGAGGTTTATTTTAGACCAAATCTGATTACTATGATTATATAAATTGAAAAAAGCGGCTTGCACAAGCCGCTTTTTTATTTAAATATCTTTTTTTAGTAAGTTACCATCTAATAACCACACTACCCCAAGTGAAGCCACTACCAAAAGCAGCAAGCACAACCAAATCATTATCTTTAATCTTTCCTAACTCCCATGCTTCTGTTAATGCAATAATGACAGAAGCCGCTGTGGTGTTTCCATACTTCATAATATTATTGTGAACCTGATCATCTGATAAGTTAAATTTATTTTGAATGAATTGGGCGATTCTCAAATTTGCTTGATGTGGAATTAACATATCAATATCTTCTTTTTGCAATCCATTTGCTTGCAAACCTTCCATAATTGCTTCAGAAAAACGAACTACGGCGTGTTTAAAAACAAACTGTCCATTCATATACGGAAAATATGAAACATCTTCTGGATCATTTGCTTCTAATATTTCAGGAACCCAACGTGTTGTAGAAGGCCCATCCAACATTAACTCTCTCGCATATTTTCCTTCTGAATGCAGATGAGAAGATAGAATACCTTTTCCTTTCTCTTCGCTTCTAGAAACGATAGCAGCTCCAGCTCCATCCCCAAAAATTACAGTAACATTTCTCCCTCTTGTTGAGCGTTCTAAACCTCCAGAATGATTTTCAGAACCAATTACTAATATGTTTTTGTACATTCCTGTTTTTACAAACTGATCTGCAACAGACATTGCATAAATAAATCCAGAACATTGGTTACGAACATCTAATGCACCAATTGTTGGCATATCAAGCATGTCTTGAATGCGCACACCTCCTCCAGGAAAGTACATATCTGGACTTAACGTAGCAAAAATGATAAAATCAATATCATCTTTTGTTAAACCTGCTCTTTCTATTGCTATCTTGGCAGCTTTTGCCCCCATACTAGAAGTAGTATCATCAGTCTTAGGATCAATCCATCTACGCTCTTTAATTCCTGTTCTTTCCTGGATCCACTCATCATTAGTGTCCATCCATTGTTTAAGGTCATCATTCGTAACCACATTTTCAGGCACGTAATACCCTAAACCCGTAATTTTTGAATTGTACATTATTTAAAAAATTGAATTTGTTGTTTGTTGTTGAATCGGTCAAAAATACAAATTTTTCATTTTTGAATATTCATTTTTATCAAATCCATAAATTCGTGCCATGTTGTCAGCAAGTTTTTTTTGGTATTTTTTTTGACAATTCTTTCATCAATCAAAAACAAATTAAATCAAATATATTATGAGCAAAGGAAGTATTAATGTATCGGTAGAAAATATCTTTCCATTAATTAAAAAGTTCTTGTATTCTGATCATGAAATATTTTTACGAGAACTTATTTCGAATGCTACAGATGCAACCACTAAATTAAAACACCTTATTTCTATTGGAGAAGCAAAAGTTGAGTATGGAAATCCAATGATAGAAATAAAAATTGACTCAAAAAAGAAACGACTACACATCATTGACCAAGGTATTGGTATGACAGCTGAGGAAGTAGAGAAATATATAAACCAGATTGCTTTTTCAGGTGCAGAAGAGTTTTTAGAAAAATACAAAGACGATAAAAACGAAACCGGTGTTATTGGGCATTTTGGATTAGGTTTTTATTCTGCTTTTATGGTAGCTGATAAGGTAGAAATCATAACAAAATCTTTTAAAGAAGAGCCTGCCGCTCATTGGACATGTGATGGATCTCCAGAATATACGCTTGTTGAGAACAAGAAAGAAGAAAGAGGAACAGAAATTATTCTTCATATAGCAGAAGATTCTAAAGAGTTTTTGGAGGATCCTAAAATTCGGGAGTTACTAACTAAATACAATCGTTTTAATCAAGTTCCAATTAAGTTTGGAACAAAGAAAGTTAACGATCCAGATTTTGAACCAAAAACTATAAAAGATAAAGACGGTAAAGAAAGTAAGGAACCACATAAGCAAATTGAAGTTGATGACATTATCAACAATACTAATCCTGCTTGGACAAAAAAACCAGCTGATTTAGAAGATGATGACTATAAAAATTTCTACAGAGAGCTGTACCCTATGCAGTTTGAAGAATCGTTATTTCATATTCATCTAAATGTAGATTATCCTTTTAATCTTACTGGAATATTATATTTCCCTAAACTAACACAAAACCTAGATGTACAAAAGGATAGAATTCAGCTCTACCAAAATCAGGTTTTTGTTACTGATAATGTAGAAGGAATCGTTCCTGACTTTTTACAAATGCTAAAAGGTGTTATAGATTCTCCAGATATTCCGCTAAATGTATCTCGTAGTTATTTACAGGCCGACGGAGCTGTTAAAAAAATATCAGGTTATATCACTAAAAAAGTAGCTGATAAACTAAGTTCTCTATTTAAAAATAATCGAGAAGATTTTGAGAAAAAATGGAATGATATTAAAGTAATTATCGAATACGGAATGTTATCGGAAGAGAAATTCTTTGATAAAGCGAAAAAGTTTGCTTTGTATCCATCTGTTGATGATAAATTTTACACGTTTGAAGAGTTTCTTAAAGAAACGAAAGATGCGCAAACAGATAAAGAAGGAAATCACATTATTCTGTATGCAGCAAACAAAGATGCGCAACACAGTTACATTCAAGAGGCGAAGAACAAAGGTTATGAGGTTTTATTGTTAGATTCTCCTATTGTTTCTCACTTAATGCAAAAACTGGAAACATCAGAAGAAAAAATTCGTTTTACTCGTGTAGATTCTGATCATATTGACAATCTGATTAAAAAAGATGATAATGTAATTAGCAAACTATCTGATGAAGAAAAAGAGAAACTAAAACCTATGATTGAAGAAAGTGTGCCAAAGGAAACTTACACAGTTCAATTAGAAGCAATGGATTCTAACGCTTCTCCTTTCTTAATTACAGTTCCTGAGTTTATGAGAAGAATGAAAGAAATGAGTGCAACTGGCGGCGGAATGATGGGAATGGGCAATCTGCCTGAAATGTACAATTTAGTTGTAAACACCAATCATGAGCTTGTTAGTCAAATTCTAAATACGAAAACAGAACAAAAGCGCAAACGCTTAATAAAACAAGCTTTTGATCTGGCTAAATTATCTCAGAATTTACTCCACGGAGAAGAATTAACAGACTTTGTAAAACGAAGTTATGAATTGATAAAATAAATGATAATCAAAAAATCCTCTGAAAATTCAGAGGATTTTTTTTAAAATGAAATTTTACGATTGAAATATCCTTTTAGATAAAAAACCTGAAAACTAATCATTATTCCAAAGAATAATATACCATAGAAAGTAATAGAAGAAACTGAGAAATCAAAAACAGTAAACACTTTTGAAAACCATTCTGATAATGAAAAATCAAAAGAAACTTTTGACAAAATACTGCCTTCAGAATTTTGAAACGGGAATATTATTAATCCAAAAATAACTAGACAGATAACACTCCATATTTTCCAAGATATCAAAGGTTTGTGTTTTTTTACAACCATCTTTTCTAAAGCAATACGATCTAATACATTTTTGGTAAAATCATCAGAAGTATTTTCTAGATTAATATCGTTAAAATACTTTTTAGTAAAAGCGTCTAATAACTTATTCTCTTTGCTAGTTCCCATATTTATCAATAATTTCAGGTTCTACATTTTCTTTTACAACAGTTAACAGTCGTTTTCTAGCTCTGTGTAACTTTACTTTAACATTTGCTTCTGATAAAGACATGATATTTACAATTTCTTTGAGGCTATTTTCTTGAAAATAGAATAACCATAAAATTGTTCTTTCTTCATCTGGCAATAAACTTAAGCAACTTTCTATAATTTTTGCTCTCTCTTTTCTTTCTATAAAGTCTAATGTATTTTCTACTGATTCTATTTTGTTTTCGGTTACATCATCTATTTTAACTGTATTGTATTTTCTTTCTTTCTTTTTAACAACATCCATGCAATTGTTAAACGTTATCTTATATAGCCAAGTAGAAAATTTTGAATCTCCTTTAAATCGGTTTAAAGATTTATACGCCTTGATAAAACTATCTTGAGCTACCTCTTCTGCTTCTTCTCTATTCTTAACAATTTTTATGGCTAAAGAAAAAACCAGGTCTTTATACTTTTCTATTAAAATAGAAAAAGCATTGACATCTCCGTTTAGCACTTTGTCAATATAAGGTTGGTCGCTGTTGTTGGTCATTATACTATAATGACGTGTTTAAACTTATAAAGGTTACATTAAATTTAAAAAATATTTTTTTGTAATAATTGTAACCTTTTTATTTATAGAACTGTCATACCAAGCAAATATCATTAATAAACCTTAAAAAATAAAAATTATGGAAGTTGCCGTTTTAGCAATTATATTTGGATCTATCTTTGGAGTTTTCTATTTATTCTTCTCTACAAGAAATAAGGAGCGATTGGCATTAATAGAAAAAGGAGCTGATGCTTCTATTTTTGCAAAAGGAGCAGAAAAAAATCCTGCACCATTTTGGAAAGTTTTTATCTTAAACCTTTCTGTTCTTTTAACAGGCATTGGCACTGGGATATTAACTGCAATGCTTCTAGATAACATACTTAACGTTGATGAAGAAGCTTTATACCCAGGAGTTATCTTTTTAACCGCAGGAATTGGATTATTCGTAGGCTTTACACTTACTAAAAAGTTAGATAAAGAATAAAAAAACACTCATAAAACTGGTAAAAAAACATCGCAAATGCGATGTTTTTTGTTTTACATAAAGTCTGTATATTTAGGTAATTTAGTTTACTATGAGCAAAGATTACAATCATTCTTCTTTTAAACAACTTCTAGATAAATTACAACAAGAAAGCTGGCAACTAGAATTACTTATTTCTGGTTTTGCTATTTTCGGATTATTCTCTGCCATTGGCCATATTGATTTACAACTAGATATTGCACATCATAAAAGTAGATTAGTGGAAACCTTACTATGGTTTGCTGCAGAAGTTTGTTGTTGGATTTTAATTTCTAATCTACTAATTCATGTTATTTTACGTGGCTTATGGATTGGCGCACTTGGGTTGCGGTATGTTTCTGGAGATATTGATTATAATGAGTTAAAGTACTCCACAAAATTCACAAATTACCTTAAGAAAAAAATTGGCTCTTTTGATAAATACATTGCTACCTTAGAAGATTACTGTAGTATTCTTTTTGCTATTTCTTTTCTTTTTGTTTTTTATTTTCTGGCAAGCCTCCTTTTTATTGTTCTTATACTCATTATTGTTTTTGTCTTTTTAAACAATGATTACACAGGAGCATTAGAAAATGTTCTTAATATCACTGGTGTTTGCCTAATTCTATTCACTTTACTTGGAATGCTTTTAACTTTTATTGACTTTATTACGCAAGGTTTTTTAAAGCGAAAAAAGTGGACAAGTAAACTTTACTTTCCTGTATATAGAATATTTAGTATTGTCACTTTATCTTTTCTGTACAGACCTTTAGTTTACAATTTTCTTGACAATAAATTTGGCAAACGTCTTAGCTTTATTTTAGTTCCTGTGTATATAGGAATCTTGTACTTAAGTAGCTTTAAGTATAACAACTCAAATTATATTGATATAAAGAAAAACTCTTCAAGCTACCATGCCAATCTAGGTAATTACGAAGATTTAATTATCAAGGATAATGATTTTATTAAACAAGCAACCATCCAATCAAAAGTTATAACAGATAATTATCTAAAAGTGTTTATTGTTTTTGATGAAGATATGGAAGATCGCTTGTATAGCTACAATCCTGGCCTAAAACCTGACATAGATGAAAGAGGATTAAGATCTGAAATTTACTTTTCGAATAGAGCAAACATTTCTAGAAAAAAAAGAGACAGTCTTCAAAGAGCTCTATATAAAACTTTTAATGAAATATATTCCCTTAAAATTGATACCGCATCATATAACTCTCACTTTATTTCTACAACAGACAACCATAAAAACTTAGGGTTCGAGACCTATATCAATATAAAAAAGCTAGAAGAAGGAGAGCATTTGCTAAAAATTATGCGAAAATACATCCGTAAAAACAAAAAAGATACCTTAAACAGAAGATGGATTACTATTCCTTTCTGGAAGTTTGATAAATGACAGTTAGATATGGCAAACATTCTAATTACAGGAGGTACAGGTTTAGTAGGGCAAGCTTTAATTCCTAAACTACTAGAAAAAGGATATAAAGTTTCTATTCTCAGTAGAAAAAGTAATCAACGAAAAGATATACAAACTTTTTTATGGGATGTTAACAACAACGAAATAGATGATAAGGCTTTAAAAGGTATAGATTTTATAATTCATTTGGCTGGAGCTGGTGTAGCAGAAAAGCGATGGAGCAAAAAACGAAAACAAGAAATTCTAGATAGCCGAGTAAAAAGTACGCAACTTTTATTTGATAAAGTAAAAGAATTAAAAATTCCGCTAAAAGGTTTCATTACTGCTTCTGGAACAGGATATTATGGAAACATAACAACGGATATTATTTTTAAAGAAAATGACAAAACTGCTAATGATTTTTTAGGCACGGTATGCAAAGAATGGGAAAAAACTGCTCTACAATTTGAAACACTAAGGATTGACACTAGCATTGTAAGAACAGGTGTTGTTTTAAGTGAAAAAGGTGGCGCTTTATCAAAGATGATTACTCCAATTATAACACCTTTAGGTTCTGGTAAACAGTTTATGCCCTGGATTCATATTGAGGATCTTTGTAAAATTTATACAGAAATTATTGAAGGAAAAATTACTGGAACTTTTAATGCAGTTGCTCCAGAACATCATACAAATTTTTCTTTTTCAAAAATACTTGCTAAAAAGTTTGGTAGACCTTTTTTAAAAATTGGTATTCCTGCTTTTTTATTAAAGTTATTTTTTGGCAAAATGGCAGTAATTTTATTAAAAGGATCTAGAGTTTCGTCTCAAAAACTTATCGATAATGGTTTTGGTTTTAACTTTCCTTCTTTAAACAAAGCCTTAACAGAACTCTCTAATAAGTAAAAGCCACAATATTATTGCAGCTTTGTAACTCAGATTTGATTTTTTTCTTAGTTCTTATTAAAACGTAACTGTCGCTTTAATCGCCACTTCAGACCATGTTTTGCTAACCCCATCAAGACCTTTATGAAGTTCTTTGCAGGCAGCATTTAGTGAATCTATTGATGATTGAGCATTCCAATTCAAAATATTCATTGTAGCTTCCATTTTGAATTCTTTACTCTGAATAGTATAATCAAATGGTAATTTTTTAGTAATTCCATTCATTGTAATGTTTGCGTAACCTGTAGAATCAGTATCAATCATTAGTTTTCCTGACAGGAAATTGGTGTTTTCCATCACGCCAAAAAAGAACTTTCTTATTTTATAATCTCTACTTGTATCAGCCGTAAAAATTGAGCTAACAGGAATCGAAAATTCTGCATTGTTTATTGCTTCTTTAACTGTGTTCCCTTCTCCTCCACCAGTAATATTTACTTTTTTAAACTTTGCTTTTACAGGTATTTTTTCTGTTGTTTTATAAGCAATCCATTCAACACTTTTCTTGGCATCATTTAACACATAGGCTGCGTTAGACTTTTGCGTGGTTTTCGGTTGTGATTCTGACGCCTCTTTTTTATCTGTTTTACAAGCTAATAATTGAACTCCTATAAAAAGGATCACTAATAATTTGCCAGTTTTTTTCATAATTTCGATTTTAATTTTGTTTCTAAAATTGAATTTGCTAACGCTATATATTCCTTTTTTGCTTTATTCTTAGTCATTCCATTTAACTGTGTCCAAGCGTTAAACTTAAATGCGTCTTTCATATCTGACTCTTCATTAAACTGTATGGAGTCTCCTGTTGTTGCTTGTTTGTAGAAGGCATATAATTTGAGCATTACATCAGGTGGCAACGCTTTATTAAAATCAGATAGTTGATTAAAAGCTTTTTCGAATTGTGTGTCTAGTTTTGATAGCATTATTTCTTTTCTGCAATTACTTGAATTCCTCCTTTTACTTTATCCCCTAATTTTACTCGAAGCGGCGTTCCTAAAGGAAGAAAAACATCTACTCTACTTCCAAATTTAATAAACCCTGCATCTGTACCTTGAATAACTTTTTGTCCTTCTACAGCGTAATTTACAATTCTTTTAGCCAATGCTCCTGCTATTTGCCTGTATAAAACTTCTCCAAATGTATTGTTTTCTACCACAATAGTTGTTCTTTCATTATCTGTAGAAGCTTTTGGGTGCCAAGCTACTAAGTATTTTCCTGGATGATATTTACTGTATTTTACAACTCCACTTAACGCATAGCGTGTTACATGAACATTGATAGGAGACATAAAGATTGATACTTGTAATCGTTTATCTTTAAAATACTCTGTTTCTTCTACCTCTTCAATTACCACAACTTTACCATCTACAGGGGCTATAATTTGATCGTCATTAATCTGCGTTAAGCGTTTTGGGTTTCTAAAAAATTGAAGAATTAAAACTAAAAACACTAAGAGTACTAGCTGAACAGATTTCATCAACCAAAAATTCCCGATATAATAATGAGCTAGTAAAATTCCGCCAAATGTAATTAAAGCTGTAACGGCTATGATCTTATAGCCTTCCTTATGAAAGTGAAACATATTAAATTATGTAATGTATGTACAAATATACAAATGGAGCAACAAACAACAAGCTGTCTAATCTATCTAATAATCCTCCATGTCCAGGCATGATATGCCCACTATCTTTTGCTTTCGCTTGCCTTTTAAATTTAGACTCTACTAAGTCTCCAATAGTGCCTAATACAGACGCAATCAGCCCAATTATTAGCCAATGAAACAATGAAAAATGATCTAGATATAAAGAAATAATATAAGATGTAAAAAGCGTAAAAACAATTCCTCCAATAAACCCTTCTATTGTTTTCTTAGGAGAAACATTAGAAAGTAATTTGTGTTTTCCAAAATTCTTACCAATTAAAAAAGCAAAACTATCATTACTCCATATTAATATTACAAGAGATAATACGGTATATGGGTTATAAGAGTTATTGTAAAATGGCAGATACAATAGAAACGCTAATGAAAAAATTAAGTATCGTAAACTTATATCAAACTTTTGAAATAACGTATTAGGATATTTTTTCTTTTGTTGAAAAAATAATTGAATAATCAATTGTACAGAGCCTGAAAGGGTAATTATTAAAAACAATAACTCTCCTTGAATGAAGTCTCTTTTAAATAAAATAAAATACGTTATAACAGTAAATAATAGATATGGAATTATATTTTTAAAAGACGTTAAATGCATAAATTCTCTAATGCACACTAAGCCAAAAAAATACGTTATAAAAAGGTACGATTCCTCTGAGTATAAAATAGAAAAAGTAAAGAGGAGAACATAAACAAGGCCTGAAATTCCTCTTAAGTAAAGGTTTTGCATTCTAAAAATCTTCTAGCAGTAGCAAATATAAGTTTTTTGAATTACTGTTTCCGTAACTCAAAAAATCATCAGAAGAATCTTGTTGAATTTGGTAATTCTTTATTGCGCTAATATTTGTAGGAATAACTCCTTTTGCGTTAGATTTAATTCCTGTTAAGCCTTGTCCTGTATCTTTTACTAATTGACTTGTAGTTGCAAAAACAATAAAATTTTTACTCATATTAGCCAATTTTTCACTGCCAATTTGATTGGACGAAAATAATATATCTCCGTTATCTGAAATCAAGTGCTCACAAGTAGTAAAAAAAGGAAGATTATTAGAATATTGACTTATCACTTTTGCTTCAGATCTTTGGATGTAAGTAGATAAATCATTATTCACACAAACAATTTTAGACCAATTGTTTTCTTGTATAATCTTTTCCAGATTAGACTCAACCTCCTTTGCTGCAGTACAATATAAAAATTTACCTCCTTTTTGTATAAAATTATGGACAAAAGCATCATCAAAAGACAAAAAAACCTCTTCTTCTTTTGCTCTTTTCTCTTTTGATGATACTTTGTTAAACAGCTTTTTAAAAAAACTCATTAAAATTAATTTGCTTCTGTCGCCTCCTCTTTTGAATCTTCTCTTTCTTTAAGTAACTCTTCTTCAAAAGGTCTCTTTCCAAAGATTCTCTCAAGATCGTCCTTAAAGATTACCTCTTTTTCTAGAAGCAACTCAGCCAAGGTAATTAATTTATCTTTATTGTCTCCTAAAATTTTAATTGCTCTTTGGTATTGAGCCTCAACCATATTACGAATCTCTTCATCAATTGTTTTTGCTGTCTCTTCACTATAAGGCTTTACAAAAGAATCCATTCCTGATGAGTCATAATAAGTAATATTACCCACCTTATCATTAAGACCATAAATAGTAACAATGGCTCTTGCTTGCTTTGTTACTTTCTCCAAATCATTTAGTGCACCTGTAGATATCTTATTAAACATTAGTTTTTCTGCCGCTCTACCACCTAATGTTGCACACATTTCATCTAGCATTTGCTCAGTTTGAACAATCATTCTCTCTGCTGGCAAATACCAAGCAGCACCCAAACTCTGCCCTCGAGGAACTATAGTTACTTTTACAAGAGGAGCTGCATGTTCTAACATCCAACTCACAGTTGCATGACCTGCCTCATGGTAAGCGATTGTCTTTTTTTCTTTAGGTGTAATAACTTTATTCTTCTTTTCCAGTCCGCCTATAATTCTATCTACTGCATCTAAAAAATCTTGATGATGAATTGATTTCTTGTCTTTTCTAGCTGCATTTAATGCGGCTTCATTACACATATTTGCAATATCTGCACCTGAGAAACCTGGAGTTTGCTGAGCTAAAAACTCTAAATTAACATCTTTTGCTAGTTTTAAAGTTTTGATATGCACCTCAAAAATGGCTTTTCGTTCGTTTAAATCTGGTAGATCTACATAAACTTGACGATCAAAACGACCAGCACGCATAAGGGCTTTATCAAGAACATCTGCACGGTTAGTAGCTGCCAATACAATCACATTTGTATCAGTACCAAATCCATCCATTTCTGTCAGTAACTGATTAAGGGTATTTTCTCTTTCGTCATTGCCTCCTGTCATACTGTTTTTTCCTCTGGCTCTACCAATTGCATCAATTTCATCAATAAAAATGATAGAAGGCGCCTTTTGTTGTGCTTGCTTAAAAAGATCTCTAACTCTAGAAGCTCCCACTCCTACAAACATTTCTACAAAATCAGAACCTGACAAAGAAAAGAATGGAACTCCCGCCTCACCCGCAACTGCTTTTGCCAGTAAAGTTTTACCCGTACCTGGAGGACCAACTAATAATGCTCCTTTTGGAATTTTACCTCCTAATGCCGTATATTTTTCTGGACTTTTTAGAAAATCTACTATTTCTTGTACTTCTTCTTTTGCTCCTTCTAAACCTGCTACATCTTTGAAGCTTGTTTTTACCTTTGTGTTTTTATCAAAAAGACGAGCTTTAGATTTTCCTATATTAAAAATCTGACCTCCAGCTCCTCCTCCAGAACCAGCTCCAGACATTCTTCTCATAAAGAATATCCAAATGGCAATTAAAAGTATAAATGGTAAGAAACTTATAACTGAATCTAAGAAACTGCCTCTACTGTCTGAATTTGTATCAAAATCCAAATCGTATCTTTCTTTATAATTCATTAATCTGTTCTCGAAATTCTGTAAATCACCAAAATTATATTCATATAAAGGAGAACCTTTTCTAAAGAAGGCAGAATTGGTTATTGACTTATATTTTTCCTTATCTAAAGATTCAGGCTTAATATATACTTCCGCTATATTTTTGTTGATGATTAAAATCTTAGCTATATCATTGGATTCTAAGATTTCAAAAAATTTATTTGTAGATATTTTCTTGGCTGATAAAACACCATTATTTAAGAAACTAATACCAATAAATGCAATAAGAATAATGCCATAAATCCAGTACATATTAAACTTGAGTTTAGGCGCATTTGGGTTTGTATTTTTATTATCGCTCATTCGTTTTTCTATCAAATTTTAAATTAAACTGGGTTTATTTGGGTAACTTTTGCATCTCCCCAAAGGCTTTCTATGTCGTAAAATTCACGCACATGCTTTTGAAAAATATGCACTACAACATTAACATAATCCATTAAAACCCATTCGGAATTATTTTGCCCCTCTACATGCCAGGGCTTGTCTTTAAGTTCTTTACTAACAATTTTCTGAATTGCTCCTGAGATGGCATTTACTTGTGTGTTTGAATTTCCAGAGCAAATAATAAAATAGTCACAAACTGTATTATCAATTTCTCTTAAATCCAATAGCTGAATATCTTCTCCTTTCACGTTGTCAATTGCTTTAATAATAACAGAGATTAATTCATCTATACTAACCGTTTTTTTAGTCATTAAAAAATTTATAAGTTTATAGCAAAGTTATTACTTTTTTGTAAGTCTTTAACGTATTTTCACGCTCGCTTTATAGTTTACTTTACAGTTGAAAATAATCAAACTTAATGCCATCGATTCTACTAATTCTTTTTTAAAAGAATTGGCACGAAATACATTATTAGAAGATTTTACTGTTGTGGTTGCTAACTCTCAAACAAAAGGAAGAGGACAAGTAAACAAGTCTTGGTTTTCAGAACCTTTTAAAAACTTGACTTTCAGTATATTTAAACATTTTTCCGATTTAGAAATCCAACAAAAACCATACTTAAATTTCGCTATTTCTCTAGCCGTTTTTAAGACATTAGAGAGCTTATGTGTTCCTAATTTAAAAGTTAAATGGCCAAACGACATAATGGCAGATAATAAAAAAGTTTGCGGGTTGTTAATTGAAACTACTTTTCAAAAACAATACATCAAAAACGCTATTATTGGAGTTGGATTAAATGTAAACCAAGAGGTTTTCCCTGCTGATTTACCTCATGCAAATTCCTTAAAAAATATTTTAGGAAAAGAGTTCAACCTTAATGACATACTAGAATCTCTTACAGATAATATACAAAAACAATTACAGGCTTTGCAACAAGAAAAACTAGAGAGTATCTATCAAGAATATCTTGCTTCTTTGTATAGAAAAAACATCCCTAGTGTTTTTATCAATTCAAATCAGCAAAAATTTATGGGAGTAATCTCAAGTGTTTCCAAAGAAGGAAAACTAATTGTAAAATTAGAAGATGAAAGCTACACAGAATTTGATACTAAAGAGGTAACTCTTGCTACAATTTAGCTATGTTCTGTGTTAATGTATTAATAAAAGATGTGAGAGGTTTTTTGACCATCATTGCCATCATTGAGTTAAAATCTCCTTTAAAAATCAATTGTGCATCAGATTTGTTTTCTGGTGCTTCTGTAATTTGAGCTGTTAAAAAAAATGACAACTTACTACTAGCCGAACCTAAAACAACTTGCGAATTAGGTGTTTTTTCTTTTAATACCATCCGAATTTCTGGCATTCCTTTTAGCGCAAATAAAAATGACTCTCCTTCTACTTCAAACTTCTGAGTATTTTCTGGCATTAGTTGCTCAAAATTTTTAACATTTATAAAAAAATCAAACAACTCCTTTGTTGATTTTGTTGTACTAACTCTTGCTCCTTCTATATTCATAATTTCTTTATTTCCATTCACTAGGGTTTTCTCTCCATGAGGCAAGCAAGTCTACTTCTTTTTCAGATATATACTTACTATCTACTGCTTGCTCTAATAAATATGAATAACTACTTAGTGTTATTAGGTTAATCTTATCTTCTTTAAAATTCTTTTTTGCTACCTCAAACTCATATGTAAAAATAGCAGCCATTCCTTTAATTACAGCTCCTGCTTCTTTTAAAGCAGCAACTGCTTGTAAACTACTTTTACCTGTGCTAATCAAATCTTCTACCACAACTACATTCTGTCCTTTTTCCAAAAAACCTTCAATTTGATTTTTCCTACCATGTTTTTTGGATTCTGGCCTAACATATACAAAAGGCAACCCTAATTGTTCTGCCACCAAAACTCCTATTGCAATTGCACCTGTTGCAACACCTGCAATAACATCAGGCTTTCCAAATTTAGTTTCTATTAACCTTGCTATTTCTGATCGTAAAAATACTCGAACCGAAGGGAAAGACAAAGCAACTCTGTTATCGCAATAAATAGGAGACTTCCATCCTGAAGCCCAAATATATGGTTTAGCGGGATTCAACTTTATAGCCTTGATTTGCAATAAAAGTTCCGCTGTTTTTTTTGCTGTATCTTTGTGTAAAATCATACCGCAGCAAATGTATAAAGTTTTTGTTAATGATAAACCTATAATTTTAACAGATAAACTGCAAAAAACGTTAGATTTTCCTTACTGCCAATATGGAGAATTAGTTTTAGATGAAGCTGTCCATAAACTACAAAACGAAAACCTAAACGGTATTATATTTATATGTAAAGATTTGCAAGAGTCTTGGAGCAACTTTCAATCTCACTTCTCAAAAGTGGTTGCTGCTGGCGGGTTGGTTGTTAATGAACAACAAGAATTTTTGTTTATCTACAGAAATGATAAATGGGATTTACCAAAAGGCGGAGTTGAAAAAGGAGAGAACATTGAAGAAGCAGCTACAAGAGAAGTACAGGAAGAATGTGGCATTCACAATGTAAAACTTGATCGATTTTTGCTAACTACTTATCATATTTTTTATCAGGATTATGAATATAAATTAAAAGAAACGCATTGGTATCTGATGCGCTCTACTCCAAAAGAAATACTTATTCCTCAACTAGAAGAAGGAATAACAGAGGTTATTTTTAAAAATTACGAACAAACCCAAACAGCTCTACAGAACACCTATGCTAACATCAAGTTAGTATTTGATGCTCTCTGAATATCTTTTATAGCAAAACTCTATCTTTGCCACTTTTTAAAATTCATTGATTATGACAGAGTTTATCCGAAAAAGAGTCAAAAATGTGAGAAATGATGTTTTGTCTGGAATTACTGTGGCTTTAGCCCTAGTTCCAGAAGCAGTAGCATTTGCTTTTGTAGCAGGTGTTGATCCTATGGTTGGTTTGTATGCTGCATTTATGATCGGACTCATTACCTCTATTTTTGGAGGAAGACCTGGAATGATTTCTGGCGCAACAGGAGCTCTTGCTGTTGTAATGGTAAGTTTAGTTAGTGAAGGAAATGCAATGGGAGTTGAGGGAGAAAACCTTGGATTATATTATCTATTCTTAACCGTAATTTTAATGGGAATTATCCAGTTTTTGGCTGGGGTTCTAAAGTTAGGAAAGTTTGTACGATTAATTCCGCATCCTGTTATGATGGGTTTTGTAAATGGTCTTGCTATTGTTATTTTCCTATCACAATTGGGCATGTTTAAAACAAATATTGGAGGGGAAAAAATGTGGTTACAAGGTCAATCTCTTTGGTTAATGGTTGGATTCGTTTCTTTAACCATGCTAATTATGTGGGGGTTGCCAAAAATAAAAGCAACCAAAAAACTACCTGAAGCTTTAATTGCTATTCTTGTTGTTTCGGGTATTGTTATTTTTTCAAATCTTGATGTAGCAACTGTAGGTTCTTTTATTAGAGATGGTGGAGGTAGTGGATTAAAAGGAAATTTCCCTACGCCTGTTTTAGAAACATTTTCAAAAATTCCGTTAAACTTAGAAACTTTCAAATTCATTTTTCCTTACGCATTAATTTTAGCTGCTATTGGTTTAATTGAATCTTTAATGACTCTAAATTTAATTGACGAATTAACAGAAACCAGAGGAAATACAAACCGTGAATGTATGGCACAAGGAGGCGCCAATATTATTACAGGATTATTTGGCGGAATGGGCGGTTGTGCTATGATTGGTCAATCTATCATCAATATTAAAGGTGGTGGTAGAGGCAGATTATCTGGTATAGTTGCAGCAATTATGTTGTTAATGTTTATTCTATTTGCATCTTCATACATAGAGCAAGTTCCTATAGCTGCATTAGTTGGTGTTATGTTTATGGTAGTTATTGGAACCTTTGCTTGGTCTAGTTTTAGAATTATAAACAAGATACCAGTTGCAGATGTAATTGTACTCATATTAGTATCTGGTTTAACTGTAATTTTTGATTTAGCAATTGCTGTAATTACTGGTGTAATTGTAAGTGCATTGGTGTTTTCATGGGAAAATGCCAAGCGTATTCGTGCAAGAAAACGAATTAAGGAAGACGGAACCAAAGTATATGAAATTTGGGGACCTTTATTCTTCGGTAGCATTAGCGCTTTTAACGAAAAATTTGATGTGAAAAATGATCCAAAAAATGTAGAAATTGACTTTGTTGAATCTCGTATTTCTGACCACTCTGCTTTAGAAGCTATTTATAACCTGGTTGAAAAATATGAAACTGCTGGCAAAAAAATTACATTAAAACATTTGAGTACAGATTGTAAAAGATTACTATACAAAGCCAGCCCTAAATTTCATCAAGTAATTGAAGAAGCCATAGATGATCCTCGTTATCATTTAGCTGCGAATCCTGAAAAGTTTGAGAAATCATTATCTGAATATAAGTTTTGATTTAGCTTGAACATGGAAGATTTAATTGAAGAATATAAAGAGCTAGCCATCATCTGTTTTAAAACAGATTACAGTGATTTCAATTCTGTTAAAAACAACAACAAATCTGTTGATAGAATGATTGAGATTGTTGAGGAAATTAGGTTTATTGACAAAGCTGTCAAACACTTCATAAAACTTCTTAACATCGAAGATCAACAAATTAATTTATGGGCTGCTATCCATATCCTTGAAAAGCTTTCGGTTGATTCTAGGGTAAAGGAAAAAGCACTAAATATTATTAAGATTGCAGCGCAAAATAAAAATTTAGGCGTAAAAGCTATGGGCTTTCGAATGTGGCTTGAAGATTGGCACAAGAGAAACATGTAATAAACTTTAAATCCATGAAAAAAAACAATATTTTCAATAATAGCTGCTCTTGGATTTGTAACTGATGGATTTTTAAACTTTGAATACATATGTGATTATACTGACGGTGGCCCAAAATTTTATGGATTCCCATTTGTACAAGAAACTGATAAAACTTGGCCTTACTCCATGTCTGGAGAAATTTATTTACTTGGTTTTATAGGAAATGTATTATTCTGGGCGATATTAATTATCGGAATAATTTCGCTATTAAACAATATTAAAAAGAAGTCATTAAAAAAGGTGATGTATATATTCGGCTGGTTAATTTTTGCTTGGTCTTCATTAATGATTTTCATGAATTTTACAATGGTTGATTGGAAAATTAAACTCACTCATAATAATTTTAAGATGAATTATTATCAATCTGACATTGACTGTAAACGCAGATTTATTCTCAAGATTAATTAAACCATTCCATGTTCTAATAATGGCAACTTTCGAATTCGTTTTCCTGTTGCATTAAAAATAGCATTGCAAATAGCTGTCGCAATTGGCGGAACTCCAGGCTCTCCTACGCCTGTTGGTTCTTGATCATTATCAATGATTTCAATTTTAATATTAGGAGCATCTTTTATTCGCGTCATTTGATAATCATGAAAATTACTTTGTTCTACAGCTCCATTTTTCATCGATATTTTTCCGTATAAAGCTATAGACATTCCAAAAATAGCAGCGCCTTCCATTTGATTAATCACGTTGTCTTTATTTACATACAATCCGCAATCTATTATAGAATAAATATTTTCAACTTTTACTTTATTGTTAATTACAGAAACCTCAACAACAGAAGCTACATAGCTGTAAAAACTGTAGTGAAGAGCAACTCCCATTCCGTGTCCGTTAGGTAACTCTTTTCCCCAATTAGAAAGCTTTTTGACTTTTAGCAGAACATTTTTTAACCGAGCTGAACTAAATGTATGCTGAAATCGTTTTTTTATTTCTCTGTCTTTCCCAATCAAATTTAATCGAAAATCGATTCCGTCTTTTCCTGAAGCCACTGCCAATTCGTCTACAAAAGAATTAACTCCAAAACCGCTAATAATATTAGAAACCGATCGTAACCAACCTATTCTAACGTGTGATTCTGCTTTCGCATTTTCTATCTGTATATTGTCTATTTGGTAGGGCAAATTATTAAAACCCATTCCCAACTCAAAACCAGCCACATAATCTGACATTGGTTTAAATAATGAAGTAATAGAAGGAAATGCAGCTCTATACAACCAGCCTGTTACGTCTCCGTTTTTATCTAACGATCCTTTAAAATACTGAGCACTTTGTGCATGATAAAACCCATTTTGAATATCGTCTTCTCGAGACCAAACAACTTGAACAGGCGCTTTTACTTCTTTAGATAGTACAACCGCCTCAATAACAAAATCTGCTTTTGATTTTCTACCAAATGCACCACCTAGAAGTGTTACATTTACCGTAACATTTTCTAATTCCAACTCAAAAAAGCGAGCAATTTCTGCACGAACACTTTGTGGATTTTGCACAGGAGCCCAAACTTCGCACTTTTGATCTTGAAACCAAGCTACTGCATTTGGAACTTCCATAGGAGCATGTGCCAAGTGCGGCATCGAATACGTTGCTTCTACAACTTGATTCCCTTCTTTAAATGCTTTTTCTACATTTCCTTTGCTTGGCGGAACAACCTTAGCTTGTTTTTCTACTCGTTTTACTAATGTATCGTTAAAAGAACTTGAATCGTACGACTCATTTTCACTAAAATTCCATTCAATATCTAAGTTGTTTTTACCTTGAAAAGCAGACCATGTATTACTGGCAACTACGGCAACACCGCCAAGCATTCCAAAAAATTGCTCTCCAACACTTGGTTTTAATGGATCGAGTTTTACAACCTTTTCAACTCCAAAAATAGATTTTGCATCACTATCATCGTAATTCTTTACAGTTCCGTATGTTACAGGGCATCTTGTAATAGCTGCGAATTTCATATTAGGCAACCTAGCGTCTAAACCATAAATTGCTTTACCTGTAGTAAAATCTTTTATATCAATACTCTTTAGGTTTTTACCGATATATTTAAAATCTTTTTTCTGTTTTAGAGTTAATTCATTTTCATTAGGAATAGCAATTTTTCTTGCTTCATCAACTAAATCTCCAAAAAATAACTTTTGATTTGATTTGACATGAATTACATAATGATTTTCTGCTTTGCATTCAGATTGAGAAACATTCCATTTTTTTGCAGCAGTCTTTTCCAAAATAATTTTTGCCATCGCTCCCATCTTTCGCATGGGATGCAATAGTGTTCTAATACTTCGCGAACCATCTGTATTTTGATCTCCAAACTTAACATCACCAGTTGCTTGTTTTACTGAGACAAAATTCCAATCGGCCTCCATTTCATCTGCAATAGCAGAAGCCATCGATGTACGAATGCCTTGTCCCATTTCAGAACGTGTAACTACAATGGTTACTTTTCCATCTTTCTGAAGCTGTATAAACAGATTTGGGACAAAGGAAATTCCATCTTCTAGAGAGTTTACCATCAACTTATCTGAAGAAACATTACATCCTAGAATTAATCCACCAGAAGCCAATCCAAATATTTTTACAAAATCTCTGCGCTTCATAGTTTCTCATTTTTAAGTTCTACTGCTCTATGAATTGCTTTTCGAATTCGTGTATATGTTCCGCATCTACATATGTTACCATTCATCATTCTGTCAATATCTTCATCTGTTGGATTTTCTGAGGAATCTAATAATGCAGTCGCTGAAATAAGCTGACCAGATTGACAATAACCACATTGAGGCACATTGATTTCTTCCCAAGCTTTTCTAAGGTATTCCAAGTTTGGGGAACTTCCTTCAATTGTTGTTACTTCTTTACCAATTGCCTGGCTTACTTGTGTACTGCAAGATCGAACGGAAACACCATTAATTAAAATTGAACATGCTCCGCATTGTGCAACACCACAACCAAACTTAGTTCCCGTTAAACCAATAATATCACGAATTGCCCATAGCAAAGGCATGGAGTCTGGCACATCTATCTGATAAGACTTGCCATTAATGGAAAGTGTTTTCATTATACTTATAGAAATTGGAAGTACAATTTAATGAATTTAATAGACTTTAAAAACAGGCAAGAGCATATGTGCTTTCTCGTAATGAGGACTTTTTTTATAGATAAAATTTAACTGGGCTTGCGGATTTTTAGCAAAATCTGCATCTTCTACTATTTTGGTATCTAATTCTTCTTTTATAGCTGGATTACTCTTCAAGAACTCTTCGGCAATATCTTCAAAAACATACGCAGAATAACCTTCTTTTTGCTGCAATACCGTATCAAAAAAATTCCAATTGAAAAAAGAATCTGGTGCTTCTGGCTCTAGCGTTTCTATAATGTATCGAATTCCATATTGATTGGTCGGAATAAGTAAATCTCCTTTTTGAAATTGAATCTGCCTCTGCTTTCTGCTAATTTCAGTATTGTAATGCATATAATGACCTTCATATGCATTGCGAGTTTTAAAATCTACAATACGCATAGTTTCTACAGAAATTACTGTATCCTTTTCAAGAACAGTATATTGAATTTGATTGTTATCTAGCCGTTCTTTTACTTTATTCCATCCATTTTTAACAATGTACGCTTTAGGAATGGTTATCTCTTTGCTTGATGTATAATTATTGTAGTAATTAATTGTTTTTTCATAGGGTTTTGAACGATCGTAAAACAATCGTTTTCCTGATGTTATTTTGCTATCTATATATGCCGCCTTATATCCTTTAAAATTAAATCGAGATGGATTTGATCTATCAACATCGTAAGCAATTGTATATTCTCTTTTTTGTAAAATTTCTTCTACCGTATTTTTACGCATCATCTTAATTTTATCGCCTTTTTGCTCAATAAAATCTAATGCAGAAAATAACAATTCATACGTTTGTTCAACTCTAACTTTATAGGGTTTTAGCATATGTGTTTCTACCATCATCCCTAAAGTATGAAACAAGGTTGTATAACCTGTTGAATACCTTGGTGAATCAAAAAATTGAGACCAACCATTCTCTGGAGTAGTTCCCCAAACATTTACATACGGAGTGATTGGAATCTCTTTCTGGCTTAATGACTCTTCTATAAAAGGCCTCATATCATTTTCTAAGAGCAAACCTAAATCTCCTCCTAATTTGTTATGTTGTGTAAATAAATGTGTAATCGCATATTGATAATCTGCTCCGTTGCTTACGTGATTATCAATAAATACATCTGGATTTATAGCATGAAAAATCTTAGCAAATGTAGCTGCATTTTTAGTGTCTTGTTTTATAAAATCTCTATTCAAATCATAATTTTGGGCATTTCCTCTAAATCCATACTCTTTTGGTCCGTTTTGATTCGCTCTTGTATGAGAATTTCTGTTTAAAGCACCTCCTACATTATATACAGGAATTATACAGATAATAGTATTTTGATATTTTGTTTTGAGAGAATCATTTTGAACAATATTGCGTAACAACATCATAGAAGCATCAATACCATCCGATTCTCCTGGATGAATTCCATTGTTAATCAGTAACGTATTTTTAGTTGTGTTGTTAATCTCTGAAAGTTGTCTTGCTCCATCTGTGTTAAAAATAACAACATGCAAAGGTTCTCCTGAATCAGTCTTTCCTATTGAATGAATTGAAATTTCATCATACGTCTTTGCTAACTTTTTATAGTAAGAAATTACATCTTTGTATTCTGGAGTTTCTGTTCCATCAGATTTTTCAAATTGTGTTGTAAAGTCTAAAACTGATTCATCTTTTTGCTTACAAGCGAAGATTGTTATTGCAAAAAAGCAACACACAATTATTTTTTTCATAAAAAACTAAATTTTTGAAGCTACTGAATTAGGAACAAACTTAGAAGCATCTCCTCCGTTTTTAAGTATATCTCTAACAATAGATGAACTGATGTAAGAAGTTTCTGCACTTGTTAAAAGGAAAACGGTTTCTATTCCTGATAGTTTTCGATTTGTTTGAGCGATAGCTTTTTCAAACTCGAAGTCTGCTGGATTTCTTAAGCCTCGTAAAATAAAATCAGCATTGATTTCCTTACAATAATCAACTGTTAATGTTTTGTATACTTCTACACTTATTTTTTTTTCCTCAGAAAATGTATTTTGAATGAACCTCATTCTTTCCTCTGCATTAAACATGTAGTTTTTTTCGGCGTTTATTCCAATTGCTATCACAATTTCATCAAACAGAGGTAATGCTCTTGTTATAATATCTACATGACCTAACGTAATAGGATCAAAAGAGCCTGGAAACACAGCTTTTCTCATAATGCTAAGATACTAAAATGAATCAAGTGCTTGCCTTACAGCATTTAAAAATAAGTCTTTAAGAGTAATTCCTGCTACTGCTGCCTGTTGTGGCAATATGCTCTCTTTCGTTAAGCCAGGAACTGAATTTAGTTCTAAAAAATACGGCTCTCCATTTACTAAAATATATTCTGACCTAGAAAACCCTTTCATATTCAAAACCTTATATACTTTTTTAGCCACTTCTTCAACTTTTACCTTTTCTTCCTCAGAAATTCTAGCAGGTGTTATTTCTTGAGATTCTCCTAAGTATTTAGCCTCATAATCAAAGAAATCATTATCAGAAACTATTTCCGTGATAGGTAATACCTCTATCTTCTTATTATATTCAATTACTCCAACGGAAACCTCTGTGCCATCTAAAAAAGATTCAATTAATATTTCTGAATCTTCTTGGAATGCTTTATCAATAGCAAGATGTAGATTATCCTTATCATATACCTTACTAATTCCGAAACTAGAACCTGCTTTGTTAGGCTTTACAAAACAAGGCAGACCAACTTTGTTGATAATTTTTGTTGCGTCTATTTTGTCTCCTTTATCTAAATACACAGAAGTTGCCACATTAATACCATATGCTCGAACAACACTTAATGTATCTCTTTTGTTAAATGTTAACGCCATTTGATAAAAAGGAGCTGATGTATGCGGAATACCCAACAGTTCTAAGTAAGCTAAAAGCTTACCATCTTCTCCTGGAGTTCCATGTATGGCATTAAAAACACAATCAAATGTGATTTTTTTGCTGTTAATTATGGTAGAAAAATCGTGTTTATTAATTGGATACTCTACATCATCAATTACCAAAACCCATTTGTCTCGGAATATATGAACTTGGTATACATTAAAATCTGTGTTTTCTAATTCACTAAAAACAACCTGACCGCTTTTGAGGGAGATTTCATACTCTGATGAATAACCACCCATAATTATGGCAATATTTTTTTTCATTGATTAAGTTAACACACAAACTTAGCTAAAAATTCATTGTTTTGTAGTTACGAATAATTAAATAATGTTCCATTGAATTTTATGTACATTTGCTCTATTCATACAGGTAAAAAATTATGAGTTGGTTTCAGTTTATTAAAAGTCGTAAATTTCTTATTCAAATTGCTATTGCTGTTGTTGGTTTGTTCATTTTTGTATTTAGCATGCAATGGTGGCTAGGCTATACAACCAATCACGATCAGAAAATTCAAGTTCCAGATCTTCATAAGTTATCTATTGAAGAAACCGAGGTCAAACTCAAAGAATTAGACCTTTCCTACATTGTTATTGACTCTGCATATTATAATCCTACATATCCTAAAAAATCTGTGATAGAACAAACACCAGAAGCTGGTGATTTTGTAAAGGAAAAACGCAAGATTTATTTAACGTTAAATCCTTCTAAATATAGAGATGTTACAGTACCTGACTTAAACGGAAAAACAAAAAGACAAGCTTTAACACAGCTTCGATCTGTTGGATTTAAAATTGGAAATTTTTCTTATATCCCAGATATTGGAAAAGATGTTGTTAGGGGTTTAAAATACAAAGGAAACGAAATTAAGCCTGGAGCCAAACTTCCTAAAAATTCTGTAATTGATTTGGTTCTTGGTAGTGGAGGATAGTAATTTACTATTATAATGCAAGAAGATTTAATAGAAAACGAAGAGCTTTACGAACATTTTCGGTTTACAGCCAGTGATGGTCAAGTTCCTTTGCGCGTTGATAAATTTCTTATGAACTTTATTGAAAACGCAACTAGAAATAAAATACAACAAGCAGCAAAAGCAGGCAATATTTTAGTAAATGATCAAGTTGTAAAATCTAACTATAAAGTAAAACCTAAAGACGTTGTTAGAGTTGTATTGGCTCATCCTCCTCATGAGAACTTGTTGGTTGCGGAAGACATTCCGCTAGATATTATTTTTGAAGATAAAGAAGTGATTGTAATTAACAAATCTGCTGGCATGGTTGTTCATCCAGGTCATGGAAATTATTCAGGCACACTCGTTAACGGGTTAATTCATCATATAGAAAATCTTCCAACAAACAGTAACGAAAGACCTGGTTTGGTTCACAGAATTGATAAAGACACTAGTGGCTTGCTTGTAATTGCCAAAACAGAATTTGCTATGGCACATTTATCCAAACAGTTTTTCGATAGAACAACTGAACGGAAATATTACGCTCTAGTTTGGGGAAACATACAAGAAGATACTGGAATTATTGAAGGACACATTG
The DNA here is from genome assembly GCA_030428865.1 of Bacteroidia bacterium. GTDB lineage: Bacteria > Bacteroidota > Bacteroidia > Flavobacteriales > Flavobacteriaceae > Polaribacter. Next base: position 41,570 of record JAUIEK010000002.1, on the reverse strand, counting down.
GGCGTAGTTTTAAAAACAGGTTACAAATGGATGTTTTTCCCGATGGTGAATATGGAAAATCCGCCATTACCCATTTTAAAGTTATTGAACGGCTTACTTACGTAACTTTAGTTGAGTGTAAACTAGAAACTGGGAGGACACACCAAATACGAGCACACTTTAAACATATTGGGCATACGTTATTTAATGATGAACGATATGGTGGAAATCAAATTTTAAAAGGAACTACATTTACCAAATACAAACAATTTGTAGAAAACTGTTTTAAAGTACTACCAAGACAAGCTTTGCATGCGAAAACATTAGGGTTTACACATCCTACCACAGGAAAGTTTTTACAGTTCGATTCTCCAATTCCTGATGATATGGAAAAGTGCCTTGAAAAATGGCGAACATATTCTGAGTACTCTAACAATTCGTAGTTTTTTGTAGTAATTTGAATTTTGTCATTCAGTTATTATAACCGTATTTTTACGGAAGAAAACCGAATCTATGAAAATCATTATTTCTCCAGCTAAGTCTTTAGACTTTGAAAAAAAAGCACCTACAAGCCTACACACACAACCAATTTTTCTTGAACAAGCAGAAAAATTGAATAAAAAATTAAAAACGATTTCAAGAAAAAAGTTGGGTGAATTAATGGGGCTTTCTCCTGCTTTAGCTGATTTGAACTATAATCGAAATCAAGGTTGGAAAACACCATTCTCTCCAGATAATGCAAAACAGGCTGTCTATGCTTTTACAGGTGAAGTTTATAGAGGACTTGATGCAAACTCACTCTCAAAAGATAAACTTCCTTTTTTACAAGAACACTTACGAATTTTATCAGGTTTATATGGCTTACTAAAACCTTTAGACTTGATACGACCTTACCGTTTAGAAATGGGGACAAAGCTAAAAGTAGGAAGAAAGGAAAATTTATATCAGTTTTGGGGAAACATGCTTGCAGAATCGTTGAACAACGAATTATCTGATACTGAATACGTAATTAACTTAGCAAGTGCAGAGTATTTTAAAGCGATTCCTATAAAAACATTAAAAGTTCCTATGATTACTCCTGTTTTTAAAGATTTAAAAAACGGTGAGTATAAAACCATTATGACCTTTGCAAAAAAAGCTCGTGGATTAATGGTTCGCCATATTATAGATAATAACGTTAATACTTTAAACAAACTAAAAGGCTTTAATGTAGATAACTATGAGTTTAATGAGCAAATGTCTTCTGAAAAAGAATTTGTATTCATTAGATAAGTTAACAATCTGCTAAACGAACGGTTACAGCTAATCCTCCTTCAGAAGTTTCCTTGTAGTTCTTGTTCATATCTTTCGCTGTTTCCCACATAGTGCTAATTACAGAATCTAATGGCACTAATGATTCTTTCGGATTGGTTTCTAATGCCAACTCAGCTGCATGAATTGCTTTAATAGCTCCCATTGAATTCCTTTCAATACAAGGAACTTGAACCAACCCTGCAATAGGATCACACGTTAACCCCAAATGATGTTCCATAGCTATTTCTGCAGCTACTAAACACTGCGATACACTTCCTCCTAACAATTCAGTCAAAGCCGCGGCTGCCATTGCCGAAGAAACACCAATCTCTGCCTGACAACCTCCCATCGCCGCCGAAATTGTCGCATTTTTTTTAAAAATGCTGCCAATTTCTCCTGCAACTAATAAAAATCGTTTGATATGACTAAAATCAGCTTCATGATTTTCAATAACCATGTAATACATTAAAACAGCAGGAATTACTCCTGCACTTCCGTTCGTTGGCGCTGTAACTACTCTTCCTAAAGATGCATTAACCTCATTAACGGCCAATGCAAAACAACTTACCCATTTTAAAATTTCCCGAAATTTAACTTCTGTGCTTCTAATAGCTGTAATCCACTCATCTACATCGTTGTATATAGCTTCTTTTATCAACTTTTGATGTGTTTCAAAAGCACGTCTTTTCACGTTAAGCCCGCCAGGTAATTTTCCTTGTGTGTGACAACCTATGTACATGGACTCTAACATGGTTTGCCATATTCTGAATAATTCAGAATCTATTTCTTCTCCCGATCTCAAGACTAATTCATTCGCATAAACAGCATCTGATATTAAGAGATTGTCTCGCTCACAATATTCTTCAAGTTGAACGGCTTTGTTAACAGGATATGGAAAATTTTGCTTAGAAATTTCTATATCATCTGCCAAGTTATCATCTTCTTGAACAATAAAACCTCCTCCGATAGAATAATACGTTTCTTGAGAAATTACTTTTTCTTCATGGTAGGCTGTAAAAGTAATTCCGTTTGGATGAAAAGGCAGAAACTCTCTATTAAACTGAATATCTTCTTGATAAAAAGAGATTTGTTTTTCGTTGTTAAAAGATAGTTTTTCGTGCTGTTTGATATTATTAATAATAATGTCTATTGCTTCTGTTGGTATTCGCTCTGGATCGGTTCCACTCAAACCAAGATACACAGCGGAATCTGTTGCATGCCCTTTTCCTGTGAGTGATAAAGAGCCATACAGATCTATTTTCACTCTATCAACTAACAAAAAAACATGTGTTTCCTTTAGCTTTGATATCCATGCTAAAGCTGCTCTCCAAGGACCTAATGTATGAGAACTTGATGGCCCAATTCCTATCTTGAGCATATCAAAAACACTAATAAACTGTGACACTTTATAGAAATTTTGATTCCTGATCTAGTTCCTCAACCAATAAATAGTAAAAAATAGCTCTGTATTTTACTCGATTCGTTTTACCCATTTTTTCTGCCACTGTCTGGATAGCTTTATCTAAAACAGGACTATCTTCTAGTGATAGTTTCTTAATTAAGAAGTTGTTTTTCACCGTTTCTAATTCCTTCTCATCAGAAGCTGAAACTGATTCTGCATCTCTTTTAAATATTGAAGGCCCTAAGCCCTTTGTTATCTTTTCTAATAAAGCATAATCACAAAAAAGCCCTAATTTTTCCATGGCTTCTTGGTAAAAAGCAACTTTTTCATCAAACTTACTCATAAGTTCTAAATTAATTATTTCTTAAGAAACCAAAGATACTACAAACTTTACCAGTTAAGCATTTCTTTATAAGAAAGAAAAACACAAAAATATGCCAACATGTCATTTAAAAATCACTGTATTTCACTATCTGTCATAATCAATAAGCCATTTTCCTTGTGGCACATATATTGTCTAAATGAGTTCAAACTAAAGATTACGAATTAAAAAATAATAATAGTTATGAGTAAAATTATAGGAATAGACTTAGGAACAACTAACTCGTGTGTTTCTGTAATGGAAGGAAACGAGCCAGTAGTAATTCCTAATGCTGAAGGAAAAAGAACTACTCCATCTATCGTTGCGTTTGTTGAAGGTGGTGAGCGTAAGGTTGGCGATCCTGCAAAACGTCAGGCAGTGACAAACCCAAAGAACACAATCTACTCGATTAAGCGATTTATGGGAAATAAATTTTCTGAATCTAAAAAAGAAGCTGAAAGAGTACCTTACAATGTGGTAAAGGGAGATAATGACACACCTCGTGTAGATATTGACGGACGTTTGTACACACCTCAAGAAATCTCTGCGATGATATTGCAAAAAATGAAGAAAACTGCAGAAGATTATTTAGGTCAATCTGTTAGCGAAGCTGTTGTTACTGTACCAGCTTACTTTAATGATGCGCAAAGACAAGCTACAAAAGAAGCTGGTGAAATTGCGGGTTTAAAAGTTAGCAGAATTATTAATGAGCCTACTGCAGCTGCTTTAGCTTATGGTTTAGACAAAGCCTCACAAGATAAAAAAATTGTAGTTTTTGACTTTGGTGGTGGTACGCACGATGTATCTATTTTAGAATTAGGTGATGGTGTTTTTGAGGTATTAGCTACCGATGGAGATACACATTTAGGTGGTGACGATGTAGATGAAAAAATCATTAATTGGTTAGCCGACGAGTTTAAAGCAGAAGAAAACATGGATTTAAGAAAAGATCCAATGGCTTTACAACGTTTAAAAGAGGCTGCTGAAAAGGCTAAGATTGAATTATCTAGCTCTGCATCTACCGAAATAAACCTACCTTATATAACAGCTACTTCTAGCGGACCAAAACACTTAGTAAGAACACTAAGTAAGGCTAAATTTGAGCAATTAATTGATGATTTAGTAAAAAGAACAATTGCTCCTTGTGAAACGGCTTTAAAAAATGCTGATTTAACAACTTCTGATATTGATGAAATTATTTTAGTTGGAGGATCAACTAGAATTCCTGCTGTACAAGAAGCAGTTCAAAAATTCTTTGGTAAATCTCCTAGTAAAGGAGTAAATCCTGATGAAGTAGTTGCTCTTGGTGCTGCTATTCAAGGAGGAGTATTAACGGGAGATGTAAAAGATGTACTTTTATTAGACGTTACACCTTTATCATTAGGTATTGAAACAATGGGAAATGTGTTTACTAAGCTTATAGAGGCAAACACTACTATTCCTACTAAAAAATCACAAGTTTTCTCTACAGCTGCAGACAATCAACCTTCTGTTGAAATCCATGTACTGCAAGGAGAAAGAGCTATGGCTGCAGATAATAAAACAATAGGACGTTTCCATTTAGATGGAATTCCGCCTGCACCAAGAGGTGTTCCTCAAATTGAGGTTACGTTTGATATTGATGCAAATGGTATTATTAATGTTTCTGCTGCAGATAAAGCGTCAGGTAAATCTCAAAACATTCGAATTGAAGCTTCATCTGGATTATCTGAAGAAGAAATTGAAAAAATGAAAGCTGATGCCGAAGCAAATGCTGAAGCAGATAAGAAAGCAAAAGAATCTGTTGAAAAAATAAACAGTGCTGATGCAATGATTTTCCAAACAGAAAAGCAATTAAAAGAATTTGGAGATAAATTATCTGCTGATAAAAAAGAGCCTATTGAGAGTGCTTTAGAAGAATTGAAAAAAGCTCACGAATCAAAAGATCTTGATCAAATTGATGCTGCAATGGACAAGATTAATGAAGCGTGGAAAGCCGCTTCTGAAGAAATGTACAAAGCACAACAAGAGTCACAAGCTGGTGGAAATGCACAACAAGAGCAGCCAGTCAATGATAGTAAAAATGAAGGAGACAACGTTGAAGATGTAGACTTTGAAGAAGTAAAATAATTACTTGATTAGTTCCTAAAAAAAGCTCGAGCAATGCTCGAGCTTTTTTATTTCCTTTTATTATTGCTAAAATTTTCTAACCCTCTGAACTTGCCTCTTCTGACTCTCCAGAAGATCCCATAAAATACAGTACTGCACCAACAACAATAAATGCAATTTTAATAACCCATGCTACTGTTTCTCCCCATGTATAAATCCACATTAACAACCTAGGCACTCTACCCACAAAGTTTAAAATGATTGCAAAAATGCCTAGAAAGAACATTAAAGATCCTAATTTTCTCATAATATGTGTTTTAAAAAATTTTTCTAAATATAGAAAATCTAGAATAACCATATCTTATTTTTTAAGCTAAAACGATTCATCACCAATTTTCTACAACTGAGCTAGTGTTCTTATTGTAATTCTTTTCTTTGTTACACTTTTGCTCTGTCAATAAAACAAAAAGTGACTAAATGAAAAATCTATTTTTTTTAATTATTATCTTTTTTTCCTTCCAGATAATAGCTCAACAGCAAATAAATGGAATTGTTACAGACTCAAAAGGCAATCCTATCTTTGGAGCAAATGTATATTTAGACGGAACTTATGATGGAAGTTCTACCGATGAAAAAGGGGTCTTTTCTTTTCAATCATCTGAAAAAGGAATTCAAACACTTGTCATTTCATTTATTTCCTTTGAAGAAAAAAGAATTACTGGAAACATTTCTACTTTTAAAGACATCAAGATTAAACTAAAAGAAGATGTAAATACCTTAGATGCTGTAATTATTAATGCAGGCACTTTTGAAGCAGGTGATAACGCCAAAGTAACTGCTTTAAAACCACTAGATGTAGTTACTACTGCTAGTGCTTTAGGAGATTTTGTTGGCGCATTACAAACTTTACCTGGAACAGCTACAGTAGCAGAAGATGGTAGATTGTTTGTAAGAGGTGGTGCTGCCGAAGAAACACAAATCTTTATTGATGGCATGCGTGTATTTACACCGTTTACTCCAACAGCAAATAACATTCCTACAAGAGGACGATTTTCCCCTTTTTTGTTTAAAGGAATTTCATTTTCAACAGGTGGTTACTCTGCTGAATATGGACAGGCTTTATCTAGTGTTTTGTCTTTAAGTACTATTGATGAACCTATACAAGAAAAAACAGATGTAGCTTTAATGACAGTTGGAGTTGGAGTTGGAAACACCCAAAAATGGGACAAAGGATCTTTTAGTATTAATACTTCTTACATCAATTTAGCTCCGTATTTGGAAGTTTTTCCAGACAGAAATACATGGAATAAACCCATACAGGCTGCTAGCGGAGAAATGGTGTATCGTCATAAATTAAAAGAAGACGGACTCATAAAACTTTATGGAGCTTTTTCCTACACTGATTTTAATCTGATTCAACAAGATATAAACTTTGAAAATGGATTCCGATTTGGGCTTCAAAATAGAAATTTATACTTCAATGGTTCTTATAATGGTTTTCTAAAAAATAATTGGACATTAAGCTCGGGGTTTTCTATCTCTAATGATAATAATCATATTAACCTTGGAGATGATTTAGTAAAAAACGCTGAAAGTGCAGCACATATAAAAATGAAATTAAAGAAACGTTTTTCCAATCGTTTTAAATTATTTTTTGGAGCTGAATATTTTTTAACTGATTTTAATGAGGAATTTATTAGTACAACCAATGGAAGCTCTTCTCTTAGATTTCAAAATAGTATTTCTGGAGTCTTTACCGAAGCAGATATATTTTTCTCAAAAAAGTTAGCTACTAAATTAGGCGTACGAATGGAACATTCTGAATTACTAAACCAAACAACTGTTTCTCCAAGAGCTTCTATCGCTTATAAATCTGGAGATAATTCACAATTTTCTATTGCTTATGGTCAGTTTTACCAAAATCCGTTGACTAATTATGTAAAATTTGATAACGGTTTAAAAGCTGAAAATGCAACGCATTGGATTGCCAACTATCAGTATGTAAAAAACAAACAAATATTACGAATTGAAGCCTACTATAAAGATTACAACAATCTTATTAAGTTTGATACAGATCAAGCTACTATTTATAGTAATTATAACAACAATGGATTTGGTTCTGCAAAAGGTGTAGATCTTTTTTGGAGAGATAATAAAAACATAAAAAATATTGATTATTGGATTTCTTATTCTTTTCTAGATACCGAAAGAGATTTTAGAAATTATCCTACAGCGGCTACACCCAATTTTGCTTCAAAACATAATTTTTCACTTGTCACTAAACATTGGGTAGAAAAATGGAAAAGTCAGTTAGGATTTAGTTATAGTTTTGCTTCTGGCAGAAGTTATACTGATCCTAATCAAGCTGGGTTTTTAAATCAGCAAACAAAAAGCTATAATTCAATTAGTTTTAACTGGGCGTATTTAATTAGTCAGCAGAAGATTTTATATTTTTCCATCAACAATGTTTTAGGAACTAAAAACGTTTTTGGATATAATTATGCAAATCAACCAAACATGAATGGAGTTTTTGAAAGACAAGCAATTGTACCTAATGCTGATCAGTTTTTCTTTGTCGGATTTTTTTGGACGATTAGTGATGATAAAAAATCAAATCAATTAGATAGCTTATAAATTACAATTTAGAAGTAAAAACCAACAGCTCAGCAAATACAATATTAATCTACAAGAAAAATAAAAGATATTTGATTCCAATCTTAAGAAGATGAAAAAATTACAACTCATTATCTCTACTTTATTAATTGCAGCAAGCACTTTTCTACATGCACAAGAAGAAAAAGAGACGGTAGATTTATCTATAGAAATAACGATAAAAAAACATCAAAAAGGTTTTTTGTTTTTGTCTTTGTTCAATGACGAAGAAAAATTTATGCATCAGGCTTATAAAAGTAAAAAAGTAGTTATTCAAGATAAAAAAGTAACTATTACTTTTAAAAATATAGAAAAAGGAGAGTACGCTTTTTCTATGTTTCATGATGTTAATGGAAACAGTAAACTAGACAAAAATTTTATCGGGATTCCGAAAGAACCTTACGCTTTCTCTAATAATCAAAAAGGACGTTTTGGTCCGCCTTCTTTTAACAATGCTAAAATTAAGATCGATCAAAATAAAACAGTAACCGTAAAAATCAACTAACCAATTATTTAAAATTATCAATTATGAAAAAATTATTCTTGTGTGCCATAATGTTGTTCTCCTTAGGAGTAAGTGCACAATCTCAGTACGAAAAAGGAATGGAAAAAGCATTCTCTTTCTGGAAAGAAGGTAAGATAACCGAGGCTTCCAATCTATTTGAACGAATTGCGAATGCAGAGAAAAAAAATTGGATTCCTGCTTATTATGTGGCATACGTTAATATTATTAGTTCTTTTGGTATTAAAGATGAAGCTGCTTTACAAGCAAAACTTGATAAAGCCAAACTACATTTAGATAAAGCTGATGAGTTATCATCTAACAACCCAGAAATTATGATTATGCAAGCACTAAGAAATACAGCTTTTATTGCTTTTGACGGTCAAAAATATGGCATGTCTTTATCTATGAAAAATTCTGAAATTTTTGCAAAAGCTATTGAGTTGGCTCCAAATAACCCAAGAGTAATTTTACAAAAAGCTGAATGGGATATGGGCTCTGCCCAGTTTTTTGGCAAGCCCATTGAACCATATTGTAAAGACATCAAAAGAGCTTTGGAACTTGCTGAAAAAGAAGATCAAAAAGAAAATTTTGAACCTTCTTGGGGCAAGAGTAGAGCTGAGCAAGTTTTAAAACAAAGTTGTAGCAAATAATTCTAATGTTTCTCAACTAATTGAATTATTTCTTTTAATGTTCCTTCATTTTTTATCCATTTTTTTAAGTTATTAATGGTTAATTGATGAAGGTTCTTTTTTGGTTCTATTTGATGGAATATAACTAATGCAGCCAAAAAACTTCCTGCTGATGAAGGATGAAATCCGTCTGGACCGTACAAACTTTCTTTTCTTTTTAATTCATTGTATTCTTTCCAAACTAAGCCTACCGGAAATAATAAAGATTTTGTTGATTTAGCAGCCAATTGATGATTTTCAATTACCTTATCAAATGTAAAATAGTACTGTTTTGAAGGCCATACCATAAAATATCCTAATTGAGATTTTTGTTTTTCGCACAAAGACTTTATAACTGCGCCGTCTCTCAATAACATTTTTTTCCCTTTTTCTTGAGAAGAAGGACCTTGTTGTATAATTACATAATCATATTGATTCTTAACCAAATATTGCTGTAAAAGACCATCTTCCAAATGATCTATTAAAGCATAATTAGGATAGCATAAACTTTCTGTTTTTATATCTACTCCATACTCTTTAGCTACTAGTTCTAAAATTTTTGGAAGATTATTATAATAAGTAAGGCTATTGCCTACAAATAGAATTTTTTGAGCATTTAAGCTTAATGTTATAAAAAGAATAGTTACAAAAAATACCGTTCTTTTCATTTATTTTAATATTCTATCAATTAGATCTTGTTTTCCTTTTTGATCATCTCCAAACAACCATTGCAATACATTATCTTCCCATATTTGATCTTGATCTTGATCATTAATAATGCCTTTTTCAATAGCTAAGTCTAATATTTTTCCTGGGTATGAAGACTGAGGAGCGCTTTCCATTTCTCCTAAAGGATACGGATCATCCAATCCCATCACCACTTGTTTTATGCCTTGGTTTTTTATGAGAAGTTCTAATGAACCTGTATCATGCACCAAAGTATCAAAGAAAATATTTTTATGCCCTACGGCTTTTCTTGGGTGCTCTTTTCCTTCAAACAGATCAGGCCTTCCATCAAACCCTTGAATTCTTCTTCCTAAATTAATCTGAGCTAACTGACCTCCATGAGCAAAACAAACCCGCATGTTCGGAAACTTATCTTGATAGCCGTTAAGTGTTAAAAAATGATACGCATCTGCACATTGAGCCAACATCCAAATTAAATGAAATCGCCAAGCAGTGTTTTCTAACTTGATAAACTTTTCACCATCATACGGATGTATTTCTACTGCAAGATTATATTTACTAGCTAGTTCAAAAATTGGTTCATTTTCTTCATCAAAAATACAACGCCAAGTACCAATCGTATCCATATAATGTGTTGGTAAGCATAACAATCGCATACCTAACTCCTCTACACAACGTTCTATTTCCCAGCAAGCTCCTCTTACAAAACCTGGATGCACTACAAATCCGCAAGAAAATTTAGCAGGATGATCATGCTGAATGCGGGCATTAAAATCATTTTGAAAACGCAAAGCCTGCTTCATTTCTTCAAGTCTGAGTCCATTACCATATAACTGAGATAAATTCAATACAACTGCATGATCAATATTATATTTATCCATCCACTCCAGTTTTTCATTTAAGAAAAAACTAGAATCTGTAACAGGTCTGCTCCAATCTTTCTGAAGCATGAACTTCCTTCCTTCATCTACCCAAAAAATTCCTTTTTCTTTCATATACTGCGGAATTTCTTCTGGATAAGGCAGTAAGTGTGAATGACCGTTAATACGAAGTTTTCTTTTCATCTACGATAGTTTTTGAGGTGCTTTCATAACCGTACCACAATTATTACAGGTGCATTTTTCTGTATTGGAATAGTACTTATCAAAAATGATAGGCATGTCTGTTTCAATATTATTAAGTGCAAATTCTTCTCTATAAAGAGGATTGCCACAGTTTTCACAATACCATTCCAATGCATCCATCACACCTTCTGGTCTTGGATATTCTATAACCAAACCTACCGTATTCACTTTTCTTTGTGGTGAATGTGGTACTTTAGCTGGTAACAGATAAATATCTCCTTCTTTTATCTCTACATCTTCTTGTTCACCTTTATTATTAATGATTTTTAACACCATATCTCCCTCTACTTGATAAAAAAATTCTGGTGTTTCGTTATAATGATAATCTTTTCTACTGTTAGGCCCGCCAACTACCATTACAATATATTCTCCATTTTCCCACACACACTTATTTCCTACTGGAGGTTTTAATAAATGACGATGCTCGTCAATCCATTTTTTAAAATTTAAAGGTTGAACAAGATGACTCATGATGTTTTAGTTTTAGTTTTAGTTTTAAAATTACAAAGACTTGGTTCTTCCTCCATCTACAGGAAGGTTAATTCCTGTTATGTAACTCGCCACACCGCTTGCCAAAAAAGCAATAGCAGAAGCTGTTTCTTCTGGCTTTGCAAATCGTTTTGCAGGCACATAATTTTTCATAATCTGAGTCATTTCTTCCTCAGATGTATTTGCATTCTTTGCTTTTATTTTTATTATTTGATCCAATCGAGCTGTATCTGTAAAGCCAGGTAACACATTATTAACAGTAATACCAAATTCTGCCAATTCTCCAGCCAACGTTTTTGCCCAATTTGCCACAGCATTTCTAATTGTATTACTAACACCAAGACCTGGAATAGGCTCTTTTACAGAAGTAGAAATCACATTAATAATTCTACCAAAACCCTCTTCTTTCATAAAAGGAATAACAGCTTGTGTTAATAGTTGATTTGTTACAACATGCATTTGAAAAGCATCTGAAAATTCTTGAGTAGACGCCTTGTGAATGAGTCCACTTTTTGGACCTCCTGTATTATTGACTAATACATGAAAACCATGTTTTCCTTCAATATGATTTTGAACTGCTTTTTGCACCTGCTCTGGATTAGAGAAATCAGCTTGTAAAAAAGAATGCTCTTGATTGTTACTTGTTGGAAGCTCAGCTATTACTTCTTGTAATTTTTCTTTATTTCTAGCTGATAAAGTAACATTCATTCCTTCATTTGCTAACATTATTGCAGTTGCTTTCCCAATTCCTTGTGTGCTACCACACACTAATGCATTTTTATTTTGTAATTCTAGATTCATTCTTGGTATTTTATACAAATATTTTTAGGTTCAGTAAAAAATCGTAACGCTTCAAAACCGCCTTCTCTTCCTACTCCAGATGACTTTACTCCTCCAAAAGGTGTACGCAAATCACGTAACACCCATGTGTTTACCCAAACTATTCCTGCTTGTAATCGTTTGGTCATTCGCATGGTTCGATCTAAATTTTGTGTCCATAAAGTGGCAGATAAACCATATGAAACATCGTTCGCCATTTCTAAAACTTCCTCCTCTGAATCAAAAGGCATAATTGTTACCACAGGACCAAATATTTCTTCTTGATTTAATTTACATTGATTGCTTTTAACCTCAATAATTGTTGGTTGTAAATAATACCCATTTTCATGGTTTGCAACATTTACCGTTTTACCGCCAAACAAAATTTCTCCACCAAAATCTTTTGCGCTTTCTATATATGATTTTACTTTTTCTAAATGCTCTTTAGAAACCAGCGCTCCTAAATCTGAATCAGTATTAAAAGGATTTCCAATTTTTAACATAGAAACTGCCTCTACAAAGTCTTTTTTAAACTTTTCATAGATCGGTTTTTCTACAAAAATTCGACTTCCACACAGGCAAATTTGTCCTTGATTTGCAAAGGAAGAACGAACTGTTGTTTGTAGCATTTCTTCATAATTGCAATCTGAAAAAATAATATTGGGGTTTTTACCTCCTAATTCTAACGATAATTTTTTGAACATAGGAGCTGCCAACTTAGCTATTTGAGCGCCTGTTTTTGTTCCTCCTGTAAACGAAATTGCTTTAATATTAGGATGATCTACAATAGCTTGACCTGTTGTATGACCTAGTCCATTAACAATATTAAGTACTCCTTTTGGGAGCCCAGCTTCATTGCATATTTTTCCTAACAAATAAGCTGTCATAGGTGTAACCTCACTAGGTTTGGCAACTACACAATTTCCTGCAGCAAGCGCGGGAGCAATTTTCCATGTGAATAAATACAGAGGAAGATTCCAAGGAGAAATACAGCCAACTACTCCTATTGGTTGACGCATAGTATAATTCATCGCTTGTAAACCAACACTTTCATGCGCTTCTGATGCAAATTGGGTAATTGCTTTAGCAAAAAAAGAAAAATTTGAAGCTGCTCTGGGAATATCTACATTTTTTGATAATGAAATAGGTTTTCCGTTATCAAGTGTTTCTGCTTTTGCTAATTCATCTAAATTATCTAAAATAAGTTGTGAGATTTTTAGCAGAATTTGAGAACGTTCTTCTAACGTAGTGTTGCTCCAACTAGAAAAAGCTTCTTTAGCTGCTTGATATGCTAACGCTACATCTTCTTTATCAGAATCGGGAATCTGTCCATAAACCTCTCCACTAGACGGATTGTAATTATCAATCCACCTGTCAGCAACAGGAGGCAAGTATTCTCCATTTATGTAATTTAAAACGTTTTTCATTGTTTTTTATATGCCACAACTTTTATTTCAATCACTAAATCTGGATGTGGTAATTGATGAACCGCTACCGTAGTTCTTGCCGGGCCTGTTTCTGGAGAAAAAAACTCAGCATACACTTCATTATAACCAGCAAAATCATTCATATTTACTAAAAAAGTAGAAACCTCAACAACATCTTTTAAACTAGCTCCAACTTTTTGTAAATTACTATTTATATTTTCCAAAACTGCACGTGTTTGTTGTTTTATGTCAAGAAATTTGGTTCCCATTTTATCAATTATTTCTACTCCTTCAATTGAATTATCTGGTTTCCTTGAACTGGTTCCTGAAACAAAAATAAAATCTCCTGCTACTTTTACGTGAGGATACGCTCCTCTTGGTGTTACTTTATCTGGCATGCTATTTTGTATTAGCTAATTCTAATAATTTATTTGTTGTTTTCCAATTTCGAGAAGTAGCTGTTAAGCCTAACTTTTTCTCAAAAACATTAACTGTTAATTTACTTCTTCCAAATCCATTTGGGCAATAAAGATAAATCACATCATTTGAAATGGTGAACTCATCATTTTCAGCTTTATCAATTTTAATAGTTTTAATAGAAGGTGAAACATCACTTAAAAAAACAACTGCCACAACTTTTTCGTCGCTAATAGGATAAGGATTTTCTTTGATTGTTTTTTTCACGTCCTGTATTGTTTTTACAAGAACAGGAACGTCATATCCAAATTGATTTTTAATAGCTTCTTTGATTTTGTTTTCAAGTGTTTTCTTTTCTTCCTCATTCGTATCTAAAATGATATTTCCACTCTGAATATAGGTTTTTACATTTTTATAATTCATTTTGTTGAGCATCTCTCGTAATTTCTGCATTGGAAGTTTGTTTTTTCCAGATACGTTAATTCCGCGGAGCAAAACAATATACCTATTCATTAGTTTCTTGAATAATTCTTTCTAACACCTCTCTTAATTCAGTTTCTGAATGAGTTACTGACTCTTTAATTTCATTTTTTTCAATCATGCTAAGTAATACATCATCTTGTTTTCTACCTCTTGTCATTGCTTCATGATAACCAATAAATTCGTTAAATGTTACCAAGGAGTATTTAGAGGCGTATTGGTTTGGGAATGTTTTTTCCAAAGCCATCTCTATCTTTCTCTTTAACTTAAAATCTTTATTAGCTACATGATCTCGCATTTCATAATAGTTATCAATGGCCAAATCAGCTATCGCATCTGCATCGGGTTTTCTGATTTTTTGGAATTTTTCAAAAACAACTTGCCAACTTTCTCCTTTATTTTGAGTAATCACTTCATCTAACACCAAAACATCTTCAAAAGAAGCATTCATTCCTTGTCCATAAAAAGGAACAACAGCATGAGCAGCATCGCCAAGTAATAAGCTGTTTTTATAAGACCAAGGGTAGCATTTTACTGTTCCTAATTTGCCTGTTGGATTATTTTTAAATTCAGCTAAAACATCTGGAATTAATTCTAACGCATCTGGAAATTGCTGCTTAAAAAAAGAAGTAATCTTTTCTTTAGTAACTAAATTGTTAAAACTATATTCTCCTTCATTGTAACTTAAAAAAAGTGTTACGGTAAAACTTCCGTCTGTGTTAGGCAAAGCAATCAACATATAATCTCCTCTTGGCCAAATGTGCAAATGATCTTTACTAATTTGGTGTTTACCAAAAGTATCCGCAGGGATTTCTAGTTCTTTGTATCCGTGAGTTAAAAAGTCTTGAGAAATAGTAAAATCGAAATTAGCTAGTCCTTCAAAACTCTTTCTTACCACAGATCCAGCTCCATCCGCACCAAAAACCACATCTGTTTTTACTGTAAACTCTTTTTTATTTTCAATATCTAAAAAAGTTGCGGATGAATTTTCATGATCTACATGTAAGCATTTACAATTAAAATTAAGTGTTACATTGTCATTTTTATCTGCTTCTTCTAACAAAATCCGATTTAAATCTCCACGAGAAATTGAGTTGATGTACTCTCCCTCTCTGCCCGAGTAATTAGATTCGAATGTATTTCCTTTCTCATCATGTATTAATCGGCCTTTCATAGGAATACAAATCTCTTTTGTTAGCTTTTCTACACCAACTAATCTAAGCGCTCTAAGACCTCTATCTGATAGAGCTAAATTAATAGATCGTCCGGCTTCGACTTGTGTTTTTCTCATATCTGGTCTACTTTCGTAAACCATCACTTTATGTCCTCTTTGAGCCAAGCGTAAGGCTAATAATGAACCACATAACCCTGCTCCTATAATTAATATACTATCCGATTGATTCATTTAGATAAGAGTTTTTAAAATTGTTACCATGTTAAAAACATCCTCAAAAGAATTATATAAAGGAACCGGTGCACAACGAATTACATCAGGTTCTCGCCAATCAGTAATTACATTTTTTTCAGTTAGTTTTTGATGCAATTTTTTATCTGCATTTTTTACCTGAATAGATAGTTGACAACCTCTTTCTTCTGGGTTTTTAGGAGTAATTATCTTGATATTTTCCGAATCTATTTGCTGTAACAAATATTCAAAATAACCTGTAAGCAACAATGATTTTTTTCTTAGCGCATTCATTCCTACTCCATCAAAAATTGTTAGAGAAGCTCGAATTGCTGCCATCGATAAAATAGGTGGATTACTCAATTGCCAACCTTCTGCTCCTGGCATAACGTTAAAAGGCTGTCTCATATTAAATCGCGTTTCTTTATTATGATTCCACCAACCTGCAAAACGAGGCAATTCTTTATTATAAGCATGCTTTTCATGCACAAATATTCCTGATAAACTTCCTGGACCTGAATTTAAATATTTATAAGTACACCAAGCTGCAAAATCAACTCCCGATTCATGTAAATTTGGCTGAATATTTCCCGCTCCGTGAGCTAAATCAATTCCAACAAAACATTGTTTTGCATGTGCTAGTTCTGCTATTTTTTTTAGATCTAAATACTGACCTGTATAATAGTTTACTCCACCAATTAGTAGCAAAGCTATTTCATCTCCTTGGTCATTTAAAATTTGTTCTAAATCTTCTATTTGCAACAACTCCTCTCCTTCTCTAGGTTTCCATTCAATCAATCCTTCGTTGGCATCAAATCCATGAATTGCTAATTGAGATTGAACCGCATATCGATCTGAAGGAAAAGCATCACTTTCAATAACAATTTTGTATTTGGTTTTTGTAGGCTGATAAAAAGAAGTCATCAATAAATGCAAGTTAGTAGTAAGCGTATTCATAACTACTACTTCTATTGGTTTTGCTCCTACAATCCGAGCCATTGGTTCTGTTAAAAATTCATGATACGGCATCCAGGGGTTTTTTGCCATAAAATGACCTTCTACTCCATACTTAGCCCAATCATCTAATTCTTGTTGTATGTATTGTTGTGTAATTTTAGGTTGTAAGCCTAGAGAATTCCCTGTAAAATATAACCATTCATTTCCGTTATCATCTTTTGGAATATGAAATTTTTGCCGAAAATTAGCAAGGGAATCTTCTTTATCTAACTGTTTTGCAAAGTCAAGTGAATTTTGGTATTCCATTAAACAAAAAGATTGTTCTCAAATATAGAACAATCTCTTCTAGAAAAGAATTTTTAAGTGGCTTTTGATAAATCAATCTATTAATATAGTACCCGAAACTTAATTGTTCCCTCTATTTTTTTAAGTGCTTTTATTACTTGCTTGTTATATTCTTTATCTACATCTGTAATTACATATCCTACTTTAGGATCGGTAGATAAATATTGTCCTGTGATGTTTAATTTAAAATCAGCTAATACACCGTTTATTTTTGCCATTATTCCTGGCATATTTTTATGAATGTGTAAAAACCGATGTGCATTGGTTTGACGAGGTAATCTAATATTAGGAAAATTGACAGCATCTACCGTATTTCCTGAATTGATATATCCCATGATTTTTCCAGGAACAAAATCGGCAATATCTACCTGCGCTTCTTCTGTACTTCCACCAATATGTGGCGTCAAAATCACATTATCTAGTCCTTGTAATTCTGTATAAAAATCACCATTTGATTTTGGTTCTTTCGGATAAACGTCTACAGCTGCTCCAGCTAGTTTACCTGATTGCAGCGCTTCTTTTAATGCCTGAATATCAACCACAAAACCTCTGGATAAGTTTACTAGCAAAGCCCCATCTTTGCACAAGTCTAATTCTTTCTTTGAAATGAAGTTTTTATTTGCAGGATTATCATCCATATGAAGCGTAACAACATCACAAATAGATAACAAGTCTTCTAATTTATGAATTCGGGTAGTATTCCCTAAAGCTAATTTATCTTCTATGTCGTAATAGTACACATCCATTCCCATTGCTTCTGCCAGTATAGACATTTGCTTTCCTATATTACCATAACCTATGATTCCTAGTTTTTTACCACGAACCTCACGCGCTCCTTTTGCAGTTTTATTCCAAAAACCTTTGTGCATTTCTGTACTTCTTTGAAAAACACTTCTTAACAACATAATAATTTCTCCCATAGCTAGCTCTACAACTGATCGTGTATTACTATATGGAGCATTAAAAACTACGATTCCATTTTCCTTACAAGCATCTAAATCTATTTGCTTGGTTCCTATACAAAATGCTCCAATTGTCATTAGTTTTTTTGCTGATTGGATAACTTTTCTCGTAACCTGAGTTTTTGATCGAATTCCTAAAACGTGTACTCCTTGTAATTTGTCTATCAACTCATCTTCGGATAGACTTGTTGATACAGTTTCTACTGTAAATCCATCTTTAGAAAACTTTTTAAATGCATTTGGATGTACATTCTCGAGCAATAAAATTTTGATTCGATTTTTAGGATACGAAATATTACGTGGTAATTTATTCACGTACAAAAACTCATCTAAGTTTGGAGTAACATGATCTGCTTTTGAAACCGCTTTTTCTCTTTTTACATTCTCTGTATATGCAAAAAACTTATCTGCAACACCTGCTTCTTTTGTTACATAATCACTGTAACCATCTCCAATAACTTGAACTTCTCCTTCTAAATCAAGTTGTTTTAAACAAGCAATTTTTCCATTATGAGAAGACAAGACATTCTTAGTATCAAAACCAATGATTCGATCGTGTTTATCATATTCAAATGTATTTGCATAAACACGAGAAGATGGTATGTTGTAATCTTTTACAATCTCATCTATAAACTCCTTAAACCCACAAGAAATCACATAAATATCATCCGAAAATTCCTCAAAAAAATTCTTATTATCTTCGATAGACTTCGATACTTTCTGCTTTAATTTATCTATTAAAAATGGTAAATCAGACTTCTTTGCTTCTAGCAACTTAATCCGCCTTTCCAAAGATTCTGTAAACGATATTTCTCCATCAATACCAAGATTTGTAATCTCGATTATTTCTTGTACAATTTCTTCTTTTTTAGGATTACTTGCTAGTGTTATTTCTGCTAAAACATCTAACGCTTCTACTCTTGTAAGCGTACTATCAAAGTCAAAAACATAATTTCTTTTTACGGGAATCATCGTATAAAATCTAATTGAGAATTAAGGGCAATGTACAAAGTAAAACGAGAACTTCTTAGTTTATGTTTTAAGAAATTATCAAAAGCGCACAATACCAAAAAATGGGAATCGATTCTACCCAAAATGAACTATAAAATGCTTTTTGTTTTTCTGATGATCTCATCAAAAAGAAAAGCGTTACAATAAAAACTCCCAAAAACACATTTCTCTGTAAATAGTTTTGTGTAATGAAAAATTCAAGTACAACACAGAAAAGTAACAAAACAAAACCAATTTTCTTAGTTTGTTCTATTCCGAAAACTTGTGGTAGTGTTTTTAACGAACCTTTGTCGTAGGGAAGATCACGAATTTCAAAAGGAATCATCAAAACAATAATGAATAGTACTCTTTGTGTAAAATGATATATATGTGCAGGCAACATATCATCAAAATTGATAAATAGAGGAATTAAACTTGTAACACCAGACCAAACAACTGACACAATAAGAACTTTTAAAAAACTAACTGTACGCAAACTTTTTGTCGATTTTAATAAAAAAGGAATAGAATAGAAAAATGTTAAAACTGCAAAAGGAATGAACAGTAGTAATGCATTAATCTTTAGGTGATATCCAAAAAAGCACATTCCTAAAAAACAGATAAAAGAAAAAATTTGTATTGTTTTTATACTTCTTGGCAAACCTCTATGCTGCCATTTAGCTACCTGAAAATACTTCACAAAATTATAGCCCGATACAGTACTAAAAAATATAAACCATTCTAAGTAAGGATTACTAGTAAGCAAAAAGTATAACTCAGTAATTTTAACTAAGGAAATTACTGCCAATGCTACATGAATACTAGCATGAATATAAAATCGAAATAAACTTTTAAATACTTGCACCACACAAAAATAGCCAAACTTTTTAGCTTTTTGAACTTATTCATTTTCCGTTTTTATTCCGTAAATCATGCAGCTTTTTTCGTTATTTTTGATACCCGATTTTAAACACCCTTTTTAAATGAACACAAATTCGTTTCAAAGAAGACATATTGGACCTAGTGAACAGGAACAAAACGAAATGTTACAAACCATTGGATTACAGAATTTAGACCAGTTAATTTTTGAGACAATTCCTGATGATATTCGTTTAAAGAAATCTTTAAACTTAGATGCTCCTATGAGCGAATATGAATATCTTAATCATATTGAAGAACTCTCTAAAAAAAATAGCGTATTTAAAACCTACATTGGTCTGGGATATCATGAAGCTATTTTACCAAGTGTAATCAAACGAAACATCTTAGAAAACCCAGGTTGGTATACTGCTTACACGCCGTATCAAGCAGAGATTGCTCAAGGTAGATTAGAAGCCTTATTAAATTTTCAAACCATGGTTTGTGATTTAACAGGAATGGAACTAGCAAATGCTTCTTTGCTAGATGAATCTACTGCAGCAGCTGAGGCAATGGCCTTGTTGTTTGATGTTAGAGAACGAGACCAGAAAAAAAATAATGTAAATAAGTTTTTTGTTTCAGAAGAAATTTTACCACAAACTCTATCTGTATTACAAACTAGAGCAATTCCAATAGGAATTGAATTAGTTATAGGAAATCATCAAGAATTTGATTTTTCATCTGATTTTTTTGGCGCAATTGTTCAATACCCTGGAAAACATGGGCAAGTTTATGATTATGCGGAGTTTGTAGCAAAAGCTAATAAAAATGAAATAAAAGTTGCAGTAGCTGCTGATATTTTGTCTTTAGTAAAATTAAAAGCCCCTGCAGAATTTGGAGCTGATGTTGTTGTAGGAACTACGCAACGTTTCGGAATTCCTTTAGGGTATGGAGGTCCACACGCAGGATATTTTGCAACGAAAGAAAAATACAAAAGAAGTATTCCTGGTAGGATTATTGGAGTTACTAAAGATCGTGATGGAAATCGTGCTCTTCGCATGGCTCTACAAACCAGAGAACAACATATAAAACGCGAAAAAGCAACCTCTAACATCTGTACTGCGCAAGTTTTATTGGCTGTTATGGCAGGAATGTATGCTGTATATCATGGAAAAGAAGGATTGACTTTCATTGCTAATAAAGTGCACAATAGCGCAACTACACTGGCAAAAGCTTTAAGTGATTTAGGTTTTAAGCAAATCAACTCTCATTATTTTGATACCATACAGATTGAAGCAGACACTAAAACGCTAAAACCTGTTGCAGAGAAACATAAAATCAATTTTAATTACATTAATGATACTTTAGTTTCTATCTCTTTAAATGAGGCAGTTGGACTAAAAGAGATAAATAACATTCTTACTGTCTTTTCTGAAGCATTTAATTTGTCTTTTTCTGAAGTTACTAAGTTATCTGAAGTAAATTTAATTCCCAATTCAATAAAAAGAGATACATCTTTTCTAGATCATGAGGTTTTTAACACATATCATTCAGAAACAGAGATGATGCGTTATATAAAACGATTGGAACGAAAAGATTTAGCATTAAATCATTCTATGATTTCTCTTGGATCTTGTACCATGAAGCTAAATGCCGCTTCTGAAATGCTACCATTGAGTTTAACTAATTGGGGTAATATTCATCCATTTGTTCCTCTAGAGCAAGCACAAGGTTACCAAGAAGTTTTGAAAAAGTTAGAAGAACAGCTTAATAAAATCACAGGTTTTGCAGGAACGTCATTGCAACCCAACTCTGGAGCGCAAGGAGAATTTGCTGGTTTAATGACAATTAGAGCATATCACCAAAACAATGGAGATCATCACAGAAATATTTGTTTAATTCCTGCTTCTGCTCATGGTACTAATCCAGCTTCTGCTGTAATGGCAGGAATGAAAGTTGTAGTTACAAAAACTGCAGAAAACGGGAATATTGATGTAGAAGATTTACGTGCAAAAGCAATTGAACACAAAGAAAATTTAGCGGCATTAATGGTGACATATCCTTCTACTCATGGAGTATATGAAAGTGCCATTAGAGAAATCACACAGATTATTCATGATAATGGCGGACAAGTTTATATGGATGGCGCAAACATGAATGCACAAGTTGGATTAACCAATCCTGCTACGATTGGTGCTGATGTTTGCCATCTAAACCTACACAAAACGTTTGCTATTCCTCATGGTGGTGGTGGACCAGGAGTTGGTCCTATCTGTGTTGCTCCACAACTAGTTCCTTTTTTACCATCAAACCCAGTAATTGCAACAGGAGGAGATAATGCTATTTCTGCTATTTCTGCAGCTCCTTGGGGTAGTGCGTTAGCTTGTCTTATTTCTTACGGATATATAAAAATGTTAGGAGCAGAAGGATTGAAAAAATCTACTGAAATTTCCATTCTTAATGCAAATTATATAAAAGAGCGGCTGAAAGGTCATTATAACACGCTTTATACTGGAGAAATGGGCAGAGCTGCTCACGAAATGATTATTGACTGCAGAGAGTTTAAAGAGCAAGGCATCGAAGTAGTAGATATTGCCAAACGATTAATGGATTATGGGTTTCATGCTCCTACAGTTTCATTCCCTGTTGCTGGAACAATGATGATTGAACCAACAGAATCTGAAAATAAAGCAGAATTAGATCGTTTTTGTGATGCAATGATTTCTATCAGAAAAGAAATTGCTTTTGCAAAAAAAGAAGACCCAAATAACGTATTAAAAAATGCACCACACACAATGGCTATGATTACAGCAGATGAATGGGATTTTCCTTATTCTAGACAAGAAGCTGCATTTCCTTTAAATTATGTTTCTGAAAACAAGTTTTGGCCAACCGTAAGACGTGTGGACGAAGCTTTTGGAGACAGAAATTTAATCTGTTCTTGCAATCCTATTGAAGATTATATGGAAGTGTAAGTAAGTATATAAATCAAAAAAGCCTCGACAATGTCGAGGCTTTTTTTATATCAATCAATTCTAAATTACTTTTTGAATTTAGCGTATTTGTTCTTAAACTTATCAATACGTCCTGCTGTATCTACAAGTTTAGACTTACCAGTGTAAAAAGGGTGTGAAGTTCTAGATATCTCTAGCTTTACTAAAGGATACTCAACACCATCAACATCTAAAGTCTCTTTTGTATTTGCTGTAGAACGGGTTAAAAACACATCTCCGTTAGACATATCTTTAAATGCTACCATTCTGTAATTTTCTGGATGAATTCCTTTTTTCATTTCTCTTACTTTTAAATACTTTTGTTACTTATTACTAAGATAAAGTTGGTAAAGCTTTCTCTTAGAGACCATCAAAAAGCCTGAGTTAACTTTTTGAGGTTGCAAATTTAACCCTTTTTTTCAATTTTCAAATTATATAATTTGTTTTATTTGTATAAAATCTATCTACATGAAAATAATTAAGTCTTTTTTTCTTTTATCGCTCACTATCATTTTGTTAGTCTCTTGCGAAGCTACGCATCGATTTAAAATAG
The DNA here is from genome assembly GCA_030428865.1 of Bacteroidia bacterium. GTDB lineage: Bacteria > Bacteroidota > Bacteroidia > Flavobacteriales > Flavobacteriaceae > Polaribacter. The sequence goes on along the minus strand of JAUIEK010000002.1, from coordinate 18,116 downwards.
CCGCAAAAGAAAAAGCAACATTAGCAGAAGAGTTTGGTATTAACGTATCAGAAAAAAATAATAAACCCATAGAAAAAGCTATCTTTTTTGTTAATGGAAAAGAAATACCATCAACGAATCTTCAAGCTTCAATAAAAACAAATGACTATGGTGTGGGCAAACATCTTATCTCTGCAATGGTTTATTACGGTGAAAACAAAAGTAAACGTGTAAACTCTTCTTTTGAAGTGCTGGCTAAAAATCCACCTGAAGTTTATGATTACAAAATCATAAATAGTTATCCTCATGATGAGAGTGCGTACACACAAGGCTTAGAATATTACAACGGTTTTTTATATGAAACCACAGGAAAAAATGGACAGTCTTCTTTAAGAAAAGTAGAATTAAAATCAGGTAAAGTTTTACAAAAAGTAAACCTAGACGAGCGATATTTTGGCGAAGGAATGACTATTTTTAATGGCAAAATATACTTCTTAACCTGGAAATCTAATAAAGGATTTGTTTACTCCCTAGACACATTTGAATTAGAGAAAGAGTTTAACTACAAAAAAAGTAAGGAAGGTTGGGGATTAACCCATAATCAATCAGAGCTAATAAAATCTGATGGTACTCATAAAATTTGGTTTTTAGATCCTGAAACAGGAAAAGAAAAACGAAGCGTTCAAGTATACACCAACAAACGTTCTGTTGGCGATTTAAATGAACTTGAAGTAGTTAATGGGAAACTCTATGCAAACAAGTGGCAGCAAAATGTAATTGTCATTATTGATCCTAAAACGGGAGTTGTAGAAGGAATTGCTGATTTGACCTCTTTAAAAAATCAGGTTGAGAAAACTCAAAATCTAGATCCTGATGATGATGTTTTAAACGGAATAGCTTACGATGTATCTACAAATCGTTTATTTGTTACGGGTAAAAACTGGAATACTCTTTTCGAAATAGAACTCATTAAAAAATAATTTCTTGATTATTCAGTTATAACTCAGTATGCGATACGCTTTTGGTTTTATTGTTTTTCTAATACTTGCTATCAGTTCGTGTAGAAAAGATTTCAGTACTAATCCTAGCACTGGGCAACTCGTTTTCTCTAAAGACACAGTATATTTAGATACTATTTTCACTAACATTGGCTCAGCAACGTATAACCTAAAAGTATATAATCGAAGTAATGATGCGATTACCATTCCTAGCATAAGGCTTGAGAACGGAAATCAATCTAATTATCGTCTTAACGTAGATGGAATTCCTGGGAAATCTTTCGAAAACATTGATATTTTAGCGAAAGACAGTATTTTTATTTTTGTAGAAACAACCATTGATATTAATTCTGTTGCAGATCCTATCTATACTGATAAAATATTATTTGACGAAGGAATAAATCAGCAAGATGTAGACCTTGTTACTTTGGTTCAAGATGCTCATTTTATCTATCCAGCAAGAGATCCAGTTTCTATGGAAATAGATGTTTTAACATTAGACGGAGAAACAACTTCTATTCAGGGTCGATTTTTAATTGATGCTGAGCTTCAATTCACAAATGAAAAACCCTATGTTATTTACGGATACGCAGCTGTTGGAACAAACCAAACATTAACAATTGAAGCTGGAGCTAGAATTTATTTTCACAACAATTCTGGATTAATTATAGATAGAGATGCTTCTTTAAGAGTTAACGGAACGCTAGAAGAAAAAGTGGTTTTTGAAGGAGATCGATTAGAGCATTTTTTTAGCAACGTTCCTGGACAATGGGGAACGATATGGATGCGAGCTGGAAGTAGAGAAAATGAAATCAATCATGCCATAATTAAAAATGGAATTGCTGGTGTTTTAGTTGATTCTGATGATTCCGAAAACACAAGAACACTTATCCTCAGAAATACGGAGATTTACAATCATTCTAATTTTGGAATCTTAGCAAGAGAAGCAAATATTTATGGCGAAAACTTAGTAATTGGAAGTGCAGGAGAAGCTTCTTTAGCCTGTACTCAAGGAGGAGATTATGAGTTTATTCATTCTACATTTGCAAATTACTGGAACAATAGCTTTCGCTCATTACCAAGTGTTTTAATTAATAACTTTTTTACTTACACAAACGATTCTGGAGATACTATTATTGAAACTAGAGATTTACGATCAGCATTTTTTAGAAATTGCATCATAACAGGAAATCAAAATATTGAATTTATAGCAGAAAATGCAGGGAATAGCCTTTTTAACTTTTCGGTTTCTAATTGTCTAATCCAATTTAATGATATTAACAATGAGTATGCTAATATTCCTGAACTAGATTTTAATAACGCTTCATTCTATCAAAGCATTCTCTTGAATGGAAATCCTCATTTTAGAAATCCGCAGCAAAATGATTTTATTATTGGAAATGAAAGCGATGTCATCAATCTTGGTAATATAAATTTTGCACAACAGGTTCCTTTTGATATTTTGGGCATCAACAGAACTCAAAATCCAGATTTAGGAGCTTATCAGCATACTGAATTTTAATTTTTATAAAATTTTTTAAGTAGCTTGCCTTCCATAAGCATTTGAACGTTATGAAAAACGTAGTAATTACAGGAACCAGCAGAGGTATTGGGTTTGAGTTGGCGAAACTGTTTGCTAATAATGGTTATCAAGTATTGGCTTTATCTAGAAATACAAAACCCATTAATAATCTTAAATTGAGCAATATAAATGCTCTTCCTTTAGATTTATCTAGTAAGGCTGATATTGGTGCAGTTACTCATTTTGTGCAAAGTGAGTGGAAGAAAGTTGACATTATAATTCATAATGCAGGAATGCTTGTTAATAAACCTTTTGAAGATTTATCATACGAAGATTTTTTGAAAGTATATCAAGTCAATGTTTTTGGAGTGGCTATGCTCACACAAAAGCTAATTCCTTTTCTGAATAAAAATAGCCATGTTATAACAATTAGCAGTATGGGAGGCATTCAAGGAGGCATGAAATTCCCTGGATTAGCTGCATACAGTTCAGCAAAAGGTGCTATTATTACTTTATCTGAACTTTTAGCAGAAGAATATAAAAACAGCGGAATATCATTTAACGTTCTTGCTCTTGGCGCTGTACAAACAGAAATGTTAGAAGAAGCTTTTCCTGGTTATCAAGCTTCTCTATCAGCTATAGAAATGGCGGAATATATTTATGATTTTGCTTTGACAGGAAATAAATACTACAATGGTAAAGTATTGCAAGTATCAAACTCCACTCCTTAGTTAATGAACACAGAAGTTGAGCAATATCTTCCTGAGAACTCAATAGAGTTAGTTAAGAAATTACTATCTGATTATAAAGAAGTTCAAATCAAAATAGTCAATCAACGGAAAACAAAACATGGAGATTATAGAAGGTTGAATAATAGGCAATTTCTAATTACAATTAATAAAAGTTTAAACCCTAATCAATTTCTTCTTACACTTATACACGAAATAGCACATCATATTACTTTTCAAAAACATGGAAAAGTTAAACCTCATGGAAAAGAATGGAAATTAATATTTAAAAATCTAATGCTTCCTTTTTTGCATCCAGCTATTTTTCCTGATGCCATTTTACCCTACTTAGCAAAGTATCTGAAAAATCCTAAAGCAAGCACAGATAGTGACGTAAAATTATCGTTAGCTTTAAGAAATAACATTCCTACAACTGGTAAGAATTTTATCTTTGAACTTTCTTTAGGTTCTAGATTTTGGTTTCAAAACAGATTGTATAGCAAAGGAGAAAAAAGAAGAACACGGTTTGAATGTGTAGAATTAAATTCAAAAAAGAGGTATCTTTTTAATCAAAATGCAGAAGTTATAGTGTATGAAAAATAAGCAGTATTATACAGTAATAATGGCAGGTGGTGTTGGCTCTCGTTTTTGGCCAATTAGCACACAAAACTTTCCTAAGCAATTTCATGATATGCTGGGTACAGGAGAGTCTTTAATTCAAAAAACTTATTATCGAATAAATAAGCTTATTCCTAGCGAAAATATCTTGATAGCCACTAACGAAAAATATCAAGACTTAGTGCTTGAGCAATTACCTGGTTTTCAAAAAGAACAACTTCTTTTAGAGCCTGTTATGAGAAATACAGCTCCTTGTGTTTTATACGCTGCTTTAAAGATTCAGGAGAAAAATCCAGATGCAGTTATGTTGGTTGCTCCTTCTGATCATTGGATTGATAATGAAAATGAATTTCTTAAAAATATTGAAACTTCTTTTTCTGCTTGTTCTCAAAATGATCTTTTAATGACATTAGGAATCAAGCCTAGTTCACCTAATACAGGTTATGGTTATATTCAATTTGAAAAAGAACAAACCGCTATAAAAAAGGTAAAAAACTTTACAGAAAAACCGAATCTTGAAACAGCCAAACAGTTTCTAGAAAGTGGTAATTACTTATGGAATGCCGGAATTTTTGTATGGTCTGTAAAAAGCATTATCAACGCTTTTAAAGATTTTTTACCAGATATGCATCATTTATTCAATAAAGAGAAAACATACAACTCAACAGTTGAAAAATCTTTCATCAAAAACAACTATCACAGGGCAGAAAATATTTCAATCGATTTTGGAATTATGGAAAAAGCAGCTAATGTTCATGTTTTACCCGTTAATTTTGGTTGGAACGATTTAGGCACTTGGGGTTCTTTATATGAAAAACTTGAGAAATCTAGTGATGGAAACGCCACAGTTGGCGGAACTTTTCTCTTTAGAGATGCTAAAAGAAACATGGTTTGTACACAGAATGGAAAACGTGTTGTTATTCAAGGATTAAATGACTACATTGTTGTGGAAAAAGAAGATGTTTTGCTTATTTGCCCCAAAGAAAATGAACAAGATATCAAACAAATTGCAGCAGAAGTAAAAGAAAAGTTTGGAAGTGATTTAGTTTAAAATTATATGGATAAAGACCCTCAAGTAGACCAAAAACAAGAAAACGTAAAACGTGATTTTAAAAGCTTATTCTCTAGTTTAAAAGACTTTTTAATTAACCTTCTTGATATTAAAGAAGGAACAGATAAGCAAGAAACCATTCAAAAAATTAAGGATGGAATTCCTGTTAAAAATCATACGGCCTGGATATTAATCTTTTCTATTATTATTGCTTCCATTGGTTTAAATGTTAGTTCTACTGCAGTTGTAATTGGTGCCATGTTAGTTTCTCCTTTAATGGGGCCAATTTTAGGGTTTGGTCTTTCTATTGGGATTAATGACATCGATACGCTTAAACGTTCTTTAGTTAATTTGGGAATTATGATTGGATTGAGCGTTACTACATCATTCCTATTTTTTAGTATTCCTCTTTTTCAAGAACTAACTCCTGAACTCTATGCCAGAACCAAACCAGACGTTCGAGATGTTTTAATTGCTATTACTGGCGGTTTGGCTTTAATTATTGCATTGAGTAGAAGAAGAGAACTCACAAACGCAATTGCTGGTATCGCTATTGCAACCGCTCTAATGCCTCCGCTTTGTACAGCAGGTTACGGATTGGCCGTTGGAAATCTATCCTACTTTGGCGGAGCTATGTTTTTGTTCATTATCAACACAATCTTTATTGCACTTGCTACTTTTGTTATTGTAAAATTTTTACGCTTTCCTGTTGTTAAATACATCAATTCAGCAAGTAGAAGACGAATTGCTCAACTGGCTTCTATTATTGCCTTAATAATCTTTTCATTTAGTATCTATCAGTTTTATTTACTTTTTGAAGAAAACAGACACATTCAAAATTGTGAAGATTTTATTACTGATCTCAAAGAAAGCACAGGCGCTGGAATTATTGACACAAAAATTGATTATAAAAACAAACAAATTAACCTGGTTGTTTTAGGAAATAATTTGACTCCTAGTAAAAAAGCAGAATGGGAAGAAAAATTGCCTTCTTATGGTCTAGAAAATACAACTCTTAAAATTACTCAAGATGATAAAAATCTAGAGTTGTTAGATAAACTAAAATCGATTGAAGATTTATACTCAAAAAATCAACGAATTATTGCTTTAAAAGAAGAAAGTTTACAAGAAAAGGATAACAAAATTCGTGAGCTTACTGATGCTTTGGCAAGATTAACTGAAACACAAATTCCTTTTTATCAAGTTACACAAGAAGCCAAAATAAATTATGAAGGATTACAGTCTATTAGTTTTTCTAAAACATTAATAACCAATTTTAATACTATTGATACAATTCCTACTGCAACTATTCGTTGGTACGATACAATTTCAGAAGCTCAAAAAACAGATAAAAAATTAGCTCTTTGGTTAAAAACGCGTTTAAAGTTAGATACGCTAGTTTTAAAAAGAGAATATCCTTAAAAATCAACTATAAAACCAAATCTAGGCAACACTGTTCCGCTTGTGTTTTCTAGTTCTTCTAATACATATCTGCTATTATCATTCGGGTCAATTATTGGGTTACCCTCATTGTCTAAAACTTGCACTAAAAAAGGTTGTTCTACTGCTTCTGAGTTGGTCACATTTTGAATGTCTATGTAGGCATTTAAAGAAAACTTTTTCCAAAACCATGTTTTATCAATTCGAATGTCTAATTGATTAAACGTTTTAAATCGCAAATTGTTTAAACGTGTATAATTTAAAATCCCTTGGTTAGAAACGTCGTAGTTTGCAATTAAAGTAGAAGCATCCATATCATAAGGAGTATAAGGCCTTCCTCCTACTAACCGATATTTAACTCCAACTTCCCAATTTTTCTTTAATTTTTTTCCTCCTGTAAATGTGAGTAAATGCCTATTATCCCATGTTGAAGGAATATAATTACCCGTGTTTCCTTTAAACTCACTTCTTACAAATGTGTAAGATAAAATTCCGTACAAACCTTCGTATGATTTTTTCTGCCACAAAAACTCAAATCCATAAGCTCTTCCATCAGAATTAGATGTAATCTCTTCATTACCTATCACGCCAAAATCAGATCCTAAATTCGCCAAGCTAATCTGATCTCTAACTGAAAACGGGTAATTTTTATAATCTTTGTAAAACCCTTCTAATGTAATTTTTGTAGTTTCTGAAGGCCTATAATCTATTCCTGACACATAATGTGTAGCTTGAATAAATTTCACATTTGATTGATTTACTAAGTTTCCTTCATTATCTCTAAATCCTAAAATTGTATATGCTGGCAACTGATTATACAAGCCTACAGAAGAGTTTAAAGACCAACTTTCATCTAACGCATAATTGACACTTATTCTAGGAGAAAATTGATTGAATGGGTTTTTCATTTCAGCATTATAATCATTTGCGTCTAACCGAATTCCTAAAGAAACACCTAATCTTTCATTAAAATAATTAGTAGAAATTTGACCAAATAACGCATACTTAAACACATCTAAGTTTGTTTCATAATCTTGAGTTGAAACACCAGATGAATTGGCTAATCGCTGAAAAGTTTTATTAAAATAATTCGCTTGTTCTAAACCCATACCAAAGTCAAACGTATACGTGTTTTTTCGGAGTTTATTTTCATACCGAAATTTATTCTCGGTTTCTTTGGATTTATAATCCAAGAGTAAATCATCTACACTTCCTGTATTTTCGCTATACTTTATAGATGAATTACTCCACTCGTTTCTACTAAAAATAAATTGCTGTGTTGAATTTTTGGTATATCTCTTATAGTTAACACCAACTGTATAATTCCACTGACTTTGCTCTGGCAAGTTTGCTAATAGATAATTGTTTCTTTTTAACGTTTCTTCATCATTTACTCCATCATTTACATCTTGATTCAATACAAAATCATCAATTGCTCCAATGCCTAAAATTGATAATTCACTATTTTCTGTTAGTTGACTATTTACGTTAAATTGAAAGTCGTTATACGTTGGTAAAAATGGTAATTTAATAAGCCGAAATAAAAGCTGCAAATACGACTGCCTAACAGAAGCCATAAAGGTAGTTTTTGAGCCTAATGGACCATCTAGTGTAACTCCTGCATCTGAGGTTCCTAAAGTAGCTCTTACTTGCAATCTGTTAGGATTTCCTCTTTTTTGAGTAAATTCAATTAAAGAACTGAGTGTATTTCCTCTATTTGAAGGGAAGGCACTCGAATAAAAATCGACATTTCGAATTAAATCTGTATTGATTATTCCAACTGGCCCACCCGAAGCACCTTGTGTTTGAAAATGATTAATGACAGGCACTTCAATTCCATCAATAAAAAATTTATTTTCCGAGGGCGCTCCTCCTCGAATAATGATATCATTTCTAAATCCTGGATTTGACGCCACACCTGGTAATGATTGAATTACTTTTAAAATATCTCTGTTTCCTCCTGGGTTTCTTTCTATTTCGGCTAAACCTAAACTTTGTACAGATAATGGACTTTCTGTCTTCTTCTTAAAAAGTTTTTTTCTGATGACAATTTCTTCGAGCTCAGCAGTTTTCTCTTCTAATTCAACTAAAACGAAAGGGGATTTTTCTTTTGTAACGAGGTAATCATCTGTTACTAGGGTTTGATATCCTACGTAAGATACCTGAATCTTTAAATAGCCAAAAGGAGCATTTTTAATTTCAAACTCACCTTTTTCATTGGTAGTTGTTCCTATTTGAGTTCCATAAACAATTATGTTAACGTATGGCAATTCTTCTCTGGTTAGCCTATCAATTACTCTTCCTTTCACTGTTCCTTGCGCAATAGATGATAGAGCTAGCAATAAAAAAAAGATGGAAAATAAAAACCTCATTTTGTTTAACTTTTTTAGCTAAAAGTAAAACAAAATATTCTTAATACGAAGAACAGAAATTTAAATTTGTTGAAATTGAATAGAAAGTAAAATGTGACCGGGCTGGGGCTCGAACCCAGGACCCTCTCCTTAAAAGGGAGATGCTCTACCAACTGAGCTACCCGGTCATCTTTTTCTTAGCGGGTGCAAATATATGAGCATTTGTTTAAAAAAACAAGCCAATTAAACATTTAGTTTTCATTTAAATACGCAGATCGTACTTTTTTGTATAGCTTAGAACTATAAACAAAATTCACAACCGACTCGTTATCAGTTCTAAATATTTCTTTACTAGTTCCTTCCCAAGCTTTTAAACCATCTTTTAAAAAAACTATTTTTTCTCCAATCTCCATTACAGAATTCATATCATGCGTATTGATAACAGTAGTTATATTATACTCGTGTGTAATTTCTTGTATTAAATTATCGATAAGAATTGCTGTGTTAGGATCCAAACCTGAGTTGGGTTCATCACAGAATAAATATTTCGGATTCATTACAATAGCACGAGCAATTGCAACACGTTTTTGCATTCCTCCAGAAAGCTCTGCGGGAAATTTTTGATTCGAATTTTCTAGATTCACACGCTTTAATACTACATTTACTCTATCTAGCATTACATCTTCTGGGTCATTCTGAAACATTTTTAAAGGAAACATTACATTTTCTTCTACCGTTTGAGAATCAAACAATGCGCTACCTTGAAAAACCATTCCGATTTCCTTTCTCCATTCTCTTCGTTGCTGTGTAGAGAATTCTGTACTATTCCTATCATTAAAAATAATACTTCCTTTATCTGGCATATGCAGGCCTATCAGATTTTTTAAAAAAACTGTTTTTCCCGATCCGCTTTGCCCAATAATTAGAGAAGTTTTTCCAGGTTCAAAATCAGCAGAAATTCCTTTTAGCACTTTTACTTCTCCAAACCCTTTATGTAAATCTTTTACTTCTATCATTCTACGTAAGCAACATCTGTGTTAGAAAATAATTAGCAATTACAATAATGATAATTGTCCATACAACAGATTTTGTACTGGCTTTACCTACTTCAATAGAACCTCCATCAACATAATAGCCATGATAGGAAGGAACTGTAGCTATTAGAAAAGCAAAAACCAACGTTTTAATAGTTGCATATGTAATTAAAAAAGGATTAAAATCTGTTTGTAATCCTGTTATATAATCAATCCCTGAAAATAATCCTGAAAGAACTCCTGCTGTCCATCCGCCAAAAATCCCTAAAAACATGGCAAGTAAAATCAAAAAAGGGTAGAAAAAAACAGTTGCTATAATTTTTGGTAAAACCAGGTGATTAAGAGAATTAATTCCCATAACTTCTAGTGCATCTATCTGCTCAGTAACACGCATTGTTCCAATACTTGAAGTTATATAAGACCCTACTTTTCCTGCTAAAATAATTGAACAAAATGTAGGAGCAAATTCTAAAATAACAGAACGTTTTGCTGCAAAACCAATAAGCGATTTAGGAATAAAAGGACTCTCTAAATTCAATGCTGTTTGTAATGCAATAACACCACCAATAAAAAATGAAATAAACATAATAATGCCTAAAGATTTTAATCCTAGTTCGTCTATTTCTCGCATGATTTGAGCCCAAAACACATTGCCTTTTTGTGGTTTTTTGAAGATTTGGCTCAACATCATAAAGTACTTTCCTGTGTGGCTAATGTAGTTCATGCATGCATTTTGTTGTGCTAAAGTATTAAAATATCATTAATACACTGTTAAGTTGTTTACGGTAATATCAAAATAATTACTTTTGATGCATTAAAACCTTATCTGAATGAGAAGATTTGCAATATTGATTTGTTTTCTAGTATTTACATCTGCCATTAGTCAAGAAAAAAGACCTAAACTAGTTGTAGGTATTGTTGTTGATCAGATGCGATATGATTATTTAACTCGTTTTAAAGAGCGATACGGAGACGATGGTTTTAATAAACTTATTAGAGATGGTTTTTTATTAGATAATGCAAACTTTGATTATATACCAACTTACACAGCTGTTGGACATACATCTGTTTATACTGGAACAACTCCTAAAAACCATGGTATTGTTGGAAATAATTGGTATGATAAATACGAAAAAAAAGAGATTTATTGTGTAGACGATTCTCGATATCAATCTATTGGTGTTTCTAGTAAGAGCGGTCAAAAATCTCCGTACAGAATGCAAACTACCACCATAACAGATCAATTAAAGTTAGCTCAAAATTTAAAAGGAAAAACTATTGGAATCGCCATAAAAGATCGTTCTTCTATTTTACCGGCTGGTCACACTGCTGATGCTGCTTATTGGTATGAGGGAAGAAATGAAAACAAATGGATTAGCAGTTCTTTTTACTTACAAAAACTACCTAAATGGGTTAACGATTTCAATGCAAACAACAAAGCAAATCAATATCTTTCTAAACCTTGGAAAACGTTACATAATATAAACAGTTATGAACTAAGCATTAGCGATGACAATGAATATGAAGGTACTTTTCATGATGAAAAAAGACCAGTTTTCCCTCATAATCTTCCTAAACTTAGAAAAGAAAATGGAAATTTTGAAATCATAAAATCAACTCCATTTGGCAATACACTCACGTTTGATTTTGCGAAAGCAGCAATAGAAGGCGAGGAACTAGGGAAAAGTAAATGGACAGATTTCTTAGCCGTTAGTTTTTCTAGCACTGATTATGTGGGTCATAGATATGGTCCTGATGCTGTTGAAATAGAAGACACATATCTACGATTTGACAAAGATTTAGCTGATTTCATAAGCTTTTTAGATACCAAAGTAGGAAAGGGAAAATATACAATCTTTCTTACAGCAGATCATGGAGTAGTTCAAGTTCCTGCTTATCTTCAATCGTTGAGAATTCCTGCTCATTATTTTGACGGAAAGGCTTTTATGCAATGGATTAAAACACTTTGTAAAGAGAGGTTTGGAAATGAAAATATCATTGAAAATATTTCTAACTATCAAATATTTTTAAATAAAGAAGAACTAGTAAAGCTGAAACTATCAACCAAAGAAGTGGCAGATTATTTAGTAGAGCAATCTATTAATTATAAAGGAATTTATAAAGCTGTTACTGCTCATACACTACAAACCACTCAATTTACAGATGGAGTGCTCCATAAAATACAAGAAGGATACAATCAAAAGTTTTCTGGAGATGTGATTTTGATTCCTAATCCGGCAACTTTATCTAGCGGCAGTAAAAAAGGAACATCGCACGGATCAGGATACTCTTACGACACACATGTTCCTATTATCTTTTATGGCTGGGGAATTGAAAAAGGAAGCTCGTCAAAAAGATACTACATAAAAGATATCGCGCCAACTTTAGCAAAGCTATTATCAGTTGAATTTCCTAACGGAACAACTGGAAAAGTAATTTCAGAAGTGCTTAAGAATTAAGGTTTAAAATGAGATTTATTTTGATGGTATTTGATTGCTTTTCTAGAAAAGTAAATTCCGATTATTAACGAAATAAAAGCACCTATTGCTATTCCTGGAATAAAATTAATGAACAGGAAAAAATCATACGCTCCATGAAATACTGTAGCAACAAATAACCCTAGCATGTTTAGCTGAAACCTGTGATCGGAAAACTTTGCTTTCCCCATAAAATACCCCATTAAAATAGCAAAGGTTGCATGAGCAGGAACAGATGTAAAAGCTCTTAAAATTCCTGTAGAATAACCGTACTGAAATACATACAACACATTTTCTAACGTGGCAAATCCCATTGAAACCATTACGGCATACACAATTCCATCAAAAGGCTCATTAAACTCTTTATTTCTTTGTGCTACAAACCTAACAACGATGTATTTAGAGAACTCTTCTACAAAGGCTACAGTAATAAATGCCTTAATAGCCATTTGAGTAATGCTTAACTCATCAGTAACAGGAAGTACATTTCCTACAAATGTTCCAAAAATGAAAGTAATAAGCACACTAACAGTGGCGCCAAGAAAGAAATTTTTTAAAAGTAACCGCAACGGCTCTTTTTCAAATTTATCTTTTATGTAGATGTAAGCAATAATAACCATAGCTGGCGCTATTGCTAGTAATAATAGTTTCATAATTCAACTGTAAGGCTATATCTATCTCTTTAATCAAATGAATAAGCCAAGGAAACCCAATTTCAAAACTTGTAAATTAAGTAAATTATTTTTTAGGCAAAAAAACTTCTGCCATCATGCATCTAGCACTTCCACCGCCACAGGCTTCCACAACATCTAAGGAACTTGAAATAATAGGGCAATGTTTTTCTATTGATTTTATTTGCCGAGGCGTTAAACTATCGTACGCAGCTTGACTCATTACTAAATACGACTGATCATTTGCGCCTAAAACCTGAAGCATATTTCCTGCGAAATTATTTACCTGCTCTTCCGAAATTTCTATAATTTCCTTTTTATCTTCTTTTAGGTGCTTAATAACATTTTTTCTTTCTTTCTTATCATCTATACTATCTAAACAGATTACTGAAAAGGTTTCTGCAAGGCACATCATTACATTGGTATGATAAATTGCCTTTCTCTCATTATTAACAGTTTGATTAGCCGAAAAAACAACAGGAGTATATTCAAAATCTTCACAGAATTCGATAAACAAATCTTCATCCGCTCTAGGAGATAAGGCACAGTACGCTTTTTTATTTACTCTATCTAACAACAAACTACCTGTTCCTTCTAAGAAAATATGCTCTTCTTCTGCAGTTGTATAATCAACCACATTTTCGATTACAAACCCTTTTTCTTCTAATGTATCTAAAACATCTTCTCTCCTTTCTTTTCTTCTGTTTTCTGCAAACATAGGATACAAAGCAACTGTTCCATCTTGATGAAATGAAATCCAATTATTAGGAAAAATCGAATCTGGCGTATCGTACTGTTCTGTATCAGAAACTACAATTACTTCTATTCCGTAAGACGACAATTTTTCTACGCATGCATCAAATTCCTCTTGCGCTTTTTTATTGACAGTATTTGGCAGTAAATCATCAAGGACTTTTTGATAATAATTGTTAACAGCTGTTTGCTCATTCATTCTAAAATGAATAGGGCGAATCATTAATATTGAATTGGTAATTTGTTTCATTTAATCTTATCCTATAAACTCGAACAAAATTATTGATTTTTGTGATGATGTTGTTTAGAATTTTAAAAAAGAAATTCCATTTGTATTACTCTTGTTAGTTCGTTTTCTTTGTTCTTTCTTAATTTATGATTAAAAATGCTTAGAGCTATATTATTTTTTTTGTGCTTTTATTGTTCATTGCAATCTGTTTTTGCTCAGTACGAAATATCTGGAACTTTAAAAAATTATGATAGCATCTGGAAGAATAAAATTCATCTGTCTCTTATTGATCCTTATGAAAAATTCAATTATATACATTTAGGTCAGATTATAAGTACAACCACTATAGATAAAGAAGGAAATTTTATTTTTAAAGGCAACATACTTCCTGAATCGAACAGTATAATTAGGCTACATTTAACAGATACGGAAGATACACATACGGTTTTCTTTTCTATAAAACCTAAAAATTACTTACTACTTATCGCAAACAATCATTCAAAAATTCATGTATCTGCTCCAGATTTTAGTTTAAGCCCATCAGATTATGAGGTTTCTGGAGATCTAAATAAAATAAATGACGAGATAAGAGAACTTGAATCATCTTTAAGCATTGATAAATTTAATTATTCAAAACCAGATTTAATGAAGAACAGTTCTTTAATTAATGAAAAAAGAGCAGATAAAATAAGAGAGTTTTGTATGTCTAGCGACTCACCTTTAGTAAACATTCTTGTACTTCAAAATATTAATGACTTAGAAAAAGATTATTTGAAAAACTCTTCTTTTTATGAGACTCTTATTAGTGAAAAGTTTAAAAATAACAACAATCCTTACATAGAAGCTTTTAAAAAGCAAATTGGCATGATTAAGTATAAAAATGATTTACTAAATGATGACAAGTCTTCTGCTCGAGTGTATATTGTAGTTTCGATTCTTATTTTACCAATTGCATTCTTTACATGGTTCGTAATTAGAAGAAAAAAGGGAAGAAAAAATTCAATCTCTTTAAATCAACTTACAAAAAGAGAAAAAGAAATAGTAAAACTCATTAACAAAGGATATCAAAATAAAGAAATTGCATCTGAACTACATATAGAAGTTTCTACAATAAAAACACATATTTCAAACATTTACAAGAAGTTAGAAGTTAAAAATAGAGGTGAGATTACTCAGCTGATGGGTACTAGTACTAATTTAAACGAGTACTAAACCTTTTTTCATTCCGCTCAAAAAAAAATTATTGCATAGACGGATTACATTCGTACTCGATATAAATAATTTAATTTTTTGATAAAATGAAAAAAGTAATTCTAACATTAGTAGTATTATTCAACGTATTTAACGGTATTGCCCAGAGTTTTCGTTTGGTTGGCGAAAAAGCTCCTGAAATTAATTTGGAAGCTATTTACAATAAACCTGATGGTAAAATTCCTACGCTACAATCATTAAAAGGAAAAGTTGTTGTTTTAGATTTTTGGGCAACATGGTGTAATCCTTGTGTAGAAGCATTCCCTGAAAACAATAAGCTGAGTAATAAATATAAAGATAAAGGTGTACAATACATTGCCATAACAGACGACAAAAAAAACAGATTAGAAAATTTTCTTAAAAAGGTAGATGTTGATTTTTGGGTAGGTAGAGATGATAATGGAGAAGAGTTTAAAAACTACAAAGTATATGGAATCCCTCAAATGTTTATTATTAATAGAAAAGGGAAAGTTGTTTATGAAGGTAAATTTGTTAGTGAAAAATTAATAGAAGAAGTATTAAGTACTGATTCTGTTTCCCTTCAAACCGAACTTAGAGAGGTTATGCAAAAAGATAAAGATCGTATACAACTTACAAATGCGCGCTTTGGTGCCGGAGATGACCCTTTATACAATGGAGTAAATAATACAGTTAATGCAAGAGCTTTTTATGAAAACAAATCTAGTACTAATTACGGAAAATACCATTTTATTATCAGACCTACTCTTGGGAAAACTATAACTTCTGTAAATGCATCAACTAAAGATAAAATGGGAGATTACGTAGGAATAACACATTATGCAGGCACCTTAGAAAATACATTTAAATTTTTAAATAATCTTTCATCTCACATTTGGGTAAAAAACAAAACAAAAAAACTAGGCGGATATGATGTGGTTTATCTTAAAAAAAGCCCTAGCATAGAAGCTGCATTTAAAGAAATTCAAGAAACTTTATTAGAGAGTTTATCTTTAAACTTTAAAAAAGTTAAAACTATTGAACTAGTTAACAAACTAACATTAAAAAAGAAAAATGAAAATGTGATTACAGTAAATCAAATTGAAAATGGTACAAAACACGCATATAAAACTATTACTGATTATATTTCTCATTTAGAGAATATAACCAATGAATATTTTATTGCTGATAAATCTTTAAATGACAAGTATATTTATAATAAAGAATTAGGACCTATTCGGAGAGCAAATGCTAAAGATATTATCGCTTTTTTAAAAACACGAAATATTGAAGTAAAAAGGAAAAAAGAAGCTATAGAAATATTTGAGATAACTTCTAAATGATTTTACAAAAAAAAGGAGAAGAAATAAGCTCCTAAAAAATGATGCCAAAAACCAAGGTGAGATCACTCAATTGATAGGTACTAGTACTAATTTAAACGAGTACTAAATCTTTTTTCATTCTACTTAAAAAAATAATTATTATATCGACGGATTACATTCGCACTCAGTATAATTAATTTAATTTTTGATAATAATGAAAAAAGTAATTCTAACATTAGTAGTATTATTCAACGTATTTAACGGTATTGCTCAGAGTTTTCGATTAGTTGGCGAGAAAGCTCCTGAAATTAATTTGGAAGCTATCTATAATAAATCTGACAACAAGATTCCCACATTACAATCGTTAAAAGGAAAAGTTGTTGTTCTAGATTTTTGGGCAACATGGTGTAATCCTTGTGTAGAGGCATTCCCTGAAAACAATAAACTGAGTAATAAATATAAAGATAAAGGTGTACAATACATTGCTATAACAGATGATAAAAAAAACAAATTAGAAAATTTCCTTAAAAAAGTAGGTGTTGATTTTTGGGTAGGTAGAGATGATAATGGAGAAGAGTTTAAAAACTACAAAGTAACTGGCAGACCTCAAATGTTTATTATTAATAGGAAAGGTAATGTTGTTTATGAAGGTAATTTTGTTAGTGACAAACTAATAGAAGAAGTATTAAGCACCGATTCTGTTTCTACTCTTAATGAATACAAAGAAACTAAAAAAAATAATAAAGATCTTGTGTTAGTAACAAGCGGAGGTTTTGCACCAGGTGAAGATCCCTTATACAACAGAGTAGATAAATCACTTAGAAGATATATTCCTAGAGAACACCGTAGTAAAACTTATTTTGACAAGTATCAATTTATTATTAGACCCACTCTTGAGAAAACCATTACTTCAAGAGGTAAATCATGGGGTTGGAGTAATAAATATAAAAATAGAGACCTCGTCGGCATAACACATTATGCAGGCACCTTAGAAAATACATTTAAATTTTTAAATAATCTTTCATCTCACATTTGGGTAAAAAACAAAACAAAAAAACTAGGCGGATATGATGTGGTTTATCTTAAAAAAAGCCCTAGCATAGAAGCTGCATTTAAAGAAATTCAAGAAACTTTATTAGAGAGTTTATCTTTAAACTTTAAAAAAGTTAAAACTATTGAACTAGTTAACAAACTAACATTAAAAAAGAAAAATGAAAATGTAATTACAGCAAGCCAAATTGAAAATGGTACAAAACACGCATACAAAGCCGTTACTAAATATATTTCTCGTTTAGAAATAATAACCAACGAATATTTTATTGCTGATAAATCTTTAAAAGACAAGTATATCTACAATAGAGAATTAGGAGATATTGATAAAGCAAATGCTAAAGATATTATTGCTTTTTTAAAAACACGAAATATTGAAGTAAAAAAGGAAAAAGAAGTTATCGAAATATTCGAGATAACTTCTAAATAATTTCACAAAGTTGTAGTATTAAACTACAGCTTTTAATTTTCTATTTAATCTCTTATTAAAGGAAGTGTAGAACAACGAAGCAATCCTTCTTGCTTAGCAATTTCAGCGTAGTTTACCTCCTCTACTGTAAAACCATTTTTTCGAAGCCAGATGTTTAACCTAGTAAAGTTTTTCTCTGAAATCACTACTTCTTCAGAAATAGAGAAAACATTACTCGTCATATCATACATTTCTTGCTTGTCTATTTCAAAAAC